>CALLPN010000001.1 GCA_938015435.1 uncultured Saprospiraceae bacterium
GCTCTTAGCGCCATTTTTTGACGCTGATCAAAATGGCGTCTATGATCCTTACCTTGGCGATTACCCTATCATAGGCATTGGTAATGAGACAATAGGTAAGATTCCAAGTGTAATGCTATTTACTATTTTCAATTCCGATCATCCTTCTTTTTCTACTTTTCCACAGGTTGAAATACATACCTTAATGTATGCATTTGGCTGTACAGCAAGCGAAGGGAATGTTTTAAATAATACAATATTCACTAGACATAAAATCATCAATAAAGCTTCAGAATCATATCGAGGATTTAAATATGCCCTTTGGCAAGATTCAGATCTAGGATGTCATACCGATGATCTAATTGGATGCGATACAACTCTCAACGCTTTCTTTACATATAACGAAGATTCAGTAGATGGTAATCCAGGAACCAGTTGCGGTGGCACTAGTACTTTTGGAGAAAACCCGCCTGTGCAGTCAAGTGTATTTCTAAACCAAAAAATGGAAAGCTTTTATGCTTATTATAACGCAGGAGTTGGCGATATTCCTACTGCTGCACAAGATCCTAATGATGAATATGAATATTACCAAAACATGAACGGGGTATTCAATGATGGCACCCCTATTACTATTGGTGGTAATGGATATAATCCGGGTAGCACAGATGTCACTAAATACGTCTACCATGGCGATCCAAACGATCCAAACGAATGGAGCATGATAGCAAATAATATACCTTCAAATGATCCAAGAGTAGTAGCAAGTACTGGACTAGAAAGCTTTGAGCCTGAACAAATACTTACCGTTGATTTAGCACACATCTACACGAGTGTTGCCACCTCAAACAATATAGAAACCGTTACAGATGCTAAAATAGACATAGCAAATGTACAAGCACTATACGATCAAAATTTTGAAGGGGCCTGTGGCATTGTCAACAGTACTGAACACCTTAAATTTGATCATATCAAAGTATTCCCCAATCCATCACAAGGCGTATTTTACATCAGTCAATCAGACGAATTTGATAGATTTATTTTATCAGATAAATTAGGTAGAACAATAACAACTGGCATTGTCGATGAGACAACTACAGAGGTAAAAGCGGATGTAACTACTGGTGTGTATCTGCTTCGATTAGTGAATGAAAACAATGGATTACAAGTACATAGAAAGCTGATTATACATTAGTAATAAATGACTATAGAGGTAAAGTGAGTGACCTTTAACTCTTGGACACTCAATCACAGGGTCTCCATAGTTTAGGTAGGTTTTCTTGGTGTAGTTCTGATGATCGACATTCTCTATACGTCTGGAGAATAGTACTTTTTTAATAGAACCATAATCCATGATAATAAGTTAGCACCTTTAACTTATTCATCCCTACATTTGCGCTATGTCAAAATCACACAAATCTCAATCTGCCATTTTATCAAAGTTCGGCATCAAAGCGCTCAATCCAATGCAGGAAGAAGCGGCTTTAGCCATTGACTCCGTGGATGAGGTAATACTTCTCTCTCCTACTGGATCGGGTAAGACATTAGCATTTTTACTGCCATTGATCAAATTGCTTGATAGAGATATCCCTGAAGTGCAAGCTATGATCATTGTTCCTTCGAGAGAGCTTGCTATTCAGATCGAACAAGTAGCAAGAGATATGGGAAGTGGATTTAAGATCAATACGGTCTATGGTGGCCGTCCATTCTCTAAAGACAAGATGGAACTGTCTCATACGCCTAATCTTATAATCGGCACACCTGGTAGATTAGCAGATCATATGAGACGAGGAACGTTCTCTACTGAATGGGTCAGAACATTGGTATTAGATGAATTTGATAAGTCATTAGAGATTGGCTTCGAAGATGAGATGGATGAGATCATCTATAATCTACAGAATGCCTATAGAAAGATATTAACGTCTGCTACACAAGGTGTGGAGATTCCTGCTTTTGTAGGAATTAATAAACCTATGATAATCGATCACCTAGCGGATGGAGTCAAGGAATTGGAAATCAGGTCTATCATTTCGCCAGAGAAAGATAAGCTCAATACGCTAGTCGCGGCAATCAAGCATCTAGGTAATCATCCTGCGATCGTATTTCTCAATTTTAAAGATGCAATCAATCGTGTAAGTGATCACCTAGATGACCATAATATTCCACATGCCTGCTTCTACGGAGGATTGGATCAACATGATAGAGAAAGGGCTCTTCTTAAGTTTAGAAATGGTACTCATCAATTGCTTATCGCTACAGATCTAGCAGCTAGAGGTATAGACGTACCAGAAATCAAGTTCATCATACATTACCATCTACCGCTTAGAGAAGAGGAATTTACCCATAGAAATGGTAGAACAGCAAGGATGCATAGCGACGGTACTGCGTATGTGCTACACTGGGAAGATGAGGAATTACCAGACTTTATCTTTGGCTTGCCGGAGGAAAAGTTGACCCAAAATCAAATTATTACGAAATCTGCCTGGACCACTCTATTTATATCCGGAGGCCGAAAAGATAAGATCTCGAAAGGCGATATAGCAGGATTGTTCTTCAAAATCGGTGAATTACAGAAGGATCAGCTCGGTATTATAGAGCTAAAATCAGATTGTGCCTTTGTTGCCGTGGCTTCTTCTGCAGCTCAGACGGTCATCCAAAAAGTAGATAATAAAAGGGTCAAGAAGAAGAAAGTACGCGTTTACAGTATCTAAACAGGGGAAAGATGAGAGTTGTGAACTTATCTCGGAACCATAATTAACATACCTGCGTTATATAATAATGTCTGACAGAATGTTATCTTCGTCGACGTCTAATCATCATAGTGATCTCGAAGCCCCTATTAGTGGTAATATAATTACCTCCTTTATTCAACTTCTAATCGCTACAATATTAATAAAATTACCAAAGTACTTTATGGCTAAATCACAGCAAACCTACAACAAGAAAGAAAAAGAAAAAAAACGTCTTAAAAAGAAGCAAGAGAAAGCGGAAAGACGCGAACAACGTAAAATAGAGAAAGCAGAGAATGGACCGGTTGCATTTGAAGATTTAATCCGATACGTAGATGAAGACGGAAACCTGACTACTGAGAAGCCAGATCCGAACAAAAAGAAAAAAGTAATCAAAGCTTCAGATATCATGCTGGGTGTCCCTAGTCGTGAGAAAGTTGAATTCGATCCGATCAGAGAAGGAAAAGTAAAGTTCTTCAATCATGAGAAAGGATATGGATTCATCATGGATCTTGATTCAGAAGAAAGCATATTTGTACACATCAATAATATTCAAGTAGATGACCTTAATGAAGGTGATAGAGTATTATTCGAAACAGAAAAAGGTCCTAAGGGCCTGAGTGCAATCAATGTAAAACTAGGTAAGAAGCCACCTAAGCCGAAGCCCGCTGAAGAAAAGCCAGAAGGTGAACAGCCAGAGGTAGAAAATAGCACTGATGAAGCTAAACCTACTGATGATACAGCTGCTACAGAAAGTAAAGCTGAATAGACTTTTAAGAAAATAACATATTTGCTAATAGCAATAAAAGACAAAGGAGTTCCTATTTAGGAGCTCCTTTTTTTTGGGTATTGGTGGTTATGTCATAAACTTCAATATAATGTATCGACTGAGCAAGTCGAAAGTCGTAAAGTACGTGATTAGACAATGCGTCATCGCCATGTCTAAGACCAATAATATCTAAGAACACTGACGAACAAACGAAGGGATTAGAGTTATTGAATAATCACAAAAGGGCTTTCGCAGACCAACAATGTCTTACGTTTTATGTTTGACATACCTTTTCTTTATCTAAATCAATAAGCCTTCAAAAAATATCCTCGTTCCTTCATATTCTAATAGGTTTCATTCGTCGAATCTTTCGATCCTTTCATCTATGTACTGATATTATTTCTTGTCCAAGTGCAACTTCTGTGATTATGGTCCGTATTTATAGTGTAAGATCGAAAGAGAGGCGCCTGTTAACAAAATCTCTTTTACCAGATTTACTGAATGAGTTTCAGTTTTATTCTAGTATGATACCAAAAACATTGAACGAGGTTAGTAATTAATTTCAAATTCAATTATCATCAGTGTTAGATCAACTTTGCTACCATTAAGTCACCGAAGAATAGTTTTACCTACTGGCCTTCACAACAACTAATTAATATGAATTTCAAGAAAATCGCTTTCAGCCTTTTATTGGCTGTCGCATTCCTAGCTCCAAATTTTGCGCATACTAATCCTATCGAAGGGAAATCGCCAAAAGCAATAATGGAAATCCAAAAGATCATTCAGAAAATAGATTTCGATCAGTCATCTATGACTATCAACAAAGCTAAAGTCTACTTTATGATTAACTCTTTTAATGAGGTGATTGTACTGCAAACTTCTAGTAAAGAGGTGGATAATCTAATTAAAAGTAAACTGAATTACAAAACTCTAAAAAACAGAGACTTACTAGTCAACAAAGTATATACTCTACCTATAAGATTTGAGAAAGAGTAAGTGCGATCTAAGGAAGGACGGTTCACAGCCTTCGGAAGAGTTTAACGTACTTTTTATAAAAACTTTTTAAACTTTTTAGATAGTTGTCAAGAGTGATAACCTAATAAATAGTAAAAGTTTTTTGCATGGTTTAGATGGCCGGATGTTGTTAGATCATCCGGCTTTTTTTTATTCCACGATATTTTATGCCAATAAGAAAAATAGATTTACCAAAACACAATCAAAAAGTTATTTTAAAAAGATAAAGTACCATCTAAGGAATAGATATCTTTTTATACTTATTAGTATGCAATGGAACCACTAGACTTAATCTTGTACCATATCCATCTCCTCCTTTCATCTCGAATGACAAATCATCGCTCACATCAAAGTCCTGAAGATGATTATCTACAAAAGCATCAAACACAGTTACTAAGTGACCTATAATTAACCAAATGTATGCTAATTGCCTACGTTTGTTATAATTATCTCGTACGTTTTTGATGACTGCAGGATCAGTGACTCCGCGATAGTCCGGAATATCATCATTGAGAAGACCAAGATATGCTTCATTAAATGTCTTGTACTTCTTTTGATTATCTACTAACCACCATATCGCTCCGGCATCAATGCCAATCGCGATTGGTACTTTCCACCAAGACTTATTATATGCTTGTCCACCACCAGGGACAACTAGTGATAATAATGCCGCCTTTCCAGGTGTTCCTTTAAATAATTTAAAAAATGCGTTTCCTTTAACTAATGTATCTATGGCAGCGTCTGTTGTGTCCTCGTCAAAAAAGCCATCATCTGCAAAAAAATCATCGCTATTCTCCTGAGCAAAAGCTGAGATAGATCCTAAAACAATAAATAAAAACAATAAATATCTGCTCATATAACTCTAACGTAAAGGATGTACTCACTGTTTATTTTTTTCTTACACCTTTAGCAAATCTTAACACCTTTGCTTTTGGGTAATCAGATTTGATATGCAAATCAATATAAGATTGTGCTTCATCTTCCGATGGATAAACTCTATCAATAATATAGTAAATGTTTCCATCAGAAGATGGATACCAATTAAGATCAGAAAACGTCTTATAGATTTTATGTGTCATAGGCAATCGATCCGTTCCGTTGTGTATTGAAATATAAATACCATCTGCATCTTCTGCCAACTGAGGAACATCAACTTTGATACCTCCAAATCCAGATTTCGATGTTTCTAAAACTTCTTCAACAACTTCTTCTTTTACTTCTTCTTCAACATGTTCTACAGGGTGTTCTACCGCTTCCTCTACAACCTGTTCTACAGCTTCCTCTGCAACGTGTTCAACAGGTTGTTCTACAACGTTCTCTACAGCTTCATCAATAGCATTCGCTTTTATAGCGTCAGCAATGGCATCTGGTTTTGTATCCAATCCTCCGCTCAATACTTTAGATGCTTTTTCTTTTTCTATTCTTGCCAAAGCTTGATCAATAGTTTCACCTGCTCTCACTTCGATTTGTTGTTCGTCCGATCCACCTGATAAAATTTCTAATTCTAACTTTTCTTCAGTTTTCATTTGCATTAGAGACTTCTCTCTACTATCCGTAAGCATACCTGTCACCATCAACTCTGTACGTCTATTTACAGCATGTTCATTTTCACTACATTTCACACCGTTCTTACATTTATTAGAAATTTGGGATTCACCGTACCCTTTCGATGTAATACTACCATCTCTTACATTTCCTGATGCATTGATATAATCTACTGCAGCTTTAGCGCGCTTTTGAGATAGACTCATATTATATGCATCCTTACCTCTACTATCCGTGTGTGACCCCAATTCTAAAGTCAATCGTGGATTATCTCTTGTGAGTTGTATTATTTTATTTAATTGTGTTTCTGCTTGTGTTGTAATATCCCATTTTGCTAGATCGTAGTAGATGTTTTCTACTTCCATCTTCTTACCCAGATAGATTCTCTCCAAAGCTACATTGGCTAATAATAATCCATTGTCGTTACCTTCTGTCATCGTCTCAGATACTCCTGGTCTAACACTTCCAATTCCCTCAAAACATAGTATACATCCTTTGACATTAACAAACGCCTCCATACGCTTAGCTAGATATCCTTCCTTACGTATCATTATTGTATAGTGATTCCCCTTCTGGAGATTAACCCTAAATTCCGGATGTTCATAATCTAATAACAAAAGTACTTCTTGATGCTTAGTATTATTATACACTTCTACCCTAGTTCCACTAATTGCATCTACCGGAGTTTCATCGTCTTCTCTTTTTTCGGCCATCGTAATCTCAAAAATATATCCTGGCTCTCTTTTTAACTCGTACTGAAGGAAATTCTTTTTACCTGCTTCTGGTGTTAAATCCATAGATTTTGATTCAAACATATCTTTCAGGACTTCTATTTTAAGAGCTTGTCCAGCGATAGTTTTGAATGTAAAAAATCCATCTGAATTTGAATATACCTTTGCTACTTGAGCATTATTAGACTTATTGATTGCCGTAACTTGTACTACATCAAGATATCCACGGTTTCCGTTTTCGTACACATAACCTTCTACAATTGTAGAATCTTGGGCCTGAATCACTCCAGATATGGCATAGATAATCGTAAATAAAAACGTTTTGATAATGCTTTTCATAGCTAATTCCGATATTTTATTCCTAGTGGACTAATTTAATCCCTCAATATTTTTAACTCAAAAGAATAGTCAAAAATTCAATGCAAGTTAATACAATTCAATATTATAACACATCTATAACAAATCGTCGCATCGCAAGTACATATCCCATATGCAAACCTTCGTGATAAAAATTGAAGCTAATAGCGTCTTCCACAGTTTTTAAGTTAAAACCTGTAGACGTAACTAATCCATTATAGTCACCAAAATATCCATCATTATAGTCTTTTTCGCATTGCTCCGCAGAAGTAACAATGATAGCTTTCACTGCGTCTATATCTTCTTTTGAATATGTTCCTTCTGGTTTAGTGCCATTTCGGTAGCCTTTGACGATCTCTTTTGATATTCGCCAATTACTATTAGACAAGCTATAAACGAGCAATTGCATCGTCGCCGCTGCGTGAGCTATATTCCAAAATATATTATTATTGTACCCTTCGGGGATAAAGTTTAGTTGCTCCAAAGAGTATTTCTCTAAAAAAGATAAATAAATACGTCTATTTGCGATGATCGCTTCAAATGGTAGTGACATGAAATATTACATATTTGATGATACGAAAAAATAAAATGAGAGTTATAATACTAGCTCACACGTGATTGATGAGCTTTGATGGAAAGGTATTCTTTTATACTAACATCTAGCAACACCTTTGTTTCTTTAACTTGCTGTACTACTTTGACATGAATGTCATCATAATATTTAGATTTCTTTATTTCGACTCTTGCTTTGGATTGCTCCAAAATCTGATCCATAAATTGGAGAAAATCTTTCTTAGCAGCATCTACTCCGTTTCTATTGATCGCTAACTGAAGTCTATTACCGTTAATCGTTTGCATATCTTCTACTAGATCTTCTACATCATCGTTTACTTCTGTGATCAAATCAAAACATCTCCAATCAGCTAGTGAATAATATCGACTGATCTGAGGCGCATGATTATATATAATCCTGCGAAGTAACTTTACATCACAGGATTTGTAGAAGTAAAAGTATTGCATGCTGAGCCTTAGTAAGTCTTTATTCGTTCTCAACTGTGTTTCGTGATGCTGATACTTGTAAATATGGGCCGAATACATGTCATAATCCGACGAGGCTACTCCAAGATTGGATAGAGACTGATGAATATGATTCCAGTATAACTTCAACTCTTCTGGGTCTAGTTCCCAGTTACATTCCAAATATTCATCAAGGAAATAGATATCCTGTTGCAGCCTTATAAGATTATCTTCTAAACGCTCTTTCTTAGCATTAGATAACTGACCGAGCTGATATAGATGATCAAAATCTCTATAAGCAAACAATGTCTTAATCTTAGCTGTCAAAACCTCCATATCCATAATACCCTAAAAGTAAAAATAAAGTCCAATATGAATAGTAAAACAACTTATCAATCATCGCTTTAACTGTATAATTATCAATTAAGATCTGTAGCAAGTACCCTATATCCGATAGAGCTAAACCAACTTATCATCGTTTCTGCCTACATGCTAGAACATATATAGCCATTTAGCTATTTAAGTATTATAAATCTTTATCTTTGTGCACTATACTACTCTCGATATGACATCTGATCCATCTCACTACAAAACAGTAACACCTTACGAAGAATCTTCTGACAAGAAGGAGCAAGTAACTAAGATGTTTGATAAGATCGCTCCTTACTACGATTACCTCAATAGACTACTCACTATAGGAATCGATACGATATGGAGATCTAAGGCGATCAAGGTTATGTCCAAGGGTAATCCCAAACAAATATTAGATATTGCTACTGGGACAGCAGATCTAGCTATTGAAGCGGCCAAAAAGCTTAATCCTGACCATGTTACGGGTATGGATATCTCCAAAGAGATGCTTGCTATAGGAGATAAAAAGATACTCAAGAAAAATCTAGCCAACATCATCACTCTAGAGTTGGGTGATTCTGAAGCCCTAAAGTATGCTGACAACAGCTATGATGTTGTAAGTAGTGCATTTGGCGTAAGAAATTTTCAAAACCTCAAACAGGGTTTAACCGAAATGCATCGTGTATTAAGACCGGGAGGCCAGATCGTTGTTCTAGAATTTTCTAGGCCAAAAGCTTTTCCGATCAAGCAAGCATTCAACCTATATTTTAAGAATATTTTGCCATTCATCGGTAAGATTAAGTCGAAAGATGATAAGGCATACAAGTATTTGTACGAATCTGTGCAAGTTTTTCCAGATTACAACCGTTTTACTGACATATTAGATCAAATTGGCTTTAAAGAGTCTAAATGGTCGTCACTAAGTTTTGGTATATGCACCATTTATTCAGCTACAAAGTAGCATTAATCTTTGTTTTCTCTTTCTTCTTTATGTCCAACGATGGTGTTGCACAATTTGGTGGAGGAAAAGACAATTATAATTTCAGGGATTTTCAAAAGAAGCCATACTATTTCGGTATGACCTTGGGTCTCAATAGTTCTGGATATAGACTAAATCAATCTTCGTTTTTCATTAATAACGACAGTATCAACATATCTGAAGCTTCATCAGGTGGTGGATTTGTACTCAATGGGATCATCAATCTTAAATTAGGTGATTACTTTGATTTTCGAGCTTTACCCGGATTTGCATTCTCTAATCGAAGTTTTGAGTTTTCATATAAAGAATCCACTGATCGAAAGAAACGAAGTGTGGAATCTGTATTTTTTGAAGTTCCATTTCTAATAAGATTCAAATCTGCACCTTACAGAGATAAAAGAGCATTTATGGTTGCCGGAATGAAGTATAGTTACGATGTACAGTCTAATTCTAAAACGAGAGATGCCAAAACGCTTATCAAAATTTCTCCTCACGACTTTCAACTTGAGATTGGTGCTGGAATGCAGTTTTTTTATCCATACTTTATATTCTCACCTGAGATCAAGTATTCGAGAGGCGTAGGGAATATTCTTATTTATGATGATCAACTCAACGAATCCAAAGTCTTAGAAAACGTTGTTTCACAAGTACTTACTCTAAGTTTCCATTTCGAAGGATAGTAGCATTATTTTTCATTATTAAATGGTCTTTTACGTAGTTAAATGGATCGTTGTATGATAAAAACTCGTTGTCATTAGCTTGGATTAATTGAATACATCTTCTATTGATTAGGATTCGAGTCAATTGGTAGAGTCTATCTACTGAAATCTACTTTTCACTTTACTTTATTGTCGAACTCTGTTTATTATTAGTTCCATATCTCTTTGAGGATTGATGCTTTGTTCAACTCCATGTTTCACTAATCTCATTCCTCCAACGAATCCATCACAAAACTCATAATACATACCCATATGTAAATCAGATCAATAGCTCAACTATCCCATTCATTGACACTATTGGATAATCGCAATTTTATTTGTCAAAAAAGGTTGTGAATTACTAAGAATACTTATCTTCGCACAAATTTTTGATACGCATTATGGCAAGAAATAAAAGTAAAAGAAAGCAATACGTCAATCCTAACCAGGGTAAAACCAACACTGGTGAGATGAATGAATTTGGCGAATATGTAGATGCAGATGGCGATGAAACGCTAGTAGACATCGTAGAGGCAAAAGAAGTCGCTCAAGACTTTTTTGAAAAAAACCAGAATATGATTCTAGGTCTTATCGTAGGTGGTGTATTACTACTCGGTGCATATTTAGCATATTCATTTGGATATAAAGCGCCTCAAGAAGCAGCTGCAATGGAAGCGATATATAAGGCTCAAGAGCAGTTTGCACAAGATTCATTTATCCTAGCATTGGAAAACCCAGGTGGAGGATTTGAAGGATTCTTGGATATCATAGATAACTATGGAGGAACTAAAGCTGGTAACCTATCTAAATATTATGCTGGCATATCGTACCTTAATTTGGGTAGGTTTGAAGATGCTATTAGTTATCTTGAAAGTTACTCTGCAAATGACGAAATCACACCAATAATGAAATCAGGAGCTTTAGGAGATGCATATGCGGATCAAGATACTCCTGATTATGATAAAGCTTTGGGTCTTTACAAGACTGCGGCAAACTCAGAAGATAATGATTTCCTTACGCCGTACTACCTTTACAAATATGGTATTTTAGCAAAAGTGCAAGGAAAAGACGCTGAGGCAAAAGCAGCTTTTGAAAGAATTAAGAACGAATATCCTGAAAGCAATGAAGCAGGAGAAGCAGAAAGATATGCCACTATGCTTAACTAAGCTTAGTAAATAAACTTATTAAAAGGCCTTTTTCACTTAATTGTGGGAAAGGCTTTTTTTCATTACCGGTCTAGCTAAATTACTAGACCCCTCGGCGTTCGGATTAATTATTGGTGTTAAATCTAAACTCTATCAAAGCCCAATTGTCTATCTTTGTGATAGTTGAATTGATTTAAGGAATATCCTACTTCAATCTTCTACAGTCACAAGAAGTAATACAACTATAAAAAAGAAACCGTATGTCCAGTAAAGACAAAAATTTATCTCAATATAAGATCGAAGACATTGACTCCGCAGATAATCTCAAGGTAGGTATCGTTGTATCAGAATGGAATGAAGACATCACCGCTACCCTTCTTGAAGGAGCATTAGAGACACTTAAAAAACATAATGTAAAAGATGAAAACATCTTTACCGTAACCGTTCCTGGTGCGTATGAACTTCCAATGGGTGCCAAAATATTACTCACAAAGCATAGTTTGGATACCGTGATCTGCTTGGGTTGTGTCATCAAAGGTGAAACAGATCATGATAAGTATATCAATGCAGCCGTAGCTGCTGGCATTATGAATCTAGGACTGATGAGTAACAAGCCTGTAATTTTTGGCTTACTGACCCCTAATGATCGTCAGCAAGCAGAAGATCGAGCTGGCGGCAAATATGGTAACAAAGGTGTAGAAGCGGCTACTACAGCCCTTCGTATGTCTCAGATGAAAGATGTGGTAAAGAATGAAGGAAAGACTTCAATAGGATTCAGCTAGTTAAGATTGCCTAAAACAAAAAAAGAATGAACAGACCTAAGTTACATATCATAGAGACTGGAAAATTTAAGTTGGATGGCGGAGCGATGTTTGGTGTAGTACCGAAGAAACTCTGGTCGAAACTCAATGAACCAGATGAGAATAATCTATGTACTTGGTCTATGCGATGTCTTTTAGTAGAAGATGGAGAACGAAAGATCTTAATCGATACTGGTATCGGTAATAAACAAGATGCAAAATTCATGTCTCACTTCCACCCACATGGAGAAGATGACCTCAAGGGATCTTTGAAAGATAAAGGGTTTGATGTAGAAGACATTACTGATGTATTACTTACTCACTTCCATTTTGATCATGTAGGTGGAGCCGTAGAGATTGATGATAAAGGGCATTTAGTTCCTACATTTCCAAATGCTACATATTGGACCAATGAGCTTCATTACGAAGCTGCATACACTCCTAACCACAGAGAGAAAGCGTCGTTTCTAAAAGAAAACTTTTTGCCACTTAAGGAGCATGGAGTATTGAAGTATATTGATATCAACGAAGAGACTTTATTCTCAGACCATATCAGTATGATCTTTAGTGACTGTCATACTGATAAGATGATGGTGCCGATTATCAATCTCGGAAATGGAAATAACTTAGTTTATACTGCAGATCTACTTCCATCTCACTGTCACATCAATATGCCGTATGTGATGAGTTATGATATTCGCCCTTTGGAAACATTGAGAGAAAAGGCCGCTCTATATGAAAGAGTGTTGGATGGTAAGCATACCATTTTCTTTGAACATGATAAAGACATGGCTATGGGACAGCTCATCAAAAATGACAGAGGAAGAGTCGTATTAGATAAGTCTGTTAGCCTTTCAGATATTATGTAAATCCAACGTTAACTATCCTATAACGGACATATGGCCTAGGGTCTGCAACTTTTTGTATTTTTGACCTGTTAATCAAAACAACTGCGATATAATAGTCGCTATAACAATCAATTTAATTATTACAATAAATAGTAACATAATGGCATTTGAATTCACAGATAGTAACTTTGAAGAAGCAGCACTAAGCGGAGGAATCGCAATAGTAGATTTTTGGGCAGAATGGTGTGGACCATGTAAGATGGTAACTCCTATAATAGATGAGCTATCAGCTGACTATGAAGGAAAAGCAGTGATCGGAAAAGTAAACGTAGATGATAATCCTGAGATATCAACTAAGTATGGAGTACGTAGCATTCCGACTATCCTATTTATCAAGGATGGTGAAGTAGTAGACAAGCATGTAGGAGTAGCTACAAAAGCATCTTTAGAAAGTAAATTAACTGGATTACTAGAAGCTGCAAACGCTTAGTATAGTAATTCTTAATGATACAATTATGATCCCTGTAACTCAAGTTGCAGGGATTTTTTTATGTCCATAACATAGTAAGTTAAGATGTTTATGATAGGACTCTTGATATATAGAATAATTCATTATATTAGATAAATGAATGCTTCACCAATCAATCTTCTTGGAAACAATCGAATACAAAGATTTGTCTTCGCCACTTTACTCTTATTTCTTTGCCATACTTTCATTTTATCTCAAGATGTATCCTTATTAACGCAAAGTCAAGTAGACGCTTTTGATCCCACTACCACATCGGTAGATGGAACATTAAGGATAGGTATCTTATCCACTCCGAATGACATTGTTGACATATCTAATCTATCCAATATTACATCAGTTACCGAAAATCTAATTATAAGAAGTAATGATATTTTAACCAATATCGATGGGTTAAGTTCTATAATTACTGTTGGTGGATATTTGGATATAACCTCAAATGATTCGCTACCTAATATCGATGGTCTTATCAATTTAACTTCAGTTGGTAATTATTTGGAAATAAATAGTAACGATGTACTTAACAATATTAGAGGTCTATCTAATATTGATTCTATCGGAAATTATATTGAGATTCGTAAAAACGATGTATTAGTCAATCTTGATGGGTTACAAAAAATTGATGGAAATAATAATTATATCGAAATAAGCAGGAACCCAAATCTTCAAGACCTTACAGGGCTAGATAATCTCAAAGCAGTAGCAGGAAGTCTCGAAGTAAACTTCAATTCTTCAATAACAAACATTAATGCGCTATCAAAGCTCACTCAAGTTGGAAATGATCTGGAAGTAAGAGCAAACCCACTTTTATCCGATTGCTGTGGCATTCAAGATTTACTATTATCACCAGAATCCATATTGGGCGATATCAGAGTTAACTCTAACTTGTTTGGTTGCGCTTCTACCTTCGAAGTGATCAATAAAGAATGTGAAATTACATTGGTTGTAAATGCAAATTCACCATGTGAAGGATTACAAAATGGATCTATCAGTGTAATCACAGGACAATACGATGCCATACCAATAAACTATACTTGGCTAAAACAAGAAGATGGGCAAATGGGTATGGGTCAAAGTTTTGATGGAAATTTCATAATCGAAAACTTAGATGAAGGCACTTATGACCTTACAGTGCATAGCACAGAATACGATTCGGTATACCGAAATGATATCAGCCTCACAAGTCTTGCTGGATCCATATTCGAAGTATTAGAAGTCCAAACAATTAATAGTACTAATTCATTTAATAATGGATCTATAAATATTAAGGTGACTGGTGGTATGACCCCATACAACGCCACATGGACAGGACCAAGTATTGGTAATCTACCTGATATTACTAGCACCAATATTGACATTACTAATATTCTACCAGGAGTCTACAATATCGTTATTAATGATGCAAACGGTAATGGGGTAAATGTACCTATCACTTTACTAGATGAAGATGTGCCTTTGGTGGAATGTGTGGAACCTTTGGATATAGTTATCCTAAATGATGTATCTCAGTCGGTAACTAGCCGAGAGTATGAAGAATCACAAATCTTTTTTATTGATCTGATACTTCATACTAACATTGGATTTGGGCCAGAGGAAAGTAGAGCGAGTATTGTCGAATGGTCGAATCAAGATCAACAGGAAGTTAAAATACCTTTTACAGGAGATTCTTTATTAATTAAAACATACTTAGAAGAAACTAGAAGTTTTACTGCATCAACGAGTATTGGTGCCGCTCTATTATTTGCAAAAAACCATCTCAATGCCAACGGTCGTCCAGGCGCGAAAAAAGTAATTATCTTATCTACAGATGCAACCAGTGTCTCTCCTAATTCTTCTATCACTGCGATTGCTAACGTGCTGAAAGCTCAAGGTATCCATATCGTTACTATTGCGTTTGATGCTGCTTACTTTGATACAGAAATAAGGCAAACTCTCGGAGCAGTATCCTCCATCGGCGGTTTGGCTCCTGGTGCACCTGCGTACCAAAGTTTAGATATCGAAATAGCTCAAGAAATAGTTGATTTTTACATCTGTCCAATAGATCCAGGAGAAACATCTACAGTATACTTTTCAAGAGATGGTTCGATTACGATTGACGATATCAATAGTGTTGGCTCCTGCCTATATCCAGATTATGCCGAGATCGAAATAACAATAGAAGCGTTTAATGAATTGTCAATTCCATTAGGTACTCCGATTTCATTCTATCTAAATGATCCCACTCAACCAGGAGCTAGCTACCTTATGACATGGCTACTTCCGTGTGGTGTTCCTGTTGGAACCAGTGGAACATTCATTATCAACCTTCCCATAAATACAACGAGTCATATCTTTGCGATATTAAACGATGATGGTAGTACTAGTATACCATTAATGCTTCCGACTACGGATATAGAAGAAAACAATTACTTTAACAATATAGATTCTATAAGAACTTGTAATACATTAGATACCACTATTATACAAGTTACAAAAAACGCTTCACTACCTCTCCCAGCATGTGATTCTATTGTCTACTACAATGTCAATATTTGCAACATCAGCAACTATACTGCTGACAGCATAAATGTAATTGACCAAGCTCCATTAGGCGCAATACTTGTTGATAGCATAGCCAACACTAATAACTGTGCAACCGTAGTGGATGGAGCTTTTAACATTCCACCAAGTTGCTGCGTAACGATCAATTATAGTTATGATTTTTCCGAAACTCCTTTTGGGTTCTACAATGATCAAGATATAATTCTTACCACTCCTGACAACGTTCTTTCTCTTAACTTTGATGGCGCATATTCATCCAATGAAAATGTACTTTGGGACGGCACTGTCGATTGCCCATCTACTACAATTGAATTTTCGAAAGCAGTAAGTACAGAAGAAAGTTGTGATGATAATTATATACAGTTTACATTTACGATTAACAATGAAATGAATATCCCTTTGCAAGGCCTTACCTTCGAGGATATACTTCCTCAGCCATGCCATTGGTTTTTTCAACCTTACAATACTCAAGGACTGTCTATATCCAATGTTAATATCAATGAAAACATTGCCGAGTTTACTATTGCCGAAGTGGCACCCAATACGGTTGTTAGTTTTTCTATAGATGCTAATCTAAATATCTGGTCTACTTCTGGCGTACTAAATAATACTGCAACCCTTGACAATGTTCCTGATGCAGTGAACGGAGGATTGATCACTTTGACATCAAATAGTACTGCTACAGACATCATTGCTTCACCCACATTAATCGCTATGGACACCATCATAATTGGCCCTTTGGCGGATACGATAAATCTTACCGCCAATCTAAACGGAATTGCTGTTACCAATTGGACTACTGCGAGTGATGGTTATTTCTCAGCACCTGAAAATCTATCAACAAGCTACGTACTGGGTGAAGGTGATCTACAAAAAGACACAATAAATCTGTTTATATCAGCCGAATCGGATTGCCATCAAATCGGACAAAATGTAATCTTAATTAAAGATAAATGCTTACTCAACTTAGATGCATTTACTATTAGTGACTGTAATGATAATGGCACAGAAGAAATTGAAAATGACGACTACTTTATTGTGGAGTTCAATATACAAGCAGTTGACCTTGATAATGACAATTACAATTTTAGTGTTGACAATGTCTTTGTAGATACTTACTCTTACAACACAACCCAAAGCATTTCTTTACCTGCTGATGGTTCAGTAAGTTCACTCACTTTTACCGATTCTCAATTCGCATATTGTAGTGTGAGCACAACAGTGATGCAGGAAAACTGTTCAGTATCGTGCATTGACTTTGAAGTATCCATTGAGAGCGATACTAGCACCACGATCATTCTCGGTGAATCCATCAACATCTTCATCATAGGCATCCAAGAGGAAGATACATATAATTGGAGCAATGGATCTACCGAAGACACACAGACAGTTACTCCTACTGAATCGATCACATATACCGTTACAGTAACAGATATAGACGGCTGCACAAGTACCGCCTCTATAGACGTCGAAGTAATAACTGTTGATTGCGAAATTTATATTCCTAATGCATTTTCTCCAAATGGGGACAACGTTAATGATATATTTTATATAAGGTCAAATTCTATCAAAAGCATGGAGATCTATATCTACAATCGATGGGGAGAAGAAGTGTTCCGTTCTGCTATTCAAAGTGACGGCTGGAACGGAAATCACAATGGTCAACTACTTGCACCCGATTCGTTTGCTTACTATTTCAAAGCTGAATGTAACGATGGTGAAACCATAGAACGACAAGGAAATATTTCAATAATGAGATAAGTTGTTTAAGATTACGGAAAAATCTAATGGACAAATGGATTATGATTTTAATTGATCAATCTCTCTAGCTATATTTCTTCTTGCATTGGATTCATATTTACTTCTATAATATTCTGAAAAGTATAAATTTTCCCTTTTCAGAAAACTCTCCATAATGCGCAATCTACTCTTACGATATAAAAACCAGGGAACAAATTTATATTCCTTTCTGATACTTTTAGTATAGCTTTCATATTCAATAGCCGTTGATCCCAAAATGGATATATCTATATCCATAATAAATTCTTGTTCGACATTTTCAGGAACTTGAGTATGCATAGTTGCTATTATCAAATTACAAATATTATCTACCCTTTGTTGTTCTACTCTTTGATTAAGAAGAAATTCTTTAGCTCTAATTGCACTCTTCAATTCATTATTTTTTCCATATGGATTATAGATAATATCATGATACCAAAAAGCCATTTCTATATCATCTTTGACGTTTAGTTCTACAAGGGAATCTAACTTACTCAAACAATCCCTTACATGATCCATATTATGATATGCTCGATGAGATTCGCTATGCATAGTTAAAATACCATCAAGTTCGGACTCATTGCGTTCCAAACCAAATCGACTCATTAGATCTAACCATTTATTTAACATTGTCAAGAAATTTAATTAGACAAAATCATTTCATTTATAAGCTCAGAAATCTTATCAGCCATATCAACTATCATAAAATGGCCACCACCTTCAATCACTTTCGCTTCACCTTGCAATGGTATCAATCTATCAGAAGTACCATGTATCCTGATACAATGATCTAACTCAAAGTCACTTTCCCATTTAATAATTCTTTGTAGGGCCCATCTAATAAACGTAGGGTCGGTATCATCTATTATTCTTGTGAGTAGCAACTTATTCTTCGCACCAAACATAAAATTTAATAATACCTGTGGTGGTTTAATAAGTCCATTAGGAATCAGATTCAGTAAACCTAATTTCCCTAATGCCAAATATGCTTTTGGCAGTTGACTACTCTTCGAAACGGAAGATATTAATACAGTATACTTAGGTTTAAGGATTTTAGCTAATTCAACGGCGACGATACCACCGAAACTAACTCCTATTATTCCGTAGGGTTGTTTCGTGTCTATTTGAGCACTTAATCTGTTCACATAAGATACAAGTGATTCTTGCTTAAAAGGACCAAGCCATTTCAAAAATACCGTGTCCGCATTAATAGAGATTAAATCGAATACTCTTTTGTCCGCACCTAAGCCTCCTATAAGGTAGTATGTCATAATCAGTATCTGGTAGTATTACAAAGATTTCCTATTTTAGTTCATATTTGATTATTACATCAGAATTACAATGAAATGTTCATAAGGGAATTTCCATTACTATTTGGTTTACTCATAAAGGTAGGCCATTAATACCCTTTGTATCTCTACTCAATTATATATCTTCGGATCTTCTAAAACCGATACAATGAAAACAATCAATCTTATATCCGATACTATCACTAAGCCTACAAAAGATATGCTGGACTATATGTACTCAGCAGAAGTTGGAGATGATGTCTTTGGAGAAGATCCGACTATCAATAGATTACAAGAAAAGGCCGCGGCAATGTTTGGTAAAGAAGCTGCTCTATACTGTCCATCTGGGACTATGACCAATCAGATTGCGATCAAAGTGAATACTCGGCCACTGGATGAGATGATCTGTGATCATTACTCTCACGTATACCAGTATGAGACTGGTGGATATGCATTTAACAGTGGTGTAGCTGTAAATCTGATTCAAGGGCAATATGGCAAAGTCACTGCAGAACAAGTAAAGGCTGCTATTAAGCCAGTATATGATTGGCTTCCAATAAGCAAACTAGTCGTACTTGAAAACTCATGCAACAAAGGAGGTGGATCTTATTACACGATAGATGAAATAAAACCGATCAAAAAAATTTGCGATGAAAATGGATTGATCCTTCACTTAGATGGAGCTAGACTTTTCAATGTAATGGTAGAAACTGAAGAAGATCCAAAAGATATAGGTGCGGAATTTGAGACCATATCGATATGTATTTCAAAGGGGCTCGGCGCTCCTGTTGGCTCTCTTCTACTTGGCCCTAAAGATAAGATCACGGAAGCTAGAAGATTCCGTAAAGTCATGGGTGGAGGGATGCGTCAAGCTGGTTACCTAGCAGCGGCTTGCGAATATGCATTAGATAACAATGTAGCACGCCTCAAGGACGATAACCATCGAGCTAAGACATTGGGGGTAGAAATAGAAAAGCTATCTTATATCGACTCTGTGTACCCTGTACATACTAACATTGTGATCTTTGAACTAGGCAACGGTCTCCAATCGGATGAAGTCGTGGAGAAATTAAAATCTAAAGGTGTAATCTGTGCCGCATTTGGAGCTTCGATGGTAAGATTTGTGACCCATATGCATATTGGTGATGATGAAGTCAGTGACGTAGTCAGTATCATGAAGGATCTTTACTAATCCTGGGTTTCCTTTTTACGATCAGGATTCATCATATATCCCAGAGACCATAAAAGCATACCTAAGATGTAAGGCAAAGAATTATTACCGGAATTGTCTCCAAGTGAAATATCGTGAAAAAAATCTTGGTATAAGGCATATAGAAATGATCCAACAATAAGCAAGAATCCACCTGCTTCCATTATTTTTCCGATGTTCATAGTTGGTATTTTTAGTTGGTAAAGTGACCAAGGACTTAATATAGGTAGCATACAAACAAAAACCCCATCAACTATCCAAGCTGATGGGATTCGTATTTATTTGACCATCGTAATGATTATGAGTTATCGATATCTGGGTGACCTTCACCTTCTCCAACTGGCTCGTCTCCAGTAGTAAGATAGCTATGGCCAGTATCAAGATTATAATAGAAGTACAACGGACCTTCGTTTCTTAGTAAATCTATCACATTGTAGTATTTACTTGTCTTATAGTAAACATTGTATAGGATCTTGTCATTCTTTTTAGTGATGCTGTTCGCCTTGAAGTCCTTTGATTGGAATCTCAATTGCGCCTCACCATCTGGAAGATGCAGCTGTATACTGTACTCTACACCATCATAATTACTATCATGTATAGTTGCTTTGTACTCATCGAACTCTTCAATTATAAAATTTGCCATGTTTCTGATATTCAGTTTTGATTATTGATAAAGAAATAACGTCTTCATCTCTGACGATATTACCGCTAAAATAAGGTTTCGATTCTAATATCCATAATATTAGGAGCTTGGTCGGTCTAATATGTAATCCTAACAGTCCAAAATGCCCAACCTAGATCTGATTAATGACTCAATATTGAATCTAAAGTCGCTTTAAGAGAGATACTACTCTCAAATATATATAAAGGGGTCTCGCTTGAAGTCATGACTTCTTTTTGGATCCGAATGAGGTTATCTGTTTTGCCTACCTTTCTGATGAAGATACCTTTGGTCTGTCCAGGATATTTTTTAGCTAGATCAGCGTATATATCTGCGTCTTTTTCGGCCGCATCTCCTACTAAAATAAATTCCTTAGTTGGAAACCTCCTATATAGCTTATCCAGCTCATCGTATTTTTCTCCAAATGAGCTACTATTACTAAGTAGATGCCATCCGAAATCTCTTAATATAATCGAGCCTTTCGGATAGTTATTGAATTCAAGAAAGTCGACTATATAGGTATATAGGTTATGTGGACTCTTGGATATATAAAAGAAGTTAGCTTGATAGCTCGTCTGTAGAAACTGATAAACCTCTGCCATTCCAGCGATGGCAGTTCGTTGATATTGATTCCTAAATATCGTATTGAAAAGGAGTTTTATTTTGAGAACAGAGCTCACTTGAGTCTTGATAATCGTATCATCAATATCGCTAATTACAATATAGTCCGAATTGATTTGGATTAGTTCTGCATTAACCGGAGACTGACAAGGTATCGATACATCAAGATTGACCAAACTGCCATTTTCACTGAGAAGCGTGCGATTCAATTCGAAAATAAAGTAGCCTTCATCATCCGTAATGGCCGAATACTTGGTTCCTTTTATGGACAGATGGACCTCTTGATTAGGCACTTCGTTACTTATGAATCTTCTAAACGAGTTTTTGAGGTTAGTCCACCATCGATCACTCTGAGTTGCTATTACTGCAGGATCATCTAAAACTCTACCACGAACTACAGTGATACGCTCATCTGTATATCCTATATATGCTTGTATTGTATATGCCTTAGACGATGCCATTTATAAAACCTCCTATTCCTCTTCGTCGAATAGATCATGTAGATCTTCTTCTATATTACGAAGTTTTGATTTACAAGCTTTGATCAGCTTTTGAGCTCTTTTGACTTTACTGCTAAGATCATCTATACCTATCTCATCACTATTGAGTTGAGATACTATATTTTGTAACTCTTCGTATGCTTTCGCATAATCTGATTTTGCCATTGGCCGTAAGTGTTAATGTTATTAATTGTTAAAAGAGTCTTTTGAGACTCCTCGCGAAAACGAATACAAAACTACTACTATCTACTTCTATATCCAACAGGTCAATTAAACTAATGTTCTCATCAAAATAAAGGAGGCCAAATGAAAACCTTGTGAAATATAAAATGATTACTAAAAAGGGCATTTACCATTAATTAAAACGGCACCGAATTAAAAAAAACACAAATTAAAAGTCCGCTTCATCGATACGGATAAAGCGGACTATATATTATTCGAATTTAGATAAAATCACTATTGCTTAATCACCCTCTCGAGTATATTAGCTGATGGATGCAATACGCGTACAAAGTATATCCCATCAGGATAACTCATCAATGAGAATGTACCTACAAATGTGTCATCATATTTTCCTACCACCCTATTTTGGATTAATTTACCTGATATATCTAAAATATCAACATTGATAAACTTATCTGAAGTTGGAAGATTAACTAACTCTAACCTAAACACGCCATCCGTTGGATTAGGTAATACTGTAAGCTCTACATCTACTCCATTAACATCAATAACGCTTGTAGTCGTACCCACTGTTACTGTCTCTTCATAAGTACAAGTTCCTGATCCATCTAGTATTCTCACATCATAATCTCCAGAAGCAAGATTAGTGAAAATTGGACTTTCTTGGTCTGGACCCTCGTTGATACTATATGAATATGGCGCTATTGAATTGCTCGCTTCTATATCTATAGTTCCATCTTGAACACCATCACCTGATGCATCTGAGGTTGTTATCGTTGCAGTTAGAAGGCACTCAAGTGGATCTTGACAGAAATTTTCTGTTGCACTACTCCCAAAATCTCCATCGTTATAAATTAATAATTCGCCATTCTGATTCAAAACTTTAAAGTTTCCAATTCCGTAATCACAGCACATTCCATCTGCAGCTGCATCATCTACAACTAAAGTAAAGCAATCGTCTACAGGGACACAAATATCTTCAATGTAAATAGCGTCATTAGTTTCCAATCTACCTTCACTAAGGATAATACCTGTCGTAGTATTTGTCAATATCCAAGTAGTTTCTGCTGCATAGTCATCAGCCTTAAATACTAGTGAGATAAAGTTGGAATCATCCTGGAGTATCGATGAAACTACTACAGTATTATTATCTGCATTGAAATCTGTGGATTCTGTATTAACCTGTATTAGAGAAAAAACAATACTATTCTCTCCTATGGTAAGACTTGAGGATAACATCTGATTCAAAGTGGTCGATGCACCCGTAGCTAGATTACCATTATATGCAATTTGATCTACGTCTTCACCATTGATGTTTACATTGATTATAGCTGAAGTAATCTCGACTCCACCAAGATTAATAATCGTTACTGACGATCCTATTTCAAGCGCGCAGATTCCTGTCTCAGCTGTAGCTTCCAGTGCCACTTCTAACCTAGGTAGCTGTGTTACTACTTTACTAAAAACATCGTTATTAGCATTAAAATCTACTTCAGTAGCTACTGACACTGTAATGTTATAATCTCCCACCGCTGACATATCAATAGGAGTATCAAAACTTACATCGATCGTTTCTCCTTCTGCGAGAGTTTGAGTTATGGACTTCATCTCAATGGCAACATCATTGACCATTAATGATGCAGTATAAGACGAGATTGTATTTACTCCAGTATTGGTAATGCTCGCTATTACCAACTCACTATCAGACAAAGTGTAAGTAGTATTTGGCTCAAGTATCGCTGTAGTGGCCAAATCAAAAGAATCTTTTGCTAATGCAAAGGATAATATACGTGACTGAGTTACTTGATTACTATTCCCAGCATACTCTGTAGTAAACCAGAATGTAGTACCATCAGGTGAAACACTCATCTGAGAATAATCACCAAATCTTCCAAAACTATTAATTGCACCTTGTCCAGTTACGGCTTCATACTCATCTACCGTCATGATACCTAATGGATCTGAAGCAAATCTTCCAGTAAACCTAACTCCAGCAAAGTCTTCTTCACTTGACACACTATATCCGAGCCCAATATTACCGTTCTTATCCATAGCGATTGTCCCCATAAACCTATCTTTACCATCTTCCGGCGCAAAAGTACCTTCTTGATATAGAAACCACTCTTCATCTGCTGATGTACGTCTTAGCTCTATCCATCTAATACCAGACAAATTATCTCCGTCAGTTACATCAGTCACAAAATTAAATACTAGCGACTCATGTGATCCAAAATTTCTTTGGTGCGGAACATGCATTATTACTTCTGGAATAGCATCTAAACCGGTACCATTTCTTTGTGGTACACAAGCAAATCCAGGTCCGTTCTCGGAACAAGGGTAAGCATCGTATGGTGAAACCACTATACTAGTTTGAATCACTTCAGTATTAGAATCATCTTCATAATCAACATCAAATGAATATAGTTCTATCTGGTCTTGATCTGGACCGTCCGCCCAAGAGCTATCATTAAGTTTTAATGCGATAGGTCTATCATCGTAAGGAAGATTGGTGCCATTCCAGTCTGCAGGAGTAGAGACTATAAATCCTTGCTCTGCATTTGGACTTCCATCAATCGCTACCCTTTGCATCCTAACATTATCTTCTCCTTGTAACAATGCTTCTCTATCTATGAAGTATTGATATAAAACCCCTGCACCTTCTTCGTTTGTAGTTACTACTAATGATCTTGGAGTGATCGCGTATTTAGGGTAATCTGGAAAATTAGGTGTTGAGAATGAATACGCAAAATAACTTCCTAATGGATCATCTGTTTCACTAACAGCAATCAGTAGATTGGCTGGATCTGTAAATTCTGTAATGATCCATTGATTAGCTACTTCATCATATAATATGATGGGATCTCCTGCAGAAGAAGAATTGAACTCTGACCACAAAGTTTGCATTGCAAACTGATTTACTAAATTACCCTCCAAATCGTAAACTGCTACTAATGTACTGTTTACCGCCTGCACGTAATAGTTGTGACCTACATCACCCGTTGGATCCAAAGGAGATCCACTACCTACGCCATTTATATTTACTAAGGGCTCTACTTCTACACTTCTTTTGGATAATCCAAAATCTCTTTGTCTTAACCTATCAGCACCTTGATGCTCAAGCTCCATTTTACGTGCTTTACTAGATCCTCTTCTCCCTTTAAAATTATCAGGTGTTACTCTTTCTTTTTTTAATTGATCCTTCTTCTCCTTAGAAATAGCATCCTTGCTTACTAGGTTTCTGATCTGATCAGATTTCCCTAATAGCCTTACCGTACTAGAAGAAACTGAAACTCCCTCTACTTTCTTAGAGATAACTTGCTGCGCAGATAGACCTATACCTAAAAAGAGACTTGTAATAATGAGTATGACTTTTTGCATATTTAATCGTTTGTTAGATTTTGACTTAATTTATTGATTCTGATTATCTATTACATTGTTTTTGAAGACCTAGTTCCTTACCTCATACACCCCTAATAATAGTATAACTGTTGATAAATGAAACACCCCTAACTTGGCATGAATGGAGTTCTTAGGTAATAATGCTACTGTCCGCCTTGAGACCCTACAGGTCCTGTTCGGTGTGCTTTAGAACCTTTTGTCGACATCACTGGATCCATTTTCTTTTCATACAATGAATATACAACAACTGATTGGTCAGACTTGAATTTTGATTCTAATGCATTACAATCTTTTCCAGGGCAAACAAAGCTTGCTGTATACTGAAATTTACTCTTACTAACTCTTTGGACATCAGAGACTTTGTAATCCTTATAGGTAGATTCTAAATCGGTTACAGCTTCTTCATTCACTAACACAAGTAAATAATACTTGCCATTTTCCATATGCTTAGTAGACTTACAGGCTATAACGCCAAATACGATTATCATTGCCAAACAAATCAATACCAAATTCCTCATGCTCAGTTAGTTAATTTTAGTAGTTTTCACAAACGTAATAGATTTTTGATACTTAATGGATAAAGAATTGCGACAAATAAACCGACCTATCATAATTTAATAACGCTTATTGCTCAAGATAATGGAAGATTACTATGAAGTAGAATATCATGATGTAGAATACAAAGATACATTTGTAACTGCAGTATATGAATCATGCACATTTGTCAACTGCAACTTAGAATCCGTCAAAATGGGAGATTCTAAATTTATAGATTGTCGATTTGAAGGCTGCGACCTTAGCAATAGTAATATTCATGGTACAGCATTTAGGAACGTAGAATTCGACACCTGCAAGATGATGGGATTGAGATTTGACACTTGCAATAGCTTTGGTTTGTCCATCGTTATCCGCGATTCTGTTTTAGATTATTGCGTATTTACTGGAGTCGACCTCAAGAAGAGCAAATTGATCAATAGCAGCTTAGTGGAGATAGATTTTTCTAACGCCGATTTACAAAAAATAGAACTCTCGAAATGCAATCTAAAGGGTGCAACTTTTCAAAACTCCAACCTTAATGGATCAAACCTTTTGGGTTCAACCCATATCAATATTGATCCTAATAGTAATCAAATCCATAAAATGAAAGTATCTCAAACGGAACTTATAGGCTTATTAACTAAATACCAGCTAATCGTTGAGTAATTTTGTTGACCTATAAAATTTCAAACCACATTAATAAAATTAGAACCTATGAATAAAATACTCGCTCTTTTAAACATAATCACAGTACTCGCTATCATTTACTGGAACTACTATACAGTAGCGGTTGGATTCAATGGTAACGATGTAGGCAGTTTAAGTGATAAATTTGGCAATCTATTTACTCCAGCGAGTTATGCATTTTCTATTTGGGGACTAATCTTTCTAGGTTTGATAACTATAACTGGCTATATGGTGAAGACAGCCTGGTCAGAAGACAAAGATCAATCTTGGATACCTAAAATAGGTTTTGGACTTTTATTAGCCAACATAGGTAATGGCCTATGGACTTGGGCTTGGTTATCAGAAATGACAGGACTCAGTGTATGTATCATGATCGTAATACTAATATCACTGCTATATACGCTCAATCAAGTTATACAATTACCTGTACATAGATGGCTTGTAAGATTACCAATAGCCCTGTATGCTGGATGGATATCTGTTGCTATCATAGCCAATGTATCCGCACATCTCAACAGATCAGACTGGCATCCACTTCTTGGAGAAATCAACTGGACTTTACTCATGATTGTTATTGCCACCATCGCTAATATCTATGTTGTAAGATTGAAAGGTGTAAAAGCATACGGAGCTGTAGGTGCATGGGCGTTACTCGCAGTTTCTTTGAGACATTGGGATCTCATTCCGATTATCCAATGGACCTCTTTAGCATGTTTTGTTGCTATCGTTCTAAGCATTATTAGATCTTCAATACCCAACAATAAAGAAGCATAATTATCACTTATCTAATCGCATTATCAGCAGCCTGTATTCTGGGCATGGCGAAAGCCGGTCTTAAAGGTATGGGCATACTCGTAGTTACGCTCATGGCTCTCGCTTACGAAGCTAAAGCTTCTACTGGAATATTACTTCCTATGCTAATCACTGCTGATATTATTGCCGTAGTATATTATCGAAGGTCTGTTCGATGGGATTATCTATTTCGATTTTTGCCATGGATGATAGCTGGAGTTTTGGTTGGTGTATATGTAGGCAAGAATATGCCAGAAGATATATTTAAAAAAGGAATGGCAGTGATCATCCTAGTAAGTGTTGTCATTATGTTTGCCTGGGAACGATATGACAAAAGCAATATCCCAGATAAAATGTGGTTCGCTGGTTCTATGGGTTTTGCTGCTGGTTTTACGACTATGATCGGAAATCTTGCTGGTGCATTTTCTAATATTTTTTTCCTTGCGAGTCGAATCCCAAAGGTTGAATTTATTGGTACGGCGGCTTGGTTATTTTTTTTTGTCAATTTATTTAAATTACCTTTTCATATATGGAGTTGGGAAACTATAAATACGGATACCTTATGGATTGACTTAACTTTGATTCCTGGAATAGTAGTCGGTTTTTATATTGGACTTAAGGTGGTTGATAAATTTAAAGAGCATCAGTTTAGAAAATTCATATTGATTATGACTGCATTCGGAGCTGTAGTGATGTTAATGAGATAATTTATATTTACCGTAGATTAGAATAATAAATCTAGCATTATTACATATTCGATTTTGAGTATTTTTTGTGCTGCTTACAATTTTATCCTGCAAAATACTTATTTAAATATAATAGAGTATCGCCTAATTTTAATTTTTCTTTACGGTATGTGATCTTCTAAAATATACCACCATCTACATCTTTGATAAACTGAATTAGACCTGGAAAGAAATGCTCTTGGTCATCGAATTGTGACAAATGACTTCCCTTTGGGCAATGAAGGTATCTACCATTCTTAACGGTCTGTGATATCCATTCCATATGCTTTGGATCCATAGTATCAAATTCTGCTCCTATAGTTAATGTAGGGGTTTTTATCTTGTGTAATTCATCTTTAACATCCCAAGATTTAAGTGTAGCATCACCTTTAATTCCAAATTCACTCGGACCTTGCATAGTTACATACACTTCAGGATTGAGGTGTTTAAATCCTCTAATCACTGGATCAGGCCATTCATCCTGAGGCATACGTATGACATGACGTGTGTAGTAATGCTCCGTAACGAGATCTAGATACCTTTGATTACCATAATCCTCAGCTTCTTCGTATATCATTATTTCATTGTAAACCTCTTTTGGCAACTTAGGTGCTAAGACTTCATCTGAATATTTCATATAGTCCGGTATTGAAGAAACCATATTAGATATAATTAGCCCTTTGATATTTTCTTGATACTTAAGCGCATATTGCATTGACAGTATACCACCCCAAGATTGACCATATAAATAGAAATTATCATTATTTAACTCTAGTGCTACCCTAACCTGCTCTACTTCTTCAACAAATCTATCCAAATCCCAAAGGCTAAGATCCTCTGGTTGATCGCTGTAGTAAGATCCAAGTTGATCGTAGTAATAAAATTCAATATTAGCTTCTGGAAAATAGCCTTCGAAACTTTCATAAATCTCATGCGTCATCCCTGGGCCTCCATGCAGTAACAATACTTTCATAGAAGGATTGTTTCCTATTCTCTTAGTCCATACTTTAAAGTCTCCCTTCGGAGTCGTAATAGGAATTAATTTTATTCCTCCTTGAGCTTGATCCGCCATTCCATTACTAGAAATATAATTTTGAGCTACGCAAGGTTTTGTTTCTGTATCATTATGGGACTGACAAGAAACAGCTGTAATTAAACAAATTATAAGCAAAATATTAAAAACTGAATTATTCATTATATGATGATATTTAGTACCGATCTAGATTATTAAATCCATTTACCCTCTCAATATAGCGAAAGTAAAATTATTTGCTATTAAGCTTGAGAACTCAAAACATAGATTGTCTTATAAGTGTTAGGTTACAATAGATATCTTTACCCACCAACTTAACTTATGTCCCAAGGTATCAGATACATATTATTTGCAACACTAGCTTTCGCCTTTATGAATACTATGGCGAAAGATCTTTCTGACTTTCACCCACTTCAGGTCGTGTTCTTTAGAGCACTAGGAACATGGATATTTATTTTTCCATATATGCTTTACCATAAAGTACCAATCAAAGGAAGTCATGTTAAGCCTCTATTAGGAAGAGGATTACTGGGTGTATTCTCATTGATTTGTTTCTTTATCGCCATACAACGAATACCTCTGGGATCAGCTATATCCATTAGGTACTTAGGTCCTATATTCGGTGCAGTCTTAGCATCTTATTATCTCAAAGAGAAAGTGAATTGTATGCAATGGTTAAGTTTTGCTGTTGCATTCTCTGGAGTAATAGTTTTAAAGGGATTTGACATCCGCATTGATTATATAAGTCTTGGATTATTATTAATATCCGCAATCCTTGTAGGCGGCGTCTTTGTGATGATTAGATACTTAAGTGACAAGGAGCATTTTCTAACTATTATTAATTATTTCATGATATGTACATTGGCTATCAGTCTTTGCTCAATGTACTATTGGAGGATGCCAATAGGAAGTGAATGGTATGCCGTCTGCGGGATTGGTACTACTGGATTATTAGGACAGATTTATATGACTCGTGCATTCCAAACAGAAGAAACGAGTGTATTAGCTCCATTCAAATATATGGAGTTGATTTTTGCTGTTATTATGGGATATTTCATATTTGGCGAAACCTATGAACTAATACCTATGTTAGGCATTTTATTGATCATAGGCGGAATGCTATCAAATGCATGGGCCAAAGGAAAAATAAAACCAGTAAGTAAATGACCAGAACCGAATCCTTAATTTCCATAAGACCAGAGATACCATCTATCAAAGTCATGGAAGATATGACTGCAATTGAAACATTTCAAAATAATGTCATCCGCCCTATCTTAAAATATCAACATGATGTAATTGTATCCTACGCTCTTACTAAGGCTGTTGCAAGGAATAGTAAATTCAATAATCTAATTACAATTGAGAAAGAGCGATACTTAGATAAGGTCACCCTAAAAGACAACAAAGTCAAACAAGAACTGACAGGAATGGTAATAGGTCTAATGACAATTGAAGAGTTACAAATCTACTTATCCGAAGAACAAGAATATAAACGCAGAATAAATACTATGATCAGGAAAAGAATCGTTAGTACATTTTAATACCTCATGTACGTATGAAAAAACTAATTGCCATTTTCATCTTAACGAATTTAATTGCTTGTAATCTTCCTGAGCACTACTATAATGATCCTATTACATGCGACAGTGCTGACACTAACATTGTGTATAAAAACAACAAGTACTTAAAGGATGAAGTCCATACTACTCTAAAGAATAGCCGACCAAATCAATATAGATATTTCTTCAAATCATTCATTGAAGAAGATGGAATAGATAAAGTTGTGGTCAGCTTCCGAAATAAGAACATATGTATGGATGTATTGGTATGGATCGATGATTTAGGAAAATTAACTGGCATGAAGCGTACCAAAGGAAGATCATATCCGAAGGAATTATATGACTTGGAATGGAAATTAGAAAAAAGAAATGACAAACTCGAAGTCGTCTATTTAAACATGCACGATATCATAGATTAATAAGAGGATAATGACCATAAGATTCACCTTACTTTTCTTAATATCTAGCTGCTACATCTCCACTGCACAAGCATTACTCTCTCACAATGATTATGCTCAAAGTGTACCATTGCATAATGCAATGAAAGGCAACTTCAACATCATAGAAGCTGATATTTATTTGAGAGATAGCATCATAGTTGTTTGTCATGACACCAATGAAATATCTGACGCTCCAACATTGGGGAAATTATATATAGCACCTCTAAAGAAGTACACCCCAGAACAACTGAAAGGAAAAATACTTTTGCTAGATCTAAAGGAATATAGTCCATTGCTTCTTAAATGCATCAATAAGATGCGAACTAATAACAGTGATCTGTTTAAGCATATGTCGATACTTATTACTGGAGAATTTGATAGAGACTTACTTTCTAAAAGTAAGGATGGAAAGGAATTACTATTAGATGGTCGATTAAGTAATATAGATTCAAATATTAGCAAAGAACATATGCCGATCATCAGTATCAAGATCACTGATCTTATACGCTGGAATGGGTATCGAAAAATAAGAAGACAAGAAGCACTCAAACTAAAGAGTATAATTGATCGAGTACACCTATCAGGAAGAAAGATAAGATTTTGGAATGTCAAAGATGATTATCAAGCCTGGAATGTGCTGAGGGCTTTAGAAGTGGATATCATTGGTGTAGATGATATAGAGAAATATTATAAATACAAAACCATATGCCATTAATTTGCCAAAACCAGTGAAAGTCATCACAATCTTCTTTAACCAATATTGAAATAATAAACGTTATTATCTCTGTTAATCTTAGGAGTTCACTTATATATTTCACATTTTGTGAGGGATTAGAATAACAAATCCATAATGAAGCAATTTTTCCTTAATATTTTTCATCGAAAAGTCCCCAGAGCTGTAGATCAAGAATACCATGATATCATGATGGCCTACTCTAGCTACTATCAAATGCTAGACTCTTCACTGCAAGGAAAATTTAGATTGAGGCTCTATCGCCTTTTAAACACTTTGGCATTTGGATCGATGCAAATCCCTAATATCACTAGAGAGATGCGTGTGGTGATTGGTAGTGCTATTATTAAAATTACGCTTGGATTAGAAAACTATATTCCTACTAAATTCACTAATGTAGTAGTATTGCCACGTAGATATATGTATCCAGGATTTGGAGAACCGTTCTTAGGCCATACGGATCACAACACCAACACTATCTTCTTCTCATGGGAAGATGTCCAGCATGGATACTTAGTGCCTGACGATGCCGTAAATGTAGCATTACACGAAATGGCTCATGTATTAGAGGCCGAAAATGGATTTCATGAGATCTTCACCAATTTCTTTAATAGGTTTGATTGGGTCAAATGGGCTGCATTAGCCGCACAAAAAATGGAGATCATCCGTAAAGGTGAAAACAATTTCCTTAAGAACTATGGTGGGCATAACATGATGGAAATGTTTGCCGTATGTATTGAGGCTTTCTTTGAGCAACCGATAGCATTTAGAACATACCTTCCTGAGATCTATGCTACGATGGTAGATTTACTGAAGCAAGATCCAGCATTCATGGTGGAGCAAACGCAATCGTAGGATTGTCTCAGAGACCATAATTCATTCTAACTATTCCTCATATTCAACTTACCGTGTCACGTCATCACGACAAATAGACCTGTCATCATTAATTCTTGTTAATGGTAGTTAATTGTTCTTCATTTGTATCGAATAAAAGAGGAGCACTATGAATCAATTAGTAAAATCACTTAGCAAACACCTTACATCCAATAATTGGTGGATCCATGTTACCGTATTGACAGTCATATCGTTTCTATATTATATGACTTTTAGAATGCCATTTGGTAACTTAATTTATCTGAATGAATACAAATGGATCACGTTTATTACGTTCCTTCTAAGCATCCTTGCCATATATAGTCCTATAATCATTTATAGCATCTTGAGAAAACGAATATCAAGAGTCCCTAACCAATGGATAAAATATGGAATCTGGGCAACTATATTTATATTATACCCTATCACATATATGGCTATTGAAGGTAAGCTAATGTTAAGTGGAGTTTCTATTATGGCGGAAAACATAACTCTCATAGGTATAGTGATACTAATAGTTGAAATATTTTCCAACCCACAACCTGCATTCAATACATCTATAGATATATCTGAATGGAAAGAAAAAGTGTCACCAGAATGGATCGTTATAATTATATTTTTGATGATGGCCGGATATACTACCATGTATTTATTCATGGAGCATCAAACTAATCATTCTGGATATAAAAGTTTTTTTTGGATTAGTATCCAGTCCTTATTAGTTATTGCTACTTATTATATTTTTTATATAATCAATCATTACTTCCTGGTGAACAAAATCTATCGTAGTCAAGGTATCATATACTACGCGTTTTCCTTTCTAGCTTTAATGTATATTTTTTTAATCCCAATAAGCACGTTACTTTATTATCTCCCAGCTTTCAGCTCAGTTTTATCATATAGACTAGGAGAAGATTGGATTGGCCCTAATTCACCAACAGCATTCTGGTCGATATACTCAACAACTGTATTTTACATAATGTATTTGACTATTCCAATAACGATACTTGTTCAATGGATAGGAATGGCTAAAAGAGTGAATTCTTTAGAGAAAGAAAAAACAGATTCTGAACTTAATCTTCTCAAGCAACAGATTAACCCTCACTTCTTTTTCAATACGTTGAATAACATCTACTCTATGAGTCGTAAGCAAAGTGAAGATACCCCAGAAGCTATCCTCCAACTCTCAGATCTAATGCGTTATGTTATCTACAAAGGACAAGAAAACACGGTTACTTTACAGCAGGAAATAAAGTATATTGAAGATTACATAGAGTTACAGAAACTAAGATTACACCAAAATTTCGATTGTCAATTTGATATCAATGTTGATAAAATTGAAAGTCACGTGACACCTTTACTATTCATCATATTAGTTGAGAACGCATTCAAGCATGGAATAGAGACGGCATCCGAAGACAGCTATCTACACATTCGATTAGATCAAGATGAGAAAGGAATTACGTTCTCTTGTAGTAACTCCATCGAAGATCACAATACTATCACAACAACAGGGCTGGGTCTAACCAACCTAAAACGTCGATTAGAATTAGGCTATCCTGACAGCCATAGTTTAGACGTCCAAAAAAGTGATCGTGATTACCAGGCAATTCTCAGGATTGATTCATAAATTGAGCACCTAATCAATGAGAGGAAAGAAGATGCTAAAATGCTTGATAGTAGATGACGAACCACTGGCACATGATGTCATATTGGATTATGCTTCTGAGCTGGACTATCTTAATATCTGTGCACAGGCATATCGTCCTCTTAAAGCTATAGAAATGCTACAGGAGATAGAAGTCGATTTGATATTCCTTGACATCCAGATGCCTAAGCTCAATGGTTTGCAGATGTTGAGTTTACTAGATCATCAACCGCAAGTAATCATCACTACGGCATATGAAGAATATGCATTACAGAGTTACGATTATAACGTTGCCGATTATTTGCTAAAGCCCTTTAGATTAGATCGGTTTATACAAGCGGTAGAAAAAGCAAAACACAATATCGAAAAAGAGTCTAGCCATTTATCTGAGAATGAATATCTACTCATCAAATCAGATAAAAAACTAATCAAAGTTAAGCCTCAAGAAATACAATACGTCGAGAGCTATGGTAACTACATAAAAATATGGATCGATGATGACGTTATTGTTACTCCCCAGACTTTGACTAGCTTTAGTGACCAACTACCGCCATCAGATTTTTTCAAAATCCACAAATCTTTTGTAGTGAACAAAAAACACTTCACCTTCATAGAAGGAAATTCTCTTCAAATGAATAATGGAAATACGCTAGCTATATCCAAAAATTACAAGCACGCTTTTATGCAATTCATAGAAGGTAAATGAAAATTCGTTTGTCTATCCTTTGAATTACACTCCCACTTCTAACACCTCACCTTCTGCTATTACATATACTGCATCGTTACGCTTTGCTTGTACACTTGCCAATCCAGTAAATTTTCCAAAAGCTGGAAGAACACAATTATACTCACCAAAATGAAAGCACGGCAGCTTCATATATTGCTTTCCATATCCTATGAGTTGAATCCCAGGATGTATATGACCATGAAAATTATAGCCAATATCAGAAACGACAGTGAGTGGGTAATGTGAAAATATATAAGGTCCAATTACCAAAGGCTCTGTATAGATAGGCATAGTAACTTGATCGTAAAGTGCATCATCTAGAATGTCGTGATTCCCTTGTACTAATTCAAAACTAATGTTAGGATAATTAGCAACAAATAGTATGAAAACATCCCATGTACTATTAATTTCACTATGAAATAGATCTCCAAGAAAAAGAACTCTTTTAGGGTGAAATGATTCTATAATAGTATTCAAGTTGGCAAAGTTATCATCTGTGATATGGGATGGCACTGATATCCCAGCCTTACGAAAATGAGTCGCTTTACCCAAATGGAGATCAGCTACAAATAGTATATCTTCCTCCTCCCAGTATATACCCCTCAACGAATGAAGGTGCAGCGTTTGTTCTTTATGTTTGATAATCATTTTATCAGCTTGATTCTCATTTTCCTAATTCGATCTTGAAGAGTTTCACTAGTAACTGTTTCTCTCATACGATCTACCATGATAGGAAACGAAAATGGTGTCGCCTTATTAGGTTTTGCAATGATAATATTTTGATTTTGAATACGCTCTAATGTTGCTCTCAATCTATCTTCTTCTAGTTGAAAATACATGACTTCTTCATAAGCTTGCAGAATCAAAAGATTATTAGGTTCATAATCTGAAAACATATCAAAAAATAACTGCGATGATGATTGAAGATGCTTTGTTTTCTTCGCAGCTCCTGGAAACCCTTTGAATATCAATCCTGCGATAGATGCAATATCTCTAAACTTCCTTCTGGCCATCTCTACTTCATTCGCACTTCTACTAATATCATCCATGAGATTACGAGTAGTAAATAAATCTTGATTGATAATAGTATCCACATCGATCTCTTGGTCACTTAATAACTCAAATCCATAATCATTCATAGCTATCGAAAAACTAATCGACATCTGCTGAGAAATACGGTAAGCTATTAAAGTACTTAATCCTTCATTTACAAATCTACCTTCGTAAGGGTACATAATTAGGTGGTACCCTTCTCTATCTCTAAAGTACTCTACAAGAAATTCTTGCTCTGATGGAATACGGGATCTTGACTGTTGCAACTCGATTAATGGAGCTAGCATTTTGAGTTCGATGCTATTATAACTACCACTATATATCAAGCTAATTTGGTATCTCAGCTCTTCAGACAATTGAGAACTAAATTGCATTCGACCACCACCCCAAGAAGGGGTTCTTGTAGTTTTCTTTTTAGATATTTTAACACGCACCTCCATATTACGTACTCTTACGATCTCAAGTGCTCTTCCTGTAAACATAAAAGTATCACCAGTATTGAGTGACGATATAAATCGCTCTTCCACCTGGCCTATTCGTCCGCCTTTCATAAACTTGACATCCATCATTGTGTCGCCTACAATCGTACCTATTGACATTCTATGTCTCGTAGCTATTGACTTATTTTGGATATGGTATCGTCCATTTGCAACGCCTACCCTATTATACTCATCATATGCATGCAGCGCATCACCACCGCTATGGATAAATACTAATACCCACCGCCATTCATCATCTGATATTGATTGAAAAGCAAATGTCTTGCGTACTTCTTCTAATATCTGATCAGGCATAAATCCATCAGACAAACTAAGCGTCACAAGATACTGCGCCAGTACATCAAATGATCTAATATATGGCTTACGGCTTTCAATATTCCCTCTCTCAATTGCACGGCGAAGTGCCGCACTTTCAAGCAATTCTAGAGAATGTGTAGGAACAAAATATATCAAACTTTCAGCGCCTGGCCTGTGTCCACTTCGACCTGCACGCTGTAGAAATCTTGCTACACCTTTAGGACTTCCTACTTGTATGACAGTTTCTACAGGACGGAAATCAACTCCCAGGTCAAGACTAGAGGTACAAACCACTAGTTGCAATCTACCTTCGTGCAATGCCTCTTCCACCCAATCTCGTTGCCCTTTATCCATCGAACTATGATGCATAGCCATAATTCCTGCGAGATCAGGATAATACTCTAATATACTTTGATACCATCGCTCACATTGACTTCTGGTATTGGTAAATAAAAGAGTCGTCTTACTTCCCAAAATCACATCCACAACTTTATCCAATAAGTGAAGTCCTAAGTGACCTGCCCAAGGAAGTTCATCTACCTTATCTGGAAGCACGGTTTCTATTCGTATCTTTTTTTGAATTGAAGATTTGATAATTTTCCATTCCGATTTTTTATCATAACTACCAAAAAGAATACTCGCGGCCTCTTGCATATTACCTAAGGTAGCTGATATACCCCAAATTTTTAATGCTGGCCTGATAGCTTTAAGTCTTGATAATCCAAGTTCAACTTGAACACCTCTCTTAGATCCTACTAACTCGTGCCATTCGTCAGCTACTAATACTTTTAGATTCTTAAAAATGTCTTCGTGATTCCTCTGAGCAATCATAAGATGCAAACTCTCAGGAGTTGTAATCAATATCTCAGGAGGGTTCTTTTTTTGTTTGACTCTATCACTACTTGAAGTATCTCCTGTCCTGATTCCAATATCCCAATCAATCCCAAGATCTGTGGCAGCCCTTTGCGCAGAACTCTGTATCTCTTTGGCCAATGCCTTAATCGGTGTGATCCAAATCGCTTGTAACCCATTTTGTATTGGCAATTCCTCTTTACCTTCATGGGCAGATAGAAATTCTATTAATATCGGAATGATCAGCGAATACGTCTTTCCAGATCCTGTAGCGGCATTTACAATTCCGCTCTTGCCTTGCCAGTACCTTTTCCAGGTATCTGTCTGAAACTTAAATGCTTCCCATCCTTGCTGAGAAAACCATTGATTAGCAATATGAAGTTGTTGAGATCGAGTCAAGAAAAGTCAGTTATATACTACGTTGAAGTTAAAAATAAAAATGGGTATTAATGATTTCTACTAGCCATATAACTTTAGCATACCCTTGAGGTCCTCTAGAGTATTAGCTTCTTCTACTGGCTTATCTGTTCGCCATCTAAGCATCCTAGGGAAGCGAAGAGATATTCCTGACTTATGTCTCTTAGATTCGTTGATCCCTTCAAATGCTAGTTCGAATACCAATTCAGGATTGACACTTCTTACAGGCCCAAATTTCTCTTTAGTATTCTTTCTAACCCAAGCTGTGATCTTAGTAAACTCCTTATCCGTGAGTCCAGAGTAAGCCTTGGCAAAAGGTACAAGATTATCACCATCCCAAACTGCAAAGGTGTAATCTGTAAACAGATTGGCTCTACGTCCATGACCTGATTGAGCATACAACAAAACAGCATCTATTGTCAAAGGCTCTATTTTCCATTTCCACCAATCTCCTTTTTTACGACCGATTCTATATTCAGAATCTAAGCGCTTAATCATCAGACCTTCACTCATTAAGGACCTCGACTTAGATCTTTCGACTGCTGCTTCATTCCAATCCTTTACTACCACCCGCTCTGAGAGCAAACAGATTCCATTGGTTGGATACTCTTGTAATAATTGCTTAAGCAAGCGTCTTCTTTCTTCTAATGGCTTTGACCTTATATCTTCTCCTGCATACTCTAACAGATCATAACACATCAATATTATAGGTGCAGATTGCAATATCTTTTTAGTAATATTTTTTCTACCGATACGAGTTTGCAGTACATTAAAACTCAGAGGCATACCATTCTCAAAAGGAAGAATTTCACCATCCAATACAGTACCATTGGGAAGTAGATTTGCCAATGGTGCATACTCAGGAAATTTATCAGTAACCAACTCCTCACCTCTCGACCAAACAAACAATTGATCTTCCCTGATGATCACTTGACCACGGATACCATCCCATTTTCTCTCTAATTGCCACTGTGAAACATCACCTAGTTCGGTAGGATCTTCTCCTACCCCATGAGCCAGATAAAATGGATATGGTCTAGAGACATCATCTAATGGATTTTCACTCCGGATAAGCTCATCATACGAAATTGTATCTGGGGTCCAGTTACCCATCAGTCGATGAGCCAAAGCATTCTCTTCCTGACTTTCATATTTAGCTACCGCTCTCATAATCAGTTTCTGAGAGACACCTATCCTGAATCCTCCAGTAATCAATTTATTGAATACAAATCTTTCATTATGATCTAATCCCGCCCAAGCATCTAAGATCACATCTTTCTTATATTCTTCTTCCTTATTGTTTAATGATTTGATAACTTCTATCCACCCTGTCAATGTCTTTGAATGAGCTAAGTTAGGTGCAGGCAAAACTAATGCGATTGTCTCAGCCAAGTCTCCTACTACGTGGTAACTTTCTTCGAATAACCAAAGAGGTACTCCTGCCACCTCCGAAGCCCATTCCCTTAACAAACTAGTTTTTACCGTTCTTTTAGGTCGACGATGACTCAAGATTGCAATCGTCCAAAGTTTATCTTCATCACTAGCATCATTAAGATAACTAACCAAGTATTCTACTTTTTTGAGCGTCTTGGTAGTTTGATCTAATTCATTAAATAACTGTGCAAATCTCTTCATACTTCAGGTTTTGAAGAATTAGAATTTTCGATCGTCACACTTGATTCGCCATCGATACTTTCACCAGTAAATTCCGTTTGAGCCGCTTGAGCATCTAGACCTTGTTCCAATAAGTATTGAGTATATATTTTGGTATATCCATGAGTTACGATAACTCTTTCAGCTTCAGTTTCTTTGATCACCGTATTTAGATCTTTCCAGTCCACATGATCGGACAGGACAAATCCTCTTTCAGCGGCACGTCTTCTTCTTGCTCCTCTTAATGCCATCCACCCAGAAGCGATTCCAATAGAAATAGGTTTAAACTTTTTCATCCAAGCACTATTCAATGCACCTGGAGGAGCAAGTACCAAATTAGATATATAATCTTTGGGTGGAATATCTTTCGTGACTCTAATAGTATCTGGAAGACTTACACCTTGATTACGGATTACTTCATTGATATTCTCTACAGCTCCATGAGTATATATATTACCTATGGAGGAATCAAGGCTATTTAGTATTCTTTGAGCTTTACCAAGAGAATATCCTGTGATGAAACTTACTTTGCCTTCAGCTGCATTAGCACGCCACCATTGATTGATGTCATTAAATATATCTTGTTGAGGCCTCCAATCATATATGGGCAAACCAAAGGTTGATTCCGTGATAAAGGTATTACACTTTATAGGCTCAAATGCTTCAGATATACCGTCATCTTCTAACTTGTAGTCTCCAGAGGCTACCCATACTTCACCTTTGTAGGCTACTCTAATCTGAGCTGAGCCGATAATATGTCCAGCTGGATGAAATGAAAATTCTACGCCATTAATACTAAGACTCTTTCCATAATCAATGGTTTGCATATTGATATCACCTAATCTATATTTAATTACCGGTGCTGCACTCGCAGTAGCTAGGTATGACTTATGGCCCCATCTGGAGTGATCTGCATGCCCATGAGTAATCAAAGCTTTGTCCACAGGCCTCCAAGGATCTATATAAATACCAGCTTGTGCGCAATATATTCCTTTCGCTGTAAATTTTAAAAGATCACTTGATTTCGTCCTTGACATGTAAGAATAACAATATGTCTTCAGCCTTGTTCTCATAATAAGGCTAAAAGAATAAGTGATAATCATTTTTTCACTTGCATAATAATCACTTACGATATTTGAGAACTAATACAGATTAGCACAAAAAAAGCCTGCTGTAATACAGCAGGCCAAATGTAAACTATTTGTATTCCTATTATTAGAATAAACTCTTAGCTTTATTAAGTAGATCTCCAGCATTTCCGCCAAGTAAATCTTGAGCTTTATTCAATAAGCCACCAGGAATCATTCCTGCTAAACTTTCTAAATCAAACTCCTTATCAGCTTCTTCTTTGGATTCAAATTTTTCTTTTAAACCCGCAACTAGGTCTGGTGCTGTTCTTTGAGCTTCTACCTGAGCTTCTTCGCTTGACATCCCTTTACTTTCCAAGATACCAGCTAATTTGTCCTTCGCCTCACCAAATAAGCTATTGTTTTCCAGATTTCCACCTTTAAACATTTCCATTACGTCAGAGATATTTCCTCCTGCGATCTTACTCTTTATAGATTCCATCATTGCACCCGCACCTTCTTCTGCTGCTGCATTTGTTTCCGCTCCTCCTAATTTGTTAGAGGCCATTTTTTCAACTAATTTCTGTATTGCAATACGCTTAAGACTTTCGAACATGTGTTTTATATTATTTAAGTTACTAATACTCTTCTGACGTAAAACTTAGAGGCAAGTCACAATCAATTCCTATTAATTATGAAACATTTTAGAAATCAATGAGCTTACTATAAAGTTCCCAGAACTTAAATAAAACTAATTGTAAATTCTTTCCAATTATATAATATCTATTACTTTCACCATAATTGATTATAACAATGAATCCCACCTTCAATTAATATCAATTACATTACAGCCGATCACAAACCTATTATCAGAGACCTTTTTTAACGATAAAAATAACTTCTAAACCTGCAAAAAGAGTAGTAATTTATAGGTATCGATTACCATCAACTATCTTATTGAGTTCTCAAAAACAAGGTGATTATCATTAAATAAATGAAATCCGATAGACTAGCACCTATCAATAAGTTAATTAACTTTTGGCAATACAACCATTCCGCTATCAATCATCTCATACAACTTATCTTCCCAATCTATACCAGCTACACTTGGATAGCTATTATTGACTCTAAAATCTCTGGGACTAATTATTACTTTCACCTCTTCGACACTTGCCTTTTCTACCATTATAAATAATTCTTCAATAGCTTCATCACCGATAGGAATACATCCAACAGTAACACTCTTACCATGTATAAAGATATTGTCACCCATATCAGCCACATCAGTGAATGTTGATTTCGACTTATCAAAATCATTTGGATAACTTATTTTCATAGATAGGTAGTAAGAACTATTCGGATTTAGATATTCAATACCGTATATACCTTCAGGAATTTGATAGTCTCCCCGTTGAAGCTTTGGACCAGTGGTACCACTCATTGCGGTAAAAGGATATTCCTTTATATATTTTATTCCATCTTCAGTATCTCCATAGACTTGTAAAACTCTCTCTTCTTTGAGACCCAGCAGTATCAACTTGTCCGGAAACTTATTAATGCCAATTGCATCTAAATTAGATTGCAATCTATCGTAAACTGAATCGATTAGAGTCTCTGTAATCGTTTCAACGGATTGCTTTCCTTTAACCCTATTAATGATTGGCATATAAATGCTTCTTCCGTATATGATGAAGATTGACATAGCCAATAAGACCCCTATAATGACGCTTTTGTTTTTCATAAACCTCCAATTATTACCAACCAGTTTTAAAAAGATTCGTCGCACCATTAATACCGCATTTTTGATATTTATGATATGCCTTTCCTGCTTCGGATCTAATGATACTCTCTGAGTCCAAACTAGCCCAAGAATTAATCACTGCTTCTAATACGTAAGCCTCTGGCGCCATCAGACTGGTTGTCATTAATACTGGATAAGTTTGAGCTGATTGCAAATGGCCTTTAAAATACTCATGTGAAACACAACCGATTACAGATGCTTCTCTTAATTTACCATCTTTACTTTTCATTTCATCCATATCGTAATCCATAAGTCCGTTATGTCCATTGAAAACTAGCAAATCTGCATCACTACCTATTCTTAGATGATTCGTTCCGACTGTTATCGTTTCAGATCTATTGCCAGCTAATGAATTAGTATACTCACCCAAACATTCCTTCATCTTATCGCCTCTATAAGCATCAGCGACTAGATAGACTTTCGCATTATTATCAAATTCTTTATAGAACACTACCCTCTCAAGTATAACGTTATTAACGTCCTTAATAGACTGTAACATTTTCCAATTTGTATGTTTTCGAAAATGATTTTTCAATCCATACTTTGCTCCCCAATACAAATTATTATTAAGGTCTAAACCATTACCTATCAATCTACCTACACGAACGATTCCTTGATTATCATTATCGCAAAGAGGTATTCTCACATGTACAATCAATGGAATTCCGTCAGATACTTTAGCTTCCATTTCGGCCAATGAAACAGCTCTGCTAAATGTATCCAGGTATATATGTTCATCCACAACATTAGTTCCTTCAACCTTAATTACCGAAAGATCTTGACTGTTATTATCTTTATTGACATTGGAGTAACAAGTAGACAACAGTAAGATAAAAAATAGAAATTGAATAGCTCGCAAGATTAAAATCATTAGACAATAGTTGATCCGTACTTATAACGCATTAATCCATGTGATAATACTTCTCCAACATTATTATTAATTTGTCGAATGAAATACCTCTTATAAAATCTTGTCTCAGCTCCGTACTACGATCGATTGAGCATATAGATATTTCCTCAAAATTTATTGAGCCAATATGGACATCCAATTCTTCTGTATTATCGTAAAATGGTATTGGATGAATCAGCTTACCTTTAATTTTAATACTTTCTTTATCCTTTGAACTGCCAATTGCCTTTTTTACATCAGCTTTATCCATTCTCACCCAAACCAAATAATCTAAGTCATCATCTCTATCAACAATTGGTATTTTCATCTCACATTCCATCAATATGTACTCACGATTAATTAGCATCGTATTCCTTCCTAAGTGTTCCAAAGTTTGATCCACTTTACCACTCGTAATTTGTGATATGATATCAGGCTGAGGAAATTCGATGAGTGTACTCAATTGATGAACACCTCCACATGTTTTACATTCAAATTCATTCATTATTGCATAATTTTATCTCTATACAATTTAAAATTTTCAATGTTGAACTAATAATTATTTCGACCAACTTGCTAATTCCACATTTATTCATACCTTATCCTAATGATTAGAAGTTTCATAACTATCTCTTTGGTCTGGTTCTTAATGATTCACTCCACCCTATCCCAGCTACCTAGTTCTTGCGAAAATCCATTACAAGTATGTGAACTCGATACTATTCATCTTACGAGCCACTTAGTGACCACTGAGATCAATGATATTGTTAACGAAGTCTGTGGCATCGAAGACATGGCAATCTCTTCAATGTATAAAGGAGCCAATTGGCTTAGATACAAATTTGTAAGTGCTGGAGATTTTAGGTTTACACTATACCCTAACTCTATGCATACAGATCTAGATTTCTATGTGTTTAGCAGTAAAGGGGATTGTAACTCCCTTACCAATATCAGATGCATGCTTTCTGGATCAAGTGACAATCCTAGATGCATGGGTACTACTGGATTAAGCGATGTATCAATGGACACTTATGAATATGCTGGGTGTGATTACTTTGATGATAACTATGTCGCCTCAATCAATGTAAGTCCAGGTGACATACTCTATTTGGCGATATACAACTTTAGTGAAAACGATACAGATTACCGGATAGTCCATGATGGTTCTGCTCGGTTGACTTGCGATACTAATTCACCTCGTGCCAGTGCAAAGATATATCCTAATCCTTCTGCTGGAAAACTTAAGATTACTGGATATAACTTACAATCATCTTCAGTGGGGATAGAGATATATGGTAATAACGGTCAAGTACATCTTAGACGATCTGTCAATCTAGATGAGATCATTGACATCAGCGAATTGCCGAGTGGCGTGTTTATTCTTAAAATTCACCAAGACGGACAACTCATTAAAAGTCAACGAATTATAAACGTGAAATAGATTCTTCAATACCACACGTGAAAAAAATATTATCTTTTTCATTTAGCTAGGCAACCCTTTTTTGATCACTTGCATATAAGAGAGTATTAAAACCATTATTTAACCTTTAATACTTAATTACTATGAAAATTAATCAATATCTGTTAGCACTACTTATGTTTGGATCGATGATGTTTACCATGACATCTTGTGGAGACGATGATCCAGTAGTAACTACACCTGAAGAAATGACTATTGCAGAGATCGTACAAGGAAATGATGATTTCTCATCTCTATTAGCTGCACTAGAAAAAACACAATTAACATCAGTACTTAATGGAACCGATGCATTTACAGTATTCGCTCCTCAAAACGATGCATTCAGTGCATTTTTGACTGCCAAAGGATTTGCGAATCTTGATGCCGTACCGACTGATGTACTTACTCAAATTTTACTTAATCATGTAGTGTCAGGTGATGTCAAGTCTACTGACCTTTCTACTGGCTACTTTTCTAATCTAGCCACAGAATCTACAAGTATGAATAATTTGAGTCTCTACATCGATACAAACAGTGGTGTAACTATAAACGGAGGAAGTAGCGTGACGACAGCAGATGTATCTGCCTCTAATGGAACTGTACACATAGTGGATGCAGTGATCGACCTACCGTCAGTAGTTACTTTTGCAGTAACCAATCCAGATCTTTCGATATTAGTAGAAGCTTTGACTAGGCCATCTTTTGGATCTACCTACACTGATATACTTACTGGAACAGGGCCATTTACTGTTTTCGCTCCTAACAATACAGCCTTTGTAAATTTACTCGGGTTCTTAGGAGTAAATAGTCTCGGTGATGTAGATGATGCTACATTACAAAATGTATTAAACTATCATGTACTTGCTGGTGCTAATGTACTAGCAGGATCTCTTACAGATGAGCAGACTGCTACTACATTTCAAGGAGATGATATTACAATAGACTTAACAACCGGAGCACAGATTAAAGAAGGTGCTGGAGGGCCATCAAACATAATCGCTACAGACATACAATCTGCCAATGGTGTTGTACATGTTATCGATACTGTACTCTTACCATAATAGTTTTTCATTCGGATAGATTGACTATCATTAATAGTTTTAGTTATAATACTTGGGCCACTAGTCAATTGATTAGTGGCTTTTTTTATTTACAAAATAGAATAGGCCAATGCTTAATCGATTTACATTTATTCTCTACCTTAGATCATACATGATAAATAATAGTTACGCAAAATTACATTTTACAGTAATCCTCATTACTGCAATCGTCTTAAGTCAAAGCTCATTGGCTCAGACCGTCAGATTTACCAATGTGAGTGTAGAGGCAGGACTTGATTATACACATGGCTTTACGGCGAGTATGCCCCCCATGCAATTTGTAATTGGAGGCGGTTCAGCTACAGGAGACATTGACAATGATGGATATCTAGATCTTTTCTTTACTCTGGGTGATGAGCAAAGCGGAGCTATGTTACATAACAATGGTGATGGTACTTTTACAGAACTAGACGGATTTACAGGAGATAATTCATTTCCATTTTATGGTTCTGGACCTCTATTTTTTGATTACAATCAAGACCAATATATCGATCTAATCATCGGTAGTCATTTCCGTAAACCTCCTGTTATTTTTGTCAACAATGGAGATTTGACTTTCAGTAAAATAGAAAGACCTGAGTTCGAATCATTGAATTTTGAAAACACATTTACCATCACTTCTATGGACTACAATATGGATGGTTATCAAGATTTGTTTATGTCACATTGGTTAGAAGATTTTGAAGAAAATCATTTTTGGAAAAACAATGGAGATGGGAGTTTTAGCAATGTTGATAGTTTATTAGAATTTTATAATCCTTTCAACGATTTCGAAAATTTTCATGCCACCAATTTTACAGATATTAATGGCGATCGCTGGCCTGATTTATTGGCCGCTTCGGATTTTGAAACCAGTCAAATATGGATCAATTCAGACGGCAAAAAATTTGAACTAGATACAATCAACATTCTAAATGATGAAAACGGAATGGGATCAACAGTTGCTGACTTTGACAATGATGGCGATATGGACTGGTACATGACTAACATTTATGACGACGATGGAATAGTAGAAGGCAACTGGGGCACGACTGGCAATAAGTTATATGTCAATGATGGCAACGGAGTGTTTACCGAAGAAGCAGAGCTAAGAGGCGTGCAGAATACAGATTGGGGATGGGGCACATCATTCTCGGACTTTGACAACGATGGATTTCTTGATCTCATTGCGACCAATGGATGGCCTTACAATAATGAACAGTTCCTAAATGATAATACCAAAGTATTCCTCTCGCAAGAAGGCGAATATTTTATAGATATTACTCAAAGCACAGGGCTTCTAGATTCGTTACAAGGAAGAGGGCTATCAGCCTTTGATTATGATTTGGATGGTGATCTAGATGTATTTATTACTAATATAAATGGGGCCGTATCACTATGGAGAAACGACCTAGATAATGGTAATCATTATCTCACGGTGACTCTAACTGAGCCTACTATTAATAGGATGGCTCTCGGTGCTCGGGTACAAGTCCATAGCAATGGAATCACTCAGACTAGAGAGATAAGATGTGGATCTAACTATACCTCTCAAGATCCTATGAATGCACATTTTGGCCTAGGTGACAATGAAGTCTTAGATAGCATGGTTATTACTTGGCAAGATGGCTCTATACAATCTTATTATAATGTAGAAACCAATCAAAATATGAATATTACTAAGTTATTAGTCAGCACTAATAATAGCTATAATAAACCTATATCTGCGAACGTCTACCCTAACCCATCGCCAAATGATATTAGAATAGAATTCGAAAATATCGAAACTGCATCTAATCTTAGGTGTGAAATATTCAATTCACAAGGACATCTAATTGACCTATTAACGGAATATACTATAGTTGACAAATATTTATCTTTTACATATACTCCTAATCAAAACCATGTTCCGGGTATATACTTTGTACATATAACTAATAGTAGTAATAAGATATTAAGCGTATCTTTCGTCATTGAATAAGAAATCATACTCTAATACATGCGCGATTTTATCCTACTCTGCCTGCTCGTTTCGATGTCTTCATCCATATCTGCTCAACAGGTAGAATTTTTTGGAGGGATCAATTCTAATCATTTGTATGATAGCAATTCTAAAGATGCTTTCCCTTATTCCTCTTCCCTTAGTTCGGGTAAGGACTTTACTTTTGGTTTTAGCTTTGACAACCCTAACATGAATGGCTATGCTAGTAGAATAACATTAAGCTATAGCAGAATAACAGGATCCGTTTCAACTGGTTTTGTTGATCCTGATCTATCCGATTCTGGTAGCTTTACTTCTGCCAATATCGAGAAAAATACGATTAATCTAGCATTATACCCCTTCACTTTTATAATACAAAACATCTATATGAGCTTCGGAGTACAGGGTAATTTTATGTTGAGCAATAACACCACTGGAGAATATGGCTATATCAATTTGGGTGGACAACAACCGTTAGGCCCTACTGCTTCTGCTACAGAACCAACCTTTCATAAAGACATTGGTTATGGCCTCGCAATGCGTATTCATTACAACATCATGCTTAACAATGGTATTAGCATCATACCGCAATACAATCTCTATTACGGCATCGGAGAAGAATATTCCACCGCAGAATCAGAGAAAATCAAAGTATGGCAGCAATTATTGGCTATAGGTATTGGCATGCAGTTTTAATTCTACTATTTTATTGGGTTACCGCGATCATTGACTTGACAATCTGAATTGATACGGTAATTGAATTCTAATTGGTCTGCTCAATTGCTTATATTCGCATATCTCAAAATGAGATATTGACACAACTAGAACATAAGCAATAACAATGGCAGATAACAAGAAAGTAATTTTCGCAATGGAGGGAGTCAGTAAGACTTTTCCACCTTCTAAGAAAGTACTCAATAACATATGGCTTTCATTTTACTATGGAGCTAAAATCGGTGTACTCGGTCTCAATGGATCTGGTAAGTCTAGCTTACTCAAACTTATCGCTGGATTAGATACCAACTATGAAGGTAAGATCACATTCGATAAAGAATATAAAATAGGATACCTAGCTCAAGAACCAGTACTCGATGAGACTAAGACTGTAAAAGAAATAGTTCAAGAAGGGCTCAAAGAGATCAATGATGTAGTAAAAGCTTACGAAGCGGTATCTGCAAAGCTTGCAGAGCCTATGTCTGATGATGAGATGATGAAAGTTATCAACGAACAAGGCGAACTACTAGAGAAAATGGATCTCGTAGGTGGATGGGACATAGATCATACACTAGACGTAGCCATGGAAGCATTAAGATGTCCTCCAGATGATGCTAAAGTATCTGTACTATCGGGTGGAGAGCGCCGTAGAGTAGCATTGTGTAGATTACTACTCAGTAAACCAGATATCCTACTACTAGATGAGCCAACTAACCACTTGGATGCAGAGAGTGTGCACTGGTTAGAACAATTCCTTAAGTCATTCCCAGGTACAGTTATCGCTGTAACTCACGATAGATACTTCTTAGATAATGTAGCCGGTTGGATATTAGAACTAGATCGTGGTGAAGGAATCCCATGGGAAGGAAACTATAGTACGTGGCTAGAGCAAAAGTCAAATCGTATGGCCAATGAAGAAAAGGCTGCAAGTAAGAGACAAAAAGCCCTCAAGCGTGAGCTCGAATGGGTAAGATCAAAAGCTAAAGGACAGCAAACCAAAGGAAAAGCACGTCTTAACGCATACGAAGCACTTAGTAATGCCGAACAAAAAGAGAAAGAAGCTAAGCTAGAACTTATAATACCCGCTGGACCTAGATTAGGTGATACTGTAATAGAAATCGAAAACCTAGTCAAGTCATACGATAATAGAGTACTTATAGATGGGCTTAATATGTCGATCCCTAAAAATGCAATCGTTGGTATCGTAGGACCAAACGGTGTAGGTAAGTCTACCCTTTTCCGTATGATCATGGGAGAAGAACAGCCTGATAGTGGAAGCGTAACTGTTGGAGATACAGTAAAACTTGCATACGTAGATCAATCACACGAATCCTTAACTCCAGACAAGACCATATTCCAAGTAGTCGGTAATGGTCAAGACCTTATGGAAGTACAGGGGAAGGAAATGAATGTGAGAGCTTACATTAGTAAATTCAACTTTGCTGGTGGAGACCAACAAAAGAAAGTAGGTGTATTATCTGGTGGAGAAAGAAACAGATTACACTTAGCGATTACTTTGAAAGAAGGAGGAAATGTAATTCTACTGGATGAGCCTACTAACGATATTGATGTCAATACATTGAGGTCTCTAGAGGAAGCTATTGAAAATTTTGCTGGTTGTGTCCTAGTCATTAGTCACGATAGATGGTTTATTAATAGACTCGCGACACACATACTTGCTTACGAAGACGAAGGTGAGATTATCTTCTTTGAAGGTAATTACTCTGCTTATGAAAAGAACAAAAAAGAGAGACTAGGAGATGTAGCGCCTAGAAGACCTAGATTTAAGAACTTATTGTAATAACTTCAAATTCAGAATAAAAATAAAGTGCCAACCTTCTTATGATCGTTGGCATTTTTTTTTACAAATATTATAATGAATGCCTGATGGAGACCAAGTGACATCCGAAGGAACTATGAATTCTTTCATGGTATTACACCACAGCACAAATTGCGAATGGAATAAAAAATGGCTGCCTAGATTCCTTACCAATCATCCAGAAATCGAATATAATTTCAACACTTTACTTTACTTTACTTTTACAGAAATTACAATTCGAAAGATGGCATATGTAATGAGGATCAAGATTATTTAAAGAAAGTAAAAGATACATTAGACCTCAAACAAGCAAAAACACTTTTTAATTGGAGTCGATTTGAACGAAACTAATTATGTTTTTTTCAAGCCAGTACAATGAAAAAGGTGGAGAAGTTCAGTCGTTTACTTAGAAGAAAACTTGATCAAGCTACAAGCATTATACACTTTGGAACTGGATGCTAAAAAATAAATTATCAGGTTACACAAACCTCTTGTGCCAACTATCATTCATTGGCTTACACCATTCTTTAAGAAAGGCATCTTTATTCTTTACAAGATTATCAAATACGAAAGTATCTTTTTGTAATCGACCATCTGCAACAGCAGTCTCTAATTCTGTAAGCGGCATTGTACTTATCTCTTCGTCGATCATATAAGCCACCTCATCACGCCCCATAAGCGATACGCCAAAGTGAGATTCTAATTGCTTTACAAATCTTACGGAACCATCTATCGAGCATCCACTCGCACCAGCCAATGATTCATCTACGAACATAGCTAAGAACCTTCGATGAAATACATTACCATAGGTCATCAACATATTTTGATGGCTAGTCCATTGATCTAAGAAGTCAAATATCATTGGTCTAATTTCATCCAGTTCATCATAAGTAAATTCTCTATCTGCTTGATAGATCCATACTTTGGCGCTGTTGTCTAATGCTATAAGATCGAGTATCATTAGTTTTATTTGTTTGTCTAAAATTTTTATCGTTTCACTTGTTCGACACTTTAGTGGTCAACGCGATTGTACCAATCGCTGCCGGACTTCGCTTGATGCATTTTAAATTTTCAAGCGGAGCTTTATGCGATTTATCGTGGCAAAGTCAACGCGATTGTACCAATCGCTGCCTGACTTCGCTTGATGCGTTTTTATTTTTCAAGCGGAGCTTTAAAAATAAAAACTCTCTACCATCCATTAGCATTTACAATCAACTCCGAAATATCAAAAACCATCACTTTATCTTCTTTCTCTTTTGCTGTAATTCCATCACTGATCATAGTAATACAAAATGGGCAATTCGCCGCTACGATATCTGCACCACTAGCGAGAGCTTCTTCTACTCTTTCCATATTGATACGCTTATCTCCTGGCTCATCTTCTTTAAACATCTGAGCGCCACCAGCACCACAACATAATCCATTCGCTCTACTACGCTTCAGTTCTGTTAAGTCTCCGTCAAGAGCTTCTATTGCCTTTCTAGGCGCTTCGTATTCACCATTGACACGACCTAGATAACATGAGTCGTGATAAGTAATTTTTTTTCCTTTATATGCACCACCTTCAATAGTGAGTCTACCCTCTTCCATCAAAGTACTGATCAATTGTGTGTGATGTACTACATCATAATTCCCTCCGAGTGCAGGATATTCATTCTTAATAGTATTAAAGCAATGTGGACATGCCGTTACTATTTTTTTGACACCGTACATATTCATCGTCTGTACATTTTGATTGGCCGTCATCTGGAATATAAACTCATTACCAGCACGACGAGCCGGATCACCAGTACAACTTTCCTCAGTACCTAAGATCGCAAAGTCGATTCCTACATTTTGTAAGATAGTACTAAGTGCTTTTGTAACTCTCTGCGCTCTCGCATCGTAACTACCTGCACAACCCACCCAGAATAATATTTCTGGTTTCATATTTTCGGCTGCCATTTCTGACATTATTTTTATCTTCTTCATTTTATTCGAGTTTGAGTGTTTTCGATATCGCGATTATGCGACCGCTCATTAACTTTAATGAATAGTTTATTTCTATTTAATCTTCTATTTATTATAGGATTGGAAAACTGTCTAACTGAATTGTTAATCTTTAAATTTCTCCAATCAATAACTTTTTCCAATTTGATAATTACTAATCTTCTATATCCGCTGTCCATGCATCTCTTGCATCTGGAATCGTCCATACGCTTCCGCTATTTTCTACCGCATTGAACATCGGCATCCAATCAGCAGGACCAGCACTATTAGTAAGTATCTCATACCTACGCAATTCTAAGATTGGCTCCAGTGGATTGATCATAATAGGACAAGCTTCTACACATGCATTACATGCTGTACAGGCATTGATTTCCTCTTGACTAATATAGTCAAATAGTGATTTACCATCGTCAAAATTATCTGCCGTAAGAGTAGTTTCTCCAGCATTATCTTTAGAGATATATTTAGTTTGACCACTGTCAATCTTTTCTCCGATCTCAGTGGCTCTATCTCTAATATCCATCATTACTTTACGAGGAGAAAGTTTCTTTCCTGTAAGGTTGGCTGGACATACAGATGTACACCTTCCACATTCTGTACAACTATAAGCACCAAGTATATTTTTCCAAGAGAGATTAGTCACATCATTAGCTCCAAAATCTGGCATATCGTCAGTCATCTCTAGTGCTTCACCTTCTGGGGTAATCCCCATCATCGACTGTACTTCACCCATGATATCAGGCATATTACTCATCTCACCTCTAGGTTTGATCGGAGTAAAGTATACATTGAAGAATGCTAAGAAAATATGTAAATGCTTACTTAGAGGTAAGTACAATATAAATCCAACTACTGCTGATAGGTGTAGCCACCAACCAAATCGCTCTAACACTTGAAGTGCATCTTGTCCCCATCCATCTAAAAACAAAGGAGCTAGAGAACTACTAATAGCAAGATATCCTGTATCATGATAATGTGTTGGATCTATCTTTTGCAACATGACATCAGCTCCATTCATAGTCATCACACCTACAATCAGTATCAATTCTCCTATCAGAATAAGATTACCATCAATCTTTGGCCATCCGTTCATTTCATTCATCACTAACCTCGGAACCTTAAGCAAATTACGTCTAGCTAAAAATGCTACGGTTGCTACAAGAGCTAAAATTGTTAGAATCTCAATAGAATTAATAATTAAAGTGTAAAGTCCTCCTAAGAAAGGCAAGAATATTCGATGTGTTCCAAACAAGCCATCTACAATTATTTCGATCAGTTCGATCTGAGTAAATAGAAATGCTACGTAGATAAATCCGTGAAGCACGGCAGGAATCCACCTTTTAAACATCTTTTTTTGACCAAAAGCAATGAGAAAAACATTCTTCCATCTAGCTCCTTCGCTTCCTACTATCTCTCTATCTTTACCTAGATTGATATTTCTGTAGATCGCAGCATAGGCCTTATAGGCTATTCTGAATGTGACTACGACTACTAATAGAAATATAATTTGTTGAATACCCATCACTTAGTTATTTGCTGCAAATTACGAAGAAGTGAAGTATTACAGATATTTCTAATGTAGAGATTATTGAATTGGGCTAAATTAGAATCATTCTATGATCATCACTATTTTTAATGCATTATAGAGTACAATAGCTAATAGTTAACCGTATTATTGATTTACATTAAAGATAAGGGCACATGAAAATACTAGAACAAGGTCAAATCAAGCAAAAGATCAAGCGACTTGCAGTAGAGATTGTTGAGCAAAATTTTGGTGCTAGCGAGATCATTTTCGCAGGTATTAACAATAATGGTCTAGGCTTTGCCAAACTACTGATCAAAGAAGTTAAAAAGCTTACTAAATCAACAATTACACTGTGTCAGATCACTCTTAACCCGGCGAAGCCTGTAGCCGAACAAGTGGAAGTATCGTTACCTAACTCGGATCTAAAAAACAAGACAGTTATAATCGTAGACGACGTAGCCAACACAGGTCGTACGCTTTTCTACGCATTCAAACCATTCATGGGTATATTAGTTAAAAAAATGGAAGTAGCAGTACTAGTAGATCGCAAACACAAGTCGTTCCCTATACAAGTGGACTACGTAGGCTTATCCCTAGCTACTACACTTAAGGACAATATCGATGTCAAACTTTTGGGTGTAGACGAACTAGAGGTTTGTTTGGCTTAAAAAGACATTAGATCTACTATCGTTCAACTATACTTTTAAGATTAGCAGGCGAATAAGCAATTGATTTCAATACCTTATCGTCAGGAATCCTATATACTAAGTACTCTCCACTTTTTTCTACTATTTTGGAATCTACACCTTTGGTCGCTTTGTAGTGTTCTTGAGTTTTTTCTGCCTCATCTATAGACTTACAAGTCTTACTCATATTAGAGCGCTGTACTTCATCAAAGATCTCTTTAAATCTATCCGCAAGACCAAACTCTAATATCGCTCCAGATAAGACGTATTGAATATCTGCTAATGCATCCGCAACTTCGACCATATCATTGTCAGCTATAGCATCTTTCAATTCATTGAGTTCTTCTTGTATCAATGACACACGTAGATCACATCTATCTTTATTTGGGATAGTAGGTTTATCTAATATGGGGGCTCCGAAGGTATCATGAAACTTAGCTACATCTGTAAGTCCTCCTGGTTCATTGTACTTTTTACTCATTATGCGAATCGATTTTATGAATTGAGTGGCGAATATATTGATATTATTATAATCTATCAAAGAGGAGAAAAGTTCAACAACATAATTGTTAAATCTAAGCTATCGACTCGGTTAACCAATTCATTCATAATCTCAGCACAATTCTTCTGTTGGATGTCCCCTTTCATAAATTGAATTATGGCATTCGGATTCATTACCTTTATATATATGTTGAAATGTTTGCCTTTATATCGAATCTTTGGATTGATGATTTTACTCCTATACTTATGTCATGGGTGTACGAGTTCAAAGCATTCTCTTGCTGCCGATTGTAATGAAAAAGAAGATGTGTTTTATTGTGAAGACACGATATGCGCCAAAGATTACCATGGTCATATTGATACGATCTATAAACAGATGCCCTCGGACATGCATTACGATATGGATCAAACCATCTATTTTCCTATTGTATTTAAAATCCACAATGCTGCCAATAACCCCAGAATAGTTAACCCCAAAGACATCACTCAAGCAGTACAGATATTAAATGAGGCATTCCTACCTTCGGCAATCCAGTTCAAATTACAAAGTGTAGAAAAAATATCAGAAGCAAATACACTTCAGCAAATTACCGAAAACACCTATGAAGCGTATCCAGCGTTTTCTAAGAAGTACGATGAACTGGATGCCATTACTATTCATCTATTAGATGATAATGGAGAATATTGTGAAGAGCAAGACAACATAGTCAGCTGTCGCAGAGTACATGGTTTTACTTATATCCTAAATTATCAATATCCTAACATCGTCATGAGTAAACCAGACCTGCTCAATGAAAAGGTATTACCTCATGAGATGGGTCATTTCTTTGGATTATTTCATACTCATCGAGATATGGAAGGTGAGGAAAAAATTATACGTTCTGATTGTGAGACTACTGGAGATCATCTTTGCTCTACACCGGCAGATCCAGGTCCTCTATATGGCATTTATATCGATTATACACGTTGTGAGATGATAGGATATACTGACCAAAACGGATATGAATACAAGCCTATGATCAATAATTATATGAGTTATTATTATCCTTGTTATCGAAGGGCTTTTACATTTACTGAGGAACAATACATCGTAATGCGTACCGCAGCCTTGAGCGTAGTTCGAAACTATCTAATAGAGGAAGAGATAGACAACGATTAAAGTCAACGTGATTGTATTTACCATAAAACCTAAACGGCCATGAAAGAGAAAAGTATAAATAGAAAGAGCTTCATTAAGAAGACAACTCTAGGCGCTTTGGTTGGCACAAGTCTATTATCATGTAAACCCAAATCAGAAAAATCAGATGGTTCCGCAGCCATCATATCACAAAAAAAATATAAGTGGAAGATGGTTACTACGTGGCCACCAAACTTTCCGGTGCTAGGTGAAGCTTGCAATTATTTTGCGCAATGGGTGGAAGAGATGACTGGAGGCCAAATCAGCATCAAAGTATATGGTGGTGGAGAATTAATACCTGCCCTAGAATGTTTTGATGCGGTATCAGGCGGTGCGGCAGAGATTGGAAGCGGTGCATCCTATTATTGGGCTGGGCGATCACCGGCTACACAGTTTTTTACCACTGTACCTTTTGGAATGAATGCCCAACAGATGAACTCTTGGCTATACTGCGGAGGTGGACAAGAACTATGGAAAGATCTATATGCCAACTATAATCTCGTTCCTTTTCCTGCAGGCAATACTGGAGTACAGATGGCAGGTTGGTTCAATCGAGAAATTAACAACATAGAAGACTTTAAAGGGCTTAAAATGCGAATGCCTGGACTAGGTGGTAAAGTATTAGAAAGGGCAGGAGGATCGGCCGTACTAAGCGCAGGAAGCGAAATATACACCAACTTGGAGCGTGGCGTTATAGATGCAACTGAATGGATCGGACCATACCATGATTACAATATGGGATTCCATAAGATCGCTAAATATTACTATGCTCCAGGTTGGCATGAGACTGGAAGTACCTTGGAGGTATTTTTCAATAAGCCAGTCTTTGATAATCTAGAGCCTCGTCTCAAAACTATACTAGAAACAGCGGCCTATAGAATGAATGCTTGGACTTTAGCTGAATTTGAAGCTAAAAACAATGAATACCTGCAAAGATTAATAACGGAGGAAAACGTTGAACTTAGACAGTTCTCTAAAGATATACTGAGTAAACTAAAAGAATATACAAGTGAAATGCTTGCGGATATAACTGCTAAAGATGAAGATTCGGCCAAGATCTTTAAGTCTTACGATGCATTCCGAAAAAACATAAAGCAGTGGTCAAGTCATAGCGAAAAACCTTATCACAACTTACTGTAGAGAAGATTGATTCGTAATCTTTGGTTGATGTTCAGTTGATTGTCTGTTTGTTGGAAGTCCATGTGTTTCGGAGTCCATGTGTTTTTTCTGCGAAAAAGCCACATTCTACTCCGACTTCGCGTGTTTGCTGCGCAAACACGCTGTGTAAAACACTTGCAAAAAAAAATAAGGTTTCCTTTCTTTAAAGGAGACCTTATTGTATAACTAGGAATTATAAGAATTAATAATTGAGTAAACTCAATACTAACTTATGTCTTTGACTTTCAGAATTACGACAGTGAAGCCATATCTCTGATAAGTATACTTTTTCTTTTAAAATATATTTGGTTTGATTTCTTTAGGTCATTTAGTACGGATGTAACTGTTTGTCTAGATGTTCCTGTGAAATTTGCAATGTCTTGTTGAGTTAAGCTATGCTTTAAAAGCATCTCATACCCTACTTGCTTACCAAAGTTCTTTGCATTTTCCTTAATGAACTCAATAATACGTGTACGTGCATCTTGAAGTACTAAAGATTCTAATCTTTTCTCTGCTAACCTTATCTTCTTACCTAAAAGGTCAATAACATTCAGATTTAGGTCAAAGTTTCTTCTCATTATCTGCTTGAAGTCTGCTACTTTGATTTCTATATAGATTACCTCATCCATTGCCTTAGCGAAGTTGTCTCTTTCGTAATCACCTAAGATTGCTTGCTCTCCAAATAAAGCTTTTGGATGAAGGATAGATTTGATTACTTCTTTATTATCCTCAGAGTGAATACCAAACTTGATAGTACCTTGGATTAAGAAATATAGATATTTACTTTTATCTCCTTGATTGAATACAAATCTGTGTTTTGATACAGTTCTTATTCTACTCATCTCAGCTAAGTCACTCATCTCTGCATCAGACAGAACACTGAAAAGCTCAAAATCTTTTAAGTTGCCTAATATTTGGTCGTTCACGTCAGTTAATGTTTGCATTATGGATAAGTTTATAATGATGTTGTATGCTTTAAAGACACCTCATTACATATGTCACCCCTATTGCAATTCTCAATTTCATTCAAATAAATAACATATAAATGCCAATAACAAACAATACACTCACCAAATGACTGATTACCAGAACTTTAAACAATCAAGTTTAAATCAACAATTTTTATTTTATTAATACTCTTTAGAGATTCTGTTACATTCTCCAATTAAATTTCAGCACTACCAAAACCATAAAACCTTATCATAACTGTTATGAAAAACAATAATATGTCACTGAGTATAAAAAGATAATGAAAGACTTCGCAGAAAGTTGGAGGAGCATTGGCTTTCAATTTGGTCTCAAACTGAATTATCCTTAACTAAAATTGCTCATATAGCTAAAAACTACACTTAATTAAACAAAAACTAATTGTATGACTATAAATGAGTTCTATATTTCAATGTACTTATTAATATAGATATTACTATAGAACCAAATAAGACTGAAGTACCGCTTAGAAAGTCATTCAAATCGAGGTTTTAGTAAATAATATGAACTGATAAAGAGAGAAATCTATAAATGATCAACTGACAAAAAGTAATAAGAATCGATCCTGAGCAAAGTCTAGTTAAAACGAATAAGCGCCGTAGAAGGCTTCAAGAGGCATTAGTAAACCATTCTCATAAGCCAAAATGATCAATGAGTCTCAAGTATACATCTCAAGTATAGATTTCATCATAAGGTAATACATGTGCTATATACGGCAATAGATAAAAAAGGTAATACCCAATTGATACGAACCGATAAACGACCAGAATAAAACATCATGGATTTGTAAAACGATACAGTGATTAGCCAAACAGTTAATGTAAAAACTAATATGATGGAGAAATTATGAATAATAGAATCTAACTAATTTGTAGACTTAATATTGCATTAAAAATATGCGTTTACGTAGAGTTATTAAATTCTACTCGTTAGTTCTAATTGACAAGAACTAGAATATTAATTTAAATAAAAAGAAATAGAATTGTAAATTATTCGAAGGTAGCAGATTCCGTAGTAGAGTTGTACCCACCGAAATAGCCTAGACCATTTATGATATTACCAGAGTAAGTTGGCTGCTCTACTATCCCTCCCTGTTCACCTTCTATAGTGTTACTCATAAATCTTTCATATTCGAAATAAGATTCAGTAACAGACCTTATTTCGAAGAAAACTTCTGGAAATGCATCTACACTACTATAATCTATAATAGTAGAAGTATGAAGAGTAAGATTTAAAGTATTTAAAGAAATGTTTTCATCATTAAAATTCACCAGAAATCCAGGTTTGTAATAATGCGACATAATTTCTATGGAACCATTATCAAAGTCTATTAGCTCAAGATATTCAATATTGGATGTACCGTCAATCTTTCTATATGGTACTATATGAAAATAATTACTTGATGAACCTGTCTTTTCTAAGGTAATATTAGTCTTAACTGTAGTACTATTATCTAGTTCTACTTCTCTGCTTACTGTAAGATCTAATGCAGAAGTTACAACAGGAAACACCATTCTTGATTCTATACTTTCTATATCTGTTTTTGGAGAAGAAGCTCTAACAATATATCTTTCAGCCGCCTGTGGAGATCTTGTATCTCTGTAGCACATACATGATTGGTGATAGTCTAAAACAAAATCATTTTCAAAATCATCAGTTTCAATTTCTACCAGGAGATCTGTGGGATAAGATATAGTACTAACATCATTCAAGTTTGCGGATGTTGATATTTTTGCGCTAAATCCTGTAGTCCGATTTATATCACTTTCAAATACTAACATTGCTCCTACTTCCGGAGTGGGAATAGGAATACTATCGACACAAGACTGTGATGAAATTATAGTCAAAAAAGTAAAAGCAAGAAGATATATAGTTCGTTTCAAGTTGGTTCTTGTATTTCTCATACAAATATAAGACGAATAATTGACAAATCGTCACATTATCGGCACCAAAAACATTACAACTATCTGGTTATCAGAAGGACAAGCTATAACTAATAGCGGGAAACACGGGTAGAATAGTCAATCTCACGAGTTCAAACTTATTAGGTTGACTCACACTTTGTCGAATATCTATATAAAACGGGTTTCTTTTGTCAAATACATTGTAGGCCCCAATTGATATTTTCTGCCTACCCCATTTATATTTGTTATAAAAATTAAAACCAATATCTAATCTTTGATATGATTGTAATACTTCATTATTTCTTTCATCGTATATTATTATGGGTTGACCATTAGGCCCTGGGACCACTGGTCCAGAGGGCGTTGTAACCCGACTTCCTGTAGAAATATGGTAATTGAGACTGAATTCGGCATTAGATGTAAGTCTCTGCCTTAGTGACAATTTAATATTATGATCTAAGCTAAACTTGTGAAGATATTCTTCTCCATTATTAAGCTGGTCAAACTGCCTAGTGGATTTCGTATAGGTATAGTTAGCCATCCACGTAGTCTTTCCAGCTACTTTATTTAAAAAGAACTCTAAACCATAGGCATTTCCATTTCCCAATGGAATCCTATTTTCCCATGCACTACCTGTACTTATCTGGATAGCAGCGCCTTCATTGAAAGCCGACAAATCATCGAATGTTTTATAAAATGCCTCACCTCCAAAATGATATCCATCTTCACTGTGATAGGCCATTGTCGTCGAATAGATCCAGCTGCTTTGTGGTTTAAGTCTATCGGTGCTTGGCAACCAAATCTCTGCTGGCAATCCCAAACCATTATTCGATATGAGGTGCAGATACTGATTCATTTTACTAACACTAGCTTTAAAATATAGTGCTTCGCCTCTTAACATCAACGCCACTCTCGGCTGCCAGTTAAGATAATCTGTGTTGTCCGTCGAGATATAACTTGTATGCACTCCTAGGTTAAGCATAAATCCATACCCTATCGAAATCTGATCTTCGATATATCCGTAATATTCATCTCCTACTAATTCTGGACTTTCTATCCTACTTTCCACATCAGATTTCAGCAGAGGCTCACTAATAGTTATTATATCATCTTCTTCATTGACATTCGCAAGTCCTGGCTTATAATTATGTTGCAATAACCCTGCACCAAATTTAATGAAATGTGAAGGGGATGGAATATAATCAAAATCAAATCTTGCTCCTTTGTCCGCAATTCGTGACAAATATGAGCTTGCTTCAAAGTTAAATGCTGTTGGATTACTGTTTGCATCATAATTTTCAAATCTATCGTAATCATAACTATTGAAATCATAGTCACTCGTATATATCGATATCTTCGAAAACAATTTTTTAGACAATTCAGAATTAAGTCTTATTGTAGCTAAATTGTTTTTCCAACCAAAGTTACTTTCACTTCTTTCTACTAGCCCTCCTTGACGTCTTATTCTATCTACTTCATTTTCAAATTCATCTTTCCCATTGTAAGCACTGATTAGCAATTTATGGTTCTTACCCAATTGAAAATTCAATTTCCCATTGAGATCATAGAAATAATAGTTACTGAAACCTACATCGTCGTTACCATTCGTCCTATATGTATAACTTGTAATACTCTTAATCCATCTATCTACGAATGTCCTTCTTCCAGAAAAAAGATAAGAACTTCCATTAGTACCTATCGGACCCTCGATACTTGCCTTCATTGCGATAGCACTAATAGATACAGCGCCTTCCATTTTCTTAGTACTTCCTTCTCTTGTCCTAACATCTAAAATCGAAGATAATCGCCCACCGTATCTTGCTGGAAATCCACCTTTGATTAAAGTAGCACTCTTTACTACATTTGAATTAAATATTGAAAAAATGCCCAACGCATGTCCAGCATTGTATACTGGAACCCCATCGAAGAGAACCAGGTTTTGATCGGAAGATCCACCCCTTACATTAAGACCGCCAAAACCATCTGCTCCAGATGCAACTCCAGGTAAGATGTTAGCAAATCTTACTACGTCAGCTTCTCCACCAAGAGATGCCATTGACTGTAGTTCATCATAATTCATTCTACTTTCAGTACTTGTATTTTGATCTGCTTCTACTTCATTAGCGTCCAGAATGACGATTTCATTAAGCTGAATATCTGGCGTCATATCAATAATAACTGTGCTGTCTTCCTTGAGTCTAAAGTCTATTGCCCGTTGTTTATATCCGAGATATGAATAATATACTCTTTGATTACCTTTGGGTAAAGTGAAACTAAAAAAGCCATATTCATTAGTTTCTGTCCCCTTAGTATTATCTAGCAGATAGATATTAGCGTAAACCAAACGTTCGCCAGATATAGAATCTTGGACATATCCACTTACTGTTATGAGATCTTCTACTTCTTCCAGATCATCCCTTACTATAACTAGCTGATTTCCAACAATCTTATATCGATATCCTATCTTGGACAATACCACATTGAGTATGGTACCTAACTGTTCGTCGTTAGCTTGGATTGTAATTTTCTTGTTTTTAGGAAGCCTTTTTGTAGAATATACAATATTGACTTTCGACCTATTGGTCAGCTCATTTAACACTGAAGTCAGAGGCTTATTGGCACAAGTGTAGCTCACTATTACCTCATCAGGTAATGTTTGTGAAACAGCAATAGTGGTAAAAAACACCATTATCACAAGGCTGGATAATATTCTCTTCATTGAATTAGATAATTCTTGATTCCTACTTATAGTTTTGCTAAAATCATACCATAAAATTAGTATTACAAATAATGCGGCTTTACTTGATAGGAAAGCACAAATCTTCATATTGTTATATGGCCTTTTGGGCAAAAAAAAATCTACTAAGTGAAACATCACTTAGTAGATTTTTATAGCTTTCTTTTATGTCTAATGTATTCTTATTTACGACATCTAATTCTCGATAACTTGATTCTATCTTTTGATTTCTTGACTACATTCATATCGTAAGTAAGTTCTAATATATCTAATACATCTTCTAATGATGTGTCCAATAAACTCATCGATGTGAATGGACATTCGTTTAAGTTTACTCCTCCTTTGTAAACAAATTCTACATTAAAGTGATTACCAAGATCTGCGAATACTTTCGTTAGAGGCGCATCTTTGAATGATAAATCACCGTTAGTCCAATCAAATTCATTATTTACGTCAATAACTGATTGTGTAAGATTACCTGTTGTTGTTACTTCTAATTGTTGTCCTTTAGTAATTATTTTGGATTCTACTTCAGCCTTTACCTCTACTTTTCCAGATTTCACTGCTACGACTGGAGTTTCGTCATTTGCATCTATTGTAAAAGAGGTACCTAATACTTGTACATCTACATGGTTAGCATCGATAATAAATGGTCTTGCTTCATCTCTAGCGACATCAAAGAATGCTTTTCCTTGTAACGCAACCTCTCTATTATTTTCACCGAATGAATTATCAATTGTTAGTGTACTGTTTTTATCTAACCATACGTTACTACCATCTGATAACTGAACAAATTCTATTGCATTTCCTGAAGAATACGATTCTCCTGCTGTCATAAACTGAAAAGCAAAAGATGCTGATAGCACAAACGCAAACACTGCTGCAATCCTCATAGCCCATTGAATAGGACTTATCTTTATGACCTTAGCTGTAGTTACTTCCTCCAATTGTGACTCTTTACGAATCCTACTTAATTGATCTTCTATTGCCCTAGAAACATTAATTTCAAGCTTAGGGGGAGTGTAATTAGAGGTAAGTTTCCATATTTCTACAGTATCATGGTAGGTAGCAAGGTTATCCTCGTTTTCTCCTTTCCAGTCCTGTAACCGTCTGGCCTCAGCGTCTGATAGTTCGCCTACCAGCTCCTTGTGTATTATTGATAAATAATCTATTTCTTCCATCTTTTTTGTAATCTTAACTCATGCTAAAGACACTAGTACAACAATGATACCCCTATTTAATCTTCATTTATTTTTAAAAAATCCTTTCTTATAATCAATTCGTATTTCCAATGATCAATTTATATGATCTATAAGGTTTGGACTCACCTTGGTTTTAAGGATTTTTAAAGCCTTGGAAATATGATTTTCAACTGTTTTAATTGATATGCCCAAAGATTCAGCTATTTCTGCATATTTCATCTCTTCAAATCGACTCATTGCGAAAACTGCACGACATTTCTCCGGAAGTTCATCAATACTTTGATTGATTAATTGCTGAAGATCATCGATTTCTAGTTTTTTGATAGAATTTATCTCTTGGGATTTCAGCTGCAATGCTGCATCTTCTCCCTCAAAATCCATCTTTTTCGCTCTTATGTAATTAAGTGCCCTGTTTGTAACGGCTCTTCGAAGATAAGCACCAACTGAAGTTCTAAATTCTAGTTGATCTCTTTTTTTCCAAATTTCGAAAAACACTTCTTGTACCAAATCTTCCGCAGTGCTCTGATCTGGCACCATACGATAAACACTTCTTACCAAATAGTCGTAAAATTCTGTATATAGCTCCGCTAAGCATGCTTCTGGATTAGCTCGCATAAAATCTGCTACTTCACTTGGAGACCTTGACATTCAGTGCTTTTTATATGTAAAAATAATGAAATATATTGATTCTACCTATTGCTTTGGCAAAGTCATCAAACTATAAACAGTACAATCTTCTATTTTAGTTCAGCATTAAACTATTCTAAACATAATTTATATCTTTCCGTTATCAATTTTGATGTGAATTAAGTCTCACTGATAAATCATATTTATAATAAAAATAAAACACCATGAAAATCCAACATACTTTGCTACTCTTAGTTGCAATATGCTTAAGCAGCTGTAAGAATGATAATAAAAGTACTTCAGATTCATCTGCTCCTGAGGTCAAAACTACAACTCAGAACTCAAAAGATGGATCTCAAAACAAATATACCCTGACTCCATTTTCTACATCTCAAGATTTTTCAGGTGCAGAATTACAGAACATGACTTATAACGAAAGAGTTTTCAATTTTACTGTTGGAGGCGAAGGTTATGAACTCGGTCAACAGACGCCAGATAAGGATAGTAAAATGTGTGCTAACTCTGCAAAAGGGCAACATATACATCTAATAATAGATAATGAGCCTTATTCAGCTAAGTATACTTCAACTTTCGATTATGATATAGCCGACGGTGAGCACTACTTGCTTGCCTTCCTTTCAAGGTCATATCATGAAAGCATCAAAACCCGTAAAGCGGCGATACATGCTAAAGTCCAAGTAAAAGACAAGAAACTTACTCAGATAGATGGTATTTCGGAGGCTATGGTTATGTATAGTAGACCAAAAGGAACATATATTGGTAAGAAAGATACTGAGAAAGTAATGCTTGATTTCTACCTTTTAAACGCCGATCTAGCTAATGGGTACGGACTAACTGCTAGTATAAATGGTGAGCAACACTCAATAGATAAATGGCAACCATACTATATCGAAGGTCTACCAATGGGAGAAAACACTGTAGAGTTGACACTTTTAGACAGTCAAGGCAATGCTATCAATTCGCCATACAACCCCGTAAAGAGAACATTTACTCTTATGGATGATACAATCCCTACTAGTAAGTAACATTGGATTAAATAGTTTCGTAGAGAAGCATAAAAGGCTGTATTACATTTTCTTTAAATTTAAATGAAAATTACATCAAAGAAACCTTTTAAGATCAAAAGGAATTGATACTTTTGCAGCCGCGAATTTCTTATTCGTTTGAAGTTAAAAATGGTAGTTGTAGCTCAGTTGGTTAGAGCGCCGGTTTGTGGTTCCGGAGGCCGTGGGTTCGAGACCCACCTTCTACCCTATTTTTTAAAGAGATCATCTAGTTTCTAGATAGTCTCTTTTTTTTTGTTTTAATCCTAAAAACCTTTAGATAAAAAACGTACCTCAACTTCTAAGCTGCAGATCAAACATATTTCAGACTATTTCTCTCCACTGCAGTAAATGTATTGTACTTACCAGTAAGCATCGCTGATTTGGCTTCGATTTCAAAATCATAAAACCACACATTACTTCAATACCTATTAACATTAGCCGAAAAAGCTGTAATAAATTTCAATCTACACATCCTATTCCCACCTTCATATCTACGCCACAGCGCCTTACATATAGGAATTTTACACATTCCTTAATAGTCAATTAACAAAAGTTTACATTTCATTATTCGTTGAAAAGCATTTAATCGTTTTATAATTGCGTAACCTAATTAATAAATAATCAACTCTTATTGAGCATTTCTCCCAATGGAATGTTCATCATTTAAGACGTGTAACAACATTCTAGTTAAAAATACATTTTGGATTCTAATGGATCCTTTTATGAATTTTTCTACCAGTCCCCTTCAAATACTAATGGATTAAAATCAATAATAGCTGTGAAACGGCTTATTAATTAATTGAACTTTTAACCAATCCATTCGATATGAAAAAAAATTACAAGACGACATTCCTATGTTATATGCTGCTAACTTTATTTAGCATTAGTAATATAACAGCGAGTGCATTCGAATCAAAAAGCATTTCAGAATTGACCCCACCTCCCGGAGTATGTAATACTTCTCCTGTTGTGAGTTGTCCTGCCAACTATTACAGTTGCCCTGGGGATGACACCCACCCTGATAATACAGGCTATGCCACCGCAGTAGCAGGTGAAGCAGATTGTCCAAATCCGATAGTAACTTATACTGATCAGGTAGAATCAGCAGGCCCATGTGGGGGCGAAACGGTAATCAAACGTACTTGGAATGCCGTATACCCAAACAATACAGATCCATGGTTACATGCAAACTGTACACAAGTGATTAGATTATTCGATGATCAAAGTCCAGTCCTTTCGGCTTGTCCATCTAATATTACTATGACCTCAACAGCTGCATGTAATGAGCCTATTAACTGGACTGCTCCTACAGCTACCGATAATTGTACATTTACATTAACCAGTACCCATAATCCTGGTGACACATTTGCTGAAGGGACCACTACTGTGATATATACTGCAACAGATGGATGTGGTAATGTATCTACCTGTGATTTTACAGTAACTATTGTTTGTACATGTGGAGAAAACCCAATACTTACTTGCCCAGATGATTATTCCACATGCCCAGGTGCATCCTACCCACCTTCTTTAGCAGGTGCCGCTAATGCCGTATCCGGAGGTCCTAATTGCGCAGATCCTATTCTCGCTTATAACGATATCGAATTATCTAGTAGCTCTTGTGGAGCGAAAGTGATCGAACGTACATGGACAGCAACAGATCCTGATAACGATAACCTAACAGTAAGTTGTACACAAACTATTACTCTAGAAGATACAATAGATCCTAGTCTTACTTCTTGCCCATCAAATATTACGATAGAAACAACAAGTAATACTCCCCAAGTAATTACATGGACTCCACCTACTACAATGGACAACTGTAGTTCGGTAACACTTACATCGACAGCAGATAGTGGAGATACATTTGTAGAAGGAACAACTACCGTTGTATACACATCTACAGATGGATGCGGTAATGAAACTTCATGTTCATTTGATGTATCAATAATATATTTATGTGGTAGTGATCCAGTACTTAATTGTCCAAGTTATTATTACACTTGCCCAGGAGCTATCTACCCACCCTCTTTAGCTGGTCAAGCGACTGCACAAGCTGGAGGACCAAATTGCGCTGACCCTATCATTACATTTGTAGATGATGTCTGGTCTAGTGATCCATGTGGAGCACAAATGATAGAGCGTACATGGACAGCTACAGATCCTAGCAATGCTAGCTTGACTGCTTCATGTGTTCAAATTATTACTCTTGAAGATAACACAGCTCCAATGATGACCGCTTGCCCAGGTGACATGAGTATTGAGACCGATACAAACGCTCCCATATCTGTAACATGGCTTCCACCTATTGCTGGAGATGATTGTGATGAGGTCTCTCTTACTACTACTGCTGACAGCGGAGATACATTTGCAGAAGGAACAACTACTGTCACATATACATCTACAGATGGATGCGGAAACGTAAATTCTTGTTCGTTTGACGTGACTATAATCTACATATGTGGAAGTAACCCTGTAATTAATTGTCCAGATAACTATTATACATGTCCAGGTACAGCTTATCCGCCGTCATTGTCTGGACAAGCTACAGCAGCATCAGGTGGTCCTAATTGTGCCGAACCTATCATTACATTCGACGATGATGTTTCATCGAGTACGCCTTGTGGCGCAAAAACAGTAGAACGTACTTGGACAGCTACAAACCCAAATAATGCGTCTCTTTCTACATCTTGTGTACAGATTATCACTTTAGAAGACTATACGGCCCCTATTATGACATCATGTCCAGCAGACATCACCTTACAGTCTAATGGTGATTGTACTGAGACAGTAACTTGGGCAATACCTACAGCTACAGATAATTGTGCAGATGTAATGGTCACTAGTAACTATAGTCCGGGTGCTTCGTTTGCTGAAGGAACTACAACAATTACTTACACTGCCACAGATGCTTGTGGGAACACTTCTAATTGTTCATTCGATATAACAGTTGAATGTTCTTGTATTTATACTCCAGTTGTAACTTGTCCTGCAGATTTCACAGGTTGTGTTGGTACAGTAATGACACCATCGATAACTGGAGCAGGAAATGCTGTTGCTGGTGGACCAAACTGTGCACAACCTATTTTGACTTACTTTGATGACGAGTGGACCAATGGTCCATGTGGAACTAAAACTATAGAAAGAAACTGGGTTGCTACAGACCCTGACAACTCTTCACTTACTGATACTTGTGTTCAGATTATCATTTTGGAAGATACTGAAGCGCCAGTGATTTACGGGTGCCCAAGTAATATTACGGTAACGGATTCAGAGCCTGTGAGTTGGACCATACCCAATGCGACTGATAATTGTACAGATGTTATTATATCTAGTGATTATACCAATGGACAATTGTTTCCTATAGGTACTACAACAGTTACTTATACAGCAAATGATGCATGTTTAAACTCATCGACTTGCACTTTCACGGTAACTGTAGAGTCTGGACTTGAGTTAGATTGTCCAGCAGATATCACTACGGACTGTAACACTGCTGGAGGTGCCATAGTTACATTCGAAACTCCAACACCTGTTAGTGAATGCAATGTTTGTCCTTACGAGGGAGGAAGTCAGATTACAGGATTCATGTATATGGGAGCGTATGATGGACATCACTATTACTGCTCACTAGAGCCTTCAACGTGGCCAGGAGCTCAAGCCGCCGCAGCCAGTTTAGGAGGTAATCTCGCCGTGATAAATTCACAGGGTGAAAATGATTTTTTAGCTAACATACTTACACTGCAATCAGCTTATATAGGGTTATCTGATAAAGAATTAGAAGGAGAATTTCAATGGGTCAATGGGGATGCTATCACCTATGAAAACTGGTATCCAGGTCAACCAAATGACTATGGCGCAGGACAAGACTATGTTGAAATGCTTAATGACGGCCAATGGAATGATCAGTATACACATACTTCATTAGAATACATTATGGAAATTAGCTGCGGAGGTGGCATTACACAAACAAGTGGTCCTGCATCCGGTTCTGTATTTCCAATAGGTACAACGACAGTTAGCTTCAATGCAACAGACGAATGTGGTAATTCAGCGGAATGTAGTTTCGACGTGACTGTAGAATCTGCAATTACAATAGAGTGTTATGCCGATGCGACTTTTACTTGTCCTTATAATGCAAGTGGAGTTATCGTTAATTGGGAAACGCCTGACGTACATAGTTGCTGTAGTGCAGATTGTAATGATGGAAGTGCAATTCCTGGATATGTATATATGGGAACACATGGCGGGAGTCACTATTACTGCTCTATAGCTACAGCTAGCTGGCATGATGCCCAATTACATGCAGAGAATATAGGTGGAAACTTAGCCACAATCAACGATGCAAGTGAAAATACATTCCTCGCTAGCAAAATACCAAGTAATGGTAGAGCGTGGATCGGACTAAGCGATGCAGCGATTGAAGGAGAGATGGTATGGAGTAGTGGCGAGCCACTTACATATACAAATTGGTATCCAGGTCAACCTAATGACTATAACTATCAACAAGATTATGTGGAACTTCTTGGAAACGGACAATGGAATGATCAGTACAACACATACTCTCTTGAGTATATCGTTGAAGTCTCTTCTTGTAATAGTATCCAACAGATTACTGGACCATCATCAGGAACATTATTCCCTTCAGGAACGACAACAACGATTACTTACGTTGCTTCGGACGATTGTGGTAATGTTGACACCTGTAGTTTTGATATTACTATTGAAGTTCCATCTTGTACATCTGGAGGAGTTCATAGCAGCTCAACATGGATAGAAAGAGTTGCATTCAATACAATATCAAACACCTCGGGTGACAATGGTGGATATGCAGACTTTACGAATCATTGTACAAATGTACAATCAGGAAGTGTATATTCTATAGTTCTACAACCTGGTTATGCTAGCACACCTGTACCTGTATATTGGAAAGTTTGGATTGATTATAATATGGATGGTGATTACAATGACGCAGCAGAATATGTTGGCTACGGTGGAGGTATCAATCCACTAAACGGATACATGACTATTCCTGCTAATGTATGGAATGGATCAACTACGATGAGAGTAGCCATGAAACAAGGATCATATCCATCAGGACCATGCGAAAGTTTTGCATATGGAGAAACAGAAGATTATTGCATCGTTGTCAATGGTGGAGATAAACCAGCAAGAAGAATAGGACAAGTCTCTGAATTACAATCAACACTAAAAGCTGTAGAATTTGGATCAGACAACACCGAAATGACTACAAAAAGGAATGAAACAATCGGTGATTTAGAAATTACTGTTAGTCCAAATCCAAGTATCTATAGCAGCGAAATCAGATTAGGAAACGGAAATGAATCATATTCTGCGGACCAACTGTCTTTGATAGATATGACGGGTGCAAAACTCAATGTTGATTTAATAGAAAATGATGAGAAAGGCACCTACAGAATAGAAACTGAAAATCTAGCATCTGGCATATATATTATCATTGCACAGAAAGATGGAAAAAGCTATCAAACCAAATTGATGGTGACTAAATAATACATAAAAACGATAGTTGCATACTACGTGACTATCCAAAAGGAAGCTATCTGATAAAGATCAGTTATAGTACGAAAGCACTCAGGCGAACGGTAGAAATACTGTTCGCCTTTTTTCGCATAAATTCAGCGTAATATTCATTTGAAAAAAAAGATCAAATCTCATGAGCAAACCATAATTAATTATGATATCGTACCTATCCCATGTGCACTTGGTGTAAATGACAATTAACAAGACGTGACAAAAAACCACCGCACTAGGTTGTTTTTTTTGAATATTAAAAACTATATAATAAAACCAAATATCTAGGTGCAGAAAATGAAGAATTATAAGAAATTTCTTTGATCTGAAAATCAGAAGAATCCACCACTGAATCAAATTTATCTTTAGCGAATCTGACGAAAATTTGATAACTTACTTCTAAGTAGATTGAAAAGCTTTTGAAAACATTATATTGTAATCCGGCAAAAGGTCCAGAGCCTAATTCTAAATTCCACATATTTCTCAATACATCAGAATTAGGATTCGTTTCTGAGGTAGTTTTTTGTCGGCTTAATGAAAAAGAAGGACTCCATTTCCATCCATAAATTAAATCAAATTTATGGAATACATTTAGGCTCTTTCCTCTAGCATAATCAAGTTTAAATTTCACTTCATTAATCCTCGTTTTGGAATCGATTTCATCATTGTTTTCTGCCCTTCCATCTAATGATAAATTAAATGCAAACCTATTATGTCTGTTGCCATTTACCAAATTAAAGTAAACTTGATAAGGACTATTAGTACCAATGTTATTTTCTATTGGCAAAATCGAATTAATGAAATCTAGCCCTATGCCTAACTCTCTATACTTCAAAGTATCTAATTGACTATTTTGAGCTTGAAGATTTAGATTAAAACAAAGTGCTATTACTAATAATTTCATACATTCCATGTAGCTAATATACTTATTAATAAACCAATAAAAATAGAGGAATCCACAATCATTCAATTTGAAATGTGCCATTAGCATCACAGAAAAGATTCGAAGATCATCAAACAGCTAGCCTAATAGGCTTTAAAACAAAATTAACTTCAAACAATAGATTAAGAAATAATTACGATTTTTCGTATATTGCAATCCCCTCTACACCATACTTCTGTTTAGTAACACCTAAATATTAACACCTATGAAAGTACCTTTCATTCTATCATTATTGTTTATCGTTAATATATCCTTTGGACAAACGGATGCGGAACTTACCGTTTTCGCTGAAATCTATGATATAAAAACAAACTTCAATAGATCGCTTCATTTGAATGCTTTTAATATACTCGAAGAAGAAGGTGTTAATATGAAAACTTATACTGAGCTATTAAAACTAAAGCTAGAAGCAAAAGATGTTCCCAAGGATCCTGCCTTAATTAAAGCTTTAAAAAGAGTTAATAGTAAACAAACAAAACTAAAAGAAGAGTTGCTGATTGCGGAGTGTCAAAAGAGGAATTTTGACATAAAGCTATATTTAGAATTAGAAAAGAGATACAAAACTGATTTCAAATTTAACAAGCAGGCTTCGCCATTTATTCTAGCTGCCAAAAGAAAGTAATCATGACTAATAAAAGAATAATCGTTTTACTAGGCTTGTGCTTACTGTTGATACAAGCATCTAATGCACAACTGTATGATAACAGATATGTAGATGATGTGTTTACCGCCGTCACTGAAACCAATAATATTCAATTCAGCACCGCAGTACCAGAGCCTGATTGGGGCGGTGGAGTATATGAGACTATAACTGGCTATCCAGTAAATGCAGAAGAATACAGTACACATCCGGTTAATCTATTTATGGACATATTTGAACCTACAGGTGATACTCTTAGTAAAAGACCAGTTATTATAATTTGTTTTGGTGGTGGTTTTGTAGCGGGCGAAAGGACTTACTGGAGCATGCGATTACTTGCTCAAGATTTGGCAAAAAAAGGGTATGTCACAGCAACCATAGATTATCGTTTAGGTATGAATATGTTTGATGCTGATTTAGCTACCCGGGCTGTTTATCGTGGTGTACAAGATGGTAGGTCAGCAGTTCGTTTTTTTAGAGCAAATGCCTCTACTTATAATATCGACCCTGATCAGATATATATTGGAGGTCATAGCTCAGGAGGTTTTATCGGCTTGCATAACATATTTATGGATAAAGAATCAGAAAGGCCTGCATCCACGATGGAGTGGACACAGACTACCGGTATCTGGCCTTTTACAACAGATCACGATATACCTGATTTGGGTTGTCTAGATTGTGTCGGTGATAATCAATCGCAAAGTGGTGCGGCTAACGCTTATTTCAGTCTGGCTGGAGCACTAGGCTTTTTATCTTATATGGAAACAGCTGACGATCCTTCTGGTTCTCTTTTCCATAGCCAAGATGATGGTACGGTACCATATGACTCAGGAGAACCATTTAGTGACATTTCGGTATTTGTGGTTGGATCTGACTTACCTATTGTACATGGCGGAAACAAGATATATGAAAGAGCTGTAGATATCGCGAATCCATTAATATTCTATTCTTATTCTGATCGTGGGCATGGAGTTCATGAGGACGGTACTTCAGCATTATATACTGACATAGTCCCAGGCATAACCGATTGGTTTAATTATTGGCAATTAAAGCCTTATGGCTACAGTATTTCCGGTACGACTTCCATTTGTCCAGAAACTGTGAATCAAACATATACTGCAATCGGAAATATGGGTACATACTTTGATTGGAGTGTCGTAGGTGGGAGCATAGACGTAATAGACCCTTCTAGTGATATGGTTTCCATAACATGGGATCCTTTGGCATCTACACATTCTTTAATGGTTACGCCATATGACTGTCACCTCTCTAGAGGAGATATGGTAACGTTAAATATCGAACTCTTTCAAGAAGGAGATAACATATGGATGGGAGGAACCGATTCATGGATGATAGACAGTCAATGGAGCAGAGGCCACAGTCCTCTAATCTGTGAAAATGTAATTATTCCTCAAGAGGCAGGAGCCATCAATGTAACTATTGCTGATGGAGAGATTTCTTCGATGCGATCATTGTTAGTTCGTCAAGATGTAACTGTACATATACCTCAAAATGCTGAATTAAATATTCATGGAGGAGGAAACGTTGAAATTAGAGGTACTATGATGGTAGATGGATTGCTTTCCGTAAGCAATCTTGATAATATTTTAGATCCTTCGATAGATTGTTATGGAATTTTAAATGTCTCTGATACTGGAAATGTTTTGACCCAAAATTAATTTAAAACTTGTAAAGCAGACTGGACTAAATAGTGTGTGCCACGATTATACGGTGTTATCATTTTTTTCTCTAGTATTTTCTGGATGTAGTTATTGTGGTCTTAGGAGACACAAATTCCATGGATTCCGTACAATTTGTTTTTACTATATATTCTCCTTCAAAAATTTCTGCAAATTCATTAACTTGACTAATCTGTATAATGTTTTCCGTCTTGAAAATCCACCATCCATCAATACTAGTTGTATTATATCATGGTAATTTTATTCTTCATCACTTTTGGATTTAGTAGCAATGGATAGTCTATAACTGATACCAGTAATTGAAATGCAGTTCTATTTATACCCTATTGCAGTATAACAACGCAATACCTTGAATTACATCGATTTTTAAACGAGATGAAGTGGGATTACTTGACAGGATACTTTACTGAAAGACGACGGATAGACATATCCTCCAAAAACTATTTAATCATAGTCACATCACCGGAAAGATACTCCGTACTTCCATCTAGATGTCCAACTTGTATCAAATAGACGTAAACTCCGAGAACCGCAGTTTTGCCTTTAAAATTACCATCCCAATAATAAGAATTATCATGGATAGAGAAATTTTCGGCATCATAGATTAATTCGCCCCAACGATCATATATGCTATACTTTATAATATTAGCCGGGTAACCCAAATCAGTGATCACTGGAAAGAAGTCATTAAATCCATTTCCATTAGGCGCAAAAATATTACCAATATAAACTGGGCAGATATATGGAGGAACTATAGCATCTACTATCAGCTCACACTCTTTTTCGTCCTTCAATATAATTTGATAATTACCTGGTGCTAATCCTGTAAACACATTACTAAATTGATAGCTAAAGCCTCCGTCAATAGAATACTCCACCTCTCCTACTCCACCGTCATAAGTAACTGTGATAGTGCCATTGTCTAACAGACACTCGGGTACCGTCTCCACCACATCTCTAATCTCTATCAACGGATAGGAACCTATTGACACAGTAGTATCTCTCATACATCCCATCTCGTCTCTAATCCTTACATTATAAGTATCCCCAGGCGCCAAATCAGTGAAATTGGAATCAGACTGCCATGGACCACCATCCAAAGAGTACTCTATAAACGATGTCGGTGCTATGGCTCCAATTGTTATTTCTCCATTAGCCAAATCACAACTAGCATCTTCTTGTACAGCACCAATAATTTCTGGACCCGGACTAGGTGCTATATATACGGTTGCCAAATCTACACACATCAAAGCATCTTCTACAAAGATAGTGTAGACCTCATTTGGCTTGTTAGGGGGCACGTTAGTAAAAACACCATCTGTATTAAAATTCTGTCCATCCATGGTATATCGAATTACTCCAAATCCATTTTCAACAACCAATGTAATAATGCCATTATCCAATCCACAACTAGTATCTGCTCCAACTATTGACATTATTTCCGGTTCCGGTATATCATCAATACTAATATTATAAACATCTTCGCATCCCTGATCATTTCTTACGGTTATCTCGTATACACCCTCAGTTACTTCTGGAAAGTTAAGTTCAGGAACAAACTCTGCACCATTGATCGAGTATATTAGATTCTGAGTTGATAATGTATTTACAGATATACTTCCAGATTCACCTCCGCATATGATATCTGTCTGATTAATTTCAAAATCAACATTGAGCTTAGCTCCGAACTTACAGAAAGTAAGATTATCAAGTCCCAATCCAAACCCTCCACTTGTAATTCTAAATCCGTCCAACTTGACGCTAAATATAGAACCTTCGCATTCGTCCAATCTAAATCCCCATTCTGTACACAATCCATCTCCGGTCCCAGGATCTCCAGGTATATTGACGCCATTGACAATAGAACCTGAAAAAATAGTATCCGCAAAAATGATATCTCCGAATTCACCTAACGCATGTACAACAAATCGCTCACCGAAATCCATATCTAGAATACACCCACTCACACTATCCATTGGGCTCAAAAAATTAACATAAATAGGGTCTGCGTTTAGACCTGCAACTGTTCCATTATCTGTCAAAAAATAGTCACCTATATCTACTCCTGCAGCAGGAGTATCAGCTCCATTATTGGGGCCTTGAAAAGCGGTCATAGGGGCACCTACTTTAGCCAATCTCGCAGGGATTCCACCCTCTAGAGAAAATGTAACTCCAAACACATCCGAATATTGATCGAAAATATCCATATCGTCGATAAGATCACCGTTAGGTATCGATTCAAAATCAATATAAATACAATCTTTAGTTACCTCTTGACTAAAAACCAATTGGGCCGTCAGCAATAAGAAAATTACGATATGTTTTGTTTTGATAAGCATTACTATTACTTAGAGCTAGTTTTATTGATAAACGCTGCACGATTATTGTTGAAATTAGCAATTATCTTGATTCTATCTGAGCAATTACGCTTATTTAGTGTTGAGAATACGCCATATTAACATTTTTGCACATATTTGTCGGCATTATTAAGTTAAATGTACCTCATCACTCGCTATCGAATGGCCAATAACATTCTTGGTTTACCTTGCATGTCTTCTAATATCTCTACTGAACTAAAAGAACCCTGCTGGAGATAAATCTCTTTAACTTTAACCGCATGATACTCATTCAACTCTAGAAATATTGCACCATCATCAGCTAGCCATTCATCGCATAAGTCTGCTATTCGTTGATAAAAAGTCAAGCCAAATTCATCTTCAGTAAACAATGCTAATTTAGGTTCGTGCTTTACTGTAGAATTTCCCATTACCGATATTTCCGATGTCGGAATGTAAGGCGGATTACTTATGATTATATCATATGGTGTTGATGGTTTTAGAAGGTTTTGAGAGAGTATGTTTTGATTAACAAATGTAATCTCTGTGCCATGGTGATTCGCATTTTGGATAGCCACCTTGAGTGCTTCGTTACTCACATCTACTGCTGTTATATTACAGTCATTATATTCACTTTTGATGGTGACTGGTATGCACCCACTACCAGTACCGATATCGATTATTGATGGATTTGGACGTCCATCCCAATTTCGATCAAAATTTACACGATTACTAATCTTCTTTAAATATTGAATAACTTGATAGACTAGCTCTTCTGTTTCTGGCCTAGGTATCAAAACTGCTTTATTTACATAATATTGATATCCGTAGAAATCCGATCTATGAGTAACATATTGTAAAGGTTCGCCTTCGACCAGCCTTTCTGTAGCCTTATCAATTTTCTCTTCTATAAGTTCTGTGATTGTCGCATCTAGCGGTATCAGATCTTCGATAAGGTATCTAGCTAACCTAGCAGCCTCATCCATATCGATACGTAATGATAATCGTGTTAAAACTGATAATTGTAATGACTTTCTATCCATAGGTATACATCTGTGTGGATGCGATATACGCACCTATGATCAAAACAACGTATATACTGTAAGTATTTAAAGGAATATAACTGCTTGGAGAAACATTCAGACTTATATAATTGTAACCAACCATCATTAAACTATGACAAATATTAGCTACCACAGTGGCATATGCTATACCTGCAAGACCCATACTTTGAGCCCACCAAATACTCAAGGACACATTGATAATTAGCTCCAAGAATGTCATAAAAAGCAAAACTCCATTTCGCTGTTGAGCGTACATTACTACTTGAGGCAACAGTATTCTGGTAGTCAATATTAATAAATAGATATTGAAAAGCTGTGCGGAGGCAATGTACTCTCGACTGTATACTATAGTATAAATGAATGGCGATATCAATATCAAGACTATACTCAAGGGAAACAAAACATGCATTAATTTTCTGGTTCTCAATTTTATCTCTTCTAAAGTACTGTCTAGATGCTTTACCGCTAATGGAATCATTGCACTAGATAGGGATACTACCAATATTACTGTAATAGGCAACTCACGAGATCCATACCTAAAAACAGTAAAATCCGCAGCACTGAAATAATGATTGACGATAATGCCGTCAACGTACTCCATACCATTACTCAGGACAAATTGAAATATCAATGGAATAGCAAACCATCCAAATGCTCGGAAAAGCACTGCATCAAATTGAAGATGAGAATGTCTTATCAAAATAACAATTAGCCATATAAACTTCACTAAACTCCAAATCGCAATAATGATAACTAAAGATTCCACTGTACCATGCCCCAATATGGCAGCTATGACTATTGCTATTTGCAATAAGAAGATGGCATGAGTATAATTAGTGATTTTTTGGGGCTCTGATCTAAGCAGATATATGGTTTGAATCAATACCGTAACCGGCGAACAAATTAGATACAAAGTTATCCATTCTACACAAGGCAAATTTTTGAGATCAGTAAGGATATAAAGTATAGGTTCATTGAATAGCCAAAATACCACAGCTACAATACCTGACAAGAATATTAAAAGTAATCCAGCATTGAAAATCAAAACTCTTTTTCGATCTTCTTGAAGCGTAGGATAGTATGCAAGAAGTGCATTGTTAACTCCTGTGGACCAAGCGAAACTCATTAAATGTGCTGCAAAGAATAGTAACTCGTAAATTGCTACTTTTTCCTTTGGCCAACCGGCCTTTACCATAAGTACACCTATTAGAATAGCACTTGTAAATCGCCAAAGCTGGTGATACTGAAGCGCACTAGTAGTGTCATTATTTATTTTATTAAAAAAGCTACGGATCACTAATATGAAATATTCAAATAGATTGATTTATGAACGCCCACAAGATACAGCGATAGTCTAGAATATCAACATCCATACATAAAACACTGTTTCTCAAAAGATTGAATATCAGAAATGGACTAATAATTGCATTATACTTTTAACACTAATGCAAATTACTAATAATATAATGCAGAATAACTTAAAGAAACTTCAATACAGCGAACTTAGCTTACTAGATCAAGCACTAGTCGATAAAGCCGTTGCCATGACTGATGATGCCTACGCTCCTTATTCAGGATTCCTTGTAGGTGCAGCAGCACAATTAAGTAATGGTGTGGTCCTGGGTGGTTGTAATCAAGAGAACGCTTCGTATCCACTATGTATGTGTGGAGAAAGAGTAGCCCTATATAATGCGGCAGCAAACTACCCGAAAGAATCGGTGGTCACATTAGCCATAGTAGCTCGTAATCCTAAGAAGAAACTCACCCAGCCGGTAAGCCCTTGTGGTGCTTGTCGTCAAGTGATTGCAGAATATGAGTCAAGATACGGATCAGACATTAGAATCGTTCTCAAAGGCGAATCTGATGATGTTATTATTTTCGATACGATTAAAGAACTTCTTCCCTATGGCTTTGATGATACCTTTCTATAAAGTAGTAGCTACTAATTCTAGTTCCGAAATTTTAGTAAGATAGAGATCTAAAGCTTTTCTTTTCTGAACATCCAAAATGTAGTCTATATTTTCACTATAGTATGAGGCGAGATCATGCAATGGTTCATTGAGCTTCTGTTCTTTAATTACTTCATTGATACTATCTACTCCATTCTTCAAGTCTGTAGTCAGCTGATCTACAGCATCTTGAGACACATGACCTTTAGCAATCCATACAGCATATGCAAATGGCAATCCAGTCATTTTTTTCCAATAATGACCAAGATCATAACTGTATTTATATTTATTTTCATTCTCAAATACCTTATCTCCGATCATCAATACAGCTTCTTCGAATTGGAGAATTTCAAGGTCTTCTATTTTGGCAGTAGTAAATCTCGGAGTTGTCCTCCAATATTCTTTGAGCAAAATACGACTAAGAATCGCTGAAGTTCTACTATGACTGTCAAGGATGACATGGTTGCACTTTTCAATAGGCTCATTACTCATTAGGACTACCGTTCTTACATAGTCATCACATCCAATACAAGTATCTGTAATAATTCTGTACTCTCCTATTGTCGGTAATGCACCAATAGGTACGAGAGCTACATCAACTTTATCATTTTCGTAAAGTTTAACACAATTGGATGGATTATCATAATAAATAGAATAAATCTCCTTAGATGCACTCGTTTTTAGCCCGTACTCAAATGGTTTAGTATTCAGATAACCTACTAATGCTAACTTAATGTCTTTCAATTCCTTCACTTTTATATTCTTTGGGACTGCAATATTAATCAAAAGGATTATATGATTTTACATCGTTGTATAAGTCCTTTGAAATAACATTGATTCAATAACATTACAATTTGATTAAATGGAGCTTTTAAAATGGCTAAAAACATTAAGCTTATTCGTTTGAGAGTCATTATAATAGCTTGATAGATCAACTTCATTAATAAAATACAATCTATGGATTGAATGTTTTGGGATATTCCTACTATATTTAAACCGGCGGTTAAAAAATAATTTACCTTTGTGGTATGAGTATGGCATGGAAACAAACTGGACAGTCGCTAATATATAGCCTCTTCAATCCCTTTATAAAGTTACTAATCAAGGTAGGTGTAACGCCTAACATGGTGACTGTCATGGGCCTACTTCTCAATATATTGGCCACTGTAATATTTATCTATGGTGCAGAGAATGCCGATCGCAATGATCACAGTTTTGTGGTTTGGGCTGGACTTGCCATTTTGATTGGAGGTCTTATGGATATGATTGATGGGAGAATGGCTCGTATTGGTAATATGGAAAGTGATTATGGTGCCTTATTTGACTCTGTCCTTGACCGATACAGTGAGATGATTATGTTTTTGGGTATCTGCTACTACTTAATTGCGCATGACTTCTTTTTGAGTAGTTTGTTTGCATTCGTAGCACTAATAGGATCTGTTATGGTAAGCTACACAAGAGCAAGAGCTGAAGGACTAGGCGCTGATGCCGCAGTAGGTGTAATGCAACGTCCAGAACGTATTCTAATCATTAGTATATCTGCTTTACTTACAGGTGCTGCATCTTCTATATTTGGTGCTGAATATAAAATATTGGTAGATTGGCTACCGATGTCTCTTTTCGAGCCGATAACTGTGTTTACCTTTCCAATGTTTATTCTTGCTGTGGCGACGAATATTACTGCGGTTAGAAGGCTATTATATGCCAAAAGAGAATTGGACAACTAGACTTTAATACTTTGTTATTGTATTATAAATACTCGAATTAATTAAAACCTTGAAAGTACTTTAGAGTTGTAATATCTTCAAAGTATAACCAAAGTTAGATGCATGTCGACCGAGACCACAGAAATTCCATATACGAGATTCTCTAAATCCAACATCAAGATAGCTACTATCTTCACTGTTCTCTATATTGGATGGATATCGCTCTCAATGGGTCTAAGAGCTGAGCACATCGGAGCCATGAGCATAATTCTGATTACTTTTTTTACTAGTAAAATTACAAGGAACATTGTACTAGGTTTTGGATTCTTTATCCTCTATGCAATATTATACGATAGCCTCAGAGTATGGCCAAATTACGAGTTCAATCCTGTCCATATATTAGAGCCGTTTAATCTTGAAAAAAAGCTATTTGGTCTAAATCTTAATGGAACCGAACTGATTCCTGGAGAATATCTATTTAGTAATAAAACTGACTTCCAGAGTTTATTATCTGGAGCATTCTACTTGACCTGGGTACCTTTTCCATTAGCTTTCGCTCTCTATCTATTTTTCAACAACAAGAAACTACTTATAGACTTCAGTTTTACATTCTTACTGACTAATCTTGTGGGGTTTGTAATCTACTATCTATATCCTGCAGCACCTCCATGGTACAAGATATATCATGGTATTGAATTGGACTTCAACGTATTAGGCAGTGCTGCCGGGTTATTAGAGTTTGATAGATTAGTAGGATCTCCCATTTTTGAAAATATGTACACTCGTAATTCGAATGTATTTGCAGCAATACCTTCACTTCATGCAGCGTACCCTGTTGTTTTATTCTATTTCGGATTGAAGAATAAAGTGAAATGGATGTCAATTCTATTTTTTATAGATATATTAGGTATATGGTATGGAGCGGTATATACCTTACATCACTATATTATTGATCTATTATTGGGTTCATTATGCGCCATTATTGCGATCTTTGTCTTTGAAAAAATATTCAACAAAAAAGAAAATAAGACGTTTTTAGATACATATACCAATCTAATTAGTCGTTAATAACAACAAATTTAGTGTAATAGCGGAAATACACGACATAACACATTAGCCATGTTTAAACAAAAAATGAAAGCATATGACCGACCTCAGAGAGCCGCGGCAGCAGGGTTGTATCCGTTTTTCCGAATAATAGAGTCCGAACAGGATACTATCGTATCTATCGATGGTAAAAAGGTTTTGATGTTTGGATCTAATTCTTACTTAGGATTGACCACACACCCTAAGTTAAAGGAAGCCAGCAAAGCTGCCATAGACAAATATGGGAGTGGATGTGCCGGATCTCGTTTTCTGAATGGAACATTGGATCTTCATGTACAACTAGAAGAAAAACTAGCTCGTTATGTAGGCAAAGAAAGTGCATTAGTATTTTCTACCGGATTTCAGGTCAATCTTGGAGTCATATCTTCTATTCCGGGTAGACATGATTATATCATTATGGATGATCTAGATCATGCTTGTATTATCGATGGATCTAGATTGTCTTTTGCTAAGACCATGAAATATCGTCATAATGATATGGAATCACTTGAAAAAGTATTGCAAAAATGCAATGAAGAGAGTATCAAACTTATTGCAGTAGATGGCGTATTCAGCATGGAAGGAGATTTAGCCAAATTACCAGAAATAGTTGCGCTAGCCAAAAAATACAAAGCTAATATATTTGTAGATGATGCTCATGGATTAGGAGTCATGGGAAAACTAGGTGCGGGCACAGCCGATCACTTTGGAGTCACAGAAGACGTAGATATGATCATGGGAACCTTCAGTAAATCACTCGCTTCTATAGGTGGATTTGTAGCTGCTGACAATGATACAATCAACTATCTCAAACATAATGCTCGTTCACTTATATTTTCAGCTAGTATAGCCCCAGCTAATGCTGCAAGTGTGATCGCAGCAGTAGATCTTATTCAGCAAGAGCCTGAGCGAATCGAAAAATTATGGTCAAACACATATCATGCAATGGATCGACTTAGAGCCGCAGGATTTGATATAGGCCATACCGTTACTCCTATAATTCCAATTTACATAAGAGATAATGACAAAACTTTTATGCTTACAAAGATGCTCCTTGAGCAAGGCATATTTGTCAATCCAGTTGTTACACCAGCCGTACCTAGCGAATCTTCATTAATAAGATACTCACTTATGGCGACACATACCATTGATCAAATAGACGAGTCAATAGATAAAATCACTGTAATAGCAAAAAAACTTGATATACTTCAGAAAGTAATGATATAATCATGGAACACGAACTAGTCAAAGTAATTGACAAGAAAGGAAAGAAAGCATTTGTTAATTTCCCACATGATCTATATGCTGATGACCCCAATTACGTTCCTGAGATATTTATGGGGCAAATGGATATATTGGACGAAAAAAAATATCCATTCTTTAAATATGGTACAACTGAACTTTGGTTGGCTTATCGCGATGGCAAAATAGTAGGACGTATAGCATCAATTGACAACACCAACTACAATCAACATTTCAAAAGTACAACTGGTTTTTTTGGCTTTTTTGATTGCATTAATGACAGGGATGTAGCTCACAGCCTATTAGACAAAGCAAAAGATTATGCTAACCACAGAGGTTTCAATAAAATCATAGGTCCAACTAATTACTCGACGAACGAAACTGCGGGAACTCTTATAGATGGATTCCATGAACCTCCTAAGGTTATGATGACTTATAACGCTCCATATTACAAGGAGCTTCTAGAAAGCTTCGGCTTAGGTAAAGAAATGGATCTTTATGCCTATCTTCTACCTGTAGAATCCGTATCCAAGAAATCATTAAGATTGGCTGATGCCTTTGAGCAACGCTTAGAGAGAAAAGGAATAACGATTAGAAAATTCAAGAAGAAAGATATCATTAAGGAGGCGGAAGGTATGATGAATATCTATAATAAATCTTGGGAAGACAATTGGGGATTTGTTCCGTTTACTGAAGCTGAATTCAATTTTCTCAGGAATGATCTCAAAATGTTAGTAGATGAAAACTTTACATTTATCGCAGAGCATGAAGGTAATATGGTTGGATTCGGATTGACACTTCCTGATATTAATGAGGTTCTCATTAAGAACAAAAGAGGTAAACTATTTCCTTTTGGAATATTCAGATTACTATTTGGCAAGAAGAAAACTAACTGGGTAAGAGTTATTGCACTTGGAGTATTACCCGAATACCGAAAAATGGGTATAGAAGCCATTTTTTTTGCCAAGAATATAGCTGAAGCCAAACGCAGAAAAATAAGCGGCGGTGAAGCTAGTTGGGTACTTGAAAGCAACACTGAGATGGTTAATGCTGCTGAAAGAATGAATGGAATTAGATATAAAACTTATAGACTGTTTAGTAAAGAAATATAAATTTATAATTTCGTTAGATTATCAACAAGTAGTTTTTATACTTACAAAAAACAACTTTTACACTTATCTCAATTACCCTTCATTTACAATCACTTAATTCGAAATTGTCTTTTATGATACTTAAATAAAGCGTTTTTTAATATTCCATATATTTAAGTTAACCAATTACCATATCTAAGTTAATTAAAATATTTTCATTTCTACTGTTGATTCATCAATATTTAGATTAAATAAAATACATAAAAGTACTAACACAACAGTTATGCAATAAAATTAGATGTAATTAGTAGAAGTTAAATGCTCTTACGTCTTGAAAATATGTATACTTCCACTGATTCTTATTAATATTATTACAAGTATTTTCTGAACAACTAATCTAAATCCTAAACCTAATATGAAAAGAATAATATTTGTTGTCATCATCGTAAAAATTGCTATCTTCTTTCTATACTTTATCTCTAGAAATAAAGAAAACAATAAAGAGATTAAAAATGAGCGCGTTGATAAAGAAATTGATTATGCCAATTTATCGAACAAGCAAGTAAATGTTACACAGTTAGAAAAATGCAAATCTGAATACCCTTTCAAAAAATGGAGGAACAATGGAACAGAATACGGCATGGAACAATATTCCGAAGAAAATTGTGAAGCAGCAGAAATGATATTCGATGAATTGATTGCTGATCTTAAAACATTACCAAAAGAAGCAACAGCGGAAACCAAAGTAATAATTTTTAAATATGCTGTTCTAGCTACAAACTCTATGGATGAAAGGATTGCCGGACTTATAGAAACCGGTGAGCGTGAAGATCTATGCGAGCTATTCGATCAAATATCAATTGCTGCAGGTCTAGAGCCAAATGAGTTTGCTGATGGAGAAGGAATTGCAAGCGAATGGAGAGATTGGTAATACCACAGTTAATTCAAAATTAAAAGACATGAATCTCAAAATTGACAACTTAATGAAGACTTCAAAACACTAATTTTGTTCTAACAATACACTTAAAACAAATAGTTGAACATCCTCATTATATTAACTAAGCATAAACTTCAAAATAGCAAAATGAAATACCTCTATATCATATTTTTTGTTTTCGCTTTTCAATCTAATGTATTATGTCAGGATTCATTAATCTTTTATAGCAACATAGATAAAACTGCTACTATCGTTACTAACCTAAAGGAATGTAAAGGCAAGAAAATATCCTTAGGAGATAATTCCCAAAACATACTTAACACTATATCCAATAATAGAATAGAAATACTTGGAGACCAAGATATAGATGAAATACATGTAGACGGCAGGATTCAATTTAAAGGAATCAAAAAAAAGAGTATTTGTCCTGGACCAGAAATAAAAGAATTAGATGATCATCATGTTATGATCACAATTAATTCTAATTGGATCTTAGATGAATCATACCGGTACTTTGCTGCAAATGAAGACTGTGATATCTTCAATCATATTCATATGATTGAAGAATTAGAAAGCGTTTTGGAAGATTATGAGTCTTGGAACAAAGTGATTGTAGCGCACCACCCTATAAAATCAGTATCAGAACTCGATGGTCAGGGATTGACTCTATTAAACTTCATGCCAATTTACGGACAATTAAGAAGATCATTTAAGGCTAATTCTGGTAATTCGCAAGATATGCCACATCCAAATTATCAATTATATATCAATGCGATGAATAAGGTATTGAGTAATCAAGATAAAGTTGTATTTATATCAGGCCACGATCGGATAAATTCTGTAATACAAGAAGACCACATCACCTACATTAACATAAACAGTGGAAATAGAGATTATCGATATAATCAGAATAAATCAACTAGTTACTTAAGCAAAGGAGCCAAATATTTAAAATATTCAAAGGGGAAATTTGAGATCATAGGAAATGAAAACGATAGATATGTTATTAAAAATGCATTCTTATCAAAAGATGACAAAGAGGTCAGTAATCCAGTTCAGATTAGTCATCAAGTATCCAATTCCAGCAGAGCAAGTGAAAAGTATCACCCAACAAAATGGAAAACGTTTTGGATGGGATATGGATATAGAGATGCTTGGTCTAAATCTGTGACTGCTCCTTTATTGAATATTAGTGAATATGATGGCGGATTAACGCCTTATGCCATAGGTGGTGGATTGCAAACTATGAGTGTAAAATTTAAATCAAATAAGGGTAAAAAGTATGCTTTCAGAGTTCTTGATAAGCAACCAGAAAAGAGTTTAAATGAAATCCTTCAAAACTCCGCATACAAAGGTATAACAGAGGAACTAATTACAACTATGCATCCCTATGCCCCATTGGTAGCTCATGAACTATTTGAAGCTACGGATATAATACACATAAAACCAGAGCTATTTATTTTAGATGCAAATAATGAACTATCAAACAAATACAACCCTTACATCGGAAAGATCGGTACACTAGAAGAGAAACCTAAAGGAAAGAGCAAAAAAAGAGAAGGATTCTATGGTGCAGATAAAGTTGTTAGTAGCTATGAAATGCTTATAGACTTACGCAAGTCGCATAAAAACAAAATAGATAAAGAGGCTTATGCCAAGGCGCGTTTAATGGACATGTATATTGGCGACTGGGATAGACACGAAGACAATTGGAAGTGGGCGATGTTTAAAAAAAATGGCCGCCATATCTACAAGCCCATACCAAAAGATCGTGATCATACTTTTTCGCATTGGACAGGACTCATACCAAGTGTGGCTGACATGGTAATTATGAATGCTGAAGATTTCGATTACACATTCGGAAATTTAAGACAACTTAATTTTAAAGCCAGATTTCTAGATAGACAATTGGCATCAGAACTAGATCTAGCCTCTTGGATGGATGCCGTGAAATACATCCAACTCAAAATGACTGATGAAGTAATCGACAACGCCATTTCTAAGTTCCCGCCAGAAGTAAGAGATATGCATGGAGCTACAATTGCTGCCAAACTTAAAAGTAGACGTGAAGATCTACCACGCGCTATGACGGTATATTATTCCGAGCTAAATAGTGAAGTTCAAATTCCAGCCAGCAACAAAAAAGATTTTACGAAAGTCAAAAGAAATGAAAATGGAGATGTAGAGATAGACCTCTATCATATTAAGAAAGATGGAAGTATAGGAGATTCATATTTTCATAGAAAATTTGAATACGGTATAGTTAAAAGAATATATCTATTTGGCTTAGATGGCAAAGACAAATATGAGATTGATGGACAGGCAGGACGAACAATACCTATTGAAATCATTGCAGGAAAAGGAAAAGATGAAATATCTGACAATTCAACGGTTTTGAAAGGAGGCCGACCTACAATTGTTTTTGACAGTTATAATGAGGATCAAGTTTCCGAAACCGATAATATAAAAATTAAAAGACCAAGTCATGTCGCTCATTACGACCCTTATACATTTGACTTTAATTGGCTACTACCCTCCGCATCTATTAGAAGAAGTTCGGGTAATGGATGGGGTTTTGGAATAGGTACCTCATACCTTACGAGAGGGTTCAATAAGGTCGGATTCGTTAACAAATATGATATCAAAGGTCTTTACTATCCAGAACTAGGGGCTTATCGAATTGATGGTCGATATACACGTAAATCGTTCATTGGATTAAACGACTTATTTGTTTCTTCCAAATTTACAACACTAAATGATCAGTTTCCATTTTTCTATGGAATTGGAAATGACACTAAAATAGATAGATCGGAACGAAGATTATTAAACAGAATTGACTATGATTGCTTTGATGCAAATATTGGACTAAAAAGACAATTCTATACTAAAAGCAGCTGGATAAATTCTGCAGTCTACGAACGTCACCAAGTTTTAAATTACAATGACCTTCTAGTTATATCAGAGAATCTGAAAGGATATGGGATTGAATCATTTCTAGGTTTAAAATCTGTTTTAAATCTTGACTTTACCGACAATACACTCTACCCTCTAGACGGAAGTCAATTTGGCATCCAGGTTGACGCCAGATCATCACTAGACGGAGATATATCTAGCAACATTTCTACAAAATTTAGCCATTTCAAAACTATTGATCTAGGTGTAAAGTTCACTTTTTCCGGTTCAGTGTACTACAAACATGCTTTTGGAAAATCAAACTTCTATCATCTGAGCAGATTAGGAAGTCAAACCAACTTCAGAGGATATACTCGAAATAGGTTTATTGATAAATATGCATTTCTATACAATGCTGATTTACGTATAAACTTAGGTTATATCCGTACCCCTTTAATTCGTTTTTACGTAGGTCTAATAACATATTATAATGGTGGACAAGTATGGAGTAGGAGTTCTGATTTCCTAAGAGAAAAATGGAACAACAGTTATGGTGGAGGATTTTTCATTTCGCCAGGTTGGGAACAATACTCTATTACATTTACCGCTGGAAGACAAGATGATGATTTTACATATACTAAAATACAACTAGGCTTCGACTTCTAGACTTCCTTTTGACTTTAAAGAAACCGCTAACATTTATGACAAATCAAATATATCTAAGCGCGTATATTCTTTCTCAGAATGCTGAAAGAGGCGCAACAACCATATCAATATTGAGATTTAATGAATAAACAAATACTATCCAAACGCTACTCTAAATAATACTAATTGAAGGCATAGCAAACATTCGATACTTTTCCTTCAGTAATTTCTTTAGAATTATTACCGAAAAAATCTCCTGCACTGAATTCAAAACTAAAGGACAACGTATTTTTATCCTCATTACAAGAATCAAAAACTATAACACCAGTGACATTATCTTGAATAGTAGAGGCATTAACAGAATATTGCAAATTATTAAATTGTAATGTCATGGTTGCTATTTCAATTGGCAGGTTATTTAAATCAATGCTCTGATTATCTCCAAAACATTCTGCTCCGTCTAGATCGGCTATTATTTGAAACCCTAGACCGCCATCAGAACCATTCCAACTAAGTAAAAATTCATGCATATCTAGTGATTCATTAAATACGAATTCTGCTATACTCGGATTTTCAAAGTTAAAATTTTGACCATCCAACATAAAACTAGCATCACCCGAACAGTCGAGATTCATTTGATTCTCCTCCTCAGGATCTTCTGATCCACAAGACATAATACTTAGTAAAAATAATAAAGAAAGGACCCTAAATAGTCTATTAGAAATCGATGTTAATTGATACATATTCGTTTTTTATCTTTAATAATATTTGCAATTTTAAGCCTCAGAACTGATATTGCTCACAAAGTAAGTAATAACAATTAATAATAAGTTTATTACCGAACTACTATCTTTTTAGAGCTGACTTGATTATTTATCTCAATTCGCAAAAAATACAACCCCGAAGTAACTTCTGACGGGATTGCGATATAATCCGATGACAGGATTTGAGACAAGACTATCTGTCCAGCCATATTGAACAAATCTACTTTTGCTTCGTTCAAATCCGAATCAGATATTACTTGAATTCTACCTCCTGCATCAACTATATTAGGCAAGAAATTCCATTCTGTAGTTAATCTCTCATTATTACTCAATGCACAATTAGCGTTAAGTATATCATCTACTGAGCTGCATTCCGATGGGTTACCAAAAATAGATATAAAAGCAGAGGCAAATGGATCTAAAATAAGATCTTTTATTCCACAACAGTTCCCTAAAGAGTCATTTGTATCGATATATACGCCACCTAGTACTAATGAAAGATTCCTTAAACCATCTAGGTTAGATAACAATGCGTTCTCTCTAATTACTAATTCTCCAACGGAAGTGAGATTATAAAGAGCGTCTAGATCAACAAGAGAGTCATTATCTATAATATTAAAGCCGCTCTCTACATATGTGAGATTAGTTAATCCTATTAAATCCTTTAATGCGTCATTACCAAGTATACTTAATCTTCCACCAAATCGAGAGCAATTTAACAAGCCATCTATATTCTCCAGAGTCATATTATCTTGAATACTTACAATATTTTTCAGCTCCTCCACATTAGACATTCCATCTATATTAGTCAGGTTGTTATTATTAGAAATAAATAAATGCTGATCAATATTATTAACATTTGATAACCCATCTATTTCTTCAAGAGTATAGTTTCGGTTAACTTGCAAGCTCCCTCCGATAGAAACAACATTTGATAATCCATTTATATTTTCGAGACTATAATTATACGAAATAGCTAAATCTCTATTAACTACATCAAGATTAGAAAAGGCATCAAGATGAATAATTGAATCATTATTAAATATTATTAGATCATTACCTATCGAGTCAATGTTAGATATTTGATTTAAGTCCGCTAATACTGTATTTCTAATTTCAAAATTTCCTTTCACTAATTTCAAATTTGACAAATTTGATAAATCTTGAATATCATTAGTAACTAAAGATGCCGTTCCAACTACAAGATTACCTTTGACTACCATAGTACTGGGATCAAATCCATCTACCTCTTCTTGCGACAGTAATGTTATATCGAAGATACATGCCTGATCGACCACCTCTTCTTGAGTGTTACACCCTAATGAATTATTTAATAGTAATACATCACCCCCTATTGACATTGCATCGTTTAATAAATGCTGGATGCCACAACAATCAATTAAAGATAAATTAAGTGAAATTTCTAAGTCTCCTACAATCGAACTTAAATTTCTTAGACCATCAATATCTACCAACCTTAAATTAACTGTAATCAATAAATCCCCTTCAATTTCATCTAAATTTGAAAATCCATCAATACTAATTAAGTTATCATTCAACTTCAAATCAAGAGATCCTCCAATGGTTATCAAGTTATTGAATCCATTCAAAATTCGAAGTTGAGAATTTAATTCTATTCTCAAATCTCCTTCAATAATTCCTATGTTTGATAGACCATCGACACTTTCTAAGGCATCATTATTTGTTATATGTAATAAGCCTCCTAGATGCATTAATTTTGAAAGCCCTTCTAAATTTATAAGATTGTCATTGCTAGCTATAACTAGATCACCTCCAACATCAGACAAATTTGATAGACCTTCAAAATTGGTCAATTTATTGTTCGATAAAAGATCCAAGTCACCACCGACAGTTACGAGACTAGATAGGCCTACCAAATTTAAAAGCTCATCATTAGCACTAATATATAGATAGTCTTGAATAGAAGTAATATTTGATAGTGCGTCGACATTTTCTAAAACTCCATTCTCACTTATCCACAAATAACCATTGATAAAAGACATTTCTTCTAGACCATCAAGGTTAGTAAGACTATCATTCCTTTCTACATAGAGTGAACCTCCGACTGAATTCACATTTGATAAACCAACTATGCTATTAAGCTTCTTGTTTCCAAATACAAGAAGATCGTCACCAATAATTCTTAGATTAGAAAGTGGTTCTAAGTCCTCTAAAAGTCTATTCCCTCGAATATCCAACTTCCCTGATATTGAAAAGAGATTTGATAAATTAGAGATATCCACAACCGTAGTCTGTTGAGAGTTGATAGATCCAATTCTTAAATTTCCGTTTATAGTAACCGTATTAGGATTAAAAGCATCTACGTCCTCTTGTGTTTCCAAGATTACATCCTGAGCTCTAGCGTCAATTGATACCGTAAATAGAAACATCAAACAAAAGCATCTAAAAACATTCCTTGCATTCATAATTCTAAGTTTATACATTAAACCTACCAAATAAATCAGATATTGGGTTCTCTGAATAGAACGATCTTGATAGTTACCTTATATTTAGACTATTGAAATATTAGTCTACATCAAGAAAGTTAATCAATGTTTCTAATTTATGATCTATAATTCGAAAAAAATATTAGTCACTGGTGCATCAGGCTTCGTGGGTGGGTTTCTTATAGATGAAGCTATCTCAAGGGGCTTGTCTGTTCATAGTGCAGTTCGTAAAAGCAGCAACACAAAGATACTGGACCAATTAAACACCACCCTAGTTTACTTTGATTTTGAAGATATCGATGGAATGGTACAGATGCTCAAAGACGGCAGCTATGACTATATTATACACAATGCAGGCCTGACCAAAGCTAAAGCTAAAGAAGCGTATTTTAAGGTAAATGAGCAATATCTAAGAAACCTTATTGAAGCAATTCGCAAGGCTGACCTACAGCTTGATAAATTTCTATTTGTAAGTTCTTTAGCGGCATTTGGACCTGCTGACTTTCAAGATAACAACATAGTAAGTGAATCTTCTACTCCACATCCAGTTACTAGTTATGGACGTAGCAAGCTAGCCGCAGAGCAATACCTTAAGAAACAACAAGACATACCATATAACATTATACGCCCAACTGCTGTATACGGACCCCGCGAATATGATCTGTTGACCGTATATCAGACGTTAGCAAAGCGGATAGAAGCTTATGTAGGGCTTTCCAAACAAAAATTAACCTTCGTATATGTGAAAGACCTAGTAAGGGCCATGATGGACATTCTAATGTCCGATCATGAACATACTAGATACTTCATTACAGATGGCAATACTTATTCGGCTCAGGAAATGAATGCCATTGTCAAACGTGAATTAGAAGTAACTTGGACCGTACCAATAAAGCTTCCGATATTCTTAGTCAAAGTACTCGCATTCTTTAGTGAAAAAATGGCTGGGTTATCAGGAAAGTACCCTCCGCTCAACATCGAAAAGGTGAATGAATTACAGGCAAGGAGTTGGCACTGTGACATCAGTCCTTTACAAGACGATATTGCATACAAAGCTGAATATGATCTTGACAACGGTTTGAAAGAAACTATTGCGTGGTGTAAGAAACAAGGTTTGGTATAATGATGATGAGCAATACTGCTTATTTACAAACCGTTATTTTCTTTGTGCTTCTATTACCTTGTAGCATTATACTTACTAAGTATAATCCATTAGGAATATTTGAAGGAATTTCTATAAAGTATTCATCAAGATTACTTACCGAAACCAAGTGTCCGTTAATATTTCTGATCTCGACATGAGCACCTTGGATATTTTCTTGAGAAGTTACTCTGACCATACTTCCTGCAACAGTTATACTAGGCATGATTGCCCATTCCAATTCCAATATATCGTTTGTATTTACTGAACAGTTAACTTCCGTTACTTCTTCAGGTGAGCTGCATTCTGAAGGATTGTTCATAATACCAACATTTAAATCAGGAAGAGAATCATTTTCTAATAAATGTTGAATTCCACAACAATTTACTAACGACGAATTATCTGCAACAAATATTTGTTCAGAAACCATAGGAATACTTGACAGACCATCTAAATTCAGCATATCATCATTACTCCTTATTAAAATAGATTGAACGTTTGAACTTACATTAGACAGGCCGTCTAAATTTTCTAAACTACTATTGCTACCAATGTTTATTACACCATCTATAGAAAGACAATTTGACAATCCGTTTAAATTCGTTATTAATGCATTATCAATAACATCCAATCTATTGCCAATAGAAACAATAGCATTTAAGCCATCTATATTTTCCAAATTATCATTGTTTGATACTTGAATATAACCTTCTACTTGACTCACATTTGAAAGACCATCAATATTGACAAGGTTAGGATTGAAATCAAATTCAATTGCATCCGTAACAGTTTCGACATTAGACAATCCATCAATATTGACAATTTCACTATTTCTTGTTACTATGAGAGGTCCCCCAATGTAAGTTAGATTAACAAAACCATTTAAATTTAGCAATAAGTCATTATTCCATATTCTTAATCTTTCACCTATGGTAATTAGATTGGAAAAGCCATCAACATTCTCTAGTTGATTATTATTACTGAGATTCAAATAGTCACCTATTTCATTTAATTTTTCAAATCCACCAAGAGAACTAAGAACTGTATTATCAACTATATTCAAACCGCCAGTTATAGATAGTACATTTAAAAAACCATCTACATTACTGAGAGAATTATTTCCATTTATCGCTAAATTGCCGTTAATAGCATTCAATCCGCTAAGACCATCAACATTCTCTAAAGAATTATTTTGAATGATCGACAATCCTGATCCAATACTTTTCAAATTCATGAATGCATTTACATCTACGAGTTCAGAATTAAAAATCAGATTTACAAATCCAGAAATAGAATCAACATTGATTAATCCATCTATATCTAACAAAGAGGAGTTAGAGTCAATGATTAAATTACCCTCAATGGTTTGAATGCTACTCAAACCTTGAAGATTACGAAGTTCAAAATTATTATTTATTTCAACGTCGTGAAAAACTGTATCGATACCTTCCAATCCATCTAGATTTAGTAGTTCGTCGTTAGAGCCAATAACTATACTGCCCCCTACATTAATTACATTGGTTAATGCTGAAATTTCTTCTAATTGATCTGCATATTCTATAATAAGGTCGCCTGTAATTGTCGTAAGACTATTGAGATTTGAAAGGTCTTGAATATTACTGGTACCTGAAAAATATCCAATTGAAAGGCTTCCTTCAATCAAAGTTGTAGTAGAATCAAACTGATCAACATCTGACTGAAATCTTAAAACTACGTCTTGTCCAAACACTGAAAAATGAGCGCTACTAATTAAGAGAATTATAAAATATTTCATAGGATGTTCTAATTACTGAAATTCAATTTACTAATATATCCAAGCAATTTATGTCTTGTTGGCGCAAAACAGCTAGAACCACTGAAACCGCTAAAAACAAATGGTGCAAATTATTTTACTTAAAAAGCTGTCATTATTAAATTCATAACTCCACTTTACGGATTATAAGTTTACACTGAATTTCAATCAAACACAACAAATCCCAAAAATCATTTTGAGCAAAAAAACAGAAAAAACACTTCAAAAAAGTCCAAAAAGAGTTGTTTTTGGACCAGAATTGACATTTTTTAAGGAAAAACCTAAAATTTTAAAACCAGAAAAAGCGATATAAATGCCACCAACGACAGTATAAATGCGATATTTGCAGGCAGAAGAAATATAAAGCTTCCGAAATAGGTTTTTAGTAATCCTTTATTGAAAATACAATTTTGGAAGCTAGAATTAGAAATTAGTGTAATAGACTAAATATTTAAACCATTATGGCAAAGAAACCAAGCCCAAAAAAAGCAACTGGCAAACTAGGAATTTTACTTCCTGGAATGGGTGCAGTAGCGACAACAGTAATCGCAGGTGTACACGCAGTTAACGCTGGCAAATCAGAACCTATCGGATCATTGACTCAAATGGGTCGATTGAGAATAGGAAAAAGAACTGGAGGAACTAAGAAACCTCTAATCTCAGAAGTAGTGCCATTACAAGATCTTAAGAAAGTCGTTTTCGGTGGATGGGATTTATTTGATGATAATGTATATGAGGCTGCATCGCACGCCAAAGTACTAGATCAGAATCTTCTTGATTCTCTCAAAAGACCATTATCTAAGATCAAGCCTATGAAGGCCGTATTTGACAAAAACTATGTCAAAAGATTAGACGGTAAGCATGTAAAGCGTGCTAAGACTAAGATGGCGCTTGCTAAGCAGATCATGAAGGATATCGAAAACTTCAAGAAAGAAAATAAATGTAACCGTGTAGTAATGGTTTGGTGTGGATCTACGGAGATCTATATCGAAGAATCAGCAGTACACCAAACTGTCGCTTCTCTAGAGAAGGGAATGAAGGAAAACCATAAAGATATCGCTCCATCAATGCTTTATGCATATGCTGCGATAAAAATGGGAATTCCTTACGCTAACGGAGCCCCTAACTTATCATGTGATGTACCTGCATTAGTAGAACTCGCTAAAGAAACAGGAGCACCAATCGCTGGTAAAGATTTCAAAACTGGTCAGACTCTGATGAAGACTATCTTAGCTCCTGGTCTAAAGGCTAGAGCATTAGGTATCGAAGGATGGTTCTCGACTAACATACTTGGTAACAGAGATGGTGCTGTACTAGATGATCCGGATAACTTCAAAACTAAGGAAGTATCAAAGATGGGGGTACTAGATCAAATACTAGAACCAGAACTTTACCCAGAATTATACAAAGATCTATATCACAAGGTACGTATCAACTACTACCCACCACGTGGTGATGCGAAAGAAGGTTGGGATAACATCGACATCCGTGGATGGCTAAACTATCCAATGCAGATAAAGGTTGATTTCCTATGTAGAGACAGTATTTTAGCTGCACCTATCGTACTTGATCTTGCACTTTTCCTAGATTTAGCCAAAAGAGCTGATATGTCAGGTATCCAAGAGTGGTTATCATTCTACCTTAAGTCACCTCAAGCGGGTAAAGGTCTACAACCTGAGCACGATATATTTAAGCAACTAGCTAAGCTAGAAAATACGCTTAGACATATGGTAGGCGAAGATCTGATCAATCACTTAGGTCAGGATTATTACGAAGAGTAATATTCAGTAATATAACACAGAATACGAGAGCTATACTTATTACAAGAGGTATAGCTCTCTTTTATTTAAGGTTTAGCACCTTTTGATGAACGACTACTGACTCATCAGTGTTGTTTATATGTATGCTTCAGATAGATGTCTAACTACCCCCGACATGTACTTGTTAGAAAGTGGTAGAACGATTATCATTACTACATTGAATATATTGATGGATTGGGACTTACCACCTTGATTTATGAATAAGAATACTAAATGTCAATTGGCATTTTTTTCACGAAAACATAAATTATGGACTGTATTGAGTCTCTAGAAGCTCTTATCCAAAAATTAAATCAATCAGATACTTCCAACCACGGAAAACTAATCAAACAAATAAACATTCCAATCAGCGACTTTGAAGCTCATGCTTCATGGAGTGACAAAGGCTATACTCGCAACTGTGTCTACAGATGTGATCAGTACGAGCTAATATTACTTTGTTGGGACAAAGATGCAAGTACCGCAATACACGGACATGACGGTCAAAAATGTTGGGTCTACCAGATAGAAGGCCAGATATCCGAGATTCGCTATGAAAAATTTGAATCTGGAGACCTCTTCGAAACCAATCGAGTGGAGCTAAATCCAGGTAAGCTCACATTCATGAATAATGCCATGGGGTATCATAAGCTGACTAATGATACAGACGGACGTGCGATGACATTACATGCTTATGTATTACCGATCAACTCTTGTGAGTATTATTGTGATGACGCTCAAGACTTTAAGTCTAAGGAGTTAGATTATGATACTGTGGTGAGCGATTCTTTAGTAGAACAGTAGCAAATAAAAATAACGCAGTTTTTTCTACGTCATAAGAACTTTGTCATAAAAACAGATTTTTTACCCTCATCGACTTTTACAAAACCAAGTCTTTCATATAGACTCTGAGCTTTATTTCCTTTGAGTACGCTCAAGTGAACTAAACTATCTTCTCTTTTCGCATTTGCCAATATGCTTTTTAATATTTCCGTTCCAATAGATCTTCCTTGATACTTTTTAGCAATTTGAAATTGCAATATTTTGTATTCAGATTTTGAAATCGTCATCTTTAGAAATCCAATTTCCCTACCTTCTAATACCAGTATTTGACCACATTCAAATTTGTGCACAATCCGTTGTTGATGTTGCTCAACAGAAAGATTTATACCTTGACTTACAAGATACTCTTCCATTGTTTCTAACCTTAATTGAAGTAGAAATGGAAGGTCTGAAAGAATAGCTTTTCTAAAATTTATAGCCTCCTTCATGACTTCTTTTTACTTCTAATCTTCCATATCAAACCAAAGTAAAATCCAATCGTATTTACGATTACGTCAGACACCTTATTGATCCAAGATTCCATTGCAAAATCGTAAGGTAAGACGAGCTCCAACAACTCCCAACTGATTGAAAGTACCAAAAATAAAATCCAATTTTTGAAGACAAATCGGCCTACAAATAACCAAATCAAAAGATGAGCTAATGAGTATAGATTGAGTACCTCCATAGGTATTGTTTATATTTCAATAATACTTCATTAAAATACAAAAGCCACAATCTGAAAAGAATGTGGCTTTCGTATTTTATCAATATTATTTATCTAATTATTTTTTCTGTCTTAACTACCTTTCCTTCGTAGAGATAAGACTTAATGTATAGGCCTGTTACAACGTTATTAGTTGTTGATTGATCTATCACTACTTTTCTCCCCATAATATCGTGATACTGGATTGCATCATAAGTGAAGTTTACATCTAAATCTATAATTGAAGTAATAGCATCTGTGCCACCTATCGTATAGTAACCATTTTCAGTATAATTCATAGTTACGAAAACGTAAGGTTCGTTTACGATTACTTCTGACAATTCAATTGTCTCCCAAACTGGCGTCTCTGCGGAAGTAAGATCTTGATCTGTAAATAATCCTTTAAGGTCAGTTGAATTCCAATCTACCTCTCCAGTATTAGGCAGTATTAATGTAATTGTATATCCATTTGCACTTTCACCTACTTGCTCTACATAGTATACTTTGTCTTGATAGACAGATCCAAAAGCAGTAAGCATTTCGTTCGTGTTACTAAATAAAGAAGCATTGATACACTCTTCAGAATTTCCCGCATTAGCTTTAATAGACATTAGAATACTATCATTCTGCTCTAGATATATTGATTCATTATTACCGATAGTAGAAGATAGCGGACTATCTAATTTTGAATATAACAATTTAGGTTGACCTTCTCCGAAAGTAATCACAGGCAATGTACTACCGTCAAAAGAATTTCCTGAATTAGCACACCCACTGATGTTATCATTTTTGAGCGTGGCTGAAGAAGCGTATCCAGATTCGAACGCAGATACTTGATCATCTTGTGTATAGTCAGCATTATCAAAGCAAAATTGAATTGCCAAATTACTAGTACCGTCGTAAGCAAATGGAGTATCAAATACAATTTCATTAATACCTAATGAAGTAACTACTGTTCCTCTATAAACTTCTTGAAAATTTAAAGAATTATTGATTCCATTGTTAAGAGCGTTTACAGATGTGTTTGCTAGATAAACAGTGAAATTTAGATAAGGATCTAGAGATCCTTTTTCTTCCAAATTCATAGATATCTTTTTTATATCTCCAGCAACTAATCCTGAGTTAGATAGCATATCATTACGATATATCATTTGCGTTCGCATGTTAGTATAAAACTGGCCAAATACATTTGTATTTGTCGTACTAGCCTCCCCTATATTGGCTGACCCTAAACTTACACTAGTATCAAATGGAAGATCATCTTCAGCAATCAATAATTCCTCTTGGGGAGTTACTACCACATTATCTGAAGTCAAATTGATGACCAATGTTTTATCACCTGAGGCAACCGCATCATTGAATAGTATTACTTCTATTCCGGAATCAAACTCACCCGCAGTTAATGTCCCTGATAATGTATCGAAAATAAAATCTTTTCCTTCCACTGCAGTACTACTAGGATCTACAGATATCGTGTAATTAACGTCGGTATCAAACGCGAGAGGCGTATTCACTCCTATTTCAGCAGTTGCAAAAGCATTACAATATTCATCACCCATTTGATATTCTAAAAGTTCTGTATTGGGCATTACCAACATTAACCTAGGCATCGTAAATACATCTAGATCTAGTTTGTACACATTGTCCAAAAATCCGTCCAAGCTATTCCATCCATTAATGATATACATCTCATCATCAATAATAAATGATGCTGGAGCCCATCTTGATCTTCCTGGATGTGGAGGCATTTCTGTCCATAAATCCATCATAGAATCGTATTTCCATAATTCTCCTGTGTCCATGAAAGAATGATTGTCTCCATCACCGCTTAGCACATAACCAAAACCTCTATGTGACAATTGCGTTCCTGCTACCCTTCCCTCACCTGGAATCGTAGCTACTTGTGTCCATGTATCTTGTGCCGTATCATACCGATACCATTCGTTTGAAATAAATCCACTCCCGTGTCCATTACCTACATAAACATACTCTCCGTCGGTAAATTGGTAAGGATGATGTCTTTCTGCCGCAGGAAAATCTGCCTTACGTTCCCAAGAATCGCTCGAGATATCATAAGCCCACCAATCTTTCATATTTCCTCCACCTCCTCCGAGACCAAGATAAACAAAGCCATCAAGAGCAACCATGGCAGGGTGTGTTCTAGCTGCACAGTCACAACTCGCTAACTCTGTCCACTGATCAGTTACTGGATCATACACCCAAAAGTCACTGAGTGCATTATTTCCATTACTTCCAAATCCAAAATACGCTTTACCATCTATTACATCACCAATTGCAAATCCGCGGGATTGACCAGGAAAGTTTGTTTTTTTAGTCCATTCATCTGACTGTGCGTCATATGAATAGAAATCCGATGTTAAACCATTGGCTGTGTTACCAGATACCATGTAGCCCACATCGTCTATTGAGAAAGCAAAGCTATGGTCAGTTCGGTAATTATCAGGAACTGAAGCCACTTGTTCCCAAGTTTGAGCAGAAAGTAAAATTGATTGAAATAGTACGATTAAGGTCAACGCTTTTTTGATATCCATCTTATTGTTTTAATTCTATATATAATGATGTCTTGCTATTAGCTACATCACAATTAAGAGATGCTTACACTAAGAGCTTCCAAAGTTAATCTTATATCTATTTTGACAAAATAAGATTCTCAGCAATGTCTTCCAGGCTCTATAAATGCCTGTTTCTCAAATTTGTCGTTGTTCATTTGAAAAAAATATCATGTTGACAAATAATCGATAAAGCTTCGATATTCGACCAAAATTGGGTTAATCCTCAATAAAGAGACCCATTATCCACTATATTTGCATCACATGTCAAGTGACTCAACACATAAAGATCAAAACGTCTCCTTCATTACTTCATTATGGAGATCTCAGGCTACAGCTATTGTGGCTACGGCTACTGATTTTAGTGTATACTTTATCCTATTCCATTTTATTAGCATATACTACGTAACAGCATCAGGTATTGGAGCATTTTGTGGTGCTATTGTCAGCTTTTTTCTCAGTAGGAATTGGGCATTCAAGAGTACAGATGACCTTATGCGACACCAAATGATTAGATATGCTTGTGCCAGTGGCTTTAGTTTATTCCTCAATATATATGGTATATATTTTATTGTAGAGACATTTGATGTAGAAGAGACAGCAGCTAAAATATTGACCTCAATCTTGATAGGTCTTTTTATCAATTTTCCGATTTTCAGGTATTGGGTATTTAGAGATAGAGAATAATGAAAGAGTCCATTACATTTATAGTTAATCCATTCAGTGGCACTACCAATAAAGTTGATTTCGATAACGTGGTCAATGATCATATCGATACCAAAAGGTATGAATATAGTATCAGATATACAGAATCTGCAGGCCATGCTACTACCCTAGCCCAAGAGGCTGTATCTCAACAAAAGACTATGGTGGTTGCTGTAGGTGGAGATGGAACAATCAACGAAGTAGCTGCTGGACTTGTGCATACTGAGACCGCTTTGGCTATCATTCCTGCGGGCTCCGGAAATGGTTTTGCATTACACCTCGGTATGAGTAAAAATCATAAATCTGCAATTCAGCAGCTTAATACAGCTAAGCGATCTAAAGTGGATACTTGCTTACTCAATGGAAAGTTCTTTATTAATGTAGCTGGTCTTGGGTTTGATGCTCAAGTGGCTTATCATACTAAGGAAGACGTAAAGAGAGGATTTTGGAATTACCTCAAACGAGCACTACAACTGGTGACTAAATACAAACCTGAAGAACTTAGCTTAGAGATCGATGGAAAAAAAATTGAAGGTAAGTATGCCGCCGCTGTAATAGCTAATGCATCTAAGTATGGGTATATATTCACTGTAGCTCCCTTTGCTAAGCTTAATGATGGTTTACTTGATATCATATTATTCAAAGATACATTTGTACCAAGATACTTTCTTGAAGCTTATAGGTTTGTCAATAATACAGTTCATAAAAGTAGCATTACTGAGACTTATACAGGCAAATCTATCAAAATCAAATCTGTAAACAAATCATATTATCACCTCGACGGAGAAGGGTTTGATCAAACTACCGATTTTGAAATCTCCGTTGTTCCTAATAGCATATGGGTAATGCAAATACAGTAAATAGAATCTATTAGATCGAATTGGCCGACTTTTAAAACAAGCAGGCATACACACGTAATTGTATTGGCCTTAAATACTGCGAAGCCCAATATATAAGCCTAAGATATTCCCAAGTTCGATATATTTACTATCTTTCGATGTGAATACTTAGTTTGACGTAAAAAAAGATTATCATATGAAAAAATATATCTTCGGAGCTGTAGCCCTATTCATTATTTACTCTATAATGAGTCCTAGCACAATCGATCTAGCAATAGATAATCCTTTAGATAGAGCGATCACTGTATCAGTAGACGAACTTCATGTAGAAGTTCCTGCCAAAGAAGTAGTGTGGGTAGAAATGGGTGAAGGAGAACATACAGTAACGCTAGAAGATGGAACAACACATCCTTATACTTATGACAGTGGAGCATTTTTCTTAAATCCAACCAAAAGCGAATATCTTGTTACTGAGACTTTCTTTGGAGATGAGTCTGCAAGTAAAATGTATTCCATGACTAATCCTGGTAAAAAGGTGGAGTACATGGGAATGGAATTAGAGGGCAACTATGACATAGTTAAAGATCTTATTAGTAAAGTGACTTGGGGAGTAGGTGCTAGAGAAGAAGTGCCTAACTCAGTAGAAGCTGATGCGGATCAAAATTATGTGGTCGTAAAAAAACTTATGGACCCTAATGAATTTACAGCGCAACTTATAGAAGCTTTCCGTAACATGCCTGAGGAAGCACCATCTGAAGGGTAATTCATATTCTACTTTTTTACTAACCTCGATTTTTAATTTATCAATAAGATGAAAAGTATTGGTGTGCACCTTATGTGGGACATACATAAGGTAGAAAGTGATATCATATCTTATGAAAAGGATATTGCTCCAGTTATGGAACATATTATTTCCTTGACTACACTCAGCATCGAAAACTATTCCAGCAAGCAATTTGAGCCTGTAGGAGTCACTAGTATATATTTGTTATCGGAATCACATCTCAGTATACATACATGGCCTGAGCACGGATATCTAGCTATAGACTTGTTTTCTTGTGTTCCTATCGAGTCAGATAAGATTACTGAATATCTTAAAACCCTATATCAATCTGAAGACGTAAAGATGACTCAAGTGATGCGTGGAAAGTCGAGAGAGATGGACACAAAATAAATATGGAATTTGTGACTCTATTCTGAATAATGGTTTGCAATTTTAGTCTATGTTTTTTTCTGATTTTCGACGATATATTTTCTCTAGGAAGAATCCTGTAATTCCTCCAAAGGTGTAGCTCACTATATCACTCCATAAAAAGCCAAATCCAAGAATCAAACCACCAAGTTTATTATTTCTAATATTATTGATCCAAGGCGATTGATGCAATTGCAGTAATTCTATTGCGTAACAAACACCAATACTAACCACCGTTACTTTTAGAGTGTTGGTGTTTGGAAATAAGAATCCAATTATAAAAAAGAACATCAGCGCATAGAGATAATCTCCTATGTATGGATAGATTGATACTGGAATTACACTTGTTCTTGATGCTAAACCTAATACGATTGTCATTACGATTAGTCCCAAATAGATTTTTCTATTTCTTCTCATTTCTTAGTGATTGACTTACAATTGAAAGTATATCCTACACGAATTTGGAAGATTGATAAGACGGCTAATAAAAACTATATACTTCTAAAACTTATCTGGATCAATGATGAAATGGCTGTAAAACTCGCAGTCATCGTTGATAATAGGTCCTTCACCACATCTTACATTGAGCGCTGATGGTCTGTGGGTATAAAACATTCCTATCTGGTAGTAATTACCTTCTTCGTCTCTAGGCAAGTCCAGCATCTCTTGATAAGTCTTCACCTCATGATTAGTTCTTTGATTCCTTTCGTTCATGATCGTGACCTCTTCCCCTAGCCTTCCATGGGACGACTTGGCTACATATCTTTGCAATCTCATTGGAGAGTCGTAAGACTTAGCAATGCAATTATTCGGAAAGTTCTGCGTAATATAATTGAGGAATCTCTTGTTTTGCCAGATCGCGGTATACGGTGGATTAAGTACAGTTACTTTATCCTTTAGTATGAGACTAGATAACAATTCCAGTAGTCCAGGCTCCTCATTGTATAACCAATCCCAAGGAAACAACTTAAGCAATATATCTACTTGTACATATTCATCTCCATCTTCAATAAATACACCTTCGTCACTAAAGTGAACATCTTCCAAATTCAGTGCTATGGTAGCATAGTTTTTTGATTCCGAAACCATATCTACAATGACTTCCATATTGGATTTATCATCATCGTGGCCTAGAGATGCACCTAAGAGCACTGGAGCTTCATTACCAAACTGCTTTCTCAACTGCATAAATTGATCATCGAGATCAAATCGTAATCTGTTGAATGACTTAAACTTCTGAGGAGTAGCATCTATTTGCATCTGTTGCCAAAATAGAGTTTCTGGTACCATAGTACAAGTATCGGCATTGAATTCGATCACTTTGGCTGGTTCACCATCCAATCCACCAATAAGATCAAACCGTCCGTACATAAACCTATGCTTCTGGATTCTGCGTGTCCAGGTATATTCGATGATTTTCTGCATACTCTTAGGTATGCCTATTTCCCTTAGTTTATCGTTACGAATCATATGATCCGTTGCTAATTCAAATAGTGAGAATGCTTTTTGAGAAATGTCTGCTATCTGATCTACTTCCGGCTGATAAAAACCTACTAGCTCGTCACATAGGTAATCCTCTTGATCATGATGCCAAGAGATATAATTAGGAACAGATTGTCGATCGATATGTCTAATCTCAATAAATCTATTATCCTCCAAAAGATCTTGCTGATTTTCCTGCTCCGAAACCTTTAGATGTCTTACCCGGCACTGATACTTTTCTAGCTGTAGACGCTCCTTTAAGCGCTGATGTTTTACCGTTAGAGTTATTAAAGGCTGCCGTATTCTTATAACTACTTGCCTTTGGAGCCATACGCCCTGTTCTACCTGTTAGGTAAGCAAATGCCAAACCTCCCATAAGAGTAGATCTCAAAGCTGAACGTCGAGTACCTCCACCGCCTTCGCTGGTCATCGTAGCCATTGAAATAGTATCAATTGTACTATCCAAATTATGCACTATTGCTCTTGAAGCTTCTTTTTTATCAAGGATGTTTTCTTCTGTAATCTTAAACACATCACCTGGATCTACTTCATCCACAATCGCTTCTATACCCTTAGTGTTGATATATACAGTCTGTTCTGAGGCATCTTTAAGCTTAGGAGAGCCGTCAAAGCATCCCGTAAATGTAAGTGCACCTGTAACTACAGTGGCCATCAGTACTCTTTTTGAAAAGATTGTTGGCAGGTGAGTTGATTTTTTCATCTTTAATTTCAGATTATTTCATTCTAAATTATGATACAAAAGGTATCTTTAATCATAAATGTATAAAAAATATCTTTTATCTATAAATGTTTGGGCGTAAGATTAGTACTCGTGTTCATAATCTTTGACTGGCGAACCTTTATGCATTCGACATCATTTTACTTCTATAGAATCCGATTCCTCGTATATTTAACCTGAATTATGCTGAAGTAATTTTGGTTCGAGTGGATATGACTCACAAATGGAGTTCAATCAGAAATTATAATTTTAGAGCTATACTGACTTCAATTTCAATTTTATGATATTGATCTTTGATTAGATCATAATGAATGATAATTAAATGAATAAGCAGAAAGTATTATCTATTGCAGTATTTATAGCTGGCCTTTGCTCTATCATCTACGAGTTACTGATATCAACAACTGCAACCTACTTTCTAGGAGATGGTGTTCGACAGTTTTCATTGATTATCGGCATCTATCTATTTTCTATGGGTGTAGGTGCGTATGCTTCTAAACTATCAGAAGATAGACCTTTATACAATTTCATAGCGACAGAATATATCTTAGGTCTCGTTGGTGGCATCTCTGTACCCCTGCTGTATATGATGTTTACAAGTGTAAGTATAGTTGTCTTCCAGTTACTTTGTCTAGGCGTCATTTTTGTAATTGGTTTTTTGACTGGACTAGAGATACCGCTACTCACATTCTCTTATGCCACCGACGATATAAAAGAAGACCTTTCCAACGTACTCTCTTTAGATTATGTCGGAGGATTAGTTGCCACGCTTATCTTTCCGTTTATTATTCTTCCCTTCGTTGGCTTGTTTCATGCTTCTTTGGTTTTTGGTTTAATGAATATTATTTTAGGACTCATCCTTAACCTTGCTTACTTCAAAGAGAGTAAGAAATTACTTATAATGGGCTTAGCATTCGCAGCCACATTAATAGTCCTACTATGCATGTCAGACAGAGTAATGCAAGTTTGGGAACAAAAAATATATAAGAGTCCGATCATAGTCAATGAGCAAACGCCGTATCAAAAAATTGTAATGACTAAGCGAGGCGATAATGTCAAATTGTTTATCAACCGTGTGATACAGTTTGCCTCACAAGACGAACATAGATATCACGAATCTATTGTACATGTACCTTTTACATTTAGAGAAAACATACGTAAAGTGCTCATACTTGGAGGAGGAGAAAACTTGGCGACAAGAGAGGTAGTAAAATATCCTGAAGTAGATAAAATAGACATCGTAGATATAGACTCCACTATATTTAAACTAGCTATGGAACATCATGAACTATCAGCTATAAATGACTTAGCACCATTTGACCCAAGAGTCAATATGATAGTGGATGATGCATTCTCATATCTATATGGATCAGGTGATAAATATGACCTTATCATCTCTGATCTACCTGACCCTACTGGGCAATCATTAGCCAGATTATATAGCACGCAGTTTTTTGAATTGGCCAAACGAAAACTCAATCCAGAAGGAATGTTTATCACACAATCTGGCGACATTAATAATACAAGTCATGTATTCAGTTGTATTAATAAAACTATGTCAGAAGTGTACGACGGAAACGTAGCTACGTACCATGTATTTGTCCCATCTTTTGGTGGTTGGGGGTTCAATATTGGTTATCTAGAAGACCTCGGTGAACCCGATGCTCAAAGACTTCCAAAAGGATTGAAATTCTTAGATGAATTGGCTTTACAAAATGGACTAAGACTTCCGAAGGATGTCAAGATATTGGATACCGAAATCAATACATTAGACAATCCAATTATACTTCAATATTTTCTATCCGATTTTGCAAAATTCAAACAGAATTCTGACACCAATCAATAAAAGCTAAGGATCAATATTCAATGTAGCGAAATGAATAATAGAAGTCTCAATTGACATCTTATTCGATGGTACTTAGTATGGTGTAATTTAGAATCGAAACAAGTAATTTATCAAGAGAATTCAAGTTGTTTTTGTTTTATTATAATGCCAACAATCTCATTAAAAAAAATAAACTTCTCTGACATTTACAACCCTTTCCACAATTCTGTATCTTACTAGTGAAGTTCATAATGAGTCCTTAACAATATCTGCTAATCATCTTGGAAGAAAATCTCACCATACTAAAGTCTATTGAAGGTAGTCGAATAGCTATCAAGAAGTTATATGATAAGTATGCCGATGAAATGTATAGTACATCCATACGTATCACAAATGACTGTCAAAGTACTGAAGACATCATTCAAGAATCTTTTTTAAAGTCGATTGAAAAGCTCTCAACGTTAAAAAACACTAGCAATTATCAAGGTTGGTATAGACGAATAGTGATCAATGCTTCGTTAAGATTCATCAAGAAAAAAATTGTATTTATTGATATCGATGACAACAATTACAAATCTGATACTGAAGATGAGAACTGGCACGATAACATATCAATGCAAATGATTAGGGTGGCTATACAACAGCTACCTGATCGAAGCAGAACTATATTTACCTTGTACGCCTTAGAAGATTACAAACATCATGAAATAGCTGATGAACTCGGTATAAATATCTCTACTTCTAAAACACAGTATCGGTACGCTAAGAAATTATTAAAGGCTCTACTTACAAAAGCACATACGGCATGAAATTAAAAAATCACCTTAGGGAAAATAAAAAAGGTCTCGACCATACCGCATCGACTCACCTTTGGGACAACATAGAAACTAATTTAATAGAAAGTAAACCAAAATCTTCTAAGATTAAATACTTACTACAATTATTTTCTGCGGCAGTAATAGCGATAGGATTCTTTATTGCTATTGGTCAATACCAGAAAATAAACGAGGCTAATGAAGCGATCTTAGCGCTCAAGCAAACGATGACTACACTACTCAATGATGCATCTGTCGGACATCGAATCAAAGCCGTACATCTTACTGAGGACATAGACAAAAGCAACACTGAAATAGCTGATGTACTGATACATACGATGCGAACAGATCCAAGCAAAAATGTCAAACTCGCAGCTATAAATGCACTTGGCCAGTTTGCAAATATCGAAACGGTAAGAATCGCCATTATAGGTGAGCTTGCTATCGCTAAGGATCCATATGTCCAGATCAAGCTCATCAACATATTGAGTGGTGTAAAAGAAGAAAAAGCGGTACCAACATTAGACAAGATCATAGAAGATCAAACGAAGAGTATACTCGTAAAGCAAAAGGCTGAAGAAGGCCGAAAAATCATAATAGAGACCTAGGTAATTCACATTTACAAACTATGGATCTAGACCATAGTAATATTCCATTCTTAAATTTCACAAAAACATGAATTACAAAACATCAATTTACATCATAGCTTTATTATCCGTAGTAAGCTACGTCAGTAAAGCCGAGCAAATACCATTTTCTGGTTCCAATATAGAAGTTACAGGAATGCTCACTCAACTTACGATAACGGCAGGACTTTCAAATATAATAGACATTAGAAATCCGATGACCAAAAAGGGAGAAAAACCATACTCTATTACTACAAATGGAAATTTGACCCGAATAAATCTTACGAGTGAAACTATGTATGAAATTAACATACCTAGAAGGACCAATCTGGTTTGCAAACCTGTCAATGTCGCTTTTGAAGGATCTTGGTATAAAGATCAAAACAACTATAATATATCAATCTCAAATATACAAGGAGAAGTAGTTGTAGATGCTGACGGATATAACATCAACTTGTTAGACGTTCTCGGTCCAACTTCTATAGTAACTTATGGTGATATCAAAGCTAAATATACCAAGCCACCACTTTCAGAGATGATATCACTCGATACTTACGAAGGTGATATAACCGTAGAAATTCCGTCAGAGTCGAAATCAAATATCAATGCTACAGCAAAAGATGGGTACGTAGTTTTCGCAGAAAGTATAACCATAAATGCAGACGAAAACATAATAAAACAAAATGCGGCAGTCATCAAGCATGTAAGTAAAAACTGCACAATAAAACTCCATAGTGAAAATGGAAAGTATGTAAAAGTAAAGAATATCGCAGACCCTACGCATCCTGAACTCAAGGATCAATTAATCAAAATGTTTATCAGACATCAAGGGAAGAAAGGTATGTCAACAGGCTCGAGATTAGACTTGATAGAACAGGGTTATGAAACCTATATCAATGCACAACCGGATATAAGACCATTCCAAGCTGGACCAGATGTAAAGAATGAATTGCTGGATATATTTGACAAATATGGATTCCCTACACCTAAGATGGTCGATAACGGTTATGCGATGTCTGCGATCTCTATAATTATACTTAGCTCTGGCCCTGAAATAATGGATCAACATAAGGAGGACTTTGCCAAACACTTCGGTCAATGGTTAGTGGATGTATACTACAAAGGAGCCAATGCAAGAAGGTAAATACTAATACCATATCTGCTTGAAATTGTCGCATATATTTAAGTAAATCTGACTAATTTCATCGTTAGAAATACTCGCCTTAGCTACGGCTAAGACTGTGTTTTCCGCCTTGAGATTATTCAGATTTCCAATAAATATAAAGTGACATATCCAAACAGAAATGGTATAATAGATAGTATTTAATCATCGTTGCAGCTAAAATGCAAAAAAGGCCTTGAATCAATGATTCGAGACCTTTTTAATATTTATTCTTTGTTGTAATTATCTATAGATTGTTTTCTGAAACAATGTCTAATTTTTGCTCTTCAAGTTGGGCCTTAACATTCCGCTTGGCTACCAAGCTTGTATACTTATCTAATACCTTAGTAATACTAGAATATGCTATCCGCTCACGACTATTATACTTTTCCATAGTCATCCATTGAGCATCTGTGATATCTTCCTCTAACTGAGGAATAAGATCCATCTTAGGAGCGGTCATATGATACCAGTATGATTTTTTAATAAGTCGCTTTCCTGACTTATTCTTATACACATGATTAGTGACGCAAATCTTTTTTCCTAACTCTAAGTTTCGGATACCTGTCTCCTCTTCTACCTCTCTTAAAGCCGCATCTTTTTTCTTCTCATCCTTTTCGAGCTTCCCTTTAGGTAGATCCCAATGCCCTCTACGAAAAATAAATAATATCTCGTTTAACTCGTTGACTACCAATCCACCGCCTGCTTCGATAATAGTAAATAGCCCTTTGAAGTCTTTTCTCAACTTTTTAAAGTCTTCATGATAGAGGGTGATACGAGTATATTTCCCTCCCTTTTCTGCTAAATCGACGAAATTGTGTAGATGTTTCACCTGACCTGCATATCTGGCGATAAGTTCTCCAGTTTTAGGAGGTCTTTGCGGCAAAGCATCTTTTAAAGTGATGAGAGTCTTATTAATATAGATTTTGTACATTAGCGCACGCTTGTAAAAACATGATTTAAATCAGCTGTAAAGCTATAAATTTTATGTTATTCCAGCCACTATAGAGTTGTCGCAATTCACACATGACATCCCCTATAGCTGATAACAATTAACAAGTCCTTTTATTCTATGCATCATCTGGATTAAATATTTAGACGATCATTTAAATAAACACCTTTGATAGATATATGGCTTCTGCAGAATTAGCACAAAAATTACTCCAAATTAAGGCGATCAAATTGAATCCATCAGAACCATTTACTTGGGCTTCCGGTATCAAATCTCCAATATACTGTGATAATCGCATCACTTTATCCTATCCAGACATCAGATCTTTCGTAAAAGTAGCTTTATCGAAGCTATCTCAGCAATTAGACGACTATGATACAGTAGCTGGAGTGGCTACCGCTGGTATAGCGCATGGAGCATTGATCGCGGATCATATCGAGAAGCCATTCATATATGTTAGATCTAAGGCCAAGGGTCATGGGAGAGAAAACCTGATAGAGGGTGATTTTTCTAAGGCTAAGAAGGTTCTTGTTGTTGAAGATCTTATCTCAACCGGTGGATCGTCAATACAAGCCGTGGAAGCATTAAGAGCTGAAGGTTTGGAAGTAGTAGGAGTAATTGCCTTATTCTCATATGAGTTCGAAAAAGCAAAACAGAATTTTGAAGCTGCCAATTGTCCATACATTACAGTAAGCGGTTATTCTGCAATGCTAAATCAAGCTAAAGAGACTAATTATATTACTGACGAAGAGTATGCTACATTACAAGACTGGAGTAAAGATCCAGCTGGATGGTATAACAAGCACTTCGATTAATACTAAGTCTTTATCTTACATTATATTAGAAATTACGTAGAATCAATACTATACTTACAAGATGTCAAAATTGAATAAAAAATCAGAAGAGTTTCTGTACGCCTATCATAATAATGCTTCACCTACCGGATTTGAGTCTCCTGGCCAAAAGCTATGGGTCGAACATATGAAACCATATGTAGACGAATGGCACCTAGACACATACGGAACTGCTTATTGCGTGATCAACCCTGGTCAAGACTATAAAGTAGTAATAGAAGCTCATGCAGACGAAATCGCATGGTATGTCAATCATATCTCAGATACTGGATTTATCAATGTGATCCGTAATGGTGGATCAGATCATGTCATAGCGACGTCTAAGAAAGTAAACATCCACACCGACAAAGGAATAGTTGAAGGTGTATTTGGATGGCCTGCAATACATACACGTAAGGGAAAAGATGCTGCTCTAAGCCCTAAGCTTGAGAACATATTTGTAGATGTAGGAGCAAAAGATAAAGAAGAAGTACTCGCTATGGGTATCCATGTAGGATGTGTAATTACTTATCCAGACAAGTTCGGCATGCTCAACGATCGCTATTATGTAGGACGAGCGCTTGATAATCGTATGGGCGGGTTCTGTATCGCAGAAGTAGCCCGTATGCTAAAAGAAAATGGCGACAAACTACCATACTCACTATACATCGTCAATGCGGTACAAGAGGAAATAGGACTAAGAGGAGCAGAGATGATTGCTAATCATATCAAACCTGATGTGGCAATTGTCACTGATGTAACTCATGATACTAATACACCTTTACTTAGCCCTAAAAAACTAGGTGACACTAAGGCTGGTGATGGACCAAGTTTAACATATGCTCCTGCAGTACAGAACAATCTGCTAAAGCTAATCATCGATACTGCAGAGAAGAACGAGATACCGTTCCAAAGAGCAGCAAGCAGTAGATCTACTGGAACAGATACTGATGCATTTGCATATAGTGGAAGTGGTGTAGCATCAGCATTGATCTCAATACCATTAAGATATATGCATACTACAGTGGAGATGGCGCATAAAGATGATGTAGAGAATGTAACAAAGTTGATTTATGAGACGCTTAAGCGTATAGAGAAGAATCATAACTTCAAATACTTTTAGTCAAGACTTTTGCGTAGTAAAAGTCAACGATAACACCATTCATTATACAGGTCAAGACTTTTGAGATTTTCTATGATTGTTAATTTAAAGGATAAATTTTCAATCTCAAAAGTCAACGATAATACCATTCATTATACAAGTCAAGACTTTTACACTAAGTAAAAGTCAACGACAATACCATCCTTTATACAAATCAAGACTTTTACATTGGTAAAAGTCAACAATAATAACATTGAAAGACCTATGGTGTTGAAAAACCTCATAGGTCTTTCAATGTGTGTATAAATACGATCAACCCCTCGACTTCTTTTCTTTTTAGATTGTAGTAACTTTACTTGACCCAACAAGTAAAGAAATATTGGATAACAGAATCCACAAAAACACCGGTATTAGATATGCAATATTGCATTTCTATCTCTACAGTAGCCTACACATTGCTATCTGTGCTATGGCAATCACTGCATATAGTTACTTGACATTACCTACTACTATAGACTATAGTTATGTAAAATTTGTGGGTGCGTCTACCCTACTTTTATACTCGATCCATCGGATTATTGGCATCAAAAAATCTGATAATTATGCTTCCCAAGGACGGTTTGCGATCATCATCAAATACAAATCACATTTAATTGCTTACTCCATTTTATCTGCCACCTATTGTGCGTATGCCTATTACACTTTTGATTGGAATCGAAGACTTTCACTTGTCATACCCGCTGTATTATCGTTAAGTTATAGTTTGCCCATATTTTGGGGAGGTAAGAGACTTCGAGATTTTCATTGGATCAAGATTTTCCTAATTGCCATTTGTTGGGCTGTGATCACATGTACTATACCTTATTTTGAAATTATCATTTCAGCATGCGATACTTCTCTTACTTATCATACTATAATACTCACTACAATTGAACGTGCAATGTTCATATTTGCGATTACAATTCCATTTGATATCAGAGATAGAGAAATAGATAAGAGTATTAATGTATTCACTTTAGCAACGAGATTTGACGACCGATCATTGAAGCGTATTTCTTGGTTAGCTTTGATCATAGCTAGTATTATCTCAATACTTCTTTATTCACGAAACGGATACACATCTATAATATTCACTTATTTCATTACTGCTTACCTAATTTATCTTAGTAATGAGCAACGATCAGACTACTTCTTCACTGGAATTATAGATGGTTGCATGTTACTACCAATATTGATTTTGTGGTTTTATACTATCACGGTTCCACTTTTTGGATCGTTCTAAATCGAAATTCACAAGATTTCATAATATAGATGGACTGCTTAACCAAAACTATCAAATAGATCTAGATAGTCTTCATTTTTATACATTAATTAAATTATACATATATTTATAGTATAAAACTTATTCTTTAACCTACAACTTAACAAAATAAACATGGGCAAACTTGATGACAAAGTAGACTTCTACGCGGAATTCATGAAAACAAAACTTAACATGAAATCTGTAGATAGAGATCTATTACATGCAGTCTCTAAAGCATGTGGACCTGCGATCTACAAACTTGATGCTTCTAAGGTATCTAGTTCTGATAAAGCAGAAATGGCAACAGTAAAGCAAAACTTCTGCGTAAAGAAATTAGGGTGTGCTGATACACCTAAATTAGACAAAGCCATTGATTCGGTTATAGAAAAATTTGGCAAAAGTAGTAGAAGTAAGCACCGAGCTGTGTTTTATTACTTACTGACAAAAAACCTTAAAAAAGAAGGAGTATTCTCTAAATAGAAACTCTATCCTAAAATGATAAAAGCCAGAAAGATCTTTATAGTTTTTCTGGCTTTTACATATTTAGTGATCTATGATATAGTCAATAGAAGTATATCAAATATGCCCAACATGTAATATTTTGATTTTAAAAGACTAGTCAAACAAATTCTCAATCTCCTATAATCAGTAACTCAAGAGTGATTTCTGGTTATAAATCAGACGATATAGGTGTTTACCCCTATATAATCATAGTATTATAAAATAATTATATATATAATCCTCATATACGTACGCTATTGGTATCTTTGTATATAGATTACCAGTCATTTAGTTTTGTGCAATCTTTTGACTGATAAGCTTCACCAAAAATAACCAATGAACATGAGATATATTTTACTCATTCTCAGTATACACTTTTGTGGATTTTCACTAGCCGCACAAGAGACATATCTGGATCAATCGCAAGAACCATTACTACATCAAATCTCCGAAGCCTATCATAATGCCTTATATGCTAGAGCTATAGATCTATCTGATGATTATATCACTCAGCGAAGACAACTTAATCAAGATCATATTCCCACTTCTGAAACCTTGGTTAATATCATGAGCCGTATATCGGCTGTACATCTTGATCGCGATGGAGCGTCCTTAGAACTAGAGAACTATGCGCTTTCGATAAACCCTGACCACCTAACCGATAAAGCTTACTTTGTATTAGGAGATTATTTTTATAATGAAAAAGTGTTTGATTCAGCTATACACTACTTCAGTGAAATTAATTCACTCCACTTAACTGATGAAAAATATACAGAGGCTTCGTTTAAACTTGCCTACTCTCATTTCGTTACAAAAGACTTTAATGCTGCAGAAAATAAACTGCTTCAGATTAAAGATATTAGAGATATCTATTACTACCCTTCTAACTATTACTACGGTATGGTTAAATATTATAAAAGGGACTACGATGCTGCTATCAAAAGTTATGAACGTGTCTCAAGTTCTAGTCAATACCGAGCTCACATACCTTACTATATTGCACAGATATACTTTGCCCAAGATAAGATGACAGAACTAATATCGTACGGTGAAAAAATAATAGTTGAACCCGATACAAAAAAGGTGAAAGAAATTAGACTGCTATTGGGCCAAGCCTATTTTCAGCAAGGTAATTATTCTGAAGCATTACCTCACCTAAAATATTACGAAGCTAATACTGATAAATTAACAAAAGATGAGTTTTACCAATTAGCATTCACACAGTATCAACTATCTCAATACGCAGATGCTAAAGAAAATTTCAAAGAACTAACCAACCTAAATGATAAACAAGGACAATTAGTTAATTACTATTTAGCTGATTGCTATGTAAAGGCCAATGATTTGAATAGTGCAAGAACGGCATTTAAAAAAGTGAGTCAGATGCCTTTCGAGATAAGTATGCAAGAAGAAGCATTATTCAACTATGGTAAACTGTCTGCAGAACTAGGCAACGACAGAGAAGCCATCAATACTTTAGTCAAGGTAGAAGAGACATCACCATTTTATGAAGAAAGTAAACCAATAATCAATGATATTCTGGTGAATACAGAAGATTATTCCAACGCAATCAATATCATTGAAGGCATACCCACATTAACTCCAGAATTGAAGGTGACATATCAAATGATTACACTCAAAAAAGGTTTGCAACTATATAATGAAAAAGATAAAAGTGCTGCTAAAGAAATGTTCGATAAGTCAATAGCTATAGATGTCAATCGAACATCAAGTGCACGAGCACAATTCTGGTTAGCCACTATGCTACATGAGAAAAACCAATCTACTCCTAGCCTTCAATCTTATCAAAAATATTTTACTTTATCTAAAGGATTGTCGTTGCCCTCAGCTTCCTCAGAATATGTTGCGCATTATAATCAAGCTTATAATTATTTACAGCAAGAGGATTATGGTCAAGCAGAATTTCATTTCAAAAATGCAATCGTAGGTATAAACACAAATCGCGAAAAAATTAAAGATGAATACATTACAACAAGAGTACTTACAGATGCCCTAGTCAGAGCGGGTGACTGTGCTTTCTCTGCAAATAATTACGATGACGCTCAAAACTATTATGATCAAGCTATAGACCGCAAACAGCCAGGCTATGATTATTCTTTATATCAAAGAGCGCTAATAGAAGGATTATCAGGAAGACCTTACGAAAAAATTATTTAACTTGAAGAAATAATAAATGAAAATCCTAACTCTGAATATGTGGATGATGCACTATTCCAATTAGGTGATGTGTACCTAAGCCTAGGCAATACTGATTCTGCCTCCAATACTTTTACCGATCTCATTGTTACTCATTATGGAAAGTCCCCTTTCATTAATGCTGCGTTGTTAAAAAAAGGATTAATTAGTTATAACAAAGGCGATATGTCTGCAGCTCTAAAATTTTATAAACGAATATTCGTGAATAATCCTGCACCCAAAGAATCACAGGCCGCTTTACTTGCTATTGAAGAAATATATATTGATGATCTCAAAAAAGCTGACAGTTACTTTACTTACTTAGATTCTATTCCGCAATTTAGGATATCTGATTTTGAGAAAGATTCTTTAAGCTATATAATTGCTGAAAATCAATATCGAAACTCTAACTACGAAGGAGCTGTTGATGGATTTAATTCTTATTTAAATAAATTCCCTAATGGAACACATAAGTTAGATGCACATTATATCCGAGGAGAATCATTAAGCATTCTAAATAGATATGGTGCAGCCAATGCTGATTACGAGGCCGTTATAAAACAAGGCTTTAGTAACTACTATGAATCTGCCTTGCGAAAAGCTGCACTTATCAATTACAATCATATTCAAGATTTCAAACAATCTTACAAATATTACGACATCTTATCTACTGTCAGCCAATCACCAGATATTACGTATGAAGCTCAACTAGGCGCTTTAAGAAGTGCATTTCGCACTCAAAAAGATGATGCCATCTTGACCTATGCTTCTCAAGTATATGATAGTCCCTACAATACTTTTGACGAGAAGCTCACTGCAAAATATTACATAGCTAAAGTATCTTATAAAAAAGGTTTGAAAGATCAAGCATTGATCGCATTCGAAGAAGTAGGAAAGAATGCAACTAACAATCAAGGTGCAGAATCTAGGTACATGAAAGCTTTAATATTCTACGAAAGTAATCAACTAGAATTAGCTGAAGTTTCCATCAATAACGCTAATGAAAAAAATAGTGCATACGCTAATTGGGTTGCGAAAGGCCTCCTATTATTATCAGATATATACATAAAAAACAATGACCTTTTCAACGCTAGAGCCGCTACCGAAGCTGTAGTTGAAAATTTTAGTAGTGATAAGAATATTCTAACAAAAGCGAATCAGAAATTGCAAGAAATCAAAGCACTAGAAAAGAAGCAAAGTAGAGTCAAGACTAATAATAACCCTGGCCAATTAGAGCTAGATACAACAGGAACTAACGGAAACGATTAGCGATTTAGTTATTGATTATTGTCAAAATAATTTCTTTATTCTATACAGAATACACCAAAACAATATAGATGAATACTCTAAAACATACATTCGCAATAGCTTTAATACTATTTACGCAAGGGATAACGATTGGACAAGTTGATACTACTAGAGTACTTACTGAAGCTCAAAGAGAAGCTCAATCACAGTTTGGAAGTGAAGAACTAGAAGTAATCAAAGCATTCAAAGTGAAGCTTGCGAGTGCATCTTCTTTAGACATGAAGCCTACAATAGAGTCTGCCCCTCCAACTAATCGAGATTACAATTACCATATTAGTATTGTACCTTATACAATTGAATATGCTGAACCGACGATCAAGCCTTTTGCTATGAAGCCCGACTCTAAAAAAGAATACTATAAAGGATATGCAAAGTTAGGCTTTGGAAATTTCTTATCTCCTTTGGCCGACGTATCATATCACAATACAGCTGGCAATGTAGAATATGGTATACTTGCTAATTATCTTTCCCTAGATAACTCCAACAATAACATTCATCAAAAAATGTCGGATATCAATATAAATGCACATGCTAATATTAAGCTTACCGACAACATTGAACTGTTAACAAATATATATTCTTCTATAGATCAAAGGTACTTCTTTCACATACCTGAAAATAAAGTATCTGATTATACAGAAGAAGGAGCTAAGAGATATCTCAACAACTACGGAGTAAAAGTAGGTATAAAGAACAGTTCAAAATATGCATTACAATACAACTTACTTATTGATGCTAACTATCTAGCCATCACCAACAAAAATACCAATGAAATTAATTCCGACATAACGGGTCGAGTGTCTTATTCAGGCAAATCATTCGGAGTCTCATTAGATGCCAAAATGGATTTTTCTAAAGGGACAGAATCTATAGATAGTTCCTTTATTACGTTATCCGCTTCCCCTAACTTGTTTTGGTCTAACAAAACATTTAATATCAGAGCTGGAGCAAGTACCATAATCGCTAATGATGATACTTATATATTTCCAGTAGCCGAACTATTAGTAGATGTACTATCAGATAAGTTTCAAGTCCTTGCTGGAGTCGACCAAGAATACATTCATAATAATATCAGAAGTGTAACGAGCTACAACCCATACTACCAAACTCAACAGGGAGATTATGGTGCAACAATTACAAAGTCTTATTATGGTGGTGCTCAAGGTGAATGGGCAAAATTATCATACCGAGGAAAAATTGGATATAGAGAAATAGCTAATCAGGTAATACTTTTAAATGCAGATGACATTAGAAAATTTGACCTGAATTACATTGATATGAATAGTGTTTTTATAGAAGCCACTGCAAGCTATTCACTTAATGACATCTTTACTATAGGTGGTGGTTTCCAGCAAAATATTTTTGATTTAGAGGATGGTGTAATTGCTTATCATTTACCTGCAATGAGGTATAATGCATATACTGTAATCCATTTACTAGATGATAACCTTACGGTTCGTCCGACATTAGCGTTTACAGACAAAGTAGAATACATCAATGAAAGTGGAAGCGTGGACAAACTTGATCCTATGTTATCTCTAAATGCAAGTATTAACTATAGAATCGGAGATCATTTCGGCTTTTTTGTAGATGCCAAAAATGTTTTAGCAAACAATTATTCTGAATATTACGGCTACGACGATGTAGGCCTGCATATACATGGTGGTATTACTTTAAAGTTTTAAAACCCTAATATGATTAGTATTAGATCCATAACCTTAGATGACCTTAAGGCATATGAACATTGGAGTCAACCGATGCATGCCTATCACACACTTAATGGACCTTACTTCGACAAAAAAAATGCTGAAGAAATATCCATTTATATCAATAAAATAAGGCAACAACTGCAAAATCGAGTAGACGCACTTCCTCAAAGAAAAATGATCGTTGATCCTAACAACAATCTAATCGGTGAAGTAAGCTACAGCTGGCGATCTATAGAGACAAACTGGATGGAAATTGGCATTGTAATCTTCGATGAAAGTTATTGGGCTAGAGGCATAGGTACTCATGCTCTGAGACTTTGGATAACAGAATTATTCAAAGCACACAGTGAGATAATACGAATCGGATTCTCTACGTGGTCAGGTAATACAGGTATGTGTAAGCTGGCTGAGAAGTTAGGTATGCGACAAGAAGCTTGCTATCAAAACGCAAGGATTGTGAATGGTCAATATTACGATTCTGTAAGTTTTGGCTTATTGAAAGAAGAATGGACTTCTTAAATAGATTAGACTATTTAATACCGCAAAAGATACGTTATTAAATAATCCAAACTGTGTTAGATAAATATCTAATCAGCAGTCAATGTTAGTTCTACTTCACAACTGGTCTCTATCTCAGTAACCTTAACAGTAACTGGTAAGTCTTCATAACTTAAGCTAATTGCGCTGCCGCCAAATGACAGATTAGAGCTCCATTCGAATGCATAATTTTGACTTCCAGCGTTTACTCCATTATATTGAAATGCTACAGGCAGAGGGATAGGCGTATTAGGTGCAGGAGGCCAAACACAAAATGGCTTGATCTCGCATAGTTCTGCGGTAAAAACGCAATTATCTACTTTCTCTTCTTCTGACTTACCGCAAGACATCATAACGAATGAAGCAAATAGAATCAATGTAAATAGCTTTATTAATTTCATGGTTCTGTATTTAGTGATTTTAACTAGTGGGGTTCATATACTAGAGTGTGGGTCTTTGTCAAACGTTGCAGGAAAAATAGAATCCTCTTTAATAATTAAGTTTTATACTTGAGAAAAGTAAACCATTACAAAAAATGCCCTAATTTCCTTAATGAACCTAAAACGAATTATTTTTTTTAATTTCTGAACGAAATATCCAACAAGACCGCTCATACCAGAATCTGTTTTTTCTTTAAAATATAGAGTTAACTTTTAAAGGTCTTGCTGATTGATTCTATTACTTTTTTTAAGTAAAATACCCACTAGCTTAAGGATGTGACCCAAAGTAAATTAACTATACTTCAAAATATTTCTAAGTAATAAAAAAAGCCGAATTCACAATGTGAATTCGGCTTTTAAATTTAGCTTTAAAAAAGACTGAGAACTATTTTCCTAGCGCTTCTATTTTTGCTTTGTATTCTTTTACTTTTTCAAACTCGTTTGCTCTTGCATAGATTTCTTTCAGTGCTATGAGAGCATTTCCATCTTTTGAATTCAGTTGCTCAGCAGTGATAAAATATGGTTTTGCCTTAGCAAATTGCCCATCCATTTCAAGCTTCATAGCATCATACTTCTTAGTTCCTGCTGCAGAAAAATCATTAGATAGTTCATTGATTTTATCAGTATAGCTTGCTGCTTTATTGTAGTATAGTGCGCCTATACTATATGTAGCATCAAAGTTCTTATCATCTATCACTAATGCCTGATTATAATAATCATATGCTAAATCAAAGTACTCTTTAGACTTAGCTGTATTCCCTGCTTTATCTTCTGTTTGATAAAGTTGATCATATACATTTCCAAGAGTATTGTAAACAGTTACGTTGTTGGGCTCTTTTTCAATTGCGATTTTTAGCTTATCTGTTAGTATTTCTAACTGGCCAGATTTGAGATAATGGTTAATCTCTGCGAATAAAAGTCCTGTATCATCTGGATATTTAGTTCTACCCATTTCTAGATATTTCAAGCCTTCCTCAGCGTTAGTTTCAGATTTAATGGTAAATAATGCTTCGTATACTAAAGCGTGATCATATCCAACATCTGCTAACTCCATGAACAATGGTGTTGCCTCAGATTTCTTATCACCATAGTATCCAGATACTGCTCCGTAAAATGTATATTCCTGTCTCTGTGCATCGTCAAGAATAGGACTTTTGGCCTTGTTAGATGTAAGTACTTTATCCAAAGCTAAGGCACTTTTGTAACTATTAAATGCACCTTCGTAATCTTTACTATTGTAAGTACTAATAGCTGAATTGATTAAGTGACCTATCGTTTCCTCAAGTCCCTTAAGTGCATCTTTTTTATGTCCTTTCTTAGTACCTAATTCCATCCCTTTACTAAATGACTCATAAGCTGTTTGGGCTGCTTCTGGGTGTTTTGCTACATAAGTAGGATCAAGCAATGTTGCCTTTACTTCTGCATTCGCTAATTCATTGTAGATTTTTCCTTTTGTATTCCATGCTTCTGGATTCGCTTTAGCTTCATCAGATTCAAATGCAGTTTTCACCAAGCTTAATGCTTCTGTTAATTTAGCTTCGTTTTCAGCAGGGTTCTGATAATATTTACTGAGGTTTTTTGATGCCTTTTTAAGCATTTTCTTAGGACCATCTTGAGCACTCATTGTTCCTACAATTAGAAAAAGGCTCATAAAAGCGATAAGTAATTTTTTCATGTTTATTATTTTAATATTAAAGTGTTTCCATTTTTATTGAATCAAGAATCCAATTGTTTTCTTAATTATATAATCATTAATAAGACGAAAAGACTTCCTTCAAAGTGTTTTGGTACTGTTAAGGAAAACTTTTCGGCTAGTTAAACAAGCTAATTCTACTCTTCCTCTTCTGCTCTTTTCTCTTCTTCCGTTCTACGGATTACTGCTACATCTGATATCGCACTCTTCTTACCGAGATTGATACATTTCACTCCTTGAGCTGCTCTACCCATGATTCTTACATCTGATACAGCTAATCTGATCATAATACCATCCTTGGTAGTAATCATCATATCATCGTATTCGCTAACGGCTTTTATTGCGGCTACCTTACCGGTCTTATCAGTCACGTTCATAGTTTTCACACCTTTACCACCTCTATTGGTTGTTCGGTACTCCCCTATTTCAGATCTCTTTCCGTATCCATTTTCTGATACTACGAATATTGTTTTTTCAGAATCTTCTTTAACGCTGAGCATTCCTACTGCGTGATCGTTTTCATCATCTAATTTGATACCTCTAACTCCAGCAGCTGATCTACCCATTGCTCTAACTTTAGCTTCTGGGAATCTTATTGCTCTGCCGTTTCTGTTTGCTATTACGATTTCGTTATTTCCATCTGTAAGCTTCACTTCCATAAGCATATCACCTTCATTAATTGTGATCGCATTGATACCGTTAGTTCTGATTCTAGAGAACTGCTCTACTAATGTCTTTTTGATGATACCCTTTTTCGTACAGAATATGATATAGTTATTATTCATAAACTCTTCATCCGTTAAGTCTTCTATTCGGATGTAGGCTTTCACTTTATCTTCTTTAGGCATTCGTATAAGATTCTGCATCACTCTACCGGTACCTGTCTTACTACCCTCTGGTATTTCATATCCACGTATCCAGAAGCAACGACCCATTTCGGTAAAGAGTAATAAGTAATCATGATTATTAACCACAAACATATGCTCCACGAAATCTTTATCTCTTGTTTTACTTCCTTTACTTCCTTTTCCACCTCTACTTTGCTGACGATATTCTGAAGTCTTAGTACGCTTAATATATCCTAAACTAGATATCGTTACTACCATCTCTTCATTGGCAATCAAATCTTCTATACGAATTTCATCATCAGCGTAATGAATATCTGTACGACGCTCATCTCCATATTTATCTTTCAGCTCTGCCATCTCAGTTTTGATGATGCCACGCTGTAGTTCTTCACTTGCTATGATCTCTTTATAACCTGCTATCTTGATCATAAGCTCAGCATGCTCCTTCTTAATCTTATCAACCTCTAAACTTACAAGCTTTTGCAGACGCATCTCGAGGATGGCCTTTGCTTGTATTTCACTAAGTTCGAAAGCAGAGATAAGTCCTTCTCTCGCAGCATCAACTGTCTTACTTCCTCGAATAATCGCGATTACCTCATCTATATTAGCTAAGGCGATTAAAAGTCCTTCTAGTATGTGAGCTCTTTCTTCTGCTTTACGAAGGTCATACTTAGTACGCCTTACGATTACTTCAAGTCGGAATTTTATAAACTCTTCAAGTATCTGCTTTACATTAAGTAACCTAGGTCTTCCATTAACTAAAGCAATATTATTTACCCCATAGGATGTTTGTAAGTATGAGTACTTATAAAGCTTACTTAATACTACACTCGCCATAGCATCACGCTTCACCTCTACGACGATACGAAGACCATTACGATCTGATTCATCTCTTAGGTCACCGATACCTGATATTTTGTCTAAGTTGACTAACTCAGCAATCTTACTTACTAAGTTTGCTTTATTCACCTGATAAGGTATCTCAGTGATTATGATCGTCTCTTTGCCTGTCTTATCGTTGGTTTCTATATTGGCTTTACCTCTAACTACAATCTTACCTCTTCCTGTATGGAATGCGTCTTTGACACCATTGTAGCCATAAATAGTACCACCTGTAGGAAAATCAGGAGCCTTGATGTGCTCCATCAACTCATCGCTAGTGATATCCGGATTATCCACCATTGCAACTGTACCGTCTATCACCTCAGATAGGTTATGTGGGAGCATATTGGTTGCCATACCTACGGCAATTCCAGATGCACCATTAATCATAAGTGTTGGTATCCTAGCAGGAAGTACGGTTGGTTCTTCTAGAGTATCATCAAAATTAAGTCTAAAATCTACTGTCTCTTTTTGAATATCACTTAAGATCTCATCTGTTATACGCGCTTGTCGTGCTTCGGTATATCTCATCGCCGCAGGACTATCACCATCCATTGATCCAAAGTTACCTTGACCATCTACAAGTGGATATCTCAGTGACCAATTTTGCGCCATACGCACCATGGCATCATAAACTGAAGTATCTCCATGTGGATGATACTTACCTAATACCTCTCCTACTATCCTTGCAGACTTCTTATGAGACTTATTATAACTAAGCCCTAAATCATGCATCCCGTACAATACTCTTCTGTGCACAGGCTTCAATCCATCCCTCACATCGGGTAATGCTCTCGCTACTATCACTGACATAGAATAATCTATGTAGGAAGACTTCATTTCATCTTCCAGATTGATAGGTATAATTCTCTGATCGTTAGCCATTTATATATTTTTTAAAAACAAGATTTTCAGCTGACGAAGATAAGCAATTTAGCTCTATTTGACACCCATTTTGAGACATAAAAATGGGTTCTGAAAAAGTTTTTTCAAATGAGATATTTCCATCCATTTATGACCTACCAGAGTCTCTAAATATTACTACCTTGAGAAGGAATTCAGGCCAATTTTATTCCTGTAGAAAGTCAACTAACAAAGAGACCAATGCGTACATACATATCTACAATTCAATCAATTACATATATAGTATTATTTACTTTTACAATACACCACTCTACTTCTGCCCAGAATGGCACCCAAAACCTTGGCGGAGCAACCACAAATGGAATAGGTAATGCAGGCGTAACAATGAATAACATCTCTGCTATGTATACCAATCAAGCGGGTACAGCATTTATTGAAGGATGGGCGGTCGACGTAAGTGCAGATCAGCGATTCGGACTGGAAGAATTGACAACATTCTCTTTCGCAGCGGCAACTTCGCTAAATGTAGGTACAATAGGCATCATGGTGGGTCAATATGGATTCGACGCTTACTCAGAACAAAAGATCGGACTTAGTTATGCCAGACTTCTTACTTCATATCTTGCTATAGGAGGCCAATTTGATGTGCTAGGATTCAAGATCGATGGTTTTGGCAATACATACTCATATACTGCGGAAATAGGGCTATATAGTAAGCTAAGTAATCAAATACACCTTGCTGCACATATCTTCAACCCTACAAGTAGTAAGCTCAATGAAATAGAAGAACTGGACAGTAGAATAAAAATTGGAATGAGGTACATACCTTCTAGAAAACTTGATTTCTTTGCAGAAATAGAAAAAATAATCGACAGAAATTTTCAGATAAAACTCGGTGCCGAATATGCAGTATTAGATAATTTAGATCTTATGGCTGGTGCCAACTTAGAAATTAGTTCGTTTCACTTTGGATTCAAATATGTGATTCAAAATCATTTTACGATTGCAGCTGCTTTTAGCTTCAATAACAATGAACTGGGTAATTCTCCTGGTGTGAGTGCTCAATATTGGAATAGACCAATGACAGACGAAGTAACAAGCGGAAAATAGTATACCAAACTGCTTTAGCCTGTCCCATATGGTTATGTAACTCGACCTAATTTCATCGTTTGAAATACTCGCTTAAGCTGTGACTAAGACTGCCTTTTTACCTTGATATTATACAGACTTCCAACAATTCTAAAGTGGCGCATCCAAACAAAAAATGATATTAATCGCTTTATACACAGAAGGTTAGGCAATTGTTTTCAGGAAAAGCTTCAAAGGAATATTAAATGGTTAGTGACATGACTATTTAGCTAGGCTAGCTAATAATGAGTAGTGAATAAAATGTTAGTTGAGGGCCTGTGGGGCTTATATTGTTGGAAATTACCAAAATACTTGAGCCATAGCATTTTCTAGACATGTGGCTGGAATAAAGCTTTGTTGTTTTACTTATCGTCTGAGTATTTCTAGCGATGTGTATTCGGAGTACATTTGTTTTTTCTGGAAAAAAGCCACATTCCACTCCGAATACGTGTTTAATTCTTAAACACTGGTGAAAAAAAGCCAAATTCCACTCTCACGGCTTGTTTTACAAAGTAAAACACTTGTCCAAAATCGAACTTCGTTATTTCTTTTGTTACAAAGCTTTATATAATGCCCCGCATCTTAGGACGATCAAAAAAAACTGTACTAAAATCTAGGACAGTCCATATTGGCTTTACCTGTACCCCAACCGAAGATGCTTTCGAAATTAGCTGTAAAGTTGACCATGATTGAGAAGTAGTAATCATCTACAGTCGCTCCACCACGCTGAGCGCCTGGCGTATTAAGCTGAGGAACACCAAGTGACTCACCTCTTCTGTCTGCAAATGCTGCACTAATTGCACCATGAGCAGCAAAAAGATCGTCAGTATTGGCATAAGTAGTACTTACATCGTCCATATAATCTGTAAATGATCTACGTGCAAGCAGTTCAACTCCGAAATTATATCTGTCGTTGATTTTCACCTTGACACCACCACCAAATGGGATGGCTATTGACGTTTTACTATATTTCTCTGCTTGACCCGGAAGCCCTTGACCTTCAGTTCCTAAGGGTTGTAATTCGTAAGTTTCTCCATTAAGATCTGATTTCGGATTGAAATATACCAATCCGAATCCTGCAGTTATATAAGGAGAAAACAATTGAGTCCCAGCTTCTGCGTCATATCCAAAGAAGTAATATTCCCCTAGTAAAGCCCCTTCTACAAGTATAGAAGTGAACCTAAGATTTCTTAATTGTTGAAATTCTTGATCTGAATTACGATCATCACCCGACAATTTCCCAATCATTAAATTAGCTCTTAAAGCAATATTTTTCGTTGCTACATACCTAAGCATAATCTGTCCACCCAATTCAGAATTACCAATATTTGTAGATAGATCTGGAGCATTAAGGTCTCCATAATAAAGAGTGGCTCCGATACCACCACCAAACTCGTAGTACTGTGCAGAACTAGAATTAGAGCTTAAAACAAAGGCTAAGAAAAGAAAAGTGAGTCTATACATAAAGCATTGTTATTCTTGTAAAAGTCTAATTGTAAGGGTATTAATTACTAAATAAAAACATTAATTGGTTAACTAGGCTTTTTACATTCTAATCACAAATGTACATTTAAAAGTACTATAATCAATCAATAATACAATAATAATTTGTGTAATATGTATTGCACATGAGCATTATTATTACAGATTTCGCAGAATCTTACTTGAAAATCAAGAGGGATATCCGGATAAGAATAATTATAACTGCAATTCGCTCCATTATATTGAAGAAACCGCATCTTTGCGCTTATTTATCACATATATATAGCAACATGTTACAAGCCATCTCTCCAATAGACGGACGATACGCAAAAAAGACACAATCTTTAGCGAAATATTTTTCGGAAGAAGCGCTCATTCGGTATCGAGTATTAGTAGAAATAGAATATTTCCTCAAGATGTGTGAGACTGTACCTCAGCTGAGCACACTCAGTAAAGATGACAAAGCGTCTATTAGATCTATCATAGATAACTTTACAAGTGCCGACGCAGAGCAAATAAAGTCAATAGAGGCTGTCACTAATCATGATGTGAAAGCTGTAGAGTATTTTATAAAAGAACAATTCGATGCCAAAGGAATTTCTGAGCACAAAGAATTTATTCATTTTGGACTTACATCACAGGATATAAATAATACATCTACACCTATGATGGTGAAAGATGCGCTTGATCATGTGATCTACCCTAGTCTTGAAGAAGTTATTCATAGTCTTGAGAGTATGGCCAAAGAATATGCAGATATCCCAATGTTGGCCAAAACACATGGCCAACCAGCTTCTCCAACATCATTAAGTAAAGAGATTATGGTATTCGTAGAGAGAATCAACGATCAATTAGATAGATGTAGATCGCTACCAATCAAAGCCAAATTTGGTGGTGCTACCGGTAATCTAAATGCACATAAAGTATGCTACCCTGATCTAGACTGGATAGAATTTGCCGATGACTTTGTATCGTTACAATTAGGTTTATCAAGGTCTAGATATACAACTCAGATTGCGCATTACGATCACTTGGCAGCGATATTTGATGCACTCGCTAGAATAAACACTATCCTTATCGATCTTACCCGTGATATATGGACATATATTATGATGGAATATTTTAAACAAAAAACAGTAGCCAACGAAGTGGGATCAAGTGCTATGCCTCATAAGGTCAATCCTATAGACTTTGAAAATGCTGAAGGTAATCTTGGATTAGCTAATGCCATTCTCAATCATCTGAGCGCTAAACTTCCAATCAGCAGGTTGCAACGTGACCTTACTGACAGTACTGTAATCCGTAACATTGGAGTACCTCTTGGCCACTCTCTCATAGCTTATACTAGCATCCTAAAAGGGCTAAACAAACTGATACTAAATGAGAATGCAATTGCGGCCGACTTAGATGCCAACTGGGCAGTAGTCGCCGAAGCTATACAAAACATACTGCGTAGGGAAGGATACAAAAAGCCTTACGAAGCCTTAAAAGAGCTCACTAGAGGAAAGACAATGGTTAATGAAAATGATATAGCCGCTTTTATCGATACTCTCAATACAACTGACGAAATCAAGGCTGAGTTAAAAACTATCACTCCATTTAACTATATTGGCTATGCTTAACCAATAGCCTTACAATTATGCTCAAATCCATACTTAAAATACTCGGTTTTTCAGGATCCAAGATTAAGAAAACCATAGATAAGTCTACCGAATTTATAGATGATGCTCTCGAAAAAGAGTACATCACTGGAACAATAGAAAAAGCAAAAGAACTTACCGGTGATGTTGTAGAAAAAGCTGGTGAAGTATATGCCAAATCGAAAGTGAAAGCAGAGGATCTGATGGATGACGAACGTTTTAAATCAATTGCAGAACAAGCTCAAATACTTGGTCAGAAAATAGAAGAAACCAGTTCAGATATGCTGGCCAAAGGAAAGGCTATTGCCTCTGAAGTAGGCAACAATGATAAAATTAAGAGTACAATGGAAAAACTTAAAGAAACAGGTAATACATTGACAGATAAAGCTGAAGATCTAATGGATGGGTTAGAAGGTTTTGTCACTAGAAAAGGAGAAGAAGAATAGTGAAAATATATTAGTCTTTTTCCCAAGGTACTTTCCTACCTTGGAAAATATTAATCACTACATATTTATCTTCAGGATCGCCTTCCTTTATTCCAAAACTTACAATAAACAGCATTATCTATATTTACTGCGATAAGATCTAATCTCTTTTTTATAAAAAAAATGAATGCCAATGCACTTCCATCAAAGAAGTGTAATTTATATCTTGAATATCTCCATCATCTGTACTCTTTATTTTGCAAAGATAAAAACAGAAGAAAATTCATACATTTCATACAAGCTTCGCCCTTATTTAACAGTCTTTTAATCTCTCATTAGTACTTATTAACAGGCCTGGATACGATCTATTAGTACACCAAACAAGTACAGTTATGAGAATCATACTATATACACTCGCACTGGCCTTACTACCTATGTTAGCTCAGGCCAATCACATCGAAAGAGACCTCGAAGGTTTTTGGGAAAGTCGCAATACTCATACTACAATTAAGGTAGATGCGCAGCGCCATGGATTTATAATCAAAGGCCTATATGGTCGAAAAAAATCTGCACGATTTAAAAGAAGTCGAAGAAGTCAATATATCGACTCTCGTGGAAACGAACTGATCATAAAAAGCCGATATAGAATCGAATTTTATAATAGACATAATGGTCAAAGAACCAGATTTATTCGTCAAATGAAATGTGGTAATGGATATCAAAACAATGGGTATTATAACAGTGGTTACTCTACAGAGCATTATGATCATTACGGAGACGGATACTATGGCAACAACAATCATCAAGGTCACCAAAATGATGGATATTACAGCGGCGGATATGATCGAGGGGATCGCAGAAAATCACAAACAGATTCAGGTAGAAATAGACTGAGCTATACACCATCGCTTATTGACGCTGATAAACTGAGAAAAATTGAAGGAACATGGTTAAGCCAGGGTTCCAACGGAAAGAAAGTCATCATCGTCTCTACAAGAGACGGTATAAAAGTAAAGGATACAACTAATGACCAATGGCATAGATATAAACTTTCCACTGATCGAACATCTTTAGTGGATAAAAAAGGTAATCTCTATCAGATAGATGGTACTTCTCTATATTGGACTGCCAATAGCGGTAAGCGAGTATTGAAACTAAATAAGAAGAGTAAGAATACGTTTTAGTTAGTAACGTAAGTTGTTTTTATAGCCCAAATCAATTGCAATTGATTTGGGCTTTTCTTTCTGCAGGACTATAATTAGCGTTGGTAATGAAGCATTTAAAAGTGCATAATCAAAGGCTTAAAGAAAATCAACGGCCACTCTATTGCTCTACCCACATCTAATAGTATCTTTATCAGTTGAAGATAATACAGAGATAGAAAACTATGAATATAGAAGATAGAATCAAAACCAATAAAGGCCCATTGGGCCAGTACGCCGAGACATCAGAAGGATATTACATATTCCCCAAACTAGAAGGCGAGTTAGGTAACCGCATGCAGTTCCACGGAAAGGAAGTGATCATGTGGTCAATTAACAACTATCTAGGATTAGCTAATCATCCAGAAGTGAGAGCCACGGACGCTCAGGCGTCTTCAGATTGGGGCCTTGCTTACCCAATGGGTTCGCGAATGATGTCCGGTAATACAGACCTTCATGATCAACTAGAGGAGCAGCTCGCAGAGTTCGTAATGAAGGAAGAAGCGGTAATTGTCAACTTTGGATATCAGGGTATTATGTCTGCTATAGACTGTTTACTGACGCGTAGAGATGTCGTTGTATATGATAAAAATTGTCATGCTTGTATCGTAGATGGTATGCGTATGCATAGTGGAAAGAGATTTGCTTATCTACACAATGATATCGCAAGTCTAGAGAAGCACTTGATCTCGGCACAAGCATTGGCCAAAGAGCAAGGCGGCGGTGTGATGGTGATCTCAGAAGGCGTGTTCGGCATGCAGGGAGATCAAGGTAAGCTCAAAGAGATCGCATTACTCAAAGAGGAGTATGATTTCATGCTGATGGTGGATGACGCTCATGGGTTTGGTACTCTTGGAGCTACTGGTGCTGGAGCAGGAGAAGAGCAAGGTGTACAAGATGATATAGATGTATACTTTGCTACTTTCGCCAAATCAATGGGTAGCATCGGTGCATTTCTAGCAGGCACTAATGACATTATGACTTTTCTCAAATACAATATGAGATCTCAGATATTTGCTAAGTCTATGCCAATGACTCAGGTAGTAGGCAATATGAAGCGACTCGAAATCTTACGTACACAACCACAGCATAAAGCTAAATTATGGGAAAATGTGAATGCCCTTCAATCTGGACTCAAAGAAGCAGGATTTAACCTCGGTAATAGCAACTCTTGTGTGACTCCTGTATTTTTGGAAGGTTCTGTAGCTGAAGCGACGCACTTAGTGACGGATCTTAGGCAAAACCATTCTATATTTTGCTCTATAGTCCTCTACCCTGTGATACCTAAGGGCATGATCTTACTAAGATTGATTCCAACTGCATCTCACACGATGGAAGATATCAATCTTACGGTTATTGCATTTAATAGTATTAGAACTAAATTAACCGCGGGCGAATATCGCAAAACCGAGATCGCAAAGCACTCTGAATAAATGAATGATTATATAATATCTGGAATCCAGCAAATCGGCTTGGGTAATGACAGTGTATACGATACCTGGGAATGGTATCGCAAGCACTTAGGTTTTGATCTTCCTATTTTCGACGAAGCCGCAGAGGCAAATCTAATGCTTCCATATACTGGTGGCGAGCCAAAGAGCAGACATGCGGTACTCGCAGTAAATTATGCTGGAGGTGGCGGACTAGAGATTTGGCAACATACCTCTCGTACTCCTCTAATCCCAAAAGAACCTATACGATTAGGTGATCTTGGTATACAGATTATCAAGTATAAAGCTCTGGATGTAGATAAAGCTTATGACGACCTCAATGCCGCTGGTGTGCACCTATTGTCAGCAGTAGGCTTTAACAGTGCTATGCTTAAATGCTTCTTTGCCGAAGATCTCAATGGCAATTGGATAGAAATAACCGAAGCGATCGACTGGAACAAAAAAGGACTCTCTAATATCGGAGGTATTGTTGGTTGTACGATCGGAGTGAGTGATATGGATATGTCTCTACCCTTCTATCAAGATATATTGGGATATGATAAGGTACTTACTGATACGACAGATGAAGATCAGCTATGCCCTATCTCGGAATCTGGCAATAGATATCGAAAGGTGATACTTACTCATAGCAAACCTAGAAGAGGACCATTTAGCAGATTACTAGGATCTACTTATATAGAACTCATACAAGCGATCGACTATTCACCGAAGCGAATATTTCAAGATAGGATGTGGGGTGACATTGGTTATATACACCTTTGTTTTGATGTGCGTAATATGGCTATTCTTCAGGCTAAATGCGCGAGCGCTGGTCATCCATTTACTGTGGATTCGGCAGATAGTTTTGATATGGGAGAAGCCGCAGGAAGATTTGCTTATGTCGAAGATCCAGATGGCACCTTAATAGAATTTGTAGAGGCACACAAAATTCCATTAATCAAAAAAATGGGATGGTTTTTAGATCTCACGAAACGAAATCCTAATAAACCTCTTCCCAATTTTATGCTGTGGGCGATGTCTCTTGGCAGGGTAAAAAGTAAAGTGAATTAGAACTGTCGAAAACTCAATTGGTGAATCCTTGAACTGAAATAAACAGTTTAATATAGCTCTACCAAATCACCATTTATTAGTTAACACATTATCCTTTTCATTAATATGTAAAACTAATTACGTATACTTGGGGTTCTTCGTATAGTAACCAATACATAATATCTCCTTAAATGATCAGAATCACTACAGACATTCCGAAGCACCTCATCTCTAGTATTGTCACAAGTAATATCGACGAAAACTTGGAAAATGAAACTTTGGATTATAAGGGTTTCGCTGTAAAGATCAAGAGAAACGGAGATCTTAACGTGACTGCTCGTAAAAAATCAATCTATCTTGATCTACCTTTAGACATAAGGATAGAGAAGCCCAATGGGCTGTTTACAATAGAAGCCAATGGTACCATCTTACTCAATGTTACTGTTACTGCTGACATATCTAAGGATCTTCAGCTCACTACTAAAACCACAATAGATGGATGGAAATGGATCGAAGAGCCTAAAGTAAAAGTAGGCATCCTTAATATACCTGTCTCTCCTCTTGCTAATATGGTGATGAATAGAATAGATGATACGATCACCAATCAGATCGATGGCAGCGTAGCAGAAAAGATTGATTTCCAAGATCTAATCAATAAGAAACTTGCTAATCTTATTGATAGTAGAAAGATCTCCGCCAATCCTGAATTATACCTAAGAGCTCAGCTAGAAGGTATAGAAAGTCCTGGATTCCGAGAATATACAGACAAAATAGAATTGCCATTATATCTCAATATCGAAAATCAAATTACAACAGAATATCGAGTTTCGGAAGACTGGAATATCCCTCCATTCAATTGGATAGATAATGACCCACTCGAACATAGCCAAGATGTACATATTGCGCTCAAATACGATCGTCTCGAGGATATCGTGCAATCGAAAATAAATGGGCTAGTTATAGGAGGCAAAACACTCAAATCCAGCAATGTAGAAATTAACTATACCGAAAAACTAGATATACAAATAGAACTCGTATCTCCTATAGTATCTACACTTACATTATCTGGAACACCAGTCATCACAGATGGCAAAGTACAGTTGCATGACCTCGATGTAGATATGCAGACACCAAGTATCATCTATAAGATGACGGCTCCAATCGTGCAAAAATTGATAAGATCAGATATCGACGATAGATTTCCTCTTGATCTCCAAGAGCTTATACGCGAGCAGATAAGAATAGGACTAGCAAAAGCGAATACTATTGCATTTCTCAATCTCAAGATCAATGCAAATGAAGCATCTTTATCTAATATAGAATTTACAAAAACTCACCTCAATGCCACAATTACTGCCAACGAAGTGGAGGTCGCTTTACTCCTAGAGCATATTGAAAATATCACAGAAATGATATCCTAGATTTTTTTCACTGTCAGCTAAAAGTAAGTTATTAGTAATTACTCTAGCTGAAAGCTTTGTAATATTACCTTTGTTGCAAATTGAATTAAAAATATGCAAAAGGCTTTAGATATATTCCAAGAGATCACTCAAGCACTATTGGCTGATGAGCAACACAATCCTGTTGCAAGATACATCCCATCTGAAAAGGTGTATGAAGAGCTGGATCTCAAATTATCTCATGATGGTACCAACATGGATAATTTCAAGAAATCGCTTAAAGAACTTGTATTAGCCACACCAAGGACCGCTACTAACGCATTCTTCAATCAGTTATTTGGAGGTCGTAACGAGACTGCCGTACTAGGTGATCTACTTGCTGTAATCCTAAATAATAGTATGTACACCTATAAGGCCGGTGGACCTATGATTGCAATCGAAAAAGAGATCATTCGTAACATTACTGATCTTCTAGGTTGGGACAGCAACTCGGATGGTACACTCGCTGCAGGTGGATCTATGACCAACTACAAAGGTATATTGATGGCTAGAGATGCATTTGATCCAGAGATCAAGCATAAAGGATCTAGACCAGGACTTGTAGTATATACTTCTGAAGAATCACATTATAGTATTCCAAAGAATGCCGCTTTTGCCGGAATAGGAAGAAACAATGTACACAAGATACCAGCGGATAGTATGGGACGTATGGATGCTAGTCTTCTACGTAAAGCGATCATAAAAGATAAAGCAGAAGGGCTACACCCTATCATGATCAATGCCACAGCAGGTACAACAGTCCTTGCTGCTTTTGATCCCTTTGAAGAGATCGCTGATATCTGCGCTGAATATAAAATCTGGATGCATGTGGATGGTGCATATTGCGGCTCTGCTCTATTCTCTGATAATTACAGACACCTTATCAAAGGTGCTAATCGAGCAGATAGCTATACCGTCAATGCACACAAGATGCTAGGTACGCCATTGAGCTGTTCGATCATAGTCGTTAAAGATAAGAAGCACCTCCATGAGAGCTTCTCTAACGACGCTAGTTACCTTTATCAAACTGATGCGGATGACTTTAACCCTGGAAAGATATCGTTGCAATGCGGAAGACGTAATGATGCGCTTAAATTTTGGGCCTTATGGAAAAGCATCGGTACTCAAGGACTTGGAGCATTAGTAGATAAGCAGTTTCGCTTAGGGGAAGTCGCTAGAAATTACATCCTTAGTAATTCCGATTATACTCTATATAGCTTTGATGATTCGATCGGCATTTGTTACAATTACAAAGGCATACCTGCAAGAGATATCTGTACTGCCCTCTACGAAAAATCAGAATTAATGGTAGGATATGGTTCATTCCATGGTACTGAATTCATCAGATTTGTAACTATCAATTATGGAAATGATGAAGCAGATATAATCAATTACTTCAAGCAAGTAGAAGCGTTTGTAGAAAAAGAAATGTAGGTAAAGTTTAATATCAGCAGATTAGGACCTTCGTTTATCAATAAACAATCTAACTCTTTTCTATTGACATTGAATGAAACCAACTTATCAAATTTTTTAAGCTACGATACAGAAAATATAATTTAATAAATAAGAGGCTATCAATATAAATTGATAGCCTCTTGTTTATTTTAATCAAGCTAATTTTGAAGTATGTTTAGTTTCTTTTCTTCTTACCTCTTTTACCTCTCTTCCTTGACTTCTTATCGCTTTTAGATGTCCTTCGTTCTTCTTTTGGTGACGAATCAAAATCACCAAATCTAAACTTACCTCCTATACCAACAGTAACTAAAGATTGTCCACCACCGTCGCCTGTAATTGTCGATCCTACATTGTAATATCCTATATCTATTCCAAATTTGTTTTTCTTACCGAACATCAGCCCAAAATTACCCCCAAGATATGATGCGCCACTAGTCTCTGCTCCAGTAATAAACTGATACATAAACCTCGGAGTAAGATTAACTGCCACCGCCTCAGCAGGATAGTATGTAACATAAACTGGAACTCCAACATTGTAAGCTAAACCCAAAACCGTTCCCGCTTCAAAGCCTGGCGACAGTGCAAAAGATGACGTATTATCTCCTACTAACTGATATTTCAAATATGTGCTTGCATTTAAGTTCGTACTTGCTCTTAGGCCAACATCTAGTTTATCTGTAATTCCTCTTTTGAAAGAAACTTCAATGTTAGGGAATGAAATAGCCGTACTAAGCGAATCTCCTCCTAGATCTTCATCATCAAACAAATCTGGTACCCTGGTAAAATTACCCGAAACCATAAGTTCAGAATTACCTTCACCTAATACTCTTCCTTCTTCAAATCCAGTAAGTGATGCACAGCTCGAAATAAAAAAAATACATGTTACTGCTGCGAATAAATAAGTTAATTGTTTTTTCATAATTGTTTTTTTTGATAAACCGCCAACATCTTATACACTTAGATTTGCACTCTAATACTGATGGTATTTTAAATAGTCATTTTAATTTTCGAACCAAATATACTGAAATCGAAACGATCCCAAGAGTTAGAATGATTTATTTGGGAATTTATAAATTATCAACTAAGAGTATATTCCGGAATGGTTGATTACTTTCTATCTTACTCCACTGATAATTATTATGAACCTACTATTCAATTAAAGTTTGCCTTTCTCTTATACGTTGATACATTTGAACTTTATCTTTGTAGCCGTCTTCCTCTTTAAAAAAACCACTAATTGTACCGCTAACTTGAAAACCTGTGTTTTTATAAAGATTATATCCTAATTTATTCGATGCGTATACATCCAACCATACAATTTCAATTTCAGAATGATCTTTTGCCCATTGAAGAGTTGATTCTATTAAAATCTTTCCTAACCCTTGATTTCTCCATTCTTCCTTTATTCCCATTCCTATCATTGCTGTATGAAACATTTTCGACCTTCCGCTTCCAGTCAAATCAATATTCCCAATTAGCTCTCCATTACAATCTGCAACTAGCAATATACTATTAAGACTATTAATATATTCATCGATTAGTAACACCTCACTGTCTAGCTTACCTTGATATTCGTTCAATAGCAGGGGTATCGTGGTCGTGTCTTTGATGTAGCTCCTTTTTAGATCTATGAGCCTTTGAGCATCTTCTTCTGTAGCAACTCGAAGTCCAATTGAGTGACCTGACTTCAACTTATAGATCTTTGGTTCGAAGGTCATATTTTCTTTTTTTTTGATTGAGTACGCTAAGATATTCCGCTGAGCGCAATACTAATGGTGTTAACGATCATTTATATTAATTCACTAATCCTGATTTAATTGTTCTAATACTTCATCCATTTTCAGATGGACTTCATTCAATTCTTCAAAGTACTCTTCAGTATCTTCTTGAATCATTTTCCTCATTATTTGGAAGGCCGAAATTCTCAGTTTTGAATATTCCATTAAGATTGTGTTACGTGCATTGATATCCGACGGTAGGTTATCATAAGCATTTACTCTTTCAATTATTTTAATATTCTCTTCCCATTTGGAATAATAAAATTGTCAATCCTTTGAAGAAGTGCATAATTGGATTTCGTTTCTAAATCATCATAAAAATCAATAGTCTGACTCTCATTCAAAGTGAAGGCCTCCATTTCACTTTCATAGTTTTCATATAACTCATAGTCTGTTGTCAAGTAATCATAACCCAATATACCAGCCAATAATATTAGCATAGATATGAAGCCTATTCCTGCTGCTCTCCAACCAGAATAAAATTTATATCCATTCTCTTTATGTAGTTCGAGTATAGAACCATGAAACTTATGCACCAACAATAAAATAACTGCAGTATAGATTGCTGGAAACAATTGATTTGGGATAGAATCTATAGTTGAATCAGGAATTGAAAAAATACCAACAAATAAGAGAATGGTTGAAACGACACCAAGCACAAATGCTTTTTTTCCATTATCTGGTTGATCCAAGTTTTTACAGTTTTCACAAATCAAATATCCAGCCGCTAATGGGCCACCAAGAAAAGTTGCGATTCCAATTGATCTTTGCGAATAGAGTTCTACATTCTCTGTACTCTTAAGTTCATCCTTCATTCTTATATCTTACTTATAATATTATTTAATCTGACATTCACAATATCCAAAATATAAAACTAAATATAGACATTTCAGAACAATACAATTCACGGCCTTGAATGATCCAGACATCATATATCGTTAGACTTTCATAGTACCATAGAATAGGCTTTCCTGCCAAAGTTAACACTGTGCTAATAAAAAACGCACCTGTCGTTACTGACAGGTGCTGCATTAATCAATGTACAAGGAATTCAATTACCTTACTTCTTTAAATACTATTTCATTTTTATAATACGGTCTATGTATGGCGAATCCCCTTCTAATTCTAATTGAATATAATAGACTCCATTAGGTAACATATCTACATCCAATTCATGATAATTAGAATGAGCTACTTTCTTGTTGACCCATACCCTTCCATTGGTATCTAATACTCTGACATTTGTAATATCTGACAAACTGGTAAGGCTAAGAACTTCACTTCCAATTGGATTAGGATATATAGACGTATCTGTAAAAGAGCGACTTCTAATTCCATCATGATTTCTTTCACGTTCGCAATCTGGCGCAGAAATATAGAAATCTCTTACACAATCAAATTGATCACAAATGGCAATCCATAGAGTCCAATCTACTTCTGCTGGAAACAGTCCCAAGTAGGCGTATTGATCATTATAATAAGTTCCTATAATTTCATCAGTATTGTCGGTATTTTTCTTTTTGGCCATCCAACATGCTCCACCTGTACCTTCTACTTCTACCCACACTTGAAAGTATGCGTTACCATCTTTACCTCTCTCGCAATCACCAACTATTACATTGGCTTCCATCTTACATTCATCTGAGCAATCCTTAGGTACATTTAATGTAACTTCGGTAATACATTCCTCATCTTTACTGTCCACAATAACAAAATTCACTTTGGAATCATACTCTGATACTGCTCCCATATGGATAGTCTTAGTGGATCCATAAGGCCCAGCATCAATAACATCACCTTGTGTAGTCCAATAATCGCTAGGTCCATTAACATACAGATCAAATGTCCAGTAATCATCGTTTGGATCAGAAGTACCATTATCATAACATTGTACGTTTCCGATTTCTACATCGTGACATCCAGAACAAAACTCTGGAGCCATGATAAATGTATCAATCAGACAATCATAGTAATCACTAAAAAACACCCACATCGTCCAGTCACCGTCTTGCACCAATATTGGACCTAGCGCAACCGACTGATCGCCACTGCCTGAGGCTAACAATACCTCATCTGGATATCCAGAAATTGGATCTTCAAACTTTTGTTTCGCCATCCAAGGTTGGCCATTAGTGCCAAATATATCTAGCGTAACATAATAATAGTCGTCTGATATATAAGCTGGTGTATTATCATCATTACATATACCCATTTCATATTTGATTTCCAATTCGCAAGGCCTAGAGCAAGGAGCTGGAGCACATACGTTTACATCGGTACTACAATTGGGATCATTGACATCAAATACAGTAAACGTGTAGCATGGATTGTCTACAACATTTCCTCCGTCAGGATACACTTCTTTAAGGATTCCATAAGGGCCACTATCCAGTATATCTCCACTAGTTGTCCAGTTCACTCCTGTTCCTGATAGATCTGTAACGATCATATCAAAACGCCAATAGTCATCACTTGGATCACTAGTACCTTGATTGTTACAAAATGAATCCAAAATCTCCACTATGAGACAATCTTGTCCACAGCCAGAAGTAATAGTCACATCTTGACAAGCTACCTCTTCAGCCATTTCTTCACAGTTGATAGTAAGGCACACTTGATAGGTACCAGGTGCGGTATAAGCATGTGTAACATTTGGCCCTGTATTCCCATTCCCATCACCAAAGTCCCAATCAAATATTCCTGGATCACCAGTATTGAACCCATTAAAATTAACTGAACAGTTGTCAACTTCAAAATCAAATGAAGGCCTAACATTACAATCACTCTCACAACAGTTTATACTAATATTACGAATAAAGACAATAGTGTTACCTGTTCCAGCGACATTGGCCATGTACAAATACTTGCCGTCTCCATCGTGATATGTAAAAGACTGACTATGAAAACTATAAACTGCATCGGTTGGAAGGCATACTGTATTCATTATTTTAGCCTGAACAGGAGCTAAATCTACCTGAGCTATTATAGCATCATAATCATAAATGTCTAATGGCCAATTAGCTAGAAGATCTGGATCTGGATAGATTGTATTAACATCTCTAAGTGCTGCTTGTATTCTCAACGTCGGATTCAAATTGCCGTTTGATCGATGACCTACCCAATACTCGAAAGTTATGGTACAAGATTGACCATCTACTAATGGAAGTTCATTTTCAGTGACAATTGACTCTTGAATGTTACCATATCCAAATAAACCAAAGGTGTTTTGGCCTGCCAAATCAGAACAGAAATATGGAGTAGAAACCATATTACCCCAATTACAAACCTCATCAAATGATTGAATATTCCAATCTGCAAAATTTATTGACGTTCCTGCTTCTAAATTATTCTGACTAAAATCTCCATTTAAAAGTGATTCGCACTCTGGTAAACTTTCATTATAGCAAGCATCATCAAATTCTATTTCTATCAATTCACAAAATTGATTCACACATGAATTACCACTCACTTGTAAGCAAACGTTATATAATCCAGGGACATCAAATGTATGCGTAAGATCAGTGGAAGAAAATGTTTCTCCATCAATCACCCATAGATTATTAGAACCTCCGGTTGAAGTATTGGTAAACGCAATAGTAGTTCCTATTGGGCCACTAGGCACTGAGGCGGTAAAGTCAGCAGCAAACGCATCACATCCAGGTTGACACCCCACACTAGTAAGTAACTCAGCTCTAAATAATTCAATACTACTACGCATACGATCTATCTGATCCAATGAAAATTCGGTCCGACAGGCTTCATCTGAATAGTCCATATAGTTATGTACATATAATGTATTTGAAGACCCTCCGTCACAGGCATTAGATCCTGTCTCATTACAATTTAACGTAGATCTTATATGAGGCGGCGTATCACATAACTCGTCACCATCCAGCAAACAATCTGAATTAGAAGGACAAGCGGTACCATTTCCATCCCCTTTAAAAGTATGAAAGAGTCCAAAACCGTGACCTAGTTCATGCGTCAGCGTTTTATTCTCCGCAGTATTAGGATCTAGACTGCCTTCCGTTCCAAAAGCATCAAACTTAACTACTGTACCATCTAGCAATGGTGTAATATTAAAAGGAAAACTGGCGTAACCTACGGCTGAGGAGCTAATATCAGCGACTACCCATATATTATAATATTGATGATTAGGCCATCTACTTAGATTTTTCACTGCGATGTCCATTTCCCCTAGCGAAATACCATCTGCCTCATAGCAAGCTCCTCCTGATATACAAACACTAGAAGCATCTACACGATTGATACCAGTTGTGAAATTTCCATCCGGATCTTGCGCTGCTAAGCAAAATTCAATATTAGAATCATTCCCGACGGTCAAGGCTCTGAAGTGATCATTCAATGCGGTGATAGCGGAAACTGCTTGTAGTTCAGAGATATTGGATCCCGTCCCTTCCGATTCTCCTAGATGCATAATATGAATTACAACAGGAATAGTATAAAGGTCCATTGATCTGACTCCTGCTATATCACGATTAGAAACCATCTTATCTTTCAACATCTTTCTATCCTTATCAATACCCTGGAGCAAATCAGGATTATCTAAAAGTCGCTGCTCTAAAGCAAAATCATAACCACAAAATTCATTTTGAGCCATTGTAGGTTCGGCCTGACAAAAAAGAAACAATATCAGTATTGGATTAAATAACGTTCTACATAAATCCTTCATTCGATTAGGCATTTAACAAGGTTATAAAATAAGTAGTTGACGTGATCTCACAGAACCCCAATAGGGGGTAGGCCTCCCTAATGAAATCATGCGAGATCATCAAACTTTATTAATAGTGGGGATCTGTTGATATAAAGTAGAGTGAATATTGTTCCAGTTTAGAAGAGAAACTTCAGTAATGGAATGATCAACAGTTAAACGTATAATGCTTGTAATTTATAAAAACAAAACTAATTTCTGTTGTTATTTATAAATTATTTATCGGTACTTCTTAAATATTAAAAAGTGTAATATCAAAGCATCTATATTAAATCAAGTATCGATGTGGAAGTAAAATCCAATACAAACTAATACGACATACGCTTCCTTCCATACTTAAACCTATCAGATAATTAGCAAAGAATAACGAATATAGGTTAGATCAATTCAAATATAGATTGAACAAATAATAACGATTATAGCAATATACATTTGTCTTACTATGATAAAGAATATATTTAAAAAGAAAGCTGGTGCTAATAGCCAGCAAAACACTTGGCTCTCGTCCTTAAGTGCAATTATAAAAATGCTGAATCAATCCGATCCTGCTCAATTTGATTTTATTCAATGGAGCTTTGGATATAAGAAAACAACTAAATCCATGCTAGAGCAATGGTGGGATATAACAGATAAAGATTCTTTCTATGAGACCACATCACATCTAAAGAATGTTGGCCACCGTACTTCCGTAGCTACGGCACTCGACTCTTACTATCTAGTTGATCCTGAATATTATAACTCCCTAGATAGATTTGAAGCAGTTGAGCATAAAACTAGAGTACAATCAAATTATCAAAATATATTTCTAGAAAATACAGATGGTTTTATAGCTTGGGACTATTGTCGATATGCCTGGCTCTATGAAAATGGTGTTACTGCTGGCTATGTAGAGAAAACAGAAGCCATGTATAATATGGTTTGGATAGGAAAAAAACTTCAGGAACAGTATTCATCTTGGCAAGAACTAGGAGAAGACTACTTACTTGGAAGGCAAATATGGAAGTTGGAAATAAATTCGAATAAGACCAAGCTATATCGAAATGGCAATCATTGCAATTTGTTTTTTAGCAACACTGATGATCTTATAGTTTATCAGAAATTACTTAACAACAACGATAGTCCTTGGTCACAAACGCCATGGGATACCAAACTAGAATACCCTAAAGAAGATATCGAGCTCAATCAGATTAAAAAAATAATAAATTTCAATGTTGACAATCACTCAATAGAAACATGCAATAAAATTATTTCATGGTATAGCAACCCAGAAGATATAGCCATAGAAAAGCTTAAAGTAACAGCAACAGAAGCATTCATCAAAGAAGATTACAATTCATCTTTAGATCATCTGATTCTATTAAAGAGCCAAATATCAGAAACAGAGTTTTACCGAACCTATATTTATAAATACGCGGCAAGTCTATTTTACTGTGACAAAATTGACCTTTGCTTAGACAGCATCAATGAGAATGAACATAGCATAGAGAACTATCCAGAGCTACTAGCCATAAAAGCAAGATGCTTAATACTTAAAGGAAATTTACCACTAGCAGAAAGTACACTACAAGAAGTCCAAGAATATGACTATTTCTTAGAAAACGAGCTCGCTCAAATCGAACTTCATCTAGCGCAAAAACTATACACCAAGGCTTTAGAAATCATTTTGTCAGCAAACAAGGACTACCCTGCAAATAGAACAATATACGATCATAAAATAGCTATCTTAAAAGAAAGTAGTGAAATCGAAAATCTAATAAATCATGAACTAGATTTCCTATATGCCAATATCAGAAAATTAACGTCAGATAGAAAATATACGGAAGCTATTAAAAGAATCGAAATTGACAAGAATAAATTTCCAGAAGGCTCATTGGAAGACTTACTTTCGCTCTGTCTATACAGGACCAAAAGATACGAAGAAGCATACAATATTATAAGTAAGGTCCATGACACTAACACCTATCCAACAATCGACCATAAAAACATGAATTCGATATTCATGGCTTATTGTGCCCTTCACTCTAAAGATCTAGAAAAGGTAAGCCGAAATATTGATCTCATAGAAGAAAGTGAAAACGCTGCCGTTCAATTCCATGGAGACTTTCTTGGAGTAATGCTTGAAGCAGAAAAGAAAAATAATTCTAATGTAATCCGCAAGTTGGATGTACATATAGAAAAATGGAATTCATGTCTTTACAATCGGATTATGAGAATAGACCTACTCAATAAGCTTGGTTCCTCAAACGTAAAAAGTACAGACAGTGTAGTCGCTAGAGCAAAGCAAGAATTTGATGTATTGAATTATCAAAGCTCTTTAGATCATTTAATAAATGAATCTTTCAGCGCAGAAGTTGTAAGATGCAGAGCATACAATTACTTCTGCTTGGAAGATTATCAAACATCATTTAACCAATTTCAAAAAATAAATAAAAAAGAACTTATTCTACATGACTTCATGGTGATGGGTTATTGTTTAAGTCAATTAAATCGACTAGAAGATGCAGAGGTATCGTACAAAAAGGCTACAGATCAATGTGATTCAAATGAAACCATATACCATTACTTAAGAGCTGAGAATCTTGAGAAGATGGGAAATATTGAAAAATCATTGGATGTACTACTCGAAGCTTATAAAAAGGATCCAAGTGACCATGTGGTCATAGATGACATAGCTGGTCACTACAAGACCTTAGAAGAATACACACTTGCTGAAGAGTATGCTTCTATGTCTATCACAATAGATCCTGAATACGCCTACCCCTATTCTATACGTGCTGATGCCAATGTTGAACTAAGCAACTATACAACCGCATTAGAAGACAATGAAATCACAGCAAAACTCCTTGACGCAGACGACGAATCTTCACCTGGATTGTTTTTCCAAAAAGCAAAAATACTAGTAGCCCTGAGTCGCTATAAAGAAGCGATGAAAGTAATCAACTCTATACTGAGTCATACGGACTACAGCGACATACATGAACTAAAAGCTGATATTTACTACAAACAAAATGAGTATTCTAATTCGTATATGACCTACTTGAGATCACAAGAGCTTTATGGTGATGATAATGATGCGTATAAGACTTATATTGGAATCGGAAAGTGTCTCGCTAAGATGGGACAGAGAACTGATGCTCTAGTATACTTCAACGAAGCTCTAAGGTTTGATATCGATAACGAAGTGCGTAAGGAAGTGAAGCTTCTGATTATGGAAGACCAATCAGATAATGAAGACAATAAAGGAAACGATGAAGACCTCAGTGACATCAAAAACAAGGATACAATTGATAAAATCAATAAGGGTAAAAGTATATTGTCATTTATAATAAAAAGTGCATTGAAAATATAGATATTTAATAAAACATTAGCTAACTATTATTGAAACAATACCCTTAAAAAAATAACGACATGTACAATATAACTATTCACTTAAATGCAAGGTTACAACCTAAGCATCGTCACGATATAGAGGATTCATTACAAGAGATATTAAACGGTCTCGAGCTAAAAACAAAAGTAACAGGTGGAGGAACATCGCAAGAACCAAATGGTGAAATAGCTTCTTGTGATATAGAGCTAAATCTTACTGATGCATCTGACGATAACATCGAACAGATCATTGGAGTAATAGAAGCAATGCTCGCACCCAAAGGTTCTTACTTGAGTATATCTCAAGAGGGTCATGATGCAGAAACCAAAAAGGTAGCATTTGGAATTCATCAAGGATTGGGCCTATATCTCAATGGCAAAGACCTAGATGATGAAGTATATGAAAACTGCGATGTAAATCATGTATATCAAGAAATAGAACGCTTATTGGGAGATTTTAAAACCGGTCATATTGCTAGTTATTGGGAAGGAGAAGAAACTTCACTGTATCTATATGGCGAAAGCTTCGAAGAGATGCATAATCGTATTAAGCCGCTGCTCGATGAATATCCTTTGTGCCAAAAGTGTCGAGTAGTCAAAATCGCATAAATCAAGTTTGCCACGACTAACCATATTAAAAGATAGTCAGCCAAAAGTAAGTCAATCTGAAACCAAAATTTTAGCATAAAAAAACCAACCATGAATCCAGAATCTAGAGAAGAGGCAACTGAACAACTTGAAAAGGATATCCAGTTTGGTTTCGAAAATGCAGAAGAACTCTTTGAGAGCATCAGTGAAATGTTTTACGATGATGAAGACTTTGATGAAAATTGGTTGAAACTTGAAATCAAACAAAAACTAGAACAACATCAGGCAGAAAGTATCAATTGGGAGAGTCCTACAGATTTTGAAAGACTAGTCAATGCATTTGATGAACTAAACAAAAGTAAAATTATATCATTACATAAAGCAGGATACACAAGACAAGATAGCATTAGTGATTGCTTGGAGATCTTATCAGAGTTAAAGGAAAATCAAGTATCTGTAAAAGGGTATTGTTATTATCACACACAAGATCTAGAGCGAGCTATCGGAGATGAAGAGATGTTATACATAGGATATGACAGTTACAATCGCGAAGATAAACTTGCACTGGAAGTTGCCCATAAAGTAGTCGATGTATTGAAGAAAAATGGCTTCAATGTAAAATGGAACGGTTCCTTAGAGAAGCGCATTGAAATATTAGACATTAATTGGAAAAAGACAGTTGACAATATCGACTACAACTACAGTCGAGTAATTAAACTAATTAATACGTCTATCCAAGGTGATGAAAAAAATAGTAGAAATGAAAAGAAAAAGCCATTCTGGAAGAGATGGTGATTGTAAAACTTAGCTGTATATTTTCATTATAGTTGGAAGTCAAAAATCATTCAAAAACACATACTGATTTTAAAAAAAATAGGCCCCACCAATTGATTTTGATGGGGCACATATTAGAAATATTATATCTTAAATTCAAAAAACAAACCTGCAAAAATATATTTGTCTCCATAATTTTCAGAACTATTTTTAGACAATTCTGGATTATAATATTCCTCTGGCTTGTATTCACCGGAAGTGCTAGATACTTTTCTTTCAAATGAATCCAATAGACTCCCAGACAATGAAACTCCAATATTTATTCTCTCTGACAATGGGTAAGTATAAGCCAATTTGACACCGTACATCCATGTAAATTTTCGTTCATACTCTTCTTCAAAACTATGTCTATTGAGATCAAGTCCATTATGAGTTGTTCTGTAATACCATGTCGAGGTTAAACTACTGCTTCCAATGCCTCCAAAAACCTCACTGGAAAAACCATATTTACTAAATTGAAATCCAGTAGTTGCTAATATTGTTTTGGCTTTTCCTTGTGCATGAATATTTCTAGCTACATTATTCAATAATTCACCTTGAACTACTACATCCCCACCAAACCATGGCGCTCCTCCAGATATAAATGATTGTTGTTGGTAATAGAGTCCCATATTAAGATTAAACCAAGGTTTCATTGTTTTCGAATAATAGACATGAAAGTTATAAGCATACTCATAATCTTCATTAGATGATAGCTCTTCGACAGCGTACGCTGAGCTAATAGATATTTGATTCTGAGCACTCGCTCGCCACGAAAACATTATAATTCCAATGGTTAAAAACAAAGAACTTAATCTCATAATTTGATGAATTTTGTTGATTTTGACAATCCATTGCTAATAATCATTAATATATATACACCCTTAGGATATTCGGAAATATCGATTCTATTATTCTTCTTTAAACTATTGATTGATTGATTCAATATTTCATTTCCTGTAATATCATTAATTTTAAGAATAAATGACTCTAAAACAAAATTTTCAGGTGTTTTAAATTCAATGAAAACATATGGGCCATTATGATTAAATTGAATATTGCCAAAATCCAATATATCAGCTCTATTCCTTATCATTGTTGATATAAATATTGTTTACCATATGCAAGCCAAAGATTGCCCTCGCTGCCACAAACCATTTGGATGTCTGATGACTAATATCGCAGAATGCCAATGCGCTAAAGTAGAGGTCTCTCCTACCCTTCAAACTTGGCTTGCTAAACATTATACTAGTTGCCTGTGCTCTGGATGTCTGGAAGGTCTAGCTGAGGTAGATCATATCGCACAGGTAGTACCTTTTCCGGAAGAAAGCAAGAATATGGTAATGAAATACCATTATTACATAGATGCTGGAAGGTATGTATTCACAGAATTATACCATTATCAAAAAGGCTTCTGCTGTGGTAATAAATGTAGGCACTGTGTCTATGGTAATCAATCTTAGTCCGCTGAGATCACTTATACCATATCTGCTTGAAATTGTCGCATATATTTAAGTAAATCTGACTAATTTCATCTTTAGAAATACTCGCCTTAGCTAAGGCAAAGACTGTGTTTTCCGTCTTGAGATTATTCAGATTTCCAATAAATATAAAGTGACATATCCAAACAGAAATGGTATTAGACAGTAATCCTTCTAATAGCTAAATTTAATATGCCACAAGACCTTGTATCTACTATTACAATCATTATCCATTAGGATTGTAATAATATGACCAAGTACACTAACTTTATCGCATGATAAAAAATCATATGTGTCAGATCATCATATTGTCTTTGATGATCATGGCATCTCATATATGTAGTGCGCAGCCAGCGGTCGAAGACTTTAAGAAGGTCTTTAGGTTTGATATGACTACCACTTCGAGTGAGATAATCATTGATGGTAAATTGGATGAAGCAGCATGGCAAAGTACTAATGTCGGAAGTGACTTTTGGCAAAAGGTCCCATACTTCGCGGAAGGTGCTGATCCTCGTACAGAAATAAGATTGACTCATGATGATCACACGTTGTATGTATCTGCCAAGTGCTACCAATCCAAAAAGCCTATTATTCAATCTCTTAAAAGAGATGAATATTGGGATAATGATGGGATAGCAATTATACTCGATCCCCTCAATACGAGAACTAATGCATTTCTGTTTGGAGTCACCGCCGCTGGAGCACAATGGGATGCACTGAGATCGCAGACGAGTGGTATCAATTCGGACTGGAGTAATAAGTGGTCTTCAGCGGTGCACGTTACTGAAGAATATTGGAGTATGGAGATGGCGATACCACTAAGGATATTAAGATTTGATCCTACCAGTACAGAGTGGGGAATGAACTTTGTCCGTAATAATCTTAATGATAGCGAATACCACAACTGGACAGCGGTGCCTGAATCGTTTTGGCCACCGGATCCTGCTTTTGCTGGCAGCTTAGTTTGGAATGAAGCTCCAAAGGCCTCAAAGGGTAATTTTAATCTGATTCCTTATGTAGCTGGCGGTATTGAAAAATTGAAAAATGAAGATTCTCAGTTTGATAGCAATGCTGGATTAGATGCCAGAGCCAGTATCACTTCTACACTCAATCTAGATCTTAGTATCAATCCTGATTTCTCTAATATAGAAGTAGATGAACTGGTCACTAATCTTACAAGGTTCAATATATTCTTACCAGAAAAAAGAACCTTCTTTTTGGAAAATAGCGATCTATTTGCTGATTTTGGTGTAGGTGGAGCAAGACCGTTTTTCTCTAGGACTATAGGCTTAGATAGCAAAAGACAAACAGTACCTATCCTATACGGAATGAGACTCACAGGAAATGTTACTCCTAGCTCTAGAATCGGAGTCATGAATGTCCATTCTCTCAAAAGTGATAATACTGCAGCTCAAAACCAAAGTGCGGTTAGCTATCAAAAGAGAATTGGCAGGTCTATTATTCAAGGTATGTTTCTCAATCGCCAAGGATTTGACGGTGCCAAATCTATAGGTGGAGACTATGGTCGTAATACCAGCCTAGAAGCGATATATACATCAGACAATGGACAATATACAGCAGCTGGAAGTATGCACCATTCATTCAAAGAAAACATCAATAGCGATCGAGGCTTCTATACCGCATTTGCTGGCTTTACTAATGCTTCGTGGGAAGTATTTATGGACAACGTCTACATGCAAAAGGATTACTTTGCAGATATGGGGTTCGTAGCTAGAATAGAAAACTATGATGCAATCCGAGATACTGTAGTACGATTAGGTTATATCCAAAACGCAACGTCTATAGATTACAAATACAGACCTGTAGGAGGAAATATCGCTAGACACAATTTCGGATTTGGCAATGAAATAATACTCAATACTGACGGATCATTTAATGAGCGAAATACGGATATTGGATATACGATGGTATTTCGAACGAGAGCTGAAATAGCAATGTCGGTAAGTAATACAGAATTAGATTTACTGTTTCCATTTTCGTTCTTATCAGATGGTGCTCCATTACCGTCACAGAAATATAACTTTACATTTATCAATGCTAGATATCAATCTGACGATCGAAAAGCATTCTCTTACAGTGCAGAAGGTCGTACTGGATCATTTTATAATGGTTCGCTCCATCAACTGTTTCTCAATACCAATTTTAGAGTAACACCATGGGGAAATCTTGGAATCGGATATCAACATAACGAACTTAGTTTTCCTGGCGAATATGGCGAAGGGACTATATCTGCGGTACTAGGTAAAATGGAAATAGGATTCAATACCAATGTACTGTGGACTACCCTCTTTCAGTTCCAAGATCAAAACGAATTTATGGGAATCAATAGTCGTTTGCAATGGAGATTTGCACCGATGTCAGATATCTTCTTAGTATATATAGATAACTATGACGTATTTAACGGAGCGTTAGGCAGACAAGTTGAAACCAACAATCGTGCTTTGGTATGTAAGGTCAATTATTGGTACTAGCGTTTCATTTTCAAAGAAAATGAAACGCGTACCGAGTATTGCGAAAGCGTTTTACAAAAACGCGTGCAATACTCCACGACAAAGCCATTTTAAAAAGGCAGTTTTCAGTCGGCAATCTTCAGTCAGCATTTTTCAGTCGGCAGTTTTCAGTATTCGGTAAGCAGATGAAGTCTCGTCTTCGGCAATTATATATCTTGTGTACTCTTTTAGTCGATGACCATTTATTGATCGTCGTAAAAGTGATAGTCTAATTTCAATTTGAGAGGACTTATAACTAACTTGTTTGTTAATGAATAAAAACATAGCCATATCTATTTTTGTGATACTTCTAATAGGTTTGTTTGCTATGAAGGTATCTAACATCAAGTATAGCTCTAATGGTGAGTTACTATACAGCAAAAAAGATTGTATCGAAGATCTCAATACGATTGCAGATGAAATAAGAAATACACACCCTGCACCGTTTGATTACATCAACAAAAACGATTTCAATTATATCCTTCAAAATCAAATTCTACAGTTCAAGGAAGAGAATACACTCAGAGAATTTCACTGGATCGCTAGAAAATTGATTGCTACAATTGGATGTGGTCATACAGCATTGACTGGTCGAATCGAAGAAAGGCAAATATCTGATTCTTTACATTTCCCTTTAGATGTACGGTTTGTCGGAGATCAACTTTTCATTGTTCAGAGCGATATGCGCTATCCTAGTTTACCGTCTGGCACTGAAATATTAAGCATCAATGGTCAGTCCTCCAAATCATTACTTTACAGTATGATGCAAAGAGTTTCATCCGATGGACTCAATGATTCCTATCCGCGATTTTATATCAATCGAGAAGTAGATTTTTTTATAGAGAATTATTTTAATATCCCAGATCAGTACATTCTAACTTTAGCTGATCAATCCACAGTAAGAATAACGGCGGCTACAGCTTATCAAAAATCAGAAGCCAATGATAAAGTCAAAACAGAAAGGCTATCTTTCTCAATAGATACAGATCATGATTTAGCATTAATGACTATTCGATCCTTTAATTATTATAGCGCCAACTATAATGAATTTAGAGATTTTGTAGATAGTAGCATGGATGAAATTAGAGTACGTAAGATCAATCATCTAGTGATCGACATAAGAGGCAATGGCGGAGGTGATCCTAATTGCGCCAATCATCTACTTCGACATATTTCCAAGACTCCATATCAATACTTCCATGAAAAGAACATGGGCTACCCAGATCTAAAAAAGACCATCCAACCCTACGACAATTCATTCAACGGAAAAACTTTTATGATCATAGACGGAGGATGTGGATCTACCTCTGGACATCTATCATCATTGGTTAAATATAATAAGACCGCTACTCTCGTGGGTCAGACCTCTGGAGCCACATACAAATGCCACGACAGTAGTACCGATATCACTTTGCCAAATACTCAGCTCAATTTACACATTGCAAGAATGACCTTTCAAACTGCCGTAGAAGGAATGACTATGAGCCAAGGTGTCGTTCCAGATATAAGAATCGAGAAGTCTTTTGAGGATTGGAGTGATGGACAAGATGGAGTGATAGATAGTATTTATCAGATTATTAGCCAATAAGCTGGAACAAAGCATAGCAATTTTACCTTTACACCTCTATGCAAGTACTAAAAATCATTCTCATAATAATTACGATCTTCGTGATATTAGTTTTGGTGGTCGGATATGCCCTTTCTTCCAAAGGATACTCAGGCCCTAAATCTGCGCATTTCGATGGCGAAAAATTCATCAATCTAACTGGAATCCCTGCTAATGGATTACCTGAAGTGTTTAAATATATCACGACTCGAGAACCTGAGTCTTGGACTCGTAATTACGAGACCTATGTAAGAGACAAACCGTTTTTTACGCCTGATGGTGATGACGTACTAGTTACCTTTGTAAATCACAGTACATTCATCATTCAATACGAGGACATGACTGTACTTACAGATCCTGTATGGTCGAAGAGATGCAGTCCTGTACAATTTGTTGGGCCTGCAAGGTTTAGACCGCCAGGAGTACATTATCAAGATTTACCATCGGTAGACTTAGTTGTAATCAGTCATAATCACTATGATCATTTAGATAAAATTACGATCCAAAACCTAATCAAAGATCATAATCCTAGATTTATCGTACCTCTAGGATTAGATCATCTCATACGCAAATGGGGAGCCACAGAAGTGCAGGCTTTGGACTGGTGGGAAAGCTCCGACATCGATTCCCTCCAAGTGCATTCGGTACCTGCTAATCACTTTACCAGTCGTGGAACATTTGATCGAGATCAAACGCTTTGGTGCGGATACATATTAGAAATGGATGGTCATAAAATCTACTTCGCAGGTGACACAGGATATGGTGATGTATTCAAGGAAATAGGAAAACGTCGAGGGCCTATAGATGTTTCTCTCATTCCGATTGGAGCCTATCTCCCAAGATGGTTTATGTCTCCTATCCATGTTTCCCCTAAAGAATCTGTCCTTATCCATCAAGATGTACAATCAAAACATAGCATCGGTATGCACTTTGGTACATTCGCTCTCGCTGATGATGGACCAAATCGTCCTATCATAGACTTACAACTAGCAAAGGAAAATCATAAGATGTCCGATGAAGAATTTATAGTGCCTGATGAAGGTCATAGCTATAAATTTAGTTTGAAGTAATCAAATTCATTAAATTAGTCCTACCAAAAAAGCTAAGCTATGATCACACCAATGGAAGAACTTCGTCGTAGAAACGATGCATACATCAATAATATGCTGCTACAGAAATCTCAGCACTCAAAAGAACATATCCAAGCCGCGACCTTAATCTATGAAGAACGAGGCCTAGCGGATCCAAAGAAGCAAGAACTAATCAAACAATATCCAGCGCTTCGTAAAGAAGTCCAACGCAAATACAAAGAAGGATTGTCCCCAAAACATCTAACTGCTCAAATGGTAGCTAAAGGTCTTTCGAAACAAGACACATTAGAGATGATCAAAAATGCTGTCGCCAAGGAATCTAAAGCTTTTGAAAAAGAGAATGACAAGAAAAAGAATAGGTCGCTTATAATTGGTATAGCGATTGGTGTAGCTTATATTATTTTCAGAATTTTCATGAGAATGAATTAAAGCGTAAATATTTAAGTTAATCGCTTAGTTCTTAAGTTCTATTAAATATTATTGAGAAATAAGACTCTTTTTCTAAACTCAACTAAAACGAACAATAGAACTAAACCAACAAATGAATACAATGTTGACACGATAAAGTACTGATCTAAATTAGTGCCCATTCTCATCGAGTCATTGAGGACTATGCTAAAGGTGTAAATGTTAAAGGCGATGAGTAAACTAATACTTACAATCATCCCAATCTTAATACGTCTTTTCACCTTTGCCAATTCGACACTATGATCTATACTAAGTGCCACCCTATCCATGACTGGCTCTTCTATATTTAAAAAAACCTCTTCATCGATCTGCGACATCATTATATTAATGTACTTATCTGTAGGATTATCCATATTAGTTTTCTTTATTCTGATTGATATAAATACTCATAAAACTTTTCCTTGCTCTGTGCAAAAGTATCTTAACATTACTTTGGCTCCATCCTGTACTATCTATTAATTCCGATAGCGACAACTCATGTAGATAATACAGTTTTAAAACAAGTGCTTCTTTAGGTTTCATTCTTTCCAACGCTTCTTGAATTGCAATCTTCTTTTCGGACAAATCAATAATATCTACTGCATCTCTAAAGTCAGATTCTAACTCATTATGTTGATTTGTAATTTCGGAATATCTACGAATACCCTGATATTTCTTGATATGCTTAAGAGATTCGTTGACTACAATTTTATAAAACCAAGACGAAAATTTGGAGTTCCGTTTAAATGACCTTAAACTCTTATAAGCTCTTACGAAAGCATTTTGTGTTACATCTTCAGCATCTTGATGAGACTTCACCATAGAGATGGCTATCGAATATCCCATTTGCTGATATTCTTTGATAAAGTATCGAAAAGCTTCCTTATCACCATCGAGGACTTTATTGAGATAGATGCTGTCGTAGTCTATTGTCACTAATTGTAATTCTTAGTGTCTTTATAATTACTGTACAATAATGATATACCTCCAAACAGCAATAATGATCCTGGAATCAATACATAATCTGGTAGATGGAACAACTTAGACATCATAAATGCAAATGGCAGAGATAATGCCAAGGCAATCATAAATCTTCCCATATTACGAACTACACTGAAGCTTGCACGAGGATCTGGCTCTTCCATACCATGCTCTATTCTATGCATTCGTTCTATATGCCTGTACCGGATCATTGCGATCAAAGTTATTCCAGATGTTATCGTAAGTCCAAGTAAAAATATAGTAGGTCCTAACATGTTGTATTTGTTTGTTTGGCATTAGATACAAGAAGTATCGATTAGGTTACAAATTAATCAATAAATCTTCCAATCTTTTTTTAACTAGGACCTTCTAGATAAGATAATAAGCCTCGTAAAAAATAATGTTCCAATTTTTGTAACCTAAACATGACTTAAGGTATCTCATCATCAAAATATTACAAACCAACAAATACTTTGATCATGAAAAATATATCTCACTTTCTTAGTTCTGTAGCTCTAATCCTTCTTTGTATATCTTGTGAGCAAGAAGAACCAATGCAAGACCCACAGGAAAGCTACATCGCTAATCCAAGTATCGACAATGAATTACATTCGAATCATATCGGCGAAATCACTTTTCTGTCTGACTATATATCCTTGAGTGACTATAATGAAGATGATTTTCTAACATCAATGGACATACCGTTAGGGTCTGCCGAATCTGTAGATCTCAAAATCAGAGCATTCTTCGATAATACCTTGACAAATAAAATGAAGCAGATTAATCCTACTGCTAGCCTCTCCGAATTAGTTAATAATGGGAATTATCAATTTACATTTATCGTAGATGGTAAAAAGATATATACCGAAAATCTAAACTTTGGTGCAGGAAGTGTAATGAGCAAAAACCAATATACTTCATTATACATACCGCTATATAGTAGTAAAGAAGAAGATTCTTGGGGTCGATATATGTGGATGAGATTCCTCTATAGAAATGGTGGTGAAGAAGCTTTATCAGAAGGGAGCCATAATCTCACCATAGAAATAAGACCATATCTCAAGTTGTCGGAAATGAACGTAGGTGAATTGATGGCTACAGGTTCTATTCGACTCAATATAGTTACCAATGAATCTGACATCGACCCTTCTTTACTTTTGATACAATCCATTGCTGAACATAAAGACTTAGCCATTTCTAATTTGCCTTTACAAGACCAAACTATATTAGATCTAAATAAAAAAGTTGCCTCGAATACATATAAAGACATTACAAGTATAGTGGTATTAAACGAAGGGGAAATTGCTTTAGAAGAATATTTTAATGGCACGAATAGAAAAACATTACATGATACTAGATCTGTAGGAAAGTCTTTTGTCGGTACGATGTTAGGTATAGCAATTAATGATGGTTACATACAAGATGAAATGCAAACTATTGATCAATTCTATGATCTTAAAAAATACAACAACTACTCAGAGTCCAAAAGTAAAATTACATTATATGATCTACTTACTATGAGCACTGCCTTTGATGGCTCTGACATAAATGGCGATTCTCCAGGACATGAGGAACGTATGTACCCTACTCATGACTGGGTCAAATTTGCATTGGATCTGAAGACCGTCGATAAATCACAAAACAGTACTCAGTGGGACTACTTCACTGCTGGCACTGTAATCTTAGGAGATATCCTAGACAAGACTATCCCTGGAGGTTTAGAAGCTTATGCACAAAAAAAGTTATTCAACCCTTTGGCTATTACTGATCTTAAGTGGCAATATACTCCTCAAGGTGTTGTCAATACCGCAGGTGGACTACAGCTAAATTCAATAGATTTTGCTAAGTATGGATATCTATACCAAAATAAGGGTCAATGGAAAAATTCAGATATCATAAATGACGGATGGGTAAATAAGTCATTTACTCCCCATGAAGAATTACCTAAAATGCTAAACGGAAATTATGGTTATCTATTCTGGAATACCGAAGTAATTGTAAATGGCCTTACGCAGCAAGTTTACTATGCTAGTGGAAACGGAGGAAACAAAATATTTATATTCAAAGACCTTCCTTTTGTAGCAGTAATTACCTCCACCGCATATAACACTCCCTATGGCGATAAGCAAGCACATAAGATATTAAACGATCATATTATTCCATCCCTAGAAAAGCTATAGATAAACCTCAACAATCCGATCACACAATAAAATAGGGATGCTCTCAAAATGAATGAAGGCATCCCTAAATAATTTGATATACGATTTTCTATGTGCTAAACAATTCGCTAAATCGATCCTTATTGACAAATACTAATAATAGTCCTAGAATCATTCCTACGATAGCTCCTCCAATGTTGGCCATATCATGTAATGCATGAAACAAAACCGCATTAAACATAATCGCCACTAAGAATGTCAGCGCAAGAGGTACAAATTTATTAGTTAGAAGAGCGAGCCCTCCCAATATTTCAATTACGCCTATGATCTTCATAAAGCCAGATTCCGCGTATATTTCCATTAAATTTTGTGCAACTTCAGGAAGTGGAGGAAAAGGCATAAAGTCGAGGAATTTATTAAGTCCGAAGACTAAACAAAAAAGGCCGAAGAGGATTCTTAATCCCATTGATACTTTTGGATTCATTGTGATTTCAGTTTAGTTTTAAATGGTTTACCAAAGCACTGAATAGTCTCTTGTTTCAAATCCTATTCTATACTTTAAGTTTAAATATATATATATTAACATTTTTAATATTGTAACATCGTAGTTGATTCTTACAATAGCAGCAGCAATGCAAAATAAAAATCTGAATACCACCCAACAAGCACCAGATACGGAACTACCTATGGAAAACACAAAAAATAAATCTGACTTTCATAAAAACAATCGCCATCATGGTAGATATGATATTAACGCATTATCGGAAGCATATCCAGGTCTAGAGCGCTATGTGACTCAAAACAAGAATGGAGAAAAAAGTGTCAAATTCTCAGATCCCAAAGCCGTAAGAGCACTTAACGCGGCCTTACTAATACACTATTACGACCTGGAGTACTGGGATATTCCAGAAGGTTTCCTTTGTCCTGCAGTTCCTGGAAGAGCTGATTATATCCATCATATTGCGGATCTATTAGAAGGAAAAACTGAAGACGTGCAACTCTTAGATATCGGTACTGGAGCTAACCTTATATATCCGATAGTGGCTTCTCACGAGTATGGCTGGAGAGTAATGGGTACAGACATCGATACCGATGTTCTTAATTCTGCGCAAAACATCATCGATAATAATAAGCGATTACAAGTGTCAGTTGATCTTCGATTACAAAGCAATAAAGAGGATACTTTTCATGGAATTATCGGTGACAAAGACTATTACGATTTGACCATGTGCAATCCTCCATTTTACCAATCTGCTGAAGAAGCAGTAAAGAATAATGAACGGAAGAATAAAAATCTTCACGGTAACAAATCCAATAAAATAAAACGAAATTTTGCAGGTCAAGCCACAGAACTTTGGACCACTGGTGGAGAGAAACAGTTTCTTAAAAACATGGTCTATCAAAGTAAAAAGTATGGCAATCAGGTAGGATGGTTCACTACCCTAGTTTCTCGTGAAACTCATATACCAGCGATCAGTAAATCTATAGAAGCGGTAAAAGCCAAAAGAGCTAAAATCATTGAGATGGGTACCAGAAACAAATCTAGCCGAATTGTAGCTTGGCAGTTCTAGAAATTTCTATTTAGCAATTTTAATCCAATCGTCTTGAACCCAATTGAACTTATATTTAAATACATGAGTCATATGAAATTTATAATCACTGCGCTATTGTTCATTTTTGTGATTAACTCACAAGCGCAAGACACATACCATACTCAGTTACTAGAGGAACTTACAGATAACTACGGCTTAAGCAATTCAGAATATCTATTTACATCTACTGAAAACGGCAACCTTACTGCAAGGTATAACTATGGCAACGCAAATGTACAAGATAGCGACATCGCCAATCTATCGTTCTCTAAATTAACTACTGTTGACGTACTTGGTGTGGGAAATAATCAGTGGGATATTGGGATGGGTAATAGAATTCAAGAATCGATATCCGACCAAGATATAGTACTTGTTACATTTTGGGCCAGACGCAATAGCGAAGATTCTGAGTTATTTCTATTTGCAGAAGATGTTAATAGTTTTGAAAAAGAATATTATATCTCTGTAGGATTGACACCTGATTGGACTCAATACTTTATCGCATTTGAAGCTTCAAAAAATTATGTGATTAATGAAATGGCAATAGGATTTCATTTTGGTGCACAAATACAAAATATAGAAATAGGTGGATTTACGGCATTAAATTATAACGATCAATATCCTTTAGATCAAGTACCTTCTAGTTTTTCAACTTTCGGATATGAAGGCATGGAAGAAGATGCACAATGGAGAGTAGATGCGAATGCCAGAATAGAAACCAATAGAAAAGCTAACCTAACTATCAATATCTCAGATATGAACGGCGATCCTGTACAAGGTGCCGTAGTAGAAGTCAAGCAAATTGCTCATGAATTTGGTTTTGGATCAGCTATAGTACCTTCAAGATTCCCTGGCAATGATGCCACTCTATCAATCTACACAGATAAAATATTGGATCTCGATGGTGAAGGCCATGGGTTCAATGTAGCCGTAACAGAAAACGCCCTCAAATGGGATGGTTGGGAAGATGAATGGATAGGATCTCCAGAAGAAACTGCTAGTGCTATTCAATGGTTATCCGATAACAATATTACTACTAGAGGACATACATTGATATGGCCAGGATTCCAATATATGCCAGATGATATTGCTGCCAATCAAAACGATCTCAGTTATCTAAGAAATAGAATTAATGGTCGCATAGAAACTATGCTTAATCATCCAGTTATTGGCGAGTTAATTACCGAATGGGATGTACTCAATGAGATCGCTGTGAATAGAGATCTCGAAGGAGCATTTATGGCTGACCCTAATTATAATACTGGACGTGAAGTTTATGAAGAAATACTATCTAAAGTAAAAGATACTAACCCAGCTACTAAAATGTATATCAATGATTACGTTGTATTATCAGGTGGCGGATCTGGCAACAATGTCATCAATAGATATAAGCAGTTTCTAGATGAACTCGATGCAAACCCTACTGACTTTGACGGCATAGGGTTCCAAGCTCATATCGGTGCACAACCTACTTCTATCATCAAACTATTAGATGTATTACAAGACTTCAGCACTAGATATAACAAGCGAATTAAGATCACAGAATTTGACATGAATGAATTAATTGATGGAGATATTCAGAGGATGTATATGGAAGATTTTTTAACAGCTTCATTCTCTCATGATTATGTAGACGCTTTTATCATGTGGGGATTTTGGGATGGAAATCACTGGAAACAAAATGCTCCAATGTTTGACTTACAATGGAATATCAAACCAGCAGGAGAAGGCTTTATTCAAAAAGTATTTAATGATTGGTGGACTGAAGAAATGACATTGTCCGATGATGGTGCTGCTAGCATCAGAGCCTTCAAAGGAAAACATCGGATTACCGTATCATATAATGGTCAAGAGAAAATCATTGAAACAACACTATCAGAAGATCAAAATATAGATGTACAATTAGATGAAGTTGTATCTGTAGAAAACATCCTCAATAGCGTATTTACAATATCCCCAAACCCTGCGACAAGTGGCCTAATTACTATTAGCTACCCTACTGATATTCAAGATGTATCTGCTAGAATATTTTCTGCCAATGGTAAAGAAGTTGCTACCCCTTTCAATATCAAAAGTGACAACGCTTTACAAATCGATATTGCCAGTGGAATCTACTTTATTGCTATTAATAGTGATCGAGGTAACATTACGAAAAGGATAATTATTGAATAAAACTATCAAAAAAAATTACTTCCTTATCCTATAAAGTACACACTCTTCCATTTCTGGCCATTGCTTAAGCGAGGGATGAATAAAATTCTTGACGTATGTCATACCCAACTTTTTCATGACTCTTATCGATGCAAGATTAGCAGTTACAGCAATACACAGGATCTCTTCTAAATCGAATTGATCCCACCCTACTTGCAAGCAAGCTTTGGCACCTTCTGTTGCATATCCTTTTCCCCAGTACTTACTTCTGAGTCTCCAACCGATTTCTGTACAAGGCATAAAATCTGCTTCATAGTTAGGTTCTGACAATCCAATAAATCCTATATATTCATTATTCTCTTTTAGCTCTGCCGCCCAAAAGCATTTACCCGTTTCATCAATGCGAATGTTTAATCTTTCAAACATCGCTCTAGACTCATCTTCATTGAGTGTATTTGGAAAATTACGCATCACTTCTGCATCTGCATTCATTTCTGCAAAAGCCCTAAAATCTTCTTCCTTATAATGACGAATAATTAATCTCTCCGTCTCTGTTACTATCTTCATTTCTACTTCTCTATAATTTGAATATGATTAGCTCGACTTGCTATATCTTGAATAAACTCCTTACGTCTTTCAGGACCAATAAATAATAAATTTCCTTGGTTGTAAAAAATCGACAAACCCTCTTTGGCAAATGCCGCCTTTCTACCTGATGAAGGATAGTTACTTATTTTGATATGTTGGATATATGAATAGGGCAATTCATTGGTATACATAAAGAACTTAATCACCAACTTATCTTCTGTAAGTGTATAGCTAGACTTCGTAGCCAATATATACAATAGTCCACCGATTATAGCTACCGCGACGACTCCATAGTAATAGTCATTGGTTTGTGTATTACTTGTAACACCTATTAGGATCATAATTACAGAGATAAATACACCAATCAAAAAAAACCAATTGCCATCGACTTTTGCTTTATAGATTTTATCCTTCATTACCTAAGATATTTTGACGATCTCGATTGACCTTGAGTTGAAATACATCAGGTCTGCTGTAATGACCTACAGGATCAAAATTATGTCTTTCTCTACGTACATTGTCAAGATCCAATTCCGCGGTAAGAAGACACTCCTTATGAGTCACAGGCTCTATCAACCAACTCCCATCAGGATTGGCAATACAAGATCCTCCGTCAGCCACCCATTCTGACATATTTTTTCTGAGTAGATCTGCATGTGGTACATGATCTCCAATCGTATCCGTAGTCATCAGACCAGAAATAGAAATGACATATGATCTAGATTCTTTAGCCATATGTCGCGTCAGATCGATAGTATTTCGTAGACATCCAGGCCATGTTGCTACATGTAAGGTTTCTCCCATTCCAGTGAGTGTAGTTCGAGCGAGTGGCATCCAGTTTTCCCAGCAATTGAGTCCTCCTACATGAAATTCTTCTAACTCATGCACTTTGAGTCCATTGCCGTCACCTGTAGCCCAAACAAGTCGTTCTTCATAAGTAGGCATAAGCTTTCGATGAACGGACTGTATACATCCTTCCTGATCGATATAAACCAGACTGCAGTATACACTTTGTCCCCCTCTATCCACCGCTCTTTCGATGACACCAAGATAGACCGCTATATTATGTTGTTTGGCTAAAGATTGTATATCTACAAGATCTTCCGCTACTACTACAGCTTCATTGACATAGTGTGCATAGAAGTCTTTTTGCCGATCAGATTCAAATCGAGCACCATCCGTTGGATCTATCCAAAATGGATAACCTGAAAGCAAAGTTTCTCCAAAGCAAACCAAGTTGGCTCCCTCTGCTGCAGCTTGAGTAATATAAGTGCAAATTTTATCCGTTGTTGCTTTTCGATCAAGCCATACTGGAAAGATTTGTGCGAGTGATACTATCATATCTCGAAGATAACAAAGAAAGCTTAGATAACGATCGTACGATTACACCAATATCAGAGAGAATTTCAAACTCCTCAATGAAAACAATACGCCTACTAAAAAATGTATTTGTGCTTAGCCTACTTTAAATTAATGATGACTATTGCCTTGCCAGTTGATTAGTAAGGCCAATCAATTACAATTATATGTTATTGAAAAACGTAAAGTTCAGATGCCAACCACAGATTCGTAAATCGATCCTTAGAGTTCCAATTGATACGTAGGTAAATCATCAATTATCTGGCCGTTTGAGCTGACCCAAGACTCCACAAATAAATCGTCGTCTATATATCTAATTCTGCCTATTTCTTCATTCTCCACAAATAAATATTCCACACCATCAAATTCCAAAACTTCATAATCGTATGTTCCTTCTGCTAATAAAGTACCCGCACACCAATCATTTGCAGTATAATTATCCTCGACAACCAAAGTAGATATTCCAAAAGTGTAGATCTTATCCTCTCTGTTGTAAATACATTCTGGTGCTTCCGCTCCTGTGAATAAGACGTAATGCCATTCATTCTGTATAGTCTCAAATTGCGTTTGGCTCGTTTCGTCCTTACGACATGATAGCAAAATCATCATCATTGTACCGAATACTAAAAAATATTTCATGACTATTTATTTCGCAAAACTTAAGAAAAACCCATCCGCCCCAGTTCCATTAGAGCTATTGTTTTGATTGAGAGTAAACTCATTAGAAGAAACAACTATCTCACCTAATTCATTATCATCTACTAGAAGGTACTTCTTATCATTACTATCTAGCACTCCGTATTTGTGATCTTCTACACTTATTCCTATTTCTTGTCCTCCACAAATAGCCGATGTATTTAATATATTATTTATAATAGTAAGATTATCCTCAGAATCGAAAGTAAATACAAGCTCGCCCTCTTGGTAATCACAGGAAAATCCAGCGATACCTCCAGAAGTTTTTACCGCATTCCAAGTTCCAACTAATCCACTATTTACTTGTAGATCATCTTGAGATTCGTCTGTATCACAACTGGTACTACATATCACAAACGCAGTCAATATTAAGTATGTCAGATATCTCATGGGTTTAATATTTGGTTATATACAAGTAGACGTTAGTGTATCTTTCAGGGTTTGTGATATTTATAGATTTTTTTCAAAAAAAATTACTACTCTATTAATGCTCTATTTTTATAGTATATGGGGGCTTCTATATTATAAAAGTTGATTTAACTTCTTCGAAACCGCTCAATATTTCTGCCATATTTTTTTGTTCAATTCGTTGTAATTGTTGAAGAGATTGATCTACTTCATGTACAAACATATCGAAGCTTCCATTTTCAAACATATTTCCATATGGTGGTTTGATTTTAGCGTTTGGAGCAATCGTACGTATCAATTCGTCCAAATCATCAATATTACCAAGAGGTACAAAATCTACATCTTTGAGTTTATCTAATCCTTCATTCATCTTAATACAAGATGCCTTTACTTGATTAGTATAATAATCAACTTCGTCAACAGTTACTTGTTCTTTATCTTGTAATACACCTAAGGCATTCATGTAATTGTTTTTTCGATCCAACATCAATCGAAACAGCTTAGACAATGACTTATGTTGTAATATCAATTTATCCAGCCCAAAATTCTTTTTACACCGTTGAGCCAATTCCATATGAGATGAGAAAAAAGCGATATCCCATTCGTTAAACCCTTCTTCCAATATCTTTTCTCTATCTATTGAGAGTTTACCATATGCATCACCCAATTCCTTTTTGCCATAAGCCTTACCCTCATACTCAATAGACTTGAGTTTACTTGTACCTTCAGCTATCTGTTGAGCCAGTTGCATTTTTTCTTCTATCTCAGTTATGGGCCGTATTATTTTCCCCAAATCTTTTTCTATTTTTCTGATATCATTAAGAATCGCTTCAGACTCCTTTTCTTTAACATCAGTAGCAATGTCATCAGGAATATAAGCAAATCTATTCTCAAATACATTATCATACTTCGCTAACAATGTCTTACTCTTGGTTTCATTATAAATAAATGATTGATACGAAACTTCACTGCAATACTGTGCGGGTTTCACATTAAAATAATGATTGTAAATTAGACTGGTTGTGGACTTTTGTATTTTTTGTGCTTCATTGAACAATAGCCATGGAGATCTGACATCTATCTCACAAGCCAAGTATGGACTCTTTACATTTTTCTCTCGAATATCATTAGGTGGATGGCTAGCATACATACTTACTTTTGACAATTCCGATCCTGTAAAATATTGCAACCCTCCTGCAGGGTGATTACTCAGAGAAGCTAATTTCGAAGATTGTTGATCCCAAGCAGCATCGACTGCATTTTGATGGTGTAGATACACATTATCAACATATTGCTTTTTCTTGGATGCTTGAAACAAATGATTCATAGAATCATTCCATTGAGAAGCACCATCATCTAATTTCCACAACGCCCTTATTATCGCGTCAGATCCACTTGTGCTCGCAGCTACTCGATCTGCATTGAACTCCATCTCTCTAGACAATGAAGAGTACATCACATTAAGAAACTGATAAAACAAATTAAGAATCTGTCTAATCAACCAGACAATAGGCGTAATTCCCCAAGCGGCAAATGAAATTCTAAAATCTGAAGCTCTCCAATTATCTAAGATTTCATCCCAACTATCTCTATTAAAAATCATATCGTGAATAATCGTATTAGCCGACATAATGTAACTACCCACTTTCATTGTACTTTGAGCAAAATGACCGAACTCATGACTCACTACAGCTTTGAATTCTGATAGATTAAGACAACTGACCAAGCCCAACCCTATAGTCAATTCTTTTTTAACAGGAAAGAAAAGACTCAACCAACTATTAGTATAGGAGACATATGCATTGACATCTGGATCTACAAATATTGACTTTGGTTTTGGCGCGCCAGTCTCAGCACATATTTCATAAACAAATTTCCAAAGGTCAGGATGTTCTTTCTTTACGAGTTTGATTCTATTTTCAGGTCTATGGTTCTTTAGTTTAAATATAAATTTCAATGTAAATACAAAAAGCATCGCACTCCCAGCAATAGCACCTAACTTCCCTAATATGGTGATTTTATTCACATCGCCCATATCATAAAAAATGGACCATCGAACTAAATATCCTAAGGCCACTACGAGTCCAAAGTAAAGAACAAAGAATAAAATGATCGCCAAGATAGCTAATGCCGCCTTTAATTTATACGAAGAAGGAAGGGATGTATAAGAATCAGATCTATCTTTAGGTGAAGGCGGGTAAACGTAATTAACATCCATATCGAGTTGCAATCTATAGTGAAATAATATTATCGATTACAATATAGAAAATAAATATAGATCTTTCAAATACACTGAACTCACTTATCGATGTATAGTGACATAAATATTCTGCAGTGCGATGAAACTCATTAAATTGCGATGGCACATCATCTTTTATAGGTAAAGGATAGCATCAAATCTATAGTTGATGTTCCATTAAAAAAACTCAAAAACTAAATTAATATAGTTATAATTAATACTCAATATTAAATACTTTCTACAAATTCTAAAAACACATTTTTGTGCAACTCTAAATCCATATTTGCCGAAAGTGCTACACGCGCAATATAATCTTTGTCACCTTCCTTAGTTGTGCCTTGTGTAGATGTCGCAGGTATCGTCCAATAACATCCTTTTAGTTGACCATAGCTAACACAGTATTTGCTTTCATTTGGAATCTTGGAAATCATCAAATTGATTAACTTATGATTTAGCGCTCGTTTGTAAGATTCTTTCTCTTCTGGAGTATCACCCTTAGTAGGTAGATCTAGTGAAAACACAGATGGTGTAAATCCTTTACTAGCTAATTCTTCCGAAACAAAATTTATTTTTGCCTCAGGTAATGTTTCATTGATGTAGTTTACAAATTCGCGTGTATTCTTATATGCATCGCTGATTCTTTGAATCATAGAAGGCATTTGCTTTGCTAATATTTCGTATTGAAGATCAGTGGCTTCATTATCGCAAAGACATAAGTGTTTTTCTATTTTTTCCATTAATCCATCTGTAATAGAATTACCGATACAGTAGCCCGCAGTACATCGTCCTCCACTAGGAAATTTCGATCCACTAGCAAACGAAATTGTTCTTACAGATGATAATATTTCACCTTCACCTAAGAAGTGAACATTAGGGCAAAAAGTTTGATCCAGTATAAAAACAGGGGCTATAGCAATATCTCCTTTCTCAGTTCTTCGCTCTTTACTTAATACATCTCTCAATTGAATAAGATCAGGAACTTCCACTCTTGGGTTTGTTGGTATCTCTGCAATAATATAAGGGATTGCATCTTCCTTAGCGATCTTGTCGAGGACCACATCAATACTTTGAACCATATCATTATCACCATCCACGGCAAGATCCATTATCTCAACATTGTCAACACAAGTTGCTACACGTCTGGCTTGATCATTAGTGCCTCCGTAACAGTTAGTCGGTACTATGATCTTGATCACTTTGCCCTTATGGTTCTCTACCGCGTCGTGCACCAGTCCCATCATAATAGCATATTGAATAGATAATCCACTAGAAGCTACTAATGGCTTTGTATGAGTACCCACCACTTTTTTAATCAAATCTGAGACCAATGCTTTATTATCCTCTCCATTACTCCTAAGATCATCAGGAGATATACCAATTATCCTCTTTAATGCAACTAGAGAATTAGCTGGAGTCATTGCAATAGTCTCTCTTCTACGAACATGTTGTATATCAGATACATAGCTCGAATTCTGATCACCATTGATCAACAACACACTGCCCAATTGAGGGTAAATGTTAATGTAGAAATCGACATTTGAGTTGAGACTCATATTCCAAATCTCTGATTGTTGTGATATCAGAATAGTACTGCCATCAACATTTGAGATATTACTCGCATCATCAATCTGCTTTACATCAAAACTATACCCATATACGGTCTTCAATAACTCAACATCAAAAAACTTGGGTAAATCTCCTGTGTATAATATCTGAGTTCTTTTATTATCCAATAAGTTTTTTCTAAGTATAGCTAGAACAGGTATTGTAATGGAAGAAAAACTAATCACACATTCTGAATTCGTTTCATTCATATCGGCCACTACCCATTCTAGAATACAAGACAATGGGTGTCCCAATCGAATATAATCATACGCAGTAGGCAACTCACTCAAACTAGACAAATCAGAATTATTGCTTTTATATAAAGCTTCGAACTGATCTAAAAATTGGACTTTAGCCAATTTTTCATCATATATATCTAGTCGATGCGTAGTAAGATTCAACCAATCGGTTGGCATATTATCTAATACATCATTGATATAACTGAGTACTTTATTATTTTTCATGCTTTTCTCTTTATAGAAACGCAATTTACATTAAATCAAATCTCTACTGAAACTACAAGACGTTTTGTTTTTGTCTTCTTGAACCATTATAAGTAAACTTAGAGATAAGTTAGTATACAATTAGAGATAAGTTAGTATACAACTCAAAAGCCCTAGATTACATTATAGTAATCTAGGGCTCTTATAGTGAATCAATATCTTCTAAATAATCGTTATAGCGATTTCATTACTCCATTCTTCCGTAGTTAATAAGAATCTATATTCCCCTGGATCGATCCCTTCATCAATTTCAACGGTAGCTCCTGTACCATTTGAATTAACAGAAATATCAGAAACTGTATTAGTATATCCAGATTTCATAATCCAAACTTTTGGGTTATACTGAGGTAGATTTGTAGGATTAGTTAAGTGCAATCCGTTAATAGAAATAGTTTCCCCATCTTCCATTGTAGTTTTACTCATAGAAAGAATCACTGGTCTAATTTTTACTTGGACTTCCATTGCCACGTTATTAATAGATGTAAAGCTATTACCGCTAAGGTCCGCCACAATACTATATAGACCCGGAGTCGCATCTTCTGGTATCCTCGCAGTAATTTGTGATTCAGTACATTCAATTAGGTCCAATGACGTCATTGTAGTACCATTGTTAATCGTTATTGCATTATTAGAACAGTCTGTATCAAAACCAGAACCTTTAAGAATCAAGTCACCAAAAACCCAACCACTCGTTTCAATATTTGACAGTTGGATATCAGAGGAATTTACATCATTAAAATCATCTGTAGATATCGTACACGAAGCCATCAAATAAGTAATAAAAAGCACAAAAGCGCTAAGTTTAATTGTCATTATTTTCATGTTATTTATTTATAGTTTAATACAATCTATAATATATTTATTTAATTGCTGGAATATGAAAATTATATTAAACCATACCCAAACAATACGTGCAAAATTAATAATAATAGTCATTTCACACATTTTTCAAAAAAACCATTCTCCTACCCGTTTTGTGTATCTTTTCTCATTCAAGTAACAACCATTTCTTGAGAAACTAAGAAAACAAATATGTCACACTTCTATATTTCGACCACTTTGCCAACTGCACTAAAAGTATATTCCAATGATGAAGTATCCAATTTTATATCATTAAACAAAGTGTTCTTAATTTTTGTAACCGTAACTTTATCATACGCATCATTTAATACAGAATGCCAATAATCGATATCATATGAATCATATATACCTCCGTAAAGATTAACGACATCAATATTAGAAAGATCAATTTTCGACACAGTAATCAAATCAATTTCCGGAGAATATTTACCTTGCTTAGTAAGTAACAATTGAAGGTACTTCTCCTTTTCAACCACCGAAAGTAATGTTTTATACTTTCTTGACTCAGTGATTTTCACTCCCTTTTGAATTGTAACTGTAGAATCATTATGACTCAATATAGAATTAGTATATCTAACTTTATCCAACCCCACTTCCTCCTCAGGAAAAATCATCACATAAATAGATCTTGGGATATTATAAGAATAGTACAATGCATTTGTTTGATGCGAAAATGGTAAACCGTCTTCATTTACTTGTTTCAAATTAGGAATTTCCTGAAGAGACTTTAATGTATCGATGAGGTCATATACACTCTTATTCCTCAACACCGAATTCCTACTTTCGACTCTGTCATTGACTAATCCGTAATCAATTATTATAGTATCAACAACAATTAATTCATCGTTTTTAATAACTGTCGTTTCATCAGGATTTTTACAGCCAACAACTGACACCAAGAACATCAAAACACAAGCAATATATTTCATTATACTAATTAGTTTATAACGATTCATTTATATCAAATGTTAACTCCATAAGAACAGAACACGCTAATTATCCACCAAACTGAACGTCGTTTCATTTATTAAATTAACGATATGAATTAATCCATTTTCAAGATTATACATCACTTCAAATTCATCATTACTATCAACAAAAACATCAGTGTAGATGTGACCTTCAACTTCGACCGACTCTAGTTGTACCAAACTACCATTAGATGCATTATCATCATTTCTTGAATCTAAAACATAAGTACTTACATTACAATTATGATCTTCACCTATTAAAATTCTAATTTTTAATACATCTGAATATTTTAATGGTTCCTCGTGATTAAGAGTCGAGTAAAGAGAATACTTAATCTCATAATCAGACGTCAAAGCCGAAAGTGTAATTGTTTTCAAATGTCGTTTCACCCAAAAACTATCCGATTGAGTTGAATCTAGGTCGCATTCCCAAATATGTAAACACCATAAACTGTAATCTTGCTTTAAAGAATTAAAAACGTGATTGGATCCTAATTCATCTACATATTCGACATTGTTATCTGCTTCATAGACATCAAAAGAAGCTAACGACGAATCTAAGATCTCAACATCATCCGCAAACTCGACCTCACAATCCGAAGATTCAACCTTAGAACATGACGTAATTAATATGGCATAAAACACTAGTAAGATATATTTTACATTCATAAGAAACATTTTAAAAAAAACTAATTACACACGATACTTTGGCGAATCCCATGCATTACCTAAACTATAATCACCTAATTCTACATTAACTTGTTGCACTCTTACACAATCTAAATCTTCAACACGAATAAGCTTCTAAGCTCACTAAAGGTATACTAAAGGTATTATTAAGTATTGAATCTTCCAAAATCCCTTACTTTTACAATGTGAAAAAGCAGATAGAAATAGCCGTAAATCCAGATCAGATAGATGAATCTTCTTTTATCCTAAAGAAATTATCCACCAAGCTTAATGTCCCTATAGAGGATATATGGGATTGGAAGGTAGCTAGAAGATCTATAGATGCTAGAGGCAGAAGACCACTTTATAGAATGAGGATCGATGCTTATATAGAAGAGCATATGCCAGAGAACACTCCCCCATTAAGTAATATGAGTGATGTCAGTGATCAACCAGAAGTCGTAATAATCGGTGCTGGACCAGCAGGATATTTTGCTGCGATCGAAGCCATTAGATTAGGTCTCAAACCGATCATACTAGAGCGTGGAAAAGGAGTTCAAGATAGAAGGAGAGATCTCAAAGCTATCCAGCAAGATGGAGAAGTAAATCCTCACAGTAACTATTGCTTCGGAGAAGGTGGCGCAGGAACCTATTCCGATGGTAAGCTTTACACCCGCAGCCACAAGCGTGGCAATATCCAAGAAATATTAGAGTTGCTCGTGGCTCATGGTGCATCTACCGACATTTTGATAGATGCGCATCCACATATCGGGTCCAACAAGTTACCTAAGATCATCTCTGCCATGAGAGAGACGATAGAGGAATATGGTGGAGAAGTACGTTTCGGTCATTTTGTCACAGACATACTCATCGAGGATAACAAGGTAAAAGCAATACAATGCGAAGGGCAAGATATTATGCCCGTCACCTCATTAGTACTAGCCACAGGGCACTCTGCTAGAGATATCTATACTCTACTAGATTCCAAAGGAGTAGCAATGGAAGCTAAAGACTTTGCATTAGGTGTGCGTATCGAACATCCTCAGGGATTTATAGATAGTACGCAATACAATCAGGAAGAAAGAGAGGATAATCTACCTGCTGCGGCATACAGAGTTGCGACGCAAGTCGATGGCAATGGTGTATTCTCTTTTTGTATGTGCCCTGGAGGATTGATCGTACCCGCCGCTACGGCTCCCGGAGAATTGGTAGTCAACGGTATGAGCCTCAGTCGTAGAGACAGTCCATTTGCTAATAGTGGATTCGTTACAAGTATCAGCGTAGAAGAACTCGCAGAACATGGATACAAAGGCCTATACGCTACTTTAGATTTTCAACGAGATGTAGAGCGTGTAATGTTTGATGCTGGAGATGGCAGCCAAAAAGCACCTGCCCAAAGAGCGTTCGATTTTGTCAATGGTGAAGTCTCTTCTACTCTTAATGGTACTAGCTACATCCCAGGACTTTGGTCTGCGCCGATGCACGATCTCCTTCCTGAGTTTGTTTATAAAAGACTGCGACTGGGTCTGATCCAAATCAACAAAAAAATGAAAGGCTATCTCACTAACAATGCTAATATAGTGGGTACCGAAAGCCGTACCTCATCACCTATCCGAATCCCAAGAGATAAGGAGACCTATCAGCACCCCAACATAGAAGGTTTCTTCCCTTGTGGAGAAGGTGCAGGATATGCTGGAGGTATACTTAGCGCAGCTATAGATGGGAGAAATGTTGTTCGTGCAGTCCAAAAGCAGATATCGAAATGATGTAACAGCTTTCAGCATTTTCGTTACATTTGCGATCCCAAAATGTTTACAAACCTGATTAACACACTTTATGAAAGACATTGCCGACTTACTTGGCCGTATATGCCTCTCAATTATATTTTTTTTTGAAGCAATCGATTCTATATTATTTTATGATAGTACTGTAGTCACGATGCAATCGTATGGTGTTACATTTTGGCCTAAGTTATGGTTAAGTATCGCTATTGCTGGACTAGCTCTTGGTTCTGTTCTCATTATGATCGGATACTTTTCACGAGTAGGTGCCACACTTTGCCTTCTTTATTGGTTACCATTTACTTTTATTGTTTATTCCTTTTGGAATGATCCACCAGATGCAGAGCAGCTTACATTTCTAAGATTCACGACCAATATGGCGGTTGCAGGAGGTCTATTACTCTTGTTAGCCAATGGCTCTGGTAAATACAGTGTCAAGAGATTGATTCATCGACTCAGACTACCCAAATAAATTTCCTTTATGAAAAAATATGAATGGTTACTCTTTGACAACGATAATACACTCATGAATTTTCATAGTGCCTCTTATAGCGCTTTTCGTGGTAGTATGCGCGAAATGGGACTATCCGATGAAGAAATTGATTATAAAGAGTACAATAAGCACAATCATATTGTTTGGTCAGAATTTGAAAATGGAGACATAGATGCTTCAACGCTTCGTCCCAAAAGATTTCAATTATTCTTCGATGCTATAGGACATACTAAAGCTGATCCTCTTGCCGCTAATGCTGCTTACCTCAACCATCTCATCCTTCACCCTGATATGATGGATCATGCATATGATCTGCTAAACAGCGTAAAGCCTCATTATAAGTTAGGCCTTATTACCAATGGACTCAAAGAAGTGCAGCGTCCAAGACTTAGAGCTGCCAAAATCTACGATTACTTCGATGCAATTGTAGTATCTGACGAAATAGGCCACGCCAAACCACAAAAAGGATATTTTGATCATGTAGTCTCAGAGATGGGACCCACTGATCTGAGTAAAGCAATTGTTATTGGCGACAGCCTAAACTCTGATATTAGAGGCGCTATCAACTATGGTTTGGACTGTGTATGGCTCAATCCAGATCAGAAACTATCAGGTGAACTGAACCCGACTTTTGAAGTTCAAAGCGTAAAAGAGATTATTGGATTGTTTAAATAGCGTTCTACCCTTGCCGTTTATCTCCTGGTCGTCATATTAATTTGAACTTACTCATGAAGCTTGATCTTTGATATTGTTTTAAATATCTTTGTGCTACGTTTAAAGACATACTATGAAAAAATCTTATTGGACACTTATTGGAGTTTTATTATTTGGCATCTGCGCCTTATCATTTATCTTGTCCTTAGTAGGTGTCAATCTTACTATGCTTAAGTTCCTAGACAGCCTAGGGACTCCGGCTTCAGTAGTCATTCGTATTGTAGGTATGTTTGCTGGGATCATTATTATGTATTTGTCCAAAGCCGACCTTTCTAACGACTAATTGAATTCAGCACAATCAAAGCTCGCTTCGCATTGTTACTTTAGGAAATAAACAATCACAACATGACACAGCTCTCTTACATACTCGTTTTGGCTTTTACAGCTACATTTTCTAACTGTAGCCCTAATGCTTTTAATCCAAAAATGGAACAGCAACAAGATAAAGACCTCAGTAAATACACTAAAACCGTATTTGCCAGTGGATGTTTTTGGTGTGTCGAAGCTATATTTGAATCTGTAGAAGGAGTAGAAGAAGCAATTTCTGGATATGCTGGTGGAAGTGCTGCACAGGCGAATTATGGCGATGTAAGCGCAGGAATCACAGAGCATGCAGAAGCAGTCGAAGTGTATTACGATCCAGCTGTAGTTAGTTATGAAACACTGTTAGTTGTATTCTTTGGTTCTCAGGATCCAACCACTCTCAATCAACAAGGACCAGATCGCGGTTCACAGTATAGATCTACAATATTCTATAAGGATGAGGTAGAGAAAACTGCTGCTGAAGCATATATCGCTAAGCTTACTAAAGATGAAGTATTCGACAAACCAATTACGACAACTTTAGAGCCATTGGTTAAATTCTATGAGGCGGAGGAATACCACCAAAACTTTGAAGCGCGCAATCCTAATCAAGGATATGTCCGTGCAGTCTCTGTACCTAGGCTTAATAGATTTAAGAAAAAACATCCAGAACTATTGAACAAGAAAGCAGCTCACTAATGCAAGTCATAGATCTGAAGCGAAACTCTAGAATAAAAGCTGGTGCCATCATAGATCGAGAGTATGGCGGTCGCTCTAACTTTCGTCAGGCAGTAAAGAAAGGTGGAATAGGTATCGGTAGTTTGAGATATATCGGAGGCATAGACGAAATCGATCGAGAAAAGGATCAAGACAAATTCTACAAGGCTAATATTGAATTCTATAATCAAGGTATGGGTATGTACATCTACAATGTGGATGATAATTTTCTGGTCCTTTTAGCGAAAGATGAGATTGATTCATTCAGATTATCCAAACCATTAGACGTAATCAAACCTGCAAATTTCTCATTCTTTACCAAGATGGCTGAAATGGGAATCGATTACTACAAATGTCGATTTATGTTACTCGAGCATGAGATCATCGAGCACCATCCAGTGTCATTTCATTTACATCTAAAAGATGGAACTGAAGCCACTACTCATATCAAAAAGAGTACCCCTTACAAGCATTCACGATTCTTTGAGTCTAATGCCTTAGGTATACCTTTTAAGGAAGAGATACATGGACACTTATTGTTGGATGAAGAAGATCTGTAGTGTTATTGTTTTCGAACGGGCATTACTTTCATGCTAGGCTTGAGCAGTAATATACCTCCCTCTTGCATTGGATATAGTAACTATATTATATAGTTCTTTCTCTAGCCACTCCAGAGGAAAACATACTTGATTGAGCTCTCGAAGCACAACGACAAGTACTAAAAATAAGGTAAATAGCCTCGACATTAAACTGGATTCGTTTTGAAATTCTATTTAGTTGCAATTCTCTTTTGAGTTAACCTTTAACGCTCTCAAAACTCCATCCAGCCTCGCTCCACAGGAAGTTTTCTTGGAATAATTTTCATCACCGTACTACTTGGTATTCCATCTGCATAGACTTCTTTGAGTGTCTTCGTGATATGAAGCATTACTAAATCAAATTCACCTTGTACATAGGTACTAATAGCATTGGTATAGACATCCAAACCTTCGACAGCTTTTAACTTTTGAATGAGTAATATAATTGGCCCTTCGTATATTTCTATCAAAGGGTAATGCGACATTTCTACCGTTATAATCATATAGCTGTTTTAGTTATTCTCCGAGTTAATTATCATGAAATTGTATGTATGAATTAGCCCATGTGTTTACTACGCAAGCCACATTACACTAATCCTGCGCGTATTTACTGCGCAAGCCACTGCTTTTCTAATGTTATAATCATGTTATTATTGTTCTATTATTGTTCTATTATAGATTGAATAATCGTCTCTAGCAAAGTACGATCAACTTGATGTTTTCCTTCAAATCGATGATACACTGCCGGAATGTTATTTCTATCCACCACTTCCTTCATTGCAACAATTCTATCTTCTGTAAGGTATTGATCCTGATCACCAACGACTACATGTACTTTTGCATCTTCAAGATGGCTCATAGTATCAGAGAGATCAATATCTTCTGGTATCCAACCTGCCCAATTGATCATAGTATGATACGCTACTGGAGCTCTATGTTGCCACCTCCAAATCGTAGCGCAACCCTGCGAAAACCCCATCAAAACTATCTTACCCTGAAAACCAGCCAAATAGGTATCGTAGACTTGAGTTAGATAAGCACTAAAATCTACTATTTCGTCTAATCTATTTCTACGCGTCATCCAACTTGCAACGGGATCTTGACTCATCCCTTTCCAATAAAATACACTCAAACCTTCTGGTGAGACCACATAAATATCATCCTCAGAAACATTATTAAATTTCTGAATAATACGGTCGGCAAGGTGTGCATATCCATGACAAACAAGCACTGCTACTTTAGCTGTCTCTTTCTTACCGTAAGTAAATATTTGGGCAGTTCGTTCAACTGTCAATTTATGTTGCTGTATATTAGACATATAATAATTTATGAATCCAAAAGTAAAAAAACAAACGATGTCATATCTTGTTATATCTAAAGAAGAAAGCAAGAAAATGAATAATAGAGATCAACGTAAATTCCTTATCCACCCATATTACATCATGATGGGCTTACTGCTAATGGGAGTTACTGCTTTATTTGTTGGCTTTACAGGATCATATTTATATAATAGGCTCCAATCTGGCATTGCTCCGATCCAACTGCCTAATCTATTTTACTTCAACACTCTGTTACTCCTAGCCAGCAGCTGGACCATAGTGATGACTAAAAAATCATACTTATCCGATCAAACCGAAAAATACAAGCTCTATCTAGGCGTCACATTACTACTAACTCTAGGCTTTTTAGTCAGTCAGATTATAGCTTACATGCAATTACAGGAGCAAGAACTATTTGCGAGTAATAGTACTATGACCGCATATATGTATTTGATCGCAGGAGTGCATTTTGCACACGTCATCGCTGGCATACCCTTCTTAGCATTGTTCCTACATACGGCCCAGAAAAAAATGAAATCCCCAATTACCGTTCTATTGTATTTTGCCGATCCAGAAAAGAAGAGGAAATTGGACCTACTCAATATATACTGGCATTTCCTTGACGGATTATGGGTATTTTTGATTGCATTTTTCTTCATCAATTATATTCTTGGATAAGCAGCATCTGCCTTAGATACGACGACAGAGCTATAGAATGAAGTCAACCTATTAAGAAAACATCTGTTAATTATTGCATAGATATATTGTCCTTCAATACATATTATATATATCTGCATATATTATTTATATTTGCAGTATGAGCTAGACCTTAGAAGATTGTTTTGGCTAGTTTAGTTGACATAATTATATTAAATACTACACATAACATGAATTACATCAAATCAACCCTGCTACTGCTTGTAGTCTTAGCTTTTGCATCTTGTAAGCAGCCGCAATTAACGGGTACTACAATATCTGGAACTATAAACAATGCTGCTAATATGGGAGCTTTCTTCGATAAGATGGGAGTAGATAGTGCCAATGAAGTGATCGCTAGTGGAAATACAGATGCTTCTGGTAATTTTTCTTTTAACTTTCCAGAAGGAGTAGAACCAGGATTATACAGAGTTAGACTTGGAATACAAAATGCTGAAGTAGTCTTAGAAGCAACAGATACTGATGTTAAAATAACTGGTGATCTTGAAAACTTAAAGAAGCTAGATTATAAAGTAACAGGTAGTCAATTGACTGAGAATTATCTTAGTACAGTGAGCCAATATCTAGACAAAACACTAGATACTGATGCAGTAATAAAAATCACTAGAGAAGCGAACCCACTTGTAGGATATGCACTGGGATCTAAACTTTTTAGATTTAGACCTGAATATGCTAGTCTGCACATGCAAGTAAGTAAAAACATGAACGAACAATATCCTGCTCTTCCTTTATCTGCTGATTATAAAGGAGCCGCTAGGGATCTTCAAAATAAGTACCTTCAATCTCAGGCTAGTGGAAATGTTAGAGTTGGAGCTCCTGCACCAGAAATCGATCTACCAGGATTAGATGGTAAAAACAGAAAACTTTCCGACTTAAAAGGAAGTGTCGTATTACTTGGTTTTTGGGCAAGTTGGTGTGGACCATGTCGCAAGGCAAACCCACACGTAGTAGATGTATATAAAAAATATAACAAAAAAGGGTTTGATGTATTCAGTGTATCTCTAGATGGCCTTGACGCTCGTACTAAGAAAAGATACGACACAGAAGAGAAAATAGCTGATGCTTTAAAGAAAACTGAAGTTAAATGGGAAGAAGCGATCAAAAAAGACAATCTTATGTGGGACAACCATGTAAGTGACCTCAAAAAATGGGAATCTCAAGCTGCAGCTCTTTACGGTGTCAGAAGTATTCCGAAAACTTTCCTTATCGATAAAGAAGGTAACATCGCTGCGATCAATCCTAAATCAAATCTAGAAGATCAAGTGAAAAAATTCTTATAGATTCTCTACTTACAATAGAAAAAATAAAAAATCCCTGTAGTTTCATTAGTTACAGGGATTTTTTATTCGATTTTAAAAGTCGAGTCCTTAAGACATTTAGTTTACCAACTAGAATACAATCGCATCAACGGAACGGCTTATAAGCAAATCAGAATATGATACCAAGATAAACTCCTTAATACGTAAACATTTAAAAGAGTTGACGACTACTCATAATTTAATTTCACTTATTGTCTTTCATTTTCATTCCAAATATTTCAAGAGAATATTTTAATCCGACATTAAAAAATAGTCCTTGGGTTTGCTCATCACCCGCCCACAAATGCGTCTGAACATATGGCACGATGTAATGCTTAAATCTACTTACATTATAATAACTAGTACTCGTTTGCTCGCCGACCTTAAAAGCATAAGCTAACTCGCCAAACAAATCAAATCCTGCAAACCGAAACAAGTTAGCTTCTGTTATAATCCCAGCATTTACCGAATATCCACCGATACCCAATTTCGTTCTAAAGATCTGATTACTATTTACATCAAAGAATTTACTATAACTCAATCCATAATAAAAATGGGCGTCATTACTTTGTTCGGTGACTTCTGGAGGTAAAACAAAATCTCCGTTTTTCTCCGCTCCACCAATACCAAAATCGAAATTGACTTGACTATTATCAAAAACTATTCCTGTGCCAAAATAAATCCCTCCATTGAGTCCATACACTTCTTCAATCTTTCCAGAAAATGAGCCTATATATCCACCCCAATCAAGAGACCAACCTATATTGCCTTCCTTATAGTCTGAAGTGTCACGTATCAAAAACTGCTGTGGGAAATATCTATTAAAAACCAACGTCATATTAAAAGTACTCTCGACATTTTTACCTAATCGTCTTGCTGGAATAAAATCATGCAGTTTTGTAATCGCTTCTTCTACCCTTCTTATCAGATCTTGACTCACGTTTCCTTTAGCATATGCATCACCAATTTTCCCATCGGCCATCACCCATAAAGTAATTTCTACTTCATGATCATCAAGAGTGTCTTTTTCTGCTTGGGTAACACTAGCAAAGGATTCTATATCTCTCACGAATCCATCTTGCCCAGTAGGATACTTTGCCATGTAGAACGAAGTATCTATTTGGCCCAAGCCAGTATAGACGAATAAAAAAAATAAGAGCGCTGTATTGAATAGTGTTTTCATAATAATAAGAACGTTTAATATTATCAACTATTACTTTTAATCTGAGTTTTCAATAGTTTAGAAATTAATAAAAGGCCTGCAGCAAGGCCTACTCCCTTAATTGCATTCATCATAAAAACATTTATTATAAAAGAATTTGAATAACCTGTAAACGGAGATAATACAAGACTTGAAAATTCGAATATCCAACTAATATATAATGACCAACTTATAAAAAATAAGAACCAGAAACGCCTACTTAATCTATCCCAAAGTAACGAAATCGCAAACAGTGGTGGAACAAATGACACAACCGTTAAAATAGAATAATCACCATCTATATTCAATTTATTTATCAGGAAGGTTGCACTATTGATTAAACTCACAACAGCACAAAGCAATAAAATCCATTTAATAATTTTAGATATCCAATGGAAGTTAAAATCATCTTTAAAGAAAATTTTTATTACAATAAGAGTTAGTAATGTCCATGAAAGTATCTTCATTAAATGAATAATGAACACCAAGGCATTATGGTAAAACCATTCCATATCAAATCATTTAATTGATTACAAGCAGAAATCGTATTCTATCTAATTGCCTCTCTCACTCTCACTAACTTTTCTAACAATCCTTGAAGCTGATCTAAAGGTAACATATTAGCACCATCACTCTTAGCTACCGATGGATCTGGATGCGACTCTAAAAATAATCCATCTGCACCGACTGCTACGGCAGCTTTAGCTATAGTCTCTATAAGTGCTGGCTTACCACCAGTGACCCCTGATGATTGATTAGGCTGTTGCAATGAATGTGTACAATCCATAATGACGGGTACTCCGGTCTCCTGCATCTGAGGGATTCCTCTAAAATCCACTACCATATCTTGATACCCAAACGTAGTACCTCGTTCTATAAGTCCCACATTTTTATTGCCGCTTTCTACTACCTTATTTACGGCAAACTGCATCGACTCAGGTCCCATAAATTGACCTTTCTTAATATTAACGAACTTACCGGTCTTGGCAGCTGCTATCAGTAGATTAGTCTGACGACACAGGAATGCCGGAATCTGCAATACATCTACATATCCAGCAGCTATAGCCGCTTCTTCATCCGTATGAATATCAGTAGTTGTGGGCAGGTCAAAAGCCTCTCCTACCTCTCTTAATATCTTCAATGCCTTTTCATCTCCTATTCCAGTAAACGAATTAAGCGAACTTCTATTCGCTTTTCTATAAGAACCTTTGAAAATATAAGGTATCTTCAGATCATCTGTGATCCTCTTCACTTTCTCAGCTATTGACAGAGCCATATCACGACCTTCGATTGCACATGGACCGCATATTAGGAAGAAATTACCCGAATCTAAATGTTGGATTTTGGGAATACTACTGATTGTATTATGCATCTTTGCCGATTTTTGAATTAGAAAATAAGTATCGCAAAGATCGTAATTAGTAGTAAACATACTTTATAAATCTCTCTTAGATTCAATAATAAAATATCTCACATTAGAGATGTATACGAGGAATCAGAGCAAGCTGAAGAACGAGCGCGAGCGCAAGAGTAAGTTTAAAACTATCCAATACTAAAATTCCAAACCTCTTGGAATTTTAATTTTACTACTAACTCTTTCTGAATACTGCCTACTGCCTACTCAATAACCACCACTTTACCGATAGCTAACTTATCTCCTACTTTCGCTCTATAGATATAAGTGCCACTCTCAAGATCCTGAATGAAGATCGAATTCGACAATCCTGTTTTAACTAATATAAGCTTTCCTGATATATCGAATAGTTCTAGATTATGAATCACTCCTTCGCTAGCACTGAGTGTAAACTCGCCACTATTTGGATTAGGAGCGACATCAATATCTATCAATTGATCCGCATCATATGTAGAGGTAGGAAACACATTGACTTGCCATCCTGTCTCCACCTGACAACCGAGCGAATCAGTTACCACAACACTATAATACTGGGTAGTATCATTCCAAACTTGAGGACTTCCATCGGTAACGTCAGAAATATTATAATCTGGAGACCATAAATAGGTGCTTGGCCAATTGCTTTCCGCTATAGAATAGATACCTATACTATCAAGTGGATTTTTACCTGACTCAGGCTGTATCAATGTATACATCCAATCGCTATAGTTTACGACTACTGAATCCATACAAATATTTCCAGCGCAGGTAACTCCCGTCAGATAATACACTTCTTTCCTATTATAATATTCGGTAAGCTCAGGAGCAAGAATACTCGTATCACTCATCATATCTGATCCGTAGTAATTAAAGTTTCCAATACTCGTCGGTGCCGATGACCAAGTATAAGTATCTATATTTCCCGTCAACAATTGACCATCCAGAACATTGATACCCGTACTATCTAATGTATTACATACCACAAGATCTTCACCTGCATCAACCATACAAGGCAAATCCATCGCCATCTCTACCGCAGCTAATACATCTATACGTCCATGTCCATAGTAGAAATTAGGGACATCTAATGCCGATATATCTCCACACTGCATACTATCAACAAGTGTAACTGCTGTACACTTGATTATATTTTTAATCATATCGACTTCACCAGCGAGATCAGGATTAGCACTTATAATAAGTGCCACTGCACCAGCGACGTGCGGTCCAGCCATACTCGTTCCTCCCCAGCTATTAAATCCTCCTTGATTGTTGATAGAAAGAACATTCACTCCTGGAGCTACAATATCAGGTTTGATCCTAAAAGAACTATCTACTAATACCGGTCCGATGCTGCTAAATATAGCTTTACTATCATCTTCTCTAGACGCTCCTACGGCAAACGAATTTTCGAATATTGCCGATGGATTACCAATAGTTCCGCAGATGTTACCATCATTCCCGGCAGAGACAACGACTACTGTACCTGCTGCAGATAGATTATTTACCACTGTCTCCATCATGAAAAAATTATCAGGATTACAGCCTTCTATAGGTGGGCATCCCCAACTGTTGTTGATTACATGAGGTGCTCTGGTAGGATCTGGGTTGTCACCATTGATATCTGTCGGTGCTAAGAACCATTCGTAACACTCTGTATAGGTTACTGGACTCCCCCAGCCTCTATCCATATTACGACAAGCGATCCATTTGGCATCTGGCGCCACACCTATCTTGAGCGTATCATTACCTCCGATCATAGTACCCATAGTATGCGATCCATGCGAATTATCATCACAAGGCTCAGTAATATCAAGTCCACAAGGATTATTAGCTGGATCATCATCTAGATCTCCATGCAAAGGATTAAGACTGTGGATCGCATCATGCCAGCTGTAATCATGTATGATTGTATCTTCACTGTATCCTTGATACTTCGTCAGTATAGCAGGATTATCATAATCATACCCTGTATCTTGACCCGCTACGATTACTCCGGCTCCTCTGAACCCCATTTCCCACACTGTATCTGCTTTGATCTGAGTGATTCCCCATTCGGCATCAGTTCTTGTCATAGCTATGTATTCATCAGTGACGATAGGTCTAGCTACTCGCGTCTGCACATTAGGAACAATCTTGGCAATGTCGAAGTGATCTACTATATATTCCACTTGCTCTAATGTCATCCATGCTTGCATACCATTAAAAGCAAAAAACGACTGATGCTCAATTCCTTGACTACTAATATGCAATTGTAGCATTCGCTGAGATTGAGTGGCGTGCGCCGTTAGCGACTGATAAACATAATTGGCTTTATCATCTTTGGTCATCCCATTGGTCTTTCCATATAGATCTAGTTGATCAGCCATGACTATAATACACTCTACCGTTTCTTGGCTTTCAAATTTATTAAGTAAATCCTGAGAAATAGTCTGTGCGGAAACAGTAGAACATAGCATTACTATTACTAAAAGCGATAAGAGTTTATTCATAATTTTGTCTTTGTGAAATCGATGATATCATATTACAATTTCTTTAATATCAAATTTACTAAAACATAGGGAAATCTATAGTGCCATAGCTTACAATAGATCATTTTTTATAGATCAAAATGAAACCCAGTCATTAAGTTTGACCAAACTTACAGCTAAACGAGGAAATACAAAATCAAAGCCGTTGTATTTGTAAATATTATGACTTGAATAGTCACCGCTAGCTTAACCTTCCTATTCATTGCTAAATGTCGCTACCGCGGGGTCCGCTTTGCATTCAACATTTAGTTGAGACTTCGTTATGCACTATTGGACACATATGATTATCTCAACTAAATGAACGATAAAGATTGAATTAGTGTGAATTGCAAAAAGCGGAGCAAAATGCTAGAACAAATAATCCCTTGTGTTTTCTACGAAAGCCACATTACAATTATTCAATGACGCAATCGCTCCATGCGTTTGTTTACGAACCCTAGAGTCTATAAAAACTAAACCCTCACAATACTTAGCAATCTTGATTCAACTAGTGTCACTAATAAAACAAGGCAAAAAAAGAGATCAAACCGAAGTCTGATCTCTATTCGATTGTTTGGGGGTCGACAATCGTGGTAATTGTGTTTGTAGGTGTTCTACTTATTATGCAGTTCTAAGCTTAGGTTCAAACGCATCTTTGTACAGAATGATATTTTCGTATTCTTTTCGGAATTCGTATTTGAGCACATCAAAAGTGGTTACAATACCAACTAATGTGTCCCCCTCCATTACTGGCAATGCGTGAAATCTATTATCTAGGAATAGTTCTGCTGCTGTACCTATTTTATCCTGAGCGCTGATTTTCACAATACATGTATTCATTATATCGGTAACGAAAGTTGTTTGTGCATCGCTTGATCTATGACTCCATAGATCATAGGTAGTTACTAGACCTATCAATTTTCCATCATCTACAACTGGCAGATGATGAATGCGATTGAGCTTAAATAATGTCTCCACATCAGAAATAGTATGCTTTGGAGATAGCGAGATTGGATTTCTCGTCATAATCGTGTGTATAGCTTCGTTCATCATACTCTTAATATTTTGGAGATTAGCAAATAAAAACATTCATTTGCTCTAAAATAAGGAATATTGATCACAAATGCAACCAAACAGCAATATATTATATCATCCATACGCTAAACGGCGACACTTTAAGCGTTACAATTGATTGTTTTTGAGAATAATATTCCTTTCTATCTTGAGTTACTGACAATCAGGATATTATACATATTGCAATCTTAATCTCAAACTAAATAATGTACTTAAGCGCTTCTCTCTCAACTATTACCGCTCATTATTTGCCGTTTGTCTATTAATGAAGCAAGATCATCTATCACTTCGGCTTAGTTAGCTAAAGTAAATTGTACATTTGCCCACCGAATTTTTGAAACGTATCGTTAGCATACGCTAGCATTACAAAGAACCTTAGACGAGAAATATGGAACGCAATAATATCATTGCTTTTATTTTAATATTCATGACCATGATGGTGTGGTCTTACATGAATACACCATCTCAGGCCGACATAGATCGCCAAGATGCTATAAGAGACTCTATCGCATTAGTAACTGATCAAGAGAATCAGGCCGCTATTGCTGAACGAGAAAATACTGCAGCAATCATCCAGAATCAAGTCGAAACTATGACTGACTCTGCACGCCTAGTGCAAAACACGAGCACATTTGGTGCTTTCGCTCCTGCATCTAGTGGAACCGCTGAAACTTTTACATTAGAAAATAATAAAGTCAAAATTGAATTCTCTAATAAAGGAGGAAACATCGTATCAGCGCATCTAAAAGATTATAAATCTAGTGCTCTCGTAGACGGAGAAGACGTAGGCTACACACCCCTCTACTTTATGAATGATGAGCGAAATAGATTTAACTACAAGCTCAATACGCCAAATGTGCCTTCACGTATGATCAATACGGAAGAGCTGTTTTTCACACCGACGCTTACCGGAAAAACAATTTCTTTCAAAGCGATGACGAGTGATGGTGGATACATAGAGCAGAAATATACACTCTCTGACAGTACCTACAACCTAGACTACGACCTCAATCTAGTGGGGATGAATCAACACCTAGATACAGGTAAAAAAAGTGTAACTCTTGAGTGGTACAATTTCCTTAATAGACTCGAGAAGAATAACAAGTTTGAGCAAACCTACTCCACGGTGTACTTCAGAGATAATGAAGAAGAGGATGTAGATTATTGTAGATGTGTATCAGATGCAGAAGAAGACCTTTCAGAAAAAAAGGTAGACTGGGTATCTAATGTCAATCAGTTTTTCAATACTTCATTGATCACGACTAATCAGCCATTTGCTGGAGCCAAGTTTGAGACTATGATGATTGACCAAGAGTCTACATCTAAGACCGCCTTAAAGTTGATCAAATCTGAGATAGAAATGCCATACGATCAGTCTGGTAATCAGAGCATCAACATGAAGATGTATGTCGGTCCCAACAAATTTGAAAATCTAAAAGAATACGGTGTTGAATTAGAAGAGATCATTCCTTATGGTACTTCTATATTCGGATCTATTAATAGATGGTTCATTAGACCATTCTTTGGTTTCTTATCTGGATTTATCGGTAATAAAGGTATTGTGATCTTAGTACTTATCTTCTTGATCAAAATGGCACTCTACCCTCTTATGTATAAGATGCTTGCATCTCAAGCTAAGATGGGAGCACTCAAACCAGAAATCGCAAAACTAACAGAGAAGTATAAAGATGAGCCGCAGAAGAAGCAGATGGAGACGATGAAGATCTATCAGCAATATAGCGTAAGTCCATTCGGTGGGTGTATGCCTATGATAGCCCAAATGCCCATTTGGTATGCCATGTTTAGGTTCTTCCCCGCCTCAATTGAGTTCCGACAAGAATCATTTTTATGGGCGACTGACCTTTCATCATATGATGTATTTTTCCAACACGGTATGGATATTCCTTTTTTAGGAAATCATATCTCTCTGTTCACATTATTATGGGCAGCAACAACACTTATTTACACTTACTATAATACTAAGCATATGGATATGTCTGCTAATCCAGCCATGAAATATGTACAGTACTTTATGCCAGTCATGTTCTTAGGTTTCTTTAATAGTTATGCCTCTGGATTGACTACATATATGTTCTTCTCTAACTTGATCAACATCCTTCAGACTGTAATCACAAAGAAGTTTGTTTTCGATGATGAAAAAATATTGGCAGAGCTAAAAACAAGAAAATCGAAACCGAAGAAGAAAAATTCTTTTACCGAACGATTGCAAGAGCAAATGCGACAGGCACAAGCCGTGCAAGAGCAACAAGCTAAGGCAAAGAATAAAGGAAAGAAATAGTTTTCAGTGGGAAGGATTCAGTGGGCGGTTATCAGTCTTCAGGATTCAGCCTTTAGTAAGGAGATTAAGTTGATAGGTTTTGAGTGTGTATTTAATGTAAAGTGAGAAGATAAAATCATCGTTATAATTCATGATAAAAACTGTAGGAATAATAGGATCTGGAAGTTTTGGAATCACATTGGCTACTTTGATAGCTAGCAATGCTGATGTATATATATACTCTCGTAATCCGAAGACTATATCTGCTATTAATGATGATCATTTTCTTAAAAACACAAAACTAAGTGAGCGAATTATAGCGATGGATGATATGGCTAAGATTTGCGAAGAATGTCAACTTATATTTCCGGTTGTGCCTTCTTCAGCATTTCGAAGTATGATGAAAAACCTAAGTAAATACCTTACACCATCACACATACTTATACATGCTACCAAAGGCCTAGATTACGGTGACAAGACTGTTAAGGATCTAGAGAAAGCATCATTTGTTAGGAGTGACATTCACTCTATGTCTGAGGTAATCACGCAAGAAAGCTCGGTAGTAAGGGTTGGTTGTCTATCTGGGCCTAATCTAGCCAGAGAGATCTTAGACGGTAAGCCTGCGGCGACAGTGATATCATCAGAGTTTGATGAAGTCATAGACAAAGGGAAAAAGGCATTAGCCTCCAACCGTTTTTTTGTTTTCGGATCGCACGATATTACGGGTGCAGAATTAGCCGGAGCATTCAAGAATATAATCGCGATTGCCTCAGGAATATTAGGCGGCCTCGATATGGGTAAAAACTTACAGGCGCTTCTCATCACAAGAGGGCTTAGAGAAATGATACAGTTTGGAATCACTATGGGAGCCAGTGCAAATTCATTTCTTGGAAGTGCGGGAATCGGTGATCTTATCGCTACTGCTACCAGTACTAATAGTCGTAACTACACCTTTGGTACCAGACTTGCAGGAGGAGAAACATTACAGGATATACTAGACACCTCTGATGAGATCATCGAAGGGCTGCGTACACTTATGATTATACATAGATTAGCAGCGAGTGAAAATATTAAACTCCCTATCACAGAGACTTTATACCAAGCGATCTACGAAGGCAAAGACATCAAGCAATCTATCGCTTGGCTGATGAGCTATCCTACGGCTCCAGATGTAGATTTCATATAAAATAAACGATATTATGTGGCCAATCATATGGGATGCTGATCCTGAAATAATAAACCTATTTGGTAAGATTTCGATTAGATGGTACAGCTTATTATTTGCTGGAGGTTTGGTATTAGGATTCAATGTTTCTAAACGTTTACTTCTTGCTGAAAAATGGTCGATGGAAGATATCGATAAGTTAGCTTTGTTTGTATTTATTGCAACTGTCTTAGGTGCTAGACTAGGTCACTGTCTGTTTTATGAGCCAGAATATTACCTTAGCCACCCTTTGGAAATGTTACTCCCATTTAGCTGGAAAAGTGGAGCATTTGAAGTGACAGGATTTAGAGGTCTTGCGAGTCACGGAGGAATTTTTGGTGTATTCTTATCTATTTTATATTTCTCAAGAAAATACAAAAAACCAATATTCTCTATTCTAGATAAAGCCGCAGTCGGAGGATCTTGCGCTGCGATATTTATAAGGTTAGGAAATTTCATGAATTCCGAAATCATAGGTAAAGCTACTGGATCGGATGTAGGAATTATATTTAAAAAAGTCGACGATATACCTAGGCATCCAGGCCAACTTTATGAAGCCTTTGCCTATTTCACAATCTTTATTATTCTGTCTTATCTCTACAAAAAGAAGAAACACATTTTCAGTGACGGATTTATTTTTGGGCTCTTTTTCACCCTGTTATTTATAGCTCGATTTGTTATTGAATACTTCAAAGAAAACCAAGTAGGATTCGAAGAAGGTCTGTCATTTAATATGGGACAATTACTAAGCTTGCCGTTTATTATTGGCGGTATAATTGTGATGTATATGAAGCGAAATAAATCGATCGTTAATAGTTAAGAGAGACCTTGTAACTATCATCATTTTATGATATTGGCTACACTTGATCAGATCAGAAAATAGTTCTACTTCGGCCCATTGCTACCCTACCATTTCCATAGCTACTAAAAAGGAATCATTCCTTTTTAGTTGAAGCCTTGTATTTAAGTAATTTTTATTCCTTTTTCGGCTCTACTCCGTAATGCAACACTTCTAAATTCTACACTATTAATAAAAAAAAGAGGCCACCTTCTCAGGTCGCCTCTTCGTCATATTCCACAAGTCAGAAACTTACTGCTCATTCGCGACTTTCAATTTATTGATAAGCTCTAAAGAACGCTCAGCGCCAAATATCTTCATCACTTCGTCTGCACCACCAGATCCATTTCCACCCATGATGACTATGGACGGCGTAGAAGCTTTCGCTACATTTTCGGAGACTACTTTAGCAATCTCTATTTCTAATTGCATCTGTTGCACAGGAGTCAATCCTGCTGCCACTAATGCTTTGTTAGCTGCGGCTTGTGCTCTACCTTCCTCTTCAATCTTGTCGGCTGTATACTTAGCCATAAGAGCATTTTCCTGTGCTACAAGTTTTTGCTTCTCTGCTTGTATTACGGCTTCGAGTTTTGACGCTTCTTCGGTAGCTCGAGTCTTGGCTATGAGTTGTTCTCCTTTGGCCTTCTCTGTGAGGGCTTGCTGCTGAGCGGTAATCAACTCCTGCTTCGCAATACTTTCCATCGTAGACTGATCGATCTTAGCTTGTAGTTTCTTATCTACTATCGGTTCATAATCAACATGAGGCACCGCTGCAAATACTGCTTTGATACCATAAGTCTGTACATCAGAAGGGATTGTAATTGGTCTATTGTTTTCATCTCTTCTAAGATCTACATCCGTGATCTTTACTCTCTCTCGAGTAAATGTATCTACTGAATATTCGATCTTTGTTTCCAGTACATACTGCCCATTAAGTAATTGCTCTCTAAAATCTTCTTTGAGCTTACTCTGCCCTCCACTGTAATGAGTTTCACTCTCCATAAGCTGAGCGGCAAAGGCCAAACATTCCTTTCCATAAGGAATTAACGTACGATCTTGTAGATTTTCCGGACTCCGATAAGCCTTATGCAGATCCCTCATTTTAGCCTCTTCTTTTGGGAGTTCCCATCTAATATTGGCGATCGCTGTAGCTTGCGTCGCATCATTAAATCGGATAGGCACTTTGCCATGCTCCTCATCAAAGACGGTGCTCATTACATCTGGCCAAGAAGTAGATTTATTGAAAAATCCACCCCAGTGATAGCCAGGATCAAAGAATATAGTTTCGGTTCCAAAGAATGGATCTAGCACATAAGTACGTTCTCCATCATTATTATGTACAAACGGATTGAACATAAGTATAACGCCAATAAAGGCGGTTAAATACAACAACCATTTGCGATTGTCATTTATCAAGTCGATTGGAAATTTCCAATTGAGTGATAGTTTTTCTATTATCGGATCTGCTATCAGTACCACGATAGAGATCAATACGAGCATAAATCCTAAAAAAGTCATAGGTTTTTGGTTTAATAGATTTGATCATGTAGCATTCTACAATATCCAACCCAGTTAATAAATAAAGCTGATTTCCTATTGGCCGTTAAGGCCCATTGCAATCATTACTAAAATTAATGATTATTAGCACAAATCTAGTTCCGCCATCCAAAATAAGACTCGACTAGGAAAGTAAATAACTCGACTAAAATCAAGATCATATACAAATGATTATATTATTACATACGTAAGCTATTCACTATCTTCGTCCTGGATAGTACAAATAGAATATAAACGGAGCCATCCATGTTGAACTCTGCGAATCGAAGTATTCATCTAAAAATCCACTTCATTGGTAGATATATCCAACTTCTCACGCACTTTTTAGCGATCATGTGATGTTGATAATATTAACATAAAGAGTAGAAACCATGCAAATAGACTTAAAAGAGCTTTTCGGAGATATAGATCATTTAGATAAGAAGATCTTACTATCCCTTCTTACTGCATTGAAAGAGCATCATGGTAAGGAATTCGATTACATCAAATTTAAAAAGTCAGTTCTTAGCCTTCAAGAAATGGATATCGATGAGATCACCAGCGTAAAGTCGGCTTATGCGACGGCTAGCACAATGGGTGTCAATAAAGATAATCTTGTAAAAAGTGGTAGACAATACTTAACCGTGCTGGTCAAGGAGAAAGAAAAATTTGCGGATACGCTCAAAAGACAAATGGCCGCAAAAGTAGAAGGTAAACTACAAGAAGCGGTGACTATCAAGAAAACTATTGCCGATCATGAGAAGAAGATAGAACAGATGCAAAAGGAGATTGCACTATTCTCTAAGAAGCTTGAAGGTGTTGATAGTAAAGCTGCAGATGCTAAAGCGAAGATAAAAGATACGAGAGATAAATTCGTAGAAGCCTATGATCAGATCTATACTTCGGTGGAGGATGACATAGAGAAATGGGGAAACATACTCTAGTTATCAGTAAAGAATTCTATTTTTATAACAATTTAAAGTCGATTTTAAAAAGGTCTTAGTCTATTTTTACTAGAGACCAAACATATAACAAACAGAAGATCAACAAATTATGGCAGATAATTTTCCAAATACACAAATAAAATCCAAGTCATTTTGGAGTAGGCCAGAAGGTACTACTGGGGCTGTATTCCTATTAGGGGCAGTGGGTGGCATAGGATTCCTACTTTACAAATTTATGGGACCAATCCTAGCAGCTTTAGGAACAACGCTCGGCATTGTTGGAGTACTCGCAATTTTGGGCATAATCATCTATGTAGCTCTAGATCCTAAAGCTAGGACACTGATCAGCTACATGTACAAGAGTGTAATGAGATCCATCACTGGTATGTTTGTTACTATCGATCCTATTGGTATCCTCAAAAATTACATTGATGATCTCAAAAGCAACCTGAAAAAGATGAGTAAGCAGATCGGTGGTCTAAGAGGGCAGATGCGTAAATTAAAAAATATCGTAGCTGAGAATAATACTGAGATTCAGAAGAATATGCTGATCGCTAAAAAAGCTAAAGAGCAAGGCAATAAGAAAGCCATGCTACTATCTAGTAGAAAAGCAGCAAGACTCAAAGAATCGAATACTAAGTATGTAGCATTACACAAGCGTATGTCTATCCTACACCGTGTACTCGGTAAGATGTACACTAACTCAGAGATACTCTTAGAAGATACTGTAGATCAAGTAAAAGTAAAGGAGCAAGAGCGTAAAGCGATACGTGCTTCTCACGGTGCAATGAGATCCGCTATGAGCATCATTAAAGGAGATTCTGATAAAAGAGCAATGTTTGACCAGGCTATGGAAGTAATCGCTGACGATGTAGCTAATAAAGTAGGTGAAATGGAACAATTCATGGAAATGTCTTCTGACTTTATGAATAGTATCGATCTACAAAATGGAGTATTCGAAGAGCAAGGACTCAAGATGCTAGAAGAGTATGAAAAGAAGAGCACTCTCCTACTCTTAGGTGGACAAGAACAAGAAGATGACGAAGTACTCGATCTAAAGCAACTAGATGCTCAGACTAGAGAAAATAGTAACGACAGTGAGTACGAAGGGTTATTTGACTAAGACTTCTTAAACACTACTATAAGATATCAAAAAAGCACTTCATAAATGAGGTGCTTTTTTATGCGTTTTTCTAAAAAATTGATAAAAAACATACAAGTAATACCAAATAAACTAGAGAAGACTATATTTAGAAGAGATGAGAATTGGATGTACAACTTTAGAGAACGTACCGAAAACAAATAATTAGAAACGTTAGACTACGTATAAAAAGCAGATAAATTACTAAATATTAATTAGTTGATTAATTCTATACTGTGATCACTACATTATTGAGTAAGAGTATGTATTCACTAATACAATAAACTAAAAATAACCTTGTAGTGCTTTTCGCAGTTCCTAAAAGGGATATATACGGAACTACGCAGCTTAACACTTAAGAAAATTAGAATACTAAGTTTTGAATAAAAATGAATACTTCAGTATAAACAAACCACAATTTAGCGTTGAACCTACATGTCAAGAAACACACGTCTATTTTCTCCAAGCTATAGAAAGCGAAAAGCTTATTGGACAGCATTTCAGGTTTTTATAAGTTATACTTGGTTGAAGCTTAAGAGTAAATTCTTTGGAAAGAAATAATATGATCGAAACATTAAAAAACTTTATTTAAAAAATGCAGATCGAATAAAAATTAGAATTCAAGAGCTCCAAGGGTTATTCGTGAAATTCGGCCAACTCATTTCTAATTTATCTAATGTTTTACCCAATTGGTATTTAGAATTAAGAGTAGTTAACAGACAGTATGGTTATTTAAGTATATATCTGAGTACGATTCCTGCATTTCAACCTACGTAAATCAAAAATTATTGGCAACACATTGATTATAATAGTAAATTTACTTCGCGAGGATATTTCGTGATACATTAAATAAACTGCTTTATATCATATGTTGACTCAACCTATAATTACCGCATTCTTACCAACAGTAAAGCCAGATCAAGCCAAACTGTTTTACATGAATACTATAGGGCTACAGTTAGTGTCCGAGGATGATTATGCATTAGAATTTGAAGGAAGTGGAGTTTCATTAAGAATTACCGTTGTTCCAAAATTGAATCCTCAGCCATTTACCGTGTTAGGGTTTAACATTAGCGATATCGATATTCAGGTAAAGTTGTTAATTGAGAAAGGTGTGAAATTTGAGATGTATCCGCATTTTGATCAAAATGATTTAGGGATATGGACTGCTCCCAGCCAAGCTAGAATTGCATGGTTTAAGGATCCTGATGGCAACTTACTCTCATTAACCGAATATCTAATATAGAACTCTAATCATCAGTATGTTATATCTACAGAAGCAGATTACAGATTAGAGCGCTTTCGCACGAATATATCATAATGATCTGTAATAATTCATCAGAAAGAGTGAGCTAAGTCTACCCTATTACTTCAGACAATATCTACAAATCGCCAATAACTTCTATCTTTGATAAAAAATAGAAAGTTGAAGATTCTACATACTGCAGATTGGCATATTGGAAAGGTATTACACAAACATCTTTTAAGAGACGAATTGTTACTTTTCTTTGATTGGTTGTTAGGGTTACTTGAGAATGAACAGATCGATCTGCTCTTAGTATCAGGCGATATCTTTGACCTTTCTAATCCTGCCGTCAAAGACAGAAAGATCTACTATCAATTCTTGGCCAAACTGATAAAGTTAGATATCCAGATCATTATAACTGGAGGGAACCACGATGCCGTCGGACTACTCAATGCACCACAAAGTATCCTTCAAGAACTCAATATCACCGTAGTAGGTGGAGCCAAAGAAGTAATAGAGGAGGAACTCATTATAGTTAAAAACAAGAAAGGAGATACCGAGCTGATCGTAGCTGCTGTCCCATTCCTTAGAGATAAAGATCTAAGGTCGATAGATATAGATGCGAAGTACAAAAATAGAACGGAGGCAATCAGAGAAGGTATCAAAGCTCATTATGCGGAATTGGCAACTATCTGTGAGCAGAAATACTCTGGAGTCCCTGTAATCGCTATGGGCCACTTATACGCTAAAGGTGCAGAAACGAGTGAAAGCGAAAGAGATATCCATATAGGTAATGCCGCAGCTGTAGATTCATCGATATTTTCAGAGACCTACAACTATGTTGCTCTAGGTCATATTCACAGACCCCAGATCATTGGCAAAAACAATTTTATCAGATACTCTGGTTCACCAATAGCACTAAGTTTCTCAGAGAAAATGGATAACAAGAGCTTGGTACTCTTGACATTGGAAAACAATCAAATTGCGAAACCTAAAGTAATCCCAATACCCAAATTTAGATCTCTAACAAAATTTACTGGAGATTTCAATACAGTCAAAGAAAAACTCTCGAAGTTCAAACCTGATTTTCCATTAAAATCATTCGTAGAAATCGAGGTCCAAGAAAATGCATTTAGTGCTATAATCTTGGCCGGTGTAGATGATGTAGTTACTCTATATGGTGAAGGAGAATCTTTTACAATATTAAAAGCACGAACAACTTTTGCAGAAAAGGCCATAGATACCGCTAGTCTATTTGAAGAAGGAGAACACATAGAAGATCTAAAGGCAATCGATGTATTCAATAAGCTCATGGATCACCAACAGGTAGATGAAGAGCAACAACATATGCTTAAAGAGGCATTTATAGAAATCATGGAATCAGTGACTCAATCAGAAGGCAAATGAAAATAATTGAGCTACAATTCAAAAATATAAATAACCTCAAAGGTGAACATAGCATCTCTTTTGAAAAGGTCCCTCTATCTAATGCGAGCATCTTTGCGATCGTTGGCCCTACCGGCTCCGGCAAGTCTACGATCTTAGATGTCATCACCTTATCTTTATTTAATCGTATACCAAGATTTAGTAAGGCGATATCCAAAAATGAAATTGCAAAAGAAGCTTCCGTTCTCACACATCATACTAAGGATGCCTTTGCCTCAATAGAATATGAAATCAAAGGTCAGAGATATAAGTCTGCGTGGTCAATAAAAACCAATCGCAACGATAAACTGAATGACTATGAAATGACCTTCTATAATCCTGACGGATCTGTAGAGGACCTTAAGAAGAGTGAAGTCCCTTCAAAAAATGAAGAAATAATTGGACTCAAATACGACCAATTTGTCAAAGCAATTCTACTCTCTCAAGGAGAGTTTGCTAAGTTTTTGAAAGCAGATAAAAACGAACGTGGAGCTCTACTAGAAAATCTTACTGGAACATCGATATACAGAGCTATTGGCGCTAAGACCTACGTAAAGTATAAAAGTGTCAAAGAAGCACTGGATACTGAAAAGCTGCTACTTAATGAAAACACTTCATTAGATACAGAACAGAGGACTGAATTAGAAACTGTACTTCAATCGTCGCAAAAGGCAAAAATAGATTTAGATAAACAAATCGTTGAGCTTAACCAACTCTTATCTATAAAGACTGACAAAAACAGAATCAAAGAATCACTAATTAAAAAGTCAGAAGAATTATCTGAGATCGAGAAAACAACTGAAGCATTTACAGATCAGCAAATTAAATTAACTACACATCATAAACTAAGTCACTTACAAGGACCATTGGCTACTTACAACGATTCCTTAAAGAATGCCGAAATAAGTAAGAAAAACTTAACCAAATATGAAGAAGATCTCAAAGACACTCAAAAGCAACTTGAGAGCTCTATTGCTGAAATGGCAAGCTTAACTAAGCAAACCGTTAACATTGATAACTTCAAAACTACAATGGCTTCTTTTGAAGCCGAAATAGTCAACTTTGACAAAGACTTAGAGCATTTAAAAAAGCAAGGCGGAGAGACAAGAATCAGAATTAACAATCAAAAAAAACATTCTCCTATTAGTCTTGGCGATAAGCCATCAGAGGCCATTAACGCCCTAGTTGAAAGAGAAAAGACAATCAATTCCTTAATAGAAAAATCAAAAATAGATCTAAGTAAATCAATTGCCGAATTGAAGCAAGATCATGCTAAAGATCAAGAAGAGTTTGATCAACTCAAGGAATTAGAATCTTTAGTTAAGAGTATTGAAAACTTAGAAGAGAAAATAAACATAGACAGTAAAAAGCTCATCGAGTTTCAAGCATCTATCAAATTAAATACACCACTGCTATCCAAAACACAGACTTTACTGAATACTATTAGTCAGCAAATCTCTTTACTAAGGAAACAAAAAGAAGACGCACTGAAAATAGCAGAGCTAGAGGATCTCCGAGCAACCTTGCAATCTGATGAAGCTTGTCCCCTATGCGGATCTTTAGAACATCCATATACCAAGCATCTGCCACCACAGCAACAAAGTGAAATAGATAAACAAATCAAGCAAGCTGAGCTTAACATAGATAAGCACCAATCTGAAATAGTAGGCTACACTAGTATACTTGATCAAAGCAAAAAGGCAATCGAACTTACTGAACAAAACATAGAACAAGCCAAAAATAATCGATCTAATGAGACAAAAATCTGCGAAGAGAAAATGTCAAAAATATCGATACAAGTAGAATTCAACAGTCAGTCCATTGCTGATATAATCGCGATCAACTCCAATCTCTTACAAAGAAAGGCTGAAGCCATCGAAGCAATTAGCGAATTAGAGCAAAACAAAAGACTTTCTAATGAATATAAAGAATTAGAAAAAATTGGTAACCAATACCGATCACTAAACAAACAAAGGCAAGAAAAATACCAAGGCGATAAAGTAACTGACCAAACAAATAAACTACAAGATGACTTTCAAAATAGCAATGCTAATATTACGAAACTAAAAGCTGTAATCGACACCGAGTCTAAATCTCTCCAAAGAGATATACAACTGTTTGAAAGTATTACAAAAGAGCTGCAGCCCAAAATCAAAAAACTAGGATTTAATAAACTAGAGGAAATTGCTACTAACCTACTAGATGAATCAACTTTAGATGGATTAATAAAAACCCAAGAAAAGATTAACACTGATACTATTCGAGTAAAAACTGAAGTCGCTAATCTAAAAAAGAATCTAGCGGAAAGAGAAACTCAGGATATCGATCAGAACTTATCACTTGAGCAATTACAAGAAAGAATAAAAGAGAAGAATAATACTGCGAAACAACACAATGAAATTGCGATCACGAATCAAGCAAAGCTGAAACGTGACAATGAAGATCGGATAAAGCTCAAGAACAGAGAAAAAGTGATCGCTGATCTCAACAAAGAATTTAGCAAATGGTCTCTACTTAATAAAATGATTGGAGATGCTACTGGAAATACATTTGCTAATTTTGCTCAAGGATTAACACTTCAAAACCTACTCGTCTACGCCAATCGAAGGTTGAGTAATCTATCAGATCGATACCTTCTCGATAAGCCAGAAGATGATGGTTCTCTTATCGTGATAGACAAATATCAAGGAAATTCAAGTAGATCAGTGAAGACGCTTTCTGGAGGTGAGACTTTCTTAATCAGTTTGGCTCTTGCTCTTAGTCTGTCAGATATGGCATCTAAGAATGTAGCTTTAGGTTGTCTATTTATCGATGAAGGGTTTGGAACCTTGGACTCGGACACTTTGGAGTTGGCCATGACGACATTAGAAACTTTACAATCTGAAAGTCAAAAAACTGTAGGAGTCATATCTCATGTACAAGCATTGAAAGAACGAATAGATGTACAAATCAAACTGAAGAAGAATGCACAGGGTTATAGCCAAATTGAAATCAATTAAGTGAAGTTAGAAGCATAGGCAGAATAGCATGCAATCGTTGATATAGCGCGTCTTTACACCTATTTCACTCTACAGACTAAAGCATTTTACAGTTCATCCTATCTATTCTACACTTCGTCTACCATAACTTGCTGCAGATCCCATTCTAAGTGATATTTGAATCATAAAACAAATTCAAATGTCCAACAAAATCATATTCCTCGCATTCATTTTATCATTATCTATCATCAGTAATGGATGGGCACAGACCGCGATCTCAGGTCAGGTGATCGAAAAATCAGGCGTTCCTATCATAGGTGCTAATATATTTATAGAAGGGAGCTATGATGGTGCTTCTACTGATATCGATGGTAAATTCCAATTCCAAACTAATCTCACAGGTGAGCAGGTACTGTCTATTTCCTATTTAGGATATACTTCAAAAACATTTACCAAGGACGTTTCTTCATATACCAATCTTATCATCACTCTCAATGAATCTACTTCGACATTAGATGCCGTGGTAATCTCAGCCAGTACATTTAAAGCTGGCGATAATTCCAAGCTAGCAGTACTTAAGCCACTAGATATGGTGACCACTGCAGGATCTGCGGGTGATGTGATAGCAGCCATACAAACCCTACCTGGAACTCAAGCCAATCCTGACGATGGAAGATTATTCGTACGTGGTGGTGATGCTAGTGAGACTCAAATATTCATCGATGGTATGAGAGTCTTCTCACCATACATGCGGACTGTGAGTGGAACCCCAAGCAGGGGGCGATATTCTCCTTTTCTATTTAAGGGAGTCAGCTTTAGTACGGGAGGATATGATGCCGAGTTTGGTCAAGCGCTATCAGGAGTATTGGACATGAATACCATTGATGATCCGAATCAAACAGAAACTAACATATCACTCATGACAGTTGGTCTAGGTCTAAGCCAAACCTATAAAGGGGACAAAAACTCGATTAGCTTCAGTGGAGCGTACATTGATTTGTCACCTTATTACCTATTGGCTCCAACAAGACTAAATTTCAACAAACCATATCGTAGTTATTCTGGAGAAGCCGTACATCGTTACAAAACAGAAAATGGCCTACTCAAAAACTATGTTGCAGCCAATCTAAGTACGGTAAATATTAGCAGAAACAATCTCAATACCGGAACGGATGAAAAAATAGATTTAAGGAATAAAGATCTCTATATCAATAGTACTTATAGTGCGGTCGCAACAGACCACACCTCTTATAAGGTCGGTATTAGTATTGGTAATAATAGAGATCAATTAACCATAGATAACCTCAAGTTAGACACTTACTTCACTGGCATTCATATCAAAGGCGCTTTGAAGACCATAATAAGCGACAATGTTACAATAGACTATGGTACTGAATTATTCGTCCAGAACGACCATAAGTCATATTCCTTGATAGAAGAAGACTTGCAGAGAATCGATACCCTTAGTCGTTTGATACCGAGCACTTTCGCCTCTATGGACTACTTCTTTAGTAAAGACTTAGCCATAAAAGTAGGACTCCGATATGAATATAATACTGCGATCAAAACTCAAGAAATCAGTCCAAGATTGACAATGGCTTACAAGCTCAATAAGGACGCACAAATTAGTGCTGCTTACGGATTATACAATCAAGAGATTAATCCTGATTTCCTATACAATAGTACACAACTTGCTAATGAAAAATCTACACATTACCTACTTAACTACAATTACAAAACAGATAAAAATATCGTAAGAATAGAAGGTTACTACAAGAATTACAATGAACTGGTAAGCTATAATACTAGCGAAAATGGGATGAAATATAATATAGCCAATGACGGAGAAGGCAAGGCATATGGAATCGATATGTTTTGGAGATCTAATTCGGTTTTCAAAAATGTAGATATGTGGATCAGTTACAGCTACTTAAGCAATAGAAGAAAGTACTTGGACTACCCTAATTTTGCCACTCCAAACTTCTCTACGAATCACAATCTCTCTGTCGTAGGTAAAAAGTGGATTCCTTCATTGACCTCTCAGTTAAGTCTTACTTATAGCCTTACTAGTGGCCGACCTTACAACGACCCTAACACTCCAGAATTCATGAATGAAAAATCTGGAATTTATAACAACTTATCTGCAAGTTGGGCTTACCTCATCACGCAGCAAAAGATACTCTTCGTATCTCTATCTAATGTACCAAGATTCCAAAATGAATTTGGGAAACGATACGCTAGCCAACCTGATGATATGGGTACTTATAACTCAGAACAAATCAGACCTAATGATGACCAGTTCTTCATGATTGGACTATTCATTACTATGAGTAAAGACAAGATTAAAAATCAATTAGATCAGCTATAGTAATAGAACCTTACAATTCATCCACTCTATACTACAATTCATCCTAACCGAATTGTCAATGCCTATGATTAGACTGACATTTACATTATACAATACAAGCTTAATCTACAAACCTAAAAAACAAACAGTATGAAAAACCTAACATTAATTATCATTTGCATATGCTTAGTAAGCCTTGAAGCTTACTCACAAAACAGAATACCTACAGAGACTTTTATATCTGAATCAGTAATCTCAGAATTAACTATTAAAATTTCCGGATTAGATTCTGACCAAGGGACTTTGAAAGTAGGCATCTACACTTCAGAAGGATCTTGGTTATCTAAAAGTAAGTTTAGCCAAGTTACAGAAATTGTAAATGGTTCAGCAATTGTAATATTCGAAGAGATCCCATCTGGCACTTATGGCATCTCTACATATCATGACGAAGATGACAACTCTGTCTTAGATACAAATGTCTTTGGAATTCCCTCAGAACCATATGCATCATCACGAGGTGCAAAAGGAAGATTTGGACCACCCAAATGGAAAGATGCTAAGTTTGAAATCAAAACGAATACACATACTGAAGAAATCAAATTTTAAATAACAACATATACAATACTAAAATAAATATCATGAAAAATACGATCACACGAAACAGGCACTTCACTTCATTATTCATACTAATGACAATACTTGGAATAGCTGTAAGCGGCCAATCACAAAGTCAATACGAATCAGGCATGCAGCAAGCGTTTGGTCTTTGGTCTGATGCTAAACCTATACAAGCCAGTGCATTATTTGAGCGTATTGCATTAGCAGAAAAAGACAATTGGATACCTTATTACTATGCTGCAAATACATTGATCACAGCTTCCTTTGCAACTAAAGAAGCATCAACGGTAAATGAGTTACTTAAGAAGGCTGAATCCTTCATAGCTACAGGACATGCTTTATCACCTGAAAACTCAGAACTCACAACCCTAGAAGGTACTATGTATACTGGCTATGTTGCAATGGATCCCGCAACATATGGCATGAAATATTCTAATAAGATTATTAACTTACATTCCAAAGCTATAGACTTAGATCCAAAGAACCCCAGAGCACAATTGAATAAAATAGAATTTGATATGGGAACTGCTAGGTTTTTTGGTAATGATATGGCCGCCTTTTGTCCTTTGATTAAAGGAACAAAACCATTATTCGAAAATCAAAAAAAGAGCATTCCATTCTACCCTAGTTATGGAGTAGACAGAATCGGATCAATGCTTCAACAATGTAACTGTAACTAATCAGAATGAACGAAACCCGAGGATTCCTAGATGAATTAAAAAGAGCGCTAGCATTTATATTAGTTCTTTGCGTTGTTATGATTACAATACAAGTCGCTTTTGATTCTGGATTCAATTTTGAAAACATGAAAGGTTGGGTCTTTTCAAATTTTTATTTTGGACTGCCATTTTTCTTTGCTAATGCATATCTTGATAAAGGGCTTAATCGATTATATTCTTGGATAGAACATCCAAAAAAGAGAGCATTAATAGGAATTCCATCCTTTATGATTATGAATGCTGGTCTGATGATCATACTTATCTATATAGGTTCAGTATTTATTTTAGGCAACGATGATCCGAAATTATTTGACAAAAGAAATACTGATTCTATTGTTATTGCATTGACAATATGTCTGGTAGCAACATTGTATTTCCATGCGGTTGGTTTCTTCAAGGGATATGTGAGTCAATTAGCAATCAGCGAAAGGCTTAGAGAAGAAAAAACAGTGGCTGAATTAATTGCTTTAAAATCACAAGTCAACCCACATTTCTTATTTAACAGCTTTAATGTTCTGTCTGGATTAATTGATGAAGATCCACATAAAGCTCAAACCTTTTTAGCGGGACTTTCTAAAATATATAGATACATTCTAGAAAATAGAAATGAAGATCTAAGTACCGTAGAAGCAGAGCTATCATTTGCTAAACAATACTTCAAGTTACAGCAAACAAGATTTGAGAATAGCATCGAAATGAATATAAGTGTTCCTCAAGAGATCATGAACAAAAAGATACCTTCACTTAGTCTTCAATTATTGCTCGAAAATGCAGTTAAACATAATAGCTTTGATACCGAAAGTCCACTCGTGGTGTCCATTAAATATGAATTTAATTATTTGATAATCCAAAACAATAAAAAAGAACGTCGCAATCTTAGTGAAGGTAATGGCGTAGGGCTAACAAATATAGAACAAAGGTACAAGTTGCATAATGTCGATGGATTTACTATCGAAGACACCCTTGAATTATTCACTATAACACTTCCTTTGATATGAAAGCAATAATAGTAGAAGATGAAGCCATCGCGGCCAGGAGACTACAACGGATGCTCGAAAAGAAAGGAATCCAAGTAACGCAAACGATTTCGAGTGTAGCAGCACTCAAAAAACAAGTACATTCGTCGGATCAACCAGAGATATATTTCTTCGATATACATCTCAACGATGGAATTGTTTTTGAAGCCTTAGAAGATATTGACTTTGATATTCCGATCATATTTACAACTGCATATGACCAGTATGCTATCAAGGCTTTCAAGCAGAATAGTATTGACTACCTACTTAAGCCCATAGACGACGAAGAGCTCGATGCGGCCATTTCAAAATATAAGAAAACTAATAATCAATCCGTTGATGTTAGTGCATTGACTGCACTACTCAACAGTGCCAAGCAGAGTCCAGAAAAGCCTTCATATCGAGAACGTATAAGTATCCGAATCGGAGATAAGATCAAATCACTTAATGTTAAGGATATTTCATTTTTCTATAGCGACAATAAAATGAATTTCCTTTACACCAAAGAAGGCCGGTCATACCCTATCGAACATACCATCGAATCGATCTCTAAAGAATTAAATCCCAAAATATTTTACCGAGTCAACCGAGGATATGTTGTATCCATAAACGAGATATCGGAGATTATTGCTTATTCCAATTCACGCCTCAAAGTGAAGATCAATAAAGCTGATGATCATGACATCATCGTAAGTCGTGAGAAAGTTAAGGAATTTAAAAACTGGCTGGGATAGATAAAAGACAATAGAAATTAGATTCAGAAATCAAAACCATCAAGCCTAATAGTCCTTTATAATCAATAGCTTATATTGTGTCGGATTCGGCATTTAATGAGCCTGATATCTATAAAGACAAAATACATACCTTATGAATTTGAATCTAGCTGTACTGATAGATGGAGACAATATACCTTCTGCACATGTAAAAGAAATGATGGAGGTGATTGCTAAGTATGGAAACCCCACGATAAAACGCATATATGGAGATTGGACCAATCCTCATTTGTCAAAATGGAAAAATCTATTGCTCCAAAACGCAATAACACCTATACAACAGTACGCCTACACTAGTGGAAAAAATGCTACTGATTCTGCAATGATCATTGACGCGATGGATATTCTATATTCGGAGAAGGTAAACGGTTTCTGCTTGGTATCCAGTGATAGTGATTTTACCAAATTAGCTACTAGGTTAAGAGAAGCTGGAATGCAGGTTATCGGTATAGGAGAAAAGAAGACTCCAACACCATTTATAGTAGCTTGCGACAAATTTATCTACATCGAAATCTTAAGGAAGCAATCTCATAAAAAGGAAAGTATCAATAAGAAGGATGAAGTCGAAGAAACTCTGGACCGAATCACTCCTAAGGTTATCAAATTACTATCCTCTACTATTACTGATGCTTCAGATGAAGATGGCTGGGCGTTTTTGGGTGATGTAGGGAGTTTGGTTCAAAAGAAACAACCCAATTTCGATTCCAGAAATTATGGATTTGAGAAGCTAACGCCACTAATTAAATCAACAGGAAAGTTTGAAGTCGAGCGTCGAGACAATCCGAAAAGCAGACATAAACTCATCTATGTTAAGAATATAGAAAGAGTTAAAAGAAAACCAAGAAGTAAAAAACGCTAGTCAAGTGTTTTACACAGTAAAACACTGAGTCGGAATGACAGCCTGGATTTCGAAGAAAGCACACGTACTTCGATAGAATACATACTCGGATAACCAATAAACTCCAAATAAAATAACTCCACTGTACCTCCCTCTACCCCAGTTTCAGCCAACTTACCTATACTTCAGCCTAGGTCAAAGCTTTTAGGTCATCAATACCTAACAATTATAAGACTTCCGTTATCTTTGGACGTGGAAGTGAGATAATCACTTTAGTTTAAACTTAATAGACGATACCCATGGAAGGATTATTTACAATTGATAGCCTATTTACATTACTAATGTTAGTGTTACTCCAAGTAGTATTAGGATTTGACAATCTACTTTATATCTCATTAGAGTCTAAAAAAGCGCCTAAAGAGAAGCAAAGCTATGTACGTAAGCTAGGTGTTGGATTGGCTATCTTATTAAGAATCGTCTTATTATTTGCGTTAATGTCTCTGATCCAATACTTCCAAGAGCCATTTGCAAGTCTTCATAACAACAACTATTTAGAATTTTCTTTCAACGTACACAGTCTAATCGTACTACTTGGTGGTGTTTTTATAATGTACACTGCTATGAAAGAGATCTGGCATATGATGAATATGAAAGAACACAATGCAGCAGAAGGCGGCAGAGCTTCAGTAGGTAAAGTTATTCTATGGATAGTCATAATGAATCTAGTATTCTCTTTTGACTCCATCCTGAGCGCAATGGCACTTACTAGTGGAATGGAATTCCAAGCTCAAATGGTACTGATGTCCGTAGCTATTATATCTGGAGGAGTTTTAATGATCGTAATGGCAGATAGAGTATCTGAATTCTTAGCGAAGAATAAAATGTATGAAGTATTGGGTTTATTCATTCTGCTCATAGTAGGTATCATGCTTCTATCAGAAGGTGGACACTTAGCGCATCTCAAGCTATTTGGTAGTGAGATTACACCAATGAGCAAGGCTACATTCTACTTTGTAATCATAGTACTTGTATTGATCGACATTGTCCAAGGTAAATATCAGAAAAACTTAATGAAGACCAAGGATAACGACGAATCACACGCTTAGTACCTGTTAACATTCCTGTACACACAAATACCCTCACAACCATAGTTATGAGGGCAGCACCTAATTACCTAATCCGAATTCGGATCATACTACATCAATCTAATTGATGCAATATTTCTTTCTCCAATTTGCAATCTCTATCTAGGAGTACTTCGTATTGTGGCTTTCTTTGCAAGCAACTGCACTTAGGTTTGCTGCGTTTCATTAATATGATGTAAACATAATTCACCAATTAGCCTCTCACAACACCACTTTTTTGTATTTTCCCATAGTCTTATATAATAATTACAATCTAAAATCTTGATATAGTGGATTTATGTGAATGATTATTCCCATAATTTATGTTACCCATGACAGAGAAAATTATAAAAACAACTAAGTACAAGCTCATTTTGATTCTTGGACAACTAAACCCAAAGGAATGGAGGGCTTTAAAGAAATTCGTCCTGATGTACACCAGAGAAAAATCTGACAACATCGACCTATTTACAATACTCAGAAAGGAGATTAACCAACTCAACTCCAATGAAGATGTTCAAAGTTTACATCTAGAACATTTTCCACAGATGACGGCCAAAACCTTTTCCAATATGATGTCAAGGCTTACACTTTGGGTTGAGGACTGGTTAGTCTATGAGGATATACGAAAATCAGACGATAGAGATATACGATTGATTAGGCTATATAACCTAAGAGGACTATACAAACAGTCCAATGTAATAGCAAAGAAAGCAATCAAAACTGCCGAAACAAAACCTGGAATGAGTCTGATTGCTACTAAGAATTTAGCCCAAATCCATTACTATCAATACTATAGTAATAATCCAATTAAGTACCAGCAAAGTCAACTACTGGACAAAATGATCCTGTCGTACATGGAAGATTATAACAACATGCTAATGTTATTCAGAAATCAATCTATTTTCTTTAAACTTTCACTACCAACATATAAAGGTATACACGAAAAAACTCTTGATCGAGTAATTAAATTATTACCAAAAAACAATACTTCAAATCTACTCTCAGCAACAGGAACACTCATCTCAAATTATGATTACAAAAGCTTACTTACTCTTAAAGAAAAACTAGAACAAGGAAAATTAACTCCCAAATCTGATCTTCATATAATTACAACAATGTATGTCTATTCTAGAACTCTTTCACTTTGGGCTAAAAACAAATTCAAAGATCCAAAAGTACTGGAATCCATACTCAATTATACACTAGAAAGCGGTGTAATATTATCATCCGATAAAATTTCTCCAATGGAATGGCACACTTTGGTTTCAGTTATATCAACCGTTGAAAACCATAAACAGGCAGAATCTTTTATTGACAAATGGCATACCAAAGTAGATTCAAAATCAATTAGCGCAATTCGCTCTCTATCTATGGCTCAACTTTGTTTCCATAAAGAGAAGTACGATGAAATCAGGGACCACATATATAAAATGGTCTCTATTGAAGCAGACAATAAAAACAGGGCAAACTGCTTGATCGTAATTTCATTATTTAAAGATCGAAATAACAATTACAAGCTTTTTATAGATTTTGCACAAAACTTCTTAAGACAATTAAGCCGAGCCAAAAAAAAGATGGCCATTAACACATTTGAATCATATACCAATCTCACACTCACTTTATTATCAATCGCAAAATCTTCATTTCAAGATAGTAAAGTTATGATTGAAGATTCAAGAAATATAATGTATAGAAATTGGTTGAGAAATGAAATTAAAAAAGCAGACACTATCTAATAGTGCCTGCTAGAAGTGAAGGTGATTACTTAAACACCTCCTTCATTTTGTCCGATCCATTCAAGGATTATCATAAGAATTAAGTTCATAGTTCTAGATTTTAGAGTTAAAAAAAAGGGTTAACTCAATCGCAGAACCATGTCCGTGGCCACGAGACATGATAGTCTCAGGTGTATCTTTTTACGCCTATACGTAATGTGATACTTTGTTGATTCAGAAGCATACAAATGCTTCAATCAGGCGCGCGCTTTGCCTAAGGGAGTAGATACACTTCTCCACAATCGATATTGTTTCGATAAATTTCATGTGCCTAAATAGGCAACTGTAAAAGCTATGTTGCATTCTAATCATCCTCGACTACAACTTCCGGAAGTATATAATCGATTCTAATTATCCAATACATTGACAATGATTATAACATCACTTGCCTATTGCATATAGTCTATACAGAAATATGACTCAAGAATATAATTTTATCTAATTTACTTTCTTATTGTATTTCTTCACAGTATACGTAACTCACCTTTGTGAAATATGAATAGCTAAAAACAATCTAATTTAAAATCATATTCATCGCCATACACTACTATAGACTCTATAGTTGTACATAACTAAAAAAAATGTTGTTTGTGAAAAATTCGGGTATGAGACATTCTAATCTTTACCCAAATTTATTTCTGATTACTTATTGACTCCACAACAAGAAATAGTGTTGTTTACAGATCCAATAAACCGAAGCTCAAAGATAACTTTCAGAAAATTAAGAAGATTAAAACATCTCAATATTACCATCTGAACACAGGCAATACCAGTCTACACTCTCATTGTATTTCAAAAATATTTGCATAGAATAAATTTAAAGGGTTAAAAAATAATTGTTCAAAATAAAGAGATTCCATACTCCCTATATCACATTATAAAGATACGACACCATCGTCCTTATAGTCGTTTAAAATACGTTTACATACGTTTATAAACATATATATACGTTTGTTACTTGATGATACATACTTGAATATCGTTCTAATAAAATTGCACGTACTTACATGTATACGAAGCATTCAAGTCATTAAACAATCAACATCTCCGTAGAGGACATTTCATAAAAAAAAACGTGAATACAAAATTCTCAATAAATCGTATTTAGAAAGTAAACATTCATGATTACCTACTCATTCTATTTATACATTTGCAAACTAAGTCTTAGTATTACAAACGGCAACTTTAATAAATATGTTTTATCGATATCTGATTATCGACCAATCAATACTCGCGAACGACTAACGGGTTCTACTTCACCCATAATCAAATTACTCTCTAAGTAAAAAGTCAAAAACAAATGTGACGTTATATACATCAATCGATAACAGAATCTAAGTAGTCACATTTACAAACCACCAAACTATATCTCTTATGAGATACCTCAAACTAAGCTATGTACTAATAGAAATAAATGGCTGCAGTCTAGATATCGACCACAGCTTCTTTAAGATGCGATCCTTAATTAAAACAAAAGTCGATTGGACTAGCTATATTCCAACCAGCATTCAACAGAATGTGTTGAATAGTTAATGACTCGTATGTTTGTTTTACATTTTTCATAAGTTGATACAAATGTATGATATAATTTTTGACACATCCAACCCAACAACCAAATAAAATACTGTTTAGATTAAGTCTAATTCCAATTACCCAACATATTAGAGCTATACAGCTCAAAAAGCTTAATAACATTTCATATAAACCCAAAAAGAGCCTAGACATTGACTGCCTAAGCTCTTTTTATTCTTGTGAGTGAGTGATCTACTTCTTCTTCTTTTTGATCACATTTCCATCTTTATCGACGAATTTGCCTCCTCTTGATTCTCCTAGTACGATTACTTCTTTAGTTTTTTGGTAATCTTTGACCATTTGTTCCATTTCTGGCAATGTCTCTCTTCTTATCTTCATACCAGTTTTGGAACCTTTGTTCCTAACCTCAACATACCATCCGTCTTTGAGTTCTTTTTGTCTAGTAGGGGGTCTACCCATAATATATATACTTTTGTTTAATAAAAATGGTACCTATCTTCATAGATCCAATATATACTACTGAAATTTGATCAAAATAATTTCAGAAACAGCCAAAATTATAAAAAAATACCCTAAGTACCAAACAATCATACAGTTATACGCAGCCAAACCACTTATGACCACTAGATCTAAAAAACAAATCATCTCCATACTTGTCCCCTGCAAAAATGCATCACTTTTCATTGATGAATGCATATCTAGTATAACGAAACAGACCTATACCCTATGGGAACTGATAATTGTAGATGACCACAGTAGTGATCAATCATGGATCAAGCTACAAAACTGGGCTGACAAACATCCAAACATTCAAATATTACAAAACAAAGGTACTGGCATCATCAATGCACTTAGACTGGCATATAAGCACTCCAATGGAAACATTATCACTCGAATGGATGCGGATGACATTATGCCCCCAGAGAAACTGAGTACTATGATGAATCAACTACAGCGAGAAGGTCCTGGAAACATAGCCACTGGAAAGGTAAAGTACTTTAGAAATGATCAAGCTTTAGGTGATGGATATATAAGATACGCTCAATGGCTCAATTCTCTGAGTGAAACTGGTTGTAATTACCGTGAAATATACAAAGAGTGCGTAATACCCAGTCCATGTTGGATGATTTATAGAGAAGATTTAGATCTTATCGGAGCATTCCAGAGTAATACTTACCCAGAGGACTATGACTTGGTCTTCCGAATGTATAAGCAGAAGCTTAATGTGATTCCAAGTACGAACAAAACACTTCATCTTTGGCGTGATCATAGCAATCGCGCCTCTAGAAATGATGACAATTACAAGGATAATCGCTTTATTGAGTTAAAAGTTAAGTACTTCTTAGAAATTGACTATAATCCATCTAAGCCCCTTGTACTCTGGGGAGCAGGTACGAAAGCAAAGCGTATAGCTAAACATTTAATTGCTGCCCAAATCAATTTTAAATGGATTACTGACAACGAAAAGAAAATAGGTCATAACATCTACGGGATCATAGTCTCATCTACCTCGTCTCTTAGCAGTATCGAAAATGCGCAGATGATACTAACAGTGGCTAATGCGGAACAACAAGCTGATATCAACAATCACATTAAATCTATCAATACTAGTGGCGGATACCAATCCTTTTGGTTTTGTTAATGGATAATGCACTATCAGAGTCATAGATTAGACTTCTTATTGCCTTTACACAGGATATTATTCATTGACTTACGTATATTTGCACTTTCGTTATGTACTGTGCTACTAATACGCTTATGATCAACAAATATACCTACCTTCTTATATCCACACTGACCTGTATAGCTTGTATGCTAACGCAATCTATATCTGCTCAAGAAGACCTAGATACTAAATCTGGACAGATGCTCACTGTAGCAGCAGATGGCACTTATACATTTAGAGCCAAAGAGGTTAGCAACACGGATGACGATCAGTTTATGGGAGCGGAACTTAATCCTCTTGAAGACCCTAATGGCAGAGAGCTTAGTGGCGATCGCCAAGAAAGATCCATTCTAAGAAGCCTGAAATCTCAATTACAAGAAATAGAGGCGAATAGTACGATACTTAGATATCAGAATAAGAAAAAGAGGGCTGCACTCAAAGAGAAATTTAAAATTGCGAAAAAGGCTAAGGATATAGATCAAATAGCAGATCTCGATCAACAAATAAAAGCAATCGAAGTTGATTATGACCTGGAAGATATGAGAGCGGAAGAAAGCTATCTACTCATCAAAAAATTAAATAATATTGTCAAAGTCAAGCCATTAGAAAGAGCTGCTAGAATAAATGAACTTGTAGCCGAGTCAGAGGAAAGGCTTGGAACCACCGTTGAAAGTATTGAATCTACGAATGTAGATTTCAGCTTTGAAGTCGATGGTATGAATCCTGAACACATCTCTCATGATGAGGCATGTAACATTACTTACAACGGAATGGATGAATCACTGAATCAAATGCGAATAGAACATGCCTCTCAATTTTTATTTGGGCATACCGGTGAAAAATTAAAGCATTTTTTAAAGGATGAAAATTTCCTTAATTGCCATGCATACCTTACTCAACTTGATGGCAATTACTACCTCAATTTAGATCTAGACCTAGCTACTAAAGATGCGAGTAAAAATTATGGATTCATCGACAAGGGTGACATGGTTAAACTTACATTTATCAATGGAGATAATTTTATTGCAAATAGCATATACAGAGCAGAAGGAAAATTAGAGCCTTATTCAGGTCATACTAAATATGAGGCGATCTATAAATTACAAGATATAGAGATGGAACTTATCGAAGATTTAGAGCTTGATAAGGTAGCCATTATATGGAGTTCAGGTTTTGAAGAATACCCTGTTTATGAGATAGATGTATTACAGCGTCAGTTAGAGTGCCTCAAGAAAGCCGAATAATGAATGAAGTCAAAACAAAGTACAAACTAGGACTTCAGCTTCCTACAGATCCAAGATGGGCCAACATGGCTGAAATGAGTCTAGAAGACATCTTGACAGACCATGCTTTCTGTGAGCAAAAAGCAACTACATCGTGTATCTCTCTGATACAAAAATACCCAAGACATACGAGGCTTGTAAATGAACTATCTCCAGTAGTGACTGAAGAATGGGGCCATTTCAGATTGGTAATCGCTGAAATGGAGAAGCGTGGATTGAAATTGGGTGAACAGCGCAATGATGAATATGTAGTTGCCCTTCGAAAATTTCAAAAAAAAGATGGTAGTCGTAAAACTGCATTGATAGATGCACTTCTTTCGTTTGCTTTGATTGAAGCTCGTAGCTGCGAAAGGTTTAGATTATTATCGTTGAATATTTCTGAACCAGAACTTAAAGAATTCTACCATAAGTTTATGGTATCCGAAGCTGGCCATTATCGCATGTTTCTCGACCTAGCCTATCATTATGCAGAAGATGACGAATTCGTTAAAAACAGATGGCAAGCATACCTTGATTTTGAAGAAGAGTTATTAAAAACTTTGAAGCCTCGTGCCGATAGAATGCATTAAGATAATTTCTTGTCAATAAGAATGAATGCATATTCTCTAGAGGCAAATATTAACCACAATGAAAAAAGTCAATATATCCGAGAAATTTGAACTTTTCGATGATCATTGGTCGCCTCGGATAATAGGTCAACTTAATGGACAAGAAGTTAAAATAGCTAAGGTAAAAGGCGAGTTTGTATGGCACGACCATGCTAACGAAGATGAAATGTTTTTGATCATCAAAGGAACCTTAAAACTAGAGTTTCGTGATCACACCGTCACTTTAAATGAAGGTGAGATGTTAGTGATTCCTAAAGGCGTAGAACATAAACCTATCGCAGATGAAGAAGTACATTTACTATTATTTGAACCAGCAAGTACGCAACACACTGGCGAGGTAGTTCATGAATTAACCAAAAATAAAAAAGATCTTATCTAGCTCATCTCTTCGCTTATAAATTCTCCAAAAGATTACTAATCTAAGCTCCAAAAAAAACTACACCTTGGCCATACAAAACCCTATATACAAGACACGACTTGATGAGTTTCTTACTCTATTCCATGCGCAAAAGAAACGCTACAATGTTATGAGTACCCTACGTATTGTATTGGTTTTCGTTTTCCTCTTATCACTATATTTTATGATAAGAAGTGACGGAGCTATGCAATGGATTATCATAGCGGCAGTTGCGGCTATTACTTTTTTCATATTGATCAATAGACATATGAAACTGGCTCAAAAGATGCGTATGAATAAAGCTCTAGCAGACATCAATCAAAATGAGCACGACTACTTATCACGATCAGCTATTCCATTTGATGATGGAAAAAATCATATTCAAACCAAACACCCCTATACATACGATCTTGATATATTTGGTGATCACTCACTTTTCCATAGACTCAATAGGACTGCAACTTATGTGGGTAGTCGTAAGCTGGCGCACTTCTTAAGTCATAGGTTATCTAATGATGAAATCATAGCTCAACAAGAAGCCATCAAAGAAGTATCTTCGAAGATAGAATGGAGACAAGAGATAAATGCAGTTTCGATGACTAGCGACGATAGTCCTAAAACGTACAAAACACTTATCGACTGGACAAAAACTGAAGCTAAACCGCATTCGACATTAGTCAAAATTTTAAGTTACCTATTTCCTCTATTAACGATAGTATCACTAGTGACTTATGCTTGGGTGGGTGGAGATATTCCTAGATTAAGTTTTTCCATTTTATTCCTAATCAATTTAGGGTTTCTTGGTCAACATTATAGACAGATTAAAGATGAAATACTAGGTGAATCTCAAATCAATAAATCGATTCAAAAATATAGTCGATTGATGTATATGATAGAAAGTCAATCTTTCCAAACTACAAAGCTTCGAGAACTACAAGATCGACTTAAATCTGATAGTGAATCGGCAAGTCTTCACATCGCAAAACTATCACGACTCTTTCAGCAAATGGATTCTGTACATAATCCTATGGGCGCTATTATATTCAATGGCATGAGTCTCTACCATGTACATACTCTGAGAAAGTTACAAGAATGGAAGGCCGCTTATGCTCCTATGATTGCTAACTGGATTGAGATCATTGGTGAGGTAGAGGCGATTAATAGTCTTGCTAACTTTGCTTATAACAATCCAACTTATTCTTACCCAAATCTTAATGAAGAAGAGAAAATAACATTTTCGGATCTAGGGCATCCAATGCTTCCTGATGATGTGAGAGTTTGTAATGATATAGCATTTGTGGATCAAAAATTTATCATCCTCACTGGATCCAATATGTCAGGAAAAAGTACTTTTCTAAGAAGCTTAGGCATCAACATGGTCCTTGCGAGTACTGGTGCACCGGTATGTGCTACTCATGCTAATATACATCCTTTGGATATATACGTTTCGATGCGATTATCTGATTCACTTTCCGACAATGAGTCTTATTTCTTTGCAGAAGTAAAGAGACTTAAAGAAGTAATGGATGCAGCAGATAGTAAACTAACCTTCATACTGCTGGATGAAATACTAAGAGGTACTAACTCTGATGATAAACGACAAGGAACTGTAGAAGTAATCAAGAAGCTTATCTCCAAGAATGTCATAGGGGCGATAGCGACGCATGACCTCAAAGTATGTGACACTACAAGAGACTACCCTTCTGAATTGATTAACAAAAACTTTGAAGTAGAAATTAAAGAAGGTGAACTTCTATTTGATTACAAGCTACGAAATGGTGTATGTAAAAATAAGAGTGCAACTTACATTATGAAGAAGATGGAGATTATTTGATACTCGTACTGAATATCGGTATCTTTACTACATGGCAGGAAGTACATTTGGAAAAATATGGCAATTTACAAGCTTCGGTGAATCTCATGGAGCAGGAATAGGAGTGGTAATAGAAGGTTGCCCAGCGGGTTTACAAATCGATAAGGTTTTCATTGAATCCGAATTGGCAAGAAGGCGACCTGGGCAGAGTACAATTGTTACACAAAGAAAAGAACCTGACACTTGTGAAATTCTTTCTGGAACTATGGAAGGTGTGAGTACAGGTACACCTATAGCCATCTGGATTGCCAATCAAAATCAAAAATCAAAAGACTATAGTCATATCGCCGATAAATTTAGGCCCTCGCATGCCGACTTTACTTATTCGGAAAAGTATGGGATCCGAGACTACAGAGGAGGAGGAAGATCTTCTGCTCGTGAGACTGCCGCTAGAGTGGCAGCAGGAGCGATAGCAAAACTCTTGCTTAAACACATTGGTGTAGATATCACAGCTTATGTATCCCAAGTAGGCTATATCATTGCTCCTGATGTAGAAACTCCATCTAAGGACATTATAGAAGGTAATATTGTTAGGTGTGCTCATTCTGCTGCTGCAAAAGAAATGGAAGACTACATTAAGCAAATTAGAAAAGAAGGAAACACTGTGGGTGGTATGATACGATGCGTCATCAAAGGTACACCTGTAGGATTAGGCGAGCCTGTCTACGACCGCCTACATGCTGACTTGGGTAAAGCCATGCTTAGCATTAACGCAGTAAAAGGATTTGATTACGGAAGTGGATTTGATACTGTAACCATGAAAGGGTCCGATCATAACGATAAATTCTTTACAGACGAAGAAGGAAAAGTAAAGACCTCAACGAATCATTCAGGAGGCATTCAAGGCGGTATATCAAATGGTATGGACATCTACTTTAGAGTGGCCTTTAAGCCAGTAGCAACTATTATGCAAGATCAATCTTCGGTAGACAAAGCTGGTAATGATGTCACTGTAAGTGGAAAAGGAAGACATGACCCATGTGTGGTACCTAGAGCAGTCCCTATCGTAGAAGCTATGGCAGCGAATGTACTTGCGGATCATTTATTAAGATCGCGAACAAGTAAGCTCGAAACCATAATAGGACATAACTAAGGCGAATACTTTAAGACTTTTATCACCAATAAAATCAAACCGAAATTTGTTATTTTTAATTAACGTAAATCCGTAATGTTCATAGACGACATACCTTCATCAGCGTTAAATATAACTTTGAGTTGTTCACCATGTAAAAAGTGAAACTTAATCCCAACTACTGTTTGCTCATCCATGTTTTTAACTTCTATCAACTTAGCAGAAAACAAACACATAGCCGAAGCTAAATAAAAGCGCCGTTCATCGGCTTGACCATTATTCAGTTCAACAAACTCTCCAATACCAACTAAAAAAGAGGTATCAACTTTACATTCGACTGAAAACTCTATTGATCCTTGCGTAGCATTAATACTAGGTTCTAAAGTATAGAAACTACAAGAATTTCGATTCAATTCATACGTCTCATTTGCCCTTAGCTTCATGTATGCTTCGTGAACTAGAATATCATTCTGCAAATACCTCAAAGTATCAAAACCATCATCATTAATTTGAATTCGAATGGAATGACAAGATTTCGAAATGTCTTGTCCATTTAATATAAACGTAGACTCATTACCACTTTGACAAAACAATTTATCCACCACAAAAAGCGCAGATTCTTGTCCCATCAAATTAAATGATATTAGAAATGTGATTAAAAGTATGAGTTGAAGTCTGGCGTACATCAATATTATTTAAATCTATAGTAACGCAACAATAATTTAAATATTACTACAACTCAATAGACCTAAATCACTTCATCTAAATATTTCTTAATTCGCTCCTTCTTTTTCGGAATCAATCACTTCTTTGACGGCGTCACGCAATCCATCCTGAAACTCTGACAGAGAACCGAATTCTGTTCGATAACCAAAACCAAAGCCATACTTCCCACGTCTCGATGTAGATTGAAAATCGATATCGGAAGTACCATATACTCTTACTTTTAGTTTACGTTCGTCAGTTAGAAAATATTCCAAAACTACGTTTCCTGCAATATAATTACCCAACCCTCCAATTACAGTTTCATTTCTAACAAAATTACCGCCCACTTTGAGGCTCATTCTTTCATTAAGAAATCTAAACTTAGTCCGACCATCAACTTCAACTTCATTGAAATCTAGCGCACCATTGTTCGATGAAAATATACCAGAATTATTTCTAAGCCCAACTTTAAAATCGATTCCTGATATTAGTCCATTATCAGACAATGCCTCACTAAGAAGGCCAGTAAGTAAATTGGAAAGCTGGTTACTTACTAATTCACTTAGAGTATTACCCGCTGCACTCGTAAGCAATGAAGAGTTAGAAACACCCGATGCAATTACTCCACCGCTGCTTAAAAAAGTCTGAAATACAATCAATTGTACGACTTGATTATTGAGTGCAATTTCATTCGTTCTCAAAGTTCGAAGTTTACTATCTGCGTATGTTTTAAGTTCGCCTTGCAAATCTGGAAAAGAAATATCAAAATTTATAATTGGCTTAAAAATGGTACCTGTGAGGTCAAGAATAAGTTCTGTAGTCTGAGTACTTCTAGCTTCCTGTTCTACTCCTGTATTAGTGACTAAATACTCATCTAAGAATATATTGAGGGGAGTCCGCACTATGTAGTTGGCATCTATATCTAACGTTGCGTCTAAGGGATCTCCATTCCATCTTATTACACCTCCTGGCTTAATTACAAAGGGCTTTTTGACAAACTCTCCAGATGTAAATAAGTATTGTCCATTGGCAATGGCATATTCTCCAAAAACATCAAAAGCACCAAATCGATCAATATACATTTGGACTGCTCCATCCCCTCTTCCTTCTAAGATATCTTGCCGCGATTCGTCAAAAATAATTCTCATCTCAGCATCCTGTGTGAGCGTAACATTCATTTCGATTGTGAGCCCTTTAATTTTATAATCATCATTACTGTTAATGATAGTGATCTCTTGATTGTCTAGATTATTGCGATCTACAAATTTCACAAAACTTTGATCAAAACCTTCTTGGTAATAACTTACAGGTACGTTTAGCACTGTATTTGGTCCTGTAATTGCATCTACCTTGAGATCTGCTCTATCAAATGGCCCTGCAAAATCAACACTAACCCTACCCTGTGCATATCCATAATAGAGCGGATTTTCTCTCTTCGTGGTATTAAGCACTATTGCATTATCAGCAGTCATATTAAGATCCATAATAAAGTCCGAAAATAGATCATGCTTTATCCCTCCGGTAATTAAACCTACATTTCCTTCGCTGTCAGTAATAATATCATCCGTAAGATCCAGGAACGTTCTGGTAATCGAAACGGGTTGGTTATCAAAGAAAAATTTTGAACCCAAATAATCTACTTTCACCGCCCCTTCTTTGAGTAATCCATCGCCTCTAAGATCCAAATCATCAAGTGATCCTGTAAGAGTAGCATCGATATCTGCTTTCCCTACCGTTTCTGATATACCTTCTGTTATGATATATTCAAATATCGATATCGGAAGATCTTTGGCTTTAAGTGTGGCATCAAGAGTATTCTTTTCTTGATCAAATTTGATATTCGATTTTATTGAATGATCAGGATGTATTAGTGACACTATCCCTTCATAAGGCGAGGAATTATTTTTACTTATATCGATTTCAAGATTTCCGAAATTTTTATTATTAATTAAAAATTGATCAATAGAGACATTTCCTGATATCATTGGAGTATCGGAGAACACTTTGTATACTTTCATTGACATATCTGTACTTCCACCAAAGGCCATCTTGTCATAATCAATAAATGGATTGGCCATTGCCAAATCTACATTCTCTAATTGTAATTCTACTCCGTCATTACCAATATCTTTTACTATTATTTTTTTGGTGTCATCCGTAAGCGAAAGATTATTAATATCCAAATATTGATTTCCTATAACGATACTATTATCATCACTAAACTGCCATTTATTACCAAGCATGATCAGCTCTTTATCTTCTAGATGCAATTCTATTCCTTTATCATTAGGAGTTATTTGCACTATAACATCTAACCTTTCAATCGAATCAATAATGGCATCCGTACTTACATTGAGATTGATTGTGTCACCCATCATATCTGCATTGATATCAATCGGATTAAATGACTTACCTCCTACTACACTTGAGTCAATGGTCATTAAGAGTGAACCATCATTATATATACTATTAAAGTTCAGTTGTCCTCCAAAAATCTGATATCTATCATAACTTACAAATGGCAATGATGAAGTAATAGCGATCTCGCCATCATCATTGCCGACTGTTCCTTTTGCTTTCATCTCTCTTATACTCAATTTGGGTATTCCGGCCAAAGAAAATATATTTTTACTGTCTTTGATATGAATATCAAAATCGAAGTTTTGATCAACCACCTCTCCTACTGGAGACCACTTCTTAGTATAAAATGGATAATTGTTTTTTGCAATTTGCTTAACTGCTTTTACTACATTCTTATATTGAAAATCTCCATCAATACTCGCCGTAGCTATATCAGAATATATTTCTAGCAGACGATTATTTCCACCCTTATTAGTACTAATAATTGAAACCGTATCCAGTACGTAGATGGAATCCTTTCGCTGTATTTTAAGATTAGACGCCAACAAATCACCAACTAAGTCATCGATACTTTTACCATTCATATTGACATCTACATTTCCACTCAAAGCCAATTGATCATTAGTCAAATTAAGCTTAGTGAGATCCAATGTTTTGATATCTGCTTGAAAATCCAAATATGGCCTGCCATCTTTAAGTTCGATATTTCCATCAAATTCAAAATCAGCGTTTTTATCATCGATTTTAAATATTCCTTCAAATTTATTTTTTCTCAATTGACCATCCAATATAAAATCATCATAAGTATACCCTTGAAAATCGAATGACTCTACCGTAGCTGTCAAGTCTGCAAATGCAGTTTCCAATGAAAGACCTTTACCATTAGTAACTTTAGAATTAAAACTAACCACACCAAATTTTTCGTCATCAGTCCACGCTCTCAAGTCAAAATCTACAAGCCCAATTTCACCTGAGTAGTTGGCATTTCTTGTACCTTCTTTTATATCAAGACGCATATCTAGATCTGCTCTACCCAATTCAGTATTGAGTGATCCGAATGCAACGAAATCTTTAAAATATCCATCAAATCTTCCTGAGAAATTAAAGTCTCCAATTTTTTCAAAATTATTAGGTGTCTTAAATCCCGGAATCAACTGTTCCAAAAAATCAACATTCGTTGTGAGCCTTTCTACTTTGACATTGATCAAAGCTTTATTACCTTCTGAAATATTCCTACTATCAAATGAGCCCTCTAACTGAAGTCCCTTATCGAAATAGAGCTTCACATTTCTACCACTTAATTTATTCACTCTACCGTAATATTTTCCATCAAGGACAATCTGTCGACCTCTATTATTGATAAAAAAATCATTCTTATTTAAATCTTTAACAAAATAAGTCAAGTCTCCTAAGCCAATTTTAGCTTCGTCAAAATCAGCTTTGAAAAAAACTCGATTGGCTAAATTATTGAAATCTGAAAAATCATTATATGTTATAGATAGGTCATTATCTATATCGGTATTATCTGTTTGGAATTTAAAATTTTTAAAGTCAATTCCTCGACTGTTTATTAGTAGTGTATCCGCTGACATTTCATTAATAGAAAATCCTCTTCGATCTTCCATGGTTAGATATTCGACACCCAAAGAAATATCGAATTCATTCGTATATCTCAAATCAGTAAATTTAAGATTGAGGTCCGTCAACTCCATATCGGCGACATCAAGACTATTAGGAAATTCTCCATTTCTTGATTTTCGCTCATCTACTCTTTTAAAAGTACCTTCTAATATTTCTAGCTCATCGATAGTAATTAGCATGTTAGAAGAGTCTATAATTGTTTCTACTACTATAGTGTCCATCTTACCTGTCAGTTCATTGACTACAATCACTTCCTGACTATTTCTAGAAATAACTATATCTGGCCTATCGAGAAAAATTCTTTTAATACCAATACTACCCTTCTCTAAATCTAACTTATCAAACTCGATTACGCCTTCTGTGATCTGATAACTTTGCTTTCTCCCCAAATTTTCATCTTCCATTTGATAATGGACATTTTTGAGCTGTACTAATTTGAGGTCTAAATTATAAGGATCAGATGAGGAATCGTCATCTTTTTTTGATCCAGAACCAAAGCTAGCTAACAAAACTTCGATATTGCTTTTACTATCATTTTTCCTTTTGACAATATGAACATGTCCATTGACTAAACGTACATCATCTAAAGACAGCTCTTTAGAGAATAAAGAAAAAAGACTTTTTTGAAATCCGACCTCAAGGTGCTCTGAGTAAATCAAAGTATCTCCGCTCCTATCCTCCACATAAAATCCATCAAGCTCTAACCCTCTCCAAATAGATAAGTCGACTTTATCGATTTCAACATTGGTATTCATCTTTTCCGAAAAGTAATTAGTCAGCTGATCTACGGACCAATTTTGTACAACAGGAATCTGCAATAAGAGGAATAATATAAAAGGGACTGCAACAATCAAGAATACAAATCCCCAGATCCACTTGTGCCAAGCGAACCCTGATTTGATATTTTCTTCTTTCTCCTTTTTTTCCATCTAAAATATAATAGGCTTAAGATACATTTATATAACCATTATGCGCCATCGATCACACAAAATACTGCCCTTTTTAACTATAGTTTAACCGCGGTTATTAAATGTCAATTCTACCATAGATCTGCAGTCTATACAATTGATTCTTAGAAAATTGGAATTCAAAATAATAGGACAAATAGAAATGATCTAATTAGCATCACGCAGTGCATCGTAATACAGTTTCTTGGCATATCTCTCAAATTCGACTTCTCTATATATTTTACGTCTAATACTTGGAGATTGACTATCATTCTGAGAAGGTAGATCGTCATCGATTCCATATTTCCAAACATTGGTAATAAGTAAACTTTTATCCTTTCGAACAAACCCTTTAAATGGAATATCATCAAATTTTAGTTGAGTTTCAAGGATATCATTTTTGGTACCTTTGGGTGTAGAATGAATTCCTCCGCCATAGGCCACTTCTTCTATATAGTAATTGGCAAGCGTAGGATTGAGTAAGTATTCACTATCGCTATCAAAAGTGATATCTCCAACTTTGTTTCCATTAAGATATACTGTAGTAGAAGATTGAGTAATTACGATCCTTTCTTGGCTCTTAGCATTTACCGTCCTAGTAAACCCTTCTTCGAAACTTACTTCAATAGCTTTACGTGTAGGGTTATCGATAATAAGAGTTTTCTTTTGTGTGCAAGATGAAAACAATGCAATGAAAGCGAGTAAGGTGAGTATGCGCATAATAGATATTGAAAATTTTCGCGAAAGTACTGAAATTATACTCGCTATTGAGCATTATTAACGTCTGAATATCTCCAATTATTCTCAGTAGATCTGCTTTTGTTTTGGATCCATTTTAAGCCTTGAATTCATGGGCTGATTCATTAACCACTCCAACTCCGAGTCGCTTTCTATTTACTGCTATACTGGCATTGAGCTCATATCCTATAAGTATCACAAATGCATTGATCTGCAACCAAATCATAATTACGATCAAAGCCCCAATAGATCCATAAATCTCATTATACCTGCCGAAGTTATTAACAAAATAAGAGAAGCCTAATGACGTAAATAATGAAAGTATCGTAGCTAGTATAGCACCACTACTAATCAATGGCGTACGTTTATGCATAGATGGACCGTATCGGTATATCAAAGTAATCGCACTATAGATCAGCAATAATGCCAGTACCCATCTCAATATAGTCAGTGATACATCTACCCCTCTACTTATCTCAAAGTAAGCTACGACTTCATCTAAGACCACATTACCGACTATCACAAGTACGAAACTCATCAATAGTAGTACAAATAGTATGATCATCATGTTCAATGCTACGTAGCGTTTGCGGAACCAGGATCTAGTCTTATATACCTGCATATAGGACTTATCGAATCCATCCATCAAAGTAAGCATCCCACTACTAGCAAAAAATACTGCAAGCAAAAATCCAAGCGAAAACAAACCCTCTCTTTTGACAGCCGTAATACTACTAATTAGATCAATAAGATAATCATGTGCATCGTCAGGTAGTACTCCTCTGAGCGAACTACTAATAAGATCTACATAATCAGTAGTGAAAGGCATCATGGGCAATAATGTAAATATCGTAATGATAGCAGGAAATATAGCCAAGAAGAGGCTAAAGGCTATAGCATTAGCTCTCGTTGTAATATTGTCTTTCTGAGTTTCACCATAGATGAATACTATAATGTTATAGATAGGCACTCCTCCAAAACCTGGAATCGCGGTCTTCTTTGACCATTCTAATATTTGCTTTAGAATCGGCAAGTGCGTAATCCAGGACCATATGGATTGCCATCTATTCATAGTGAGACTTTAGAGCATGTTGCAAGGCTTGAGGAGTGCTGACACGCTTATTAGTATCCATGTCTACAAAGAACAACTTGACAGATGCTCGATGACATAGCTCCATAGACTCATTGTAGATTTCGTGGTCAAACTTGATGATCTTAGTTGGAAACTCTTTGATAATGGTCCTGATCGTCATCTGCTCATCATACTTGATCGGATTGAGATACCTGGCTTCCATATGGAGTACAGGCATCATTATACGGTCATCGAGTTCCATATCTCGATATCTGAGACCTAGCGACCTTATAGATTCGGTCCTTCCGATCTCATAGAGAAGTGGATAATTACCATAATAAAGATACCCCATCTGGTCAGTCTCTCCGTATCGTACTCGTTTGTGATGATCGTAGGTAAACATGAATGAATTAATGAATTGAACTATTAACCGATTATTCATTCAAATATAATGTGGCTTAAGCCAATATGAACCATTATGTCTAATTTATTCAATGGTATACTACTCTAATGCTAATCACTCCACTACTTCAAATCCAAAGAAACCGTTAAACTCAACTCTAAGACTACCAGCCTTTAGTGGGCCTAGAGAACTTTCTATACTACCTAGCTGAGAATGATAGACTTCATTGTCCAAGTAAACTAATTCCTCCTCATACATATCTAAATGATCATCTCCACTATCTATCATCGAACATATTCTATAAAGTAAGGTTGGACATTTTCTCTTTAAACTCGGCTTCCTTATCAGTGCGTTCGTAAGAGATAGTTAGCAATAGCAATAAAAATAAAGTGTATTTCATAAATCCTTTATATTCAGTCTATTTTTGTTATTGGACTTCTGATATCGATAAATTTAAAATTTTCAGTTGCTCACTTGGATATCATTCCACCACCTCAAAACCAAATCCGCCGTTCCATTCTAATCTAATACCACCAGCGCCAAGGGGACCAATAGAACTTTCTATACTACCTAGCTGAGAATGATAGACTTCATTGTCCAAGTAAACTAATTCCTCTTCATACATATCTAAATGATCATCTCCACTATCTATCATCGAACATATATAATAAGGTAAGGTTGGACATTTACCTTCAAATGTGATGGCATCGGCCGTTGCATTTCGATCCACATTTCCTGTGCCTATGTTGTCCTGATAAACATCAGTAAACAATAGAAGGTATCGCCCTACTTCTTTTAATATAAGTTGAGATTCGAACTGATAATGACCATTCGAATAAATAGATTTTGCGTTATATCCATTAGCGTAGTTTGAAGATTGAAAACTATCTGGTAAGTAGATATCTTCCACTTGCAATTCATTTGGACCATAACCAGAACTATGCGCCTCATTACCATCAAACTTGTATAATAAAGATAAAGGTTTGAATGGAAAATTTTCGATCTTGAAAATCTCTTGGGTACCCAGATCTTCAATAGAATCTGAAAAAACAGTGCTGATTCTTATGGTATCTCCAACATTATATTCCGCTTGGTGTGGAGATATAGTAATAGGAACTCTTAAAAAATGACCGCTATAACGTAGGTCGTATGGACAATTCTCTTTAAACTCGGCTCCCTTATCAGTGCCTTCGCAAGAGATAGTTAGCAATAGCAATAAAAATAAAGTGTATTTCATAAATCCTTTATATTCAGTCTGTTTTTGTTATTAGACTTCTGATATTGATAAATTTAAAATTTCAGTTGCTCACTTGGATATCATTCCACCACCTCAAAACCAAATCCGCCGTTCCATTCTAATCTAATACCACCAGCGCCAAGGGGACCAATAGAACTTTCTATACTGCCTAACTTCCCAGAATAGACTTCGTTATCAAGATATAGCAGCTCACTTTCGAATTCCTCTAAATGATCATCTCCGCTTTCTATCACCGAACATATTCTATAACCTAAGGTAGGACACTTCCCTTCAAATGTGATCGCATCGGCTTCATAATTAAGTTCGGCAAACCCCGAATTTAAATTCGTCTCGTATACATCACTAAAAAACAAAATATAGCGCCCAGTTTGCTTTAGAATTAGCTCCGATTCAAACTTATACTCACCATCAGAATATATAGCTCTTGCATTATATCCATTTGCCAAAGAAGAAGACCCAAAAATATCTGGCGAGAATATGCTACTTATATGCAAATCATTAGGTCCGTAGCCTGAAGTATGGCTTGTATTTTCTTCTACGTTAAATAATAATGATACGGGTTTAAATGGAAAATTCTCAATTAAAAATGTTTGCGCAGTACCCAAATCATAAATGGAATCTGTAAAAATTGCGCTTATTTTTAGGGTATCACCCAATTCATATACTAATTGATGAGGTTCTATTGTTACAGGTACTCTAAGGTTATGTCCAGGAAACTGCAGTTCATATGGGCAATTTTTCTTGAATTCTGCTTCATTATCAACGGGCGTACAGGATAAGAATAAAAAGAGAAGTAATAATATATTATATTTCATTTTCGTTTTTTTATTTAATGATGAACATAGACTATAATTCCAGTCTTCCAAAAAAACATTAATTAAACACATCATAACCATCTACGAATGTATTATAGTCAGCCACATTGTTTGGCGTGTCACCTAAATGAAGTAATCTGAGTCTATCTCTGAAACTCCTGATATCATCAACTTCAGGAGACAAGCTATTAAATATCATATTAGGTGTGAATCCAGAAATATTATCAGTAAACGATACCAAAGTGTTTGGATCCGTAATTACATCCTCTACATCGTCAATCAAATCCCATATTAATCCCCTAGGAATAAAATTTTCAGGACTTACAAATATAGGGTCGTCAAAAGCAATATTTTCACCTTCAACCAAATTATTGGTATATCTAGCCCCTGCATAGCTTCCAATTGCTTCGCCCAGCGCTACTTTACCAGGACTACTTCCACTTTGAAAATTTCCAAAACTTCCATATCCGCCATTATTGATAATATGATTTCGATATCCAAACCAATACCCTTCACCTGCAACTGTATAATGTGAAGCATGCCCTAATTCATGAAAGCCTGAGCTATTAAATTGAGCCGCACTTTCACTAAATCTATACCTGTTAGTGATATCTGGTTGAAATGGTAATGACAATAGTGCGATGCCTGTGAAATTTGACGCCGCTAATAATGCTGGCCATGAACTAAAGGGCTGCCATTGTAACATAGGAGCAGATGCACCTCCCAGTCCACTTTTATTGATCCAGTTCAAATCATCTTTAGGAAGAGGAACACCATCAGTTACCGCAGCAACTCTATGTTCGAAAACTGTATTCAATGTATGTGCTGCAGCCCAATATTTTCTAGCCTTAGAATCATTGTCAGTAATTCCATTGCTATAATTAACTGTTATTTTATTATAAGGAGGTGCCTGCTTTTTTCCTGCAAAATCAACTATAGATCGAATACCTAACCAATATCCTGTGTCTTTCGCTTTTACATATTTATTTTTAAATCGAACCCAAACCCAAACATTACCTGAATGCCTTTTATTAACCTTCCAACATCCATTTTCATCTGTATAAGTCTTATTGCTACCAAACCATTTGTCCTTAACTTTAATTGAAGCAATTTGTACTCCTTCCATGAAACCATCATCATCAACCCTAACACATCCAGCTGGATATCTTCGATTACTAGGAACTTCACAACCACAATCATTTAACACAGGTGGTGGCGGTGGTAATTTAGGTCGACACTCCCAGACATATGCAGGATTATCATCCAAAATAAATCCACTATCGTCCAAGACTAATCTCCATTCATATCCAGGTGCACAGGGAGTATCAGGCATTAAAGGAATCTTTATAGCCGCTATCACCTCATCATTATAACCACCTACTTGAATCGAAGTCAATCCACCATGTAATAGATATTCGTTAATCTCTTTATGATTCCCAGTAAACCAGAAGCTCTCGACTAATAGTAATGGATCAGATTTATCTAGGTACAAATCATCAATTACATCATATGGAACCTGAGGAAAGTTTATGTTTGTTGGAATAGCTCCATATTGAAAGGTATATAATTCGTCTGCTACAGATGGATCAATGTAATGCTCACCATCATTTTCAATTTCATATTCTAATGGAAAATCAAACAAAGAAAAATCTTCTTTATCTTCCCAATTTTCAAGAATATCAATATGTTCCTGAGTTGTAGGACTAAACTTTACATATTTATGCGTAAGCACCTTATCTGGCAATGTGGAACCATACATCTTCGATTTTGCATAATTTATATTTTCAATAGTAAAAGGATTGATTCGCTTTCTCCCTAATTTTATCACCCCTTCAAATCTTACATCATCTCTATCAAAATCAACTTCTTGAAGGTCTTGATTAGGTCTATCTCGAATACTTGATTCTGGTAAAACTTCTACAATATCGTCTGAACAAGAATAAAACACCCCTGAACAAACAAAAATCACAATCATTAAATAAATTTCTTTGCATCCCATCTTTAAATCATTTTTAATTATTAAAAAAAATATCAAAACTCATCGTTAGTCTGATCATGGTGATCAATAACAATGGTTAATACCATTAATAAGTAAAACGTAATTTTGATAGCGAAATCTTGGCAAGATTCAAAAGATTAAAGCATTCTAATCCTAATTCTATTATCGGCTAACAAAGTACTTGCCTTAGTACTTCCAGAAAATAAAAGCCTTGAAGCGGGTGCAAAATAAGGAATTAACACATAGCATACTTTAACTCACTATACGATGACAGTCAATCAATTACATTGATTGACTGCAATCAAATTAGACCTAAAAACGACTGTTGACATTTAAACAATATAAAATTATCGATATAGAAATACAAGTTCTAATTACCTGTCTTATTTGATGTAAATCCAATAATATAACGTTTAGAACGTATCTCTCAATATTGGACATGTCATACAATGAGACCCTCCTCTTGCTCTAGATAGCTCGCCAGATGGAATACTGATGATTGTCTTTTCTAATTGATCAAAATCGAAATTTCCTGCTTCAGCTTGTTTGATCAAGTCCTCTGCGGGTAGTATCGTGTATCCAGCATCACGAAATGCATCGGCAGTGACATGATTACGATCATACGTAATCCCCACGCCTGGCTTAAGCGTTACTAAATTACAGCCGTCAGTCCATTGTTCTCGTTCTTGATACGGAGATTTTCCTTTCCCAGAGAATATAAAATTCATCTTAGGATTGATCTCTGAATGCACAAAATCCTTTACTGAGGCATAAGTATTATTAGATCCATCGGCATGATGAACGATTACATTGGAGCTATTTCCATCAAAAACCGTTGGCTTATAACATACAATATCATTTTCTGATACTCTTGTAAATATGGTATCAATGTGCATCATTGTTCGATCCGCAGGAATATTGATCTGTGCTACATGCTTTACGAGTCCTTTTTCAAATAGAACTTTACTAAGGGACTTAATTGCATGATCGGTGGTACGTTCACTACACCCTATAAATACGTAATCATTAGCGATCATCATGATATCACCGCCTTCGATACTTACTTTTTCCGCATTCTTAGAGGGTGGAAAAGCTTCCAAATCATTGAGATCTATGATCTTCCCTTCTGCCAGCATGCCTTCAAACAGACTATGGTTAGCGAAGATAAATCTAGTTAAAAGGTTCTCTCTCTGTCTCGCCTCTTTGGCTGCCTTGGTAATGATTACATGGTCCTTGATCGTTACCGCAATATCACGGGTAAAGATAAAATTGGGTATGGGGTCAAAGAAGACATGGGCTTCCTCTTTAAGATATCCTGTAATCAGAACATTGGCAAGCTCCTTAGCAGATAGATCACTGAAATAGCTTGCATAGCTCGACGGCAATTCCTCAAACTCTAAAACACTCTTTATCAATTCATTGCGACTATCGACATCATGTAAACTTTCCTCTAGCAACTGCTCAGTTTCTAGCACATTATCGGCTCCAATACAATACTCCAGAGACTTACGAAATATATCGTGTTCAGCTTGCATCTGAGGCAGATACACGATATCATCAAATAGTAACTCTTCTGCTCTTTTTGGTGATACTCTACCTATCCCATCATCTGGTCTATGTACAATTACTTTCCTTAGTCTTGCTATCTCCGAATCTGAATATATCATCTCTATTGTTGCTCTTTTTATGGTTTGCCAAACTATCGGCGGCTAATGTAAGGGAATGATATTGAAGTTAAGGAATGTGCAGGAATTTATAATGTCATAACTGAGCAGGCAAATCACCATTTAGCAACAAAGAGGTTCAAATTTCTTGACTGGACTATATTATCAGCCAATTGACAGTTTTTAGAGCTTCAAAACTGTAGGCAAAAGCCACATTCTCACTCTATTTAGCACATTTTGGAGATCAAGCGGCCACTTGGTCTATAAAAGCAAAACTTTAGTCCTATCCATTATCTACTTCGCCCGTATATTAGCATCTTTGCGTATATTACTTATTAATATTCACCAAACTGAGATAGACGATGTTCGACAAGCTGAAAAAGCTATTTGTCATAGAAGATGAAAACGCAGTAAAAGCAACTCCAGCAGCGAAAGAGGCTGAGCCAAAAATCAAAGCAGCAGATCCAGATATCAAGGTGAATACTCCGAAGATCAAAACATCTGCCGACTACAATACTCCTGAGGGTAAGGCAGATCCCAAATTTATAGACATTTTGCTCAAATCAATCGAAAAGAATAATCTCGAAGGTTTTGACTATTTAGAATACAAATCTTCACTCCAGGGTCTAGATGATATGGCTATGGATGAAGCGACTAGATATAAGTCCGCTTTTGTGATGGCTAAGACTATGGGTGTTACTCCTGCGAAACTTCTAAGTAGTGCGAAGCATTATGTAGGGGTACTAAATACAGAAGAGAAGAAATTTATTGATGCTTTAAAGAACCAACGTCAAAAACAAGTTGTAGGTAAAGAGGATAAGTTGGTTGCATTGCAAAAAGAAGTCACCACCAAGAAAGCACAAATAGAACAACTCAAAAAAGAGATTGCTGCTAATGAAGCTTCTTTTAAGACTATCAAAGACGGAATCAATAAAAGTGCTGCTAAGGTGGAAAAGACCAATGACCGATTTATGCATGCTTATAAAGTAGTGCTTGGTCAAATCATGACAGACGTCGACAATATGAAGAAGTATTTAAAATAAAGGATATTTAATCAAGAATATTATTGGATTAAGATATAAAGTAAATGGCAAAAAGGAAATCATTTTGGGGAAGGCCTGAAGGCATTGTAGGAGGAGTATTACTTGGAGGCTTACTAATAGGTGGTGGTATGTTAGTTTCTTCTTTTCTAACCGCGATACTTACGTTTTTATCTACAACTATAGGTCTAGTAGTTGGATTATCAGTATTAGGGCTTATCATATTTATGGCTTTAGATAGTAAGACCAGAGCATTGGTTGGATTTATGTACAAAAGTCTGATGAGATGGATTACAGGCATGTTTATCAAAATCGATCCTATCTCAATACTTAAAAGCTACGTGGATGATCTCAAGGGTAACCTTAAGAAGATGAATAAGCAAATCTATCAGTTGCGTGGACAGATGCACAAGCTGAAAGAGATGATCCTCAATAACAAGAAAGAAATCAAAAGCAATATAGAATTAGCTGGATCAGCTAAAGCCAATGAGCAGAAAGCACAGATGATACTCAAAAGCCGTAAAGCAGGCCGTTTGAGGGATTCCAATGTGAAACTCGAAGATCTATATACTAAAATGGAAGTTCTCTACCGCGTATTGAATAAAATGCATGAAAACTCTGCTATTCTAGTAGAAGATGTGACTGATCAAGTAATGGTAAAGGAACAGGAACGAAAGGCGATCACAGCGGGTAATAGTGCCATGAAATCAGCAATGTCTATCATCAAAGGAGATACCGATAAGAGAGCATTATTCGATGAAGCATTGGAAGCGATCGCCGATGACGTAAGTAATAAAGTAGGTGAAATGGAGCGCTTCATGGAAATGTCTGAAGGGTTTATGCAATCTATGGATCTGCAAAATGGTGTATTCGAAGAAGAAGGACTCAAGATGTTAGAGAAATGGGAAAATGAATCTACTTCTCTCCTTCTTGGCGATGCTAAAGAAGATATACTGGAGCAAGCAAATAGCCATAGCGTTGAAGATACTTTGGATCTGAATGAGCCAATCAAACAACCTGAAAAAATGGGTCGAACCAATCAATATGACAATCTGTTTGACTAAGGGTTAGATTTAGAGATTTAGAGATTTAAAGATTTAAAGATTTAAAGAAAAGTATTGATAATGGGTTCACACCTATTTATTAGATAAAAAATAAAAATTAAACCGTCAAGCAAAAAGGTCATTGCCGTGACTACATTAACGCCTTAAGGTGACTTGACAAATGAACTGAACTTTTAAAAAACAATTATGGCAGCACGATTAACAGGATTTTCAAAACTTATAATTACAATTTTATTATTGTTGTTGATATTTTTTGGTGGACGATACTTATTACAACAAACTGAGTTTGGTAAGAATCTAATGGAACAAGCTGAGCAAACTGCACAGGAACAAGAAAGAGCAAACGATGAAACGAGCTCTGGCAGTACAGCCAATAGCGAAACATCTCAAAGCGCTACATCTAATAACGGAAGTGCAAAGACACGAAATCCAAATGACAATACTTTGAGAGTACAACTTGTAACTTGGGGGGGATACGCACCAGGACTCTACTTTAATGAAGGTGCTCAGGCGAATATGAGATCTAGATTTAAAAAGGAGTATGGTTTCAATGTAGATTTTAAATTAGAGAATGATTTAATAAATGCAATGAATGCTTGGATCGCTGGGGAGTACGATGTATTGGTACAGACTGCCGATGCATTCCCACTGTATACTGCTCCAGATGATATTAATTCATTCGGACCAAAGGCATTTATGCAGGTTGATTGGTCTAGAGGTGGAGATGCGATTATAGCAAAGCGTGGTATCAATAACGTGAATGATCTGAAAGGAAAAACTATAGCAGTAGCGGTACCATCGCCAGCACAAACTTTACTTATCACATCACTAGAGGCTGCTGGTCTAAAGTATGGTGACGTAACTGTAATTAAGACTGCAGATAACCTTAAGGCTGCTGAGTTGTTTAGATCAGATGAAGTAGATGCGGCAGTTGTTTGGAGTCCAGATGATATCCTTGCGACTAGAGATGTACCGGGATCTAAGATCTTATTGACGACTGTAGAGCAGTCTAATATTATTGCAGATATATTCTTCGCCAAAGAATCATTTATCAATAAGAATAGAAAAATGGTGAATGACTTCTATGAGGGTTGGATGAAAGGCCTTGCTGAAATCAATGCAAACGATGGAAATAAAACTAAAGCTGCAAAGTATCTTGGAGAACTTAATGGTGTATCAACGGAAGATGCACTTGGTATGATGAGTGTGGTAAAATGGACTACTCACGGTGATAACGTAAATTTCTTTGGCCTTAATAGTAGTTATCAGGGGCAAAAAGGAGCAGATCTATATAGTAAGATGGCTCGTAAGTTTGTAGAGACTGGAGATGCTGACAAAATAGCCCCAAGCTGGAGGTCTGTTATCTACACAGGAGCGGTAAGTGATGCACAAGATGCGTTGACTGGACCTACTCATGCTGCAGAGAAGAGTAAAGTATTTAAGCCCGAAACTGCAGCTGAACGTACTGCTCCGGCCATAGCAGCAAAGCCAGTAAGTATATCTTTCGATTCTGGTCAATCGGCACTTACAGATAATGCGAAAACGATAATCGATATCCAATTTGCTGATGTAGCTAAGTCATTTGCCAACACCAAAATACGGGTTGAAGGGAATACAGATAATGTAGGAAAGAGAGATATGAACCAAAGACTATCCGAACAAAGAGCACGGTCTGTAGCTAAGTATCTACAATCTGCATATAGCATGGATGCTAATAGATTTATAATTGTTGGAAACGGACCAGATAAGCCTACAGCTGGCTGCGAATCTAACCAAAACGAAACTTGCAAAAGAGCTAACAGAAGAACTGAATTTCAGCTTATTGCTGGATAATCGGAAATCTAATATATTAAAACAAAGACACTCTTTCAATTGCAATTGGGAGAGTGTTTTTGTTTTCATAACTTCATTGTTACAAATAGACTTATCAAGTATGAAATTCAAAGACCTCTTCCAATTACGTAAAACGCTTGACAAGAAGACAAGTATGATACTTGGTATTGGAGGTATATTATTTTTGTTATCGGTGTGGATACTACTATCTACCCCTTTCTTTGATAATCCTGACTACATGGACCAAGCATCAATCGAAGCTGCCATAAAAAGCGGAGAAATCGAAAATGCGCCCAATAACAATCCTGAGAAAATAGCATTAGTTCCAAGATCTAGTCTTCCTCATCCTCTAAGAGTATTTACTGCATTTGGTGATCTTTATACTGACAATCAATTGATTCAAAACGCGGCAAAATCAATTGGGTTAAATATTGGTGGATATATCAAAGCGATTCTTTGGTCTTTACCTCTTGGTTTTATTATTGGTTTGATTCCTTTGTTTAGAGGTTCCTTTCATAGGATCGTCAATGCAATTAGATTTATACCGCTCACTGCAGTAACGGTGCTTTTTATAGTGTGGTTTGGAATCGGAATACCTATGAAAGTTAATTTCCTAGCTTTTGGTATTATGATATATTTGCTACCTGTTATAGTTCAACGGATAGATGAGGTCAATGATGTTTATCTCAAGACTGTATATACATTAGGTGCCAATGCATGGCAAACTGTGTTTACTGTATATATCCCTTCTGTCCTATCTAGACTCTCTGATGATATCAGAATACTTACCGCTATTTCATGGACTTATATCATAGTAGCTGAAACTAGTGGAGATCAGGGTGGATTAGGGTCATTGATCTATAGAGCTGCTCAGAGAATGGGGCGTATAGATAAGACTTTCGCTATATTAATTTTGATTATCCTTATCGGAGTTTTCCAAGATAGAATCTTCGCTTACCTTGATCGAAAGTTTTTTGCTCATAAGTATCAGAACAAAAAATCACATCATAAAGTAAAGCACCTCAAAGAAGAAGGTGTATTTGATACTATTATGGATTTTGTAATCAATATTATTGGTTGGATATTTCTAGCTATTTATCTCATATTGGCTGCAAACGAATTTACTGGATTTATGGGAGGAAAGTTACTCAGTACATTATTTGGAGATACCGTATGGGCAATCCATAGCGTATTCTTAACTATTATTGCTGGTAAGATTTATAGAATAGTAAACAGTAAAAAAAGCAACTCTTAAGATGGCACAGTACGACAATAAAGACAATCCTGCTTTTGAGAATATCATAGAGCTGAAGAACATAAGCCAATCTTATGATGGAGGGGAAAACTGGATCATCCAAGACCTCAATCTTAATATAGAAGACAAGCCAGGCCAAGGTCAATTTGCTTGTATTCTTGGTATGTCTGGTAGTGGAAAGTCTACCCTTCTGAGATACATCGCTGGACTACAAGAGCCGACTATGGGTGAGGTACTTATCAAAGGAAAACCGGTATCTGACGACAATCGAGTCAGTATGGTATTTCAGCAATATAGCTCACTGCCATGGATGACGGTACTCGACAATGTTGGTCTAGCTCTACGATTTAAAGGAATAAGCAAAAAGGATCGCGACCTCAAAGCGATGGAGATACTTGAGCTTGTTGGACTCGCTGGCCATGAGAAGAAATATGCACAATATCCTACGCTCTCAGGTGGACAACTTCAGCGTGTTGCTATAGCGCGATCATTATTGGCAAATCCTGATATACTTCTTATGGATGAGCCATTTGGGGCACTTGATATCCGAACTCGTATACAAATGCAAGATTTACTTTCTGAGATATGGGAGAAATTTCACTCGACTATTCTATTTGTAACACATGATATATCGGAGGCGGTGTACTTAGGCGATGACATATATATCCTTAAAGCTCAGCCATCGACGATAGTAGAAAAAATAGAAGTTGATCTTCCGCTCAAGCGCAATCGTGAGACCAAACGTAATCCAAGGTATACTGAGATCGTACATCATGTAGAGGATACTATGATTAAGGTAAGTGGGATGTAAGTCAGTAGGAAGTTTTCAGTGGGCAGTAGATAGCAGAAAACGGTTGTGGGTTCCTGTTTTTTACAACAACGGCGACCTGTGGACTGTAGACCGATATCTGAATACTATTTCACTAAACAACTTAGCAATTCGGTCCCTTCGATGCTACCTTTGAGAGTGTCACCTATTTTGACTGAACCAACTCCTGCTGGGGTTCCTGTATAGATCAAATCGCCTACATGAAGCTTAAAGAATTTAGATACGTAACAGATAATATATTCGAAATCAAAAATTAGATCTTTAGTGTTTCCTTTTTGGACTACTTCGCCATTGAGCTTAGTTTCAAATTTAAGGTTTTTCATATCTAAACCTTCAATAGGAATAAACTTACTTAGACCTGCCGATTTATCAAATGATTTTGCAATTTCCCATGGGTGCCCTTTCTCTTTACATCTTTGCTGTACATCTCTAGCGGTAAAGTCTATTCCAAAAGCAATCTTATCAAAATAGCCTTTTGCGAAATCGGGTTGCACGTGACGACCATTCTTACATATATGCAAGACTACTTCACCTTCGTAGTGTAGATTATCCGTAAAATCAGGAATATACATCGGATCATTATTGATCAGTAATGCAGTGCTCGGCTTCATGAACACTAGTGGCTCTTTAGGGATTGGATTACTCAATTCCTTGGCATGATCGACGTAATTACGCCCTATACAGATAATTTTCATTGATTTATAATTAATGACTTATTGCGAAAGTTTTTGTACCAATACCTTCAGAGGTAATCACTTTAATCAAATATATACCATTAGTATATTCGGTTACGTCTAGTACAATCTCACTATCATTTGCTGATCTTTGATCTACCAAAGAGCCATATTGATTATAAATACTAATTGCCGAGATGTCTTTGTCTGTCGAAATGATAAGATTGCTTACTGCTGGATTAGGATATAACTCAACCTCTTCTTTTAATGAAATTCCTTTGACATCAACCAACTGTGATTCCCAGTAATAGATTACACTTTCACCATCTAGAGAGTAAAATACATTGCCGCCATCATCTATATACATTTGTCTGCCAATAAATCCTGTTGCACCTATATCATCAAGGTCATACTCTGTCCAAACATCGTTTTTCCTAATAAACACATCCTCCCCATCGGTAATATAAAGTGTTCCATATTTATTTAGTGTAGCAAAATTTCCAGTCGCTTCTTGCCAAGGAATTTTATCTACTGATGATTCCCCACTCTTAATAATTCCAATGGACTCACTCCCATACGCAACAGTAAGGTCACCATTAGAATTTGGTCTTATGTTGTAAATTTGTTCTGTCGTATAATTTTGAAATACTCCATCCTTAAATGAAAACAACCCATCTTGCCCTGCAATCCAGAATGTATTATTGGCATCCACTTGTAGATCATAAGTCCAAGAAGATTCAAAAGGTGTATTTTCTGTTGTATATTCTGTCCAAACATCATTCTCGAAAACTTGAAAAATAAAATTCGCACTTGGCGCATTTCCTAGTACTGCCACAATACCATTATTGTCAATAGCTACACTTGAGATTCTTTCATCTAGAATATTCGTAAGAGTATTATCTGATTCTCTTCTGAACAAGCCATCCGTATCTGATGTAAAATAAACTGTACCGTCCTGTGCTACCTCTGCGTCAGTAAATCGACAAACGAAACCGCAATTATATGTATCGCTAGCCAACAATTCCCCTGAAAGCGTAATTTTAGAAAACGTATTATACTGATTTAATAGGTATAAATTTCCATCCGAATCAGATTCAAAATCAATGTAGTGTCCACCATTTAAGGAATCAACGACTATAATCTCGGCTTGTTGACAGTAAGATGTAAATGCACTTACAAGTGCAATAAAGAGTAATGCTTCTTTCATTTGGATTCTAATTTATTAAAGTATTCTTCAAAGAAACTAATAAAGTAACAGTTTTCAGAAATTCCACTTGTTTAATATCAGCTAATCGTATGTAATACAAATAAGACCACTTAATACCGCATAAATACGAACCAATCAACTTATCTCATCTTTAAAAGTCCTAGTTGTGGCTAAGGCAAGACAGATGTTTATTATTTGGCTTTGTACGTGAGCGAATGAAAATATTCGCTTTGCCTTAGTTTTTGCCTTAGTTTAAATCAACTTGCTCTACATTTCTATTATGGCATAAATAATCTAAACTGTATAACACCTAATGCATCACTCTTACTCCAAGCTAATAACTAACTAATTATCATCTTATTAAACTGCAATTTCCCTCTATAATACTTGATAATTAATTACATATACTCAAGGATTGCCGCTAAATCGATTGATTCTTAAACAGATTTATTTTCTAATTTCAATCAAGAGTGAACTGAAATCGTTGTGCTTTTAGATAGGCTCTATTACTATCAAAAAAAAAAAACGGTCGCCGAAATAAATCGACGACCGTGTGATATGTTCTAAGATAATTTTTCTTACTCCGCTTCAACTGCTCCTCCTTCTTCTTTGTCCGCTTCTGTTGCTGCTGATTTAAGGGCTCTTGGTACTTCTACATAAGCTATTGGTGCTGCGGCTACTGACATCACTTCAACATTAGCAGGTACAGTAAGGTCTCTTACTCTAATTGCTCCGCCTAATTCTACTCCTGATATATCAAGATCTAGTGAGCTTACTATATTTTCTGGAGTACACTTGATTTTTATAGATCTTATGTTTGACATTAATTTACCACCAACTTTTACTCCTGGAGAATCTCCAACATAATTAACTGGTACTTTTACCTTAACTGGCTGTCCTGGTATCAACTCTAAGAAGTCAATGTGTCTGATTGCATCAGTAATAGGGTCAAATTGTATATCTTTAACGAAACACTTGTGCTTAGATCCATCGATATCTAGCTCGGCTAGTTTGAATTCTGAAGTATAGATAAGGTCTCTCACTGCCATTGGCTTTACTGAAAGATTCGTGTTAGTACCACTACCGTAAAGTACTGCTGGTACGCTACCTTCTTTTCTTAAGCTTTTCATTGCTTTTTTTCCTGTTCCGTCTCTTTTACTTGCTGCTACTGATAGATATTCCATTATTCTTTTATTTTTTATGAGTCCTTGATTTTAAATCATTGATTTTCATGGTTTAATCAGCTATCGGACTCGTTAAGCCTTTCATATATCCATGACCATTCAGAAGAATATTCAAAACGGAGTGCAAAGATAACATTTTAAGAGATATAGAATGTGTTGGGGTCTTCTTTTTTCTGTATTGTTTGGATGTCTGAGAATCAGCTGAAATAATGAGGGGCGGTGCTTGTGTTTTCTGAGTACGTGTGTTTGCTCGGTAAGCGGCTGCTGGTCGACGAAAGCCACACTGCCACTGCGAATGTGCACGTTTGCTGCGCAAGACGTGCTGGGTCCGCGCGTTTTTTTCTTGCGAAAAAAGTGGCGCTCTACTTTAAATTTAGATACACCTTGATCTGAAGTAGTACCCTTGATTGATGTGTTTGTTATTCGGAGTACGTGTGTTTTCGGAGTACGTGTGTTTTCGGAGAAAGCCACACTGCCACTCCGAATGCGCACGTTTGCTGCGCAAGACGTGCTGGGTCCGCGCGTTTTTTTCTTGCGAAAAAAGCCGCGCTCTACTTATCCACAAACAAAGCGGCTATGGACTTGTATTCGTGAGTGTTACGAATGGCTCTAGCAAATAATTTACTACATGATAAGACCTTGATCTTATCAGAATCTTGTCGCAATGGAATCGTATCCGTTACTATTAATTCCGTGAGGTTACTGTTGTTGATGTTTTCGTACGCATTACCACTGAGTACTGCGTGAGTACACATTGCTCTCACACTTTTAGCTCCCTTTTCAAGTAGTGCATCTGCGGCTTTACACATAGTTCCCGCAGTATCTACCATATCATCTATCATGATCACGTCAGCACCTTCTACTTCTCCAATCACGGTTATCGCACTTACTTCGTTGGCTTTTCTACGTTCCTTATCACAGATAACTAGATCTCTTTGAAAATACTTAGCGAAGGACCTTGCTCTTTTCACACCTCCTACATCTGGAGAAGCAAATGTCACATTGCTAAGGTCTTGAGATTGTAAGTAAGGCATAAATATGGCTTCACCCTTTAGATGATCTACTGGGATATCAAAGAAACCTTGTATCTGGTCCGCATGAAAATCCATAGTCATCACTCGAGTTGCTCCTGCCGCTTCTATCAAGTTAGCCATTAATTTTGCAGAGATTGGTACTCTCGGCTTGTCTTTACGATCTTGCCTAGCATAACCAAAATAGGGAATCACTGCCGTAATATATTCCGCAGAAGCTCTCTTAGCACTATCTATCATAAGTAACAACTCAATCAGATTTTCTGACGGTGCAAATGTGGAGGCAATAAAAAAGACATATGCGCCCCTAACAGATTCGTTGATTACAACCTGCATCTCTCCGTCACTAAAAGTCTTTACTTCTCTATCACCTAGAGAATATCCATAATAATCAGAAATTTTGTCTGCAAGTATAGTAGAACCCGATCCTGCAAATAATTTTACGTCAGCCATGAGGTAAGATAATTGTTGATGTTTGGTGCCAAAATTTGGCTTATAATTAAACCGTGAAATTAGTGAATATTGATAATCCCTTCACGTATAAATCATATAGAACTCCACAAGTTATAAACAATGTCATTTATAGACCTATAATACGGTTTTGTATGGCATATATACGGATCATCATGAAATCAAAACAATTAATATTCATTAATCAAAACTAAGCCTCTTAGAGTGTACATTTGCAACTGACGCAATTGCAAGCAAAAAAGCGAAGCATTGACGATATTATTCTGTAATGTTTAAGTTTATCAAATGCCCCAAATACCACAAAAAGCTTCGACTCTCAAGGCTTACAGTATATTGATATTCCTAAGTTTTGTCTGGGGTAGTTCATTTATTCTGATTAAAAAAGCATTAATAGCCTTTGACCCTGTAGAAGTTGCCTGTATGCGGATATCTATTTCCGCTTTGGCATTTACTCCATTTCTACTTTGGCAACTTAAGAATGTGGATTGGAATAAGTGGAAGTTCTTCTTATTAGTTGGTCTTACCGGTAGCGGAATACCAGCATTCATGTATGCTACTGCTCAAACACAGATTAGTTCTACCATGAGTGGCGTACTCAATTCACTGACACCGATATTTACTTTGATAGTCAGCATTTTAGTATATAAAAATCCATTTAACTTTAGTAAAGTCCAAGGTGTAATTTTAGGCTTTTTAGGGGCTGCGATGCTTTTCATCTTAGGGGATAGTGGAGGAGCTGGCAATAACCAATGGTATGGGCTATTTGTAGTAATCGGAACATTCTGCTACGGATTTAGCTCCAACATCGTGCAGCATAATCTTACCGGTATTAGATCTTTGATTATATCAGCGGTTTCGTTCTGTATGATTGGGCCTCCTGCAATTGCTTTTTTGTTTACCACTGACATTATCTCGGATATTACTACTCATGAATTTGGATACCAATCTCTAGCCGCAATATCTTTTTTAGCCTTAATAGGTACCGTATTGGCTTCTGTTCTTTTCTATTACTTGGTCCAAGTAACAGATGCTGTATTTAGTAGTACCGTGGCTTTCATTATGCCTTTGGTCGCTATTCTTTGGGGAATATTTGATGGCGAGATATTTTTAATGACCGACTTAATAGGAATGATGCTTATATTGGGTGGTGTATATTTGATAAAGAAGAAAAAGCCTCTAAGTGACGAATTGAATAGCTAAGCCTTACTTTTACTTTTCTAATTCTCTTTAAAGTCAATGCGAAGCGCTCTTATACTTGATCTAGAAACTTGAATACGAACTTTAAAATGTTACAAATACCAGGACTATACATACTTACATCCGAGAAAAAAGGTCGCTCTGTATATTGCCAAAGAGATATATCCGTCGGAGATACTGTAGAGGTTTGTAATACTATTATTATCCCTTCCTCCGAACTTCCTATCATACACAAGACAAGACTTCATGACTATTACTTTCTTTGGGGAGAAGAAATGGATCAATGCGCTTTAGCTCTAGGTCATGGCTCTATCTACAATCATGAGATAGATTCCAATTGCGACTTTTTGTTAGATATGGAATATGAGACGATCAATATATTTGCCGTTAGAGATATTCCTGCTGGAGAAGAGATCACAATCAACTATCATGGAGAGCCTGGAAACAAGGACAAACTCTGGTTTGAAGTGAGCTAACGATGTCATAAGATACTTTACTATTTACAAAATATCCAATTGCTATCGATTGCATACGTTGTGCTGCGCGAATTATAATCATTTACTTCTCTCATCACGATTTTATTCCCATATTTAAGTATTGACCAATCTATCAAACAATGCTTAGTAGAATAACAATTACAATTTTCGCCCTATTATCAGCATTATTAATATCTGCTCAATCTATCTCACATGTAGATCCACCTAACTGGTGGACAGGAATGCAACATAACTCCATACAGATCATGATCCATGGAGATGATATAAGCAGTTATGATGAAGTCATCATTAATCATCCATCAGTAAGTATTGATAAAATTACGAAAGCAGATAGTCCTAATTATCTTTTTGTAGATATTACGATAGATCGCGAAATAGCAGCTAGCACTTTGGCAATTATTCTCAGTAATGGAAGTCAGAAAATTACACATCACTACCCTATCCTAGCCAATGATCCAACAGATATTGACGGCTTTACAGCTGCAGATGCAATCTACCTAATCACGCCTGACCGATTTGCTAACGGAGATCCTAATAATGATGATATCGAAAATATGAAAGAAAAGGCGAATCGATCTAATAAAGGGGGAAGACATGGAGGTGATATCGCAGGTATCGAAAGTTGTTTGGAATATATCTCGGATATGGGATTTACATCGATCTGGCTCAATCCGTTACTAGAAAACGATATGGAAGTCTATTCATACCATGGTTATTCCACTACCGACTTTTACAAGGTTGATCCTCGATTTGGTAGTAATGAAGAGTACCGGCAAATGGCTGATCATGCAAGAGATAAAGGATTGAAATTAATAATGGATATGATAGTCAATCATTGCGGATCTTTCCATTGGTGGGCAGATGATCTGCCATACGAAAATTGGTATAATCAATGGCCAGAATATACGGGCACTAATCACCAGAAGACTGTAATGCAAGATCCATATGTCTCCGAATATGACAAGAAACAATTTACTGATGGATGGTTTGTACCTACCATGCCGGACCTCAATCAGCGTAATCCACAGATGGCCAAATATCTGATCCAAAACAGTATTTGGTGGGTAGAGTATCTTGGTCTCTCTGGCATCCGTATGGATACCTACCCTTATCCTGATGAAGACTTCATGTCAGAATGGACAAAATCGATGATGATCGAATATCCTACACTCAATATTGTAGGTGAAGAATGGAACGAAAGTCCGGTAATCGTAAGTTATTGGCAAGCAGGAAAGGTAAATTCTAATGGATATACATCAAACTTAAAAAGTGTGATGGACTTTCCTGTAAACATCGCATTAGTGAAGGCGTTGAACCAAAAAGAATCTTGGGGAAAAGGCCTCTCAAATCTATATGAAATGATAGCCATGGATTTCTTATATCCTGACCCTATGAACCTAGTCACATTTTCGGACAATCATGATATGGCTCGTATCTGGGCTCTACTCAATCACGATTACGATCTATGGAAAATGGCTATTACTCATGTAATGACCAATAGAGGTATTCCTCAATTATATTATGGTACTGAGATACTAACAGACAGTCCAGCACACCGTGATGATGGCGCTGTACGCAGTGATTTTCCAGGCGGATGGAATGGTGATACGATCAATGCAATCACTGGAAGTGGGCTTACGGCCCAACAGAAAGAAGCTCAACAATATGTAAAGAGTCTTCTTCAGTGGAGAAAATCTGCAACCGCGATCCATAATGGTAAAATGAAACATTACAGACCCGAAGATGGCCGTTATGTCTATTTTCGGTATAATGATAAACAGACCATAATGATCGTGATTAACAAAGGCGAAAAGACTGAGCTTGACATAAGTAGATATACAGAAGTAATGCATCCATTTACCTCTGCGCATAATGTACTTGATCGAAGTATGGTACCGTTAAAAAATGGAATAGCACTGGACGCCAAATCAGTCACTATCTTTGAGTTGATAAAATAATATATACCTTCATTAGCGATATGAAAGAAAAGCTGATTTACCTTCTATTGTTCTTTATAATTATTCAAAGTTGTAAAGCACCTAAAGCTGACCCAATTTCGACAGTAATCTATTGTAATGAAACTCCTAGAAGTGTCACTCCAATAGATACCTCATCTAATATTAGCCAATACATAAGATCAAATCAAACAGGAGTCTATGTGCTTGAGGAAGGACTAGAAGCGATCACCTCTAGAGCCTGGATGTGCAATCATGCACAAAAGACTATGGACATTCAGTACTTTATATTTAGCGAAGATAATATTGGGATTATTTCTTGCGACTATATGCTAAGAGCCGCTTGTGCAGGTATAAAAGTCAGAGTAATAGTAGACGATCTTTTACAAAATTCTAATCCTGATTATATTCTAGGTTTGGCCCAACATGAAAATATAGAGATCAAAATATATAACCCTAACCTTACAGTGGGTAGTAACTTAGTTGAGAAAATTTATACCGGTATCACTGATTTTCGAGGAATGAATCAACGCATGCATCACAAGACATTTATAGTGGACGGCCAAATGGCAATTACTGGTGGTAGGAATATGGCTGATGAATACTTCGATTTTGATCATGAATATAATTTTAGAGATCGAGATGTTCTTTTGATTGGAGGAGAAACAAGTAAGATCCAAAGTGAATTTAATCGGTATTGGTCAAGTGAATTATCTGTTAGTATCTCAGATCTTGTAGAGTTTAGCAATGAGCAGTATTCACCAATTGAGCTATACAAATGGATCAATATGTACTCCGTAGATAGTACTAATTTTTGGCCTTCGGTGCAATCAAGCATACCGACTATTATGAATGATATTACCCAATCAGAATATTTTCATTATTTGGAAGATGTCAAATTTTATTCTGATGATCCAGGAAAGAATGACGGTACAAAAGGACTTGGAGGTGGAGGCATATCAACTACAGCATTGATGGAGCTTGTCGATAATGCAAAAAAGAATATTTATATCCAATCTCCATACTTAGTGACTACCCAAATAGGAGTTGATTTATTTACTTCTGCAGTCAATAGAGGTGTCGAAGTACATATCTTGACCAATAGTCTATCCTCAACCGATAATCTAGAAGCGTTCTCTGGATATCAACGAGGGAGAGAAGCTTTACTCGATGCTGGAGTTCAGATCTATGAATATAAGCCTGATGCTGAAATACGTAAAAGCATTATAGATAACGATTTACAACGAAAAATGGATTTTCAGCCGATCTTTGGATTACACGCCAAATCAATGGTTGTAGATGAAAAAATAGCCGTTGTAGGTACCTTCAACTTAGATCCTAGATCTGCCCACCTTAATACTGAGTGTGTTACAGTTATGCAATCGCCTGAAATATCAAAGGAAATGCTATCTATTATGAAGCTCGAACTTGAGCCACCTAACGCCTGGAAGGTCACCAAAGAATTTAATCCTGATCACTTGGCAAATAAAACTAAGAGAGTAAAAGCATTTACCCGCAGATTAGTACCTAAGAGTGTATTGTAAGTTTTTATTATCTCAAAATTCATTTCTATCTGCCTTTCCTAGGCTATTATGTCTTCTGTACTCTTTACTAATCACTTTTATTGCAGATCAGAGACAACCTTAATAACTTTGTAGTCGTATTAGGGTTAAATACTAATTCACATGGCTTGTGTAAAAGCCGATAATCAATACAAGAAATAATGTACCAAATCATAAAAACAACAGTTCTCTTTCTAATCATCTCGGCTACAGCTTGGGGTCAAAATATAGATAAGAAATTCTTCAATGACGCGGATGCATTCTTTAAGCTTTATGTGACTGATGGAAAAGTAAACTATAATGCATTGCAGTCTACTGGTGATCTGATTCCTTTTATCATCAAGATAGAAAAGGCTGATGTATCTCAAGCTGACAAAGCTACCCAGAAAGCATTCTATATCAATGCTTACAATCTCCATGTCATTGATTTGATTTTAAAAAACTATCCTCTAAAATCAGTACAAGAAGTGCCTGGTTTTTTTGAGAAAAAGAAAATCAACGTGGGAGGTAAAACCCTTACTCTCAATAGCTTTGAAAAAGAGTATATGCTGAAACCGTTTGGAGATGCTAGGTTACATTTTGTATTGGTTTGCGGAGCTCTAGGTTGTCCTCCGATAACGAACTTTGCATATATGCCGAAAACTATAGATCGACAATTAGAACAACAAACCAAGTTGGCACTTAACGATCCTACATTTATGCGAAGTAATGGGAGTAAAACTGAGCTTTCTCAAATATTTAAATGGTACACTAGTGATTTTGGTGGAGGTAAAAAGGAAGTAATTCAGTTTATCAATAAATATAGAGACACCCCAATTAGTGATAAACCAAGCTACTATCCTTATGATTGGACGCTCAACGATATCTTACTGAAAAACAACAAAAATACAGCTGATCCATCTAGCAAATCTATCAGTAACAATGCAAGTAGGTATGTAGTGTCTTCTACTATCCCAGTTGGATCTTATGAGATCAAAGTCTTTAATAACCTATACACACAGAAGACTGGAAACGATGGTAACTTGACAGATAGGTCCTCTTTCTTTACTACAACGCTTACTGCATTGTACGGTCTTAATAACCGACTCAACGTAGGTATCAATACTCGATGGAGAAAAGTACGAAATCACGCTTTGCCTTCTTCCCCATTTGGTGTATTTGGATCTGATGAAGCTGGAAGTTCTCGTTCAGGCTTAACTGGATTTGGGCCGATGATCAGATGGGCTGCTGTTCCAGCATGGGAAAACTTCTCTATTCAAAGTTCTTATACGTTTGCGATTGGAGATGAATTAACTGGAAATCTTTCCGAGCCATTTATTGATTGGAATGGTTCAGTTTGGAACACTCAATTTTTCAATGATTTTCCAATTGGAGATAACTTTTCTTTATTTACAGAAATCGATTTTTTATGGGAAGATATCGGAACTGATGATGAAGATGCTGAAATTTTCTTTAATAATAAAAAGACTACTCCAATTACAGTTATCTTTAGTTACAATCCTAATCCAAAGACTACCATATATGCGCTTAATGGATACGCACCAAGTTGGTCGCTAGAAGATGAAAATGGCCAATCTGGTCTGACTATAAGTGACTACTTCTATCAATCAGGAATAGGCGGAAAATATCAATTCACCCCTAATTTTGAAATAGAACTTCTCTATTCAGACTTTACGACAAAATTCTTAAAAGATTCCGAAGGTCAAGCGGCAACTTATAATTTAGGTCTCCGTGTTAACCTTTAAGGCATACATATTAGAACAATTGAATATGTATTCTTAACCTTGTGTTAGAATAAACGAATATCAAGTTATATGCTTAACAAAGCACTATTATCTTTCATAATCACCTTTAATATATGCGCTCTAGCAATAGGCCAGCAGGATACACGGATACTTGAAGGTGAATCTAGCTTCATAGGTATGACGAAGTCTACTGAATCTTTTTTGATGGATCAAATATTTATACATCCTAATGAGCCTCTAGATCTCAATGAGATAAAGGAGAATGTTCAATTGCTCAAAAATATTCCGGGAATAGAATATGCCGAACATCGCTTAGATACAATAGGCAAAAAGGTCAATGTAACCTATACTGTGGAAGAAATAAGTACACTTGTTCCGATAGTCAATTTTGGAGGTATCCATAATAACATTTGGTTTCAACTAGGCGTCACGGATTACAATTGGTTAGGTAGAGGTCAGTTTTTATCGGCTACCTATCAAAATAATAATGGACTACATTCCGGGCATGTATTTTTTAAAATACCTAGAAGACATAAAAGTGTCTGGGGCTATACTGCATCAGCATCTTCATGGGCCTCTCAAGAACCCTTATACTTTAGTAATGACATTACTGTGGATTACATCTATCACAATCATAGTATTGGTCTATCTGCAATTCGTCACTTTGGAAAGAACACCACTGTCGAAATTGGAAATACTGCTTTCGTAGAAATATACAATAAGGTAGAATCTCTTCCTGAAGAAAACCTTCCAGGACCAGATCAATTGACTCAAAAAAAGTTATTGTCCAAACTCGCTTTTGCACGTGATCTATTAAACTACGACCACTTTTACCGTCAAGGTCAGAAATGGAACTTAACTTATCAAAATGTATTTACTGCAGATGAAGATGTTTGGTTTAATAGTTTAATATTAGAAGGACATTACTTTTATCGACCTAGTAAAAAAGTGAATGTCGCAGTGCGGATCAAGTTTGGTTTATCAACTAATACCGACTCACCATTCGCACCCTTTGTAGCTGATAGCCATATAAATATTAGAGGAATAGGCAATAGGATCAGCAGAGGTACCGCTGAAGCGGTATTCAATATAGAATATAGAAAGACTCTTAATGATCGCAAGAAATGGGCTAGTCAATTTGTAGCTTTTTCTGATATCGGTAGTTGGAGAGATCCAGGTGGAGATCTCAAAGACTTAATCGACACCGATCAGTTTCGTCATTTTGTTGGACTTGGTGGAAGATTGATTTACAAAAAATTGTTTGGTGCTATCATTCGATTGGACTATGGCGTGGACATATACAACCTAAAGTATAGAGGAGTTGTATTAGGACTTGGCCAATACTTTTAACCTATGATCGATTTGCAAATTACATTTAGAATTATATTTGTTCGGGTGATACTATTCACGTGTATTCTATATGGCTGCACTACCCTTTCCTTAGGACAAACTCTCATTAACAATAAGATCAAGGGAATAAGTTTTCTAGGTCCACATGAACCTGAGCTGGAGCAGCATATGATCGACGCTATCGATACTATCCATGCGGAATGGATTGCTATCATTCCAGAAGCGACACTAAACAGAGGAAACTTAAAACTACTACCCGACCACAACAATCCTAACTGGAGTGAAACTAAAGAAGGTGCTGTAGAAATGATCCGCTTTGCCCAACAGTCTGGTAAGCGAATCATGCTCAAACCACAAATTGTATTGGATAAGACTACCAAGCCCAATGAAACCCTAAATGAATTAGCTTCTTACGTCAATCTCTCTTACGAAAGAATAACCGACAAGACCTATGGAGCGGTTTGGAGAGGAGACTTTGCTGCGGTTTCTGAAGCAGATTGGTTAACCTTTGAAAAATCATATACCGAATATATTTTGTCTTACGCAGCACTGGCTACTAGCATGAAAATAGACCTATTTTGTATCGGTACAGAGTTACGAGAATCTGCATTAGAAAGACCACAATATTGGAAAGCACTAATACAAAAGGTAAGAACAATCTATGATGGATCAATCATCTACTCGGCAAACTGGGACGAATATGAAAAGATTACTTTCTGGAAAGACTTGGATTATATTGGTACTAATGCTTACTACCCGATCAGTACTTCTGCTACACCTACCGTCCAAGAGGCGTTCGAAAACTGGAGAATAATAAGATCAAGTCTCTACGCAATCAGCAAGCGAAACAATCGGAAAATGATCATCACGGAATTTGGATATAGGAATGTATCATTTACTGGACTTACTCCATGGATACATGATAGCCAAGGTGATACTCCTATTATCAATAATGAAGCTCAGGCTAATCTATACGAAGCATTCTTTAAAGCGATGTGGAAAGAATCATGGGTCGCTGGAGGCTTTGGATGGAATTGGATATACATCTCCCAAGAACAAGGTAATACCGACTTTAGCGTACAAGGAAAACCAGCTTTAGAAGTGATGGCGAAGCATTACAGAAAGTATCATTAACTCTACTGAATAGGAATGATTGAATAGGCAAAATCTATTTCAATGCTTTCATCCCAGGATTCAATTTCAAGGAATCTTTCATAGCTTTCAAATTAGTTACGGCAATTTTCTCAAGCTCTAGATACTTCACTGGATATAATTGAATCTGCTCCATATAGAAATCTATTTCTTCAACACTAATATCATGTATTTCGGCTATCTGTAATCTTAGAATTTGACTTACGCTATCCCTTTCATTGGATCTATACTTAACTACTATTGCATTTGCTACGTGCACATCTTGAATGATCGCTACTAGAGCTTCATCCGATAGATCAAGATCCAACTGCTTCTCTTGATAACAACCGCTAATTAATAAGGTCAACGTAAATAAAAGAAATCTGCTCATATAAAGTATTCGTTCTTTTGATAAAAATATAAAGTCGACGATAATCTATTTATCCAATAAAGGCCAATAATCAGATTATTATTGAATCATCTTAGGATAAAGAAAATCCTTTAGTATAGTCCTAGCCACAGTAAAGTCTTCCCATTGCTTTATATCTACTTCCCCAATAACAACGCCGGACGTAGGTACATTGTCGATATACCGACTACTATCTAATTCATTAGCGAGATAAGTAATTCCAGGGTTATGACCAAATATAGCAACACAATCAATACTATCATTCACTCCACAAAGCGCTTCTTCAAAGTCCGAGGGATCGCCATGATAAAGATAATTCTCGATCTGTATTGGTGTTTTAAGATTATATATATCCTGAAAAACCGTAGCTGTATTAAACGCTCTAACCGCCGGACTGCTAATGATCAACTGCACATTGAGACCATATTCCTTGCACTTATTGGCCATTACAGGCGCATCTCTCTTCCCTCTTTTATTAAGTGGACGTTCCTTATCGCTCAGTGTCATATCCACCCATGAGGATTTAGCATGACGTACAAATAGTATTTTCTTCATTGACTCCTTATTCTACAAGATAAATATCATTAATAAATCTTTAATAGACTAATATGTTCATTGTTATTAGATTTGTGGAACTTCAGCTATCCTTATAACTGTAGTATAGACACATCACAACCATGTATAACAATATGAATCTTAAGCCATTACTTACTGCCATAACGATACTATTCTTCACATCTATAGCAATAGCTCAATTACCTTATACCGAACGAGGCTTGGTAGAACGACTAGAAAACTTCCCTTCAGATTTCGTTACTCCAAGGCATATCGATGTATGGACACCTGAAGATTACGATCAATCAGAAAAGTATCCCGTAATTTATATGCAAGATGGTCAGATGCTATTTGACTCCACTAATACTTGGAATCACCAAGAATGGGAAGTGGATGAAACTCTATCGCAACTTATCTCTGAGAAAAAGATAAAACCGTGTATCGTAGTAGGAATCCACAGCAGTAAAACAAGACATGCAGATTACTTCCCTCAGAAAGCATTTGACATATTACCTGTAGATATCAAAGATGGCTACATGCCTAGCGATAGCATTAAAAGAATGTCATCCAGATTTCCTGATGGTCCACAAGCGGATAATTATCTAAAATTTATAGTAAAAGAACTCAAACCTTATATAGATACGAAGTTCGCAACAATTCCTGATAGCACAGAAACATACATCATAGGATCAAGTATGGGAGGTCTTATATCGATGTATGCGATGTTTGAGTATCCATCAATATTTGGAAATGCAGGCTGTATCTCTACACATTGGATAGGTGGATATCATGACAATGAAAATCCTGTACCTGCAGCTATTTTGCATTATATGAATAAGAATATTCCTGAAGCTAAAAGTCACAAAATCTACTTTGACCATGGCACAACAGGACTAGATAGTATGTATACAATACATCAACTCAATGTAAACGATGCTATGAGAGATGCAAGCTATACTGATGACAAAAATTTGTTATCGAAAGTATATGACGGACATGATCATAATGAGACTTATTGGTCTGAAAGATTAGATGATATTTTTCTTTTTTTACTGAATAAATAATATTTGACTCTCGCGATAGACGTTTATATTTAATAAATATAAAACTCTATTTTAAAAAAATAGACTGACAATACTATTTTAAATCATAACAAACAATTAGAATGAATACGGACAAAATAACTCGAACATTAAAACGGAACGGCATTACACTGACTAGAGAAGACAACACTTATACTCTCGAACCTATTAAAACTAGTACACTAAAATATGTTTTAATAGCTATGCTCATTATTCCCAGTATAGCTATTCTAGTCTTTGTTACTGGACCATCACTAGTAGGAAGACTTATCCTCGGTGCTGGATTTGTATGCCTTTTCATAGGGCTAATGTCAAGACATCAAGCTGCGGCATTCAATTCGAGTAGACTATCAATTAATGAAAATAAAATTGAATATTTAAAAGGTGATATTCCAACAGGTCAAAGAATAAAATTCAAATCAAATCGGAGTACAAATAGCGTATTTCCAAATGTAGATATAATATTACAAGAAGGAAATAATAAAGGATCAGTTTTAAAAATATGGAACAAAGACAGTAAATATATAAATAGAGACCGGTTTGACATCGTAGACTTTCTCAATGAAATAAACACTAAAGGTCAAAACATAATTTGAGAGTTAACGAAGTAAATGAATTTAATTCCGTATTAGCTAGAGAAGATAACATTACCAGTAGATGGAAGAAATATAGAATTCCAACACATTTGTTATCCCATTACATTAAATATTGCATACGATGTTTGTACTCTTTTTCTAAGTAAGACATCACTGACTTTCTAAGCTTTCTTGCTCCGAGTTGATCCATGTGATAAATGGCTTTTTTTACTGAAGCATGTGCTTTATCTCCAAGGTAGCTATCGATGATATCAGAAAGTACTTTTTGATAGATCTCACTCAGGTCTTTAGGATATTTACGAAGTAACTTATGGTCATAGTTCATCAATAGATCAAGCTCTACTCCATTGTGCATTAGTGATATCAGAGAATCATAATCTTCTTCATTAAAATATAGACTTGCGAGTATTGATTTCTTATCAGGTAGTTCTTTATAGTGATTTATGAGTTCGAGAATTACATCTGCCCATTTATCATCAGATAATTTATCTTTTAACTTAAACAATAATTTGGTATCGTCTGATTGTATTACATATTTAGGTAGCACTTTAGACAATTCATCTAACTGATCTAGAGATAGAAGAACTTGAAGAAGTTTTCGTTTGAGTTCTCTCGACTTAGGGAAATGAGCCTTCATCTTTTTCATCAATTTGACTGAAACCTCAGCTTCATTCGCATGGACCAATCTATCTACGACACTCATGGAAAGTTTGGCATAATCAGTCACAAACCAATTGATATCTTTCAATTTAGTAAGATGAAAATCTATCATATGCACAATAGATAAAATAGTAACCATCTCATGATCTTCATGAGTCTTTTTCATCAGGGTATTGAGGCATATATCTTTTAGTCTAAGCATTAAACCTTTATCCTTGTATTGCTTCCCTATTAGCAAAAAGTATAAATGCCCTTCTAATCTATTGTGGCTGTAATAAGATCTTTGCGGAAGATCTATGATGAGATCAAGTAAATTACTTTTTAATTCTTTTGCATGTACTCTTTGATGTAATAGAACTAGCAGCTCATGAAATCTCTGGCTGATCGCTAACGTCTCATCTGCATAGTTATCGTAGTGATATCTAACATACTCAGCCTTTGAGATACCTGCATCGATGATAAAGAAGGCATCACGATAATCAGCTACAGAAACTGCATCTTCCAATTGAGCTGTTAATTCTTTAGCTACAGATATGAAGCTTTTGAGATCTGCAGCTTTAGCTCGATTGGTAAGGGATGTGATGGGCTTAATTATACTATCCAGTATCCCTTTATACTTTGCATGATTATCCTCTAAATCTACACGTCTAGCAAAATGCGCTTTCAATGCGATATTAAAATTCTTATCCTTTCGGGCATATGCCTTGATAAAATGTAACAGATCTTGTTTATCTAGCTCTTGGAGTAATGTATTGATATTGAGCTTCTTTCCAGTTGTAGTCTTATGCTTTTGTCTGTCAGCTTTCCTCTCCGCTTCCTCTCTTAGCTGGGTCCGTAGAGCAAATAATGCCGCAGTAATATGCTTGCAAGACTTAGTCTTCTTATATGTATCGCATTCGCAAGAACTCTTACGTCTCTGTGCAAAAGGACTAAAAAGCTCTACTTCGTAGAATATACCATCATGAACCATTATGGTCCAAAGGCTTTTCTCTGGTTTGTTAATTTCGTGTACAGCACCACTGTCATACAATTGCTCGCCATCATAGACGGTATCTCCATCAAAATGCAACTCGAATAGTTCTTGAGATTTGGCCAATGGTTATTATTGTTTATCTATCTATAATGGGGCGTCAGATGCGATTTGATCACATTTGACTTGGTACAATAAGTGAAGATATACAATAAATAGAAGATAAACGACAATAATGTAGTTACTAAAATTAGAGCCTATTATTATTTCAGCGTCGTAAAAACGGTATTTTGTGGATATGAAATTGCCGTTGTTTATTTTTATGACAATACTTATCGCTATAGTTACTAGCTATAGCCAAGATCCGTTTTACATCAACTACACTATAGACGATGGTCTTCCTAGCAATGAGGTATATGATGTAGAGATAGATAATGATGGTATGCTTTGGTTTACAACGGATAGAGGAGTTTGCACATATGACAGTTATCAGTTCACAACCTACACTACGTATGATGGTCTAGGTGACAATGTAAACTTTGAGATATTTAAGGATTCAAAAGGGGTACTCTGGTTCTTTGGCTACAATGGTAAAGTTACATTATACGAGGATGGTGTTTTTAGTTTATATCAATATAATGATGAATTAAACGAAATGATGAAATCCCTGAATGGTACGCACATCAAAGAAATCAATGAAGGATCAGACCAGAGACTACATCTAGTATGTGATACACAATCAGGCCAAAATTACTTTACTCTTACCAAACATACAAAACCTTTCATTTCATCTGTTCCAAAAAAAAACACAATTGTTCAATTGGATTCTTTTGTCATCCAATTTTATTTAAGCGAAATTCATAAAAAAGCGAAAGGTTCAATTTCATATAACATTGAAAATTTTTCTTTGATTTCATCAATCGCAAAAACTAACAATTTTAGTTTTGTTTACGACGATGAGAATACCATTTGGTTTGTGAACACGACAAATCCTGGACTACAACAAATTTCTAAAAAAACTAAAAAGAAAAGTAATCTATTTCAGGATTTTGAAGTAACAAATATTAGAAAAGACTACAATCAAGGATATTGGATCACGACAAGAAAAAACGGCATCATATATGCGCCAAATTTAAATATAAATTTCATAAATACTGAAGAGCTCGTAGGTCAGAAAATGAAACTATTACGTTTCCATAAATTTCACGAAAATCTATTTTGTGGCACCTCCAGTAGTTCAATATTAGTTTTAGGTAAAGATCACAAAATCACAAAATATAATGCTTCAAGATTCAACTACTCTACTGACATAGATCACTTTCAGTCCATTAACAATGGTAACACTTTACGCTTTACAGGTTTTGAGATGGACTATATTAAAGACACAATACTTCTCAGAAAAACTCGATTAACTAGAAAAAACATAATTGCTTCCAATGGTGACTTAGTCGCAAAGTCACTGAGACAATATCTAGTCTTTAGTCAGAACGACGAGAGATACTTTGATACCAAAAACAAAATAACAACCATTATTGAGGATAAGAATAAGAACATTTGGATTGGCACTCTCGATGGACTGATAATGATCGACAGTTTTGATTATGACAATCCAGTCGATATACTAGATAGTCAAAATGAGTCAATGGGTCGTATCAGTGATATTGTAGTGGATAAAAACAATAATGTTTGGATTTGCACTATTGGAAATGGCATCTACCTTAAGACAGAAAAAGAAACATTCCATTTCAATTCGGATAACGGACTTTCCAGTAATATCGTAAATACATTAGAAGTTACAAATGACAACCAAATCTGGGTAGCCACCAACAAAGGACTCAACCTAATTAGTTATAACCATACAATAAAAAAAACTTCTTTTATAGAGTCATTTGACCAATCCGATGGACTAAACTCAAGGTACATAAACGACGTCATCCATTGGAATAATAATATTTATGTGGCCACTCCAAATGGTCTATGCTACTTCCCTACTAATAGAATTTCCAAACGTAAAAAACAAACACCATTAAGTATAAATTCTGTTTATGTAAATAATAAAAAAGAAAACAAAGACTCACTAACAAACTTAAAATATAATGAAAATAAGATAAATATTAAATATACTGCAATAAGACATAACAAAAACAATGAACAAGTTCTTTACAGATACAGTTTGGTCAAAAATAAAGAACCTCAAAGTTGGAACTACGTCAATGATCGAGAAGTTATATTTGACAACCTAGATCATGGCAGTTACATTTTCGAAGTAAATGCAGTAAATAAATTCGGAGAATGGAATGCAGCTGGAGAGCGAATATCATTTGTAATCCCTCCCCATTACAGTGATACCTGGTGGTTCAAATTTTTACTTTTAATTTTAATTATTGCAACTCTTTTCTACATAAGCTATTATTTCTTTCGAAGATATCAACAAATAAAAACCACTGAACTCGAATTAGAGGAAGCGAGAACAACAGCTAAAGAAGCAGAGCTCAGTGCGCTTCGAAATCAAATGAATCCTCATTTCATTTTCAATAGTCTCAACACTATTCAAAATTTTATTTTTAAAAAAGATGTAACTAAAGCCAACTATCTGCTTTCAAAATTTTCTTCTTTGATACGCAAAAGTCTTAATTATTCAAGATTAGAAGCAATACCTATTTCAGAAGAAATTCAATTTTTAAAAGACTACATAGAATTAGAAAAAGTTAGATTTCCAAATTTGATTAGTACTAATTTCAATATAGACGAAAGCATTACGCCACAAATTGATAAAATACCTAGTTTAATTTTACAACCTCTCATTGAAAATTCTATCAAACATGGGATAAGTAAATTGAGACAACCTGGGGAAATTTCAATATCACTGAAACGATTAGATAGTCAATACCTTAAAATAATAATTGGGGATACCGGCAAGGGTGTAAGCCATAAAGATGAGGCTAATATCTCACATACTTCATTAGGCCATCAAATATTAATAGATCGCATTGAAATATTAAAGAGTAAAGGGTTTCCTAAAACTTCTTTTATAATCAATGATTCAACGTCTTTTTCAACGACTGGATATGAAGTAATTCTCATTTTACCAATACTATAATATGATACGATCGATAATAATAGAAGACGAAATTAATAACAGAGAGTTACTTTATCAAATGGTAACAGAATACTTAACTGACATCGATGTAGTGGATATGGCCCAAGATGTGATTAGTGGGATTAAATCAATTGAAAATAATGACCCTGATTTGATATTCCTAGATATAGAGATGCCTGGCGGAACGGGGTTTGATGTTTTAATGCACTTTACAAATCCCAAATTTAAAGTAATCTTCATCACTGGGTATGAACATTACGCGCTAAAAGCAATCAAGCATTCCGCAATTGATTATTTACTCAAACCTATTAATCTGGAAGAGTTAAAAGATGCCGTCAATAAGATTAAAGCTATGGAAGTTACCCATACGGCCAATATTGAATTTGTTAAAACTTATATACAATCTGGAATTGAGGACATGGCGCATTTGCTTATATCTGATTACAATACTAGTGACACCGTCATAATTAACGAGATTATATATCTAGAATCTCATGATAGATATACCATTTTTCACCTTTCAGAAGACAGAAAAAGAATATCTTCTTTAAGTCTCAATTTTTTCGAAACGCTACTAAATCCATCAACTTTTTTTAGAATTCATAGATCAGCAATAGTCAATTGTAATGCAGTAAAGCAAGTTAGCGATGGTCGAGCAGCCAAAGCCACAATGACAAATGGCCATGAAATCCAAGTGGCATACCGACGAAAATCAGAGTTTTTAGCCAGATTAGAACGCAATAAATAATTGTTTTTCACATGATACTCTCATACAATTTGACCGCGTTTCTACCACAATTAGAATACTCTTTATATTATTGAGGTTTTGATATTAGCTTGAACTAATAACAACAAAGTTCTATTTTTCAATCATATGATCATTAGAATGCTAAGAGGTTTTACTATCGGTAATGCCTCTTTTTTTAAGAAAATCACAGCTACTCAAGGCTTTCAATCTCTAAAATCGGACTAAGCAACTTTTATTGACGCGCTCACACGATTTGACCGCGTTTCGACACCAAACTAAACTATTCTATATTTATTTTACATCTGATTGGACACTGTAAGAATATAATACCCAAATTCTAAAGATCAATCAATAGATAATTCGAATGCGAAGAGGCTTCATCATGATGGAGCCTCTTTTTTAAATTTTATCGAATTTGTTAGCTAAGTCTTCAAAAATGAAATCGCTGAAGAAGCTCCTCCAACTGAAACCAATTGGCAGAAGTATAATCCAACCTTAAGGTCTGCTGTAATCAGATTAATTTCATGAGTTCCATTTACCCTATCTCCTATCCACACAGTAGATATCTGTACTCCAAGGCTATTGTATATAATAGCTCTTACATCTTTTTGGTCATCTCCAAGTGAAAATGATAGTTGTATATCACTATTTGTAGGATTAGGATGGATTGACATATCAGTCAAGAGAAGGTCTTCTGAAGTACTTAATGGGTCACCTAATGACAATACCTCTATATCATCAAAATAAAACCCATCCGCTTCAACATATGAGTCTGATACAAACCTGAATGCAATATTGATTTTCTGACCGACATAGTCACTTAACGATATCTCCTCTCCTACCCAATCTTCTTGGATTCCACTGTATAGGGGCTGTCCTTCGTCCTGATTAGCATTTCCAGTAACGGTAAACATTCCACACTGAGGCATTAGCTCTTCACCTTCTACACCCACAAGAAACTCAACATAATCCCAACCTTCTTCTATATTCCACTTTGCATTATACCTCAATATAGCATCTTCACTATCGCTAAGGTCTATAATTTCGATAAGCTGTATGGTATTATCACTGTTTCCAATATATTCACCTTCTGGAGAATCTGTAATACTCGTAGGTGCAGAAACAAAATCTGATTCTGTTGTTGCCCAAGGGCCTACTACAGTCCATTGAGCTATGTCATCAGCACTGTTAGTATACCATGTTTGATAATCTCCTATGATATATCGTTTATTTATCACCTCAGAGAATGTGTAATCGCCATTACTAATCGTTACTAAGAATGATATGTCTGCACTCTCATTTGCAAGCACTTGATAGTACAGATTGATCTCGACCTCTTCCAAATGGTCTAGTGAGTAGACTTGCTCGGTAAAAGACACCTCGACATTACTGTCCTCCGAGGATATGTTGATGGTCACGTCTCCATTTGCTAAACCATAATTTGTAAGAGTTAAGGGTATCGTACCAGATTCTACAAAAATACTATTGGGACTGTTATCTATCAATTTAGGAAAACTATGCACTAGATGAGCTGTTCTTAAGTTCATAAGAAGAGCAGACTTATTCAATTGGTCAATCGCATTGGCTGGAGGCCAAAACCCAAAATTCTGAGGACCTACTTCAGGAGTCATCGCATATATACCCGCATCACCATACATCCAATCATCGCTATCACCATTCACTACATATCCAACAGTCTCTGTACCCGTCCCTAAAGTAAAATTATTTTCTTCGATCATAATATTGCCTAATGCTTGAAAGGTAGAATCTTCATCAGTTTCACTATCGCTATAGCCCCAGGGATGAATCAACAAGTTTCCAAATGTGTGATAATTAAGTGCAATTTGAAATTGATGCTGGTTTGCAAAATCTCTAACAGCCATAGTTTCAGGTTCACTAAAAGCCGACGGTCCTCGATAGGTATCATTATCCGAATTAGGAGAAGAACCTTGGTTATCGATTCCCCATTCATACCCGTAATTCCTATTAAGGTCAACACCTTTCACATCACCGCTTTCATCTTTATATCTGTTCTTTCTCCACAATCCACCTCCATCTGGATCTGTGGCCTGATTCCATAAATAACCATCAGGATTGACACAAGGCATAAAGTACATTTCAGTATTATCCACTAAGTACTTTATTTCATCATCTGATTCATAATTTTCTAATAGATACCATAAGTAAAATATCATTTGAGACAAACTATTGGCTTCCCTAGCGTGATGCAACGCTGTGTAGAGCACTTCAGGATTAGTATTATCTTGATCAGGAGTATTAGATACTCTAACCCAATAAATTGGATTGGCATCGTGCGTATGAATACCTGTAACCGTATCCCTAGCGGAGATTAGAGTAGGATACTTCACTCTCATATCATCCAAAATAGCTAACATTTCTGCATAGGTAAAATAGCCACCCATGCTACCATCAGAATAGTTATCTGGTGTCACATAATCATATGTACTGGTGCTACCATCATCCGTATCACACGGACCTGCATTTCTCACTTCAGCCTCATGTTCATGATAATGTTCATGTCCTTTAATATTTTGATTTTTGTAAAATGCTTTTACGTCTTCTATCAAGGTCTCAATCAAAAAACCTTCGGACTTGAGATAAGCAATTTGTCTATCCGACATATCTGTTACAAAGTGCCTGTTCCTTGCATATGAGCCGTGGTCAGTTTCTACTCCCAACGCAGACAACTCTATGATCGAGCGTTCCGACAGATCAACTTTCACTCTAGAGAATTGAGATTGCGAAAAAACCGTAAAAGATATCGCGCTAAAAAACACGAGTAAAATATATTTCATAAGTTGAATGTTTGACAATTAGATACTCTAAAATTAGTCGACCAACTGCAGAGTATCCCCTACTCTGATCATTCCTTCTGCACGACATATCGTATTGGCACCGAAACTAACGTTATTGCTCTCGCTTCTATACTTTGATAGCTCCTTTAATGGTTGCTTGGTAATCTTAGCTGACCCTTGATCTATATTTACAACAAGACATCTAACGCAAGGTTTAATTACTTGTAGCCTACCTTCACCTACCAAAATCTCATCCCACGTATCCTCTTCATGTGCCACTGATGTTTCTATTATTATATTGGCTCTAAATCTATTAGCGGGTATATCTACACCTAACCTCTTACTCAATTTATCTAAGCTAGCTGTACCTATAATATGATAAGGATAACCATCGGCTAAGCTAACTTTAGTAGATTTAGGGCCTCTAATTAATTCTTTATATCTATCAAATTGATCTACCATTTTTACCAATCGACAGGGTGTTCCTAATTGTTCACTAAACCATGAACTCACCGCGCTACTGACTTCATAGGTAATAACCTCACTTTCCCATACAGCTGCAGATATCTGAACACTTGAGTATTCTTCAATATCTATAGAAACCCTGCTACCCTTATGAGATACATGAAGTTTATCATCTAGCTCACAATGAAAGAGTGCCATTCTAGCATCAGTTCTTTGCGTTATAAACAATCCATCCATATCCACTAGCATCCATCTGCGATCATATTCCATTCCTCGCTCAAGCATTTGCGCTTCTTGTAATTCAATACCTCCTAAGCCTTTGATTGGATATATATGTAATGATTTTATGGTCATATCGAGATGGTAATTATTCCTACTTAACTAAGTGATCTATTTTTAATAGTAATTTTGATAGATGAAACAATCAGAGCAATCCAAAATATTATTGCTAAGTATATATTCCAAACACTTTCTTTGAGAAGCATATTCACTCCTAGAAAGGTGAGTACCAATTTGAACACCATAGCAAGTAATACAATTGTGGTTAATGCTTTCCATCTAATATTAATTTCCTTATCTAAATATGGAGCCAGTAAAAAACAAGCATAAACTGGAATATAACTAATAAATGTAATGCCAAAAAGGACACAGTTAGAAAGATGAAAGATCGACGCCACTATCAACCAAAACCTCCAATATCTACGACCCATCAAAAGCAATATAATAGAACTCACCTCAAAAATAGATGCTACATAGTCTAAGCCCTCCAAAATAATACTTGGTGCTCTACCCATATGAATATCAAATACTCCAGCATGTGACTCTGTAAGTAGTCCAGATAACCACCACTTTATCACGCCACTGCTTTGCATATCAAAATCTACCCAATGTAAAACTTTAGGGATACCAGCAGTCAAAAAACCAAAGCCGATACAAATAGCTAAAATTGAAATTATCGTTTTATGGATTCTCCACTTTCTATCAGGAAGTATAGCATTCCTAGTTGACCAATCTGAAAGTATGAAACATAATAACAAAGCAAACCATAATCCTCCATGATTAATTTTCCCCAAGCTGTTCTCTATTGAGTATCCAATCACATTTACTAATAAAAATATAGAACCAAACAATCTCGCCCTTATTCCTAGTATCACTAATGTAATAGATACGATAACCAATATATCCAACATCATATAAAAAGGATAACCCAAATCAGGAATACTTAAACCGAAAACCTCCAACCAAGTATGGTGGTATAACTTATGTGGCACTTCCGCTAACCAACGATATGTCGGAGTATTTATAAACAATATCCAAAGGCCAAATAGAATACGGAATATACTACTTGCCTCTACAGATATTTCTGAAGAAAGCCTGATCCTTTGAATGATATGTGATAAGAATCTAATCATTTAGTGTATAGTTTTCTATACGCGACAAAGACGAATCTACAATCTCACTAGTCAACCGATCTATAGTAATTATTTCTTCTTGAAAAGTAAATTCAGAGTCTTCAAAACCTTGAGCCACTAACTTTGATTTATACCATGCTATAAGATCCTGTGACTGGACTTCACTGTATTTTTTGTATGTATAAATAGGAGAAAGAAGGTCTTTTCTAAATCGCAATGTATCTCGTCGAACAGCATCGATACCAAAAGAGTTATTTACAAATCCATAAATCCGATTACTGGGAATCGGATCAAAAAACAAATCCGTATTGATTGCTTTAGCAGCTCCAGTCTTAGCGTCTATTCCTACAATTTCAATTTTGCTATATATGATATGAGTATCATTATACCTAGCAGTAGAACTACCATCCGGCAATATAACGGCCGGATACAGTTCGAGTTTCTTCGACAATAACCTAATACTGTAGGGGGCAATAAGCAATACAAATGCTATTATATATAATATCACATCAATTTTTCTCAAACCCTTCTATATTTTGATTTTCTAACCATTCAATAAAATATGGATTGAATAGCTCAACACCCTGTTGATTAAGATGATGATAATCGTAAAAGTGTAATGAATCAATTAATATTTCTAATTGACTAAAATCTTTATAATTATCAAATGTAGCCATAATTTGATCATAATTATCTTGATCTAAAAACCTGCCAGATTCTAGACTAGTCACTGGTAAATAGACAAAAAGCACAGGAATATCCTGGCTCTCAAAATAATCAATATTAGCATAAAACGCATCGAGTTGCCGAGGTCGTATTCTTCCATTCTTATGCCTATGTATTTTCTTAAAAGTTCCATCCAGTTTCTCTACGAATCCATTCGATCTGTATACTTCTATAGTTGTATCTACGACGATAGGAATTATTTCATCAGGCCTAACGATAGATCTATATTTGGCATAAATTAATTCGTTGAGTGATTTAAAGTTTCGGCTTCTTAAGGCTACACTAGTCATTGCATCTTTACACATTCCATAAGCTAAGAAAATAGAGTTAGACTCAATTCCTTCATTGGCAAAGATATCTGGATAGACTTCATAGATTACTAATTTTGGTTTGGCCGTTGGTACAAATTCCCTTAGAAGTAGACCTGAATGAATATGGGTTTGACTAGAGGTTCCCATATTGAAGACATGGTAACCTTTATCCTTCCATATCCTAGTATCAAAGGTGCGATAAGCATGAGAAGAACCAATGAATAGGACATCCAAATTTTTAACTTCCTGCATTTCTCTATACTTCAGTAATGCGTAATCATCTTTCCCTACGGTCCCTTTCAGATTAGGTCGCAACTGTGTAGGAACTAACTCACCCCAGACAATAACCATAATCACATAAGCCACTATGCTGAGTAAAACAAAAAATGATATGTTCTTTATAAATTTAATCAAAATTGAAAATATATAAAGTCTTGTGATTGTACATTAGCATACATTCCAATAATAAAACCGATTAAAAAATAAAAACTAAGTCTTAAGAGTCTCGGTTGAGAAAACAAAAATAATTCCAGTCCATGATGACTTTCTCTAGATTGCCACTCTACCATTAACATCAACAATATTAATATCAGCGTAGAGAAAGCAGTTCCTTTTTCTGAGAAAATTGGTATCGAAAACAAGTCATCACTAAAAATTAAACCTATATATTGAAAAGCCTCCACAACACTATCACTTCTAAAAAACACCCAAAGTAATATTGTAATACTGAAAGTTATACCCACTTGCACCAATTCTATCAACGAAGGCAAAGTTCTTCCTTGTGCTATATTGTCCAAGTTAGCTCTATTACGATTCAATATATAAAGTGGAATGTACAGTGCAGCATTGAGCAATCCCCATACTATAAATGTAAAATTAGCTCCATGCCAAAACCCGCAAATAATAAAGACAATGAATATATTACGTAAGGTCATCACTTTCCCTCCCCTACTTCCACCCAATGGTATGTAAACATAATCTCTAAACCAACTAGATAATGAAATGTGCCAACGTCTCCAAAACTCCGCAATGTCTCTAGAGAAATATGGAAAAGCAAAGTTTTGCATTAGATTAAAACCAAACAGTCGACCTATACCAATAGCTATATCCGAATACCCTGAAAAATCACCATAGATCTGAAAGGCAAAAAAGATAGCACCTAATAAGAGAGCACTTCCAGAGTAAGCAGTAGGGTCAGCGAAAAACATATCAACATATATCGCACAATTATCTGCAATCACCATCTTCTTAAATAAACCCCATAATATCTGTCGTAAACCATCAACGGCCTGTGAATAATCGAATGTTCTTACTTTACGAAACTGTGGCAAAAAATTAGTAGCTCTCTCTATTGGACCAGCAACTAACTGCGGAAAGAAACTGACATAAGCGAAAAAAGAAAACGGATCTTTACTGGGTTCTAACTTGCCACGGTAAACGTCAATGGAGTAACTCATAGTCTGAAAAGTATAGAAACTAATACCTACAGGAAGTATCCAATCTAATCGAGAGAATACTATACTCGATCCAAGGACAGAAAATAGCCCTTCAAAATTTTCTATAAAAAAGTTACAATACTTAAATATCGCTAAGACTCCAAGATTAATGATTAGACTCAGGTATAATAGATATTTCCTATGACGATCAGAATCCGACTTATAAATCTTATTAGCTAAAATGTAATCTACGGTAGAGCTTAATACGATCAGCCCTAAAAATCTCCAATCCCACCAGCTATAAAATACATAACTCGCAAGTATCAAGAATACATTTTGAAGTCGCACACTATACTTACTGACACTCCAATATATAGCGAAGACTATGGGTAGGAATATGGCGAAATCAAATGAATCAAATAGCATCCAATTATCTATATATCAAAATCAGAGTAATCCCAATCAATGCAGGCAAGGCTTGTATAAACAGTATTTTTTTAGAGACAGTTGCACTTCCATACAAACCAGCCACTGCGACACAACCTAAGAAGAACAGTGCAATATTATATTTCCAAATTTCATCTTGAATGAAAAATGTCCATATCAAACCAGCAGCCAAAAAGCCATTATATAATCCTTGGTTGGCCGCCATCGACTTAGTCTTAGGGAATAAATCCTTAGGAAACTCTCTAAATATTTTAGGGCCTTTCGTCGTCCAAGCAAACATTTCAAAATACAGGAAATATAAATGAAGAAAGGCAACTAATCCAATTACTACTGAGATTACTATTTCCATATTAATTTATTATTTACTATTTCTAAAAAAGACTTTCAACTATAGATAAAATTACTCTGCTACCATATCGTCAAAAGTAGGCAAACTCTTATCGTCACTTCGGAAATATAAGAACAGTCCAAACAAAGCGGCTCCAAGTAAAAGTATAGAGGCAATTAAACTAATAGTCTCTCCAGTATAATAGCTACTAGGCTTAAATTCAAATTTGATTTCATGCTCTCCACTCGGAATTTTCATGGCCTTCAATACGTAATTTGCTCTGATATGATCTACAGGTTGTCCATCTAAGTATGCTTGCCATCCTTTATCCGGACCATACCAAATCTCCGAAAATACTCCTAATTGATCTGAGCTTGTGCTAGATCTATAGCTAATCGAATTCGGTGTGTATTCCGTTAGGCTAATAGTTCCGTTTTTGGATGGCGTCAAGCTTCCCAAATATGTATCAAACTCTTTATGCACTATGGCTGTAACTGCAGGATCAAATCCATTTAATTTTTCAAACTCCTGATTTGCATTTTCAGCTATATCTATTTGGCTTACAAACCATGCATTACCCATTGCAGCCGGATTACGTTGTACTGCTGGTTTCCCATCTTGAGCAGCCATTATAAAATATTTAGCATTCAGCATATTGAATACGGCCATATTTCCTTGACCTATGTGTCCTTGCATAAGATCATCATACCGCTGTAATTTTGCTGGATGATAACCTCCAATAATCTTATGGTGGAACGCTGGTATCGCACTGTTAAAAGGATCCTCGGTTGTATCATGAACTCTGTAATGAGGGTCTGTATCTGCAAGTATCTGCTCATCGACTGCTCTTGGCGCAGAAGTAGCTTCTACTTTACGCGCATTGACAAATCTTTCAGAACCCAAGTAAGATCTATCTATTTGGAAAAGATCGAATGCTCCAACACTACCTACTAATGCTAACATTATCAGAGATGAAATTTTTTCTTTTATAAACAACCAAATGGCACCAAATGCTATCAAAATTAAGATTGCCGTTCTAAATGAAGATGATCTTAAAAGTGCAGTTCTATCTTCAACAATCGCCTCTATTAAACTTGGTTCCTGAAGTGTTCTAACATCATATGGATGCGCAAAATCTATAAACATCGGTCCAACTAAAGCAATCAAAACGGCTAAGCCAGCTGATAATCCTAAGGCAATCAAAGTTGGCTTTTTGAACTCTACTTCTCTTGATTGCGATTGGGTAAGTTTATATAAGCCTAACATTCCCAATAATGGAATAAATATGGTCGTTACACTCAAAGCCGAATTTGGTGTCCTAAATTTATTGAACATCGGTAAGTAGTCAAATATCAATCTATTGATAACTGGAAAGTTCTTTCCCATAGATAGCATCATCGTAAAAAGTACACCCGCTACAATCCACCACTTCATCCTGCCTTTGACGGAAAATGCTCCGAGTAGGAAAAGAAAAAAAGATACTGCACCAAAATATGCCGGCCCTCCAGTAGAGGATAAGTCACCATGATATAGAGGAGCAACGAAATCACTTCTTCTTTTGAGTTTTGTTGCCAAAGCGGAATCTTTACCTAATTTGGTAGGGCCACCACCACCAGCAGCATAAGGAATAAACGAAGGAAGTAGATCGATAGAGCCATTACTCCAAGCCATAGCTCTATCCCATTCCATCCCACCTCCTGCAGCACGATCTTCACCAGCATCCATTACTGCATTACCTCTAACAGTCTCTGGGGCATACTCCAAGGTCGTCAAAACCCTAGATGCACTAGAGGATAGGGCTAATGTAGCTCCTATTGCAAGCACAGCAAGTGACTTCCATAAGTGAGTTAGATCATTCGACTTGACCATTTTGACTATCTCCATTATCGTAAGGATACCAAGTACCATTGCCAAATAATAAGTCATCTGCAGGTGATTTACATAAATATTGACACCTAGAAAGATTCCAAAAATGGCTCCACCCAATAAGTATCGCTTTCGGAAGACTAATAGCACGCCTGCTATAATCATAGGCATACTCATAATAGATCTGACCTTACTCATATGGCCTGCTTCATACAATACCATATGATTAGTCGATAATCCAAATAAGATTGCTCCTATCAAGCCTACCCATGGACTCACACCCATCATCATCATCAAAATATAGAAGCCAATCATACCAAAAATGAAATATCCAGTTGGTCTTGATATTCCAAGGCCCATTCCTCTTTCTATGTATTTCACCAAATTGTTGTTCTGCGGAGCGGAACTTTGATAAGTAGGCATTCCTCCAAAAATACTAGTGGACCAAAGGGCTGTTTCACCTGTCTTTTTTTCATATTCCAAAGCTTCAGTTGCCACCCCTTTAAATGAAACGATATCACCTTGCACTAACTCCTTACCTTGAAACTGAGGTATAAAATAGATTACAGATAATAATATCATCGCAAGAAGACTAATGATGTGTGGTAAAGCAGACTTAAAATCAAACTTCATGGTGAGATTACTTTATTTTAGTAAATATGCTTGTGTCCTTATATATACAGACATTATTGACAAAGTTAACTTTATTACGACATTAAGAATTGTTATATGTGATAAATATTAATTCGTCTTCCTAGTCAAATACCGCTTCTAACTTGGACAAATAGCTTTGTTATTTGATTTTCACGTCTTGGGTCATACAAACTCCGTCTACTGTAACACTCAAAGTATATTTCCCCTTCCTATGATTTTCGCGATTCCATCTATAGTTATTCCATCCACGAAATAGTATTGCATCTGCAAAAGTATGTACTATTTCGCCTTCATCATTGATAAGAACCATAGTCACTTCAGAAGAAGGTTGTACTATTTCCAACCCACACTTAAGCCTTCTACTATTAGGATTAACCCATGTCATACAACCTTCTGGTAATGAACCTTGTATATTCTGATCGTCAAGAACCTTGCTTATACTAGGCATTCTGATCTTATTCCACAATTTCGCGAAGAAACCTATCTTCTTAGGCTTCGAATCCAAATTAATCTCGACCAAATTTGACAAAGTGTCGAAACGAATTTCCCCATCCTTGATCAAGGTAAAAATCAAAGAGTTCTTCTCTGCCTTATTACTTAATATACTCGTTTTATCTCCCTCTTTTTTAATGGACTTATTCCTTTGTTCGTTGAGTTGATAGACCCATTGGATATACTCATCATCTTGCTCGGAGAGATATTGACTATATACGTGATCACTATTTATCATTATAGAGGTATCGAACTGTACTTCGTAATCGATGTCATAATTAAACATTATACTACTCTCACTCTCGCTATATTGAGCGGATAGATTAGTGAGTAAGGCTAATGAGAAGATAAATGTCAGGAGTTTCATAGCTTTAAATTTTAGAATTACATGATCAATATCGATCATGACACAAACATAAATCGAGAACCTACTCGATATCACGGTCTCATGATGTAGACACAAAAAGAGCTGATATAATCCGATTATTGGAGGCTGATTACTTCAATAACTCATTTTATCAATAGATAATGTCCATTCGTGGGTAGAAGACATGATACTTAATATATATCTGTAGCTTTATAAGATCAAAGAATTAATCAATACATAATCCATTGCCAAACACAATCACGAAAATTGATATTTTTCCTTTAAGGTACCATGTTACCTACTGGATAGGGAGTGTAGTTCTTTGGACATTATTTGTTTTGATGACAGATGGAATCATCTTAGAGCCATTTGTAAATAAACTGTGTTACTTACCTTCCCAGATGTTGGCCACATATGCTTTTCTCTATTTTCTAATACCCTATATATTTGAAGGCAGTTGGATTAAGTTTATAGCAGTGATCACTACTGTCTCTTATATAGCATCAGTACTAGCAAGAATTACTAAAATCTACATATACGAACCCGTATTAGGATTTGATGGACCTCAAGAATCAATCTATGAGATACTAACCCAAACTTCTAAATTGATGACCCAATATATGCTTTGGGTATATTTAACTCCTGTGATCACTTCTCTCATAGTCCTAGTGATCATCCACTTGAGAGAAAAGACCAGACTCGAGGAGCTAAAGAAAGAAAAGAACATCGCAGAATTAAAGTTTTTAAAAGCTCAAGTACACCCGCATTTTTTATTCAATACATTGAACAATTTATATTCAATGGCACTTACTAACTCACCTAAGACTGCAGAGACTACTAGCCAACTATCGAGTATACTCAGATACATGTTTTACAAGTGTAATCAACCCTCAGTGACTATGGCTGATGAGATCACCTTGTTGAATAATTATATCGATCTAGAAAAAATAAGATATAGCGAAAGGCTACAAGTAACATTTAAACATAATGTAGTCGATGAAAATTATAAAATTGCTCCACTGGTTCTTTTGTCTGTTGTCGAAAACGCATTCAAACATGGAGCAAGTAGTGACCTAGATCAACCAAAAATCAAGATAAATCTAAATCAAATAAAAAACAGAATTGAATTTGAAGTTTACAATACAAAACCCGCCAAAATCAGTTCCGATGAAAACTCATATCGAAAAGGAATAGGAATGACTAATGTTACGAGACAGTTGCAATTAGTGTATCCAGAACAACATACATTGAACATTGAAAATGGCTTTTATGACTATCGCGTTAACATTATCATTTCGCCTAACATTAAATATATCGCGACATGATATTCCTTTCACTCTTTCTGGACAAAATATTAAGTAATAGAGTATTAACTCACATTTTATATTGGTTAGCCATATTTGCAATCGCAGTACTCTATGGTCTTGCATATGGAGAACCTTTAGAACTTGCAATTATTCTCAAAAAAATAAGCTTACCAACTCAGATAATAGCGAGCTATTTGTTCGTTTATATTCAGCTACCTCTACTTGACATTAAAAGATATTGGATCTTCTTCTTATCATTCTTGTTAAGTAGTTATCTCTTTCACATTATCATGCACATTTGCAATGATCTTTGGTTTGGAAAACACTTGGTTAGTTATCACTCTAATCATACTTTCTTAGAAATAATCTATTCAAGCGAATATTATTTAAGCTATGCTGTAGACATTTACATGGTTGTATTTATCACTGCCGGAATTAAGCTTATCAAAAACAACCTCGAGCAAAAAAAAGAAGTAGAATCCTTGGAAGCTGAGAAAGCCCAAAAAGAATATCAGTATTTGCAGGCAAGGATGCAACCGGAGTTCTTACTTAATACCCTAGATCAAATAGAACAAGAAAGTAAAAGCGACAACCATATCGCAGCAAAGAGCATTGCTGATCTATCAGAAATACTAGATTATAGTCTTTACAAAACAGACTATCAAAATGTATCTCTTAGCGACGAATATAGACAGATGGAGTTATTTGCAAAGCTCTATGTCAGGGGATCAAAATCTATTTCTTCTATTGTAGTTTCATTGAGTAATATATCTAAAGAAGGGATAGTAAAACCGATGACATTAGTAAAAGTAATGGGTAGTATTTTAAATTATTTAGAGGCGATTCATGGAAGCAATAAATCATTGACAGTAGAAACCACCTCTATTGAAGAAAGTATATTATTAGATCTTTATATTACAGGAATCAAAATCGATAGTATTTCAACAATAGACCTTAAGCTTTCGATAGATAAAAATATAGTAATTGATCAATTGGAAATAACTAATTATCCCGCGAAGGAAGGTCATAATCTTCAAATTAAATTTCCATAATTGGGTATCACAGAACTTAAGTAAAAAACTAATCGAGAGTACTATTACTGCTTCGAAAATCTAAACTTAAACACACAATGAGTAATAAGATAAAATGCATGATCGTAGATGACGAACCTTTGGCTATTAAGTTACTTACAGCTCACGTCAATCAGATAGACCAATTAGAACTCGTAGCTACAGCAGGTAATCCAATAGAAGCAATTGGTTTGCTCAAAGAAAATGATATTGACTTATTATTTCTTGATATTCAGATGCCTGTACTTACAGGTATAGAACTAGTAAAAGCATTACAAAATAGACCTGATGTTATATTTACTACCGCGTACAGAGATTATGCTGTGGAAAGCTACGAATTAGATGTAGTCGACTACCTAATGAAGCCCATTACATTTGTACGGTTTGTGCAAAGTATAAATAAGTACTTAGACAAAAAAACAACTCCTATAATAGAACAATCAAACAACACCCAAAACTCCGAAAACGAATCTATCTATGTAAATGTCAATCGTAGATATGTCAAAGTAGTATTCAAAGAAATAAAATATGTAGAAAGTGTCAAGGATTACATCAGCATTCATACTTTATCCGATACGATTATAACGAAAGATACAATCACAAATTTCGAAACAAAACTCCCCAGCAACTTCTTAAGAATCCATAGATCATTCATAGTAAATAGATCAAAAATTACAGCTTTCACAAGTCATGACATTGAAATCGAAACTAAGGAAATCCCTATTGGTGGTAGTTATCGAGATGAGGTGTTAGGCATCTTGAAGTAAATGAATTTAAAGACAACAATCTTGACCTGTCCATGTTATTTATGAAACACATTATAAGCAGCAAACAACCATGGCAAAATTTTACACCCTATCCAAAGAACAAGTTATCAACTGTACGCTAGATGAAGCTTGGGATTTTTTTTCCTCCCCTCGTAATTTAAAGGAAATCACACCCGATTATTTAGGTTTTGAGATTACCTCTCCAAACCTTGCTGATAAGATGTATCAAGGTCAGATTATTTCTTACAGGGTCTCTCCACTCTTAGGTATTAAGATGAATTGGATGACTGAAATCAATCATGTAGAAGATAAAAAATATTTTGTAGATAACCAAAGGTTTGGACCATATACGATGTGGCATCATCAACATTGGTTTGAAGAAGTACCCAATGGAGTCAAGATGAAAGATATCATTACTTATGTGATGCCTTTAGGTCCTTTGGGTAGAATAGCCCATTGGCTATTTGTAAGAAAGAAACTAGAGGGTATTTTTGAGTATAGAAAAATTGTGACTGATCGATTATTTGGTGAGACGAAAGTTTAAGCAAGCGCGACTTTCGGATTACGAAAAGACATTTTATTAGAAGAGTTTTACGAGTGTATGAACCGCAAAGATAAAGAAGAGCGCAAAGCTAATTGGACTTGGGCCCTTAACGAATGTTTGAAGAGATATTCATATTTAGGCGGCTTAAGCAAGGTCTAATATTTTTCACATCGAAGGAGGAAGTGTTGGATTTACTAAAGCATAACATGTAAAATAAGAAGAGTGGTATTGAAATATTTCTAGATACTTCAATACCACTCTTTTTACTCAATTGAATATTTCTTATTCCATAAAGAACAAACTAACTAAGACTTAGCCAGCGCTTCCATTATCTCTTTAAATCCATCAGCATTGAGAGATGCTCCCCCTACTAAGGCACCATCAACATCTGCTCCTGTGAAGATATCACTTGCGTTGGCAGGTTTTACAGATCCGCCATATAATATACTAAGGTTATCAGCGATTGATTCAGATTTTTCTGATACAATCATTCCTCTTAGAGCTGCGTGCATTTCTTGTGCTTGCTCTGGTGACGCAGTCTCGCCTGTACCTATAGCCCATATTGGCTCATAAGCGACGATGATACTTGACCACTGCTCATCCGTTAAGTGAAATAACCCTTCTCTGATTTGATCACTTACATAAGCCACATGATCTCCTGACTTACGTATTTCGAGAGATTCTCCACAGCAAAAAATGACTTGGAGTCCATTAGCTAGTGCCGTATCTACTTTTTGAGCCAATTGCTCATTGTTTTCATAAAAGTACTCTCTACGCTCGCTATGACCGATTACCACATATGGTACGGCGATAGAGGACAACATACTTGCTGAGATCTCACCAGTATAAGCACCGGATTCTTCCTGATGACAATTCTGAGCGGCTACATCTATACCGATGATATGCATAAGCATATCCACACCATTTTTGAGGTATATGGATGGCACAGCCAGAACTGTATGTATCTCCTTAGGAGGATTAGTAGCTGATATATCACGTATGAGCTGCAGCGCATCATCATAATTCTTATTCATTTTCCAATTTCCTGCTGCTATCTTTCTTCTTGACATTTGTCTATTTTGATTATTAATGTAAGATGACAAAAATACAAGGATAATTAATCATACATAGTGTTATGATTGCTCTTATATTTGATCAGCGAAAAGAATAACTACATTTCAACTATATGACACCATACATACACCGAGATATTAGCTGGTTAGCGTTTAACTATAGAGTGCTCCAAGAGGCAAAAGACAACTCTGTCCCATTATACGAAAAGATCAAATTCTTAGCCATATACTCGTCTAATCTAGATGAATTCTTTAGAGTAAGAGTAGCCAATCACCGTAATATCGTACGTGCAGGGAAGAAGACCAGAAAAAATCTTGATTTCGAACCAGAAAATATATTAAAAGAGATTCTCAAGATAGTCAATGAACAGCAAGAAGAGTTTAGTGACATATTTGAGCGTAAAATCGTACCTAATTTGGCCAAAAATGGTATGAATATCAAAAGAAGAAAAAAACTTTCTGATGCTCAAATCGAATATATCGAAGAGTACTTTAATGAGTACATGCTCCCTTTTGTGCAACCAGTACTACTTGTAGGTAAGAAAATTAGACCCTTCCTCAATAATGCGTCCCTATATCTAGCCCTCATCATGACAAGCATTGAAGAGACCGACCAAGATGGATTCCATTATGCGATCGTCAAAGTACCTTCTGATCATCTTCCTCGATACCTTGAGCTTCCGACAAACAATGAAGATGAAAAGGATTACATCATATTGGATGATATAGTAAGGCACAATATTCGTAACCTATTTCCAGGTTACAATATCCACGATAGTCACTCTATCAAACTGACAAGAGATGCAGAGTTATATATCGACGATGAGTACAGCGGTGATCTCATAGAGAAGATCAAAAAGAGTTTGAATAAAAGAAGCGTTGGTACAGCCTCTAGGTTGGTATATGACCGTAACATACCTGACCACTTATTATCGTTCTTACAAAACGTATTCGAACTGGACAACTATGATCTCTTGCCTGAGGGTAGATATCATAACAACTTCGACCTTTTCAAATTTCCATGGAAAGGTGAAAAGCACTTAAAAGATAAACCTCAGCCGCCACTAAAGATGCATCGTGTCGAGGATGCTGAATCGATATTCGATGAGATCAAGAAAGGAGACATACTCAATCATGTACCTTATCATAGCTATGAGCCAGTAGTGAAATTCTTCGAAGATGCTGCGACGGATCCTAATGTAACACATATTAAGATCATACAATATAGAGTCGCCAAGATATCACGAATCATGGATGCACTTATGTTGGCCGTAAAGAATGGTAAGCAAGTCTCGGCGTTCGTAGAGATCAAAGCTAGGTTTGATGAAGCGGCTAACCTTCAATGGGGCGAACGCTTAGAAAAAGCTGGCGTAGCGGTAAACTATAGTATTCCAGGACTAAAGGTCCACTCCAAAATGACTATTGTTAGACGTATCGAAAAGGAAAAAGCTAAAATTTACTGTTACTTCAGTACCGGTAACTTCCATGAAGATACTGCTATGCTCTATTCCGATATTGGGATATTTACTGCGAACAAAAACTTAACCAGCGAAGCAACGAGAGTCTTCTCTTATCTAGAGACTAAAAATAGGCCACCGAAGCCATTCAAATACCTTGCTGTAGGTCAATTTAATCTTAAACCCATGTTACTAGACCTGATCGCGTATGAGACTGCACAGGCAGATAAGGGTAAAGCAGCAGAGATAATTTTGAAAATGAATAGCCTTCAGGATAGTGAAATGATAGAGGCGTTATATAAGGCAAGCAAAAAAGGAGTACAGATAAAACTAATCATCAGAGGAATATGCTCCTTAGTCCCTGGAATCGAAAAAATAAGTGAAAACATTAATGCTATTTCCATCGTGGATAGATACCTCGAACATTCAAGAATATTCTATTTCCATCATGGTGGTGAAGAACTGACGTATTTATCATCAGCAGATTGGATGGTGCGTAATCTACATCATAGAGTAGAGACCATATTCCCAATCTTAGACGAAAGTATAAAAGAAACTATCAAAGATCTATTGCACATTCAACTTAATGATAATGTAAAGGCTAGACTTATAGACTTGAAGAAAAACAATTCTTATGTTCGTGATACTACCGATTTAGCAATCCGATCACAAGTTGAAACATACTATTACCTTAAAAGAAAACTGGAACAAGAAAAAGTAGAATTGGACAACGAAAAAGGCGATACTGAGGCATAAATCGTAATACCCCTGCGCCTTTTGGTTTTAATAGCCTCAGATACCTAAGGAAGAATTGCAAGCTCATAAGGAAGTATTGCCATTCTATACGCTACTGTGCTCCTCTATATTTGTACCAAACAATATAACATTACAATTATGAAAGCTATCAAAAATAACAAAGAGTTCAACAAGCTTATAAAATCTGACGTACCCGTATTACTAGACTTCTATGCAGACTGGTGTGGACCGTGTAAAGTACTAATGCCTACAGTAGAAAAACTTGCTGAAGAGTACGAAGGAAAAGTAGAAGTACGGAAGATAAATATCGATAATAACCAAGCTATAGCTCAAAAATTTGGAGTGAAAAGCATACCGCAATTATTCTTTATGAAAGGAAACAAGGTGCTCGATAAGCTGCAAGGTGGCATAGGCGAACATATTATTCGTAAAAAATTAGATAAGTTGGCTAAAGCTTAATATGTACAAATGTAAACGAGCAAGTCTTAAATGTGATACAATCAACCTTGTATCACATTTTTGTTTATTGAGTATAATTAAGCCCAATTAGATATCATACTTTCTTATAAATCATGTTATTCGTGATGTGAGATTTGGTATTTCACTAATACAATTCTACCTTAACAATAGTCTGCAAAAGACCCAATATAAACTCATTTAAAAAATATATTATTTCCTGGAATTAACCCATCAATAGATCCCCATATGTATTAATTTTACTATATCAAACATATTGGAATATGATCGTAATGAAATTTGGTGGTACAAGCGTAGCCACTCACAATAACATCCAAAGGATAAAAGGAATTATCGAGCAAACCAAAGAACCATGTCTAGTAGTCGTATCGGCTATATCCAAGGCTACAGATCAACTGCTAGAAATCGCTAACAGCTCTTTATCCAACCAATATCAACCTCTTGTTTTGGCATTAAAGCAGAGGCATTTTGATTTGATAGACAGCCTCTTTCAGGCCGAGCATGTAGATAGAATCAAAGGACATGTCTCAGAACATGTTGACCAACTCAACGATATCTGCCACAGTATCTTTGTAATCCAAGAAAGATCCAATAAAATACTAGCTCGTATTCAAAGTTTTGGAGAGTTGATGTCTTCATATATTCTTAGAGAATACTTTACTCAAGAAGGCATAGATATAGAATGGATGGATAGCCGCAAGATGATCAGAGCCAATGGCAAATATGAAAGGGCTGTAGTTGACTCCGACATCACGACTGAGCTCATGAGTAGTATCGATCATAATCGTAATTATATCGCTGGAGGATTTGTGGCATCCAATGAAAACGGAGAGACTACCCTACTCGGCAGAGGTGGATCTGACTACTCTGCTGCATTATACGCATCTGGAATCAAAGCTAGTAAGCTCGAGATCTGGAGTGATGTTAGCGGTATGCAAAATGCTAACCCAAGAGTAGTAAAAGAAGCTGGACCGATTAGAGAAATGAGTTATAAGGAAGCTTTCGAAATGGCATTCTTTGGAGCCAAAGTACTCTACCCTCCTACCATCAAACCCGTGATGGAAAATGGAATTCCGCTTTATCTTAAAAATACATTTCACCCAGAGCAAGATGGAACCTACATAAGTGAATCTGGAGGACAAGACGAAAGCAAAATCAAAGGAGTCTCTTCTCTCCCTGACATTAGTATCATTAATATATCTGGTGTAGGTCTCGCAAAAGAAAAAGGGACCGCACGTAGAGTTTTCCAGGCATTAGAAGAAGCCAATGTCAATGTGATCCTGATCACACAAAGTTGCTCAGAGCAAAGCATCTGCTTAGGACTAAGTGCCGAGGATGCAGAAGCTGCAGTTGAGAGCATCAATGCTGCATTCCGTAAAGAAATTAGTAATGGGATGTTGAATGAAGTCGAAATATCTCATGATCAGTGTATAATAGCCGTGATTGGAGACAGCATGAAAAATACGGTAGGCCTTAGCGGAAAAATGTTTTCTGCACTGGGCAAAAATGGAATCAATATCAGAGCTATAGCCCAAGGAGCATCGGAGCGAAATATATCTCTCGTCGTCGATAAAAAAGATGAAAGTAAAGCGATCAATATCATCCATCAGAAATTTTTCCAGAAAGCACTAAAGAAAGTTCACCTCTACATCGCGGGTGTAGGTAATGTAGGAGATCAATTTCTACAGGTACTTAAGAAGCAAAGAAAACTTCTACTGGACCAAAACAAAATCGACATCAAAATAGTGGGCGTAGCCAACAGCTCGAAAATGCTACATGAGCCTTACGGATTGACAGATCATCAGATTGATATGCTTAGAGAAGAAGGTGATGATTATACTAACTTTGATCAGTTCATTGATAACGCAATACAAGACAATTATTACAATAGTATCTTCATAGATAACACTGCATCGCAGATCGTAAGCGATAGATATAAGAAAGCATTAGAAGCTAGTATTTCTGTCGTCGCTTGTAACAAGATCGCTTGTAGTTCTTCTTATCCTAGTTATATCGATTTGATAAACACGGCAAGAGAAAAGAACTGTGATTTCAAATACGAAACTGCCGTGGGTGCTGCATTACCAATAATAAAAACGATCCAAGACATCATGCTCAGTGGGGATCATATCAATAGGATTCAGGCGGTACTCAGTGGTAGTCTAAATTTTATATTCAACAAATATGACACCTCTCTACCCTTTGCAGATATAGTACGTCAAGCGAAAGATGAAGGTTATACAGAACCGAATCCATTACTCGATTTGGGAGGTACCGACGTCATGAGAAAAATCTTAATCCTTTCAAGAGAAGCAGGATATATCAAAGAGATGTCAGATGTAAGTTTCAATGGATTCTTACCAGAGAGTGTGGCGAATGCTTCAGATAATGATATCATGTTTTCTGAGATGCTAAAACATGAAGCACATTTCGCAGCGATATATAATAAAGCCAACGAAAATGGTAATAGACTTAAAGTAGTAGCGGAACTTAATCACGGTAATCTATCTGTTGAATTGAGAGAAGTATCTTCAGAAAGTCCATTCTTTCATCTAGAAGGAAAAGATAATATAGTAGCAATGCATACAGAGAGATATATCAATGAACCTATTATAATAAAAGGCGCAGGTGCAGGTGCTGAGATTACCGCCAGCGGAGTATTTTCTGATGTAATGAAAGTTATAAACGTTTAATTCGAATCGATGATTTATATTAATACAAAAGACGCAACCGAACAAGTTAACTTTCGTCAAGCGACTATCAATGGACTAGCGAAGAAGGGGGGACTTTATGTACCACAAACCATTCCTTCATTGGATAAGAAGTGGATAGACAATATAGAAAACCTGCCTGATCACGAAATTGGTTTTCATGTCATGAGACAGCTCATCGATCCAGAATCTCTTACTGATAATCAACTGAAAGAAATCGTATCAGAAACATTATCATTTGATATTCCAGTTGTTGATCTCGGCAATAGAACTAATGTCTTAGAATTGTTTCATGGACCGACACTAGCCTTTAAGGATGTAGGCGCTAGATTTATGTCACGATGCTTGGGTCAGTTTAGTAATGAAGAAGAAGTAAATGTATTGGTGGCTACTTCTGGTGATACAGGTAGTGCAGTAGCTAGCGGGTTCTTCGGAGTAGAAGGTGTTAAAGTGACTATTTTATTTCCTAAAGGAAAGGTCAGTAATTTCCAAGAATATCAAATGAGTTCGCTAGGACATAATATCAAAGCCGTAGAAGTAGAAGGTACATTCGACGATTGCCAAGCTTTGGTAAAGCAAGCTTTCAGAGATAAAGATCTTAACAAAAAATATAACCTTAGTAGTGCTAACTCTATTAATGTAGCCAGACTATTACCGCAATGTCTTTATTACTTTCTGGCCTACAAACAGATGAAACAAAGAGGGCTGGCTAATGAATTAGTGATCTCAGTACCGAGTGGGAATTTTGGGAACATCACAGCTGGAATACTTGCTAAAAAAATGGGGCTTCCTATCAAGCGATTCGTTGCTGCCAATAATGCCAACGATACATTCTATCAATACATCCAAACAGGCAATTGGAAAACTAAGCCTTCGGTTCAGACTTTCTCTAATGCGATGGATGTGGGGGCACCGAGTAATTTTGATCGCATACGTCATTTCTACAATGGTAACTACGATCAGCTTAGTCAAGAAATAAAAGCATACACCTACTCCGATGAAGATACGCTCACGAAGATGAAGTCTTACTATCAAGCGAGCGAATATGTGTTGGATCCTCATGGAGCCGTAGGCTTGTTAGCTCTAGATGCTGACTTATCTCCATCAGAGCAAGGCATCTTTTTGGCTACCGCCCACCCTAAAAAATTTGAATCTGTGGTTATACAAGCTATTCCTGACTATCCCATCCAAGAGGTAAACCTCAACGGATGTAAAAAATCGGAGATCGCTAATGATTATAAAGCGTTTGTTGCTGAGATAGGATAATCATACTCTTCCAACATTTACCTACCTTAACCAAACAATTATAGCTGTCATCTATTAGGTAGGTATCAATAACGAAGCAATGAAGAAAAAGATAGTCTTAGCCATAGGCGGATCAAGTGGCAGTATATACGCTAAACTACTACTAGACAAACTCTCTTCACGAGAAGATATTACACTTGGAGTGGTGATGACTAAAAATGCAAAAATCAATTGGGAGATAGAACTGGGCCCTTGGGATACCAAGGCGTATGATGTCGATTATTATGAAAACAATGATTTCTTTGCACCATTCGCTTCTGGATCAGCACAATATGAATCTATGATCGTATGTCCTTGCTCTATGGGCTTGCTCTCTAGAATCAATCATGGCATATCTAACGATCTCATTACACGAGCTTCAGATGTCATTCTAAAAGAGCGCAGGAAGTTGATCATAGTTCCTCGTGAAGCTCCATATAGTCTTATTCACCTTCGTAACATGACAGCATTAACAGAAGCAGGGGCAATTATATGTCCAGCTACTCCTTCATTCTACTCTAACCCAACTACATTGGACGAGATAGCTCTTACTGTTGTAGATAGAGTAATAGATCTTGCTGGCATCATGCAAACAGATACTTTTAGATGGGGCGAGAGTTAGATTTGGAATCCAAACTAATTTTCATCAACTTTATATTACAAATTATACTATTATATGACCACTCATATAGAAAAATCTACTTTAAAATTCCTCAAAGACCTTGCTAAGAATAATAACCGTCCCTGGTTTAAAGCCAATAAGGACGTTTATGATGTTGCCTTAGCGAATATGAAAGGTTTGATGGACTCTGTTGAAACAGAAATCAATAAGATCGACATGATAGAGAAGCAAAAAGTCTTCAGAATCTACCGTGACGTTAGATTTTCTAAAAATAAGGCTCCTTATAAAGACCATTTTGGTGGAAGCTTGACAAGAGCTACCGCTGCACGTAGAGGAGGTTTTTTTATAGGAATTCAGCCTGGTGGCAAATCTATGATAGCAGGAGGATTTTGGAATCCAGAATCTAAAGATCTCAAAAGGGTAAGAGAAGAATTAGCCTTGGATGCATCAGAACTACGAAAAATCATAACTACTAAAAAGTTTAAAGACCTTTTTGGACAGCTAGAAGGTCAAGCGCTCAAGAATATACCTAGGGGATTTGATAGAGAAAGTGAGGCCGGTGATCTTCTCAGAATGAAACAATATCTATGCTATAGGCCCGTTTCTGACAAAGAGATAATTGAACCTGATTTCCTCCAAAAAGTGGTTGCTAGTTATAAAGGTATGCTTCCATTTTTCAACTTCATGAGTAGTGTATTGACCACTAATTTGGATGGCGAATCACTTATCGACTGACAATTACTTAGCAAAAGTAGCTAGTGATATGTCAACTAGTATTATTTGGTATTGAATTTGGATAATCCTTAATATCTGATTGACTTTACTATAATCGCTATTGGATTTAAAGCCAAAGCTTAAATAATATTCGAAACGAATCATTAAAAAACCGAATATTTAAAGTCTGTGAATTGTCCTGAGAAAACAATAGCAATGTATTATTCCTGTCAGATGCAACATTTCTGCTCCAAAACTATTCTTATAAGTACTTTGAAGGGGTAAAAAATAGTTAAATTGGAGTAATATTATAGATAATGAATCTTAATTGGAGAAAATATATAGCCTTAACTGCATTGCTTTGTGCGACGCTCTACATGAGTGCACAAGTATCATTTCAGTGTAAAGGTCAATATTACGCCTCTCTCTCTCCGAGCTTACATGGATCTTCTAATCTCTATGAAGTTAAAATTGATCCATTAAGTAATTTGGCTATTTTCGATCCCATTAAAATCGATGTTGGTAAAAATGTAAATGCTATTGGATATCGATCTGTAGATAATCTAATTTATGGTGTTGATCCAGACGAATTCTTTCTTTACATGCTTGACGCCAATGGTGACGTTTTCTTTCTTAAAAACCTGCCATTAACAAATAATCTAGAATATTTTGCCGGTGATATATCGCCAGATGGAAGATTTCTTATACTCATCGGAGGTGGAGGATTTACCGGACTAGATTCCGAACTGGTCAAAGTAGATTTAGAATCACCCACTTTTGAAATTAGTAAAGTGAGCCTTCAAGCGAATACAAGAATATTTGATATCGCTTTTGATCCTGAAGATGGAACTCTTTATGGTCTTGATAGCAATGCCAAAAGGTTAGTTAAAATAAATCCAGATACCGGAAACATGGATGTTAGTTTTCCTCAGCAACCAATAGTAAATTCTATAGGAGCATTATTCTTCGATACATTTGGAAACCTCTTTGCCTATGGTGGCGTTGTCAATCAAGCCAACCAAGATAAGCTTTTCGAAATCAACAAAAACACTGGCGCAATAGCTGTTCTTACTAACGGCCCTATTGCACAAGGTAACGACGGTTGTAGCTGCCCTTATACTATTAAGTTAGAGAAGACTGTGCTACCAAGGGAGACATTCCCATGCGAACTGGTAGAATATACATTTACCTTGGCCAATAGTTCTGGATTTGCTAGACAAGGAATCGACCTTATAGATGTATTGCCCCCAGGATTTGATTTTGTAGAGATCCTGCGTAATCCTTATGGAGGTGACGGCAGCTTAAGTGGTGGATCACTAGTATCCATTACGAATCTAAATGTTTTTCCAGGGAAGGACAGCATAATCATAAGTGCATATATCAATGACATTCCAAGCGGTATTTATAAAAATCAAGCACAACTAGTTAAACTACCGGAAAAACTTGGTTCTTTTACTTTATCTGATAATCCTGAAACATTCATTAAAGAAGATAGTACAGATATTTTGGTGTTAGATCTATCTCTAGACTTTATAGATGAAGATTATCTAAAGTGCGAAGGTGAAGATCTCGTGATCGATGCCACTATTCCAGGAGCTACTATTCTTTGGGACGATGATGATAGTAATCCAGTTAATACAATTACAGGTCCTGGAGTATACACGTTGAAAGCTAGAAACAATTGTGAGATCATTATAAAAACCCTTACAGTTACAGAAGAGTTTGTCGATGTGAGCACATTCGAAGATGAATTCGATATTATGCTCGGCGATTTTGTCAATTTCGATATCGATATCGTTACCAATAGTAATATTAGTGACATATCTTGGAATGACCCAAGAGGCAACAGTAATTTTAGTTGCTTGGACTGCGAAGAACCATCGTTAAGACCATTATTCAATGCTACCTATACAGCTACAGTTACTACTGAAGCTGGATGCTTTGATGCGGTAGATATTAACGTAAGAGTCGATAAACAAAGAGATGTATTTGCGCCTAATGTTTTCAGCCCAAATGGCGATGGATCCAATGATATATTCTTCCTCACAGGAACAGAGTTTGTAACTGTAAATGAGTTCAATATATATGATCGTTGGGGAAATCTGGTTTACAGTACCAAATCCAATCTTCTAGGAGAATCTAATCAAGGATGGAATGGAAATTATAATGGCCATGCAGTTAATCCCGGAGTATATGTTTGGTATGCTGAAGTAGAATGGCTAGATGGTTTCATCAAAAATCTTGCAGGAGACGTAACAGTCGTACGATAAATCTGCACGCAATTCTCTGTTCAATTTCCTGTCAATAATTTACTACTAAAACTTACTCTCCACTTACCAAAGACTTCCAACTGGGACTGCCCACTGCTTACTACCTAACTCCCCTCTTCACTGCATGTACAGATTTTAATCCTTCGATATTTCCAGGAAACCTATAGTCTCCAATGGCACGCCTTGCATCTATGATATTGGTCATCAGCTTCCAATGTCTCTTGACCTCTTTGATCCTATCCCAAAAACTATATTGTGGGTCATAGATATGAAGAGGTTCTGACTTTGCTCCATTGATTTCCATTATTTTAAAATCACCATTACGCACCGCACCCATTGAGTCCGCTTTGATATCTAATCTGCAGAAGTAGATCTCTTCATCATCACTAAATACATCATGCATGGCAGCTGATAGCAATAAGTCATTGTCATCCATCTGAGAATAAAACTGACTTCCTCTACTGTAGTTTCCTATATGGTGGAGCACAATTTCTTCATTCACTTTTGGTACCACGTAGAGCTTCGCACGCCATTTGTGATTAAGATATTCTTTATCAACAAATGCATTTTTATATCGTGCAATGAGTTGCTTCATGGTGCTTACACCATCGCCAATCACCCTTGGATATTTCTTATTACTAATCGAAGTAACTCCATAATCTTGTGACTGAGGAAAACAATGATACATAATAGAATATTCACACTTCTTATTTATGTACTCTTGTATCAACCATTCTTTTTTGGGATCCAATTGATCAAAATATGATTCTAGATCTTCAATGGAATTACACTCTCGTACTGCGAAGCCCTTATACCCCATATTAGGTTTTACGATTACAGGAAACTCTAATCCATTTTCATTTAACTGATTAAGCAAATTTACCTTGGGATCATAGGTCGTCATCTGCGGAAGATATCTATTAGGAATTATATCATAAGCCTCAGTCTTATTATCAGCCAACATACCACCAAAGCTGAGTGCTGGGTTGCAAGCAGAGAAAAAAGTAAGCGATCTATACTTAGCTGCATTATAGAGATAGTAGACCATTGATTGCCAATAGTACTGTTTAGATATCCAGTAGCCTCTGTCTTGCCATTTTTTCACCTAATGAAAGTAGCATAAAAAATGCGATATACAATGTTTATTTAGTAGGTCTCGTTATTGTTTCATATGAAAACACTCTTGTTCTTTTTACTAATCAGCTGTTCAACATTTTCTGTTGCCCAATACGAACCAACAGTAAATCTAGATAATCTAGAGTTTTATAAAACACAATTACAATGGAATTTTAAAGATGAGCCTGACTTCTCAAAAAAATGTAGAGAGATAATCAAATATGACGGAGGCTACGAATACATCTTGGACAACATAGATCGACAACCAAGGCATCCAGAAACTCATGAATACTTTCTTGGGTATCTATCCTGTTTTCTAAAAAACAAAAACGAGTTATTTATCAATTTATTGAAAGATAGAATAGACCGAAATCTAATTAATAAACATACAATGAATAATACCATATTTAGAATGTTTGACAATAACTCTAATGCATGTAATTATATCAATTCATTAGTTGAGAATGAAAATTTATCTGCAGATGAAAGAAATGAAATACGACTAAAAGTTAATTATTTAAAAAGTTGTAAACTCTATCAAGATACTTGTAAATAAAAATGGATCACATCTTAAGACGTGATCCATCTACTTTATTTTCTTATCAATTTTGAAATTTATCATTCCAAAATTAACCCATAATTAAGCCTCCATATAATCCTCGATAGGAGGACAAGTACAGATCAGATTACGATCTCCGTACGCATTATTTACCCTTCCGATTGCTGGCCAAAATTTACCCCCGCCTTTAAGGTATGCTATAGGGAATGCTGCTTTCTCTCTTGTATAAGGATATTCCCAACTGTCACTTGTTATCATCGCTTCAGTATGTGGTGCATTATGCAAAACATTGTTTTCAGCATCTTGAACTCCAGTTGCGATTTCATCGATTTCGGCCTTTATACCTATCATAGCTTCACAAAATCTATCCAGCTCATCTTTGTCTTCAGACTCAGTCGGCTCTATCATGATAGTACCTGCTACAGGGAATGATAATGTAGGTGCATGAAATCCATAATCGATCAACCTCTTGGCTACATCCTCTGCACTACATATGGCTTTGAATGGCCTTAGATCTAATATCAATTCGTGTGCAGCCATTCCTTCTTCTCCTGTGTAAAGAACTGGATAATGATCCTCTAGTCTTACTTTGATGTAATTAGCATTAAGGATCGCATACTCTGTCGCTCTTTTTAATCCATCGTAGCCGAGCATCTTGATATAAGCATATGATATCAATAGAATACTAGCACTACTCCAAGGGGCTGCGGAAACTGCTGGTATCGCTTTTTCTCCACCTGTAGGTATTAGTTTATGTCCAGGTAAAAATGGCTTTAGTTTATCATTGACGCAGATCGGTCCCATTCCTGGGCCTCCACCTCCATGAGGTATTGCAAATGTCTTGTGCAAATTGAGGTGACATACATCCGCTCCGATCAATCCTGGAGAAGTAAGCCCTACTTGAGCATTCATGTTTGCACCATCCATATAGACTAGTCCGCCACAGTCATGTATCTTTTGACAGATCGCTCTGATCGCAGTTTCAAATACTCCATGAGTACTTGGATATGTAATCATTAAAGCGGATAGATTTTCTTTATGTTCTTCAGCTTTAGCATTAAGATCTTCTAGATCTATGTTGCCACTTTCATCACATTTTACAACTATGACTTTCATTCCAGCCATCACTGCGCTGGCTGGATTAGTACCGTGTGCCGAAGATGGTATGATCGCTACGTTTCTATGATGATCTCCCCTATCCTCATGATACGCTTTGATCGTCAATAATCCTGCATACTCACCTTGAGCTCCAGAGTTAGGTTGTAATGAGCAATCTGTAAATCCTGTGATATCTGATAAGTACTCTGTTAACTCATCGAATATCTGCTGATATCCTTGTACTTGATCTAGAGGTGCAAATGGATGAATATTTGCAAATTCTGGCCAGCTAACTGGGATAAGTTCTGTCGCCGCATTGAGCTTCATAGTACATGACCCTAATGAGATCATAGAGTGTACTAATGATAAATCTTTATTCTCTAGTTTCTTGATATACCTCATCATCTTACTTTCCGTATGGTACGAACTGAATGTCGGATGAGTTAGATATTCTGTAGTCCTTTCTAACTTATTTGGAATGTTACTATTCACTGTATTATCACCATAGGAATAATCCATACCGAACACGGCAGCCATTACTTCTACGATTTTCTTAAGATCATTATCTGTAGTGGTTTCATCCACAGATATGATGATATGGTCATCAGTATAGAAGAAATTCATCTCCATTGCATTACTAGCTTCCTTAGCCTTCGCTTGTAGATCAACATCTGCTACTACAGCTAATGTATCGAAGAAGTGATCATTAGAAAGCTTACAACCCATTGCAGATAATTCTGCAGAAAGTTTAGCGGCTCTAAGGTGCATTGTATTCGCAATATGTCTGATGCCTTCTGGACCATGATATACACCATACATACCTGCCATGATCGCTAGTAATGCTTGCGCTGTACAGATATTAGATGTAGCCTTATCTCTCTTGATATGCTGCTCTCTTGTCTGCAATGCCATACGGAGTGCAGGGTTGTTTTGAGAGTCTTCTGACAGACCTATAATACGGCCTGGAATTTGTCTTTTATAATCCTCTAAAGTAGCGAAGTATGCGGCATGCGGTCCACCGTATCCCAACGGAACTCCAAATCTCTGTGTGTTACCTACAACTACATCCACTCCCCAAGCTCCTGGCTCCTGAAGTAATGCAAGGCTCATAAGATCTGCTGCGACACAAACCAATAATCCTTCCTCTTTACATGCGCTCACAAATGTGGAGTAATCTTCTACTGAACCATTACTATTAGGATATTGAATCAACGCTCCGATGTAATCTTCGCCCAGGTTCGCAGCCTTATAGTCTCCCTGTACTATTTCGATTCCTATAGGTTCTGCTCTCGTTACTAATACATCTAGCGTCTGAGTGTATACAGAGTGATCTACAAAGTATTTAGTGGCAGGGTTCTTCTTTCTTTTCTTATTTCTGATCCCTTGAAACATAGCCATAGATTCCGCAGCGGCTGTTGCTTCATCAAGCAATGATGCATTAGCGATCGGAAGACCAGTAAGATCGGAGACTAACGTCTGGAAGTTGAGTAGAGCCTCTAACCTACCCTGAGCGATCTCTGCTTGGTAAGGTGTATACTGAGTATACCATCCTGGATTTTGAAAAATATTTCGAAGCAGTACTGAAGGCGTAATCGTACCGTAGTAACCTTGTCCAATGTATGACTTGTATACCTTGTTTTTTGCTGCTGTTTGTTCTAATTCGTTAAGATATTCAAACTCCGTCAATGACCCTGGAACCTTCAGGTCTCTATCCATTCGGATATCATTAGGTACGGTCTTATTGATCAATTCATCTAATGAAGAGACACCGATAGTTTGAATCATTTCATCCTTTTCAGATGCGATTATTCCAATATGTCTGCGTTCAAAAGAATCTAAGTAATTAGTCGCCATCGTAAGTGAGTTATGGTTGTAATACGTGAGGTAATATAACGTTGCTAATGTATGACAAATAAGAGAATATGTATGTTGCAGAAATAGATAAAATTTCGACTAAAAATGGTTATTTAGTTACAGAAATGAAAGTACTGTGACGAAGTAAAGAAAGAGACTAGAGCCTTCGATATAACATTAATGAAAATTGTAATTCGTATAGCTATAAACATCAGTCCATTACAATTTTTCATTTGATAGTCTCGGACGAATTCCCTATGTAATGAATGAGTGTTTATTTTGCTAATATATTTCCACTCTAACCAATGCTAAACCATTAAAAAAGTGGCTATCCGATTTCTACCGAATAGCCACTTAATACTATATATTTTACACGCTTTTACTTCACCTTAAAAGCAGCCTTGATCTTCTTTACATAATCTAACTTTTCCCATGTAAATGTTTCCACGTTTTTAGATTTAGTTTTTCCTGATCCATTTGTAAAAGTTACTTTCTTCTTCTCAGGTACTCTTCCCATGTGACCATAAGCTGCAGTCTCAGAATAGATAGGATTACGAAGCTTTAATCTAGTTTCGATGCTATAAGGTCTCATATCAAAAATCTTCTCGATCTTCTGAGCGATTTGACCGTCTGTAAGTTTCACATTAGCTGATCCGTAAGTATTTACATATATATTCGTGGGTTGAGCTACACCTATGGCATAAGATACTTGTACTAATATCTCTTCACAGACTCCAGCGGCTACCATATTTTTAGCGATATGTCTAGTAGCATAAGCTGCAGATCTATCTACTTTACTTGGATCTTTACCAGAGAATGCTCCCCCTCCGTGAGCACCTTTACCTCCATATGTATCTACAATAATCTTACGACCTGTAAGACCAGTATCACCGTGAGGTCCTCCGATTACGAATTTTCCAGTTGGGTTTACATGATATGTGATCTTAGAATCAAATAACTTACGAAGACTTGGCTTCACTTGTTTTTTTACTCTTGGGATAACAATCTTGATTACATCTTCTTTGATTTTCGCTAACATCTTAGCATCCTTATCAAAATCATCATGCTGAGTAGACACTACTATCGAATCGATACGTACTGGCTTATTATCATCAGAATATTCGATTGTCACCTGAGACTTAGAATCAGGTCTTAGATATTTCATCTTTTTGCCTTCCTTACGGATAGCAGCTAATTCGATCAACACCTTATGTGAGAGATCCAAAGCCAAAGGCATATAGTTTTCAGTTTCGCTAGTAGCGTAACCAAACATCATTCCTTGATCACCAGCGCCTTGATCTTCTTTCTTCTTACGCTCTACACCTTGATTGATATCTGGAGATTGCTCATGAATACTAGAAAACACACCACAGCTATTAGCCTCAAACATGTACTCAGACTTAGTATAACCGATACGCTCGATGACATCGCGAGCAATCTGCTGTACATCTAGATATGTAGATGATTTCACTTCACCTGCTAGTACTACTTGGCCAGTCGTTACAAGTGTCTCACAAGCTACTTTCGATGATGGATCAAAGGCTAAAAAGTGATCTACTAATGCATCTGATATTTGATCAGCTACTTTATCCGGGTGTCCTTCAGATACTGATTCTGATGTAAAGAGATATGACATTTATATTCTATTTTAAATTCAACGATTTATTGGAAAATACTTCACAGAATTTATCTATGACTGTATATCCAAATTAGGTTTGCAAAAGTACTTAAGTTATGAGTATTTGACAATATTATTTTCAAATACCGAATGTCCGTTAAATTCGAATCTGGATCTATTAATATCCTTCTATCATTATTTCTACACGCCTGTTCTGAGCCCTACCTTCTTGAGTAGCGTTACTTACTATCGGAACAGTCTCCCCTAGGCCTCTCGTACTATATATAGCTCCTTTATGATCTATCCGAGACAGCAAGAAATCTCTAATTCTATCAGCTCTTCGTTGAGAGAGTGTGAGATTACGCTCTGGAGTACCTGTGTTATCAGTATGTCCTATGATGTTGATTTTCACTTTTTCATATGTCAGTAGTACCTGTCCAATACTATCCAATAAATATTCACTCCCTCGTATCATACGACTACTACCCACATTAAATAAGAGATCTTGATCTAACGAAACTGTATCCACATCAAATTTGATATCTCCAGATACAGGTCCACTTTCATATATCACCCCAAACATAGTAGGATACGCTTGATAATACCAAATCTTAACTGCGTAATCTCCTGGTCGCAATGCTACCGTATCCGCTTTCATATGCATCCCATCACTAAAGTCATTATCAATTATCTTCTCTCCATCCAACCACACAATCGATCCATCATCGGATGTAATTGCGAAGCGATACATTGATGTCTTATCGATAGTTAATACGGTCGAAAACATAATCGCAAAAGCGCCTTTCCGATCTACATCAGGAAATCCAAGATCTGTATCCCTCTGACTTATATTTATAGAATCCCATGAAAACTCATTGAGCAACGGATATAGACTTTCATAATCTTCAGTGAATTTTTCGTACTTCAATTGATTGGGACATTTATATACCTTCCCTTTAAATAGAGTATAGTTCATGGATTGACCATGTAATAGACTGACCACTGAAATGACAAAAAAGAATAAGAGTAAATGGATCTTCATGAAAATAAGTTAATTGCTTACAAGTATAACGATTATTTCGTTATACTTATTGTCTATTTGATCATCAGAGATTTTTCATTATAGCTGCGAAACTCTTTAACATAAAAATGTCACTTATTGAGGGGCATCAAAACTGTTTTATTGATCTTTTAGACAGCTTTACATCAATACAATAAAGAAGGCATCCTCCTTTCGGAAGATGCCTGGTAAATTATTTTTTTTAATCAATCTAATATTCTAAATCTATTTTATCACTATAAAGTTTTCTGACTGTATGCTATTTTCTGTAACTACCGACAGTGAATAGATTCCTGTGGCTAAATCCGATAGGTCAATTAATTCTTTAATCTCCGATGTACTGTTTGATGTGGACCAAATAGGTCTTCCTTGTGCATCAACAATATTGATTTTTATCTTTTGTATTCCGTTAAGAGTCGCTTTCACATTTAAAAAAGAATGCGCTGGAATTGGGTACATATTGAAATTGGTAACTATGCTGAGATCAGTAATATCTGTTAATGAGCTTACTTCAATCCCTTCTTCAGAGTATGTACATCCATTTGCATCTGTTACCACTACTGCGTATTCTCCAGAAGAAAGATTATCGATAGTCGCAGTCGTCGCACCGTTGGACCATAAGTACATTAATTCGCCAGTTCCTCCACTCACTTCGATACTTATAGAACCATCTGCTTGACCATCTGTTTCTTCAGTAATCAAAACATCAGTAAGCGTTATTACTTCTGGCTCCGTTATTACATAGCTGCTATTGAACTCACATCCATTCTCGTCCGTGACAAGAATGTTATAGTCACCCGCTGATAAATCAACTCTAATTGCTTCAGTACTTCCATCTGACCACTGAAACATGTAACTTCCTGTTCCACCAGTCATGTTCAACGAGACACCACCGTCAAAATCTCCGTTACAATTCACATTCGTAACAGTTTCATTCATCGATCGCAATTCTAGAGGCTCAGAAATTAATACTTCTGTAACAATCTCCATTCCCCCATCATCATTGATCGTAAGTGTATATGTTCCTGCGGATAATCCCGTAAGATTGGCCTCAGAACTTACAAATTGTTCAGGTCCGATCCATAAATAGGAATAGCTCGAAGAACCACCGCTTACACTTGGTGATATAGAGCCATCTTCAGATTGATAACAAGTCAAATCAGACTTATCAATATTCACCGCCAATAGAACACTGTATACGATTGTATTACAATTTATATCAGATCCACACTCATTAGCATAAGTCATACATACTTCATATTCCCCACCCTGAGCCAAACTAAATGTAGCTTCTTCTCCGCTCAGTGAAGTACCATCTTCTAGTTGCCACGTTACAGATCCTCCTGCCGCAGATGTACTTTGTACAACTACTACTCCATCTTGATCTACAGAATAATCAAATCCTGCGATTGGTGTATTAATGTTTTCTTCTACTATAACCTGCTGTGAGGCCGAACATCCGTTGGCATTAGTAACCATGATTTGATACATACCTGCATTTGATACTTCTAATTCTGTTGACCCTTCATTAATTACAATATCAGTTTCGTTAGTCCATATAATAGTATTATCTGCAGCGCCTCCTTCAATTTGTGCGGTTAATAGCACCGATTCTTGAGTGCATGTGATGATGCTTGGTGAAGCTAGGGATACTTCAGGAACTTCGATAGACTGTGTTACCGTTGAGATCGCTGAACTTGTACATCCATTAGGCCCTTCTACAATTGCCTCAAAATCTCCTGAAACTGAAACAATTATACATGACTGCATGATAATCCCATTATCAGTATTCCATCTAACGATATGCCCTGCATCGACTGAAGCACATATCTCTACTTCGGCTACATCACATGTCAATGCTCCATTATTAACTTCTATAGTCGGTAACGAGATATCCGAATCCACTGTTATTGATTCACTCGATACGCATCCATTGTCTCCATCAGAAACAGTTAATGTATATGTACCTCCTTTATCTACTTCTAAGGTAAGATCATCAGCGTCCCCTATGATACTTCCATCTTGCGTTGTCCAGGCGTATAGAAGATTAGCTCCAGCCTCAGACATAGATCCGTCTATGATTACCTGTGTATTCAAACAAGTAATCATATCAACATCGGCTAATGAGATTAATGGAGAAGAAGAATTTTCTTCTACTTCTATTTCGGTATTTGATTCACAACCTGTTCCTAACTCTACTACTTGTAATGAGTATAAGCCGGCAACAGAGGTCATGATCGTTTCTGCTTGGTCATTACCAATGATCTCTCCGTCCGATGTAGACCATGCATAAGTTAGGTTACCGCTAGCTGTGCTGTTAGCTGCCGAAAGTGATACATTAACGGTATTACAATCCAGAGCACCACTCACTTCTGCTATTGCTACTGGTGCTACTGATTCTGCTATGGTAAATACCTCCTGTGTTAAGCATCCATTCACATCCATAATTTCGGCTACATATGTGCCACCATCCAAGCTATTGAAACTAGAACTATTTTGAACTCCCATTCCAATATCATAACTATATGGCCCTACTCCTCCATCTGCAAATAATATTGCCGATCCATTGTTACCGCCACAAGCAGTATTGACCGCAGATATTCCCATTGAAAGTACTTCTGGTTCTCCTACAGTAAATAATTTTACTACTTGGCACCCCTCTATATCAGTAGCCGTTACCTCATAGTCACCGCCAAAAAGATTATCTATATAGCTACCTGCTTGTCCATTATCCCAATTATATGTAAATGATCCTGCTCCTCCAGATGCTAACACATCTATGGAACCCGTACTTTGACCATTACAATCTATTTCTTCTATACTTAAATAATCTACATCTAATACTTGAGCTGTAGTTCCTCCAATTGTAATATCATCTAATACAAGTTGTACATTATGACCATCAGTAATGGAAACTGAATAGTTTCCAGCCGGAACATCCAAAAGATCTTCTGTCGTAGCTCCATTACTCCACTCATAATTTAGATTACCAAATCCCAATTCTACTGTAATATCCGCCGCACCTGTATAAGGACAATCAGAATCAACACTGGTGTAAGTTGCACTCATTTGATATGAATCAATCAACCAACTCTCCCATGAACCATATGATGCTAAACCCATATACCTTGTAGTCTTATCTAAAGGTGAGATGGCATATAGAGTAGGCCAAAAACCTAATTGATAATCTGATAGAAAACTATTGGCCGCAGAAGGCTCTGGTGAAAATATTGGATAAGGAGTACCTGTTACCCAGTCTCCCCATGATGAGTCATTGCAGCCTGAAGATCCATAAAGACAATTTAGATTAGTATCTGGTTCTCCTTCGACCATAAAGACTCTAATCTGATCGGTTCCATCAGGTCCATAGTCTTCATACAAAGACTCCATCGTACCATTATTGTGGTAAGTCCAACAAGGTCCACACCACGTCGCTGATATATCAAGAAGAATAGATTTACCTGCATCCAATTCGTCGTAAAGGTTATAAGTAACCCCATTGATGTCAGTCATAGTCCAGTCTGGAGCAATAGAACCGTTAGTAAGTTGTGAGAATATGGAGTTACTGAAACACGCAAAAATAAGCACTAGTAGTACTTGTAAATATCTTTTCATTGTCGGAACTGGTTAAGTTGATTACCTCATGATTTTCAAGTCGTTGCAGTAACTTAAATATCATGTGGACAATGTAGTCAAATAATCAATGACCAACAAAAATATGAGCTCTCGAACTAATAATTTAACAGTGTAACTACCTAAACAATACTATATTATATATGATTTTTTTATAATATGATATCCTGGTCTATTTTAATCCCGTATCAATATGTCTTATGGATGAACGATTAACAGAAGATTATCTGCCTGGCATTCCTCCCATCATTTTATTCATATTCTTTCCTTTACTCATCATATGCATCATTTTACGCATTTGATCGAATTGTTTGATGAACATATTAATTTCGTGAAGATCCCTACCACAACCCTTAGCAATACGCTTTTTACGACTCATATTGAGTGACTCTGGGTGAGCTCTTTCATGTGGGGTCATAGATTGTATAATCGCTTCTACTTTACTGAATGCACTCTCATCTATATCGAGATTCTTAGTCATTTTGTTCATCCCAGGTATCATTCCGATCAGCGATTTGATATCACCCATTTTCTTGATCTGAGCCAATTGACCTAAAAAGTCATTGAAATCAAATTTGTTTTTCTTGATCTTCTTTTCTAATCTCTTCGCTTCTTTTTCATCAAACTGCTCTTGCGCTTTCTCTACGAATGATACAATATCACCCATACCTAAGATACGTTGAGCCATACGATCTGGATGGAATACATCGAGTGTTTCCATAGTCTCACCCGTACTGATAAATTTGATAGGCTTACCTATTGTATACTTAACTGACAGTGCAGCACCACCACGAGTATCACCATCTAACTTAGTCAATACCACCCCATCATAATTGATGACATCATTGAACGCCTTAGCTGTATTTACTGCATCTTGACCTGTCATAGAATCTACGACAAACAAAGTTTCATGTGGTGAGATTCCTGCTCTAACGTCAGCAATCTCGTCCATCATTTCCTTGTCTACTGCAAGACGACCTGCCGTATCGACAATCACTACATCGTAACTATGACCTTTAGCGTGAGCTATTGCTGCTTGAGCAATCACCGTAGGGTTTTTCGTTTCTCTATCTTGATATACTCCTACTCCAATCTGCTCGGCTAAAACACCAATCTGATCTATTGCGGCTGGACGATAAACGTCACAAGCCACCAAAAGTACTTTCTTAGATTTTTTCTCTTTAAGGTACTTAGCCAACTTACCCGAGAAAGTCGTCTTACCAGAACCTTGCAGACCTGCGATCAATATCACTCCAGGATTACCCTTGATATTGATCCCTTCTGCTTGACCACCCATTAGTTTGATCATTTCGTCCATGACGATCTTGACCATGAGTTCACCTGGCTTTACTGCATTGAGGACATTTTCTGATCCTAGTGCTTTTTCTTTTACATTATCTGTAAATTCCTTAGCGATCTTATAATTTACATCTGCCCCAACTAAAGCTCTTCTGATTTCTTTAATTGATTGGGCTATATTGATCTCAGTTAACTTAGCATCTCCTTTTAGTGAGCGTAAGGCTCCATCTAACTTTTCACTTAAGCTATCAAACATGTTGTCTATCTATTTTTTGAATGGCCGTGCACCTTATAACACGCAAGCCATTGGTATATCATTAAAAATTGGATCACAAATATAACCAATAATGTACTAAAACCCTGTTATTAAACATTATCTAAGGGATCAACACTCGTCCTCTGTCAAATTAATTGTCAATACTGTGTAATCTAATATACTTATTAGCTGCTATCAACTGTTTGATATTGCTATATCAATGACTTTTACATTTTTTACAATTACTTTTGCCAGCCTTTTAAAAGATTTAGAACCTTATATGAGATTTTACTTATTCCTTATTCTGAGCATTTCCTTTTTGTCATTTACCAGTTTCAATATAACTAGAGGCGAAGTACTTGATAGCTATAATGGTGTGCCAGTTTATTACAATGGTGAAAATTATTATAATGTATCTGGACGGAATGTTGCTCCAGATGGTTACAATCTAGGTCTCAAATTCCAATGTGTTGAATTCGTCAAGAGATACTATTACGAGCATTACGGTCACAAAATGCCTAACTCTTATGGTCACGCTAAAGAGTTTTTTGATAAAACACTAAAGGACAAAGACTTCAATCGAGAAAGAGGTTTACTTCAATTTAGGAATGTTCGGACACACAGGCCTATGGCTGGAGATATGCTTATCTATGATGCATATGAAGGTAATCCATTCGGTCATATCGGTATCATTACCGAAGTAGGAGAAGACTATGTCCAACTGATACAGCAAAATTTTGGGACAAAAACTCGTCAAACACTTAAACTCGTTGAGTTTGCTGGTGTATATACTATTGCCGACTACGACATCCTCGGATGGTTGAGAGCGCCGTACACGGTAGATTAATCTCCCTAAATACTACCATGCATTACACTATTGGATAGATTAACAATTTCTATTTGAATAGCTGAAGTGCTATTTCAATTTGTATAATTATCTCTAGGCTTTATTCCTCTGCTTTTGCTAACAAGCTTATTTGTAGATTTACGTCATGCTCTCTATCCTGATACCTATCTACAATGAAGATATAACCGCTTTAGTCAAAGACCTTAGCTATCAGTGCAATCGACAAAACATAGATCACGAAATTATATGTTTCGATGATAAATCGCGACAACTTTATAAAGACAAGAATGAAGTACTTCGATCTGCCTTTAAGGTTAATTATGTTGAGCTTTCAGAAAATCTAGGTAGAGCCAAAATTCGAAATTGGCTAGCGAAATCAGCGAGTTTCGATCATCTTCTTTTTCTTGATGGAGATAGCAAATTGATCAATAAGTCATTTATCAAAAACTACGTGGCCCATCTACCATCGAATAAAATAATAGTTGGTGGTCGCATCTATAAGCCTAAGCAACCCAAGAATGTAAAGAAGATATTGCATTGGAAATATGGTAGCCTTAGAGAATCACTAACTGCACAGAAACGCCAGAAGGCAGGATTTATCCACTTTCACAGTAATAACTTTATTATTCCTGCTGAAATCTTCAATAAGCACAAATTTGATCCAGAAATCAATGGCTACGGCTATGAAGATCTGGTATTCGCCCAAGAGCTTGAAACCGCAGGTTTTGAGATCATGCACATTGACAATCCTACTAGACATAATAAAATTGAAAATGTAGAAGATTTTCTTTCGAAAACAACAGAAGGAATAGCTAACCTACACCAACTTTATACCGCAGGAAGACTAAAAACTACACGACTAATCCAGGCCTACGAAAGACTCAAGAAATACAAATTATTAGGATTTACAACAAAACATCTGGCTAAGAAATATCCTAGCTATGAAGAAAATTTAAGATCTTCTGAGCCATCGATTCGCAAATTCAACCTTTGGAAGTTATATCAGTTTATACAATTGATGAAAGACTAGAATAATACGCACTTTAACGATTTATTCCATACACTCGAATAAAGAAAAGCATGAGAGCCAAATCAATTACAACACTATTTCTATTACTCGTATCTTCAATTTACGCTACTGCTCAATCATCATATATCGCTTCTAATAAAATAGTTAGCGCTGCGCAAGAGACTTCGCTCTATTCAGATGATGTGGATTGGGAAATACTAGAAGAAAAATTCTTAGAAATATCCAAAGGACTAGAAGATACTGAATCACTCCTACCCGCTCTACAGTATCTAATCAATACAATCGGTGACAAGCATGCTACGATCCGATCAACAAAAAACTATCAAATATTAGTAAGTTATACTGGACCAAACGATACTAAAGATGCTCGTAAATCTAGTTATGTAAATACTGTGATCAATGATATCGAGGCCAAGTTTAGTTGTAAAGAGGCTAAATCTGCGGATAAAATATATGGGCACCTTAACATAGTAGGTATCGGTGGAAATGCATCCGTAGAAGATGAAGCAGCCAACATTCAAAACTGTATTGCTGATCTAAAATCTAAAGGTACCAACAAGTGGATTATCGATCTTAGAAATAATGGTGGCGGCAATATGAATCCTATGATCGCCGGCATGTCCCCATTTTTGGAAGATGGTTTTATTGGTGGAGCTCTAGATGCTAATGATAGCTTGGTAAGAAGATACGAAATCATTAATGGCAACTTCTATGATACCGAAAGGCTCGTATATGAAGCGAAAGAACGAATATTAAATTGTACTACCGATCCAATAGTGGTATTGACAAGTAAGTATACTGCAAGCTCAGGGGAGGTACTCGCCGTAGCGTTTAAAGGTAGACCCAATACTGTATTTATTGGTGAACAGACATCTGGCTATACTAGCGGCAATGGCTATCAGGTAATAACTGATGAACTTGCCTTGATTATATCTCAAAACTATATTGCCGATCGCACTTTGAAAAAGTATACTCAAAGAGTAGATGTAGATATCGATATCCCTTTTATAGAGCATAGCAACCCATCGGAAGATAAGCAACTATTACGAGCGATGGACTGGCTACTCAAACAAAAATAAAACAAGTTGGTCTAATTGAATTTTCATCCAACAGAAGAACTTAACTTTGCTTATTCAAAGCTAAAATACGTATGCAACATATATACTTAGATCACGCCTCTACTACCCCACTGATATCACCAGTCATCGAGGAGATGAATGTTGTAATGAAGGAGTACTATGGTAATGCCTCAAGCATACATCATCATGGGCGTCAAGCTAAAATGCTTATCGAAAATGCGCGTAAGACAATTGCACAAGCATTAGGGGCTTCTATTGGTGAAATATTCTTCTGCTCATCTGCAACGGAAGCTCACAATATGATTCTGACTAATGCCATAAGCGATCTTGATGTTAAGCGAATTATATCTTCTCCCCTTGAGCATCATTGTATCATACATACTCTAGATCATTTGGTAAAAGAAACTGATGTAGAAGTAGTCTATCTTAATGTAGATCAACATGGAACGATAGACTTAGATCAGTTGCAAAATTTGTTAGCCGAAGATCAAAAAACATTGGTGTCCTTAATGTATGTCAATAATGAAATAGGCAACATACTAGATATGAATCGCGTATCGGAAATATGCTCAACTAATGGTGCATTATTTCATTGTGATACTGTCCAAGGCGTCGGAAAACTTCCATTGAATGTAAACGATACACCTCTAGCTTTCTTAGCGGGATCGGCACACAAATTCAATGGACCCAAAGGCGTTGGATTCCTATACATGAACGGAGACAACATCATCAGCCCAATGATGTATGGTGGTGCTCAAGAAAGAAATATACGAGCAGGAACCGAAAACATTATCGGCATTACTGGTATGGCTGTAGCGCTTGAAAAAGCACTGGAACAAAAAACAGAAAGAGCAGATCATATCAAAAGTCTTAATCAACATATGCGGACGAGACTTGAAGAATTAGATGATATTAAAATCAACGGAACCGATCAAATAGATAACATACTAAGTGTATCTTTTCCTCCAACGGATAGAGCAGACATGCTCATGTTTAACCTAGATATATCTAGAATCAGTGCATCTTCTGGAAGCGCCTGCAGTTCTGGAATAGAGCATGATTCGCATGTACTTCAGCATATCGGACATCCAGCAGAGCGTAAGACAATTAGATTTAGTTTTTCTCATTTCAATACGCTAGAAGAGATAGATTTTGTGATAGAAAAACTCAAAAAATTCACACCTGTTAAAATAGAATCTTAGCCTTGGTAGATCACTCCAAATACATGAAGCGTGCCATCGAGCTGGCCCAATTAGGAACCAAAGAGGTAAAAGGCAATCCTAAAGTAGGTTCTGTATTAGTACACGAAAGTCGCATCATTGGTGAAGGCTATCATATGAAATATGGAGAAGGACATGCAGAAGTAAATTGCATCCAATCGGTTAAGAAAGAAGATCAATTTTTAATCCCTGATTCGCGCATCTATGTAACATTAGAACCTTGTCATCATGTAGGCAAAACACCACCTTGCGTAGATCTTATTATCAAGAATAATATCAAAGAAATAATCATCGGTACGGTTGACCCCAATCCTAAAGTAGCTGGCCAAAGCATTGCCAAACTTAAGTCTATTGGAGCAACCGTTGTTGAAAACATTTGCAACGAAGAATGTTTAGAATTGATTCGTCCATTTGTAAAATCGATGACTCAAAAATTGCCTTGGGTGAAGCTAAAATTTGCCAAGTCGATACACAACTATATGGCCGCAGAAAGTGAACCAATATGGCTATCTTCTTCGCAGAGTAAATTGTTTGTACATAATCAAAGAAGCGACATCGATGCGATCATGATAGGGACCAATACTGCTCAAATCGATAACCCTTCACTTACGACTCGTCTCATCAAAGGTGACAACCCAATCAGAATTGTACTCGATAGGCAAGGCATACTCCCAACAGATCTCAAGGTATTAAGCGATGGTCTTCCAACTATATACGTAACGAATCAAACTAGAGCCCTTCCTGATTCTGTAAAAATATTAATTCATGATTTTGATCAAGAAAATCATTTAGAAGCTTTGCTTTCTGAACTTTATAGCTTAAAAATATATTCTATTATTGTAGAAGGTGGCGCAACCTTATTAAAATCATTTAGCAAAATGAATCTTTGGGATGAAGCCACTATAATCAATACCCAACACAAGTTAGATAGCGGAACTAAGGCTCCTAATTTAAATGGAAGATTAACAAGTAGAATTCAATGCGATGCTGATGTAATTAATATTATCAGTAGAGTTTAAATACAATTTTTTGCACACTTTCCATGTGGCTTTATCAAAAGAAATTAGGATACATTAATAATAAAATAAATAGTAATGGATATCAAAGATCAATTATACGATGCCTTCGGTGAATTAATCTACCTCATGGCTATGACAGATGGTGCGCTGCAAGACGAAGAGATCAAAGCACTACAGGAAACACTATCCAAACATGAATGGTCCAATGCAATCAACTGGTCGTTCAATTACGAATCCAAAAGAAAAGGAGATCTCGAGGATACTTATAAGAAGGTATTATTTGCATGCTTTGACATAGGGCCTAACCCTGAGTATACCAAGATGATAGAAGTGATGGAAGCAGTTGCAGCGTCTCATGGAGAAACGACTAAAGAGGAAAGAGATTTGGTTGATAGATTTAGAAATGACCTTCTTACAGAATTTGCGAAATAGTAATAATAATAATAATAATAATAATAATAATAGCAGCCATGAGTACAATCTTGGCTGCTATTATTGTTTGTCTATTAATCCTTTCCTCTTAGGGCAGGAGCCCTTAGAGGAAAGGGCTTTGTATCTCTGATAACATAATTATCGATAATGGCTAAAATCTATTCTTTTACAAATTTTGCTCTATACCATTTATCATCTGATCCTTGACCTACAATTATATATACACCAGCCATAAGCTCTGACACATCGATCATTTCCAAGCTGTCTCCTTTGACGTTCATCACTACTTGACCATTAATATCTAATACTGACAGATTAGATAATGATTTTGACAATTGTATACTTGACAGCGCTGGATTTGGGCTCACATTAAAATCATGATAGCCTTGCAGTATTGGATCGGTCGTATTCGTAGTAGTATCTATCATCAGTCCATCAACATCAACTCGCATGAGCCACGCTCTAGTGAAAAATGGTACTATACTAAAATCGTTTATTATAATATCTCCATAAACGATATATCCACCATATTGGTCCGGCTCTATATCATGAAAACCATTATATCCTGGAACAGTATCGTAGTACCTATATCTATGATTCCAGAGTACATTGCCCTCAAGGTTTATCTTGCCAATGATGGCATTAGAATATTGATCTGATCCTTCGCTTACATGCTCACTACCAATGTAGATGTATCCGTCACCATCTACCGCGGGTATAATCCTATCGACATAAGTTTGAAGGCATGTACTATAAAACACCTCGTTCATATAACAAACAGTTCTATCGATATAACTTTCTAATTCATTTTCCCAAATCGTATTGCCCTCCAAATCTATTTCGGCAATCACCATAGACTTGTATCGAATATTACCTTCTTCGGTCAATTTTTGGGCACTTAGAATGATATTGTTTTCTTCATTAAAGTATGCGCTATGTAGATAGTAATCAGGGTCAATAGTAATTATGTTTTGAAGCGTATCGTTGACTATATGGTATAGATAAGGTCCTCTTTGATCTGTATATATATAAGCAAAATAATTATTCGAATTAATACAAAAAATCTCAGCTCGCCCAATGTGAGTATTGATATCGTAATCAGGATAATTAATGATTGTTCTACTGAGTAGTTGCTTATCCTTTATTTTGGTAATCAAACAACTTTGTTGATTTGTCTTGTTATCCACAAATCTTCCTGAGATGATTAAAGTGTCATTAATATTTTTTATTACATACGGTACCAAATAGGTGCTGTCTTCTTCTATATAACCAAAGGCATTCATATTATATATGGAGAAATCATCAAGGTCATAATAAAAACAATCTCCTTTACGTCCTTGATAGCAATAGAAAATCTCATTTTCAGATATTTGCGTCATATTTTTTTGAAAACCTACAGTAAGTGGATCTATACTATCGTAGATAAAATTGGTATTCAGAATATTTCCATTTTCATTATGCAAAGAAAGATGGAAACTTTGCTGTTGAGCAATCGTATCGCTAGCCTTACCCGCAAGTAATATATTCCCATCTTCTAAAACTAGGCATTCATTTCCTCTTGTCCATATATGACTATACCTGTCCAATCGATTGATATCTGACTGAGCAAAAGAAAACTCTAGCACTATAAATAGTGCTAGAGTCAATATGTATTTTATATTTTGCTTTGACATAGAAATATTTTCTACCCTCTTTTTTTTATACTTGTAGAAAAAAAGCAATCATGATCATATTACAATCATGATTGCTCTTTAAATTAGTTTTCGGGTACATCTAAATTATCAAAACGATAACTACTGTTTGGCCAAATTCATTTTTCCAGGATCTGTGATCAAGTAAATATCTTTTCCTTTGAACACATAATACCCTTTTTTAGAAGATGTAATTTGATCATATTCATATGGAAGTATCTCCTTTTTTGTTAGAAGATTAAACAGACCAAACTTACCATTGTTCTTTACTTGCACAATATTCTTCGACTCACTTAGCAAGTCTTCAAATATCGGCCCAACGATTTCATTACCTACTTTATCTATTATTCCATACTTTCCATTTTTATACTTTACTTGTAAATATGAAAAATTCTTACTAGAGTAATACCCTTGTTTTTCATGATTAACTAGAGGTTCAATTTTCTTATAAGTCTTATCCGTAAGAGTCTCTCCATTATTATTCATGAGCAGCCAATCATCTTTTTTTCTCGCAACTAATAAATCATTTGAGATAGAATTAATTTCATTAAATTCTAATTTTGTTTTCATTTTTCCATACAAATCCATTACTCCGAATTTCTTATTTTGCTTAACAATAAACGCCTTTGAACTTTTCGAAATATCATCAAAATCACAAGTGGCAATTTCAAATGGCAAGCCATTATTTACTTGAACGATACCACATTTATTACCTTTTCCAGATATGGCAATATTCCCATAACCCATAATATCTAAATTATCATAATCAAAAGGAAGAGTCACATTTCCATCAATTGAGATACATCCATATTTCCCTTTTTTATTCCTTGCTAAATAAGAACCATCGTTATAAGGAGTATTTTTAATGTATTGATAATTAAGTGGAACTATAAATTTCTCGTTTTCATCTATAATACCCATCTTCCCTTCTTCCTTTACAATGTAGTATTTTCTACCACCTTTTCCCGCTGTTAACTCCTTATACCAAGTTTTAAATCTAGGCTTTCCATTTATATCTATGATATTATATTCATCGAATTCATTTTGCACTTTAAAATAGTTCTCATCTGAATTTTTATAGATTGACTTATATTTAGGTTGAACAGTTACTTTGTTCGCTATGATGCTATAGATACCTTTTAGTTTTTTAGTAGTTACGTACACATAGTTTTCCAATCCAGAAATTCCACTAATCGATGACCATTTGAATGCCGTGATTACATTATTACTTTCATCAACGATTCCTGCATTTTGACCTTTTTTGGCAGTATACAAATTTTTGCTTAGGTTATTTAATGAACTATATTCTAGAGGAATAGTCCAATTTTCGGTTTCCAGATTATACAACCCATAAGAATCTCCTAACCCTAATATTTTAAATTTACTAGAGCTACCATAAGAGCTTTGTGATTTAAAAATTATTGGCAGTAGCAGCTCACCTTGCTTGAGGATTCCGTAAGTTCTATTATAAGAATCATTACCATATTTCTCATAAACCAGTTCATACTCTCCATACAGCGTGGAAGTATTATACCTGCTATTGGTTTTTCGACTTTGGTACGTACTGTTATACACTGCTCCTGAGGATTCTTCCTCCACATCATGGTCTTCAAATACAGGCTCTTCTATAACAGTTTCTTCTACCTCTACATCCATAAATTTCACTACAGTCTCTTTACCTTCTTTTGGCGGAGGAGGTGGCGGTGGAGGAGAATTTTCAACTTGTGAATAGATTAAGGTTGAATGACCTACGAATAATAGAAGGAGAATTACTTTTACTTTGATTTCTAAGTTGTACATAACAATGTATATTAGTATTAAACAGATTAATAGTTAACTTATTTATTCTAGAATGAATCAAAGGCAACAACAATAGAAAATTGTAACAGATTGCATTCAGTCCTTAACAAATATATTAATTTTTACCGGCTCTAATATGCCTTGATAATTATCTGCATGAAGTAATGTATTTTAACAATTATTGGAATTCGAATACTTTCTCTCTTTTGTGAAGTTAAATAGATTTCGTTCATTGCATTCACATTAAAAAAAAGATAATATGTGTAGCCAAAATCTATACGATTCGAATAATACGCGAGTAGAATTCTTGCATTAATTAAAGGCAAGACTGATAGACAATTCCTATCTTCGTCACGCAATAGACACTAAATTATGCTAAAAGCCAATATAAACGATCAATCCCTTGACTTTACCCAAGAGCAGATCGATCAACTCGACATGATATACGACGCCAATGCTGGCCAATATCATATACTCAAAGAAGGACAGAGCCATAGAGCTCAGCTCTCACATAACCCAAATAATCCGAAAGAGGTTTCTATCTTACTTAATGGCACAGAGCATACTGTTACGATTAAAGATACGGTAGATCAGATGGTAGATGATATGGGATTATCTATTGTGGAAGATCCAACTGCAGGTGATATTATGGCGCCAATGCCTGGATTGATACTGGATATCATGGTTTCAGCTGGAGATACCGTAGCTAAAGGAGATTCACTACTTATACTCGAGGCCATGAAGATGGAGAATGTCATCAAAGCAGAAGCGGATGGTATAGTAAAGTCAGTAAGCCTAGCGAAAGGTGATACTGTAGAAAAAAATCAACTCATCATAGAAATGGAAGCAGATGCATAAGATATTAGTAGCGAATAGAGGTGAAATAGCCATCAGAGTGATGCGTACTGCCAAAGCCATGGGAATCAGCACGGTAGCAGTATATTCAGAAGCAGATAGAAATGCACCACATGTCAAGTTTGCTGATGAAGCCGTCCTATTAGGTCCAGCTCCATCATCGGAATCGTACTTAGTTATGGATAAAGTGATCGCTGCAGCCCTATCTACTGGTGCAGATGGTATACATCCTGGTTATGGCTTTTTGAGTGAAAACTCAGAATTTGCCAATAAGATAGCTGCTGCAGGAATAACATTTATAGGTCCAGGACAAGAAGCTATAGAAACTATGGGCAGTAAGTTGGCCGCTAAAGATGCGGTAAAAGCATACGATATACCCATGGTGCCAGGCATCGACAAAGCAATAACAGACCCTGAAAAGGCGAAAGTAATCGCTAAGAAAATCGGGTTCCCTATACTGATCAAAGCTTCCGCTGGAGGTGGAGGAAAAGGAATGCGTATCGTAGAATCAGAAGATGTACTAGAAGAGCAAATGAATCGTGCGATCAGTGAAGCTGAATCGGCCTTCGGTGATGGATCAGTATTCATCGAAAAATACATCAGTTCTCCTAGACACATAGAAATACAAGTACTTGCCGATAGACATGGTAATGTGGTTCACTTATTTGAAAGAGAGTGTAGCATACAACGTAGGCACCAAAAAGTAGTAGAAGAAGCACCATCGGCAGTACTCACTCCAGAGCTTAGAGCGCAGATGGGAGATGCAGCGATCAAAGTCGCTAAGTCATGTAATTACGAAGGTGCAGGTACCGTTGAGTTCCTATTGGACAGCGATCACAATTTCTACTTCTTAGAGATGAATACTCGTCTGCAAGTAGAACATCCAGTGACAGAGTTTATTTCTGGTATCGATCTAGTAGAACAACAAATAAAAGTAGCGAGAGGAGAAAAACTCTCATTCTCACAGGAAGACCTGGAAATCAAAGGGCATGCAGTAGAGCTTCGTATCTATGCCGAAGATCCACTCAACGATTTCTTACCGAGTATAGGTACACTTGAGACATACATCAGACCTACTGGAGATGGTGTACGATTAGACGATGGCTACGAGGAAGGTATGGAGATCCCTATCTATTATGATCCTATGATTGCCAAGCTGATCACATATGCCGATACGCGTACTGCGGCCATCCAAAAAATGAAACAAGCGATTGCAGATTATAAGATTGTTGGGGCGCAGACTACCCTACCTTTCGGAAAGTTTGTAATGGAGAATGACCAATTTATATCTGGTGATATCGATACTCATTTTGTAAAGAAATACTATTCTCCAGAAGCTTTATTAAAAGGCCAGAAAGCAGAAGAAGCTTTAGCCGCGGAGATAGCTATCAAATATTATCAAGAACAGAAAACTAAATTGTCTGTGCCTGCGAATAGTAGTGACGAATGGTTACAAAATCGTAACTAAACCAAATTGCGAATTCAAAATCAAAGTCTATTTTAATAGAAGAGTAACAATATATCATGAGCGATAATAAAAAACAACTCCAAGACAAGATCGATGCCGCAAAATTGGGCGGTGGACAACGTCGTATAGATAGCCAACATAGTAAAGGTAAACTTACCGCAAGAGAGCGCATACATCTACTCTTTGACGAAGGTTCGTTTGAGGAAATCGGTATACTGGTAACTCATAGGACTAAGGATTTTGGTATGGAAGATCAGATCTTCTATGGCGATGGTGTAGTAACTGGCTATGGCACTGTCAATGGTCGTACGATATACGCATTTGCACAAGACTTCACCGTATTTGGAGGATCACTATCAGAGACTCATGCAGAGAAGATTGTAAAGATCATGGATCTCGCTATGAAGACAGGAGCACCACTTATCGGACTCAATGATAGTGGAGGAGCACGTATCCAAGAAGGAGTAAGATCACTCGGTGGATACGCAGATATCTTTTATAAAAATGTAATGGCCTCAGGCGTAATCCCACAGATCTCTGCGATCATGGGACCTTGTGCTGGTGGAGCGGTATACTCTCCTGCGATGACTGACTTTACCATAATGGTAGAGAATACTAGTTATATGTTTGTGACTGGGCCTAACGTAGTTAAGACGGTAACTAACGAAGAAGTTACCTCTGAGGAACTTGGTGGCGCAAGCACACATTCCACTAAGTCTGGTGTAACACATTTGACAGCAGCGAATGACTTGGACTGTATCAATCAACTCAAGCAATTACTTAGCTATCTTCCTCAAAACTGTGAAGAGAAAGCAGCTAAATTGGATTACGAAATTGGTGATGAATATAGAGATGAATTAGAATCAATCGTCCCAGAAAGCGCCAATCAACCATACGATATCAAAGAGGTAATCAATGGTATCACAGATAAAGAAAGTTTCTATGAAATCCATAAAAACTACGCGGATAATATCGTTGTAGGATTCGCTAGATTAGGTGGCCGAAGTATAGGTATCGTAGCCAATCAGCCGATGAGTTTAGCTGGATGTCTAGATGTAGAAAGTAGTAAGAAAGCTGCAAGATTTACAAGATTCTGTGATTGCTTTAATATCCCTTTACTGGTACTTGTAGATGTACCTGGATTTTTACCAGGAACAGATCAAGAATGGAATGCTATTATTACTAACGGAGCCAAATTACTCTATGCGCTAAGTGAAGCGACTGTACCACGTATCTCTGTCATCACTCGTAAGGCTTACGGTGGCGCCTATGATGTAATGAACTCTAAGCATATCGGCGCAGACTTCAACTACGCTTGGCCAGGCGCTGAGATCGCAGTAATGGGAGCCAAAGGAGCTAGTGAGATTATCTTCCGAAATGAGATTAAAGCATCAGATGATCCTGCCGCTACCCTAGCTGCAAAAGAAAAGGAATACTCTGATCTATTTGCTAATCCATACAGCGCTGCGCAACGAGGATTTATAGATGAAGTAATACAACCAAGAGAAACTAGACGCAAGCTGATTAAAGCATTTGCCTTACTAGAAAATAAGGTAGCTACATTGCCTAAAAAGAAGCATGGGAATATTCCTTTGTAGATCGTGATGAAATAACTTTCACGATAGAACTGCATATTATTTTCTCGAAAAGAAGAAGAAGAAGAAGAAACACAAAACGGTGTCTAATGATTAAAATCCTGCAAGCAACATCGACACACCTCGAAGCACTCACTGCATTATTCGATGCGTACAGAGTATTCTATAAAGCTAAATCTGATATAGATTCAGCAGCAGCATTTTTATCTAAGCGTCTAACCAACGGTGATTCTGCTATTTTCATAGCTTTTATTGACGGTCAAGCGGTTGGATTTACTCAGATCTACCCTATGTTCTCTTCGGTGAGTATGCAGAAGCTCTATGTGCTCAATGACCTATACGTAGACTCTTCCCATAGAGGTAAAGGCATAGGACAAGCATTACTCAACAAGGGTAAGGAGTATACGGTAGCTAATCTTGGCAAGAGTCTTATACTCGAAACCGACAACGACAATCCTGCGCAACATCTATATGAAAGATTGGGTTGGCAAAAAGATCTAAAACACCTCCATTATAGTTGGACTCCATCGAGCAAATAATATTAATTCCTAAAATAGGAATACTCATTTCATATTCTTCCTAATTCATCAGTCGTCTTGCAATTACATTTGTTGTATAAACAATACCAAATTACAATGACTCTAAAAACTATACTTACGGCATTCTACCAAATGATGCCAATCGGAAAATCAAATAAGTCTGTTGCTGCGTTTCTCAAGGCGAATTTGTTTTGATTCTTTAGATCAATCAATTCTAATTATCTAATTTTTCGAAACTATCATTCAATGAAGACCTTAATCAATATTACCATAGTAACTTTACTTACTTTGATTTTTGTAGGCGGTATCAATGCTCAGGATAGCATCAAAAAGAAAAATGGAGAAGTCCTGAAAGTTGTAGTCAAAGAAATCAATGACACTCAAATCAAATACTATCATTTTGATGATCCCAATCAAGTCATATTTACATTAGATAGAATGATGGTAACAGACATCAAATTTTCTTATGGTAAAGAATATAAGGAAGAAGAACCAATCCTTACTAAAGATTACTTTGAAAATGATTCGGATTCGGCCATCAAAATAAACATCTCTAGTATGCTATTCGATGCTGCAATTGTATCGTACGAAAAAACACTCTCGCTAAATAGCTCTTTCGAAGGATCATTCAAAATACATGGTATTGGGTTTGGACCAAGTGCCGATTCATATAATGACCGAAGCGGAGTAGGTGCTGAAGTGGGTTATAAGATCAAATTTGGCAGCAAAAAGAAAAACAAATGGGAGTACAGACCTAAGCACCTACTGAGTGGTGGATATATCATGCCTAATATAGGATTCGACAACATTAAGCGAACATCTAGTTATCTAAAAGAAACCAGTCAAATCATCCATCTCGGCGCTAATTTTGGTAACGTTCATGTGATCCAAAACAAGGTTACATTCGAATATTATGCTGGATTTTCCTTTTATGCTGGAAAACAAGAGGCTCGATATACTAATAATGGTTCAGATGAACCCTACGAACTGAATGGACTATCAGCAGGTGACATGTTTGGGTACAAAAATTTTGCATTGAACGTTGGAGTAAAAATGGGATTAGCATTTGGTCGGTATGGATCAAAAGAAAATCAAAGGAAACGTAGATAGTATTTCTTTGATTGTTATTAAATACAATAAATAAGCCCCAACGCATCATCTGCATTGGGGCTATTTTTATAATACATTCATTTGACTCCAATTAATTACTATTGCCAAATTCATGTAGAGTTTTTACTTTCCTCCTTGAAGGAAATCTTGATATTCAGTAAGCTCATCCCACTTGCCATCGGCAGCTAATTCAGCTTGCTTTGGCCATGTACCTGGATCTGCTAATTTATATCGACTTCCAGCAGCATCAAGTATTCCTTGGATTTTAGCGACATCAGTATTCGCTAATTCTCTCCAAGTATTAATACCACCGTTATTAAGCAATTCAGCGATCTTCGGCCCTACTCCTTCTACGGCTTTTAGGTCATCTTGTTTATACCTTTTAAGTAATCCCATTTTCATCATTAGCTTTTCTAGCTTAGAATCGTTTGAGTTATTACCAGTATTACCCTTACCGCCATCAAGTGACTTTTGTAGAGTAATCAATCCAGGCCAATCCGCAGCAGCAGCTTTAGATGCTTGGGCAGACCAAGATGATGGGTCTATTATTCTGTACTTGTCTCCATATTTATTAAGGATATTTCTGAGATCTTCTTCACTTTTTCCAGAGAGTTCACTCCAAGAATTCACTCCATTCTCATGCAATACAGATTCCATTTTTGGTCCAATGCCTTCTACGATTTGTAGATTATTTGACTTTAACTTTGCATATGGATTTGACTTAGCTCCGCTTCCACTTGGCTTTACATCTCCACCTCCAGCGGCTAATGATGATGCCATTACTGGAGCAGCTGTGGCTCCTGATGCGCTTAATGCCGAAACTCCTGCGTCTAATGATCCTCCTTTAGAAGCATTTTTTGCTTTAGCACTTTCAAGATCAGCATGTAACGCTTCACCCTTATCTTGACATTCTTTGAGCTGTGCTCTTAGTTTATCAAGTTCTGAATTATTTTTATCAAGCTCTGCCTTACTTCTTTCAAGCTCTGCTTTAATTCTATCCAGTTCTGCTTTACTTTTGTCTCCATTATTTGCTTCTGAAGATCCTCCTCCTTTGGCAGATAATTTAGATTTGTAACCACTCACTTCAGATTCCATCTCTCTTACTCTACCTTTCATGAGAGCGACATCACCTTCGAGGTCAGCTTTCATATTGCGGCTAGAGGTAAGATCGGCTTCTAGTTTGCCATTAGCACTTGTAAGTGATGATACATTGGCTTGACTAGCAGCTAACATACTTTTAAATCTAGACCATAACAGCCACCCCAAAAAGAGTCCTAGAAGAAACGGTAGCAGCCATGCTAGCCACCATAATTCACAAAAATCTATAAATAGTAACATAGTATATTTCTTTTAATTTTGATTATTTAATGATTTGGAGTTCAGTTCTACGATTTTTAGCCCGTCCAGCATCCGTATTATTGGTTGCTATCGGTTGACTCTCTCCTTTGGTTAGAGCTATAATCTTAGAACCAGACACACCTTTTTTCTCAAGGTACTTTTGAACAACATCTGCTCTCCATTGTCCGAGCTTCATATTAGAGGCATCACTTCCCAAGGCATCTGTATGTCCTGTAAGACGAACTCTTTCACCTGAGGCTTTAACTCTAGTGGCTACATCATCAAGATATTTCTCGACTGTATTATCATTCAATTTATTGGTACTATTATATGGAAAGTAGATCTCAGTCCCATTGGCTGTTTCCTTGATTGATTTATTGATTGTTCGACTTGCAAATGAAGCACTTGCAAAAGGTCCTTCTTGATCAACATTATCATTGACTTGCTTGCCCAATAAAATAATCCTATCATCGGGTAATTCAGAAAATAACTTTCGGGTTTCATTAGCTCTAGCAACTCCCAAATTTTCAAATTGGGAAGTATTCTTTTCGTCAGAGCGATAGAGACCGGTAATCTCTAATTTTTGATCATTCTTAAGTCCAGCGAGAATGGACTTCTTCTTATTAGGCCAGGTGTTGTCGGTAAGCGTTTTGCCGTTAGACCAGTTAAACAATAAAGGTCCAGATACCTTCTTAGCCACTGCGGCGGCAGCTGTCGTAACAGCGGCAGCTGCAGGTGCAGCTTTTGAGGTTTTTTCTGAAACTTCATTAGTCTCTGCAGTATTATTGCAGCAGTCTTTAGCATCGTTCCAATAACACCATCCCAATAAGAGCTGTACTGCAACTATTAGTGCAATTAGTAAGGCTCTCATAAGCAATTGGTTGGTTTTAATTAAAAAATGAAATTTAAAATAACAATTATTTGACGCTTACTACCATAATCAGTCACTTATCCGCCCAAAATCAATATAAAACTCAATAAAACTAGACAACATTCAAAATTTGGGCAAATTAAAAGTAAATGGCATTTGAAAATATATGTTATAAATTTATGATATCTCAACAATTGTTAATTGACTAAACATGGCTATCAAAATTAAGGTCAATTGAACACTTTTCTAAATATCACGCTGGATCACAAATCGTGTCGATAATACACTATGTGCATAGACATTGAGCTAGCAAATTTATATATGAATAGTAGCTCCAAAACGTTGAATTATAGGTGTCCACACCTATCTTTGCCTTAGTTTACATGATATTTATCGCTCTCTTTTACAAGCATTATGAATAAGAAAATAGTTACTCTAGACGAATTTATTATCAAAAGTCAAAAAGGACATGATGATGCGACAGGATCACTATCGAGATTATTACGCGATATTGGTATCGCTTCTAAGATCATCAATCGTGAAGTAAATAAAGCTGGATTAGTAAATATCCTAGGTGTAGAAGGATCAGAAAATTCAACTGGCGATATGGTTCAAAAATTGGATATTTTCGCCAATGAAAAGATCATCGAATGTCTTAGTATGAGCGGCGAATGTGCAGCGATCGTATCTGAAGAAAATGAAGATATCATCAAACTTCCGTCGGTAAACGGTAAGAAAGCTCAATACGTTTTAGTAATGGATCCGCTTGATGGATCATCTAATATAGATGTCAATGTAAGTGTAGGTACTATATTCGGAATATATAAACGGAAGTCCGATGCCTCTGGAGAGATCGAACTTGAAGATTGTATTCAAACAGGACTAGACTTAGTTGCCTCAGGTTATGTACTTTATGGTACTTCTACAATCCTAGTATATACAACAGGAAGTGGTGTCAATGGATTTACTTTAGATCCAAGTATCGGCGAATTTTGTCTTTCACACTCAGACATGAAAATTCCTGCGGCAGGAAACTACTATTCAGTTAATCAAGGGTATTATCTCAAATTTGACCTTGAAATGCGTAGATATATTGATCATTGCTCTGATCTCAATCTGAGATTAAGGTATATAGGGAGTATGGTTTCTGATATTCACAGAATATTATTCCAAGGTGGTATTTTCTTATATCCTAACACTCGCAAATATCCTCATGGTAAGCTGAGACTACTATATGAGTGTAATCCCATGGCTATGATCGTAGAACAAGCTGGTGGCAAAGCCATTACTTGTGGTCTAGAGCGTATCCTCGCTATTCCTGTTACTAACATTCATCAGAAAGCAACTATTGCAATTGGATCTCCTGATATGGTAGATGAAATGCAGAAATTTGTAGAAAGATATAGTGCGGTAAACGCTTAGTGTTGTAAACAGTTAATTACATCTTGTACTACCCTGCCTTGGTTAGGTTTTAGTATTACATTATATGGATACTTCATGCCATCAAATGCGATTGACAGAACTTTCTCTGTCATCATCTTTGTACGTAGTTCTGAATTGATCTCGATTTCGACATTAGTTTCATCAGCATCGATATTAGATAATACCTTATATTGACTCTTATCAGTAAACGTAAAAGTCACTTGAGCACCTGATACAATCTTACAATCCATCGCTGGAGTTAGACTTAGTATTGATGTACTTCCTTTTCGTTGCATTCCGACATCAAACATCATCTTTCCATTACTATCTACTACAGGTAACTTATATCGATTACAATAAGTAATTACTCCTGTTTTCTGATCTGAGATGGCCTCTATTAGCTGATTACAAGCTATATCCGCCACGGGAGTCGTAGGTGAAAAATTAAGCAATAGGGAAAGAAGAGATAGTATGATCATAGTGTTTGGCTGTTTGGTTACCATATATCAAACTTTGTTCCAAATAAAGGATGCAGACTATATCTAAAATAGGTTAATGACAACCATCTAAGAATCCAATACTATTGATAATTTAGTCCTATCAAAACAACAATTACACTCGAATGATAAAACAAGTACTTTTTATTCTTGTATTGCTTATGTCCCCCTTAGCTGGGTTTTCACAAGACAATCTACTTATCAATGTATACAATCGCACCACCACCTCACTCAGCGGGGATTGGAAATATATCATTGACCCTTATGAAAATGGATATTACAATTATCGATACCAACCATTTGATCAGCAAGAATCGCCATGGGCAAGTGCTTTCTTTCTTAATTCTAAACAAAAGAATCCATCTGACTTATTAGAGTACGATTTTGATGGTATGGATAATATAACCGTACCTGGAGATTGGAATAGTCAAAAACCAGAATTACTCTACTACGAAGGTACTTTATGGTATAAAAAGTCATTTGACTATAATCGCTCTCAATTGTCCAATAAAGTATTTATCTATTTCGAAGCATCAAATTATAAGACAGAAGTCTATCTCAACGGTCAAAAACTAGGCACTCATATTGGTGGGTTCACACCATTTCATTTTGATGTTTCCGATCTACTAAAAGAGAAAGACAATTTCTTAATCGTAAAAGTTGATAACAAAAGATCTAAGGATGGAGTACCGACTCTGAATACCGATTGGTGGAATTATGGCGGACTTACGAGAGATGTAAAGCTAGTCGAAATAGGCTCTACCTATATTCAAGATTACTTTATACAATTAGCTCCCAACAACAACAAACAAATAAAAGGTTACATACAATTAGATGGTGTAAACAAAAGCAAGCAAATAGTTCAAATTGAAATTCCCGAACTAAATATTTCAAAGCAATTAATCGCCGATATTAATGGATATGTTTCGTTTAAAATAGACGCTAACAAAATCCAATACTGGTCTACAGTAACACCACACTTATACGATGTGACATTGAAAGTCGAAGGTGATGAAATCATGGATCAAATTGGCTTTAGAACGATAAGAACTGAAGGGTCAAAAATCCTACTTAATGACAAACCCATTTATCTTAAAGGAATATCTATACACGAAGAAAGTCCCCTTCGTGATGGTAGAGGCCACTCAGAAGAAGATGCAGAACAACTTTTAGATTGGGTACAGGAGTTAGGTTGCAATTATGTCCGACTAGCCCACTATCCTCACAATGAACATATGGTAAGGCTCGCTGACCAAAAAGGAATATTGGTCTGGGAAGAAAATCCTGTTTACTGGACCATATCATGGGAAAATAATGAGACTTATGAGAATGCGGAGAATCAACTTTCTGAACTTATCGCTAGAGATCAAAATAGAGCAAGCGTCATTATCTGGTCTATGGCGAATGAGACTCCAAATGTCCCCGCACGAAACATATTTTTATCTAAACTTGCAAAGTTTACTAAGTCCAAAGATGAAACCAGACTCATAAGTGCGGCATTGGAACAAAAAGACTATCAAGGCAATCCGTTGATCAGAACTATAGATGATCCATTTGCCGAAGAAGTAGACATACTAAGTTTTAATCAATACATCGGATGGTATGATGGACTGCCTTCAAAATGCGAAACAATATCTTGGAATATTCAACAAGATAAACCCGTTCTGATTTCTGAGTTTGGAGCAGGTGCGAAACAAGGATTGCATGGAGATCAAAATACTAGATGGACCGAAGAATTTCAAGAAAACCTATATTCTAAATCCTTAAAAATGATTAATGGTATTGATAAAGTTCAAGGTATATCTCCGTGGGTATTGGTTGATTTTAGATCTCCACGTAGAGTACTTCCTAAAATACAAGATGGATGGAATCGAAAAGGATTAATCTCTGATGATGGATATAAAAAGAAAGCTTTTTACATTTTACAAAATTTCTACAAGAATAAATAAAACGTCACGATAAAGATAAGTGGTAAATGTATAATCAACAAAGCTCTTTACACTTACCTTTAAACGTCCTTTCTGAAAATATGCATCTTTATATTTGCTAAAATAATATTACGTGAAAACACTCAAAGCTATACTATTTATAACCATCTGTATTGCTGCAGCATATAGCTGTAAACAGAATTCTACCGTCGGTAAACAAATAGAATACTTCTCTATACAAGGCGAAACTATGGGAACGTACTATAACATCAAATACAGTGACCATCAAAAGAGAAACCTAAAGCCTAAAATCGATAGTATCCTAATAGCAATCAATCAATCTCTTTCAACTTACATTCCTGAGTCTTACATCTCCAGAATCAATTCTGCTTCAGATCAAAATATAAGTATGGGTGCAGATCCGCACTTTATCAAAAATTATAATGCTGCAAAAAAGATACATCGAAAAACTGAAGGATTGTATGATCCTACAGTAGGTGCTATGACGAACTATTACGGATTTGGTAAAGATAGAAGAGTGCTCCGAGAGAATGTCTCTAGCTCTACTTTAGACAGCCTGAAAGCACTTGTCGGAATGGATAAATTCAAACTAGAAACTTCAACTACTTCAAGTCAAATATCCAAAGCTCATGCTAATATGCAAATAGACTTCTCATCTATCGCCAAAGGTTATGCAGTAGATGAAATCAGTAATTACTTATTGCATCATGGTTGCGATAATCATCTCGTCGACATTGGTGGCGATGGTTTAGCTAAAGGACTTAGTCCATCTCATAAAGATTGGTCTATAGGGATCAATAACCCTGTAGAGAACAGTCCAATCAATGACTTTGCTCTTGTTATCTCCGTATCTAATAAAGGACTGGCCACATCAGGAAACTATCGTAACTTCTATTTAGCTGGAGAAAAGAAATATGCACATACTATCAATCCAAAATCTGGAATTCCGGAAATCACTACTTTACTCAGTACTTCTATCATAGCAGATAATTGTATGATTGCAGATGCCTATGCAACTGCTTGTATGGTTATGGGTCTTGAAAAAAGTCAAGAGCTTATCGCTAGTCTTCCTGGCATTGAAGCATGCTGGATACATGATGCCGATAAAGATGGAAAATTAGAAATGACTTTTAGCGAAGAGTTTGAGAAATGGGTGAAGTAATAACGACACCCATCTATAGCTTAAAATGCCACACCCATTTTGAAATTCAGATTGATTCTCCATTTAATTAATTCACCGTTTCCTTCCAAATCAGCAGTAGGTCTCCAGATGGATAGAAGATCTTCAATTTCCCCTTCATAATCATTTTTTGTAGAGATCCATCTTTTACCAAAGCCAACGGAAGTCTCTACCCAAAAGTGAGAATGTGTAACTATATTAAATCCAAACGTAGGAATAATTCCTTTTATCTTTTGAGCTACATTATAGCTTGCCAAATCTTCATAATCGTTAAGGTTTTTCATTCTAACGGATAAGAATTTATTGTCCGTTTTATATACTTTCATTGAGATAAAAAAACTTCTAACTTCCTCATCAATTTGCCCAGTCCAGATGTAGACTTTAGGTTCTATCCTATAAACGGCTCCTTTACCATTAAACTTATCTATAATATCTGACTCATTATATTCTTTGTTCGAAATAATATGTCCAAAAGTAGCTTCTATTCCAAATTGCTTGATTGGTCGATATTCATACCCAAGTGTTATACTAGAGTAATAAAGATTCGCAATAGATAAGAGATTAGTATTGACGTAATGTTTCTTAAACTCAACTTGTGACAATAAAGTAAAAGAAAAGAGACATAATATTATTGTGATTATATTTTTCATGACAAAGCTATTTAGTTAAGTATTGAAAAAATTAAAACCCATAGGCCAATCCTACTGAAACATAACCTTCCCCTACTTCACTTTCGAGATGACTAGACCAGTTGTACGGTGCGTAATGGATTTCCGATTGCAAGGCTATAGACCTGCCACTTGCAAGCTTCCGTTTCAATCCTATCTTTGCACCAAGATCCAAAGTGGTAATTCCTTGAGTTACATCTTCTTCATTAGGATCTTCGATATCGGTACCTAGAACATTTACACCTATTGAGATGCCAGTGTCAAGAGTATATTTTTTAGATAATTGATTAACTCTTGTAAACCCCAAATCGAAATTAATAGCCTTTAATGATTTTGTGGATTCTCTCCCCTCTTCGAAATTAAAATCTAAAGATTCGTTATTTACAAATGGAACGAAAGCTAATGTTCCATCCATTCTCCAACTCTTAGATATAGGGAGATGTATGCCCAATGAGATCCGAAGACTAGTGTTAAAATAGCTTTCATTTTTGCCTAGAGGCACCCAAACACCGAGGCCACATGACAATCTAAAATTGGAATAAACATTAGTTTGAGAATTATATATGGCATTTGTAATTGGGGACTTGGTGGCACACTTGAAATATGCTTCTTCATTAAACTTCTTAATATCATTACTAAATAATACGCATAGAAGATATGCATCAGACTCTTTACCTTGTTTATCCAATAGAGCTATGGCTAAAGCTGTGGTGTGCTTATCAAATCCGCCATCAATCTCGGTAAAGTCAAAATACGATTTACTGTACTCATATTCTGATCTTGCAGTTATCCTCTTAGCTGTGTTTACTCTATAGATATACTTGTTAAAGTACTGCTCATAATAGTTAATATAATATTCACTCTGAAACCTATTGAGATAGATATCATGTAATATTCTCATTCGCATTATTGGCTCTGTCTTTCCACATTCTCTTTCCCATATATCTAAAACAGCGGTTACTGAATCTATTGCAAAGATATGGTAAGTCCCAATTAGTTCATTTGCATTTTCTGCATAGACACCGCATTCAATATTGTTACTAATGCTAAGACGTGTTTCCAAATCTTGAGCACTTATATTATATGATCCAGCAAAGAAATAAATTATTAAAATTAGGTATTTCATAATGTATCTATTTTGATTATTGATACCACAAAACTACCGCAAGACGAATTCCTGAATTAGGATAAACCGTAATATATAATCCTATTTGCGGATTGGCGTACTTCTTTGCGTTTTACGGAATAGAACAATCTCTGCGCTTTCGAAAGAAGATATAAGTTCTCAAGCTTTTACGAATCACATTATTATCTTTACATATATAAACCGCTCTAAATACAATACATGCAAGACGTAAAATTCAACTTAGATAGAGATCTAGTATTCTTTGATATAGAATCTACTGGTCTCAATGTGATGAAAGATCGCATTGTCCAGATCGCACTTATCAAATACCCAAAAGACGGAGGTGATCCTATAGAGAAGGAAATGCTTGTCAATCCAGGCATTCCAATCTCAGAAGAGTCAATGGCTATACATGGGATCACGGCTGAAAAAGTAGCCAACAAGCCAACATTTATCCAAGTGGCGCATGAAATCAATGATTTTATTGGTGACGCTGATCTTAGTGGATATAATTCTGATCGGTTTGACATCCCTATGCTCATGGAAGAGATGGCTAGAGGCGGAATAGACTTTGATGTAGATAATCGTAGAGCGATAGATGTACAAAAGATATTCTATAAGATGGAGCCACGTACATTAGTGGCTGCTCTGAAGCACTTTTGCGGTAAAAAATTAGAAGATGCACATGATGCACTTGCTGATGTAAGAGCTACTGTAGATGTACTCAAAGGGCAACTCATCATGTATGAAAACACTGATTATGTAGATGGTGATGGATATACAACAGAACGTCCGATCAAAAATGATATGGGAGCGATTGCAAAATTTATAGGCGATACGCGGACAGTTGACGCTACACAACGTTTTAAGTACAATCATCAAGGAGAGATCGTTTTTAACTTTGGTAAGTATGTAGGTAAGCCTGCGGCCGAATTACTATATAATGATAGACATTATCTCAACTGGATACTAGAGAAAGACTTCTCTACACAAGTGAAAAAAATCGTAAAGAAAATCGTCAGAGAATATGCCGATAAGCAGAAACAGAAAAAATCTTAATTTATTTATTGTTGTGATTATCCTAACTCTGAGCTTCAGCTCGTGTTACGAAAACCAAGAAGGCTGTCTAGATACAAACTCGTCTAACTATGATGTGACGGCCGATATAGAATGCGAGGATTGCTGTACATACCCAACGCTTTCACTACTAGTCGCCTATGGATTGGACGACACTAGCTACAACAGAATAGATACCATATCTAATGATATTAATATTGACTTCGTCATAGAGGATGCTCAGATCTACTTTAGTAACATATCACTAGGCGATGGTAATGAAGAGTATCGTATAGAAGAGACTTTTGAGTATAGTGATATCAATGGAGATGATCAAGTAGCTATAGACGATATTGTACTTGTAAAACCTACAATCTTTAGATACACTTTAGGCACTTTTACCAAATCGAATGATTATACTAGTTTAATGATTAATCTTGGTATACCTGAGGTCATTGATAACGCAGAATCTATCACCGTGACTAGTGATCATCCCCTAGTACAAGCCGGAGATAGCCTATACATCAATAACCAAAACCAATATGTCAATAGCTGGATCTTACTACGCCAAGTCGGTGTGCATGATGTGGCAGATACGCTCCAAATCGCTGGGACCGATTTTACCTATTTGTTTGACGAAATAGTTATCAACCAAACAAAAGGGTCGTCTCTCGATCTAAGTATCAACATCAATTACAAGCAGTTAATAAAAATGATTGATTACAATACCATGAGCAAATCAGCTATCATTGATAAAATCGGCACAAATCTAACTGAAGCTATTTCTTTCAATCCCTAAACTGTTTCTATTAAATGATTTGTCCTCTTTGATCGATTACTACAATTAATCGAGAGACTCATACGTAATAAATTAAACCAAGAGATACCTTTAGCGTTATAGATATACTATTGATACAAAATGCTTTCATGATTCTTTATATCAGAAATATCTTCATAATCACATTAGCAGCCATACTTATTGCTGCCTGTGAAGATGATAAGGTTATGCAATCAAGAGACCTGCAGGATATACCTTATAATCCTGTGCCATATGTGGTAGATGTACCCGATGGCTTTCCGATGTTAGAGATTCCTAGTGACAACCCAATGACTCAAGAAGGTGTGGAGTTAGGCAGAAGATTATTTTATGATCCTATCCTTTCTGCGGACAGTACAATTTCTTGTTCATCCTGTCACCTTCCAGAACTAGCATTTACAGATGGACTCAAAAAAAGTATTGGCATCAATGGTCAAGAAGCAAGACGTAACTCGATGAGTTTGGTAAATGTTGGCTTTTATTATAGTGGATTGTTTTGGGATGGAAGAGTACAGACCTTGGAAGAACAATCACTGCATCCAATCGAAGATCCATTAGAACAAGGTAATGACTTAACTTCTTTGATCGAAAAACTTAGAGCTCATGACGATTATGCACCACGATTTAGAAAAGCATTTGGAATAGAAGATAGAAGTCAAATTAGTAGAACACTCATCGGTAAAGCTATCGCGCAATGGGAACGCATTATCGTCTCTGGCAACAGTAGATACGACCAATTTAAAAGAAATGAAATCAGCTTAAGTGACGAAGAAGATCTAGGACATAGTATGTTTTTTGATTTTGATGATGGACTAAAAGATGCGGAATGCAACCACTGTCATAATATCCCACTATTTACAGCGAACACTTATCACAACAACGGTCTAGATAGCGTTGGCAATGACTATACCCTATTCAAAGACATTGGTTTGGGGATTAATGGTATTGCTAATGATACTGGTAGATTTCGAACGCCTACATTGCGTAATATAGAATTGACTGCGCCCTATATGCATGATGCTAGATTTGTGTCTTTAGATGATGTGATGGACCATTACAATTCCGGAATCAAGCCCGCACGAAACAAAGATCCTCTAGTCTCAAACTTAGACATACCTCAAGAAGATAGAGATGCGCTTGTAGCATTCATGAAAACACTTACTGACACGTCTTACTTAGAAATCCCACAGGTCTTAAGTCCTTTTTAGAGTCCGGACAGACCTTCTTCAAAAGGATATCAGAAACTCCCCTCATGTTGCTTGCTTTAGGATTGCTCACTAGAGCCAATCATGTTTCGTTATAACAATTAGGGCGATTACAAACAGGTATTATATAGTTTATGTTATTTAGTCTAGTGCTGATGGTTTAGAATTCACCAATCTCTTTTTGTCAATATTTCGACTATCCCTCAGATTAGAATTGAAATGACAACTATCATTAGAATTGCTAATACTCTATAAAGTAGCGTTATTAATCACGCTTTTTCAAATGTTATTACAAATGCACTCCAATTATTAACTCTCAAACTTCAATTCGAGAATTAATTACCAAGATTCTGTCATGGTAAACACCTAATATCACCAAAAACAAAGAAAATTATATACACAATTAAGCAAAAATTAGAATAAAAAACACTCACAAATAAACATATTATACATATATCACATACGTAACAACCTAACATTCAATTAAAAATGAGTACGGCGCATAACATATTATAATTATCTATATATTACAATATGGTATTTTTGTACTTGTCAGAGGAGCGATGTGCCCCTATATTTGAATCATAATTAGTACTTAAACCAATAAATACTAGTTATCCAGCCGAAAAAGATCGGCCTTTAAAAATTGGATATGTTCATGGGATTATAAATACTTATTGTCGAATGTCCGTCTGGGGAGGCAGACATTCGATAATAATTTTTAAAACTTTAAATGTACCGATTAAAGAAATTAGCAAGAGTTTAGTTATGGCCCCCGTCGAGGCCTTTAAAAATATCGACAATTTTATTTTGGATATGTTCATGGGATTATAATTTGCAATATGGCCGCTGGGGAGCGGCCATTTTTTTTGCCCATCTCCAAAAATCATTTTAGTCCTCATGAAACTTGTTCATGAAACTTCAACTCATCGACGATTGGAGTACGTCACCTAAGTCACATTAAGCTATTTTGTAAGTATTATCTTTGATCTATGGTAGAAACCAAGGATAATCTCTTTTCTAATACAATGGATTTCTCCTTATACCTAAAATTATATTCACCAAATTGTACCGCAAACACACGCTATGAATACATTGAAGAAAGATTTAGAAACTAGGTTTACTGCTTACTTTTTTATAGCTGCGGCACTTATGCTTTGGGTGGGTTGGGCATTATCTCCTCATATAATTGGGGAATATATCGTTTCTTCCGATTTCCAACCCATAGGTGAACGCATATGGTTTTGGATCTGGATGTTTAGAATTCACATCTTCGGATGGGTTACGATGGCGATCGCCATATTCGCATTAATCACCATTACTGCCCAAAAACCCAATAGAGTTATATTAGTACCCGGAGCTGGTATGGCGATAGTCGGAACGTTTACTATCGCTATAGCGATGGCTTTTTATTACAATTTTGGTGCCTGGGGCGTAGGAGAAACTAGCGGAAAATCACCTGAAGAGATTGCTCAGTTTATGGAGAGTATCTTATATACCAATCAATATGTCACATGCTTTGTTAGGTTTGGAAGAATATTCTCTGGTGTAGGATTAGTATTACTTGGATATGGATTTTGGAAATGGAAGCTACTGCCGTCATGGTTGTCTTGGTTTACCATTATACTAGGTCTTACCGTAATGTCAGTGATATTATTTATTCCAGATTACTTTGAGCATTATAAGCCACTATTCCATGTCAAGGTTGTCTGGCTTGTAGCTATGGGAATCGTACTACTTCGTAACGGTATCAATCAAAAGTCTTAGATATTACTGATTTTCAAAATCTATGTTCTTTCATTTAGTTTTGGCTTCATTCCAAAGCGCATCCATTTCCTCTAGGCTCATATCAGATAGAGGCTTAGGTGCTTTATCTTCTATATACTCAAATCGACTTTTAAACTTGCGATTAACCTTCTCTAGAGCGGTCTCAGGATCTATTCCTTTGAACCTGGCATAATTGATCAAGGAGAACATGATATCCCCAAATTCGTCTTCCATCTTATCTTTATCAACGTCTACTACTTCTTTGAATTCTTGGATCTCTTCTTCTACCTTTTCCCATACCTGGTCAGCATTTTCCCATTCGAAGCCGACTTGAGCCGTTTTATCTTGCATGCGGTAAGCCTTCACCATTGCAGGCAGTGATCTTGGTACACCAGACAATACTGATATTTTCCCTTCTTTAAGCTTAAGTTGCTCCCAATTCCTCTTTACTTCTTCTTCATCTGCAACCTCTACGTCACCATAAATATGTGGATGCCTATTGATGAGTTTATCACAAACTGCGTTTAGAGAATCTGCGATATCAAAATCTCCAGTCTCCGAAGCAATCTTACTGTAAAATACCATATGTAGCATCACATCACCGATTTCTTCCTTGATCTCTTGCATATCTTTATCGAGAATAGCATCTGCTAGTTCATAGGTCTCTTCTATCGTCAGATTGCGCAAAGATTCCATTGTCTGCTTACGATCCCAAGGGCATTGCTCACGTAACTCATCCATGATTATCAATAATCTCTCGAAAGCATCCAATTTGTCCTGCATCTTCATAACTAAAAAGTCTAATGTATGTTAGGTGTAGTAAGGCTAATAAAGCCTTATATTTGCACCATATAGCATGGTGCTATTCAATAAAACTTAAACCGCTAAGATATGCGAGATTTTTTGATTACCGCTGCGATAATATTTGGAGTATTTGGAATTTCATTCATCCTGATCAATATTAGACATATAGTAACTGGAAATGAGTTTAGAGGAACATGTTCGTCTAACAATCCAATGCTTAAAGATGAATTAGGGGATTGTAACCTATGTGGCAAGAAAGCAGACGAGGTTTGTAAAATGCCTGAGATCGAAGCTGCTGGCTAAGATTATTTATTCTCGAGTAGTCTCGAACTGAATGTGATTAATAAACCTCCACAAATAAGGGTAAGGGAAACGATACAGATTAACATTATTGTTTACTTCTATTCCATGTAATAAGCTTTAAAATGCATCAAAATTTGGTTATAGATTCTATGCCAATAGGTGTAATTTTTACATTTATATTTTAGTTATATATTACGATCATGTTTTAATCATTTTAGGATTATGCATAATTGCCAACAAAGCGATATAAAAATATTTCATATATGATAAAATCCATTCTGAAAGCCAGTTGCTTATACATCTCAATATGTATAATCTCAAGTATTGCTGTTTCCGCACAAGCTCCAATAGTGAAGTCTAGTGGTGATATATACGAAGATCTGGAAAAGCTAAAAGTCTTAGGTTCTGTCTTATATGTCGCTGCTCATCCTGACGATGAAAACACAAGATTGATCTCTTATTATGCTAACGAAGTAAAAGCACGTACCGCATATCTATCTCTTACAAGAGGAGATGGCGGACAAAATCTGATAGGACCAGAGATAAAAGAACTTCTAGGAGTGATGCGTACTGAAGAACTAATGGCTGCAAGACGAATCGATGGTGGAGAGCAAATGTTTAGTAGAGCTAATGATTTTGGATTCAGTAAAAATGCTGAAGAGACAAGAGAAATCTGGGAAGAAGAAAAGGTAATGTCTGATGTCGTTTGGGCCATCAGAAAATATAGACCTGATGTAATTGTCAACAGATTTGATCATACTAGTAGCGGAAAAACACATGGACATCATACCGCCTCGGCAATTCTCAGTTATGAAGCATTCGACTTATCTGGAGACAAGGAGCAATTTAAAAAACAACTTCAATACGTAGAGCCGTGGAGTGCAAAGCGCCTTTTCTTCAATACTTCGTGGTGGTTTTATGGAAGTAGAGAAAAATTTGCAGAAGCTGACAAATCAGATATGGTCACTATCGACATAGGGACTTACTACCCTATCAAAGGAAAATCGAATTCTGAGATCGCTGCTGAATCTCGCAGTCAACACATTTGCCAAGGAATGGGTAATACTGCTACAAGAGGCACAAGAGAAGAATATCTTCAACTACTTAAAGGTGACATGCCGAAAGATCAGCATGATATCTTTGCAGGAATCAATACAAGTTGGTCGCGAATAGAAGCTGCGCATATCGATAAGATGATAGATGACGTCATTGCTAATTTCAATTTTGGGAATCCATCAAAGTCTGCCAAAGCTGTAGCCGATATCGTTAAGAGTATTAAGAAACTTCCATCATCACATTGGAGAGACATAAAACTGGCAGATGCAGAATCTCTACTTGTTAGTATTACGGGTATGTATATAGAAGCTATATCTGACCAACATACTTATACACCTAATGAAAAAATCAATATAAGATCCGAAATAACGAATAGGTCTGATGTGGAAGCCAAAGTATTGAAGGTAACATTTCATGACATGAAAATGGATACTATTCTTGGTGCTGCACTAGCCAACAACATTAGTCTACAGTGGGACCATGATTTGTTAGTACCATCCAATGCTGGACACACATCGCCCTATTGGCTTAAGGAAAAAGGAAGCCTAGGAATGTATCGTGTGGACGATCAAAAACTAATCGGAAATCCGAGATCTAATAGAGCCTTAAGCGTCACTTACTATATCGAGATCGATGGAGCGGAAATAGAAATTACAAAAGACATCGTATATAGATACAATGATCCTGAAGCTGGCCCAGTATATAGACCACTAGAAATTGTACCTGCTATCTCTGTAAAACTACAAGAAAAAGTATACGTACTCAGTGATGAAAGACCTACAAAAGTTAGTGTATCTGTGAAAGCATTATCTGCAAATCAATCTGGTACCGTCTCCCTTCCTGTACCACAAGGTTGGAAAGTAAGTCCGACTCAACATGACTTCTCTATCGATTATAAAGGCGCTGATCAAAAATTAGAATTTGAACTTACACCACCTACTGGTCAGAGTGAATTTACAATGAAACCTGTGGTCAAAGCCAATGGAAAAGAATATCGTAAAGAGCTAATCAAAATTGATTACAATCACATTCCATATCAATCAGTGGTAATGGCTGCTGAATCTAAAATGGTAAAACTAGATATCAAAACTGCTGGAAGAAGAATAGCTTACATCGAAGGATCTGGAGATGCGATACCTAAGAGTCTCGAGCAAATAGGATATGTGGTAGATATCATTCCAGTGCAAGAAATATCTAAAGAAAGACTACTAGGTTATGGTGCTTTAGTGATGGGAATCAGAGCTTACAATAAATTGGATGATATCAGGTTCAAACAAGATATCTTGATGGATTTTGTAAAAGATGGAGGTAACATGATCGTACAATACAATACGAACCGAAGACTCAAAGTTGATAACATAGGTCCATTTCCAATCAAGCTAAGTAGAGATCGAGTAACAGTAGAAGAAGCACCTATAGAAATCCTCGAACCTAATCATCCAATACTCAATTATCCAAACAAGATCACACAAAAAGATTTTGAAAATTGGGTGCAAGAGCGTGGACTTTACTTTGCCAATGAATGGAGTGAAGAATACACAGCGATACTTTCAAGTAACGATCCAGGAGAGCCTGCTCGCAAAGGTGGACTACTCGTAGCCCCTCATGGAGATGGACACTTTATATATACTGGTTACAGTTGGTTCCGTCAGTTGCCCGCAGGTGTTCCAGGTGCATACAGAATTTTTGCCAACATGGTTTCGCTTAATCAAAATATCAAACCATAAGCATGAAAAACTGGAGAAAAGCATATTGGGGTTTGATCATCATGAATGTGATCTACATCGCCATATTTTATTGGATTATGAAAGCTTATAATTAAATATATATGAGCCCAATAGATTGGACAATACTAATATGCACTCTAGTGACCATAGTAATCTATGGCGTATATAAAACCTACGGAGCTAAGAATATGGATGGCTATTTGCTGGGAGATCAGCAAGCCAAATGGTGGACCGTAGGACTTTCTGTAATGGCCACTCAAGCGAGTGCAATTACATTCTTGTCTACTCCTGGTCAAGCCTATCATAGTGGAATGGGATTCGTCCAGTTTTACTTTGGATTACCGATTGCTATGGTGATCATCTGTGTAAGTTTTATTCCTATCTATCATAAGCTCAAAGTATATACAGCTTACGAATTTTTAGAAGGCAGATTTGATCTAAAGACAAGATCTTTAACTGCAATACTTTTCCTCATACAACGTGGACTGGGAGCTGGAATTACGATTTTTGCTCCTGCCATTATTCTTTCTACCATCCTTAAATGGAACCTCAATGCTACCATACTCGTAATAGGTGTACTCGTAATCATCTATACTGTACTTGGTGGTACTAGAGCGGTCAACGTTACTCAGAAACAACAGATGACTATCATTATGATCGGTATGTTCATCGCATTCTTTACGATACTCAATCTACTACCTGCGGATATTACATTTAGTAATGCTTTACAAATTGCGGGTGCTGGAGACAAGTTAGATATACTAGATTTTAGCTTTGATTTAGATAATAAATATACGGTATGGACAGGACTGACCGGCGGCGTATTTTTGATGCTCTCTTACTTTGGTACAGACCAATCGCAGGTAGCAAGATACCTCTCTGGCAAATCGATTAGAGAAAGCCGATTGGGATTGATATTCAATGGACTAGTAAAAGTACCGATGCAGTTCTTTATCCTACTTGTTGGTGTAATGGTATTTGTCTTTTATCAATTTAATCAAGCACCGATCTTTTTCAATGAAGTAGGAATCGAAAAAGTAATGCAGTCGGAATACAAAGAAGATCTCCAAAAGCTACAACAAGAATACGACCAAAACTATCAAGTAAAATCAGAACTCCAAATCTCTTACGCAGCAGCTATTAATACTGATGACAATACTGAAGCGGAGAGACTCAGTGGAAAAATAAAAATGCTTCATCAAGAAGAGTTAGACATACGGTCAGCAACCAAAGTTCTGATATCCAAAGTAGACGATGAGATAGAAACCAATGATAAGGATTATGTATTTATACATTTCATATTGAATCAATTACCAAGGGGGCTAATAGGATTATTACTAGCTGTGATATTATCAGCCGCAATGTCATCTTGTGCGTCAGAACTCAACGCCCTTGGAAGTACCACTTCGGTAGATATATACAAGCGTAGTCTAGCACCAGGAAGAGACGAAGAACATTATGTCAAAGCATCTAAATGGTTGACACTTCTTTGGGGAGTGATCGCCATCGCATTTGCAGCTTGGGGTACATTATTTGAAAATCTAATCCAGTTAGTCAATATCATCGGATCATTATTCTACGGAACCATATTAGGTGTGTTTATAGTCGCATTCTATTTCAAATGGATCAAAGGAAATGCTGTATTTATTTCTGCTTTGATTTCTGAAGCGATCGTGATCTACATCTATTACTTAGATATAGTACCATATCTATGGCTTAACCTTATTGGTTGTGTATTGGTGGTCATTATTGCGGCATTGTTTCAAGCGATGCCATCGAAAGAATTAGAAGCGACCTAAGAATGTCTTTTTTAAATTCACCTTTACTGTATGACTACCCTCTCAGTATAAGTTCCTAGGTCCGAAGTTAAACTCAGAAAATAAACCCCTTTCACAAAGTCAGAAATATCTATTGACATTTGGCTTTGTGATATTGCTCTTGAATTAAAGACCGCTCTTCCATTGACATCTACGATCTTCAAATCGTATTCTGTTCTATCTGATACCCTAGAAAAATCAATCGTCAATACATCTGATGTATTTGGATTAGGAAATATTTTTATGCTTTCTGTAAGTGCTTCATCTATATCGGTCGTTTCTCCTTGTATTCCAGTGATGACTATAGAGTAATCTTGATTATTATTTAACAATTCATCTTTGTGTGAGACCACAACTTCATAAACACCTCCTTGTACGATTGTCGCATTGATACGTTCTACATTATCTCTAAAGTTATCTCCTTTGATCGCAGCATTGCCAAACTCTGTTCCGAACAGTTGAGGATCCATCATCCATGGCATAGAAGTTCCATCCGCTCCTATTAGTCGTATATCGAGATCATTCATAAGGCTTGGATTTAGATTTTCACCTAGTCCTACATTAGGGTTTTCAGGGTCTGTCCAAGCAATCATAACAGATACTTCTGCGCCATCCGCTACTTGTATATATGTGGACTCTGTCGTTGATTCTACTAAAGTAGTTTCTTGGATAAGGGATACAGATCCATTGTTGTATATAGCATCTGCCGCTTTGCGAGCATTCATTAATCCCCAGCCTTCACGGAAATCAGGACCTTCATGAGGACCCAATTCGTCCGCTGTACCTAATATAAGCGCTTTAGCTGTAGCAGATTTCATATATTCTCCATTGAGCCTTTCGTAGTACTCTTGTAATAATGCTACCGCTCCTGTGACAGTCGCTACCGACATAGATGTACCGCTACTATTATCATAAGAATTGACACTTTGATTAGTACTTGAATATACTCCTACACCATTCGCTGTGATATCCGGTTTGATCCTCCAATCATCAGTCGGTCCCCATGAGCTAAAACTCGATTCACTAAAGTCCGTAGGAGAAGATAATACATCTACATCTCCGATCGCTCCTACTACTAAGTTATTTTTAGAACAAGAGGCATTGAGCAATTGATCGTATCCATTATCGATCACATTAAATCCATCATTTCTTGTATTTCCAGCTGACTTACATGAAAGTAAATAAGGAGAATTAAACAACAGCTCATCCCATAGGGCAGCTGCACTTGTGTATATTCCTAATACGTGCTGATTACCTTGAAATAGTATTGTACCGTAGGAATGATTCGTTAGTATTCCGCCATCTATGGCATAGAAAGCCAACTCCGCGATATCATTATCACTGTCACTGCTTTTCGCCATAGCTCCGGGTGCCATTCCAACAGCATTGATATTATTCCCTACATTAATTATGGTCCCCGTAACATGAGTCGCATGATAAGTTACCTCAGCCATATCATCGATGACTTCTACTTTACCTTCTAGTTCGTTATGGTCTGCAAGAGCCACTCCTCCTGCTTCCCATACACCTACGATTATTCCAGTACCATCCAAATCATAACCAGAATCTCCACCTGACCAAAGTTCATTTACTTTGATACTTACTGCTGCATCATAGTTATCTGAAGTAACATACCTAGGGTTACCTTCTTTGTCAACAGTAGCTAAAAATGCCTTTTGGCCTTTTATTACTATTTCACGTGGAAATTGAAGATCGTTTGTTTTTAAGTCGTCCTGCAATTTATTTTGAGCGGCTATTAATTCTTCTAGAGCAGCTACATTCGTTGCTTCTTTGATTCGATGCCTATGATCTTCTGATTGGCTCATGCCCAACATTGGGACCAACATGAAAGCTGCTATTCTAACTATGTTTCTCATATTTCTGTATTTTGTGATTACAATCTAAAAAATATTATACTGAAAAACTGTCTTCTTTAATCAGTAGATGATAATATTACGTAACCTTATCATAATCCAGTATACTAACTCGAGACTTAGGTTTTATTTAACTCAATCTCAAAAACATTCATTGTTATCGAGTAGAATCATAGTTTTGCAATGCAGTTCTAATTCACTTTATTATCAAAAGTGACTTTCACTATCTTTCAAAACTATATGTAGCGACAAGCCCTACCCTAGATGATAAATTAAAACCCGAGCTCCACTCGTCAACAACCCCTTGTTCGTCGAAGTCAAAATTGACATAAAAATTTGGAACTGTTTCAATTCCTATTCGTAACCGCTTGTTAGAAGTACTATAGTAAGCACCAATCACATAACCAACATACGGCTGTACGCCAATGTCGAAATCTTCAGAATTAGAATACGCATCGATTGTAAATCCAGGTTCTATACCATGAATAAATTCAACATTACTATCAAGGGATATACGATTTTCTATACCCGCTGCGAAGGATAAATTCCAGCTGTAGTTATATTTTTCAGTGCGTTCTAAGAAGACATTATTAATTCCAAATGTATAACGAATATACTGGCTTTTTGATTTTTGAGTTTTGACCAATGCATTAAAAGAGTTTACTGAATAAAGTCTGATTCCAATTTCAATTTTCTTGAAATGTTCTTCTTGTTCAAAAATATTAATCTCTTTCTTAGCGGATGACTTACCAAAGATATGGTATCCAATATTCAATTGAAAATTACTGTTGAACGGAGTAATTCCAGCATCTGCATTCTGTTGATTTATAGTCTCGTCGAAGATCGAAGTTAATCCATGATTATAACCTGCTCTGACCTTCCACCTTTTGTAGTTATACTCTACACCCATAATCAATCCGAAATCAATATGATCATATGCAATCTCGTCTTCGTCTCTTAATAGCAAACCTAGATTACCTCCGACAAAATACCCAAATGATCGATGCGGCAAAAAGCTTATGGTTGGTATTAGATCTATGTATTCATATGTTTCTTTTCTCACTTCTGCATTTCTAGGCGCGCGATCCACAAAACCCTTTTGTGAAAATTGGAGTGCTACATTCAAATTAAAATTTGTGGTTAAAGGTTTTTCTAGTGCATAACCAACGAAATAATTCCAATCGTAATTGTAGTTGTGCTGGACAGTATTATGCCAAGACACATTACTCTTATTGAATCCTGCTTGAACAAAGTGAGACTGACCCACCAAAAAATTTAAACTTCCCAGTAAAAAAAATACCGCACAAACACACCGACACTTCATACAATCATATTATAACTTAATGAGAACAATTTCCATACTTTGCAATCTACAAAGTATTACCGAGTTTACCATATGCCATAAACCAAGCCCTAAAATAAAATGCCTGTCCGTAAGACGAACAGGCATTAATTATTCTTGTTGGAAACTTAGACGAGGTATTACTTCTTCATTGATTTCCACTCCGCTATTGATTTTTCGTTATTTCTAACATAGTCGTCATTTCCTGCTATTTTAGCAAGAGCGATAGACTTTTCTGCAGCCATGATTGCTTCTTTAGTTTTACCTAGTTTGGCTAAAGTCAGTGCTTTCTGACGTATCATCCAAAACTTCTCTTCTCCTCTCATTTCGATTGACTTGTTGATCATTTCTAGAGATTTGTTGAGGTCTTTTCCTGCGTCTCTGTAATATCTTCCAGCTGTATAGTAATCGCCAGATGATGGTCCTGCCATTGTCTTTTCGATACTAGCCATAACCATCTCATCTGTTGGTACTGAAAACGGTACTACTACCTTGGTATTTTCCCAAGAGATGGCTAAGTCTGCTGTTCCATCAGTAAGGTTATCTACTGAGATCGTAAAGCTTTCAACCTTATCGTTGAGCTTCATTGATCTTGCTGATACAGTAGCTGCAACTTTTGTTGGATCCCATGTCTCTGGTGTACCCCAGTTTTCAGTATCAGAATAGAAATTAATTTCCCAAGTTTGCTTACTAGGCTTAGTAAAGATCGCATACGAACCAGCCTCGACCTTTGTTCCTCCTATTACTACATTGGTAGAGAAAGTTACAATTGAATTCTTATTAGCTCCTGTTCTCCACATTTTATCTACAGGAACTAGATCGCCAAATATCGTTCTACCTTTTACGCCAGGTCTAGAGTATTCTAGAGTTACATCTGTAAGACCTACTTTCTGCTCTACTTTAGTAAATGGACTTGGTTGTGGGGCTTTTACCTGAGCAGATACTGTCATAGCCACTGCTAGACATAGTACCATCATTGTATAAAATTTCTTCATCGTTGTGTTATGTTAAAATGTTTATTGATTTAATTTCAGTTGTAGATACAAACATATCTTTTACTGTGTGCAAATGTATAAGGATATAACCACATTATTTGTTCTTACAACGACAAGATTTATTTAGACTTTTTAAAAACAAAAAAGCCCAATATCACTACTGATACTGGGCTTTGTTATAATCCTTAAATCTGTATTGGTTCTTTAGGCAAACCAATAAATCGGTATTCTTGGATATTAATTGAATGGCAACACTTAAGCTGTTCTATAAAAATAGAGCAACCGTAAAGTTGATCATCTTAGGGGTAGCGTTAAGTGGTATTGATTTACCACCAAACTTATAATCGTTTGTAATATTGTAAAATGCAAACTCATAGTTGATTCCTAACCTTACGTTTGGAATAGGATCATATCCTAATGTGAAGTGAAATCCAGTCTTGAGAGTCCTTTCGTTGTAAGAGAGTCCATTGTAAGGTGATAGGTCTTCGTTAAGGTCTAAAACCATATTGAAATCTGGTCCAGCCCCCAATCTAAACTTCTTGTACTTCATACCAGCTGTAATTGGTATATGAATACTTTGAGTGCTGATCTTAGCTTTATTAAACTCCGCTCCATTTTCACTGTATTCCATAATCTGAAAACTATGAGTTGTAGATCTAAAATTAACGGCTGGCATAAAGAACAAATTCCCTTTTTCTGCATATCCAGATAATCCAATGGAATAGAAATTTTCCTGACCTTCATACTTAAGATTATAGATTTCATAACCTCTGTTGTCAATGAGAGAAACATTTTGTGCCTCACCGATCACATTGCTATAAGTAGCGTTAATTCCTAATTTAAACTGACCAAAAGACGAAGCTGTAATCATCATCATTCCGATTAGTAGTAATAATTGATTTTTCATTAATGCAAATTGTTTATTAATATTATTATTGTAAATGGTTGTTACTCAATTGCTTTCTAAGGCTTTTTAGGATTAAATGTTACTTGGTATTGTTAAGACACAATTATTCCATCACCCCTTAGTTGGACATCCTGTTTATCCATTAAATGACAACTAGGCGTCATTTAATTAGAGAATTCTATAAAATGAAAGAAATAAAACCACAAACAACTGAATGTCAGCAGTTTAATAAGAAATCATATTACAAAAAGTTTATATGTAACTGCAAACATAAACCAAATATTGTATGGGAGACAAGATTAAATTATTTATTTCAAAACATAATGTTTGGAAAATAGAATTGACTGAACTGAGAAACTTGCTCAATAGTACCGATCTCGAGGAAAGCGTAAAGTGGGGAATGCCCTCCTACGGTTGCAATGGTCAAAATGTAATTGGTATTGGAGCTTTTAAGAATCATATAGGAATTTGGTTTCACCAAGGTGCTCTATTATTAGATCCTCATGATGTACTAATCAATGCTCAGGAAGGAAAAACTAAGTCCATGAGAAGTATTCATATTACTAAAAAGAGCCCTATCGATATAGCTGTGCTAAATGAATATATAACAGAAGCCATAAAATATGCTCAAAACGGAAAAAAGCGATCAACTACCAAGCCCAGAAAAGTATTTAAAGAAAACATAGCTATTCCACCAGAACTTGAAGAGGCGCTCAATTCAGACAAAGACTTACAAAGAATGTTTGAAAAACTAACCCCAATTCAACAATTTGACTACTCAGAGTACATCAATACGGCCAAAAGAGCAGCAACTAAGGCTTCTAGGTTAGAGAAAATAATACCTTTAATCAAAGTTGGGAAGCCTATAAGTGGATTATGGAAAGCGAAGTAAATCGATAGAATCCATAAAATATCCCTCACTTGCGAAACTTGTAAAGTATAAATGGCATTTTTGTAGTCAGAGAAAGCAAAACTCTCTGAATACAACTTATAAATGTATTAAATGAAAATAAGACTCACAAAGGAATTTGACTTCGAAGCAGCCCATGCATTGGATGGATATGCCGGTAAATGCAAAGATATACATGGACACTCCTACCACTTGACGGTAACTGTAATCGGTGAACCTAAAGCGGATACTGGTATTTCGGATTGTGGAATGGTAATAGATTTTGGTGAAATCAAGCACCTAGTAAAGGAACATATCTTAGAAGCTTTTGACCATAGGCTCATACTTAGAGATGATAGTCGATTCAAAGGAATAGAAGCCAATAACGAAAGAATACGTTATGTCAACTATCAACCGACATGTGAAAACATGCTGATAGAGATCGTTGGCATTATGCAGCGTCACATTAGTGAAGATGTAGAACTCTCTAAAGTTTCTCTTCGTGAAACACGCACAAGTTATGCAGAGTGGTACGCCACTGACAACCAATAACTATTTCGATGAGCGTAACTAACGAAAATAGCACGAGCCTCAATAAGTTCATCAGTGAATCTGGGTTTTGTTCTCGCCGTGAAGCTGATGTGATCATCAAAGCCGGTCGCGTGACCATAAATGGCGTAATCGCTAGCTCTGGAAATAGAGTGGCTGATGGAGATGATGTACTCTTAGACGGCAAAGAAATAGGATCTAAGCCCAAAGAAATTTATATCGCTCTCAATAAGCCTATTGGCATCACATGTACAACCGATATGCGTGTCGAAGGCAATATCATAGAGTATATGGATTACCAAGAGCGAATTTTTCCGATTGGAAGACTTGATAAGCCATCAGAAGGATTAATCTTGCTTACTAATGATGGTAACATTGTCAATAAGATCTTACGAGCATCCAACAATCATGAAAAAGAATATATCGTAGAAGTCAATAAACCGATAACCAAAGACTTTTTATTGAAAATGGGAGCCGGTGTACCAATCCTCGAAACGATCACTCGCAAATGTGATATACAGCGTGTTGGCAAATTCAAATTTAATATCATACTTACACAGGGACTCAATCGTCAGATTCGCCGTATGTGCGAACATTTAGGCTATCGAGTACTTAGCCTCAAACGCGTACGCATCATGAATATTGAATTAGCTAATCTAGCCACAGGAAATTGGAGACATCTATCTCACCATGAAATGAAGCAGTTGAATCTGCTGCTTAAAGGGAGCGCTAAGAATTAGAGTCTTTCGACTTATTCCTTGATTTTGAGTATCGAGATTTCGCTTTTATGTTACTCTGAGGATAAAAGCTACTTACCCATTAGATGAACCTAGTGTTTCTATTTACATCAGTAGTATGCCTTTATAAACAAGCTGCGCAACAACACAACTTGAATAATTCATAGTATAACATTAAGAGATTCAACCTCTCTGATCGTCGAGTCATTCGTTCTGTTTCGAATGAATTCAAAACTACATTAGAGGATCTCATCCAATATAGGATTGTACCTATCTGCTATCTATTCATTCATAACATCAGTAAATCGATCTCGACACTGATCGCATACACCGATATGATTTGTAATTCGACGTTGAAAATTTTCTGAAAGTGATCTGCGTTTATATTTATACTCTCTTATGTCTTCGTCTGTCAAGTGACCTTGATCACCTATGATCTCTCTAGAGATGCGAAATACACCATATGCCGCTAAAGCTACCAATATCATCCACATAATAGACTTATTTTAATTTTATTACTTAGCTCCTAGAGTTACTTTATGATGTCCTCCCAAGATCGCTTCTATTAGATCGCCAGTCTTAAGGTATTCAGCTGCCGTAGCGGCTCCAGCCATAATAAGTGATCCTGCTGGTAATGACAATCCTGTTTCGGCAACTAGTCTTGAAGCTGCCACTACAGATTCCCATGGGTTACCCAATATCGCGTCTGTATTCCCAGCTTGTTTTACTTCACCATTAATAATGAGTTGCATACTTACATTTGTAAGATTGGAATCTATCGGAAGTTTCTCTCCTACTACCAATGCTGTAGATGAACAGTTATCTGCTACAACATCCTCTAATGAAAATTTGAAATTTTGAAATCGAGAATCGATGATTTCTATGGCCACAGCAAGACTACCAATATGTTCTTTTGCCTCTTCTAAGCTAAGTTCTCTATTAATCTCTTTACTAGCGATAAAGCAGATTTCTGGCTCAGCTCTCGGATGTATAAATTTATGAAGCGGCAATGTATCTCCGTCTTGATATAACATACTATCCGTAAGCCATCCCCATATCATATCGGAAACTCCCATTTGCTCCATCTTAGCTCTACTTGTAAAACCGAGTTTGATACCTATTGATTGTTCTCCACGATTATACCTACGAGACATTGACTGTCTCTGGATCTGGTAAGCCTCTTCTAGGTTTATATTGTGAACGGCTGCTACCTGAGGAACAGATACAGCATGTTGGGCTGCTTCGTCTAGTTGTCTTGCAATGTCTATCTTCATAGGACCAAGATAAGTATTATCGACAAATCTCTAGCCATTTCTGAGCTTATCTAGCAGATTGCTGAGCTGTTCCGATTCTTCATCTGTGAGTACATCCATCCTATCCAAAAAATCTTCGGTATCCTTACTTACTTTATCAGTCAATGCGATACCTTCTTCAGTGATATTAATATTTACTCGCCTTCTATTGGCTGGACTTGTACTCCGCGATAGCAAGCCTAACTTCACCAATTTATCTACTAAGCGAGTAAGGTCCCTACCAGGATCTAACATTACTTTAAGTATTTTCCCTGGAGTAACAGCCTCTGGATGAGCACCTTTCACTATTCGCAACACATTGAAATGTTGAGTCAATATTATATGCTTTTTAAATACTTCAGCTTCTTTTGCATTATACCAACTAGATGTATACTTAAGATTAAGTATAGCCTTCATGAAATTATTCCTAAAAGTATTCTGTTGGATTTGATCTTCAAAATTCATACTCTTATTTATTTCTTATTCATTCAATAATACGTCAAATTCTATAGATAACTTGCATTATAGTTGCCATTTCCAGCGAAACTATACAAATCTATTCTTGCTGACTCATCATAAATCTAAAAAAGCCCAATCATTATGATTGAGCTTTTTTATAATATAAGTTTGATTAACGTCCAACATATTTTTTTCGGATAAACGTCTAAACTGGTTTCACTATTTTAGTTTACATCCGATGCTGACTTTAGCGTAAGCTGAGCATCATTAAACTCAGATGCTATCGCTGTAACTGATACTGTTCCCGTAGGTACTGAATCACCAGAAAAAGTAGCATCTCCTCTAGTAAACATACCTATAGTTCCTGTAGCATCCGTAACATCAAGACCTCCATTAAATGTAGATCCTCCAGAGATGGTTGCTCCTTCGATAGTAACTAATGTTGATTCGTATGTTTCAATATTACTTGTGAGTTCCTGAACCGTAACAACTGTTGGTGTAGGTAATGTTCCTGCAGTATTAGATTCTACTTGAGACAACTCTGTATTATTAAGCTGAAGTAGTCCATTGAATTCAGATAACTCTGTTCCAGTTACATTCACTTTAAGTTTGGCTCCTAATGCAAAAGAGTGAGCATCAGTAAATCTAATTACGATTCCTCTATCTCCGTCTTGGATATGTAGATTCTGATTATTGACACTCATAGTTGTAAAGTCAGATATCACTACTCCTTCGATAAATCCGTCAGGTGCAGTACTCGATCCTCCAGCAAACGCAGTTCGTAGATCTCCAATAGATACTTGATCTCCTGTACCTCCTCCACCGCCACCGCCGGTAGTTCCTCCTTGAACATCTTCTCTATTTCTTAAGATTATCTGAGCAACGTTAAACTCTGATACGATACCTGTAACGGTTACTGATCCTGTTGGCAATGCTTCTCCTGAGAAAGTCGCATCATTGTAAATAAATGTTGCTAATTCACCACTTGCATCTGAAATTTCATTGGCATCACCGAAGGTACCTCCACCAGTAATCTCTGCCATATTTACCTGAACTAATGTAGATTCTAAAGCATCAAAGTTTGAAAGTATCTCGTCAATAGTTAAAACTGCTGGTGAAGGAAGTGCTCCTTGTCCCAAATCTTCAACTCCTGTAGTATTTGTATTAATCTGTAGCCCACCATTAAACTCTGAAAGCTCAACTCCGTTTGTAGCTATTTTTAATTTTTGTCCTAGTGGAAATGAATGTGCCGCAGAGAATCTTACAATAATACCTGCAGTACCATCTTGGATCACTAAGTTTCTAATCGGCGTATTTTCTGATACTACATCTGATATCACAACACCTTCTATAAACCCATCAGGTCCTGTAGTAGTACCGTTAGCAAATAAAGCTTTGATGGCTGAGATATCAACTTGATCACCATCAACCATTCCACCACCTCCGCCAGAACCGTCACATCGTGGGCCTTCCATTACGATATCATCTACATCTCTAATCGTAAGTTGCTTAGTAGAACCAAATATAGAAAGTACACCCGTTATGGTTCCATTTCCAGAAGGGATTGGAGCTCCAGCAAAATCTGCGAAATCACTTGCTCTAAGCGTAAGTTCTTCACCCTCACAATCTTCTATAGTTCTGTTTTGAGTGCCGCCACCGTTAGGCACAGCAAGCGTAGATCCTAATAAAGCATCTTCAAATTCTACATTCTGTATCTCCACTAAAGTGCTTAGAATACTATTATTAACATCTGCAAGATCAACTTTCATTGGTGTTATCTCACCCACAAATTCTCCTTCAACAATGTGTGTCTCAAGTTCCGTATCTGGAATCCTATCAATATTTGTTCCTGCTGCAGGATATCCTAATTGTACAATACCATTAAAGTCACCGATATTTAATCCATCACATTTTACAAAGACTTCCTTTCCTTGACGGAATATTGTACTCAAGTCTCCTCTATTAATTCTTATTAATACCCCTCCTGAAGCATCTTGAATAATTAATTCTTTAAAGAAACTACCTGCATTATCATCTGATATTACAATTCCTTTAATTACAGTTCCTTGTGCAATTGGAGATCCATTGGCGCCAAGTGTATGAGTCGCCTTGAGAGCTGCAATAGTAGTATTAGATATATCTTCTACTTGTACTGCTTTACCCGGCGGTGTATCAAATTCTTGATCTATACATGCAGTCATTTGCATTAAAATAAATCCTAAAAAGCAAAATTTAATAAATCGAATCATGATTTCTATTTTAATATAAAAGGTGAGTTGTTTTTATTTTCAATATAATAATTACATTCTTATTGCTACTCCTAAAAAGAAGTTACGCCCATAGCCTTGGTAAAGTTTATTTTCAAAAAAGTCAGGACCTTCTTCAGCGCTAAATCTTAATTGCTCATAACCACCAGTTGTGAGATTTGTGTTGAATAGATTACTTACACTTGCCGTAAAAATCAAAAAATAGTCTTTAATCTTATATGACTTATAAGCGAATATATCTACTGTTATTGCATCATCTACTTTAGTCTGACGTGTAGCATCAAGTATCTCTTGTGATCCATTATCAAGATTTGCAAATGTAAAATCTAATCTTCTATCTGGAGAAAAATCTAAATATCTATTACCAATATAGTTGACACTCATGGTTGCAAACCAGAAGTTAGGCGAATCATACTTCAACTCAAAACTGGCAGCAGTTTGTGGAGATGACTCTACAAAGAAACCATCACTATATACTGTAATACCATCCCTAAAGAAACCTGGTTGAACTTCTGCTTGAGCATATTGAATCCATCTACTATCATATATATATTGGCCTAAAGCAGCTACTACTTTCGTAGAAAATGAACTATTGATTTTATAACTTACTGCAGACTCTATACCGACATGTCTACGATCAATGTTGGTATTATTAAATGATCCAAAAGATCCATTATTATCAGCAGCACTTGCTCTCTCAGAGAAAAAGAAATATACCTCAGTATCGTTATCTATATCTGCGTAATATGCTGTAGTCTTGAAACTAAATCCTGGTGATCTATAACTGTAGATAAGTTCTGCAGATTTTTGTTCAACATTGTCTAAACCAGGCACATATTGATCATTAACCTGAGGATTAACAAATGCATCTCTAAAGTATGGTGCTCTTGTTCCCATCATACCATTTGCAGAAAAATATTGTCTTCCTGAAAGCTTATAAGTCGCTCCGATCTTTCCTGTATAGTTACTATATGTCCTTTTTTCAGATTCCCCCAGACTGTTTTCTGGATAAAAACCACTTTTCATATTACCTACTCTTTGTAGGCTCGAAGAACTTAATTCTCCACCTCCAAACAATTCGATAGGTCCATTACGATATTGTAGTTGTGCCCAACCTACCGCTTTAGAAAGCTTACTATTATAATCATATCCAAAAATGTCGCCTTCTTTTACCAATCTATTGGGGCGATTGAGGTCACTCTGTTCTGAACCTGGATTAGTATAAGTATCTGCAAACCTGTCTATATCTAAAAAGAAATCAGCACCTAATAGATCATTTACTTCTGTAAAGCTATGACCATCATAAGTTCTATAGTTCGCTCCCGCATTTAACGTTAAATGATTCGTAAGGTCATGATTCAATGTAGTATTGAATGTCATCTCCGTAGCATCGTATCTTCTATCCTCTATTAGGTAATTCGCTCTTTTTCCAGTAACAGTCTTGCCTTCGATTCCATCCACATTATTAATCGTCTGCACATTACCAGCGTTAGCTGCGTAGAATTGTCCCCATTGAACTTGAAAATAATCATCAGGCAAGTTGGCAATAAAATTAGCCCTTTGAACTTTATCATCTATTCTTGATGGTAGATCTGCATGATAATCTCCAGCAGGATTAGTACCGTTGACCCATTGCAGAGCGGTTCCTCCGTTTCTTCCTGACTGGAATGAAATAGCTGTCTTGAGAGTAGTCTTACGAGAGATATTCCAATCAAAACCCAATATTCCTATAGGCTGATTCGATTGACCAACTCTACTATTACGCTTTTCACCTTCTTGATATCCCCAATATGGATTATAGTATGGATCTCCCGTTATTTCTGCTATCTCAGGGAGCGTCGCTCCTGACTTTCCTCTTTTACTTGGAGAACCTAATATTGTCAAGTGTAATGAGTTCGCCCCACCAAATTGCTTTTCTAATCCTAAAAAGTATGAATATGCATCATAGAAAGATCCTTCAGTATATCCTTCTTGCGCCCATCTACGCGATACAGATGCGGTATAAGCAAATCCATTTTTATTCAATCCACTTGAGTGAGTAAGCATCAGTCTATTGGTATAAGACCTGTTGCTCATTGCATACTGTATTCTTGTCTGCTTTCGCTGATCAGAAGCTCTTACATTAATATCAGTGTTCCCAAGAAATCCTCCAATACCATAGTCAGAAGCTACCAGGCCATGGTTTCTATGCACATTTCTTAAAACATCGTTTAGTCCACCCCATTGACCGAAGTATAAAGCACCGTTCTCTAGCTCATTCATCGGAACACCATTCATGTAAGTACTACCAAAATCTGAGGAAAGCCCTCTCAAGTTGAATCTAAGTGAACCGAAGGTAAATGCAGCTGTAGATAAAAAATCATCCCTACCAGAAGCGAGTATCGTTCCGTAATCGGCATCATCTTCATTAGTATCCTGAGTGATGTCACTCAACTCTACTACAGTGATCTCAGAAGAAGATTCCGACTTTATAGAGTTGGCTACTTTAACATTTCCTAGAAACATATCTTCACCTGTAGCCACAAACGGCTCACGGTATAATTCCTTGTCATCAAGCGTAACGACCATCTGATAATCACCTGATGCTACATCAAATATAGAGAATCGACCAGAGGCATTAGAGGATGCACTGAGATCTGTATTTTCTAAAATGATGTCTGCACCTATTACAGGTAATTCAGTATCACTGCTAACGACTACACCTTTTACGGTTTGCGCCTCTGTTAAATATACATTAAATAAGACTCCTACGAGTATGAGATAGAACTGTTTCATCCTTTATATGGGTTGGTATATTTAGATGACATTATATCATCTTTTATTAATGCTACAAAAGTAAGATTATTATTAATAGCTAAATGACTCATATTTAATAAATTAATATAACCTTTACGAATATATTAAAATAAACAAAGTACCTCACCTTATGAAATTAAGCCATCTATTATTAATTCTGACCACAACTTTATTTGGAATTCAAATTGGAAATGCCCAAAAAGAAGAGGTAAAAGTAGCGGCTATAGGCTTCTATAACCTAGAAAACCTCTTTGATACAGAGGATGATCCTAATATAAAGGATGAAGAATTCACTCCAGATGGCAGTAAAGCATGGACAGAAGACAAATACACAGAAAAGCTAACTAATATGGCTTATGTGATTTCTCAAATGGGAAAAGAGCTTACTCCTAATGGTGTTTCGATACTTGGCATCTCTGAAATAGAAAATCGTAAAGTAGTAGAAGATTTAATAAAAGAGCCATTACTTGCAGATCGCGGCTACGAAATCATACACTACGATTCGCCTGACTTCAGGGGTATAGATGTGGGCCTCATTTATAACCCTAACCATTTCGAGGTGACTAAAAGCACTCCAATAGCCGTAGATATCTCTGTAGGTGACAACAAACGTACTACTAGAGATATATTACACGTGGAAGGATTATTTGATGGTGAACCATTACATATTTTGGTTAATCACTGGCCGAGTCGTAGAGGTGGAGAAAAGAAATCTGCTTGGAAAAGAAATAAAGCCGCCAAAATGTGTCGTGCGGTTATCGATTCATTAGAGACTATAGATCCAGGTGCCAAAGTAATCGTAATGGGTGATCTGAATGATGATCCTACAAGTGAATCTGTTAGATCTCATTTAAAAGCAGTTGGCAAGAAATCAGATCTTCGTAAAAATAGATTCCTTTTTAATCCTTATGAAGACATATACCGTCGTGGACTAGGATCTAATGCGTATAGAGATGCTTGGAGTCTGTTTGATCAGATCATTATGACAGAGAGTCTTACCAACAAAAATGATAAAGGATATTACTTCCATAAAGGACAGGTGTTCAATAAAAAATTTCTCATCCAACGATCAGGTCAATACAAGGGATACCCATTACGTACCTTCTCATTTGATAAGTACCAAGGTGGATACTCTGATCACTTTCCAAGCTTTATATATCTGATAAAAAAGGTTTAATACAGATAAGACCACCTAATGCAGCTTAAATCAACTTTCGCTACATTTCTAATACTGCATTAAATAATCTAAACTGAATAAGGATTAATTTTCGCCTTAGACCTTTAGTTCCCTGCATAACTCCGAAAAACCGCAGTGGTAATTTATACAATAAAAAAACAGCCTTTATCCGCCAAGGATAGAGGCTGTTTTTTATTGCCATATTGAAGGATGAAACAACTAGTATAGAACCTTTCGTCTTACTTTCCCCATATGCTTTGCTAGCCTTACTACTTGGTGTGAATATCCATACTCATTGTCATACCATGCGTAGATCGTTGCTAATTTTCCATCTTCAGATACTAGCGTAGAAGGAGCATCGACTATAGAAGTAGCATTATACCCTACTACGTGACTACTGACGAATTCTTCAGATATAGAATAATGTAATTGCTCTGCAAGATCACCTGATAGTGACGCTTGTTTGATTAATGTATTAATCTGCTTTACTGTTGTCTTTTTCTTGAGATGGAGTACCAATATGGCAATAGAAACATTAGGCGTAGGTACACGTACTGCATTACCTGTAAGTATTCCTTTGAGATGCGGAAACACCTTAGATACAGCCTTTGCTGCCCCCGTACTTGTAAGTACCATATTGATGGCTGCACTTCGTCCTCTTCTAGGCTTCTTGTGGAAGTTATCTAATAGATTCTGATCGCTAGTATAAGAGTGAATCGTTTCCAAATGGCCTTTTTCAATCCCAAAATTTTCATCGATTACCTTGATTGGCGGTACGATGGCATTCGTTGTACAAGATGCCGCAGATACAATCGTATCATCTTCGACACCTTCGTGATTGACACCGTAGACAATGTTAGGTATGCCATCTCCAGGAGCAGTAAGCAGCACCTTTTCGATTCCCGGTCTTAGGTGATTAGATAAGCCTTCTTTATCTCTAAATATTCCTGTATTATCTATCAATAATGCTTTATCAATACCATACTCAGTATAATCAATCTCGTCAGGACTTCCTGCAAAAATCATGGCTATACGTGATCCATTGATTACTACACTAGTTAGATCTTCAGCAATCTCATATCTTCCTAAAAATGTTCCGTGAACAGAATCATCCTCAAGTAATGCCAATCTTTTCTCTATTTCAGCTTTACGATCCTTAAGTTTCGATCTAAGTACAATTGCTCTTAATCTGAGTTGATCTCCTCTACCAGTTGTATCTATGATAATACGAGCTAATAGACGCCCAATCCTACCAAATCCATAAAGAACTACATCTCTTGGTGTAGATTGAAAATCATCCGATGCAAAGGCTCTTAATTTTTCATCTATGAATTTTTCTAATTCGCCTTGTGACTTTCCAGAGCTTAGCCACTCAACAGCAATAGTACCTATATCGATTCTCGAAGGAACAATTCCATCCATCCTTGCGATGATGTTGGTAATAGCAACTGTAAGTTCGATAGGAATTGCTTGTTCAATAAATGCTTGAGATAAGGTATGATTTCTTATTATTTCACTTGGCTTTGCATCATATATAGCCTTCCGAAACATAATGAGTTCGACTCCTTTATCGAATCTTAATTCTCCTACAGTATGCACGAGATTAAGAGCCATTTTTTCTTGTCGATGTCTTGTGAGAAGATCTTGATTAGACATATTATCAGGTCAGTTTATTTTTGTGAAAATGGTATTTCTAATTTCGCAACAAAGATGATATTTTTTCAAATAAGGACATTGTTTTCACTTAACTATTTAAACATAACTTATTGAAAATTAGCTTATTGTATGATTTACAATAAGCTATTTTTTAATTGTTGAAGCAATAGAAATAAATGTTTCCAAGTCTTCAAAAGCGTTTGCACCTAAAAATCCAAGAAAGCATAACATTCAGATTACCAGGCCCAGAAGTGCTTTATGAAGCAAACATCAAATACGCCTAGATTTTCGAAAAGAGTTGAAGTTGGTAAAGTCAAAACCACCGAAAGATGGAAATGCTTGGTGGGAGTGTTCTCTAAGAGAAGAAGAGCTACAAAACTTATGTTTTCTAGCTCTTCTTTTATCTTTTAATGTTCTACTTACATTCTGAGGATATGTGTTTTCGGAGTCCATGTGTTTTCGGAGTCCATGTGTTTTCTGCGAAAGCCACATTCTCACTCCGAATACGTGTTTTTCAAAAGTAAAACACTGATCTGCGAAAGCCACATTCTCACTCCGAATACGTGTTTTTCAAAAGTAAAACACTGGTCTGCGAAAGCCACATTCTCACTCCGAATACGTGTTTTTCAAAAGTAAAACACTGTCTGCGAAAGCCACATTCTCACTCCGACTACGTGTTTTTCAAAAGTAAAACACTAGTCTATACTACCCATTCATCTACGTACTTAATAAAGATCTTCGCTGTATTCTGCGCATCCGATATAGCACGATGCGGAATTCCTGTAAATTCAAAACCTTCACGCTTAAGCGTATTTTTAAGTCCGTTACCTTTTTCATCTCCAACCATCTTAGCGTATTGGCCTTTGATATTCACCGCTCGTTCAAGCCAATCCACTTCTAATCTATGGAACTCACAATCATGAGTAAAAAAAGTCTTGTCATAAGCACCCCAGCTGCATAGGCTATAATCTTCATAGATATCTATCCACTCTTTAAATTCTTCGATAACTCTAGGGAATGTATGCGCTCTATTTACATCATCTTGCTTGATTGATGTAAGTTTCTTACAAAAACCAGAGAGTCGAGGATTGATAGTAGGCTTTACAAACTTGCTAAAAGAACCCAATACTTCTCCTAATTGATTGATTTTAACCGCACCGATCTCAATCACCTCATTGTGTCCCTTAGGTGGACGCCCCATCCAACATGTTGCTTCTAAATCGTAAACTATGTAATTCAAATTATTATTATTTGTAAAGCCACTTTAGCTTTTTCTTTTAATACTATTTCAAGATTTGATCCGTGCGATGAGAAATATTATTTCAGCTCCAATCTAATCCAACTATTTAGCTTAGAGCATTACCTCTATTCCATTCAATATATTTATCCAATTCGTAGATCTTAATACGATTGTGATAATAGTAAAGAACCTTAAGACTATCCGACCAAACCTTATCCTTCTTTATAGATAACGGTTTTTGTGCGTGATAGATTCCAAGGTTCTTAATTCCGTCTTCGATTATTCTTCTTGGTTCCCATTTCACCTCTCTAGAAAGTTTGATTTCACCCTCACTTTCCCACTCGAGCAGTACCGTTTGTAATCTAGAGATCGTTGTTTCCAAGTAATTGTAATCGATCTGTGATTTTTCTTTTGACAGATTAACGAGTGAATATACATCGCCATCATGTCCCTTCTCTAGTATTTTAAAGGCTGCATATGCCACGAGGTGGCTAGATAAAACTACATTATTCCTTTTGTAGCTATCTAGTATTCTATCACCAAGAATCTTAGTATAAACATTTTCTCTTTGCGGATTGGCTTTGATTTCTCCATCTAATGAGAAGTAATCTTTGAGATCTATTTGCTCTCCGTTAGTATCTATGCTATTCCCTTGATCATCTACCATATTACCCATGATATCCATTGGCTCACCAAAAGAAACAGATATATCAGATTTCTCTGAGAACAGTGACCAAATAAACTTTGTAATCTTTCGGTAGCTCTTAAATGCATCCTTTGATTTGATGTATTTCTCCTTTCCTGTGCGAGCTAAGTGTTGTTCTATCAGGAATTTAGCCTCCAAGACAAAATTATATCCTAGTACCATCGGTACGACGAAGACTTTCTCTTTCTTGCCTTCTATCACCAAATTACGCTGCGCCTCTATAGATGAACCTAACAAACCTAGCTTAAGTCTATCTTCCATCCCTCCTTCACGAGATCTTGTTCCACCAGGAAAAAATAGATTGTTTACGCCTTTCTGTATCGAGTAAGCGGCCATGGAAGTTAGGCATTCAAGATAAATCGGATTCTTCTTACGTCTATCGACTCTATATGCACCAAGTCTATTGATAAAGTATCCTACTAATTCATTATCGAACAAATTGAGCCCTGCTCCAAATGAAAATGCAGGTAATCCAACCGCAGATTGCATTGCATATCCTATCACCATGGAATCTAAATTGGAGAAATGGGTAGGTACCATTACTACAGTTCCTTGATCAAATAATGCTTTAATTTTATCTACTTCTCCGTAGACTTTTATCTTTTCGACAAGCTGATGCCTGTTTCCCCAGAGCCGTCTATGGTTTCTGCCTGCGGCCGTATTAAGTAGGCGTTTGAAAAATATATTGAGAAATCTAAACGTAAATCTAAAGGTCTTAGGCTTAAACGTACCTACGATCTCTTCGTCATATCTGTTAATTATTCTTTTCAAAAGCTCTATGTAAGCTTCATGGCTAGCACCTTCTTGGCTTATAGCATTTAATTCTTTACCCATCGAAGACCAATACCTTTCCTCATCTTCTGGATCAACTTTCCATCTATTATTTTTCGAACGCTTCTTCTCGAGATAGATAGTTTTTGCAAGTAATGGCTCTAGATTCTCTCCATGGTTATCTAATATCTCCTTAAGCACAAAATTGTTAAGCTCAAGTACAAATTCGCCTCTTTTCTCATCAAACTGTGAGATTGGCCAATCCTTCATATCAGGAATTATATGTTCTACTGTATTCTTCACTTCTTATCTATAATAGAGTCAATATGCATATTTGTGTCTAGACCTATTGACCTAGAATCGTTAAAGAGCTGATATGAAACTGCTAACTACCCTTTTTCAGAGTGCTGTTGTGTATCATCCATGACAAATATACATAGACAAGATTAACCAATTAAATTAAACTTAACACTAGTCTACACCTTCAATAATTAAATTAAAGCTCCGACCATGTCGCTTGATTAATCTCATCGATATATTTAAGTACTTCATCTCTCCCTAAATTCTTCTCAGAACTCGTAATAAAGAAAGGAGGCAACTCATTCCACGTCTTCAATAGTTCGGTATTGATCCGCTCGGCATGTGTCTTGATTTCACTAGCCTTGAGCTTATCCGCTTTAGTATATATCAGTGCAAACGGTATCTGACGCTCCCCCATCCAGTCGATAAACTCACTATCTATTGATTGCAGTGGGTGCCTGATGTCTATCAATACAAAAGCACATTGCAGTTGCTGCCGAACTAAAAGGTACTTCTCGATCATCTTTTCCCATGCAGCCACTTTCTTCTTGGATATCTTAGCAAAGCCATACCCTGGGAGATCCACAAGATTCCACTCATTATTGATCCTGAAAAAATTCAGTAACTGTGTCTTACCAGGAGTCTTCGACACTTTCGCGATATCCTTTCTTCCGCAGATCATATTGATCAGTGAAGACTTACCGACATTAGACCTACCAATGAAAGCAAACTCTGGTATCATCGGCTTAGGACAGCCACTTTCTCTATCAAATGATCCTGCAAATGCAGCTTCGTGTATTACCATAATTATTAGGCACTCTTTTTGACTATTATATATAAGACTTTGAAAACATCTGTAAATTATTGATAACCAATAGATTCACAAATCGATGTAAAGTTAACTAAGCGTTAATTAAATACCTATTAGATACATAGATAATGAGAGATTCGTTTCTAAACACATAAGAAATAATAAAAACACTTTTTTTACGTATTATACAGACAAAGCGTCAATCCCCCATTTAATCAATTTCATAAAAAATAGAATTATGAAAAAAATCATTCTTTCTGCCCTAGCCAGCATTTTCATTCTTTCATCTGGCTATTCTCAATTTGAAATAGGGGTCAAATCAGGAGTAAGTTCATTTGATCTTGCAAGTGATGGAATAGTTTTCAAAGATGGCAACAACGATTACAAACTAAACTTCAACAATGCCGAATATGGTGTCCACTTCGGTGTTTACACTAGGTTAAGCTTTCTAGGCTTGTATGTAGAACCTGCAGTATTATTCAATTCCAATACAGTCAATTTTAACTTAGAAGAACTATCCGAAGATGGACCACTTAGTACTCTTAAGTCAGAAACCTACAGAAACGTAGATATTCCTCTTCTTGTGGGGACCAAATTGGGATTCCTAAGATTACAAGCTGGGCCTGTAGCTCACTTCTATTTAGATAGTACTTCTGATCTATTTTCTATCAGTGGTTACAAGCACAATTTTAAGTCCGCTACCTATGGTGGTCAAATAGGACTGGGGGTTGACTTTTGGAAATTTAGGTTCGATCTGTTATATGAAACTAACTTATCTAAATTTGGTGAGCATATAGAAATCGATGGAGAGCAATTTGCGTTTGATGATGGTGCAGATCGCATAGTACTTACTTTGGGCGTCTGCTTTTAAGCATAACCACCAGTTTAAATAAATAAAGCCGTAGCGAATAAAATTTGCTACGGCTTTATTTATTTAAACTCATCATCAAAATGACTATATTAGATTTATTCTAAGATGAGCCACTCTAGGAATACACAAAGATCAATCTGAACAGCCTATCATTAAATAGAATACGCACAGCCAAATCCAAAATAAATGAGCTACTAGTTCATTTATAGTAAAATTAAAATAATGATCAACGACCACCCAAACACATTTAGTGATCTAACATTATTACATATCATTTCTCATAAAAAATTGTTCCTTCCTGAAATAGTGAATGCAGTCACAACAGAATGGGAAAACAGAGAAATAGGTCAACTAGAAACGAAAGCGCTTATCAAAACTCATGATGAATTACTTACTTTGATTAATAGTAAAATAAAAAACGGAGAGTCTAAATCATATATCATTTTACATTTAGATCAACTTCCAATTGATAGTGAAATTGTTATTAATACACTAGATTTTAATCCAAAGAAAAAGGATGGGAGTTTAAAACCTGCAGCTGGATTATTTTTATTATGCTTTGTGGAAGTCCTTCGAAATGGAATAGACAATCCAATGGGAATGGCTTTTTTTTTGGATTGGAATTATGACACTTTTATATATTCTAATTAAAATATCAATTAGATTAAGCTCATCGGACTAATTTATTAAAAAAACAATTAGATGTCTTTTCAATGAAATCATTAATCTTTACCTCATGATAGTACCTGTATCGCATTAAATCAAGATGCAATCGATCTCTTATAATCTTCGGCTTACCACCGAAAAAAAACAATGGTGTAATCTAACCAAACCCAAAAACTATGCTCACAAAATTTGTGGTACTCGCTATTTACGTTTCTATACTATTTCTTATAGGCATCATGGCATCCAAGCGAATCAAAAGCATGAGCGACTTTTATGTTGGAGGAAAAAACATGGGCTTCTGGGCCGTTGCATTTTCTGCGAGAGCTACTGGGGAGTCCGGCTGGTTACTTATCGGCTTGACTGGTATGGGAGCTATGGCTGGACTATCTGCTTATTGGGTAGTCTTGGGAGAGCTACTAGGTGTATTTGTTTCCTGGTTCTTTATGGCGAAACACTTTAAACGGAAATCTGATTCCTATGTCTCTATAACGATTCCAGATTACTTACAAAGCCATTTCAAATCTAATACTCATACCTTAAGAATTCTTTCTGCTTCAGTCCTTTCAATTTTTGTAGTGATCTATGTCAGTTCACAGATAGATGCCACAGGAATTGCCTTTAAATCCATGCTAGGAGTTAATTACTACACTGGTGCACTAATTGGTTTTTTCATTGTGCTAGTTTATATATTCATCGGAGGATTTGTTGCCGCTGTTTGGTCTGATCTTTTTCAAGGTGCATTGATGTTTTTTGGTTTAGTCTTGCTCCCTATAGTCGTTTGGTTTTCGATGGATCATGGACAAGGCGTCGTAGAAGGATTAAATGCTATCGATCCTGCATTGACAGATGTATGGGGAGGCAATAAGGATATATGGATGAATGTATTTACTATCCTAGGCTTCTCGATGATCGGATTAGGATTTTTAGGCTCTCCACAAGTCTATGTAAGATTTATGTCCATCAAAAATGAAGCAGAGATCGACAAGGGAAAATGGGTTGCGATTGCTTTTACATTACTGACAGATGCAGCGGCTGTAACTATAGGTATCTTAGCTAGAATACTCTTTACCGAAAACGGACAAGATCCTGAAAGTGTATTTGGCGTTGGAGCTACTGATGTACTCAGTATGATGACAGAAAATTTCCTTCCTACTATTCTTGTCGCTATCTATATTGCAATCGTACTTTCGGCAATTATGTCGACTATCGATTCTCTTTTGATTATTGCTTCTAGTGCGATTACTAGAGATTTTTATCAAAAGATATTTAAGCCTGAAGTAAAAGATGAGGAGTTAACAAAGATATCTAGATATGTAACTATAATCATGGCTCTAGTGGCTTTAAGTCTTGCTCTGATCATCTCAATAGTTTCACCTCAGCGGCAACCATTTTGGGTGATCATCTTTGGATGGTCAGGCATAGCTGCCACTTTCTGTCCTGTAATTATATTGAGTTTATTTTGGAAAGGCTACTCCGAAAAAGGAGCTATTGCATCTATGATATCCGGATTCATAAGTGTTATTGCTTTTAAATTTGTGTTTCAAAACATGGAAAATGTTGGAGAGTACTTTAGGGCATTAGATGTTCTGGCCCCTTCTTTTTTAGTGGCTATGATATTTGGTTGGATTTTTTCTAAAATATATCCTCAAAATAATTGATAATTTATAATTTGCAAAAAAATAAGTGTGTAACCGAAATATTAACTTGAAATAATTTAATATGAAATCGAATAAGGAAAAATACTTGTTAACAATTAAAATTCTTTTATTCGTACTAATTGTGAGGAACACTTATGGTCAAGTAGATGATGTCCAACTTTATACATTTGCTCACAGTTTGATAGACCATAGGCCTCCTGCTATTCCTACTCCTAGTGATGAGACTACAATATTGCATTGGATACACGATATCGCACAACACACTGGAAAAACATTTGGAACTACTGGCCAATTTGGTCAATTAGCAAATCATGTAGATGGATTACCTCCAAACTCGAATCTAGGTTATGATACTGTTCCATACTCTTGGAATGAGGAAGAGACATCATTTAGCAATTCTCCTTTGAATACTATAATGCTCACCGCAGCAAACTTCATTCAATACAGCGACCCATCAGATCCAGACCCAGCAGACCCATCTGGTAGGACTGTTATTAACCTGACAGAAACAATTTTTGATTGGACTGAAAACGAAATACCAGGCATGAGATATTACATCTATGGAAACTGGCCAGAAATGGATCTCAACAATTCTTTTCCACCAACGTTACCTTCACAATTTGAAATAGATGAATTTCATGATATCACTATAGGCAATACTGGCTCCTTTGCCAATTGGTGGACAAGTTATCAAGATCAAATTATAGCATCCAGACCAGAACTAGATACTAAATTGATTCCCACAGGTATGATTATCAGTAAAATATTAACTCAACTTCTATCTAATCAAATAGCCTTCGATGAACTCTATGAAGATTCAGATCCTCATGGAAGGGCGAATATATATTTCCTTGCTGGAATGATTACCTACATGGCTATATTTGAAGAAAATGTTCCAATAACATATATACCTGGGGACATAATAGATAATGTTATCATAAATAACTTAGAGGAGATTAAAAATTATACCTGGAATGAACTTAGCAACTTCAATTTTCAGAATGGTAATAGCAGAGTATTTTTCGACAATACAACGAATAGTTATACAGAATTAAACATCGAAGAAGAAATTATATTACTTCCAAATCCCACAACAAGGACATTTAAAATTTCAAGTACATTTGATAGTGAATTCTCTTTACAAATACAAAGTGTAGATGGAACAGTCTATAAAAAAATAAATAGTACAAATAGTACTAAACTTCATGATATTACTAGTCTACCTGCTGGTATCTATTTAGTTCAAATTAGAGACTTAAATAATGGTCAGCTCTTTATAAAAAAACTAATTAAAAATTAAGATTCACCTTCCTTAACTAGTATAACAATATGGCATACGACGAATTTATCGCAGATAGAATCAGAAGAGCATTTAGCGAAATGAAAGCTGATGTCTCAGAATTAAAAATGATGGGAGGCTTACTATTTAAGATGAATGAGAAGATGCTCTGTGGAATACATATAGATAAAAAATACGGCGATACACTACTCATGGCGCGTATTGGTGAAGAGGTGTATTTAGAAGAATTAGAGAAAGAAAATACACTTCCGATGGACTTTACAGGAAGGCCGATGAAGGGTTATATTTTCGTCAATCCAGATGGTATTGATATGGAAGATGATCTTAAATATTGGCTACAATTATGCATAGACTTCAACCCATTAGCTAGTAAGAAGAGAAAGAAGAAATAATTTGTATAATTTAAGCTGCAGATCTCTCTAATATTATTTTACATCGAAAGCTAGAAGTAACTTTTACATTATGATTTATATGCAAAGGAATAGATAAGTAATCTCCTGACTTGAGCGAATGAACAGCATCTCCAATCTGGATATCACAAGTACCCTCGACGATTAAGAATTTTTCTATTTCGTCCGTATGGGTTTCATCTGGAGCTCCATCTTTTAACCATACAATCAATGTAGTTTTTTCTTCATTACTATCAATGATATTTCCGTACATCGAATCGTATGCTTCGGGCTCTTGCATATCTTCTCTTTCTAACCACTGTGAAAAATCAGATATCTTTGATTGGGCATTAAGTGCTGGAGACAATACTGGAACTTCTCCATTCTCTAAGCGAGACTGATAGTTCAATGCAGCAAACAACATGGGCTTCACAGCTGGGGCAACTGATACCGCATTATGTAGCGCATAAGCTTCCATTGCTTTTTCGATTTCTAAGATTTCTAGTCTCACAGATTCATCTTGCTCCATGGCCTTTTCGACACGCAGCATCTCTGACTTTGGTAGATCACCTATTACGTATAGCTCTAATAAGCCAGTTGCTATTATTGGATTTATAGACATAATAAAGTAATTAAGATGGCTATCGCCGTGAATGACCCCGCAAAAAGAACTTTCTCATTCTTTAAGATTTCTCGTAACGTCAAAATAGATTGCCTAACTCTTGTTTTTACTGTACCTAAAGGAATTTGTAAGTGCTTAGCCGTTTCAACTTGTGTATAACCATTCAAGTAAATACAGTCCAATACTTCGCTGTGCTTTGCATCCAATTTCGATACTAAGGACTTTGCATCAATACTTGATGTATTCATTTGAATATCAGATTTATTGTGGATCGTCAAATCCAATGAGTATGTATTCTTTACGTTTTCATACTTCTTTAACCTCTTTGCATCGATAGCCGTGTTTCTCGCTATTCTACTCATCCAAGTAAATAACTGAGATTTGCTCTCATCGTATAATTCTATCTTATTCCAAATCTTAAGAAATGTTTGCTGTAGTACTTCTTCAGAAAGCTTCTCCGATTTAAGGATTCTTATGATTATTCCATTCAATGCTCCTGAGTAATTATCATACAGATATGACAACCCCTTCTCATCTTTAAGCTTAATCAATCGAACAATTTCACTATTATCCATCCACAAATTTAACATTTATCTATTTAATATCATTGCTACTCCAAATGTTGGAAGAAACACTAGAAACTTATATATATATATTTAGACAGTTTATTAGGAATATGCTTTTAATCAAGCTTTGCTAACATCTTCTGCACCTCAGCAGAGTTCACATTCCTTGAGATTTGCAGTAATAATTGCGTTTTTGAATAAAACATGCATTACACCAAAGGAAAACTAAGTTTATAGCTTCTAACCTATATCAATTAAACATTAAAACATATAAACCAAAGCAAATGAAGTATTCAAAATCTTTACTCTTAGTCCTATTTGGAGCGGGATTATTTTCAATTGCATCTTGTGACGAAGATGACGTACCCTGTGTAGAATCAGTTTGGTATCAAGATACTGATGGCGATGGCTTAGGAAATGCTGCTATCAATCAATCTGCTTGTGAACAGCCAGCAGGCTACGTATTAGATGATACAGACACTGATGATTCAGGAACGGTAGCCGCTAGTGGAACACCAGTATCTGCATTTGACGATTTCAATAGTGACGCAGTAACGATATCTTTTGATGGCGATGAAATCACTATCGAATCTAATGGTGTACCTAATCATACATCACCATATTGGGATTCTAACAATAGCTTATACATAGATCCTGTAATAGCTAATGCTGACCAAATGTCACCAGGTACTATTGGAAGTAGAAGTTATTCCCTCACCGTTTCATCTGATCCACAAATAGCCTCTTCTTCGTCTTCGACTGGCCTAGGAGCGATTGGAATTGGTATCTCTGGAGCGCCAATATTTAATGATGAAGAGGGACCTAACAGTTCACTGTCTGAAAACGTAGCATCTGGATTTGATTACGCTGGAGGCCATATGGGACCAACAGGGTATCATTATCACCTTGAATGTGCTGATGTAGAAGAAAACACTACCCTCTCACAAGATGATGAGCAGTTAGTGGGGATTCTCCAAGATGGATTTCTAATTTATGGAAGAAAATGTAATGCAACTGAAGATTATCCTGGTGACCTTGACGAATCAGGTGGACACACAAGCTCAACACAACATAGTGATGGTGGAGAATTTTATCATTACCATATCATCAATGAATTTTACGTTGGTGAATACATTCTTTTATTTGGAGGAGATCTAAAAGGAACACCAAATGGTATAATGTAATACTTGACAACGTCTACGTTTATAATTTTAATTCGGTTTGAATCATGACTTATTGCAAATAACAATATCGACCGTAATTGAGCTGATTATAAATATATTATTACAAGGAGTTATCGCAAAACTTACATTTATAGTTTTGTGGTAATTCTTTTTTTTTAATAGTTCACAATGAAACAGAACCTACTTTACCTCTTCTTTATTGGATTCACAATCACCTGTTGCAAACAGAGTACCATAGAAACTCTAAAAAGCCAGAGTGAAGCTACTGATTTTACTACTATTGAAATCCCCATGATATCAATAGATAAATCAAACCTTGATTACAATACTCAAACCTCTCTTTGGACTAAAAAAGGGAAACCGTTCTCTGGATACGCTATGAGCTACCAGCATGATAGTACTACTTTAAAGCAAAAGATCGGAATTTTAGACGGACGAAAACAAAATGAAACTATAGAATGGTATCCGGATGGTCGCATCAAGCAATCCGCGAATTACCATAAAGGAAAATTAGAAGGTGCAAAAAAAACATGGGCACCAGACTCCAATCACACTCTAATATCTCACTTAAATTATCATTTGGGAAAGCTAGATGGTGTTCAAAAGAAGTGGTATCCATCAGGAGAAATTTTTAAAATTCTTAATCTCAAAAAAGGAAAAGAAGAAGGCATTCAGCAAGCCTACAGAAAAAACGGTAATCTGTTTGCCAATTATGAAGCACGCGAAGGGAGAATCTTCGGCCTCAAAAGGGCTGCGCTTTGTTTTGGGCTGAATGATGAAAACATTCAATATGGAAAATAATACTCTTTACATCTTTTTTATAATGATCATTAGTACAGTTGCATGTAAAGAAAAAGCAGCTAAAAGTAGCCGAGTAGAAAATCTTCCTTATTACAACGAAGCCACGTTTACACCGCATTGGATCAATCCAAATGATCAGTCATTAGATACCTTTCATCGTATATCTTCTTTTAATCTTCTAAACCAAGAAGGAGAAATTGTTACTGAAGATGTTTTTAAAGATAAGATATATGTAACTGACTTCTTCTTTACTATCTGTCCAGGCATCTGCCCTAAGATGATGGCCAATATGATGGAATTACAAGATGAATTTTTAACTGATAGTGATGTTCTATTACTTTCCCACTCGGTGACTCCAGAAAGAGATTCTGTTCCTGTATTGAAAAGTTATGCTGAAGAAAAAGGTATTCTTTCATCCAAGTGGCATTTGGTAACTGGTAGTCAAAATGAGATATACAAACTTGGAAGGAAAGATTATTTCGTTGAAGAGGACTTAGGATTAGAAAAAGAAATAGATGAGTTTTTACATACCGAAAACTTTGTATTAATTGATAAGAATCGACACATTAGAGGAATATATAATGGTCTAAATAAAACTGCCGTTCAGCAGTTAATTACAGACATTAAATTTTTAAAACAAGAGAAATGATTGATCCAAATTAGATAATCTGTCATACAATTATCTAAGTAATGTATTCTTTGAAAAAATCCCTACCTCATCGAAGGATTTGCTGCAAAAAAATATCTAATAATAGTACTATACAACAACTAGAGCATGAAAATGGGAATAAATGATAGGCGAATGCACTTTGCATATCTAAGATGGCTTCTAATTATTTTCTCAATGCGACCTCACAGTATTTGCTGGAATTGATCAAATTGAATGTAATATACCCGCGACATTCCAACTGACTGGCTCTGTAGATGCATCATCGCTTTCTTATGAATGGTCTCCAACTACAGGTCTCTCTGATCCTACATCACTTAATCCTACAGCAACGATAAGCGTTCCTACTACGTATACACTTACAGCGACTGGAATTGATTTTTCAAATAACTTGATAGACAATGGAGATTTTTCTAATGGTAACACAGGGTTCGATACCGATTATAATTATAACGCATCTCCTAGTTTCCCCGGTAATGAACTCATAGAAGGGCAATGCTCTATAGGCACTAATCCAGCGCCTATGCATGTCAATTGGGTAACCTGTGGGGACCATACAAGTGGCAGTGGAAACATGATGCTTGTCAATGGAAGTGAATTCGCTAATCAAAACGCTTGGTGTCAAACTGTCAATGTAACGGCTAATACTCAATATGCTTTTTCAGTATGGGTTACTTCTGTCGATCCTAATGGTCCTTGTGAGATTCAATTTAATATAAATGGTAGTGCAGTAGGACCTGGTAATGTAGGATTATCTGCCACTTGCCAATGGATCAACTTCTTTGTGTTATGGGATTCTGGAGCATCGACTTCTGCAGAAATCTGTATCGAAGACATCAATATTGCAGAATTTGGAAATGATTTTGCCATAGATGATATTGTATTTGCACCTACTTGTACGGATTCTGATGAAGTAATACTAACTCCTGTCACTCCCAGTGCCTCAGCCGATAGCGAATCTGATTTATGTGTAGGCGAGACACTTAATCTTGTAGCCACAGGAGGGATGACTTATGATTGGTTTGGGCCTACTGGGTCTTATTTTGCTAGTGGTTCTAATGTTAATATTTTCAATGTATTCGCTGTAGATGAAGGAACATATACCGTAAGAGTCACAGACTTGAATGGCTGTACTGCAGAATCGACAACGGCGGTAATCATCCATGAACCAGTTAATACAGACATTACCGAATATACTTGCGATCCAGCAGAAGAAGATATGAATGTAGAATTTCTAGTCACATCATTTGGCTGTGATAGTGTCATAACTACAAATATAATACTATCACAGACCGACATAATCCAAGTATTGGATACTACATGTGACCCTGCATTAGCAGGTGTGTTTACAGAAGATCTAACCAACCAATTTGGATGCGACAGCATGGTGACCACTACTATCACTTTAAATCCGTTTGACTCTATTTATATCATTGAAACGGTTTGTGACTCCTCAGCAATAGATACTATCATCCAAAACCTAGTCAATCAATTCGGTTGTGATAGTACAGTGATTATCGAACGCATGTTTAATGAAGCTGATTCGACATTCTTACAAAACTTCACTTGCGATGTAACATTAGAAGGAATAGATCAAGGAGATTTTATTAATATAAATGGATGTGATAGTATCGTATTTACAGAAACAATAGTAATCCCCGCAGACTCAACATATTTACAAAATTTTAGCTGTGATATAACCGCAGTAGGATCTTTTGAAAATTTATTAATCAACTCTAATGGTTGTGATAGTATGATCTTCACTGAGGTAATCTTGATTCCAGCAGATTCGACTTACTTGCAAGATTATTCTTGTGATATATCCGCCGTTGGAAACTTTGAAAATCTATTGATCAATTCCAACGGTTGCGACAGTACTGTCTTCACTGAGGTGCTTCTAGTTCTTGCTGACTCGACATACTTACAAGACTATTCATGCGACATGTCAGCAATAGGAAATTTTGAAAATCTATTAATCAATTCCAACGGTTGTGATAGCATGGTCTTTACTGAAGTACTTTTCGCTCCTGCCGATTCGACTTACTTACAAGCTTCCACTTGTGACATTTCGGCTATTGGAAATTTTGAAAACCTACTAATTAATTCTGAAGGATGCGATAGTATTGTTTTTACCGAAGTAACACTCATCCCTGCTGATTCTACTTATTTCCAAGATTTCACTTGCGATATGTCAGCAACAGGAAATTTTGAAAATCTACTTTTCAATTCCGAAGGATGCGATAGTATTGTTTTTACCGAAGTAACGCTCATCCCTGCTGATTCAACTTATCTACAGGATTATTCTTGCGACATTACGGCCATAGGGAATTTTGAAAATCTACTTTTCAATTCTGAAGGATGCGATAGCCTCATTTTTACTGAAGTTATTCTTTTAGATTCCGATTCTACTAACATAGAGAGTTTTACATGTGATCCGAATTCTGTCGGCATATTCGTTCAAGATTTAATAAATCTTAATGGTTGCGATAGTACAGTCAACACAACGATATTATTGTCCCCTAGTGATACTACGTACTTATCATTTGAAACTTGTGATGCTCTTGAAGTGGGTATTACGACGGAGAACGAATCCAATCAATTTGGATGTGACAGTACAATTATCACTGAGATAGAATATTTTTCTGATTTAGAATTAGGATTTTTTGTGAGTCAACCTGATTGCTTTATCACAGATCAAGGATCAATTACAGGAGTAGTAAGTGGCGGTTCTGCCCCATATTTATATTCTCTTGATGGAGCATCGTTTCAAGACGATCCACAATTTAACAATTTACCAAGTGGTCAATACGAAATCACAGTTCAAGATATCAATGGATGTATCCGTTCAGAAACGATTATCATCAATGCTATTTCGGCTGTATCAGTTGAACTTGGAGACGACTTTACAATTTCGATTGGTGACGAAGCGATTATCCAATCTATGATAAACATTCCTTACGACAGTTTGACTTCGATAGTATGGACACCATTAGATGATCCAGATTGTGCTAATTGTCTTGAACAAAACGTCTATCCTGTTTTAACTACATCATACTCTATATCAGTAACAGATGTCAATGGATGTGAATCTAGTGATGCATTAACTATCTCAGTTGAAATAGATCAAAATGTCTATGTCCCCAATATATTTTCTCCTAATGGAGATGGCAATAATGATAGACTAATAATATTTGCGACAGAAGGCAGTGTAAAAACCATTTCTAGTTTTATTGGCTATGACCGATGGGGAAATAACATTTGGAATTTTGAAAACATCCAACCCAACGATAACCAATACGGATGGGATGGAAAGTACAAGGGAAGTCAAGTCAACTCAGGAGTATATGTTTGGGTTGCCACTATTGATTTTAATGATGGTACTAACATTACTCTTACTGGAGATGTAACGGTGCTTAGATAAATATGTACATTTAAAAAACTGAGGGCTACCCTACCAAGAGGATTCTCTTATTGAAAGTTCAACATTCTAATTAACTAAAATAAATATTGTACTTAGACTAACTACTCATGAATCAGTCTAAGTACAATAAATAATAAGTTCTTTATCATTTCTTCATTACTTGCTCCTGTTGATTGATACTTTCATCATGAATTCCTTTGAAGTGCTTTGCTACAAAGTCTTCGCTCAAGTCGTGCTTCTCTGCAAATTTCTTTCCCTTTTCCATGATCTCAGCCCAGCGTACTTTTTGATAGATAGAAATGTTATTCGCTTTCTTAAACTCTCCAATTTTACGAGCTACCTCCATGCGATTAGAAAGTAGATTGAGTATATCATCATCAATATTGGTGATCTGAGATCTTAATACTTCTAACTCTGTAGGCAATGGACCTGTACCCACATTTCTTCTTACAAGATTGTCTATAAGCTCAGCATATACTTCTGGAGTAATCTGCTGACTTGCATCAGTCCATGCTTCATCGGGAGTGATATGTGATTCGATCATCAATCCATCAAAATCTAAATCATAAGCTTTTTGAGATACCGCTTCAAGTATGTCTCTACGGCCGCAGATATGACTTGGGTCACAGATCAAAGGAACATCAGGCATCTCTTGCTTAAGGGCAATCGGTATCTGCCACTGAGGGCGATTACGGTAGTACTTCTCTCCAAGATATGAAAAGCCTCTATGAATCGCTGCGATCTGAGATATACCTGCATTACGTAGACGTTCTATACCTCCAATCCAAAGTTTAAGATCTGGATTGATTGGATTTTTAACCATCACTGGTATATCTACACCTTTGAGGGCATTAGCTAGTTCTTCCATAGCAAATGGACTTACAGTAGTACGTGCTCCAACCCACAAGACATCTATTCCAAACTCAAGACATAAATCTACGTGACTCGCTTTAGCGACTTCCACAGTTACCGGAAGTCCTGTCTCCTCTCTTGCCTCTTGCATCCACAACAGACCTTTAGCTCCTATCCCTTCAAATGATCCAGGCATTGTTCTTGGCTTCCATATCCCTGCTCTCAAGATATCTACTTTACCAGTAGCCTTTAGCCTTCGAGCGGTCTCTAGTACTTGCTCTTTAGTCTCAGCACTACATGGTCCTGCGATCTGTAATGGATTCCCATTCTTGCCTTTAAGAAGGCTATCTTGTTTTAGTATGTTGCTCATATATTTTTCAAGTTTAAGGTGTTATTCAATTTTATATTTCTGACCTAATCAGTCTAACTAAGTTTAATTGCATTAAGACTCATTCCACTCAACACTCTTTTTATTTCATTGGCTCGTTCCATAAGCTCGATGCCCTTTTCTTTATCGCCTTCATCTATTGTTCGTTTGAACTCTGACAAATGCTCAATATAACTTCCTAGAGCCGTAGATAAATATTCACTATTTTTATCAAATATCGAAGACCATGTCTTTGGATTACTTTTGGCTAATCGCACCGTTGATTCAAACCCCGTACTGGCCAGATTAAATATCTGTTTTTCATCTTCTTCGATATCTAATACGGTAAGGCTCAAGGTAAATGCACTAATGTGAGAAAGGTGAGATACATAAGCCATATGCTTATCATGATCATTAGCTTTCATAAATAGTGATTGCATGCCCATAAGATCAAAAATTTCTAAAGCTTTCCTTAAAGCATCTTCATCTGATAGATCTTCTTCGCAGATAATATTTTTTTTGCCTTTGTATAAATTAAAAATTGCTGATGTCGGTCCACTATACTCTGTTCCCGCTAATGGATGTGCCGCAATAAATCGACTTCTTTTTTCATGAGATCTTACTGCTGCACATATATCGCTTTTAGTGGATCCTACATCAAACACCACTTGATTCCATTTGATCTTATCTAGCACCAATGGAAGTTTTTCCGCAATCAGATCTACTGGAATACATATACCTATGATATCTGAAGTTGCAATCAGATCTTCAACAGACATCACTTCATCTACTACCTCAAAATCGATCGCTTGAGCCTTATGCTTATCACTTGCATCAGCGCCAATCACTTTGTGTCCTGCCAGTCTACATTCTTTGGCTATTGAGCCTCCTATCAATCCAAGACCGATTATTCCTACTATCATAAAATTTAATACTTAAATTTTCAAAACTCCAAACAAAGAAATTAAAATTCTAAATTCCAAAAACGCAATATGACTCAAGCCAAGTAACGGGTTTGGAATATGATTTTTATTTTATAACTCTATTCAATGCAATACGCAATACTTCTTCACTTTGGCACAAACTTATTCTTACATAACGATCTCCATTACTACCAAAAATAAATCCTGGTGTGATAAAAACCTTTCTCTCATATAACAACATATCAACTAGCTCTCCTGAGTCTTGCCACCCATTGGAAATCTTTCCCCAGACAAACAGTCCAACCGCATCCTTGTCATATTCACAATTAATAGCATCCATGATTTGATACACTACTTCTCTTCTTTTTCTATATATATCATTGACACTATCAAACCATTCATCCTTTAATCCTAGAGCTACCACAGCAGCTTCTTGAATGGGACGATACATTCCGCTATCCATATTACTTTTAAATCTCATGACTGTATCAATGTAATCTTTAGCTCCAAACAAAACGCCTACTCGCCAGCCTGCCATATTGAAGCATTTACTGAGAGAGTTAAGTTCTATAGTTACTTCTTTGGCGCCATCTACACTCAACAAACTTAGCGGTTCGTTATTGAGTATAAAAGCATAAGGATTATCATTCACTAATAGTATTTCATGTTTCTTAGCAAACGCGACTAACTCTTCGAAAAATGATTGATCCGCTTTGGCACCAGTGGGCATATTTGGATAATTAAGCCACATGATTTTTACTTTGGATAGATCCATCGCTTCCAAAGTTTCAAAGTTGGGCTTCCATCCATTTGTCTCCTCCAATGAGTAATAAATGGGGTTCGCCCCAGCTAATTTGGTTGTCATCGCATATGCTGGATATCCTGGATTAGGCACAAGTGCTTCGTCTCCTTCTTGCAGAAAACTCATCGCTATATGCATAATTCCCTCTTTGGAACCTATCAAAGGAAGTATCTCTTCGTTGGCATTTAATTGAACATCGAAATACCTTTTATACCAATTAGAAAATGCTTCTCTTAACTGCGGTATGCCTTTATAGGATTGGTATTTGTTTGCCTTGTCATCGAGTGCACTTTTTCTTAATTGAGCGATTACTGCATCTGAAGGTAATAGATCCGGACTTCCGATTCCTAAGTTGATGATATCTTCACCAGCAGCAGTAAGCTTAGCAATCTCAGCAAGCTTAGTAGCAAAGTAATATGTCTTTGCTTGAGCTACCCTGTAAGATGGTTTGATGATCATACTCTATTACTTTGTTTCATGATACGATGTCTACTCATTACTTTATCACTTTTATACAATCCGATTACTTCTATCATATCGGTAACTTCTTGTAAGTCATCGATACAGTTTTCATAATCATCCAAATCATCAAACTCTAGATCCAGATGAAAGTAATAAGTATTCACTTCTCCTAATACTGGATATGACTGCAGTTTATTGAGATTAATATTGTGATCACTTACTATTTGTAAGACTTTTACCAAACTACCCTTCAAATGTGGTACTCGCAAATAAATAGAAGCTTTATCAAAACCTGCTAAATCCAAAGACTGAGTAGAATCTTGTGCGATAAAGAATCTTGTATAATTTATTTTAGAAGTTTCGATTCCATCATTCATTATTTCCAATCCATATATCTCAGCAGCAGTTTTACTTGCGATCGCTGCAACTCCTTTAATTTTATTATCACTTATCAGTTTGGCACTAAGTGCAGTATCCTCTTTTTCTACTAGTCTAATATGTGGATACTGACGAAGAAAATCTAAACATTGATTGAGCGCCATGGGATGAGAATGCACTTCATAAATATCCGCTATCGATTGCCCTGGTAAAGCCATCAGATTATGCTTAATCCTTAGATACACTTCTCCGATTACACGGAGATGATTTTCTCTGATGATACGATAGTTCTGTAAGAGACTACCTGCAATACTATTTTCTATAGCTATGATCGCCAAATGTGTCTCTGGATTATCTATCAAGGTAAAAGCCAAATCAGAAAATGTACGCGCAGAGACTATCTCCAGCGGTAATTCACCGAAGTACTTGTGAGCAGCTTCCTCGTGAAAGCAGCCCGGATAACCTTGTACAATTACTTTTTGTTTGTTCATTTCAAAAATGGAGGTGAATTAATCACCTTTAATTAAAACCAATTCATAAAAAAAGAGCCCTATTTTACAATAGGACTCTTATATCTTTAGCTAATACTAATACATTAAGGCCCTATATTTCTTTCCAGAAACAGTAGCCAAAATAGTATGTATTAAATGTGCTGTTCATAATATGAGACAATACTAAGTGTAATTATTACAATAATCAAGTATTCTACGAAAAGAAATATTTAAGCTATTGCGTGGGTCATCAGCAATCTACTTAGATATGATCCGACTTCACTACATGATTTAGCATTGTCTTCGCTCAAATCAGATGTTAGATAGCTTTGATCTATACATTTGCTAACAGCCTGCCTAACAGCTACCGCTTCTTCCACCAAACCGAAATACTGAAGCATCATCGCAGCGGATAACACCATAGCTAAGGGATTTGCTTTATCTTGTCCAGCGCCCTCCGGCCACGATCCATGCACTGGTTCAAACAATGCATAATCTTCTCCTATTGAGGCTGATGGCAACAAACCAAGCGATCCTGCGATCACACTTCCTTCGTCAGAAATGATATCACCGAATATATTAGAAGTCACCACTACATCAAACCTTCGAGGATTTAAGATCATCTGCATACAAGCATTATCTATATAGAGGTAATCTGTTTCCACTGATGGATATTGCGCAGCTACCCTATCGAATACTTCTCTCCACAAACGTGAAGATTCTAATACATTTGCTTTATCTACTAGTGTCACTTTATTTCGTCGATTACCGGCTTCTTGAAATGCTTGTCTGACTATTCGCTCTATTTCGTGATCATGATACTCACACTTATCAAATGCATATTTGCCATCTTCGGATCTTCCACTTTCTCCAAAGTAGATGCCACCTGTCAATTCTCTATATATGACAAAGTCTACTCCAGTGATACGATCATTCTTAAGTGGTGACATATCTAACAATCCTTCATAAGCAGTCACCGGCCTTACATTACAGTAAAGACCCAATTCCTTTCTGATAGCCAAAAGACCTTGTTCTGGTCTAACTTTCATTTTAGGGTCAGAATATTTAGGGTGACCTATCGCACCAAGTAAAACTGCATCCGATTTTCTACATGATTCAATCGTGCTCTCTGGTAAGGGTTCCATGGTCTGCTCGATAGCTACACCACCAATCAATCTATAATCATAATGAAAATCATGCCCATATCTATCACCAATAGCATCCAAAACTTTAATTGCCTGTTGCATTACTTCTGGACCAATACCATCACCACCTAAAATTGTTATCTTTTTTTCCATCGAATATCGATTATAAATTATTGAGGTTGTTAATTCAAAGTTATTTTTCTACGTATCAATAAATTAGTTGTTGACTTTCAAATTCTTCGATCCTATCTCTTTGAGATAACAAGTAGTCAATATCATCATACCCATTAAGTAAACACATTTTTTTGTAGGTACTTACTTCAAAAGAAAATAATTTATCTGATCCCACAATCTCTAATGTTTGATTCTCCAGGTTTACCTGAAACTCGACTTTTACATTTTCTTCAATTGCTTTAAACACTTGTTGCAATTCATCTGGGGTAATCTGTATCGGCAACAATCCATTATTCAACGCATTCCCTTTAAAAATATCAGCAAAAAAACTACTTATCACAATCCTAAATCCATAATCATCGAGCGACCAAGCTGCATGTTCACGACTAGACCCACATCCAAAATTATTTCCAGCGACCAGAATCTCTCCACTATACATCCTATTATTAAGTACAAAATCCTTCACTTCACTACCATCAGAATTATAACGCCAGTCACGAAACAGGTTTTCCCCAAACCCTTCTCTAGTTAAAGCCTTAAGGAACCTTGCCGGAATAATCTGATCTGTATCTACATCCTCTATCGGAAGAGGGATTGCAGTAGATCTAATTTTAGTTAATTTTTTCATTAAGAATTATTAATTCATTTTAATAAAATTAATTCAATACAAATTTTGACAAAATAGAATAACACAGGTTACAATCAATTAATCATCAATCTATTAATAGCCGAACATCCTCTATCTTGCCGCTTACAGCAGCAGCGGCAGCCATTAATGGACTTGCCAAAATCGTCCTTGCTCCTGGGCCTTGTCTACCTTCAAAATTTCTATTACTTGTAGAAATACAGTACTCACCTGAAGGTATTTTGTCTTCGTTCATACCTAAGCAAGCGGAACATCCAGGCTCTCGAAGCTCAAAGCCTGCTTCAATAAATATCTTATCTAAACCCTCTTGTTTCGCTTGAGCTTCTACTTGTTTTGAACCTGGAACGATCATCACACTTACTTCATTAGATTTTTTCTTCCCACTTACATATTCAGCAACTATTCTTAAATCTTCTATTCGAGCATTCGTGCAGCTTCCTATAAATACATGCTGGATTTTTTGACCAAGAAGTGATTCTCCTTTTTTTAATCCCATGTAAGCCAATGACTTGTCAAAAGAAGCAACATTATTAATCTCTGGAATCAAGTCATCTATTTTGATACCCATTCCTGGATTGGTGCCAAAGGTGACCATCGGTGAGATATCCTTTGCATAAAATTTTTCTTCCCTATCAAACATAGCATTCGTATCAGAAAATAATGTTTGCCAATAAGATTTTGCATTATCCCAATTATCACCTTTAGGTACTCTCTCTTTGCCCTTAAGATAAGCATAAGTAACCTCATCTGGTGCTATCAAACCGCCTCTCGCTCCCATTTCTATACTCATATTACAGATTGTCATACGAGCCTCCATTGACAATGATCTTATTGTCGATCCTGCGTATTCAATAAAATACCCTGTACCTCCAGCTGCTGTCAATTTGGAAATAATGTATAAAATGATATCCTTGGCAAAAACTCCTTTACTCAGTTCGCCTTCAATCGTAATTCGCATCGTATTAGGCCTATTCATAAGTATGCACTGAGTTGCGAGCGTCTGCTCTACTTGACTTGTACCTATACCAAAAGCAATACTTCCAAATGCCCCATGAGTACTAGTATGACTGTCACCACATACTATAGTCATACCTGGTTTAGTAATTCCTAATTCAGGACCTATAATATGCACAATACCATTCTTTTCATGCCCCAACTCATAAAGCTCAACATCAAACTCTCTGCAATTATCTGTGAGCTTTTTGACTTGTGCCCTGGACATAGGTTCAATTATCGGAAGATGCTGATTGATCGTCGGTACATTATGGTCAGCAGTAGCTAAAGTTTTTTGCGTTCTGAATACGGAAATTCCTCTTTTTTTCAATCCATCAAAAGCCTGAGGACTTGTCACTTCGTGAATGAAATGTTGATCAATATAAATCACATCTACACCGTCTATAGAGTCTACGATATGCGCATCCCAAAGCTTATCAAATAAAGTCTTACTCATGTATATTGAAATTAAAAAAGATTTGGCAACAGCCTATTACTAACTATTCACTTACTTTAAAGCTGCGCCAAATCTAGAAACTGGATTTTATATTACTTGATTTATATTAAATTACTTTTTTGAAAATTGACCTCAATATTAAATTGAGATCAGTATCGGTGATCTCCGCTTGCTGATCTGCAACAGTAATAAATTTTTGATAAACAATATCCAACTCATCTTTGGAAAGATCGAAACCTATATTCTTAGACCTATAAGCCAACGCCGCCCTACCACTTCGCGCTGTAAGTACTATTTTACTTTGATCTACTCCTACTTCACGAGGATCTATTATCTCATAATTTGCCCTGTGCTTTATCACTCCATCTTGATGTATACCTGATGAATGTGCAAATGCATTATCCCCAACAATTGCTTTATTAGCCTGAACCGGCATTGACATACTTTCAGAGACTAACCTACTCAATGGATTAAGCATTGGTGTTTTTATATTCGTTTCGAATATATCCTTATACCTATGTGTCAAAATCATAACCACTTCTTCTAGAGCAGTATTCCCAGCTCTCTCTCCTATTCCATTGATGGTACATTCTATTTGAGTCGCACCGCCTAACACTGCAGCGATAGAATTAGCAGTCGCCATACCTAGATCATTATGACAATGTGCAGAAATATCACATTTGTGAATGCCTCTAACATTCTCTACTAAATATTTGATTTTTGCTCCATATTCGTCAGGCATACAATATCCCGTAGTATCAGGAATATTGAGCACTGTAGCCCCTTCGTCAACTGCTACTTGTATTACTTTCGCTAAATATTCGTTATCTGTCCGTCCTGCATCCTCTGCATAAAATTCAACATCCTCTACAAAAGATTTTGCGTATTTAACGGCTGCTCTTGCCCTATCAATAATTTTATCTGGAGACGAATTGAATTTATATTTGATATGATCCGGAGAAGTCCCTATTCCTGTATGAATCCTTGGATATTTAGCATACTTTAATGATTCGGCCGCAATTTTAATATCATTCTCTACTGATCTAGATAAAGCGCAAACTATAGTATTTCTTAGTTCTTTCGATATCATTTCTACTGCACTAAAGTCACCAGGGCTAGAGACTGGAAAACCTGCCTCTAAAACATCTACGCCTAGAACTTCCAATTGCTTTGCCACTACTAGTTTTTGACGGTGATTAAGCTTACATCCAGGTACTTGTTCCCCATCGCGAAGTGTCGTATCGAATATCTTAATTTGTTTTGCCATATCTCATAATTAATTTCCAATTATTATTATCAAATATAGATTACCGAAGATTATGTATATCACGTATATATAATTAACATTACGACAGCCACAGCACCCAATTAAACCGCTATTTACTGATTATCAATCACTTAAAACAAGATCAACTACAATGCCTAAGGTATCTACAGAACATCTCTTAGAAGTAATTCGAAGTCTAACGAAATCAGAAAAACGCAATTTCAGAATACACTCCGAGCGAAATAATAAAAGCTCTGATTTACTTTTTATCCAAGTTTATGATTTCTTAGATCGCTTCGATAGATATGATGAAAAACTATTACTAAAGAGGATCCCTAAATTAAAAAAGTCACAACTCTCGAATATAAAAGCACATTTGTACAAACTGATTCTTGCTAGCCTAAGAAGAATAGACAAAAAATCTGAATTAGACATCAGCATCAGAGACCAATTGGACTACTCGAGAATACTATACAACAAAGGATTATATAGAGCCAGTCTCGCACTATTGGACAAAACCAAAAAGCTCGCTTGTCAACATGGCTTTTTCTCTAGTGCCTTGTCCGCGTTGGAATTTGAAAAATTTATTGAGAGCCAATATATAACGGGTAGTATGTACCCTAAAGCCAAGCAGATTACTAATGAAACTGCAGATCTTATTGAAAAACTCACACTGACTCATAGATTATCTAATCTTTCACTATCCATGTATGCCTTTTACCTTCAGCATGGTCACATCAAAATAGGTTCTATATACGATGAAGTGACTAATCATTTTATCTCTTCACTTCCAGATGTAGAGTACAAGTCGATGGATTTTTATCAAAAACTTTATTTCACTCAATCCAGTGCATGGTACTGCATGATGACGCTCGACTTCCCCAACCACTTTAAACACGCTAAAAAGTGGCTTGACTTATTTGATGAATATCCGAATAAAAAACAATCAGAAACCACCTTATATATCAAAGGCTTACACAATGTTCTTTCGGCCTTATTCATGAATAGTGCGACTAAAAAATTCCTTGGGCATTATGATAAATTAATGCACTTTGAAAAATCGGACAAATTTAAAATTACCGCAAATGAACTTAGCCAATTATCACTTTATCAAACACTTCATACCATTCACAAAATTTACTTAACTGCAGAATATTCCAAAAACGAAAAACACATACCTGCAATAGAAAACTTAATCAATGAAAATCCTCACAATTGGGATAGTCATAGGATATTAGTACTCAAGTACAAAGTAGCATGCGTATACTTTGGAGCGAGTAAGTACGACAAAGCAACAACCCTACTCAACTTAATCATCAATAAAAACTACAGTGGGATTAGACAAGATATCCAATGCTATGCGCGCATACTCAATCTTGCCGCACATTTCAATCTAGGCAATGAAACATTAGTAAGTTATCAAGTTAGAAGTGTATATAGATTTTTATTAAAAATGGATCAGCAGGAAAAAGTGTTACAGGAGATCTTTAAATTTTTAAGAAAAACGCCAAACATTTTACCTTCACAACTCAAAACAGAATTCAGAAAATTACGAGCGATTCTTCGACCACTTTCTAAGGACCCAAAAGAAAGGAGACCTTTCATATATTTTGACATCATCGCGTGGCTTGACAGTAGGATTAATGGAACTAAGATTGAAGTAGAGGTCCAAAAAAAAATTAAAAATAATTGACTTTAATGTACATATAAAACAATCGAACATCTTGACTTACAAAATACTTGACTAACTCTTAAGCAGAGTTCTTTTTATTATTTTTTTATACCAACATATCCATTAGCACAGAGTTCTCATTGAGATAACCACCATAAAATTGTTTGTCTTTCATTCTTGACATCAGAGGATCGAAGTCTTTTTTGTCTTTCAGTTCGACACCTACAACTGCTGTTCCTTTTCCCCTAGAAGTCTTTTTGGTATATTCAAAATGAGTAATATCATCCGATGGGCCAAGTATATCTACAACAAACTCTTTGAGTGCTCCTGCACGTTGAGGAAATTTCACTAAGAAGTAATGCTTCAGACCTTGATAAAGCATTGCTCTTTCCTTGATCTCCTCCATCCGCGTGATATCATTATTCCCTCCACTGATAATACAGACTACGTTCTTTCCTTTGATTTGTTCAGAGTATTGATCTAAGGCAGATATACTTAAGGCTCCTGCGGGTTCTAATACTATCGCGGCCTTATTATATACGTATAGGATCGTTTCACAGATCTTACCTTCATCGACAGTAATCATATCATCTAGATTAGCTTGACAAATATGAAAGTTGCGCTCTCCCACTCTCTTTACCGAAGCTCCATCTACGAACTTATCTACATGATCTAAAGTATAATTAGTTCTATGATCTAAGGATGTCTTCATAGAAGGCGCACCTTTCGGCTCTACTCCGATGATCTTAGTTTGCGGCGACAAGGTCTTCAATACTGTACTCAGACCCGCAGCCAATCCACCTCCACCAACTGGAAGAAAGATATAATCTATAGGTGCGGTACTTTGCTTTAGTATTTCCAATCCAATTGTAGCCTGCCCTTCTATCACTTTTTCATCATCGAATGGATGTATGAATGACATATCATTTGCCACACAATAAACCTTAGCATGTTCGCTGGCTTCATCGAAAGTATCACCTACCAATATCACTTCGACATACTTTTCACCAAACATCTTTACTTGATTGATTTTTTGACCTGGCGTCGGACTTGGCATAAATATCTTCCCATATGCTTTGAGTGCTTTGCATGAATATGCAACCCCCTGCGCATGGTTACCCGCGCTTGCACATACTACACCTTTAGCTAATTGCTTAGCCGTCAATGATTTCATCTTGTTATATGCACCACGAATCTTATAAGATCGTACTATCTGCAAATCTTCACGCTTAAGCATCACATTACATCCATATGCTTTGGAATAATTGATACTCTGATCTAAGGGAGTAATACTTGCTACTCCGTCAAGTAACTGCGCCGCTGACTTAACATCTTCAAGATCTGGAAAATAATGATTCGTCGTTTCCATAATTATACTTCATCTACTTCGGCAACGTCAGTTTTTATTGACTTCATCGCAGTCATTGCAGTTCGCAATTTCTTTCCTATGATTTCTATCTCATGATTTCTAATCGCATCATTCACTCTTATGAGTTCGAGATTGTCAACATCATGATTTGTCCTGTAAGGCTTTCCGATGAGATCAGTAGATACCGTCTGCATAAACTCAGATAGCAAAGGCTTACAGGCATGATCAAAAAGATAACAACCGTACTCCGCTGTATCAGAGATTACTCGATTCATTTCATATAATTTTTTCCTAGCAATCGTATTGGCAATCAATGGTAACTCATGCAACGATTCGTAATATGCGGAGTCTTCTACGATCCCTGCACTCACCATAGTTTCGAATGCTAATTCTACTCCTGACTTGACAAAAGCAACTAAAAGTAACCCATGATCAAAATACTCTTGCTCAGAAATATGTTTTTTGCTAATTTCTGTTTTTTCGAAAGCAGTTTCACCAGTGGCTCCTCTCCATTTCAATAGATTAACATCGTCATTATCCCAGTCTTGCATCATAGTCTGAGAAAAATGGCCAGAAATAACATCATCCATGTGCTTTTCAAATAATGGTCTCATTATATCTTTCAATTCTAATGATAGATCATATGCTTTAATCTTAGCTGGATTAGAAAGTCTATCCATCATATTGGTCACACCGCCATGCTTAAGAGCTTCAGTAATCGTCTCCCATCCATACTGTATCAATTTAGCCGCATAGCTCGCTTCGATTCCCTCGGCTACCATCTTATCAAATGATAATATCGCACCGGTCTGTAATAGTCCGCAAAGAATAGTTTGCTCTCCCATCAAATCACTTTTCACTTCCGCTATGAAAGAAGATTCCAATACTCCTGCTTTATCTCCTCCTGTCGCCACTGCATATGCTTTAGCTTGAGACCATCCTTTATTCTCAGGATCATTTTCTGGATGCACTGCGATGAGTGTAGGTACACCAAAGCCACGCTTATACTCTTCTCTAACTTCAGTGCCTGGGCACTTGGGAGCCACCATAATCACTGTAAGATCATCTCGCACCTTCATCCCTTCTTCGACTATATTAAATCCGTGAGAATAACTTAACGTTGCTCCTTTTTTCATTAGTGGCATTACGGCTTGTACCACATTGGTGTGTTGCTTATCTGGAGTTAGATTAAGTACTAGATCCGCAGTTGGAATAAGCTGATCATATGTACCCACATTAAACCCATTCTCTGTTGCATTTACAAACGAAGCTCGCTTCTCATCTATCGATTGCTGTCTCAGTGCATAAGAGATATCTAAACCTGAGTCTCTCATATTTAATCCTTGATTGAGTCCTTGCGCACCACAACCAACTATTACTATCTTTTTACTTTTCAATGTTTCTACTCCATCTTCGAATTCAGATGCCTCCATAAAGCGGCATTTCCCTAATTGATCTAGTTGATTTCTAAGTGATAATGAGTTAAAATAATTTGCCATCTTGATATATTTTTATGTTCTTGTTTTCTATTAAATAATAATTGCGAAAATTCTACTTCATTGCTTCTAGCGTTTTGGAAATTTCCAAAGGCTCTTTGGTTACTGCAATACGACCCGCTCTTACGAACTGTAATATTCCAAATGCTTTGAGCTTCTCATAAAGCGTTTCTACTTCTTTTTTTAAGCCTGATTTTTCCAGAACAAAAAACTCTTTAAAAACACTGACAATATTAGCGTTACTTTCCTTAATAATATTTTGAATCTCAGCATCCTCCAATAGCAAATTAGAAGACATCTTAAACAAACATGATTCTTGATAGATTGTATCTTCATCGAGATGATAATAAGCCTTTATTACTTCTACTTGTTTTTCAATTTGTCCAATTATTTTTTTCATCTGATCTTCACTTACAGATATCAAAATAGTCCATCTCGAAACTCCTTCTACCTCAGATACGGATGAGTTTATGCTTTCAATATTAACATGACGCCTTTGAAATATAGCAGATATTCTATTAAGTAATCCGATATTATTTTCTGTATATACAGATACTGTATATAGGTGTATTTTATTTTCCATAATTATTTTAATCTTATCTCTGATACACTAGCACCACTAGGCACCATTGGAAATACATTATTTTCTTTTCCTACCATCACTTCCAGTAAATAACTTCCTTTACTATTTAAAAAAGCATCGAGAGCAGTATCTAAATTTTCTCTTTGCTCCACTTTATTAGCAGGAATATGATAGCCTTTTGCTATTATCTGAAAATCAGGATTAACCATCTCCGTAAATGAATAACGACGATCAAAAAACATCTCTTGCCATTGTCTTACCATACCCAAAAATTCATTGTTTAGTATAAGAATTTTGACATCCACACCTGATTGATATATAGTACCGAGTTCTTGTATTGTCATCTGAAAACCTCCATCTCCGATCACGGCTATCACTTGTCGGTCTGGTGCACCAAACTTAGCACCAATTGCCGCTGGCAATGCAAACCCCATCGTCCCAAGGCCTCCAGAAGTAATATTAGATCTCCACTTAGAAAATTCGTAGTAACGCTGTGCTACCATTTGATGCTGCCCTACATCAGTAACCAATACTGACTCTCCTTTCGTTTTGTCAGATATTAATTTGATTACTTCTCCCATCGATATAGGTTGGTCATTAGCAGGACTGATTTCTTTTTTGATCACCACATCATATTCTTCTTGATAGAGATCATTAAATTGTGACAACCATTTAGCATGAGATCTCCGTGTAATCGCTTCTGTAATAAGTGGTAACGTGATTTTACAATCTCCTAAAACTGCGACATCTGCTTGTACGTTTTTACTGATTTCCGCTGGATCTAATTCCAAATGAATGACTTTGGCCTGTTTAGCATATCTACTCAAATCACCAGTTACTCTATCGTCAAAACGCATTCCGATGGCTATTAGTACATCACATTCATTAGTCATTATATTAGGGCCATAGTTACCATGCATTCCAAGCATACCTACATTGAGTGGATGGCTATCCTTAAGAGCAGACAAGCCCATTATAGTCCATGCAGAAGGAATACCAGACTTATCTACAAAGGCTTCAAATTCTTTTTGCGCATCAGCTAATAATACACCTTGACCAAACAATACCAGTGGTTTTTTCGCATGGTTGATAAGATCAGCGGCTTTCCATATAGAGGATTTTTCTATTTCTGGGTCTGCCACGTAACTTCTGACTTGATTGCAGACTTGATACTCAAATTCGCATTCCCCAAATTGAGCATCTTTCGTAATATCAATCACAACAGGACCAGGCCTTCCACTACGTGCAATATAAAATGCCTTAGCCACAGCCGCTGGGATTTCTTCTGCCTTCGTAATCTGTACATTCCACTTTGTAACTGGCATAGATATCCCCATCACATCAGTCTCTTGGAAAGCATCCGTACCTAACAGATGACTAGCTACCTGACCTGTAATACATACCATCGGTGTAGAGTCAATCTGAGCATCTGCAATCCCCGTAATCAAGTTAGTCGCTCCTGGACCACTTGTCGCAAATACTACTCCGACTTTGCCAGATATTCTAGCATAGCCTTGAGCGGCATGGGTAGCCCCTTGCTCATGCCTTACTAACAGATGATTTATTTTTTCTCGATAGCCATGTAATGCATCATAGATCGGCATGATAGCTCCACCAGGGTAACCAAAAATTGTATCTACTTGCTCAGCCAATAGGCATTCTATTAGAGCTTGAGATCCAGAAATTGACTTCGTTTTGTTCTTAGTACTTACTTCCATATCAATGGGTTATTTATTTTATATTTTCTCTTTCAATTCGCTCTTCCTTTCTTAGACTTTTTCTTCAAGCCTTTTTCTTAGCCTTTTTCTTCAGGACTTTTTCTTGAAAATCTTTCTTGAAAATCTTTCTTCGGAGGGCGGGAGCCCTTCGAAGAAAGATGATCGCTTAAAGGTTAGCTTTCGTTGAAGGGCTCCTGCCCTCTCAACTAAAGCTTTTAGTATTTATTTATCTGTCACACAACCCGTAGAAGCAGATGACACCTCTCTAGCATATTTAAACAATACTCCTCTACTTACTTTTAGTGGTGGTGCAGTCCAAGAATGCTTTCTATTTTCAATTTCTTCATGGGTTATATCTACATTAATTGTATTTAACTCTGCATCTATAGTAATCATATCTCCATCTTGTAGTAATCCAATCATACCCCCGATTTGAGCTTCTGGAGTAATATGTCCCACAACAAATCCATGCGTCCCACCAGAGAATCTACCGTCAGTAATCAATGCTACATCTTGGCCTAATCCCGCTCCAATAATTGCAGCTGTGGGCTTCAACATTTCAGGCATTCCTGGACCACCTTTGGGGCCTTCATATCTAATTACAACGACATCACCTTTATTCACTTTTCCATTAGCAATACCATCGTTAGCAGCATACTCCCCTTCAAATACTTTTGCTGGGCCAGAGAATCGCAATCCTTCTTTTCCTGTAATCTTTGCTACCGATCCTTCTTTCGCTAAATTACCAGTAAGTATTCTGATGTGCCCAGTTGATTTTATTGGTGCGTCTATAGATTTTATTATTTTTTGGTTTTCTTTGAGATCATCAACATTAGCAAGATTTTCAGCTAAAGTTTTTCCAGTGACCGTCATACATTCACCGTGGAGCAGTCCCTGTTCTAATAAGTATTTCATTACTGCAGGTACGCCTCCTACATTATGCAAATCTTCCATCATGTATTTTCCACTAGGTTTCAGATCTGCTAGGAAAGGAGTTTTATCACTTATTTTCTGGATATCTTCTAAGCTAAACTGAATACCAGCTGCATCCGAGATTGCTAAATAATGTAATACTGCATTAGTAGATCCACCGAGTGCTGTAACTACAGTAAGCGCATTCTCTAATGATTTTTTAGAGATAATATCAGACGGTTTAATGTCATGAGTGAGTAAGTTCATAATGGCTTTCCCTGCTTTTTCACATTCATCTTGCTTTGCTGCTCCATCTGCTGGATTAGAAGAATTGTAAGGTAACGCAAAACCTAAAGCTTCTAATGAGGCGGCCATAGTATTGGCTGTATACATACCTCCACAAGCTCCTGCTCCTGGACATGCATTTTCGATTACCGCATCAAACTCTTCACTGTCAATCTTACCAGATACTTTTTCTCCCCAAGCCTCAAAAGCAGAAACAATATCTAACTTACGTCCCTTATAATCTCCTGGAGCAATAGTCCCACCATAAATCAATATTGCAGGTCTATCTAATCTAAGAATTGCCATCATTGCTCCTGGCATATTTTTATCACAGCCTACAACCGTCACCAATCCATCATAACTCATTGCACCCATTACCATCTCCATAGAATCTGCAATCAAATCTCTCGATGGTAGTGAATATCTCATACCCGGAGTACCCATAGATATTCCATCACTTACACCAATGGTATTAAACACTAGACCTACTCCATCAGATTCTTTCACACCTTTCTTGACTAGCTGAGCGAGTAAATTGAGATGCATATTACAAGGATTTCCTTCATACCCAGTACTTCCTATTCCTACGAATGATTTATTAAAATCATCCTTAGTAAGTCCAACGGCATGCAACATTGCCTTAGCTGCTGGTTGACTGTCATCTTGGGTTACACATTTACTATACTTCTTATTTATCATTTTTATTTCATTCAATTAGCAACAAAAAAAAAAGCGCTTCTCAAAATTGAGAAGCGCTTATATATTATTTCATAATTAGCAATATCTTCTCAGGTCGTACATTGAATAATGACAACAATAATAATGATTGATATAATGCTAAAATTTGTATTCATATTTTTTCGTGCATCTAAGCACTTATAAGTTTGAATGCGTAAATCTATACTATATATTCACATAATTCGCAAAAACCATTAAATTAATTTGATAAAACTCTACTATATCCTAGTAATTTAGATAATACGAATATGCATCAAGTATATACTTAGCTATTAGTAACCAGACATTTAGAAATGAATTAGCTAAGTGATTATTAATAATAATTAAAGAAAAAAACATATGAAAATAAATTTTCGTTTTTTAAAAATTGAATGAAAACTGACACAATTATGTATTTTTCAACTCTAATGTATCTATAAAACTTGTTGCCCTAAATTAGTAGAAGCTTATAAAAATAAAAAAAGCAGTAAAGAATTAAATCTTGACTGCTTTTTTTATTTTAAAGTATCCGTGTAACTAGGTACGGTAGTTTCTAGAATTTAATCAACAACGTCTGTGATATTTATCCTTGCAACAATAGCGTCTTCTGCGCCTTTGTTTGCTACCATAATCATTGCAGTTATAAACTGCCTTTCTTCGAAATCAAAAGTAGATGCATCAGCTACAGAAATCTTTCCTGTTAAAGGAGTGACCGCTAAAGCTCCTGCTGGATCTTGTGACATAATTTCAAAAGTCAAAATACCTCTATTAGTGGTAGCCGCAATACTACCTAAGGTCTGACCGTTTTGAGGATTTTCCGCAACGTCAACCACAAACTCTGTGGCTGAAACTTCAATTGGTAAAAGGTCGTCTCCGCAAGACATTAATGATAGTGTAATTGAAGACACTATCAAAAACCCTAAAAAATTAATCTTCATACTCAGTATTCTCTTATTTTATTAGTCAATCAAAATGCCATCGTTCTCGTAAATGACAACTATCATGCATAAGACACATAAATCTCAAAGTCACCCTACCCAATTGTTATTTTTTTTTTATAAGATTATAAAGTTTAATCATCTTATAACTAGAACACTTTAGCTCACAAAAACCACATTGATCTATGCAGAAAAACTCTGTCTAATGACGAGTTACTACAAGGTTTATCAGACTTATCTGCCAAGCAATACAATCATTTTAAAATTTGTAGTTTAAAATGATATATTATACAAATTGATAATACAATATCTATACCATTTTGTATAGAAGAAGCCCTTGCTACAGAGTAACAAGGGCTTCTTTTGTATAAAATACTATTGACGACCTGAAAAATATCGTCGATAAGATTATGTCTACTTTTTCTTTGCGGCTGGCTTCTTTTTCGCTGGTGCTTTTTTCTTCTTAGCCGCTGCTTTCTTTTTCTTCACAAATGCTCCAGGATATTCAGCCTCAATTAACTTCATAAATTCTTCCTTCTTCATTTCTTTAGCCTGCTCTGGCGTAATCCGCTCATCGTTAATCTTAGGTATCTTAACGTTTTTCTTTTTGTACTTGATAAATGGGCCCCATCTTCCATTTTCGACTGTAAAGCCTTCATCTGGAAACTGGAATATATATCTATTGGCTTCTTTCTCTATCTTCGCTGCTATCAATCCATGCATGTCTTCTTGGCTAAGGTTGTCAGCGTCATATCTCGCAGGTATGTTGATGAACATAGACTTATACTTAAGGAATGGACCAAATCGACCTTTCCCTTTAGTTACATCCTCACCTTGGTATGTTGTGACTGGCTTATCTTCTTCCAGTTTAATCTTAACGTACTCTATGGCTTTATCGAGATCTAAGGACATTGGATCCTCAGTCTTTGGAATATTTACATATTTCTCATCATACTTGATATATGGACCGAATCGACCTTGATTGATAGTTACCTCTACACCTTCGAAGTTTCCAAGCGTCTTAGGAAATTTAAATAACTCTAATACTTCTTCAAGAGTGATCGTCTCCATAGATTGGCCAGGTTGTAGGCTTGAGAATCTTGGTTTCCCTTCCTCTCCTACTTCTTCTCTAGTACCAATCTGTGCGGCTGGACCATATCTTGACATTTGAACCAATATAGTATGTCCAGTTTTTTCATCTATTCCTAATTCTCTCTTTCCTTTAGCTCTTTCCGCATTCTCGATCGTATCTTCGACCTTGGCATGGAATGGATCATAAAAACTCATAATCCAACTCTGCCAGTCTTTACCCCCTGCCGCTATTCCATCCAGTTGATCCTCTACTTCTGCTGTAAAGTTAAAGTTCATCACATCCTTAAAATGCTCAGTCAAGAAATCCGTAACTACCATTCCTATATCACTTGCATATAGTCTATTACTCGTAGATCCTGTAATCTCTGTCTGCTTTACCATCTCCACATTACTCCCTCTAAGGCTATAAAGATCATATTCTCTTTCGATCCCTTCTCTACTTTCTTTTGTAACATAACCTCTTCCTTTATCCATAATCTTGGAAATCGTAGGGGCATATGTTGATGGTCTTCCGATACCTAGCTCTTCTAGTTTCTTTACTAAACTCGCTTCCGTATATCTTGCTGGACCTCTAGTAAATTTCTCAGTTGCCAACATCTCATCAAGATCAAGCATCTGTGCTACATTTAGTGGAGGTAATATTCCTTTAGCTTCACCTTCTTCCTCATCGTCATCTTTGGCTTCCATGTATACTTTTAGGAATCCTTCAAATTTCAATACCTCTCCTACTGCCTTTAGCGTTTTATCTGTAATCGTAGAAATGCCGATCGTCACGGTCGTCTTCTCAAGTTCGGCTGGAGCCATTTGTGATGCTACTGTACGCTTCCATATCAACTCATACAACCTCTTCTGGTCGTCATCTGCACCAAGATTACGCTTATCTATATATGCAGGTCTGATGGCCTCGTGAGCTTCCTGTGCATTGGAATCTTTTGACTTAAACTTACGTGGCTCTGAGAATTCTTCACCATAATCATTAATAATCGTTGAGGTAATAGCATCTTGAGCCGTCTGGCTTAGGGATGTACTATCCGTTCTCATATATGAGATAAAGCCTTGCTCATATAACCTTTGAGCTACGCTCATGGTACGAGATACACCAAAACCTAATTTTCTACTCGCATCTTGCTGTAGTGTAGAAGTGATAAATGGAGCTGCAGGCTTTCTTTTAAGCGGCTTTTTGACGATGTCATTGATTTTAAAATCAGCTCCATTACATTTATCTAAAAATGCCTTTGCATCATCTCCTACAGCTATTTTTTCGGATAGTTCTGCTTGCAGTTTGACCATTTGTCCTGCTGCATTCTTTACATTAAAATCTGCTGTAACTCTATAATAAGGGGTAGTTGTAAATTTCTGAATTTCTCTCTCTCTATCTGCGATCAGCTTAACAGTTACTGATTGTACTCTACCTGCAGATAGCTTGTTCTTTACTTTTCTCCATAGTACACCAGACAATTCGAACCCTACAATTCTATCAAGTATTCTACGTGCCTGTTGTGCGTTGACTAGGTCCATATCAACTAATCGCGGTTCCAATACTGCCTTTTGTATAGCCGGTTTAGTAATCTCACGGAATACGATACGAGGAGTAGTAGCAACATCCAAGTTAAGTTCTTCGCAAAGGTGCCATGAAATGGCCTCTCCTTCGCGATCTTCATCCGTCGCTAACCAAACCTCGTCTACCTTTTTGGCAGCCGTTTTAAGTTCATTTACTACTTTGGTTTTTTCTGGAGAGACTACATAATTAGGTGTAAATCTGTCTTCGACGCTGATCCCATTTTTACCTTTATCTAGATCTCTGATGTGTCCATAACTAGACTTCACCGTAAAATCTTTACCCAGGTATTTTTCTATGGTCTTTGCTTTCGCAGGGGACTCTACTATAAGGAGTTTCTTAGCCATTGCTAATAATCGATTTTGATATGTTATACCAGTTCTACTGCAGAACGGTAATAATTATTTTGGTAAAATACAGACAAACCATAAGATTAACGGACGTTACGTACATCACAAAACCAATATTTATCCGTAATAAAAGCTCACTAAATGATCATAATTAATCATATAACTAGTGCACTTACTTCGCACAAAGCTATAAATATTTACAATTAATATAGAAATGATTTATATATGATGCCATTTTAGTCTTGTCACGTCCAAACTATTCCAGTAGAAAAACACGGTAAAAAAAGTACAAATAAGAAAAGTGGCTATCAAAAGATAAGCCACTTCACCACTCCATATAGAGCATAATTTATACCAAATTATTATTAGACCATTTACTTACCTCCATCTTTTGGAATCGGTGTTGTCTTAATAGTAGTTATATCTTTATTCAATCCATTCTTCTTTTTTCGCGCGTCGCTCAATTGGGCGATCACCTCTTTCTCGTTAGCAGGATTGCCATTGAGGTCTCTATGGAGCATCATCATTAGGAAAGTCGACATATCATCAGGATGAGATACGCCCATACTTTTGAGGTGTTCTCCTAATCTAGATCCTTCATAGAAATTCCAGTTGAATCTGATCCATCTTCCAAGACCAAAATGTAATTTCCTCACTACTTCACCTTCTGAATGAGTACTAAATTTTGCCATAGCCTCTTTAGGAGACATCTCCTTCAACTCCTTGATTGCTTCGATGTGGTCTTTTGGGATATAAACCCCATTGATACGGCTTTTCTTGATATTCTTAGCGTATTTCGCTTCCGCAGCTTCTGGTGTAGTAGGCGAAGGAGAGTTTTCTTGCCCATATGAAGAAGACAATACCAAAGTAGAAAGAATTAAAATTATGGCTCTTGCGAACATGGTCATTTGTTTGATGTACGATAAGTATAACTACAACTTTAGTGCTAATAGTTTAAATGTGATGATTTTTGTGGGATTATTAACAGAATCGTGAGGACACCTATCTTAGATCTACTTTGTAACTGAGGTTTGCAAAATTAACGCTTATATCATCTATTATCGTGGCAAGCTGTAAAATAGTACGTTGAATCAAAAAACTGCATTTGGCTGAGCAATGCTATCTTTGTGGCATCCATTCATTTAATTAACCGAATCTTTCTTTGCCAATAAAATTCATCCGTTCACTTTCAATACTTGAGATTAGTCTGATGCAGATTATATTATATAGTCTTATATGGCTAACTAATGAATATCTAGCTACCCTACTGACGTTTATCATGGTGCCTATATTTCTTGGGATCACATTCATCTCATGGTTAAGTGATCGAGTAGAAGCTTCTCGGGTTGGTGGCAAGTATTATCTGGGTATGATAGTCTCTATTATAATTCCTCTATTGGTAGCAGCCTTCTTTGTTTGGGCTTATGAAGGTGTGATGGATATATTTTAATACCAAGTATAATGTCAGTTTACAAATTCTTCAAGTGATCCATCTGATATAATCGCTTGCAGATTCCCTTTAAGCAACATCAATTATCCTACGTCTTCCTCTTCTTCTTTTGTGCTGCTGGAAATAAGACATTGTTCAATATCAATCTATAGCCTGGACTTGTTGGATGCAAATTGAGATCTGTTTCTGGATCCCCTACGAAATGACGGTAATCCTCAGGATCATGGCCACCATAGAATGTAAATGTACCGTAACCATAAGGAGAATGAATATACCTCACTTCTCCAGCTGGCTTAGTTTCACCCAATACAAGTACCACTGATTTGAGGTGTTCTTTTCTATATGCTGTGGCTTGGCCCATAAAGCCTTTCACTGTACGCGTATGATTTTGATTGAGCATAGTAGGTATAGGATCCCATTTTGCACTGAAATCAAACAATGTGAAATAGTCATTTTCAGGACTAACCTTTCTGTTCTTATTATCTATAGATGAATGCTCATATTCCATAGGATTCATCCTTAGAGTGAAATCCTTGAAAGCAAGCGTCTGAGTAAAGTCAAGATGGTCTTGAGCTCCTTTCTCTGCGCCATCTCCATCATATATTTTGGCACATATATCATGACCTTGAGCTGCTAAAGCAATATCATAAGTATCTGTCGCAGAGCACATGGCAAACATAAATCCTCCTCCTTCTACATATTCCTTGATCTGAAGAGCGACTTTGAGTTTGAGTTGAGAGACCTTTTCAAATCCTAAGCTAGTGGCCAACTCTTCCATCTTTTTTTGATTTTCACGATACCAAGGCTTACTTCCTTGAGAAGCATAGAATTTTCCATACTGACCCGTAAAATCTTCATGATGTAAGTGCAACCAATCGTATTCGGCCAATTTATTCTCTATTACGTCTCTGTCGTAAATCGTCTCATAAGGTATCTCTGCGTAAGTAAGAACCAATGTCACGGCATCATCCCATGGCTGTACTTTTTCACCTCTAGCATTGAAATCTGGTGTATAAACCGCAATCTTGGGAGCTTTCTCAAGCTTAATAGCTTCTTGATTCTTTTCTGGATCTGCTATTTCTTCTCTAATCGCTAAAAACTTAGCATTAGGAATCACTTCGTAGTCTACTCCTCGGACCTTTAGCTCTGCTTCTGCTCTATTGCTGTGCTGAAAAGCGAAACTTCCTCCTCGGTAATTGAGTAACCAATAAGTCTCAACTTCATTTTCTAGTACCCAGAAAGTGACACCATATGCTTTGAGATGATTACGCTGAGACTTAGCATCCATTGGAATCAGTATGTAAGATGCCTTAGCCACAAGGCTAATCGTTACAAATGCGAGTAGGAATATTATTTTTTTCATATTTCTTATCTTTGATTAGATCTAAATACTTGGCAATCATTAATTTTCAAGCCGATAACAGACCCCTTCAACATTTTTTGGCTTTATTAGCCAATCAAAATAACGATTATCACGTTACTTTAATTCTATTAGGAAGATTTACATTAGGTGAAAGTTTTCTTAATAGTCACCAAAATTAGGATCATTACCCTATAACACCTACACAGTTTAGATTTATTTTTAATATTTGCATAGCATTTTCACTAGCAGTGACTCAATAGATATACGTGATTCAGAATTTACATTTTCAATATCCTACTTGGTTTTTACTTATTTGCCTACTCTTAGGCGTTGGGTATTCACTGTTTTTATATTTTCGAGAACGGAAGTTTGACGAAGCACCCAAGTGGACTCGTCCAGTATTGGCAGTGCTTAGATCTTTGTCTGTAGCCGCTATAGCAGCATTATTACTTTCACCGTTTATCAAGACGGTCAAAGAAGATATCCAAGAAGCGATTGTAATAGTCGCTCAAGATCATAGTAGTTCAGTGACTTCGGAGATGAGTGATAGTGAGTTGTCGCAGTTTATCGCCAGCTCTACTGCTATGACAGATAAACTTGGTACTAAGTATGAAACTAAGCGACTTTCATTCGGAGAAGCGGTAACAGAAGGTTCTATTGATACTTTTTCACAGCAAGTGACTAACTTATCATCTTTGATCGATTATGTAAATGACAACTATGCGGACCAAAATCTGGGCGCTTTGATCATTACATCTGACGGCATCTATAATGAAGGTAAAAATCCGATTTATAGCAAACTAAATATGACCGCTCCCATCTACACAGTAGCTATGGGAGATACAACTAGAAGAAAGGATATATTGATAAAAAACGTATTCCACAATAAGATAGCCTATCTCGGTGATAAGTTCTCTATCCAGGCAGATGTACAAGCGATCAATGCTTCTGGTGAAAGTACTAAGCTCAAAGTACAGCAAATGAGTACCGGTGGCAAAGTACTCAAAGAGCAAGTGATCAAGATCAAAGGTGACGATTATTTCTCTACTAAAGACATCGTACTAGAGGCAAGTACTACCGGTAATATCAAATATCGAATCAGTGTGCAAGGCATCAAAAACGAAATGTCGTCGGCCAATAATTACAAAGACATATTCATAGAAGTACTCGATGCCAGGCAAAAAATATTGATACTAGCTAATTCTCCACACCCTGATTTGGGTGCCATAAAGTCACTAATCACTACGAACAAAAACTATGAAGTAGATATCAAATATCCACAAGGAAAGAACTACAACATTAACGATTATAATGTAGTCATAATGCATAATCTACCTTCAAAAACAAACAAGGTTGTGGGAGATTTGGATCAAATCAAAAGAAGAAATATATCTACTTTGTATGTCCTAGGATCTCAGACTGATATCACGGCTTTCAACAAAGTACAGAATGTGGTAAGCCTAGGTGGTAATAGCACATCATTAGAAAATATACAAGCTGAGGTAAACCAAAGCTTTAGTCTATTCACTACTTCTGATGATATCAAAAGGAAGCTTGGTCAGTTTCCTCCGTTAGTTACACCATTTGGAAAATATGTTGCCAGCGCTACGACACAATCTTTGATCAATCAAAATATTAGTAAAGTAAAGACTGAATATCCATTACTTGCATTTAGTAATAGTGAAGGAAAACGTCAAGCGATACTTGCTGGAGAAGGCATATGGAAATGGAGAGTTTTCGATTACTTGCAACACGATAGTTACTTGCTTACCCAAGAGTTAGTTAATAAGACTATCCAATATCTATCGTTGAAAGATGATAAACGAAAATTCCGATCATCGAATAGCAAAAACATCTATAAAGAAAATGAGAGTGTCATACTCGATGCTCAGCTCTATAATGAGAATTACGAATCTATTAACGATCCAGAAGTAAACGTAACCATCTCAAATGCCGGAGGTAAAGAATTTAACTTTATAATGAATCGAACTCAAAACTTCTACACGCTTGACGCGGGTAGATTTGCAGAAGGAAATTATAGATATACCACAAGGACTAATCTTGGAGGTAAATCGTATGAAGACAAAGGAAGATTCTCAGTGCAATCTATTCAACTAGAAAACTTTGATCTTACAGCAAGGCATAGCGTACTGAAATCACTAAGTGAGAAGTACGGTGGGAAGATGATTTACCCTAATGAAATGGACGCACTTGCGACTGAGATTGTAGAGTCTGATTCCCTCAAACCAGTTATATTCCAATCGAGTAAAACGCAATCTATTATGCACCTCAGATGGCTATTCTTTGTATTGGCAGGACTGCTAATCCTCGAATGGTTTATCAGGAGATATATGGGATCGTACTAAAATTTTAAACACTAAGAATCTCTTCTATAAAGAAACACGGTAAACTTTGACCCGCAAATTTCAATGCTTAAACTAATCTTTACAGGCTCAATGGATGACTCCTAAGTTATAGGGAATTTCCCTATAACTAATTCCCTATACTCCCTTTGATCTTGGAAAGAAGTATTACTTAAGAATCATATATAAAAGATTAACCTTATCATGCGTAAAACCTTCCTAGGCAAGAGATGTTAACTACCTTTGGAGTTCATACTATTATTACTATATAAACCTATACCAACTTGCGTAATCTTTCAGTCCTTAATAAATACTTTGTAAAATATCGCTGGAGGCTATTATCTGGAATCGTAATCGTAGCGCTAAGTAACTACTTCGGAGTACTAATCCCTCAAAAAATTAGGCAAGCATTGGACTATGTCAATGGCATAGAAGATAAAACTGCAATGATGAGTGGTGAAGGCGCTGCATTTGATAGTGTAAGTGATGCGCTCTTTTGGTTTGGACTTTCTATCATAGGTTTGGTTTGTCTCAAGGGAATATTTATGTATTACATGCGTCAGACAATCATCGTAATGTCTAGGCTGATTGAGTATGATATGCGTAAAGAGATATTTGAGCATCTTGAAAAAATGGATCTTGGATTTTACCGTAGAAATAAGACTGGAGATCTTATGGCTAGAGTGTCGGAAGATGTATCCAAAGTTAGGATGTATGTTGGACCCGCTCTGCTTTACGGCATCAACTTGGTGACTCTATTTAGCATGACTATCTATGCTATGTTTCAAGTCAACGCTACCCTCTCTTGGTGGACCTTACTTCCATTACCATTTTTATCTCTTTCGATTTATTGGGTCAGTAGCCGTATTCATAATCGTAGTGCAATCATTCAAGCTCAGTTGGCCGATCTCAACTCGACAGCACAAGAAGTATACTCTGGTATCAGGATTGTAAAATCTTATGTCAAGGAAAATCAATTTGGAAAATACTTCCTACAAGAAAGTGAAGATTTCAAGAGCAAATCGCTTGACTTAGCGCGCATCAATGCCTTTTTCTTTCCACTGATGATCCTCTTGATCAGCACAAGTACTCTATTAGTATTATTTATAGGAGGTAGAGAAATAGCCGCTGGCAATGTTACACCTGGTAATATAGCCGAGTTTATTATATACGTGAATTATCTCACATGGCCAGTGACTAGTATCGGGTGGATAGCCAGTCTAATACAACAAGCAGATGCTTCTCAAGAAAGAATCAATTACTTGCTCGATCAAGATCCTGTGATCAAAAACCCAACAATAAACCCTATAGATATCAAGGGCGATATTCGATTTGAAAATGTTTCGTTTACATATCCAGATACTGGGATCAGGGCAGTTAACAATGTCTCTTTCCATCTCAAACAAGGTCAAAAGATGGCAATCATAGGAAAGACTGCGAGTGGAAAAACTACACTAGCGGATCTAATATTACGAATGTACGATACGGCCGAAGGCAGTATAAAAATAGACGGACATGAACTGAGAACTATGGATATCGATCACTTAAGAGATCGTATTGGATATGTATCTCAGGATGTATTCTTATTCTCCGATACGGTGAGTAATAACATACGTTTTGGTAAGGATGAAGTAGATGATGAAACCGTGAAACGATACGCCCATTATGCTTCGGTCAAAGAAGATATAGAAGGTCTCCCTCAAGGATTTGAAACTCGTGTAGGCGAACGTGGCGTAACGCTCTCTGGGGGACAGAAACAGAGAATATCCTTAGCAAGGGCTCTGATCAAGGATCCAGATATTGTCATCTTAGATGATTGCCTATCCGCTGTAGATACCAAGACTGAGCAACACATCTTATCATACCTCAATGAGGAACTCAAAGATAAAACTAGTATCATCATCACCCACAGAGTACACAATCTGTTAGATTTTGATCAGATAATTGTACTTGAAGAAGGCTCTATTGCAGAGCAAGGTACTCATGAAGAACTCCTGGCTCTTGGAGGATATTATGCTGAATTACAGGAAGCAAATGCGATCGAAGCATAGCCATGTATCCGAAGGCATTGTTTTTATATCGCCACATTTTATATCCGTTTAAGTATATTTTGCAGTAAGATTCACTCGTTTTGAAAGGAATAGTTATTTTAGCAATAGAATTTGTAATAAAACAGGCTAATTAGTAACCTTCACCAAAACAAATAAGAAGTGGAAAATAATAACAGAGAGAGTGTTTATAGCACAAAAGTGAGAGCAGGAAAGAGGAGAACGTACTTTTTTGATGTTCGTCAAACTAAAAGAGATGATTACTATATTACTCTTACAGAAAGCACTAAAAGGTATGAAGGTGAAGGATATGATCGTCATAAAATTTTTCTCTATAAGGAAGATTTCAACAGATTCCAACAACATCTTGCAGATACTATCACTCACGTAAAAACTGAGCTTCTTCCTGATTTCGATTACGAACAATACGAAAGAAGACAAGCGGAATGGGAAGCTTCTCTAGATGAAGATGGTAATCCACCTCCACGACCAGAAGCCGCAGAATCAAAAGCACCCAAAGCTCCTGATGCAAAAGAAACTACCACTGAAGAAACTCCTACAGATACAGAAGAAGATATGAGCTGGTAAAATCGGCTTAAATACACATAATTAAAAAAGAGTAACCAGTCCAACTGTTTACTCTTTTTTGTGTGCGTACTCTAGGTATTCACAACAGCTCAGAATACAATCGAAACGTTGCACAAACCCTATAAAACACGAAGGATTGTGCTCGAAATGTCGTCCAAAAAAGCTACCGATACTTTATACATATAAGAACGAGTAGATTATTGAAAACTCGCCAATCAGATTCATATTTTTTTGGTACTTTCGAAAATAGAATGCTTAAGATAGAGACATACCTAATACCCTTAAGATCAGCATAGCATGAATACCAACCAACCTGTTATCTCTTTTGACTTCAAATGGTCAATAATTTTACTCCTATTTCTTTTTTTCACTATTTCATTCAATGCAAATGCACAGATAGGTTTACCTTGTATAGTAGGTACTGAAAACTCCTGCCAATGCTCTACTGCTGAAGTGTTATGCAACTTTGCTGATTTGGATGGATATACGTACTCAATGAGTACCTTCTCGCATCCAGATGATGGTCCAGACCCAATGTGTTCAGGTCCTCAAGGTAATTTTACGACAAGTCATAATCCAACTTGGTTCGGTTTCATAGCATGGTGTACAGAGCTTGATTTAAGAGTAACTTATACCAACTGTACAAACGAAGGTAATATTTTCAATCCTTGTGCGGGTATACAAGCTGCAGTCTATGATGATTGCTCATTAAACCCCAATTCCGCAATAGCATGTAATACTACTGGTGGTGGCGGACTTTGCGATGCTGATGGTCAAAGAGATCTAAGTCTATCAGGAATGACAGTAGGAAATACATATTATTTTTTAGTGGATGGATGTTGTGGTTCCGCTTGTGATATTCTCATCGAAATACTTGCAGATTGTGGTGTTGGAGATATCTCTCCTTGGAATCAAGAGATGCTAGGGCCTGAAGAAGTATGTTTACCTGATGGTGAATCAACATATAGTATCACTAGGATAATGGGAGGAGATGAATACTATTGGTATGTCGATGGAGTATTCACCGCTTATGACAATCCACAAACTTTAGAGGTAACTTGGACAACTCCTGGTATCCATACGATATGCGTAGATGTAGACAAACAACCTTGTATCGACGAATCAGATTTCCCTCCGCAACTTTGTAAGACCATTTGTGTATTACCATCTTCCGCTGATGCTGGGTCGATTACTGCTACACCGAGCCCCACTTGTCCTGATGATGATATTACAATCCAAGCTTCAGGATATAACAATATACCTGAATTCACCGAATATATATTCGTCACCGATGATAGTGGTTCGATAATCTATACTGAACCCGGAGACTCTGGAACATTTATTCCAGACGCGTGTGGTACTTACATTGCATACAGTTATAACTTTAAAGATAACGATACGTTTGATCCTCCGATGATTGGGCAAATTATTGCTGATATAGCAGATTGTGATACTACCTGTTTCTGCGCTATGGAGCCGATAAATTTCATTATAGAAGACACTGAATTACCTGTATTCACTGCACCACCAGGCAATCTAGATATTGATTGTTTTGATGGATTAGCAGCTATGGAAGACCTAAACTGGACAGATAATTGTGCAGGTAGCGGAGCCGCTGAAGGTGTCGAAGTTGGGTCCGCAACTTTATGTGATGGTGGTAACTATACACGTACTTGGACCTATACGGATCAATGTGATAATGAAGCGACCCATGTACAAACGATAACCGTAAGTGCTGTACCTGTGCCTGTCTTTGACATGGAACCCGCAGATCTAACCGTAGAATGCTTAGCCGATTTAATGCCTGGAGTAAATCTAGACTTTACCAATAGTTCTGTTGGGAGTTGCTTAATCGATGGTAACATTCCAGCTGTTGAATCTGGTACGCCAACTGCCTGTGGTGGAACCCTAACTTATACATGGTCATTTACTGATTTATGTGGAAGACTGCTTGAGCACGAGCAAGACATTACTGTGGAGATGATAGATCCACCTGTATATGTTGATCCTTTGGGTGATATTACCTACGATTGTATTGATGAAGTACCTGCTGCAATAGACCTTGTTTGGAACTCTAATTGTGGTGGTACAGGTACTACTGAAGCGGTAGAAATGGACAATACAGATGCGTGTCTGGGTGGTACGATTATACGAACATGGAACTATGTCGATCCTTGTGGACAACCGGCAAGTCATATGCAAACTATCACAATCAATCCTGTACCTCAAGTAGTATGGACAAGTGTGTTACCTACTGATATAAACGTAGTCTGTGGAGAAACCTTTCCTCCATTTGTAGATTTGAATTATAGTAATTCGGCTTTAGGCGCTTGCCTAGATTCGGGTATGGAGAGTCCAGTTGAAGCGGGTACTCACGATGTATGTGGAGATATCGTGACACGTACATGGTCATATACTCCTGACTGTGGTACCCCAATCACTTACGTACAAAATATAACATTAATTGATACTGAAGATCCCGTATTTACGGATCCTCCTGGGCCTATTACTTTTACTTGTATTTCGGAAGTGCCTGACGCTCCAAATCTAGTATGGACAGATAACTGTGATGGTACAGGAGATGTGCCAGCTGGAGAAGTAGATGCAACAGATGCATGTCTAGGAGGCACGATTACTCGTAATTGGATATACACAGATGATTGTGGTAATCCTGTTACTCATATGCAAGTCATCACCATAGATCCTATCCCTGATGTGGTCTGGACTTCTATGCTTCCTCCAGATGTTACAATCACTTGTGATGATGCGCTACCTACATTGAATATGCTAGATTACTCCAATGGTGCTCCAGAAGTTGACTGTCTCGATGAAGGTTCTGTTCCTGGTATGGAAGTCGGAATGCTTGATGTATGTGGAGATATAATTACTCGTACATGGATGTACACACCGACTTGTGGACCAGCAATAACTCATACTCAGACTATCGAACTAGAAGATACTGAAGATCCAACATGGCCTGGTGCTCCAGGAGATATTTCATACGATTGTATATCGGAAGTACCCGCTATGACAGACCAATCGTGGGATGATAACTGTGATGGTACAGGAATGGTAGAAGGAGTAGAAGATGATATGACATCAGGATGTGCAGGAGGAACGATTATTCGTACTTGGTCTTATACTGATGAATGTGGCAATCCATCCACGCACATGCAGACTATAACAGTGAATCCGATTCCTGTGGTAGTATGGACTACTACGCTTCCAGGTGATGAAGAGATTACTTGTAATGAATCAATACCTGCACTCATAGAATTAGAATTTTCAAATGGATCTTCAATAGTGAGTTGTCTTGATGAAGGAATGGTACCAGCTGTCGAAGTAGGAACTCTTGAGATTTGTGGAGATCAAATCATAAGAAACTGGGAATATCTAACCATTTGTGGTGAGACAATTACCCATATGCAAACTATCACATTGATAGATACTGACGATCCCGTATTTACAGATCCTCCAATGGACGAAACCTATGATTGCGTGTTAGATGTACCCGTTGCTACTGACCTGACATGGACAGATATATGTGACGGTACTGGTGAGGTACCTGTTGTCGAAGTCGATATGACTGATGCTTGTACTGGAGGGACAATTACGCGAACATGGGAATATACAGATGCTTGCGGTAATACAGCGACGCATCCACAAGTCATTACAGTAAATCCCGTTCCTGATGTAGTTTGGATTACTACCCTACCTATTGACGTTACTATCCAATGTGGCGATGATGTTCCTATGGCGATAGACTTAAATTATTCTAATAGTTCGCCATCTACTAATTGCTTAGACGAAGGAACGATACCTCCAGTTGAAATAGGTGAACTTCTGATTTGTGATGATATGATTACTCGAACTTGGGAATATACTCCGACTTGCGGACCCGCTCTGACACACACACAAACTATTACGCTGGAAGATATGATCGATCCTGTATTTGTGGATCCTCCAGGCGATGAGACTTATGATTGTGTGGCAGATGTAACTCCAGAAATAGACCTAACCTGGACAGATAATTGTGATGGCACGGGTGTTGTTGAACCTACGATAGATGGTACTTTAGATGACTGTACTGGTGGTACGATTACACGTACTTGGGAGTATACAGATAACTGCGGTAATACTGTAACTCACCCTCAGGTGATCACTGTTAATCCTGTTCCAGATGTAATTTGGATTACTACTCTTCCTATTGACGTTACTATCCAATGTGGTGATGACATTCCAGATGCTATAGATTTAGATTATTCTAATAGTTCTCCATCTACCAATTGTTTAGATGAAGGTACTATACCTCCAGTTGAAGTTGGTGAACTTTTGATATGTGACGATATGATTACTCGTACTTGGGAATATACTCCCACTTGCGGACCTGTTTTGACACATACTCAAACCATTACTTTGGAAGATATGATTGATCCAGTATTTGTGGATCCTCCAGGCGATGAGACTTATGATTGTGTTGCAGACGTAATTCCAGAAGTTGACTTGACTTGGACAGACAACTGCGATGGTACCGGTGTAGTAGAACCAACGATTGATGGAACACTAGACGACTGTACTGGTGGAACGATCACTCGTACTTGGGAGTATACAGATAACTGCGGCAATACGGTAACGCACCCTCAAGTGATCACTGTTAATCCAGTACCAGATGTAATTTGGATTACTACTCTTCCTATTGATATTACTATACAATGTGGCGATGATATTCCAGATGCTATAGACTTAGATTATTCAAATAGTTCGCCATCAACTAATTGCTTAGACGAAGGAACGATACCTCCAGTTGAAGAAGGTGAACTTTTGATTTGTGAAGATATGATTACTCGTACTTGGGAATACACGCCTACTTGCGGACCAGTATTGACACACACTCAAACCATCACTTTACAAGATTTGATTAATCCAGTATTTGTAGATCCTCCTGGAGATGAAGTATACGATTGTGTTGCAGATGTAACAGCATCTACTGATCTCACTTGGACTGACAATTGCGACGGTACAGGTGTTGTTGAACCTACTTTAGACGGTACTTTAGATGCCTGTTCTGGTGGTACGGCTACTCGTACTTGGGAATACATTGACGATTGTGGAAACCCAGTGACTCATATTCAAACGGTAATAGTAAATCCTGTTCCAGATGTAGTTTGGATTAATACTCCTCCTGCCGATGTGACCATACAATGTGGAGATAACGTCCCCATGGCGATAGATCTTGACTACTCCAATGGAGCTTCTGCCAGTTGTGTTGACGAAGGTACTATCCCTCCTGTAGAGGAAGGCGAGTTATTAGTTTGTAACGATATGATTACTCGTACTTGGGAATATACTCCGACCTGTGGTCCAGCACTTTTGCATGTTCAGACTATTACTTTAGAGGATATGATTCCGCCAGTATTTGTGGATCCTCCTGCTAGTGAAACATATGATTGTATCGGTGATGTCATTGCCGAATCTGACCTTACTTGGACAGACAACTGTGATGGAACAGGAGAAGTATCTCCTACTATCGATGGTACTATCGATGATTGTACCGGTGGTACTGCAATCCGTACATGGGAGTATATTGATGAATGTGGAAACCCTGTGACTCATATGCAGACCGTCATCGTCAATCCTGTACCAGACGTAGTTTGGACTACAGCACCACCAGCGGATGTAATTTTGCAATGTGGAGATGATATTCCAGATGCTATAGATCTTAATTATAGCAATAGTGCAGCTTCACCTACCTGCCTTGATGAAGGTGTCTTACCTCCAGTAGAAGATGGAACACTTACAGTTTGCGGTGACATGATCACTCGTACTTGGGAGTATACTCCGACTTGTGGACCCGCACTTTTACATGTACAAACAATAACTTTAGAAGATTTAATACCGCCAGTATTCGTAGGAGCACCAACGAATGAAACTTTTGATTGCTTAGCTGATGTCCCTACTGCTATAGACCTCACTTGGACAGACAATTGTGATGGTACCGGAATGGTACCACCATCAATAAGTGATACTTCAGATCCTTGTACTGGGGGCAGTATAACTCGCTCCTGGGAATATACCGATGAATGTGGAAATCCAGTTACAGCAATGCAACTTATCACTATCAATCCTGTGCCTGATGTAATGTGGACTACTGCATTACCTCCAGACGTAATACTCCAGTGTGGCGATGCCATACCAGATGCGATTGATCTCAATTATAGCAATGGATTATCAGGAGTAGTGTGCGCTGAAAATGGGATAATCCCTCCAGTAGAAGTGGGTATGATAGTTACTTGTGGAGATATGATCACTCGTACTTGGGAATTTACACCTACTTGTGGACCGGCTATTACACATACGCAAACCATAACATTAGAAGACACAGAACCTCCAGTATTAGTAGATCCTCTAGGTAATGCTTCGTATAACTGTTTAGCAGATGTACCTGCAGCCGAAGACCTTACTTGGACAGATAATTGTGATGGAACGGGAACTGTTCCAGTATCAGAATCAGGTACTTTAGACGGATGTACCGGAGGTATACTTACTCGGACATGGGAGTATACAGATGAATGCGGAAATACAACACCTCATATCCAAACGATAACAGTAGATCCTGTTCCTGATGTAGTATGGACTAGTAGCCTACCTGCTGATCAAAATCTTAATTGCGGGGATGATATTCCAACTCTTGTTGACTTAAACTATTCTAATAGTTCATTAAGTGCTTCATGTCTTGATCAAGGAATATCAGAACCAATTGAAGTAGGTACTTTGGTATCTTGTGGAGATATGATTACTCGTACTTGGGAATATACTCCAGCTTGTGGTCCTGCACTTTCACACACACAAACTATAACTCTTGTAGATACAGAAGCTCCAGTATTTACCTTTGAGCCAGCTAATGAAAGTTACGATTGCTTTGGTGATGTAACAGACGCTGTAGATCTTACTTGGACAGACAATTGCGATGGCACAGGTACTGTAGAGCCCACTATTATCAATGACTTTACTAACTGTGACGGAGGCACAATTACAAGAACTTGGGACTTTACTGATGCCTGTGGAAACCCAGTAACATACTCTCAATTTATCAATATTGGATCGGTTCCGAATGTAAATTGGGTATCATCGTTACCCACTAATATCACAATCAATTGTGGGGATCCTGTTCCAGACTTAATAGACTTAGAATATTCAAATAATGCAATTGGAGACCTGTGTTTAGATACGGGATTTTCTGAGCCTACAGAATCGGGTACTTTGGTAACTTGTGGAGATCAGATAACAAGAGAATGGCTGGTAGCACCTGCTTGTGGTCCTCAAATTATGCATCAGCAAATTATTACACTTGATGATATAGAAGATCCTGTTTTTATAAATGTTCCAATGCAGACTTTAAATATAAGTTGCATCGAGGATCTACCCGTAAACAGTGATCTTACTTGGACTGACAATTGCGATGGTACGGGAACCGTTCCATTTACACTTGTAAGTGGCCAATTAAATGAATGTGAAGGAGGAACAGTAACTCGTGTTTGGGAATACACCGACAATTGTGGAAATGGTCCTGTTTCATTCTTTCAAATCATAAATCTTGGCAAACCAGATTCAATGCCTTGTGATGACGACGATGACTGTACTATTAATGATGTAGAAGTAGTCTCATGCTCAGGATTCATCTGTGAGCCATGCGCTGGTGTACCTACCGATTGTTCGGGTGATACCGAAGCTATAACTTGTGATGATGAAAATGACTGTACTGTCAATGACGTCCAGATGGTAGCTTGTAATGGTGAGATCTGTGTGCCTTGTCAAGGTACTCCGGCTACTTGCGATGATGGAATAGTATTCGTCGAACCTTGTAATGATATCGACCCGTGTACGATTAATGATGTAAGGACAGTAGATTGCCAAGGTGACATATGTATTCCTTGTGCTGGTACTCCTAATCCAACCGATGATCCTATACTTCCTGCTATCCCTAACACATGTCAAGGGCAACAAGCAACTATAACAGTGACAGGCTGTGAAACTGGAATCAATACTTGGTATAGTGATCCTGCTGGAACTATGATCGTATTTATAGGATCTACCTTCCAAACTCCAATCCTTAATGCAGACGCCACTTATTATGTGGACTGTACTGTCGATGATTGCCAATCAGAATTGGTAGAAGTCTTCGTGCCTGTAGTGCCTGCCGAAATGGTAATAATAGAAGGTGATGATTTCATTTGCGAGTATGAAACTACCGTACTCTCGACTAACCTTCCAGGAAATCCTCATGTATGGAGTAATGGCGATCTCACACAAGTAATTGTAGAAAACAATGAAGGAGTATACGTAGTCACAGTAACAGATAGTAATGGCTGTACTTCAACAGATGACTTTATTTTAACTGTAGCTTTTGATCCAATCATTCAGATCGCTGGATCAACTACATTCTGTACTAACAGTACTACTCTATTGACAGCGCCTTCAGGATTTGACCTCTATGCATGGGAACCTAATTTTGAAAATACTGAATCAATCACTGTCAACTCTGCCGGAACATACATCGTAACCGTTACAGATTCTAATGGCTGTACTGGATCATCTTCAGTAGACGTTACAGAAGCAGATGTATTGAATCCAAATATCTCTGGAGGCGATAACTTTTGTGTCGGTGGCTTCGTAGAACTAAGCATCGGTAGTGGCTTTTCTAATATCGAATGGCAACCCGGTGGAGAAAACACAGAATCAATAACAGTAGACGAACCTGGCGTATATACTGTGACAGTTCAAGATGGAACTTGTGCAGGAATGGCTTCAATTACAGTAGTTGAAAATGCATTACCTACACCAATAATCGACGCCCCAGCTGGTATCTGTCCAAATGAATTGGCAAGCTTAAATGCTAGTAATCCAGACTACTCTAATTATATCTGGAGTACAGGATCTGTTAATGGTAGTATCCTGACTGGAACGCCTGGTGATTACTCCGTCACAGTTACGGACCTCAATGGATGTACTGCTAGTACCACTGTAACTATGGACTTCTTAGCTCCACCCTTAGCAGAAATTACTGGCGATAATAAAATATGTCCAGATCCTGGATCATCCATTGCGCTCAGTGCCAATACTGGTACTAACCTTTCATACGAATGGTCTACTGGAGATATGACTAATACAATTACAGTTACCGGAGCCGGAACTTATATACTTACGGTTACGGATAACAATAATTGTTCAACCACAGCAACAGCTATCATTGGAAATCATATTTCACCAGATGTAATTATATCTGGTAGCCAATCATTTTGTACAGATGGATCCACAACAATAGATGCCGGAGATTTCGCATCATATGTCTGGGCTCCAAATGGAGAAATGACAAGAACGATCGATGTAAATTCTGAAGGAACATACAGTGTAACTATAACTGACGAAAATGGATGTACTGGATCAAGCTCAACTGCCATTCTGGAATTAACAGAACTCCTTCCCGTCATAGGTGGACCAAGTCAAGTTTGTCCAGGAGAAAATTCTACTTTATTTATTGGCGGCAATTTCGAAACTTATGCTTGGTCAACTGGAGAAATGGGAGTTAACACGATTACAGTACCTCCAGGAATGAGTTATTCAGTTACTGTAAGCGATGCTAGTGGATGTACTGGATCGAGTACTGTAATGGTGAGCAACTATAATGTTACTCAAGTCACGATCGACGGAGATTCAGAGTTCTGTGCAGGAGAATTATCAGAATTAACAGCCTTGTCGGGATTCGCAGAATATGAATGGTCTAATGGCTCTGCAGGCCAAATGATTACCATAAACGAAGCACAAACATATACTGTAACCGCTACAGATTCCAATGGATGTACAAGTGAAGCATCGACAGTGGTGAGCCAAATTGATAACCCAACACCTAGTATTTTGGGTGTAAGCGAATTATGTGCAGATGGTCAGACTACCCTATCCACAGAATTGTTTTCTTCCTACGAATGGTCCAATGGATCAATGGATCAGACTACAGTTGTAAATGTGGGTGGAGCTATCTCTGTGACAGTAACAGATGCTAACGGATGTATCGGAAGTACATCGATCATAGTCACTGAATTTAACTTACCCAATGTTACGATTACAGGATCACCGTCTTTCTGTCTTGGTGGATTTACGACCCTAGGTACACTCGACGAATACGAACTATATAATTGGAGTCCTGGAGGAGAAATAACTCAAACTATCATTGCGGATACTGAAGGGACGTATACCGTAACGGTTACCGATATGAATGGATGTACAGCAAGTACAAGCATCAACACTTCGCTTGAGACCTCATTATCACCAACGATAAATGGAACAACATTACTATGTAGTGGTCAGACTGAAACATTGACCGTAGGTGCATTTGACACTTACGAATGGTCCACTGGAGCGATGACTCAATCTATAGATATATCGACATCAGATACTTATGCGGTTACCGTATATGATGCTTCTGGTTGTTCGGGTGAGACTTCTGTAGATGTGACTGTCGTTAACCCAACTCAAGTTTCAATCTTAGGAAGTGATAAGCTTTGTGAAGGCGGCAACGCTTCTTTCTCAGCTATCGGAGGCACATTCACTAATTATGAATGGTCCACAGGATTCAACACTTCTGGTATCACTATAGACGCAGCAGGAAACTATGCTGTAACTGTTACTGACACTAATGGATGTACGAGTTCGTCTTCTATAAACGTAACAGTTGCCAACTTACCGACACCAGAAATAGGCGGTGATCCTAACTTTTGTATCGATGGTGAAACAGAGCTAAATCTGACTCAATCATTCTCAGCATACGATTGGTCTACTGGAAGTATGGATGCGACTATCACGGTAAACACAACTGGACTATATACTGTAACGGTAACAGATATCAATGGATGTCAAGCTAGTAGTTCGTTGAATGTATTTACTTATCCAGAAGTCAATCCTACGATAGGTGGAAGTACAACATATTGCCCTGGTGGAAACACGACGCTTGATGCCGGAAGTGAATATACTGCATGGGAATGGAGCACGGGTGAGATGACTCAGACCATTCAGTTCGCTATGGAAACTACTGTGTCTGTAACTGTAACCGACATCAACGGATGTACAGGAATGACCTCGACACCTATTACAGAAGAGCCATCGTTATCACCCTCTATACTTGGTAACTTGATAATCTGTGAAGGGCAATCAACAGTGCTTGATGCCGGAGCAGCATTCGATACGTGGCTTTGGAGTACTGGAGAAATGACGCAAACAATCGAAGTAACAGAAGCAGGAATATATTCTGTATTTGTAACTCAAGGAACTTGTAGTGGATCTGGAGAAGTCGAAGTAATTGTTAATGCTCTACCTACACCAACTATCGATGGACCTGAAAACATTTGTGTTGGAGATATAGGAACTCTAACCGTTATAGGCACTTATAATGTCTACTCATGGTCGACCAATTCTAATTTAGAATCTATAATAGTATCTGACCCTGGAATATATATGGTCACAGTAACTGATGGAAATGGATGTACTAACTCTACTTCATTTGAAGTCTTAGAAGTACCATTACCTACACCAGAAATATTAGGTGATCCTAACTTCTGTCCAGATGCTAATACTACTCTAAGTTTATCAGAATCATACACTACTTATGAGTGGTCTACTGGTAGTCCAAATGCGACTATCGATGTAGCTATGACAGGTCAGTATACTGTTACTGTAACTGATGCTAACGGATGTTCTGGAAATAGTGCGATCAACGTATTTATGTATCCAGAAGTGAATCCTAATATCGGAGGTAGTACTACTTACTGCCCTGGAGGAAATACAACGCTTGACGGAGGATCACAATATGTAGCTTGGGAATGGAGTACGGGTGAGATGACTCAAACCATACAATATGCTCAAGAGACATTAGTTACATTACAGGTGACAGACATGAATGGATGTACTGGAACCTCAGCCATAATGGTAACTGAAGAACCTTCTTTATCGCCTGCAATCTTAGGCGATCTTGATATCTGTGAAGGAGAGACCACTATCCTAGATGGTGGAGCAGCATTTGACACTTGGATGTGGAGTACTGGTGAGATGACTCAAACGATAGAAGTAGATGAGTCTGGTGTATATACCCTATTTGTAACACAAGGAACTTGTAGCGGAACTGGAGAAGTCGAAGTAGTTGTAAATCCTATTCCTACACCTATAATAGATGGAGTAGAAACGATCTGTGTAGATGCCTTAAGTTCATTGAGTGTTACAGAAAATTTTGAAATGTATAATTGGTCAACAGGAGCAAATCTACAATCTATATTTATTTCAGATCCTGGTATCTATACGGTGACAGTCACTGATGTAAATGGGTGTACAAGTTCTTCATCCTTGGAAGTAATGGAAGTTCCTTTACCTACTCCGGAGATTAGCGGAGATCCTAATTTCTGTCTAGATGGCAGTACTGAGCTAGGCCTTTCAGAGACGTTCGAAGTGTATGCTTGGTCAACAGGAAGCGATCAAGCTACGATTAATGTATCGACAATCGGTCAATATATGGTGACCGTAACTGATATCAATGGATGTGAAGGAAGTGCCTCGATTAATGTATTCCAATATCCTGATGTAGATCCTACGATCGGAGGAAGTACATCATTCTGTCCTGGAGGCACGACTACCTTAGATGGTGGTAGCCAGTATGTCGCTTGGGAATGGAGTACGGGTGAGGTGACTCAAACGATCCAGTTCGATCAAGAAACATTAGTGTCTCTAGAAGTTACCGACATCAATGGCTGTACAGGTAGTTCTTCTGTGATGATTACTGAAGAAGATTCGCTAAGTCCATCCATCATCGGTGATCTAGAAATATGTGAAAATGAAACTACCATACTCGATGGTGGTGCCGCATTCGATACGTGGTTATGGAGTACGGGTGAAATGACACAGACTATCGAAGTAAATACCTCCGGCGTGTATACACTGGAAGTAACTCAAGGAACTTGTAGTGGTGTAGGTGAAGTAACCGTAATAGTAAATCCATTACCAGAACCGATTGTCGACGGACCTGAAAATATCTGCTTCGGTGAAGATGCTATCTTGACATGTGTTGATAATTTCCCAGTGTACCAATGGAGTACTGGAGACATTACAAAGTCAGTTAATATCTCTAACCCTGGATCATTTACATTGATTGTAACTGATGACAATGGCTGTACAGCTGCGACTAGTTTTACTGTAATAGCTAAGCCAACTCCTACCATCGAAAATATAATTGCTGTGTGTGGAGAGGATAAAGACACCTACGATGTTACCTTCAGTACTACGGCCGATGAAGTTTCATGTGCGACATATCCTGTTGAAGCATTGGGTGGAATAGACTACGCAGTAAATGAAATTGATACTAACGATGTAATTCAAATCTACTTACTAGATACAGAGTCAATGTGCGATACTACACTCACGATTATGAAACCTAATTGTTCGTGTGGTGCGGTAGCAGATGCTGGACCAAATGCTGAATTAAATTGTGTAGTGCTTGATGTCACTCTTGGAGGAATTAATACTTCTGTAGGGCCAGCGTTTACTTATGAATGGACAGATGCCAGTGGTACTATTGTGTCTACGGATATGGAATACAATGCGACTTCGGAAGGAACATATACTCTCGAAGTATTTGATGCTGATTTTGATTGTTCGGTGGAGCAAAGTGTAACGGTAGATAATATTATTAGTGATCCTTCGGCTGATATATTCCCTGACCCAGGCCTTATTATCGATTGTGAAATAGGCATTGTGACTCTTACTTCAGCCAACGAAGCAAATGTAAGTTACACTTGGACTACAAGTACGACTATAATCGAAGCGTTATCTATCAATATTGAAACTGGCACTACAGTAGTTTTATTAGCTACCGATACTATCACTTTCTGTTCTAATATAGATTCTATACTAATCACAGATAATGAGCTATACCCATTAATAAACATTGATGATCCAGAGGAGATTACTTGTATAATTGATAGTGTACTTTTAGATGCTACCGGGTCTCAAAACAGTCCAGACATTACATACAATTGGAGTGATGAAAGTGGTACTTCATTGGGCAATGCAGAACAACTTACTGTAGATGCTTCTGGATGGTATTACTTAGTACTAGAGGATGTTGTGAATGGTTGTATTAATGATGATAGCGTATTTGTTTCTGAAAATTTAGAAGCTCCTACTGTCGTTACTGCAGAAGATATATTGTTGCCTTGTGATGAGACTACAGTATCTATATCTGCAACAGTCCAAGGTAATGCAGACATACTTTGGTCTACTAATACAGGAGCGATATCTAGTGATGCTGATCAATTGGAGGCAACCGTAACATCTATAGGTATGTACTACTTTACGGCTACTAACCCCGCAACTGGATGTTTTGCTATCGATTCGATCGAAGTGATTTCTAATGATGATAAAGTATCTGAAGTGGATCTAGATTTACGCCAACCGATGTGCTTTGGAGATGAGACTGGAGATTTGACAATTACAATATTAGCCGGTGGTACACCACCATTCCAATATGAAATAGAATCACTTAATCTTTCTAATGACAATGGTGTATTTAACAACCTTCTTCCGGGTGCTTATGATGTGTTGATTACAGATGCATTGGGTTGTTTATACTTGGCTCCATTTGAGATTACGGATGTCGAAGAAGTAACTTTCGAAAGTCCAACTGCTAATATTGAAATAGATTACGGAAACGATACAACTTTAGTATTAGAAACAAATCTAGATCTTGATGAAATAGAAACTATCACATGGTCTCCAGATATCGAAGGATCATGTAATACTTGTTTGGAAATAGATGTAGATAATGCAACTCAAGGTCAAACCTACTTAGTTACATTATTAGACATCTATGGTTGTGAAGTAACTACAACTATCAGATTGAATGTCAACATAGTGGTAGATATACATGTACCGAACATCATCAACCCAAATTCTTCAACTGGGAACAGCAAGTTTTTCCCTCAGACGGATTTAGATGCTCTCGAAGTAATAGAATTCTATGTTTATGATAGATGGGGTGAGTTAGTTTATACTGCCAAAAACTTCCCAGTTAATGATCCTAGTTTTGGTTGGGATGGTAAATTCAAAGGACAGAATGTTGTGCCCGGAGTATATGTTTACTATATGAATGTTGCTATTCCAGGACTAGAAAATCAATCTTTAGCTGGAGATATAACTGTGATTTATTAAAGATCATTCAAAATATTGAACTTGATAAACGACCTCCGAGATATGATATTTCGGAGGTCTATTTTTGTAACTATATTTGGAGTGGAACGTTTTACTTTTTTAAATGTATTTCAAATGAAAAAATTTCACTTATTAATTTTCCTACTTTCCTTTCTTACACTCAATTGTCAATCTGAGTCAAGCAACGAGCATGTTATAGAGCCGGTATTAATAAACAAATTAGCGCTCTCTGGAATCGGCCTCAAGCAATTCGAACAACCCAATGATCCTGGAAAAGAGTTTTATCAAAAAAAGGTTTGCTGGGGAGATGAATTGGGAATTTTTATAGTTTCTACAAATTCATATGTCAATAAGATGAATGATTTTCCATTTGATGAGTATGTATATATGCTTCATGGAGAAGCAGAAGTAAGGCCGAAAGATGGAACTACTCAAAGATTTAAATCTAGAGAACACTTCTTTGCTCCCAAAGGCTATACAGGTGAATGGGAAATAATGGCAGGTGACCATCTACATTATGAATTGTCAGTGATTACAACCAAAAGGGCTGACTCAACTTCCGTTTCCAATTTCAAGTCACACACGCTAATCGATCCGACTTTACTTTCCGGAGTTGATATCCATTTGGATGAAAATGGAATCTATAAAAAAGAAATCGTCAAAGGCGCTGAACTAACATTTACACTCCATGCAGAAAAATCATCAGATGTAATACTTGAAAAATCTAAAGAAATGTTGGTTCATGTTCTTAGTGGTATGATAACCATAAAATCCACTAATCAAAATAAACACAACTTTCATACAGGAGATTTTTTCTTTATCCCAAAAGACATGGAAGGGCAATGGAAGACTGATGGTCATAGCCTCGTGAAATACTTAACCATTGAACGATCTTGGTAAATGACTTTTGACTTCTAAAGAAGAATCTCGGTATTCAATATATCATCCATCCCATTCTCTCAATTATTAGCTAGCTTGCGGCCGCATGAGAAATTTCATTCATTTAGCATATCAAGGGACTAAGTATAGAGGTTGGCAACGGCAAGCCAAAGAGCGGAGCGTACAAGCTACTATAGAGGACTTGCTCTCTAAGATGCTTAAGACCAAAACCATAATCCATGGCTGCGGCCGGACGGATGCTGGAGTTCATGCAAGTCAATATTTTGTACATGCTAATATTCCAGAAGATCTAGATTACGATCCTGTAGAAAGATTAAATCATATCCTCCCTGATGACATAGCTATCTATGAAATCATACCCTTGGAAGATCCTTATTGCAATGTTCAGACTGATGCGATAGCGCGGAGCTATGAGTACTATATGCACTTCGATAAGATTCCTCAACTCAAAGATAATAGCACATACTTCAAGGTATCCAATCTTGATATTGATGCTATGCAAGCGGCAATAAAAGTGTTAGAAAACACGGTAGACTTTCGCTCATTATGCAAAGGTCCAGACATCTATAAACATACCAGATGTAATGTAAAATCTGTATCACTAGAAGTGACTCACGATGGCCAACGAATGCTATTCTCTATCACCGCTAATAGATTTCTGAGAGCGATGATTCGAAATATCGTCGCTCGACTAATCGATATCGGAAAAGGTGAATTATCGCTAAATCATTTCACGGATGTAGTTAGTAATCAAAAGGAATTTGAGTTTCCATTTCATAAGCAAGCTCCACCCACTGGATTGTATTTAAGTAAGGTAATTTATCCATATCTAGAACGAGATGTGATTAGGTAGACTTAGGTGAATCTCTACTCCTTAATCAATTTATAAATACTTGCTCCCTTCTCTTATAGTCAATCTAGCAAGATCTGGATGATCATAAATAAACTCGGCCACCGCCTCAGGATTCACTTTAGAATAATTCCTCAAGGCCCAACCTGCAGCTTTCTGAACAAAGAATTCTTGACTACCCTTTCTTCTCAAAATATATCTAGTTAGCCTATCGAAATCTACTTTGTCTTTGTATCGCAATTGATAAATCAATGCGGACCTTTGAAGCCAAAAGTTATCCGATGTTATCCAACGATCTGTATACCTATTTCCTAATGGTAAATTTCTAGAAAATATACTTCCCATCAAATTGGGCGCTAGAAAATCTACCGTATCCCACCATGATTTTGTTAATATCAATTGTTCAAGAAAATCGATCCACTGGACATCCATTTTCTTAGCTATCGTCCCCATTATATCTGTAGCGATATATTGACATTCGCGATGTGGATCATTCCAAAGCAATCGGATAAACTCTTGATACTCTACCGTAGGTTTTGGTTTTACGACCGCTTTGATCTCCTTTACTAGTTCTTTACGCAAGGGAGATTTGATACCATAGAACTGAAATTGATCACGCATATACTTCGACATTGAAATTGCTTGTTCCGCATTTGAATTTTGCCGAAGGAGTAACTGTACTTCTTTAATCTTGGCCTTGTAACTAGATTTCATATGACTAAGGTAAGATCCTTTACATGTAATTATAAGTCTTGGTTCTTATTTCCAAATCACTAAATTTGCATCACTCGCTCACTAATCAACAACTACAGATGTCAAAACCCTTAGCAGAAAGGATGCGTCCTAAAAATCTCGACGAATTCGTAGGTCAAAAGCAATTAGTAGCTCAAGGTGCAGTGTTGCGCAATGTGATCGAGTCAGGTCAGATACCATCATTCATTCTTTGGGGACCTCCAGGAGTAGGTAAGACTACGCTAGCCTCTATGCTCGCCAATATGCTAAAGAGACCTTACTATGCACTTTCCGCTGTGAACAGTGGTGTAAAAGATGTACGTGAAATGATCGCCAAGGCGGAAAGTAACCGTTTTTTTAATAGTCCTAATCCAATTTTATTTATAGATGAGATTCACAGATTTAGTAAATCGCAACAAGATTCTTTATTAGGCGCGGTTGAGAAAGGTACTGTTACATTGATCGGTGCCACTACAGAGAATCCGTCATTTGAGGTTATCTCAGCCCTACTGAGTAGGTGTCAAGTATATGTCCTCAAACCTTTGGACAAAGAAGATCTTATTGGATTAGTGGATAGAGCAGTAAACGAAGATGTACATCTTAAAAATAAAAAAATCACTATTAAAGAATACGATGCCTTGCTCAAATATTCTGGTGGCGATGCGAGAAGGTTACTGAATTCCCTAGAGATCGTTGTCAATCAATTTCTTGAAGAAGATGTCGTTATCGATAATGAGAAAGTAGGTGAAATCATACAAGCCAATATGGCTCTCTATGACAAGACTGGCGAACAGCATTATGATATCGCATCAGCATTCATCAAATCTATCAGAGGGAGCGATCCCAATGCAGCCGTATACTACTTAGCACGGATGATAGAAGGTGGAGAAGATGCCAAATTTATCTGTAGAAGGATGGTCATCTCAGCATCCGAAGATATCGGTATGGCAAATCCCAATGCCCTACTTATATGTAATGCTGTAATGGATGCAGTCAAAAACATAGGTATGCCAGAAGGTCGTATAGCAATGGCGCAAGCAGCTGTGTACTTAGCCTCATCACCAAAAAGTAATGCTTCTTATATGGCGATCAACTTGGCTCAAGCCGCAGTACGTGAAACCGGTAACCTATCTATACCTTTACCATTGCGTAACGCTCCGACTCAGATGATGAAAAATCTGAATTACGGCAAAGACTATCAATACGCTCATAATCATGCTAATAACTTTGTAGATATGGAATATCTGCCTGATAATCTATCTGGCACTAAGTTCTATGAACCAGGAATCAATGGGGCTGAAGATAAGATAAGAGCCAGTTTGAAAGATAAGTGGAAGGAGAAGTATGGCTATTAATGGTATCTAGACCGACGAAATTATAGAATCTTCGAATGTCAATGCTGCAAAACATAGTATACCGATAGATACTGTAAAAGCAACACTAAGCATCAAGAACTGTCAATACGAACAATCGTTTGTATTTCATGCTGTGAATAGTCTAAATAGTCCTTACCTTGCAGACGAAATCTGTTATATCTAACCATACAAGACCTTCAAACTATGATGACATCTGAGCAAGTAGAAAACTTAGACATGATTGCTGAAAGCGCAAGACAATTTGCTGAAGCACATATCAGACCTCAAATGATGGAATGGGACGAATCTCAACATTTCCCAAAAGATGTAATGCATAAGCTGGGTGAGCAAGGTTTCCTTGGAGTACTAGTACCTGAGGAATATGGTGGAGCTGGATTAGGCTATCAAGAGTATATTACGGTGATAGAAGAGATCACTAAGGTATGTAGCTCAATAGGTCTATCTGTAGCCGCTCACAATTCACTTTGTACAGGACATATCTTACAGTTTGGTAATGATGAGCAGAAGAAAAAATGGTTACCTAAACTCGCCGCTGGTGAATGGATCGGAGCTTGGGGCCTAACAGAGGCTAATACAGGATCTGATGCGATGCGTATGCAATGTGTGGCAAAGCGAGATGGCGATGACTATATCCTTACAGGAGCTAAGAACTGGATCACACACGGTATCTCTGGTGATATCGCTGTAGTTTTGGCGCGCACTGGAGAGTTACTAGATAGTAATGGTATCACAGCATTCGTAGTTGAGCGTGGTACTCCTGGATTTAGCGGAGGAAAAAAAGAAAACAAACTTGGGATGAGAGCCTCGGAAACAGCTGAGATGATATTTGACGACTGTAGAATACCTGCAGCTAATGTATTGGGTAAAGAAGGTGAAGGATTTAAGCAAGCCATGAAAATATTAGATGGTGGACGTATCTCTATAGCTGCATTATCATTAGGTATAGCCAAAGGATCATACGAAGCTTCTGTGAAATATTCGCAAGAAAGAGAGCAATTCGGTAAGCCAATATCCAGGTTCCAAGCGATCAGTTTTAAATTAGCTAATATGGCTGTTCGTATAGAAGCGGCAGAGCTATTGACTCGTAAGGCTGCAGATCTTAAGAACAAGGGAATGAAAATGACGACTATCGCTGCCAAAGCAAAATACATGGCCTCAGAAGTATGTGTAGAAGCTGCGACAGATGCAATTCAAATCCATGGTGGATATGGATATACTAAAGATTTCCCAGTAGAGAAATTCTTCAGAGACAGTAAATTATGTACTATTGGAGAAGGAACAAGTGAGATCCAAAAGCTCGTAATAAGCAGAAACATCCTAAAAGGCTATGATCAGTAATTTTGTAATTTCTCCAAAAGAAATTACAAAAAAAGCGTCGAATAGAATGTGGCTTGCTTGTAAAGCAAACACATGGGTTCGATGCGTAGATCAGTATTTAGGAAAAATGCAGAAGAAAAGATATAAATTACCCTTCCAATGCCTTGCGCAGCAAGCATAAAGCATAAAAAAGCAAGATTCATTCAATTATGGATCTTGCTTTTTTGTTTAACTTCCCTCTGCCTCGATATCAAAGCTGGGTGGTCAGGAAACCGTCAGCTGAAAGGTCTAATTTTCCTTCAATTATGGATCTTGCTTTTTTGTTTAACCTCCTTTAGCCTCGATATCAAAGCTGGGCGGTCAGGAAACCGTCAGCTGAAAGGTAGAAAGTACATTTTCGTATAACTATGGACCTTTCAGTTTAATCTCGCTTTCCTTCTGAATTTCCTTATATCCTTCCTCTTCATACCGCTGAGCGCTCAGGAGGCCGTCATCTAAAGTATTAGTAGATGAACACTGGTTTACTAACCAACAATATACCTTCCTTTCCAAATAGAAATTTTGGAAAATCGCCTTTGCTTCTTTCTAAAACCCTTATAGTTTTATGATCACAACAATAAATAAGACCCAATCAGAGTTTTGACAATAACAGAACCTCTTCGGCATAATAGACCTCCCAAAAGACCTAGTCAGAAAGTTACTACCCTTTCACGCACATTAAACTAGGTACAATGAACAGAAAAGATTTCATTATCACTTCCACTTTGACAGCATTTGGAATGTCGACATTTGGTACAATTATCAGATTGCCCAACGGTACTTTTAACGGTGATTGTGATACTACGAATGATATTATGGGGCCTTTTTATAGAGCTGAAGCGCCTATCAGAAATGACTTAACCTATGAAGGTCTAAAAGGAACTAAAATCCAACTTAAAGGGACCGTATACAAATCTGATTGCATTACTCCTCTTGAGAATGTATTAGTGGAAATATGGCATTGTAATGCTGAAGGTGAATACGACAATGATTCAAAAGATTACAATCAAAGAGGGCGTGCCATTACCGAAGATGATGGTGTATATTCATTTACTACGATTCTACCTGGAAAATACTTAAACGGAAAGCTTTATCGTCCAGCTCACATCCACTATAGAGTGACTGAGGCCAATAGTAAAGAACTAATATCACAGATCTACTTTAAGGGAGATCCTCATATAGACAAAGATCCTTGGGCATCTCTAGAAAAAGCAAAATTGAGAATCGTAGAATTGAAGCCAGAAGATATTAATGGAAACTTGATGTTGAATTTTGATATCTATCTTCAAGATAAATAGAGCTCAATCTCTATTCAGAAAGGTGACAATAATAAACCGTTGGCATAATCTTTTCCTACTTTTGCGGTATGCCCCATACTTTGATCTCTTCACCACTTCAAGGATTTACGGATTATCGATTTCGTAATGCTTTTCATAAGTATTTTGGAGGTATAGATACGTACTATGCGCCTTATATAAGGCTTAATGGAAAGATGGAAATCAAGCCAGTATACCAAAGAGATCTTCAACATAAACATAATAAAGGCCTCGAAGTAATACCGCAAGTGATGACTTGTGACGCAGACGAGTTTCTATTTGTAATAGACTACGTCCAATCACTAGGATATACCGAACTTAATTGGAATCTGGGTTGTCCCTACCCTATGGTGACTAATCGTGGAATGGGATCTGGACTGATTGCTAATCCTGAGAAAATAGATCACATCCTCGATCGTGCACATAGTGAAACAGATGTCACTATATCGATGAAGATGAGAATGGGTTACGAGGAACCTACAGAGATCTTGCGAGCTTTTCCAATACTCAATAAGTACCCTCTCAGAAATATAGGAATCCATGCACGTATCGGAAAGCAATTATATGTCGGTGGTGTAGATCTAGATAGCTTCGAAAAATGCTTCGACCATACTGAGCATAAGTTGTATTACAATGGTGATATCACCTCTGTAGAGGCATTCAATGACTTAGCGGATAGATTTCCTAATATAGACCATTGGATGATTGGTAGAGGCTTGATTGCAGACCCTTGGTTACCGAGTATGATTAAAGATGATGACGCAGATTATCCAGAAGATCGTATGGAGGTATTCAGTAATTTTCACGCGATGCTCTTCCGACAATTTGAAGAAAAACTGACTGGTGATAAAGCAATCATTCGTAAGATGGTAAGCTACTGGGAATACTTTGAAGAAGTGCTTCCTGATGCCAAAAGAGAGATCAAGAAACTTAAGAAAACCAAGACGATAGAAGATTATGATTTGGCTTTAGAAAAGGTGTTTGACGTGTATGACTAAATATGTAAGGTCATTCATAACTCCTTTATAATCTCAAGGGTATAAACTTATAAGCTTTGCGTAACTTGCACCTATTGTCTGAGTACAGATAACCATATAATACCTTATAGCATTCATGACTAACAACGATATACTACGAAGATTAAGATATGCCTTCGACTTCAATGATAAGAAGATGATGAAGATCTTTGAATTAGCTGATTATAAGGCGACCAGAGAAGAAATCAGCAACTGGCTCAAAAAGGAAGATCATGAAGACCATGTAGGTATATATGATAAACATCTAGCTATATTTCTTAATGGACTTATCAATCTCAATCGTGGAAAGCGCGAAGGCGAACAGCCTAAGCCAGAAAAGACCCTCACTAATAATATCATATTTCGTAAGCTTAAGATTGCATTGACTCTAACTGATGAAGATATAGTTGAATATCTCAAGCTAGTCGATCTTAGAGTAAGTAAGCATGAGATCAATGCCTTTTTCCGTAAGCCAGGCCAACGACAATATAGACAGTGCAAAGATCAGATCTTGAGAAATTTCTTACACGGTCTACAAGTAAAGCATAGAGACACTGCCTCATCAGACGAAGAAGAGTAATCTTTTGAGCGAACATCGTCATTTCATATTATTCAAACCTTGGGGCTTTCATAGTCAGTTTATCCTAGCCGGAAATAAGAAAAAGCTCCTATTAGGATCATTACATGATTTCCCTGCAGGAACGATGTCTATTGGTAGATTAGATAAACCTTCTGAAGGATTACTATTACTTACCACTGATGGTAAGATGAGCGAAGCGGTACGGAGTAAAAAAATAGAAAAAGAATACTACGTACAAGTAGATGGAGAAATCACACCAGAAGCACTCGACCAATTAAGAAATGGCGTAGAGATCATGGTCGAAAAAGAACTCTATCTCACTCGACCTGGCAAGGCGCATATATTAGAACCCAAGCCTATACTTCCACTCAGAGCAAAGCCGATCCGTGATGATCGACACGGTCCTTCCACTTGGGTCGCTATCACAATAGTGGAAGGTAAAAATCGCCAAATCAGAAAAATGACTGCAGCCGTTGGGTTTCCTACACTGAGATTAGTAAGATACCGTGTAGGAGAGATTACGATAAGTGATATGGATGCTGGCGAAGTGAGAGAGATGGATCTAACCAACTTTTTCTAGATATCGGTCGCTTCCACCTGGAACTTAGATGGACGTACTGCCAACCTTATTGGTTCGTATCGCGTCTTCCAAGGCATGTACCCGTGTTGAAACACAATCCTATAACATAGTTAACGTTATCAAAAACACATACACATTATACTATAGTACCACTTGTATTCATACCTTAACATCAACAATAACACCTTTACCTATATGTCTAATACCTTAAGTAGATTACTAACACTAGTAATCCTGTGTGTCTTTGGCAGTAATATATCTGCACAAACGTATACCATATCAGGATATATCTCCGACGAAGCATCCAACGAGATGTTGATATCTGCCAATCTTTATGATTTTGCAAGTAGCTCTGGAACAGTAAGTAATACCTATGGATTCTATAGTATTACTTTGCCCGCTGGCGAAGTAAAGCTACGAGCCTCTTATATAGGATTTACTGATGTCAACACCGTATTCACATTAAGTCAAGATACTACAATTAACTTCCCATTACCCTCATCTGTAGAAATGGAAGAAGTGGTCATCGTAGCCGACAAAGCATCTGAAGGGCGTATAGAAGAGCGCACACAGATGAGTACTGTAGAAGTACCCGTCGAGCAAATCAAGAAAATCCCAGCCTTACTGGGAGAAGTTGATGTAATCAAAGCATTACAATTACTTCCAGGAGTACAATCTGGTGGCGAAGGTGCAAGTGGATTATATGTAAGAGGTGGATCACCTGACCAAAATCTAATTCTTCTTGATGGGGTGCCTGTATATAACGCTAATCACCTATTTGGATTTTTCTCGGTATTTAATGCAGATGCGATCAAGGATGTGAAGCTAATTAAAGGTGGATTTCCTGCTCGATATGGTGGACGACTTTCATCTGTATTGGAAATCAATCTAAAAGAAGGAAATCAAAACGAATTTCATGGAGAAGGATCAATAGGGCTTGTCGCTTCTAAATTAACAGTAGAAGGACCGCTCTCTAAGAAAACTTCTTTTATTGTATCTGGAAGAAGAACATATATAGATCTTTTAGCCAAACCATTTATCCAATCTAGTCTTGAAGAAGATGGCCAAGAAGGTGGTACAGGATACTATTTCTATGATTTCAATGCCAAAATAAATCACAAATTTTCTGAAAAAGATAGGCTATACATTAGTACATACACCGGAAAAGATAAATTTTATTTCGATAGCAAAGAACTAGATCAAGAACCGTCAGATGTATTAGAATTTGGATTAGGATGGGGGAATCTTACAACCGCTATAAGATGGAATCATCTGATTTCACCAAAGCTATTTGGTAATCTAACCGCGACCTATAGCAATTATGAATTTGATGTATTATCAAGATTTGGTGAAGAGTACAGTAACTCATCACTCAATGAAGAATTTAGATTAGAATACGATTCTGGTATCCGAGACTTCGCGTTAAAATTAGATTTTGATTATCTACCAAACCCAGAACATTTTATCAGATTTGGTGTCAATGGTATAAATCACGAATTCAATCCAGGAACATTTGATCTTAGGTTTACTGATCCTGATGCTGCTAATTTTTCTACAACAATAAGTCAAAAAAAAGTTGATGCTCAAGAAATATCTGCCTATGTAGAAGATGATATGCAATTGTTTGATGGGTTCAAAATGAATGCTGGTGTCCATACTTCAGCTTTTCTAGTTGATGGCAAAACATATTTCTCCTTGCAACCAAGATTAAGCATGAGATATCTCCTGAATAATGGCGTAGCTATAAAAGGATCATTCGCTACTATGAACCAATATATTCACTTACTTTCCAATGAAGGAATTGGATTACCTACTGATCTCTGGCTTCCTAGTACCGCTAGAGTAAAACCCCAAAATTCTTGGCAAGCCGCGGCAGGATTGGCTAAGACATTAAACGATACTTATGAGGTAAGCATAGAAGGTTACTATAAGAAAATGAATAACCTTATTGCATATCAAGACGGTTCTGGCTTATTTGAATTTGGAGATTGGCAGGATAGAATTGTAACAGGTCAAGGAGATTCTTATGGTTTAGAAGTATTTATACAGAAGAAAAAAGGAAGACTTTCTGGATGGATCGGATATACTTGGTCGCAGAGTAATCGTCAATTCGACGACCTCAATTTTGGCGAAGAATTTCCTTATACATATGACAGAAGACACGACATATCCGTAGTAGCCACTTATAAAATATCAGATAAACTCGACTTTGCAGGCACTTGGGTATACGGTACAGGTAATGCAATAACTTTAGGTAATTCTAACTATAGAGCATTGTATGATACCGGATCATTTACTGATGGTGGAAGCTATACTTATTACGATGGTAGAAACAACTTTAGAATGAATGCTTACCATAGAATGGATCTAGGTATTACTTATACTAGAAAGAAAAACAACTTTGATAGTGTATGGGCGTTCGGAGCATATAATGCTTACAACCGCAAAAATCCATTCTTTATTTTTACTGACACTGACTTTGATCCAAATACTCAAGCAAGTAAAACAGTACTCAAGCAAGCCAGCTTATTTCCTATCATTCCTTATATCACTTATAGCTTTAAATTCTAATTACGATGAAACATTTATATCAACTATATATTTTAATGATCGTCATTGCATTCAGTTTTAGTGGATGTGAAGATGCGTTTGAAACCACACTTGAAATAGACCCACCTGAGCATACAGACAGGCTCGTTATACATGCGTATGGATCTACTAATGATAGAGATTTAAAAGTACACCTAACGAGATCTAGTGGCCTTTTAGATAATGTTCAAAACAATCTAATCTCCGGAGCCAAAGTAACTCTATGGAAAGGGCAAACTCAAATTATCGAACTTATAGAATTACCTTTTGGTAATTCTGCATTCAACTATATACTTCCTGAAGGCAGTTTAGTTTATGAGAAAGGAGCAACTTATAGGTTAGAAGTGGAAGCAGATGGATTTGAAAAAGCGATTGGTACCTCTACGGTACCCAACGATATCCCTTTACTGAAACAAAGATTTGAAGTAAATGGTACTTCCTTGGAATCTGGAGATTCAAATAGTGAAATTGAGATTGAATTTCAAGATCCAGCAAATGAAGAAAACTTCTATGAAGTAGGCGTCATATTACAAGTAGATAATAATGGAAATCCATATAATCAAGAAGTGTATACCGAAACTTATGATCCCGCTGCACAAGATGGAATTAGTTATGCTAATTTGATTGTCAACGATCTTTCCTTTGATGGCGAACTAAAGAACTTTCCTCTCATAATTGACAAATTCGAAGAACAAGACATTGACAATATGTATGTCCTTTGGAGAGTTACTTCTGAAGGTCATTACCTATTCAACAAGACGGCCAGAAAACATGATGACCAAGATGGAAACCCATTTGCAACTCCGGTACAAGTCTATAGTAATATCCAAAACGGTATTGGTATATTTAGTATTATGAATGAAGAGTATGTAAAGGTAAACCTCTAGTATAACTAGTTTTAAACTTCATTTACACTCTTTTACAATTGAAAATGGCTATTTGAAACCGATTGACATAACTTAGCATTGAACTTATCAATTATAGAATATGAACACTCAAACACATCTCAGTAAAAGACTATTAATTCTTTGTGGCCTAATCATAATTAGTGCTATTACTATATCCGCGCAAGACAACGAGAAGTCAGACTTCAGCTATCAAATTAATAGAGTACAAAAGTACCTATCGATATCCCCTGCACAATTAGAAGATGCTACGATACTATCTGATCTCAATCATTTTTATAAAACTGATTGGGTCAAAGAATACAAATCAGTAGCAATTACTGTAACAAGCAATAATGAAAAAACAGTATTCACTAGTACTTGCGATAAATTGACACCAGAACAAAAAGATGCGATTAGCGCTGCAGATCAAGGAAGTGAAATAGGCGTACTTGTACATTACCTACCGAACAACAACCTATCCGATAATGCATTAACTGAAATGGACTTTTCTTTTAAAATAGATCCAGAAAAAGAAGCTATTTACAGCGGTGGCGAAGATATGTTTGATCAATATATCAAAGAGACTATTCTTGATAAAGTAACAATTAAAGACGTAGCTCAATATCAAGTAGCTGCAGTGAAGTTCATCATAAATGAAGATGGCGAAGTAGTAGATGCCAACATAGCTCAAGCGTCTAATAACAAAGAGGCTGATCAACTGATACTAAAGACTATTTGCGATATGCCGAAATGGAAATCAGCAGAATATTCCGATGGTACTAAGACCACGCAAGAATTTGTATTTACAATTGGAGATCATTACAGTTGTACTATGAATACGCTAGATATCAAAAGTGAAATACCTCCAAGTACTGAAAATAAATAACACCTTCTGAGCCTTAAATTACTTCTCTGGATGAATTAACTTCCAAGAAAAAACAGCTACAATAGAACCGAGAATAGGTGCCAAAATATACATCCATAGGTGTTCTAAATTCACATTTACCACAGCAGGAGCAATAGATCTAATTGGATTCATCGATGCTCCAGTAATAGGTCCTGCAAACAAAGCTTCTAAGAGCACAGTAGCTCCGATTGCTATACTTGCAATAATCCCTTGTTCTTTTGATCCTGTAGCGACATGAAGAATTACGAACATCAAGAAAAAAGTAAGAATAATCTCCATGATAAACGTCTGCATCCAAGGTCCGGACGGTAAGGTCTCCCCCATCGTCAGTGAATCTGGAAAAAGAAATCTCAATATTCCACTTGCCAAAAATGCACCTAATGCTTGCGCTATAATATAAGGCAAGACTTGCTGATTATCAAATCGCTTTGCTAACCAAAAACCCAGTGTTACCGCAGGATTAAAATGTGCTCCTGAGACTTCACCTACAGATGCAATCATAGCCATCACTATCAATCCAAAGGTAATTGCTATACCTACGGTTCCTAACGCACCTCCGCTTACACCATCGATGATGATAGCTCCTGTACCACAAAATACTAACGCAAATGTGCCGATGGCTTCGGCTATATATTTATTCATTTACTTACTTGTTGGAATACAAATTTCATCTCTGTCGCAATTTCTTTTACTGTAGCATCATACACCGCAGACATCTCTTCTGTCCCATCAGATCGTTTAGGATCTTCATATCTTATGGGTATGCGTTCGGCATTCAGTATGACTGGACAATTGTCATCCGCATGAGCGCAAGTCATAATCGCAGCGAAGTCATCGGCTTTATTATAAGCATGATCATATACTTTAGAGAAGCAACTTAAGGGTGGACAGGAGTTACTATAGCTCACAAAAACAATAGGATTAATTTCTCCATGTTTTGTCAATTGTATTCCAGTACGTGTTATGGCTGCAATCGCATTAGGATGAAACGCTGTCTCCTCTGTACCTCCAGAATAACACAACGCATCTACACCGTAATAAAAAGAAGCTATCTGTCCCATTATTTGAGAGATTTGACTTCTACGCGAGTTATGTGTACATACATAGTTGAGAATAATAGTCTCTCCTTTTTCTGATTTATTCCTTGCATAATCTATCAGTAATTGCAAAATTTCTTTACGATCTGCAGATATCGAATCGGTATCCAGTAATTCAAAATATCTCTTAATCGGTGGTAATAATTGTCTTTTCATTTTGCTATTCTTTTCGACTTAACAACATCCTCCACCTGGCGTACAACTACTAGTTGCTGTTGCCGTAAGATTAGATAAATCGACTTTTACTTTTTCCGGTATACCACAGGCATCAGAAGCTAGACAAGCTGTCTCCTTACTGGTAAGATTAAAGTCCTTTCCATCGTAGTCCAGTCCATATTTCTGAATACTATCGAGGCCTTGATATTCTACTTCTACTTCATGATTACCTATTCCTAGTTTATCTTGAGATAGATTAATAATATTCAGAAGTTTTTCTGGATGTATTCTGTGATCATAATCATCAGCAGACCATAATTGAAAAGATACTTTCTTCTCGATACGCTCTACCCCACCACAATCGATAAAGTGCTTTGTAATTTCACCTACTTCCGTTACATGAAAATGTGATTCTACATATTGTCCACTTGGCAATTTAAAATTGACGCCCGTTGCACTTTCTAATTGAGATTTTACTTCCTGTAGTTTCATAATAATATGATTTTAATTTATAAAGTCGAATACTAACAGCAGCCTTCTTCATTATTTTTAAACAATAAAAAAAAGTTAGAAATCAAATCTTGTACCTCTGTCCAAACCTCACTATTTATACAATAACAAACTTTAGTACCGTCAATATTTCCTTTGATCAAGCCTACCGACTTCAGCTCTCGCAGATGCTGAGATATAGTAGGTTGAGCTAATCCAATCTGATCGACCAGCTCTCCACAAATACAACCTTCCGTCTTGAGTATTTGCTCAAGTATAGCGATTCGCGCTGGATGACCCAGCACTTTAGCGACACCAGCTAAGTGATTTTGTGCATCGGTAAACATTTCTGATTTCGTAATTCCCATAGCTTTTAATAGGTTCATTGCAATATTACGATTAATCAACTCTTCCTGCAAGTAATATTCGCTTGAATATTTAAAAAATATTTCTTATAATTATTTCAACAAAGAATAAATTGTATCTTAACTGGCGTCTAAAACCAACCATATTTATGAACTATTCTAAAAGATTAATTTCTTATTGTTTCGCAATTTTCTTTGCTTTCAACTTATCAGCTCAGTGTTTCCCTGATCAATCTTATTTTAATCCTGGAGAATACACATTCACCGTACCCGGAATGAGCAGCGAGACGTTTCTGATTGAAATCGAAGCTAGAGGTGGTGATGGAGGTGATTTCTTATGGGGTACAAATCCACAAACCGATGGAGGTCAAGGAGCGACAATGGGTGCAAGTTTCAATGTGAACGGTGGGGACGAGTTACTAATTATTGTTGGCCAATCAGGATTTGATGCGATAGGTAGTCCTGGCGGTGGTGGTGGCGGCGGTGGAACCGCAGTAATCATTAATAATACCGAGGTACTTATTGCAGCTGCTGCAGGTGGTGGCGGAGGTCAACAGCAAGTTGGTTTTGGTGCAGGTGCCTCGACAAACAGTACTGCAGGCGGAGGCGCTGGACCTGGTACATCTGGAGGTGGAGGTTTCAATCAAGATGGAATGACGGGTGGAGGTGGATCTCCTGGTACAGCAGGTACACTTTTCGGTCAAGGTCAAGGTGGAACACAAGGATTGGTCGCTGGGCCTGGTGGTAATGGTTTCGGTGGTGGAGCTGGAGGATCAGGAACTGTAGGAGGCGGTGGCGGTGGCTACCAAGGTGGAGATGGAGCTACAGGCACATCTGGAGCACATGGCGGATTAGGTGGAGACTCTTTTATAACTTCACTTTATGGGTCTATGGTTCTAATAACAAATGCTGGTTTCAATGGAAGTGGCTCTAATGTAGATGGAAGTGTTATGATCACATGCCAATCGGCTGTGGATATAGGAATTTCGGTAGTAGCGCAGGTTGATCCTACTTGTTTTGGATCTATGGATGGAAGTATTGAAGTTGTTGCAGTTGGAGGGACTTCTCCTTATACTTTTTCTATGGATGGCGGTTCTTCTCAATCTATTGGATTGTTCGAAAATCTAGCTGCCGGTACATATAATTTGGAAGTACAAGATGCCGATGGAGTATCTGCAAGTGTAGATGTTACGCTTAGTAATCCTGCGCAATTAGAATTTAACCTAGTTGAAATCTTTGACGTTTCATGCTTTGCTAGTAATGATGGATCTATTGAAATAGTTGGAAATGGTGGCACATCAGCTTCAGGAACATACTCATATAGCATCAGTGGTGGTTCTTTTCAAAACTCAGGATTATTCTCAGGATTATCCGCTGGAGACTATCTATTGGTAGTTCAAGATGATAATGGATGTACAATCGATGGAAACCTAACTATCGAAGAGCAATCAGAAGTAATAGTAATCATAGTTAGCCAAACTGATTCCAGTTGTCCAGAATCACCTTCTGGAACAGCATCAGTTACTGCTATTGGAGGTTCAGGAGGCTTTAGCTATTCTTTAGATGGAATAGACTTCCAGACATCTGCCACGTTTAGCAATCTCGCACAAGGTGATTATACTATAACAGCAATCGACAACAACGGTTGTACTGGTACTACTGACTTATCAATAGGTGTCATGGATCCATATTCATTCTTGATACTTAGTACATCTGATAGCAACTGTGGTGACCCAGACGGGGATGTCAATATGCTCGCTGTTGGAGGAGCCGAAGGATTTACCTACTCCATTGATGGCAGTAATTTTCAGCAGAGTGGAACATTCAATGGATTAGCAGCAGGTACATATATAGCCACTGCATCTGATGCATCTGGATGTATGCAAGAATTAGAATTTATCATTGGTATGTCTAATGATTTGACGGTCACTTCATCTATCCAAGAACCTGTGTGCGCTGGAGATATGAATGGAACCATCGATCTGACATTAGATCCAGCGAGAGCACCATATACATTCATGTGGATAGGCGAAGGAGTTGTAGCCGATTCCGAAGATCAAAATAATATCGGAGGTGGTACATATTCCGTAATTGTAAATGATGTAAATGGATGTAGCCTCACTTTGGACTTTGTATTAGATCAAGGAATTACCCTTTCAATAGATGGAAGTGATGTCCAAAACGTAACTTGTAATGGAGGGACTAATGGCTTTGTTGCGCTTTCAGTAAGTGGAGGAACAGCTCCATATACTTATATGCTCAATGGTCTGACGAATACAAATGGTACATTCGAAGGCCTAGCGGCAGGAGACTATCCTGTAGAAGTTACCGATAGTAATGGTTGCTTTTCGCAAGTAATAGTTACGATTACTGAGCCGCTTGCAATCATTCTTACCGTAACAGATCAAACCGAAGCAGGATGTAATGGTGATACATCAGGTACCGTTTCTGTAGATGCAGAAAATGGAGCCGGTAGCATTACTTATGCTCTAAATGGTATAACCAATACATCAGGAAACTTTACAGGATTAGCTGGCGGAAGCTATACTGCCAATGCTACTGACGAAAATGGTTGCACAGCGGAAATTGTATTAATCATATTGCAAAATTCAACGTTATCAGGCAGTATTATCAGTATGGGTAATCCTATTTGTAATGGTAGTAATGACGCCTTCGTTACTATCGAAGCTAGTGACGGATCTGGAATATATACATATACTCTAGATAATGGAGATAGCCAAGACAATGGAGAGTTTACTGGACTGTCTGCAGGAGCTTATTCTATAGAAATCAATGATTCCGAAGGATGTTCATTTATAGTACCTGTAACGATATCAGAAACTGCTTCAGTAGTATTCGTAATTGACAATATCACAGATGCTTCTTGTTTTGGATTAGATGATGGATCAGTCACTTTCCATATAGCAGGTGGAACCGCTCCATATAATTTGATCTCTGATGGGAATGAAATAGAAGTTCTAAATAATGAACCACAGCTTTTTGAAGAAGTAATGCCTGGAACTTACCAAGTATTTGTAAGCGATGCGAATGGATGTGTGACAGAATCTTCTGTGACTATTAATCAGCCTGAGGAAATAGTTCTTGTAATAGATTACCTTAATCATGTTACTTGTTTTGGAGCAGAAGATGCAAGTATTGGCTTTCATATCGAAGGTGGAACTGCGCCCTATTTACTGACAAATACTGATGGAAGTGTAGAAGAAATATCTGACAACAATATTGTTGAATTTACTGATGGAGGGCCAGAAGTATTTGATCTTGTTATATCCGACGCTAATGGTTGTAGTATCAACAGCACAGTAACAGTCACTGAGCCAGACGTACTAGAATTTGTAATTAATGAACAACTCCCAGCATCATGCTTCGGTATGAGTGATGCATATATTTCGTTTATGATTGTTGGTGGCACTGCTCCCTATACTCTGATCGATGAAGATGGCAATTCCAATGAAGTCGAAAACAGTGAGACTATTGAAAGCGATGAAGCAGAAGCAGGTATCTACCCACTGACAATAATAGATGCTAATGGATGTACCATCGAAACTATTGTCACGATTACAGAGCCTGAGTTATTAGTAATAGATGATATCATTATTGTTGATAGTGATGATACTGGAAATGGTTCGATCACAATTGAAGCTTCAGGTGGAACTGCACCTTACATCTATGCTCTAGATAATGAAGATGATGTTAAAACTAACCCAGTTTTCTCAGGACTTTCAGTGGGTAGCTATGAAGTAATAGTTATAGACGCCAATGGATGTCGAGTTTCCACTACCGTATCCATTATAACAACTGATGTCAGTGATATATCAGGAGATATTCTTGATATATCAGTCGGTCCTAATCCAGCTTCACAAGCGATCCACATTAATCTAGATATTAAGGAAAATATTGAGATGTATATTCATGTAATAGATATTCAAGGTAAATCTGTTTTGGAACTTAATCCAGAATTTTCACTTGGACAACAAACCATTAGTTTAGACATCGAAAACTTTCATTCTGGACTCTACCTAATAAATGTTACTACTAAAAAAGGACACTTTACAAAAAGAATTCTTGTTCAGCAATAAAAATTAAATTATATACTATTGATAAGATACATTCGATTTCTTCTTAGCATTATTCTAGGTTTTGGGTCTTTTGCATTGTACGCAGGAGATGATCCTTGTAATGCGACTAATTTATCTACTTCTAGTACTGAGTTTTTAATTTTCGACAATAGTGGAAACTCTGATTCTGGTATAGAAGCACCTCCCCTTGGCGGATATTTAGGATCTGACATTTGGTTTAGTTTTACCATGCCAGCAAGTGAACTTTCGCTCTTACTTCAAAATGCTGGAATGACGGATCCTGCCATGGCTATTTACTCAGGAGACTGCAATGATCCTTTAATTAACTACAACGTTATAGACAATAATTGTGATGGTTCTGTAGACCCAGAGTTACTAATTTCGGATCTCAATACCGGAGAAACTTACTTCATTAGAATATGGGCTCAAGACGGAAGCAATGACGGTACATTTGGGATATTCTTAGGAACTGATGTTCCTACCTTACTTTCATTCGAAGTATATGATGATGCTTCTTTTCAAGGCGACTGTATAGAACTTACACCCGAAGAAGATACTATGCATGGCTGCGCATGGTATCAACTTCAAATAGATTTTAATGAACCGTTTACTCATGATATGATTGCCAATTTTGGAGACAATTTTTTTGATGGTGCAGATGGGATTTGCCTAATATACCAGACCAATGGACCAGATTTTTGTGGTAGTACAGGTAGTGGGATTGGAGCAGAAGGGATAAACAATTCAGCTATTTTTGAATTTGATACTTATCAGAATAGTGGCAATCCATACTTTGACCCATTTTTTGATCATGCTTCGTTTAATGTCAATGGCAATATGACACACCCTGCCTCTATTAATGGGCCAGTCAGCTTAGGAAATATAGAAGATGGAAACGATCATACTATTTCCTTTAGTTGGGATCCTGCAGGTAATTCGTACGATCTTTTTTTTGACGGTGCTTTGATTTTAAGTGGCTCTTATGACATTATCAACAATTGTTTTGGCGGAAACAATCTTGCTTATTGGGGCTATACAGCCTCTACTGGAGGATCTAACAATAATCACATTATTTGTCCTATTGGAGTCGAATATAATCCAGCAACAGTAGCTTATGAAGAGGTACTTATTTGTGCTGATGAATCTTATAATGGTTGGACGGAATCAGGATTCTACATTAGAGAAGAAGCAATAGCAAACAATTGCATACATCAAGTACATACTCTCCTCACTGTAGCTGAAGAGTCAGAACCTTACACATTAGAAAAATACATTTGTAACGGAGAAACCTTCGAAGTAGAAGGCGAGTTCTTTATGGATGAAGGAATATATACAATCAATACACAAACTACATTAGGATGTGACAGTACCATAAATCTATTTCTTAAGGTGATCAAACCTACGCTTGAAATAGTAGGTGCTGCCGACTTTACTTGCTTGACCGATTCTATACTTCTTGCTGTTGATTTCGACGTCAACTACCCTATCGATGAATTAGATTTCTTTTGGCAAACACCTAATGGAACATCACAATCAGATTCTATAATAGCAATTTCACCTGGACTATATAGTGTCAATACTTTTATCAATTATGAAGATGTGCTTTGTTTAGTGAGTTTCGAAATTGAATTATTTATAGATACGATTCCTCCAATCCTAGAAGAGATTTCGGACCTTACTATATTGTGCAACACACCAATAGAAGATAGAATATTAGTGGCCGCAGAAAACCAAGGTTCTTCAAATTTGAGTTGGTTCTTTGACAATACACTAGTCGGCACAGATGATACCTTGTCAGTCAACACTGAAGGAACCTATACATTAGTAGCTCAAGACCCTATCAATGGATGTATTAATACTACCACTGCTAATGTAATTCTAGATGGTGATATACCACAAATCGAAATTCAAAATGACTCATTAATTCTCAATTGCTTTATTAATGAATACATAATCACACCAAATATTACATATCAAGAACCTGGTACGATTGTATGGGAAAACAACTCAACTATAATATCAAATGACGCCTCTATAACTATAAACGATCCTGGCGTTTACTTACTGATGGTCACTGACGTAAATGGCTGTAACACAATGGACTCAATAATTGTTTCAATCGATACTTTATCTCCAACTCTAGTAATAGATGATATAGTTTTACCTTGTGATCAGATTGACACTTTAATTAATCCCATTACACTTTCCAATAATACTTCTGTACTATGGGACGGCCCACAAGAACTAAATAATACGCTTTCACCTTTGATAAATACTGCTGGAATATATACAGTAACCATTACCAATACCAATAACTTTTGTACAGCCACTGGAAATATGATTGTAGATCTATTAGGGCCTACTCCTGAATTAGAAATATTAGGTAACACCAATTTAAACTGCGATATAAATACTATCGATTTAAATGCTAACGTAAATCAAAATGATGCTTCATTAAATTGGTATAATTCCGAAGGAGTTGCGATAGCTAATACTCCAAATTTAAGCGTGACTAATAGCGGCATCTATATCGCAGAAGCCATTAGCATCAATGGTTGTCAAATTATAGATTCAACCATAATTACAATTGATACTATTTCACCCATTCTGATTTTAAACGATTTACTTATTCCTTGTGATCAAACGGATACTTTACTTAATACTATTACACTTTCCGATAATACTTCAGCCCTTTGGGACAGTCCGCAAGAAATTAACAATGAGTTTACACCATTGATAAGTACCCCTGGAGCATATTCAGTAACCATTACAGACAATACTAATTTATGTACTGCCTCTGGGAATATGTTAATAGACTTTTTAGGAGCCACTCCTGAAGTAGAAATAACAGGCAATGATGTTTTAAATTGTAATATTATTAATACCGAAATCAATGCTAATACAAATCAAGATAATGCTTCAATAAACTGGTATAGTTCTGATGGAACTTTGATAGCTGCAGACACAGGTATACTTATCGTCAATACAGAAGATATCTACACGGTAGAAATCATAAGCGCTACAGGATGTTCCACAACAGATTCTATCGAAATAATCGAAAATATAATATTCCCTATCATCACTTTAGATACAGATACAATCGATTGTGACAACTTACAAGCGACCATCGAAGCTGACATAACCAATGGCACAATTGACAACTGGGAAACACCTGCAGATAACAATACGACAACATCTAGCATTACTTCTGATCTTGCAGGAATCTATACACTTAGCGCTATCAATATCGAAACTGGATGTATCACTACAGAATCCATCGAAGTGATAGATCTTAGCAACCCTCCTACTTACACATTTGAATCTAACTCGATTAGTTGTAATGATCCCAATGTGATATTGAACTTAGATATAACTTCAGTATATCAAAGCTTAACATGGACCTACCCTGATGCAAGTACCAGTAACGAATTATCTCCAGAGATTAACATAGGCGGCATTTATAATCTCCACATAGAAGTGGAAGGTTCGTGCGATCTAGATACAATTATTGTTATAGAAATAGATACTATATCTCCGAGTTACGAATTAGATTATGGCATCATTGACTGTACCACAAATAACACCTTCCTCAATCTTACTAATGTAAATAATATTGAATCGATTGTAATCTTATCTCCGACTAATGAAGTATTTAACAATCTCGAAAACACTGTCACTCAAGGTGGATTGTATAGCATAAGTACTATTGGAAGCAATGGATGCACAACCAATAGTTTCGTAGAAATAACCTCTCTTTTATCTGATCCTGAGGTTACAATAGAGCAGGACACATTAGTCAGTTGTGATGATCCTATTGCCACTATTACTGCCTTATCTAACAATACCAATCTGACGTATGCTTGGACTGATGAAGAAGCAAATCCAATAGGCAATAACAGCACTCTTGACATTAACAATGGCGGCGTTTACCTTCTAGAAATAGTTGACGAAAATGGATGTAACAATACTTATAGTGTTACTATCGAAGAACAGCTAGAGCTACCTCAATTTAATCTATCCGCAGATAGTCTTTCATGTGATATTACTACAGCAACAATACTATTAGAATCCGAAAACATTCTTTCTGATATCGTATGGAGTGATATGAATGGAACAATTAATACTGAAGATCAATTAGTCGTAGATCAAATAGGATGGTATTATACTGAAGTCAGTAATCAGTACGGATGCGTATCTTCAGATTCTATCTTAATAGTAGAGAATATAGATGTTCCGCTTCTAGATTTAATTTCAGCAGACTCAGTATTACTCTTTCCTAATGAAGTTTCGAATATATCTATTAACGAACTTTCGAGTGGCAATATTAATTATCAATGGATGCCAATAGAAGGATTGTCTTGTTCAGATTGTCTTGAACCTACGATTACCGAATTTGTACATGACAACTACCAACTTATTGTCACCAATGAATATGGCTGCACTTCTACACTAGCTATTCATGTCAGAATAAAAAAAATTACACAGGTTACTATTCCAAATATATTTTCTCCCAGTTCTAAAGATAGTAGTAACGATCATTTCACATTATATGGCAATGAAAATGTAGAGCTCATTAATGAAATGTATGTATATGATAGATGGGGCAATCTTGTATACAGCAACATGAATTTTGCTCCTAATGATCCTTATCTTGGATGGGATGGCTCGTACAAAGGTAGCTCAGTAGTCAACGGTGTATATGTTTACCTTTTTAAGGTTACAACTAACGATGATGAAGTGCTGACATTTACCGGAGACATCACCAAGATATAGTACTCGGCTAGTAAATTTATATTAAAATACTATACTGTTCAACGAATACTTTCTGAAAGTTAACGAATACTCGTTTGCAATATTTACAGTTGGATAATCCATTTTCTTTGAGTAATAATCAAACTCAAATAATACAATGGAACACACTCGCCCACCTCGAAAGAAAATTATTAACTCTTCTAATTCTATATATTGGAAAGCAGGATTTATAATCCTATTGATGCTCTTACTGATGATTCCAAATGGAATGATACAATCACTAATAAAAGAGAGACAAAACACTAAGTACGAAGTGCAAAACGAAATTGCTAGCAGCTGGGGAAATCGACAAACTATCGGTGGCCCTATATTAGCGATACCATATACGTTACTTCATAAAGCAAACAAAGAAGAAAACGATTGGAATACAGAACACGTCTATTTCTTAGCACCGGAACAAGTAAATATTAAAGCTGATGTTGATTCCGAAATAAGGAAAAAAAGCATCTACGAAGAAGTCCTATATACCTCTGGTCTAGATATCCAAGGAACATTTGATATAGACGAAATTCCTATAGCTGAATTAGAAACTATTCATTGGGACAAGGCTTCAATTATATTGAGCATCTTCGACCCTAGTGGTATCAATGCCAATGTGCAACTCAAGTGGAATGATCGGCTAACAAGTATGTCTCCTGGCTCATCCTATACTAATGCAGTTACAGATGGCATACATGCTAAGATCGACCTTACTTCCAATCATGAAGGCATTTCAAACTTTCAAACTAAACTAGATCTTCGAGGTCATTACCACTTCTATTTTGACCCCACCGCGAAAAACACTAATATAACCATGACATCGGATTGGCATTCTCCAGGGTTTGTCGGAAAGATACTTGCCGACAATCATGACATAAGTGAGACTGGCTTCACAGCCAATTGGAAAGTATCAGAATATAGTAGATCAGTGCCTTCACTATGGGTGGATTCACAGCAAAAAATCGGTAATAGCAATCGATCTTTCGGAGTAGAATTTATTCAACCCGTCGATCAATATCAACAAAACATGCGTAGTGCCAAATATGCTTTACTCATTATTAGCTTATCATTTTTAGCATTCTTCTTTTTTGAAATTATGTACCGAAAAAAAGTTCATCCAGTACAATACACTTTCATAGGTCTCAGCTTGTCCATTTTCTATTATCTATTATTATCCATTAGTGAACATCTCGGATTCGACTTGGCATATATTATTGCTACCACTTCAGTTATCGCTTTGATTATTGGATATAGTAAATCAATTCTTCAGAATGGTAAATCGATCTGGATACTTGGCGTCATACTAATATTGATTTACAGTTATATATTCATCCTCCTCCAATTAGAAGAATTTGCATTAATCGCTGGTTCTATAGGTTTATTCAGCATACTTGCCTTAGTAATGTTCATGAGTAGGAATGTGAATTGGTACCATATGAGTAAAGAAGTACAAATCGCCGATATCGTATAGTCATCAATATTAAGCTCGTAAAAAATGAAAATTTTATTATATATAATAATGTCAATTCTTATGTTTCTTCTAGCTATATATCTGTTTATACATATAGTTTTTGAAGGAATATTTACTGGACCATTTTATGACAAAGACGATTTAGTAGAAAATTTGGTGCAGAGGAAAGATGAAATTTACGACGCTAAGAAATACTTCCAATCGATCGTTCCTGAGGGAGCTATAGTCAATATTGAATTTGAGAGTAATAATAAGTTGGCAATTTTTCATGTAAAGGCTAAAAGACCTTATGAAAGCAATTGAGACCTGAAGATTAACTCTACAAAAACGGACTCTTTACTGCAAGACCTTGGGTGGACGAGAGATCATTTAAAAATATTGAAAGAGAAATTGGATAATGCCAATTGCATTTCGATTGTAGGAGACGACCCTATTATCGTAGGATGGCAAAGAAGTGCTATGGGAATGTATTTCTACAATATATTTGAAAATAAAATAACCAAAAGTCAAAAAGTAGAATATGACTATGATTGCTATTATATACCATACGACGACCATATAATCTTACAATATGGAGGAGGCGCTATTGGTAGACAATGTTTTCTAGAAGAAGAACTAAATTGATTGAAAATTAATAAATATATCATCAATAATATATCATCAAATTGGAATGCCGTTTATCATCTTGAAAAGCGGTATTTCTTTTTTGATCGTATAACGAACCTAATTATCTGATTCTATGGAACTGCCAATAAGAGATATTCGTTATCTTGTCACCACAATAGAGATACATGCTTGAGTTTTTAGAAGATATTAAAGATATTATATTCGGTAATAAGCGATTAGAAGCTTATCGACACTTTGCTAGTCGTAAAGATTTTAAACTGAAGCGAAAACACAATCCTGAATTGCTGCCGACTGATATCTTGACTATGGATTTATTCAGAGAGAAAAGAAGAAACCGTGCTATTAAAGGAATGATTTATCGAAAGGAGAATGACCTAAATATTCTAAGTCAAATATTTGATCTTCATCACTATAACGACTTAGGAAAAAAATCGACTACAGTCTATGTCTTCGAAAATGACGACATGCATATCCCACACTTCGTAATTACTCCTAAAAGCAACTTTGGTAAAATCGGTAGTATCTTCTCTTCATCTGAATGGGCTGATGTCAACAAAGACTTTGCAAATAGTTTTGACGTAAAAACTGTCGATATTAATGATATGCAAATGATGCTTACGCTACAATTTGCCGAGGTAATGCTCAATATGCAAGACTTCACAGTAGAAGGACGTGGAAACCATATTGTTATATACCGAAAAAACCATACCACCGACATCATTGACATGGATAATGTCTATCTCGATGGATTAGATTTGATGGATATTATCCTTCATGATCATAGTAAAGAGATGATATAGTAATTTATGTCCATCGCGTAGTAAGAAGACATTCTATAAACTTCGACAAATTTCACCCCCTAAATACCAGATGTTAGTTAACCTCTTAGCGAAAATGTCAACCGCCTCTATTTTTCAGAGCCTATGTGTTTTCGAAGAAATCCAGATTCCCACTCCTCATAATCTCATTTTACTCCGTCAGCCGTTAATGATAAGCTGTATTGTGTACAAGGGTACTTCCGCAAGTTCCACAGGCTGTAGCTGATCCTGCTCCACCTGAACAACCTGTACTACAGGTATAATGCCATACTCCAGCAGCATTTTGTGCTGGTTCAGGGGTACTTGGATTAGGTATTGCGCCTGGAGTTACATTGATTCCTTCTGATCCTGCAGGTATTATTGTTGATGATGGCGCAGATGGCGCAGTGTCATGATAAATCGTATTATGTACTAGTGTAGTTCCACACTCCGTACATGCTGTCGCAGATCCACTTCCACCACTATGCCCACTTGGACATGTATAATGCCATACTCCAATTGAGTTTTGTGCAGGTTCAGGGGCTTTTGTTGGAGCTGAAGGTACATCAGGCTCTGCAGGTGCTACATAGTTAGGATCTAGTAGTGCGGCAGGTCTCTCAGGAGAGCTATTACAAGCTATTACAGTGAATAATGTAAGTACGAATAAATATTTGATATACTGCATTTTGATTCTTTTTTGCTTTAAATGGACTGCAAGGTAAGGATTACTTTGCAAATTGAATATCTATTTCTTTAAGTAGAAAACGATTCTTGTACTTATCCGCATCGCGACTTTCAATAACTACTAAGAAGCAAATGAGTGCATTGTATATACCGAATAAGCTTACACTCTAGATTAATTAAGTAAAGATGTCATATATAGAATGAAAGTCTGATAATTTTCTAAAGAATTATTTCCCTATTCTCACTATTATGCTGAATAAAATAGTATAAAAAATTGGACAAACAACTCCTGCGTATACAGCCCCACCTCCTATGAGTATTGTAATTCCAATACCAGTGGCGACTGATAGAACATAGATTAGAATACTATATATACCTCCGGAAACTACCGATAAATAATTTTTATTAATCAATAAAAAGAGAAGCACAAATACTAAAGGTCCACCGAATCCAATTTGTCCAGCCATAACTATATATTTTTTATTTGGTAAAACTACTGTTTTTCATAAATCTAAACATTCCAACTCTAATTTATACTTACCAAGCCAGGGAATAATATTACCATTATCAATACTAATATCTGAATCACTAAAAATGGAATTACGCCTTTGTAAATCATAGAAGTTTTAAGCTCTGGTGGTGCAACTCCTTTTAGATAAAACAATGCAAAACCAAACGGAGGTGTCAAAAACGATGTCTGGAGATTAAGAGCCAATAAAATTCCGATCCAAACCAAGTCTATCTCCATTGCAATAAATATTGGTGTCACCACTGGTACTATGATAAAGATAATCTCAATAAAATCAATAAAGAATCCTGCTACAAACACAACTATCATCACTAGAAATAAAAACATCATTGGACTCAATGCTGATTGCTCGATTAAGTCTACCAAATATCTATCTCCTCCCAATCCACGAAACACTAATGCAAACGTAGTTGCTCCTAAAAGTATCATGAAGACCATACTCGTCAACTTAGTGGTCTCCTTACATACCTCGGAAAGTTTACTTGCACTAAATTGTCCTTGGGACATAGTAAGTAATATCGCTCCTAATGCTCCAACTGCCGCCGCCTCTGTTGGAGAAGCGATACCTGCAAATATTGACCCCAATACTGCAACAATAAGTAACATCGGTAATACAAACGCCTTGATCACTTTCTGAGTGAAGTCTTCTGATTTAAACTTTGCGATCTCTTCGGCCGGTATCGCTGGTGCACTCTCTGGATATAACTGAGCGTAGATCGCGATATAAGTAATATATGCCACCACAAGAATCAACCCTGGCACTACAGCTGCAGCAAATAAATCTCCAACAGAAACATTGAGCACGCTCCCTAACAATACTAAAACCACTGACGGAGGAATGATCTGTCCGAGCGTTCCTGATGAAACGATCGCTCCAGCAGCTAACTCTGGTTTGTAATTTCTCTTGAGCATCGTAGGAATACTAATCAAGCCCATAGTAATAACAGTAGCTCCAACGATCCCTGTACTTGCGGCTAGCAATGCACCTACTATAACTACGGATATAGCCAATCCACCTTTTAACTTTCCAAACAAGATAGCCATCGTATTCAAAAGGTTTTCAGCTAAGCCAGACTTCTCCAACATCAATCCCATAAATATAAATAAGGGGACCGCTAACAAAACATAATTTTTCATCACTCCCATAATTCGCAATGGGAGTAGATCCAAAAAGTCTGGCACTAAAAAATAACCAACTAATATAGATAGTCCAGCCAAGGTAAACGCCACAGGGTAGCCAACTAATATCAAAACAAATATTACTACGAATAATATCAGAGCCACTATCTCTGTATCAATAATCAACTCCATACTACGATTTTATTGACTTAGATGAAAAGATAGATTGTGCCGAACGATAGATTACCACTATACCCTGAAGTAGTAATAATACAAATCCAAAGGTCATACAATACTTGATTATATATCTCGCTGGAAGTCCTCCAGGATTGGGAGATCCTTCGCTCATCATCCAACTATTAGTCGCATAATTAAACGAACTATGAATCAATATCAAACACCATGGCACCAAGAACAATAATGTGCCCGTAAGATTAATCCAAGCTTTTGTTTTGACTGACCGATCTGCGTACCAAAGATCTACTCGTACATGTTGATCGTCTTGCAAAGTATATGAAGCTCCCAATAAAAAAATCATCGCAAATAAGTGCCACTCCAACTCTATGACCCAAGTTTGCGTAGTATTCAATGCATAACGCATGAATACATCTATACAGATAATCAATACCAAAAGTACATTGATGTAACTACTTTTCTCCCCTATCCAGCGGATGATAGATTCTATGGCTTTGATTATTAGGGGCATAATGCTTTTTTATTTAACCATTTTGATATTGTGTACGTAATAGCAATTACTTTTTAAATTTATACTCCACTCTACCAATTGGCTATTTTATGCAATAATTTTCAACTTAATTACAAAGCGAATTTGAACTATGTGGTGCATACCATGATCATACGGTACTAGGCGACGTACCTATTTATCATAATTCCCTAACAGTTCAATTGCTTTTGCTCGGTTTAAAATTTTTAATTCTATTTGAGTAAGAACTGATTCCTTAGGCATCATTGATCTGTACAAAAACAACCCATAAATTTCTTTTTTTTCAGCAATTGAATATACCTTATTTGTATTAATAGCTTCAGTATAGCAATTTGATATATGCTCCCATACTAATAATTCGTTTTTAGGGTTTTGATCTCGTTTGAAATTTTCAATTGTATCATCTAAGGAAATACCATTAACTTCTTTAAGTACTGCATGAAATTTCATAATTCTGTTAAGCAAATCTTCTTGTAATTCTTCATGCACTATATTGTTCATTTTAAGATCATTAATATTTACTGTTTCCAGCTTGCCATTATTTGACACTTCTATTTTCAAGTCATCGTTTTTCCTGAAAAATAAATACCCACCTACTAGTATGACAATTATTACGATAGCTATTGTTTTTATCATTTGTATTGTAATTTGAAATTGTAATATTAAAGCCTAGAAATTATATTTTTTAGTGCCTATTGCTACATCAATGTACTCCTCATTTTTTTTAATAAAAGTTAGATCATCGGTATAGTCGATGTAAAAACTTCAATTTGTATTTCGCTGATTGAATTGAACATTTCCTATTTAAGATCGATTTTCATTATGTCACTCAACAAATAATGTTACGCCTTCGTCTCTGCCAGATACGAGTAGATATGCGATCATACCTAATGTTAGTTACCGTAACTTTGGCTATTAATAATATTCAATTTTTCGTTCCCATATATAGCTTACGTCTTCTTCATTTGTCGATCTTTGTTTTGTTACCCAATTGTCAAATTCATCATAAGCATATTTAAACTTTGTATGATTCTTAATTGATCCTTCTTTATCGTACCAAATGTTGTCAGTTAAATCACCTTCTTCATTATATATTGATTTGAACAATGTAAAATCACCATTTGCTCGAGTTAAGTCGCTTTCATACTCTTTCCCATTCTCATCGTATTTATATGTTCTTGTATCTCTTAGTTTACCATCTCTATCATATGCAATTCGCTTCATCATTTCATTTTGGCTATTAAATTCATACTCCCATTTTAATGTTCTGTTGTACTTAAAACTGCTGTCAATTTGAGATTTTAAATTCTTATTTATGTCGTATTTAAAAATCTGAATTCCACTGAGTTCATTAGAGGCTAAATAGGTGTACGCAGTATCAATTTCATTTAATGAATTAAGAGATTGCTTAGTATAACCCGTTAGTTCATTTTCATGGTTATATATTTCAATTAATGTAGCAGTTTGATCTTTATAGTTCAAATACTTATATAGATTTCGGATTTCTTTAGTAGAGGGATTTAACTGATGATATTCTATTAAATTATTTTGTTCGTCATATTTTTGAAATATATTTAATTTCGTATCGAATATTTCGGATCTTGAAATAATTCCAGATTTAGTTGGACTATATTCAGCTATTGAAATTGCCTTCATCTTCTTTTCGCTATGCTGTCCAACAATATTTATAGTTAGTAGAAGACTAATTGTTATAAGGATTAAATATTTCATTTTCATATTACTTTATTTTTTTCGTTTATGGCATCTAGCTCAATTATATTTATAGCTTCTCAACCGTAACTCTTATCAACTTACTAACTGGCGTCCTACTTCCTCTCGCAAAATTATCAATGTGAACCAATGGATTAGCTTCAGGAAAATACGCTCCCAAACATTGATTAGGAATATCGTAAGGTACAACTCTGAATGCGGATACAGATCGCTCGCTTCCCTTGAAGTAACTAGTGATGTCTACCCTATCATCTGTTTTGAGTTGTAGTCGTTTCATATCTGATTTTGACATCATTACGATACGACGATCACCAGAGATCCCTCTATATCTATCATCTAATCCATAGATTGTAGTATTATATTGATCGTGTGATCTGATAGTCATCAGATGAAATTCATTAGACTTCAATTCGTTAGGTGGTAACTCCACAACAGAAAAATGTGCCTTTGCATCTCCAGCGCGGAATCGTCTATCTCTTGCAGGATTAGGTAAGTAGAAACCTTTACCATCTCTTACTCTCTTATTGTAATTATCAAATCCAGGAATCACCTCTTCTATTTTATCTCTGATCAAATCATAATTGCCGACCATAGCATCCCAGTTCGCTGTTCCTTTTTTCTCATTTGCGAGTGCCGCTTTGGCTAAGCGACCAACGATATCTGGCTCACTCAATAGATGAGTAGATGAAGGCTCTAATGCACCTTTACTGTTGTGCACTACACCCATACTATTTTCTACAGTGACAAACTGATATCCTGAAGATTGCATATCGATTTCTGACCTTCCGATACATGGTAATATTAATGCTTCCTTCCCATGGATCAAATGCGATCGATTAGGTTTGGTTGATACATGCACGGTCATATCGCAGGCCTGTAAAGCTTCAGCGGTAAGATCTGTATCTGGTGTTGCTGATAAGAAATTACCTCCCATTCCAAAGAAGAATTTGGACTTCCCTTCTTTCATCATTTTGATAGCACCAACAGTATCACAGCCATGTTCCTTTGGAGATCGAAACCCAAACGCTTTACCCAATCTATCGTGAAATACATCAGGCATCATTTCCCAGATTCCCATTGTACGATCACCTTGTACATTACTATGCCCTCTTACTGGACAAGTCCCTGCACCTGGTTTTCCTATCGCACCTTTCATCAATAGTAAATTGACAATCTCTTTAATATTATCTACACCATTGACATGTTGAGTAAGACCCATCGCCCAACAGATAATTATCTTTTTATTAGTAGCAAAAAGCTCTACCGTTTTCAATACATCAGACTTTCTCAAGCCTGCATCTGCCACACAAGAATCAAAATCATATTGCTGCATCGACTGCTTGAGATCTTCATAGCCCACTGTATATTCTTTCATAAAAGCTTCGTCCAATACTGGATCGCCTTGTTCGTGTCTTTCAAGTAATTTAATCATAATCGCTTTAAGTAGAGCCACGTCACCATTGATTCGTAATTGCAAATAAATGTCTGCAAGATTGACACCGCCTGATAATATCCTCAATGGTTTTTGAGGATTAGTATAGTGGATCAACCCAGTTTCCTTTAGGGGATTTACTGCTATTATTTTACCACCATTGGCTTTGCATGTTTCTAGAGCGTTGAGCATTCTAGGGTGATTGGTTCCTGGATTTTGGCCCATGATCATGATCACCTCTGCTTCGTGGAGATCTTCTAAGGTTACTGATCCTTTACCGATTCCTACAGTTTCACTTAATCCTTTGCCACTACTTTCGTGACACATATTAGAGCAATCTGGCAGGTTGTTAGTCCCATACATTCTCACGAATAATCCGTAAAGAAAAGCAGCCTCATTACTAGTTCTACCTGATGTATAAAAGATCGCTTCATTGGGATCGTTAAGATTTTTGAGGTAATTACCCATTTTCGCGAAAGCGTCATCCCAACTAATCTCTTCATACTTATCTGCTCCCGCTGGTAGATACATCGGATGAGTAATCCTTCCTGATTTTCCTAAATCGTAATCGGACCATGATGATAACTCCGTAACAGTATGCTGGCTCCAAAACTCTGGATCAGCCATGAACTTAGTCCGCTCTTCGGCCAATGCCTTGATACCATTTTCACAATACTCACCTATACTAGATCTATCATCATCTGGATCTGGCCATGCACATCCTGGACAATCAAATCCATCTTTTTGATTCATCTTAAGCGAAGCCTTCAATGCATCTGGTGCATCCATCCACTTTCGCATATGGCTTACCGATGACTTGATCGCTGTGAGACCCACACCTTTTTTTGCTGGTGCTTTGAGCGTTACACCATTAGATGATGCTGGCGGTCTCTGTTGTATTTTGTCAGACATGATTAAGGTATTTATAGTCTAAATATAGAGGTTCTTCTATTTCTAATTCAATGAAAATGGAATAAAGCCTCGTTCCTCATTAAAGGAAGTTTCAAAGAGTGATGCAATACCCAACTGAACTTCAAGGATTTGATCCATTGTCAAAAAAGCAGTCGTTGAATGTATCATTTCAGGCAACTTGGTTTTTTCATCAAAATCAAAAAAATACAATTGTCCTAAATATTTTTTTCCATCTAACCTTATTTCATCCAGGTCTACGCTAAGTGCGTTAAATTCTATTGTTTCAAGATTAGTTTTGAACCATCCATAATCGTGAGAGTAACTAATCGTTGCTGTATTAATTATTAAATGCTCAACTCCATAAAGATTCCATAAAAAATACTTTACAGGAAACCACATAAAAATAAGTAGTACCAACATCATCAATAATCCGTTACTGGTAGATATCTCCTTAGCCTCATGGACTGCCATATAAAGAAAAGAAAAGACTACAATTATCAGTAATAAACCCAATACAATGAGTCCTTTTTTATTACCTCTTACCGAAAATGTTAGGTATAAATTAATACCATCACTGTTCATTTCTAATTTATTCTCCATAATTATCTTTTAACATTCTAACTCGTTCACCACCGCAATAGATATTAAATCCATTACTTTTCAAAAAACCAATCAATGTCATTCCGCATTCTTCCGCTAGCTCAATCGCTAAACTAGATGGTGCGCCAACCGCTACTATACATCCGATACCTGCCATCATTGCTTTTTGGACCAATTCAAAACTAGCTCTGCCACTGAGAAGACATATCGATTGATCCATAGGTACCTTATTATTCTGCAATTGGTGCCCTATCAACTTATCCATAGCATTATGTCTACCTACGTCTTCGGCTACATGAAGCAAATTGGCTTCCAAATCAAATAAAGCTACAGCATGATTTCCTCCAGTAATACTAAATAGACCTTGTATACCATCGAGCTGAGATCGGAGGGATGTAATTATACTTTCATCCACGGTAAACTTTGAAGACCATGGCAAGTACTGAGTATTCGTCTTGATCAAATCTAATGAAGCCTTACCACAAATACCGCAACTGCTGCTCATAAAAGTATTTCGTTGAAGAAGGCCATCTGGAAGATTAGCTTGATTTCGTACCGAAACTTCTATGACATTATCATCTATAGCTAGACCATCGATCACATCAGATATGTCTGTCAATATCCCTTCTGTAAATAGAAATCCGTAGGCAAGATCAATATCAAAACCTGGCGTCCGCATAGTGATAGCTATCTGACTCAAGTTTCCTCGATGACGAATTCTAATCTCTAGAGGTTGTTCGATGACCACCTGATCTTGCATCCTAGATAACTGCCCTTGTTTGATTTTGGAGATTGATACTTCTTTTATACCTTCTATACTCATCATTACTTCGCTTGAGGATTGGTATACAGATTAGATTCATCTTCATGCGATCTTGGTACTAAGCATTGAAAGTCTTTTTCGACTAATATCTTAAGTCCACCTTCTAATCCATTGTCTACCGTACAGTTAAAACCTACTTGATCGTCTTGCAGGAATGTCTCTAATTGATCATAGGGCACTTTGAGATCAATAGTATTATATTTCATTTTGATCGAGATTTCTTCTTTATCGGACAGAGATATCATGTATTTCAATGTATTTCCGACAGTAATTTGGCATTCTGAAAGTATACAACCTTCCTCAGATAAAGTATTTATATCCATTTTGGAGAGTCTAAGCCGTATTGAAGAGTCCTTAATTCGTATTTTCATGGTGGAAAGGTAAATTATTATTATGAGCTGAAAAGCCCATTCTCATTGAGATTAAAGAGAAATTGCAATATATTTTCACTTTTAACGTCAAAAAAGTGAAACTTAATAACAAAAATATTCCTTGATATAGTTAGTAAGCTGTGAGTTACTAATTAACTTGCGGCCATTAATAATTACGAGGCAAATGCCTCACAACATAATACAATACAATGAGTACAGGAACTGTAAAATTCTTCAACGAATCAAAAGGATTCGGATTTATCACAGAAGAGGGATCAAACAAAGAACACTTCGTACACGTAACTGGTCTAGAAGACGATGTACGTGAAGGCGATAACGTAGAGTTTGAGCTAGTAGAAGGACGTAAAGGCTTAAATGCTGTAAACGTAAAAGTAGTAAACGGGTAAATGTTTGGTGAGTGGTCAACTACTTACTAGTTAATCAGTTAACCAAACTCAACATATACTTAAAAATTACTAGCCATCAACACTTGTGTTGATGGCTTTTTCTTTTCTTTTTAAGGTACATATTGGCGATCTTCTCTAAGTCAACTAGTCCAAATATAATCTAAGTAAGTTTTTTACCAGATTTCCTCCCCTGCGGACATGTACTAACTATTATTTATTTCTATGAGCTTCACTAGGGTAATTATCCATGAGGTTCATAACACACGACTTTCAATTGCTTTGTTAATCCCTAAAGTAGGTTGCGAAAGTCTTTTTTTTAATATCCAGCACTAGGTATAATGCATTCAGATGCTATTCATCTCAACTATTATTATACCTTTGCTTAATATATACATAGTATGACATTCAAGCAATTAGGTTTAATCGAGCCAATCCTTAAGGCGCTCGTAGACAAAGGGTACGAAACACCCAGCCCAATACAAGCACAATCAATTCCAATCTTACTAAAAAAGACGGATTTACTAGGATGTGCACAGACCGGAACCGGAAAAACTGCAGCATTTGCAATACCGATCATCCAACATATCTACCAAGATGTAGAGCATGAGAAAGGGAAAAAGAAAATCAAAGCATTAGTAGTCACTCCAACCAGGGAACTAGCAATACAAATCGCTGACAACTTTGTAGATTATACCAAGTATGCACGCAATATATCTACCACTGTAATATTTGGTGGTGTGAAGCAAGGCAAGCAAACTGCTAGACTAGCTAAAGGTGTTGACGTACTAGTCGCTACACCTGGTAGATTATTGGATCTTATCAATCAAAGATTTATATCTCTTAGCGATGTTCAATATATCGTACTGGATGAAGCTGATCATATGCTAGATATGGGTTTTATTCATGATGTACGTAAGATCATAAAACTATTACCTAGAGAGAGGCAATCACTATTATTCTCGGCTACTATGCCTAAGGATATCGTAGAGATCTCGCAATCACTCCTAGGCAACAAGTTTGAGAGAGTTACTATCAAGCCAGATCAAGCTACAGCAGAGCGAGTAGAGCAAGCTGTATACAAAGTAACTAAGAAGCATAAAGGCGAACTCCTAGAGCATATCCTTAAGGAAAAAGGCCAAGTATCTACTTTGGTATTCTCTAGAACTAAGCATGGTGCGAATAAGATAGTAAAGGTGTTGAATAGATCTGGATTTAAGGCAGAAGCTATACATGGTAACAAGTCTCAAGCCTCTAGACAAAAATCACTAAAAGCCTTTAAAGAAGGAAATATACATATACTCGTAGCTACTGATATCGCAGCTCGTGGTATCGATGTGGATGATTTAGCATTGGTTGTCAACTATGACTTGCCTAATATACCAGAGACTTATGTACACCGAATCGGCCGTACAGGTAGAGCAGCTGCAAGTGGTATAGCACTTTCGTTCTGTAATGGGGAAGAAAGAGCATTCTTAAGAGATATAGAGAAGCTAATCAAGCAAGACGTGCCAGTGATCACCGATCACCCATTCGTAGATACGGCTCCAGAGCCATCTGCTAAGGATTTAAAGGCAGCTAAAGCGAAAAACAACAACAGAGGCAGATCTCAAGGAAGATCAAGCAGAGATGACAGAAACGCCCCAAAGAAAAAAAGACCAAGTAAGCGTCGAGACGATAATAGATCTGAACGTTCGGATGATCGTCCAAGAAGAGAAGATAACAGAAAAAATAAACCTCGTGGAGAAAGAGCAGATAATAGAAATAGCTCTGAGCAAAAACCAAGAGATAGCAAGCCGAATAATAAGAGACGTAACCATAAAGATGGCAAGCCTAGAGAGGAAAGAAAAGATCAAAAGCCTAGGTCTTCAAATCCTAACAATAAAGCTAAGGATGGTAAGCCAGGAAACAACAGTCTTAGGAAGAAGAAATCTAAAGATGGCTTAACTAAGACTGAAAGAAAATTTAGAGAAGGTCAAAAGAAATCATCTGACTACAAAGGAAGATATAGACCAAAAGGAACAATGTGGGAACTTGATTAATAGTCGCGTTGCTAATTATAAGAATACGAAAAGGGTTACATCAAAGATGTAACCCTTTTTTTTTCTACATACCTTATTGTCTACCCAATTGATTAATAATTCTTAATATCGTTGGCATTCTATAAAGGCCATGCATCCTAGTAACTCTCCTACTTGCAACGTTCTAATCAATACCCAATACCGTTTTATAGAGTGGTTTCTTACTTTCACCATGATAGATTTCTTACTTGCCTACATTCAATGAAAAGGAATTATTCCTTGCTATCCCTAGTACTGGAATAGACACTCACCTAACTCTTTGTAGAGATATCCTCCAGGCCCAACTTTCCTTCATCGGACAATATTACATATCCATCTACCAATAAAATATCGCTAATCGGATTGAGATTTGTCTTATTGATAATACTATTGACAAGGGCAACTTTCTTTTATAAAATACTCCACTTTCGAAACCATTGACATCCTGAGTTACTTCTAATAATTCAAAAGAATGAGACTCAGAATTCCATTCTTCTATCCCATCCTTGGTATCGTAAGTATCAAAACAGTAAATGATAAAAGGTATTATTAGAATACGAAGATTTGAAATTCATATAAATAAAAAGGCTCATTGACAAAGTCAACGAACCTATATAGTCTTAAAAACTAAATGCTAGTACTAAAGTACTTCTACATTTACTGCATTTAATCCTTTTCTTCCTTCCTCTGTGTCATAAGACACTTTGTCTCCTTCAGCGATTGAACTACCGTTTAATCCATTTACATGAA
>CALLPN010000002.1 GCA_938015435.1 uncultured Saprospiraceae bacterium
TCGGAGTCCATGTGTTCGGAGTCCATGTGTTCGGAGTCCATGTGTTCGGAGTCCATGTGTTCGGAGTCCATGTGTTTTTTCTGCGAAAAAGCCACATTCCCACTCCGACTTCGTGTTTAATTCTTAAACACTTGTGCGAAAAAGCCACATTCTCACTCCGACTTCGCTTGTTTTCTGTCCAAGCCGCGCTGGGCTTACTCTGGGTCCGCACTCCTGAGTTCTGCCATGGGTGGCGCAGGCTTGATTGGATCTTTTTTTATCGCATTATATATCGCAGTCTGAATCTTTGGGCGGTAGTTATATTTTCCAAGTTTGTTACTCTTCATGGTCGGATAAGTACGATTAGAAATAAATACATAAACAATATTTTGCTCCGGATCTGCCCAAGCGGCGCAGCCAGTAAATCCAAGGTGCCCAAAAGTGGATTCACTAGCTAACTCCGACATATTTGCATTGAGATTTTCATCCAATTGTTTCATATCAAAACCAATCCCTCTACGTTTACTTTTAGGAAATCTAGTTGTGAATTTGTCTATCGTCTGTGAATTGATGTATCGACGTCCGCCATATGTGCCTCCATTAAGTAGCATCTGTAACAGGACCCCTATTTCCTTTGATGTGGAAAATAGTCCTGCATGGCCACTAACTCCACCCAACATAGCCGCGCCCATATCATGTACGGTACCTTGTAAAGTGGCGTGCCTGAAATAGCTATCTTTTTCTGAAGGAGCAATTTCTGTTTTTGCAAATCTATCTAAAGGAAGAAAACCAGTTCTACGCAAGCCAAGAGGTTGATAAAAATTACGTTGAGTAAATGTATCTAACCTTGTGCCTGACAGATTTTTAATCGTGCGATGCATAAAGTAAAACGCCAAATCGCTATACCTATAATCATCATTATCTCTGAGTTCGCTAGAATAGATCCTAGACCAAATACTATCTACATATCCATCCGACATAAACATGTCTTCTGTAATCTTAATGCTAAAACTATCCTGAGGTGTAGTTCTATAGTATTTACTCATAGGCTTAGGATATCTAGCCTCAGTCATTGTCCTTTTATAAAAAGGAATCCATCCTGCCAACTTACCTTGATGTGCAAGCATATCATTGATACAGATATCACCTTTATTGCAGGTATCGGATTCAGGTAAGTAAGTTTTGAGTTGAGCAGAAGGATCAAACAGGCCTTCATCATATAGCTTCATCAACGATAAAGTACTAGCCATCGTTTTGGTGACTGAAGCGACATCGTAGATATCACTATTTCTAACTTTTCTTTTTCCTGAAGGAGTAAAATGTCCGTACGATTTATCAAATATAACTTTACCATCTTTAGCTACAAATACTTGACAACCAGGGGCCGCTTTGCGCTTAATGAGTTCTTCTACCAACTTATCTATTTGTAATAAGCTATCACTTACCATCCCTACCCTCTCTGGCGAACTGTAACCCAGCGATCCATTGGACTCTCTATATACTCCCATCCCAAATGGAAAAGTAATAGATCCAGAAACGGGTAACTTTCCACTAATTCGATTAGCTCCAAACAATGCTTGAGCGGTCAAATCTTGTGTCATCTCATCTTCATCATAAGCGACCAAGATAGGGTCCATACCTTCAAAAAATCTAAGTGCATATGGACTTCCAAATAAAGTAACAATTACTCTTTTTCTTTTCGACAATTCTTTGACATACTGTACTGCAGATTCCTCAATTCCAAAATTTTTAGAAGCATACTTACTCATATCATGAAAGCTTACAATGATATGGCTCGCATTTTCAAAATTAGCATCTAACGATTTAGCTTTTACGGCATCTATTTTCTTACTCGAAAAATAATGCTGGGCATTAGCATAACTATTTATCCTAGTTTGAAAAGGAGTCTGAACCGTAGATCCAATCGTCAATGTCATAATGATCTTTTGCGCCGGCGTCGTAATAGGAATTTGGTTTTCTCGATCATTCACTAAGGTGAGTGCTTCTTCTATTAGCCTTGCTTTGAGCGCAAGTGATTCTTTAGAATTAAGATCCTCCGAAACATTATTAAGATCTAATTTTTCCGGTTTTTTGTATAGACCCAATCTATACTTTTCTAGCAAGATTCGTTTTACACTGGCTTCTACTTGACTCATTTCTATCTTACCTAATGCGATGTATTCTTTGATGGACTTGATCGACTTGGAAATATCTTCCGATAAGACGATCATATCATTTCCTGCTTCTAATGCTTCGGCCTCTGCTTGTCCTGTTTTGAAGTGCTTCGTTACACCTTTCATTTCCATCGCATCGGTAAATATGATTCCGTTAAATCCAATTTCATCCCTTAATATATCTGTCAAAGCTGTCTTACTTAGAGAAGTAGGTCGGTTAGTACGATTATCTATTGCTGGTACATGTAGGTGTGCCGCCATCATACTTTTGATGCCGTACTTGGACAATGCTTCAAATGGCATCAGTTCTAAGCTATCCAACCTTTGCATATCATGAGCTATAATTGGTAAGTCTAAATGTGAATCTACATCTGTATCTCCGTGGCCTGGAAAATGCTTCGCACAAGCTATGATACCTTGATCTTGCATTCCTTGCATATAGCTGTATGACTTAGCGGCTACGTTGTACATATCTTCTCCAAAAGATCTATCATTGATGACAGGATTATCAGGATTATTATTGACATCTGCGACAGGTGCAAAATTGACATGCAGTCCGATTCGTTGGCAATGACGAGCTACTTCCTTACCCATCTCATAGATAAGGTTATTGTCTTGTATTGCACCGAGCATCAGCTGTCGAGGAAAACTAATGGTCTTATCTTTAAATCTCATTCCTAATCCCCACTCTCCATCTATAGCTGTCATGAGAGGAATCTTACTTTCGTCCTGATAAATATTGGTAATCCTCGCTTCTTCTCGTGGGTCACCTTGAAAGAAACAGATGCCACCAATGTGATGTTCTCTTATCTGTCTTAAGATCTTCGCAGTCTCTTTACCATCTTTCTTACTGAATCCTCTTACCATAAAAAGCTGGCCAATTCGTTCGTCATCAGTCATTGCATTATACAGACTGTCCGTCCAAGCATGCTCAGTAAGTAGCGTTTGTGATTCAGCTTTTATCTGAATCAACATCAAGAATAAAACTGCTATTATATATTTATGATTTGTCTTATTCATATATCTATTTTGTAAAAGCCTCTGGATTGATTCTAACTGCTTTTTCATAATTTATCCTTGCCTCTTCATCATCTCCATATGCACCGTATGCATTATATAGATTAACGTATGCCGCAGCATTATTAGGTTCCAACTCGGCCATCTTTGTGAAATATTTAATTGCTTCCACATGATTTCCTTTGATTCCATTAGTTACGCCAAGAAGTCTATTCGTCTCTACATCATTTGGTTTGATGGTAATAGATCTAAGTAAATATTTCTCTGCACTTACTAAATCTTGCTTTTGTTCACCGAAATATTTTCCAGCGTCTCTGAGTGATATCGCTAGATTTGTTTCTCCATCTATATCACCTGGATACAAGCTCAATAATTTTTCATAACTCCCAACTGCATTTACAAATTCTTTGGCATAGAAAAAAGAATTCCCTTGAATGAGCAATGCATTTTTATAATTAGGATGTACTTCTAATGCTTTTGTAGTGTGCTGGATAGCTTCTTGTAAAAGTTTGGTTTTCTCTGGACCGTCTTTCATCCGAGCGGCTTTGTTTGACTTAGTTCCACCTGCTGCATTGAGCATCTTAGCACTACGGGTAGAAGTATGCACATCTGTCGTAAATAAAGTATAGTTATTTTTCCATACCATATTACGTGTCACCGTCTTACCCACCATAGCAATCATAGCGATTGCAAATACTCCTTTGATTATCATTGGATATTTTTGATATCCTTTCCATCCCAGATAAGCAGCTAAGAAAGCGAATCCAACTGAAGGCATAAATAAAAACCTTTCTGACATATTAGTACCTATTGGAAAAACGATATTCGATACTATAGATATCGTAGCCAAAAAGTATATGATGCAAAAAGATAGTACGCTTCTCTTTTTTAGATTGAGTAATGCATAAATACCCAATGCCAAATAGACCAAAGTAGAAAAGATGACACTGATATCACTCCATGACATAATATCAATATGACGAGGGTAATAATCATGTGTTAGTGGATGAGGCATTACCAATAATCCTAGATACTTTCCCAAACAGTAAATCATCGTGGGCAAGCTTTCCATTTTAGATAAGGCTACATATCCACCATTGGTCCATTTCAAAAATGGATTATTCATCAGCTCCATAGGCGTGCCGCCCATATCCCAGCCAATGACTGAAGATCTTATTACTAAGAATGCTATGGTTCCGACAATAGCAGGAAGTATCGATTTCAGACTAGTTGATATCGTTGCTTTTCTAAAGGTATAAAGGGCCAATGGAATCACTGCCAAAAATGTGATCGTATTTTCCTTTGACATAAGCGCTAAGAAGAAGAACAAACCTGAAAATACCATGAACTTCTTTTTATTTTCATCGTACCATCTTATCGCATAGTACAATGCAGCTAGACTTCCAAGAAGACAAACTATTTCATCGCGCCCCTTAATGTTTGCTACCGCTTCTGTATGTATTGGATGAACCGCAAAAATGATACACGCTGCAAAAATCATATATCTCCAATGTGACGATTTATCATGCTTAAGGAAGAATCGCTCTAGCGTCAAATATAATACAAGGACTAAAAGCGCAAACCATAATATATTTAGCAAGTGGCCCATTTCAGGCATATCACCGAATACCTGATACTCAATAGCAAACATCACCGGAGTCAATGGTCTATAACGACCTCCAGAAACCAACTTTTCTTTACCGTCTACTTTGAAAAATCCTCGAAATGTATCATAAGTAAGCAAAGCTGGAATGCCAGCAAAACCCTGTTTTGTGAACTCGTTATCTGTGATGACTATCGCATCGTCCTGAGTATATTGATGAGTAATAGTATTGACATACATCAAAATAGAAAGTATCGCCAATATTATCAGATGTACTTTGCGGCTTTCCCATTTACTAGTCTTAGGCAGAGGATCTCTAACCACTTCTAGCTTTGTTTGTTTTGATTTATGCTTTGCCATGTCAACAAAGTTAACAAATTAGACCTTTTTATAATGTGTAATTGCAAAAAATGATGTCGTTTGAATAACAACTCTCCAATTGAAATTTAAAGTTCATGATCTTTCAAAATGGCTTATATACTCCTTTGCTCCAAACTGAAATACAAAACTCTAATAAATCGAACCCTATCATCACTAGTAAAATAATCATCCACACCCAATCTAAGGTGAAAAAACAATCCCACATTTCCATAATTTGTAAGTATCCTACTACATTTACAGTATACCGTAAAAGGAAAGAATATTCATAACTAGATAATCATAAATGAAAGCCGTATTACTCACCGAAGCCATGAACATTGTGATCTCCGATGTAGCTAAACCTACGCCCGGCAATGATGAAGTACTGGTAAAAGTAGCCGCTTCAGCACTCAATCATAGAGAATTATGGATCCAAAAAGGGTTGTATCCTGGACTGTCTGTCCCCTGTATATTAGGAGCTGATGGAGCTGGTATTGTAGCAGAGCTTGGCTCTGATATAGATCCTTCATGGCAAGATAAAGAAGTGATCATATATCCAGCATATGACTGGGGCGATGACGAACAAGCACCTACCAGACAGTTTAGAGTATTGGGTATGCCTGACCCAGGGACTATGGCGGAATATATCAGCGTACCCACCAGTAGTTTGGTAGAGAAACCTAGCTATCTATCTTGGTCGGAAGCAGCAGCGATTCCAGTAGCCAGCTTAACCGCATGGAGAGCACTTAAGCGACATGGAAGGATCAAGAAAGGAGATAATGTACTGATCACAGGTATAGGCGGAGGAGTGGCACAAGCCGGATTGGCCTTGGCTCTAGCACACGAAGCTAATGTTTACGTTACTAGCTCTAGCTCGGACAAAATAGCTTTTGCTCAATCAATAGGTGCAACGGCTGGAGTCAATTATAAAGATGAAGATTGGCACAATCAACTTAAAGAAATCTCTGGAGGAATAGATATTGTTTTGGATAGCTCGCCATCTCCGGTACTCGATAACTATTTCAGATTTATGAATTATGGTGGGCGCATTGTTACTTACGGATCAACTGGATCGCCAAAGACTACAATTAGCATCAGTAAATTTTTCCTTCGCCATATCCAATTTATTGGTACTGCGATGGGTAGTCCAACAGAATTTAAGGCGCTTTTACAATTTATGCAAAAGCATACAATCAGACCATTGATTCACTCCGAATTCGATTTAGTAGATGGAGAAAAAGCCTTCGATTCACTTAGGTCAGGAAAACAAATTGGTAAAATAATAATCAATCATATCAAGCAATTTAACAAGTAAAGAATATGATTTCTATTTGGCTACAATTAGGATTTGAACATATATTAGATCTCAACGGATATGATCACATATTATACTTGATTACTCTTTGCGCAATATATAGTATAAAGGACTGGAAGAAGGTATTATACTTAGCGACAGCATTTACGATTGGTCATTCGATTACACTTGCGCTCAATGCATTTAATATCGTAAGTGTATCCTCGGATCTAATCGAGATACTTATTCCACTTACCATTATCCTCACTGCAGTATATAATTTGATTATAGATGATAAGCCTCAAAGTACTTCATTAGTTGGTTATATTTTGGCCATGAGTTTTGGATTGATTCACGGCATGGGAATATCAAATTTCCTTAAGGCTCTTATGAGTCCAAGTGATTCATTGACCTTGTCATTACTTGGATTTAATATAGGTGTAGAACTCGCTCAGATAGTAGTAGTTTTATTTTCTTTGATAATTAGTTACCTTGCTCTGAATATCATTAAAATCAAGAGAAGCGATTGGATCAAAGTTATATCTTTGTTTTCTATCGCAGTAAGCTTATATATTCTTTATCAATAGACAGAAGTAAAATGAATCACGAAGACGAAAAAGAAGAAACAACCAATGAAGAGAATAATACAGAAATAGCACCGACCTATAACTTCAAGTGGATGTTAATACTTCTATTGGTAGGAATAATAGGAAGTTTTATTTATGCAAGTATTAAACAAGTTTAAAAAAATCTGATGAAAATAAAGGCAAACACAGTACAAGAATATCTAGAAAATATCCCTGAAGATAGAAAGCCGGCCATGAATAGGCTTAGAAGAGTTGTACTCGATAATATACCTGTAGGATTTGAAGAATGTCTAAACTATGGAATGCCCAGTTATGTAGTACCACATAGTATCTATCCTGCTGGCTATCACTGCAATACGGAACTTCCTTTGCCTTTTATAAGCATTGCAAATCAAAAGAATTTTATTGCGTTATACCATATGGGCATATATGCCAATCCAGAATTGATGGCTTGGTTTGTAGAAGAATATCCGAAACATTGCAAGTATAAATTAGATATGGGTAAGAGCTGCATAAGATTTAAGAAAACCGAACATATCCCTTACGAACTAATACAGGAACTCATTAAAAAGATGACGACAGCAGATTGGATTTTGCTATATGAGAAGAATGTAAAATCTTAGATTACATTATTTACATATGAAAAGTATTTAAGCTTAATAGACCTTATAAAGAATGCAAAAAAATATTTCTCTCCACTACTTTAATTTAGTAGTGCTCCTAATTGCTGTGTTCACTGCAGTATTCATATTCGATACAACACTTTACGATTCTTTATCTAGAGAAGATAGTATTATAGAATATTTAAGTGCACTATTTCTCTTGCTCTCAAGTTTATTTTTATGGAGATATTCTTCTTACGCTAAAAGTCGCAAGATTGTAAATTATAAGTGGATAGTGCTTTTACTTTCATTCACAGCCATTTTGTTTTTCCTAGCCGCTGGTGAAGAAATTAGTTGGGGTCAACGAATATTTAATATTCCAACTCCAGAATATTTATCCTCAATTAACGGACAACAAGAACTTAACTTTCATAATATAAACAAGAAATTTTTTGATAGAGTATTAGATAGAGTAAATATTATTTTCGTAATAGTTTCTACAGTACTACTTATACTTAAAAAAGATACTATTCTAGAAATAAAAACTCCGAACATATTTATCATCTGTGCCTTTTCTATTGTTCCTTTTTATACACAAAAAAGTCATTTAGACTTTTATCATATCACCTATTTACCATTAATCGGTATACTTTTCTTTGCTTTAGTATACAAAAACAAAACTCATTTGTATGTAATAATAACTACCCTTATTATTACTTTTTTGATTCCAACGATCCATACCAAATATTACCATCTATTTCCCTCTCACAACAATAGTGCTAATGAGTATAAAGAATTTCTTTTTTGCCTTTGTTGTTTAGCATATTCATATGTAATAAATACTCATCGTAAGCTAGGGACAAAAGGTCGCTGTCAAGTTTGATTCAACTAATATTGTTAATCACTGCATTACCAGTTCATATCAAAACCTAAAATTGCCACTAAATTCCATTCTCCATTTTAATTTTCCATTAGCCTAATACGCCAATCTATATTAAAGCTTTATGTCGAACGTTACCAATTGTCGTTAAGCATCGACTATTCTCATTCTGTTAAAAACGGATAACTACCTCCATTTAATCGTATATATTCCCTGCTAACAGTACAAAATAGCCCTAAGGACAGCCAACTATGACTAAGTACTGACAAAGGATAGATGATCGATTTTTACCTTTGCTAACTAGATGATAGATAACTTTCATATAATCACACTTACGCACCAAACGATCAAAGTAGATCAGATTGGTCACTTTGTCGTGAAGCATCAGTCTAAAGACGATCTTCGTGATAAGCTGACGCAGGTCAAAGATGAATATAATATAAATGAAATAGTATATCTATCGACCTGTAATAGAGTAAGTTACATCCTATACAGTGAAGCTGAATTGAATGAAAATTTTCTTAAAAAATTTTTCCATTCTATTAATGTTGAGCTTAGTGAAGATAGGCTCAACAAACTCACAAACTTCGTCAGACTTTACTCAGGCATAAAGGCGATCAATCACTTATTTGAATTGAGTGCGTCCATAGACAGTCTTGTAGTAGGAGAAAGAGAGATCTTCCGTCAATATAGAGAAGCTTACGAACAAAGTGTTCAATGGAAACTAGCAGGAGACCACTTACGTATGCTAGATAAGTATACCGTGACTACTGCCAAAGAGATATATGCTAATACTAAGATCGGAGAAAAACCGCTATCCATAGTATCACTTGCTATTAAGCGTATGCTTAATATCAATCCAAATTCTAGTCAGCGAGTACTTCTCGTAGGAGCTGGAGAGACTAATAGATTGGTGGGTAAGTTTCTCAAAAAATATGAATTTTCAGATATCACGATATTCAATAGATCTCTTGACAATGCTCAGGAACTGTCAGACACACTAGGAGCTAAAGCATATCACATTAGTGAGTTATCAAACTATGATCAAGGTTTTGACATATTGGTAGTCTGTACCGGATCCACTGAAGCTATCATTTCAACAGATATTTACAGCCAACTCATCCATCGAGATGAAAGCAAAAAAATAGTCATCGATCTGTCAGTTCCTCACAATGTAGATGAAAGCGTACAGACTGGATTCGACATGCATTATATCAGTATAGAACAACTAAGAACATTAGCTGAGCAGAATCTCGAGCATCGTAAGAATGAAATCGGATCAGCAAAGAAAATCATTAAAGGTCGTCTTTTCGAATTTCAGAAAGTATACCAGCAACGTCAAATCGAAAAGGCATTTCATAGAATTCCACAAGAGATGAAAGCTATCAAAGAAAGAGCAGTTAACTCTGTCTATGCAAAGCAAATCGATGCGTTAGATGATAATGCCAAATCACTAGTACTCGAAATGATGAATTACATGGAGAAAAAATGTGTAAGCGTTCCGATGAAAGTGGCTAAGGAAATATAGTGAATTAAAGGTGTTAGCTTTTCAAATTTTAGATTGCTTTTTCATTTGAAATGATACTCTTAGCTTAGTAAAATGAATTGCAATCTTTAACGCGCAATTCTAAGTTAATATAAGCGATTAGAAGATAAGGTATTCAAAGATATTCTCCAACTTTCCCTATACATCTTATCAGCTATTATATTCCTAATTATAAATTTGAATCAAAAACTCAGCAACACAAGCTGGTTTATCATCATCTTTGATTTCAGTTGTGATATGTACCTTTATTCTTGCCCCTCCTTCGACTACCTCGTAACCTAGCAGTTCGACTTTCCCTCTCACAAAACTATTTACAGGAACAGCTTTAGGAAATCTAACACGATCAAAGCCATAATTTAGTCCCATTTCAGCGTCATTGATATGAAGAGTTTCGTATGTAAACTTAGGAATCAATGATAAAATTAAAAATCCTTGGGCTACAATTGTTCCATATGGAGAATGGTCAGCTGCTGCTATTGGATCTGTGTATATCCATTGCTGATCCAAGGTACCAGTTGCAAATGCATCGATATTTTTTTGCTCTATTTGAATCCATTCAGTGATACCTACAGTTTTTCCAACATATGCAGTTAGATCTGATACTTTGTCCACCTTTGTATTAAATGCCTTTTCCATAATCCTCTTATCCATTTTTAATATCCCCCATATTGGGGCCGATACTTCGTTATGCAACATAATAATAGCTGATTTTTTGGAGTTATTGCTCAGATTTAACAGAATTGATAATGTATTTTAAACAATAGCATAGATATTACGATTAATTGATCAAACAATAGCCAAGAATCATGTCAAAGACTATAATAGTGGGAGCAGGCGTAGCAGGTCTCACTGCCGCATATTATCTTCAAAAAGCAGATAAAGACTATATCCTCATAGAAGCAACTAACCGTGTCGGTGGTAGAATCAAAACTGACTCTGCTAATGGTTATCTTATGGATCGTGGATTTCAAGTGTTTCTTACTGCCTATCCAGAAGCTCAAAAAGTACTTGACTACGATAGCTTGAATCTAAAAGCATTTGATCCTGGAGCTATATTACTCAGGGATAATGGAAAGATTGGGTACATCGGCGATCCACTGAGAAAGTTTTCAAGCCTAATCCCTACATTGACTACAAATGCTGCTAGCATCTCCGACAAGTTTAGAATACTAAGCACAAAAACAGAGTTAGCTAAAAAAACGATAGCTGAGATATTCTCAAGTGAAGAGAAATCTACCATGAACGCACTAAAAGAAGATTACGGCTTCAGTGATAAAATCATCACTGAATTTCTTCAACCGTTTTATGCGGGTATCTTTCTAGAGAATGAGTTATCTACAAGTCGAAGAATGTTTGACTTTGTATTTAAGATGTTCTCCGAGGGTGAAGCTGCGATACCAGCACTAGGCATGGAAGAGATACCTAAACAATTAGCCTCACATCTTGATCCTAAAAAAATACAATACAATACTAAAGTAGAAAAGGTAAAAGGAAATGTAGTACATTTTAAAAATGGCGAGTCGATAACAGCTGATCACATTATTATTGCGACAGAAGCAACTGGAATTTGCAGCCTTTATGCTGAAACTCAAAATGAATATAGATCTACAACCAATTTATATTTTTCATGCGACCAACCTCCATTCAAGCAAAATGCTATCGCATTAAATGGAAATCCAAATGCGCTCGTAAATAATATGGTTTGTATGAGCAAAAACGCTAGTTGTTACGCACAAAAAGGAAACCTTATATCCGTATCATTAAAAGAAGGCGCCGTATATGATAAAGCTACTATTGCTTCACAGGTGAAGTCCGAATTATCTCAATGGGTTACGAATGCCAAAGATTGGAATCACTTAAAAACTTATAAAATAAAATATGCCCTACCCAATCAAGATAAGATTACTAATTCTAACATTCTAGAGGTAGACAATAAGATGACTATCATAGGAGATCACGTTATGAATGGATCCATAAATGCGGCTATGAAAAGTGGTCGATTGGGAGCTGAGAGAGTAATATCTCTAGGTTAAGATTTTGATCTCCGAGAATTTAGAAAACTCGGAGATCCTGACTACATCTTTTTTTCTAATTCTTTGCTATTTTGGCTACTTGTATGCCATCTGCATATCGTAGCGTCAATAGTAATATTCCATTATGATTAATCTCACTGACATTAAAGCTATTGTTCATTACTTTCTGTGACGACAATAATTTACCTTGGAGATTATAAATTTCTACAGTTTCAAATTTGATATCCGAATCAATAAAAACTTCATTCGAGGCAGGATTAGGGTATAGCAATGGACTAACATCATCAATCTCATTTTTTACTCCTACCACACCAATTTCAGTCACTAAAGTATTCTTAGTTTCATTGGTAACGATGGCTGCATTTTGATCAAAAAATATTTCGGCAAAATTTGTGATTTCTGTATTTTCAGCTAGTCCACTCTTATGGTCAATAGAATACATTATATAACCATGACTCATTGGTTCATTACTGATAGAATCTGGCAGTTCAATATTGGCAAACTCGAATGAGACCAATCCATCTACCATCGTTACCGATGTAAGATCATGACTTGCTTTAACGATTTTCATTGTATTCCAATCGAGGTCTCCATCGAGTTGATCTTTTATGACTACGTCTTGTGCAGGAAAGTTTCCAGTATTCTGAAACCTAACACGATAGTGTAATGACTGATCGAACAATGTTAAATAGTCTTCACCTACTCCTATAGGAAAAACTGCTTTATCATTAGGATCAAAACTACATCTTAGCTCATTAGACAAATCTATAATATTACTATCTACCGTTTCACCAGTTACAATATCTTGCATATACACCTTCACTTTTATACCTAATATATCTCCAGTGAAATCTTCAGATGGCATATCTATCTCTAATTCTAATTCCTGTTGAGTAAGAGGATCCATAGCACCCAACATTCTTGATGACAATAATGAATCTATAACATCATCTCCAATAGAAGTCATTACAAAATCAACCTTGACTTCATAAGCGCTAGGACTAAGATTAGTTACATCAATAGAGAACTCAGTAGTGCGATTACAAACGTAGGTATCCGCAAATGCTAAAGCTTCTACATGTACAGTGTTTTCATCTATAAACTTCACAGGAAAACATATTGTGTCCACATACAAATACTGTGTATTCACTAAAACATCTTCAGAAGGATATTCAAATATTGAACTTATAAATTCTACTTTATTTTCGCCTTCTTCCATAGACACCGATACATATTCCGAAGATCCTCCAAAATAAATAAAAGCATCATTGGTTTCAAATATTGAATTTGGAATGAAATATTCTAAGTCATCCTTGATATCATTACAATTGATATCTGCAAAGGCACACAAATAATTAATGGGTCGTCTCTCGTCTTCTACAATGATTAATTTGCCTTGATTGTTATCATATCTACTATAATTATACAATAAGATATCTCCGGTCCCATTCACTATAGCAGTACGTCCTTGATAGTCGTCAAACAGTTCTGTAGTTACTCCAATCTTTCGCTCAATCCACACGTCAACATCAATTTGAGAATATATACTCATTGCCGTTTCTTGCGTTGAAGCATTAATAAAACTGGCCGAAAAAGAAGTACCATCTGAAGTAAGGTAGATGCTATTTACATTCCAACTATTTGGTGGTAAATGATCTGGCCATAGTTCGATGGAATTTCTGACCCATGTATTATTAACATTCTCATAGACCTTGATATATTTTCCTTTCCTACTTGCACCAACGAATACATTCCCATTATCAGACATTTGTACTGAAGTAAATTCTTCTTCTATTATTGATGGCCTTAGATTCCACTGCTCATCTTCATAGTCCCAAGTTGTAACAATACCTGGATCAGTAGAATTGTTAAATGTAGAGGTAGCAATAATCAATGTATTCCCATCTTCAGATAAATCTATAGCCTCCCCTAAATACAAACCAACTGAACCATTAAAAATTTGACCCTTCTGAATCCATTGATCTCCATTAAATTCGTATACTATTGCACTTCCTAAATTATTATTTGATTTAGGTTCTCCAAATACAACCGTATTTCCATCAGAAGAAATTGCTACATCATTGGGGTTTGCATTTGTACTTCCATTCTGAGCCGAATCTATTCTCTGTCCAACTTGCACCCATTCCGATCCAATATATTCGTAAATAATAATATACGTCTGAAAAGATCCAACTCCTTGTCTGTTAAATAATAGACATCTCTTACCATCTGCTGAAAGCTTAACAGTCGGCGAAAGACCAGTACCCACAGGACTATCAAGTGAACTGTCTAAAACATATTGTCCATCTATTTTTTTATAAAAAAAGACATCCTCTCCAATTGAATTCCTGGATATTACTAAAGTGCTATTATCCAATGACAAATCAAAACTAGTTGCAAAAAAAGTTCCTGAATCATTTATTATTTCTTGCAATACCGTTTGAGCATTGACATTGATAATTATAAAAGTTAATATTAAAAAAATGTAATTTTTCATTCCAATAGCATTTTAAGAAAGGTTCTAATAATATCTAAGCTTTAAATATAGATAATTTAAAATTCATATACTTTACCTTCTATAAATCTTCTGTTGTCGATGACCACTCGATAAATGAGACTTCCAATAAATTCAATACAAAGCAAAAAAATGCCCAAGAATTATTCTTGGGCATTTTATATATCCTAGTTTAAGAAAATTCTTACTTCAGCAACTCATATATCCCTGCGATTCCTTGACCGCCACCGACACATGCGGTTACCATTCCATATTTGTTTCCTCTTCGTCTCATTTCATGCATGAGCTGTATTGATAGCTTTGCTCCGGTACATCCAAGTGGATGACCTAATGCTATAGCTCCACCATTGACATTTGTCTTTTCGATATCGATACCTGCTTGATCAATCACTGCAAGTCCTTGTGATGCGAATGCTTCATTCAACTCTATTAGATCGATGTCATCCATCTTAAGTCCTGCTTGCTTCAGTGCCTTAGGGATCGCCACACATGGCCCTATACCCATATATAGTGGCTCTACTCCACCCACTGCACAACTCATTAACCTTGCTTCTGGTTCGAGTCCTAATTCATTGACCATCTCTTCACTCATTACGATTACGAATGCCGCTCCATCAGAAGTTTGCGAACTGTTGCCCGCTGTTACGATTCCACCATTTTTGAATGCCGCTCTTAGTCTTCCTAGACCAGCCATACTTGTTCCTCTTCTTAGACCTTCGTCAACAGATACCGTATGAGTCATCTCTACCCTCTTACCATCTTTTACAAATACTTCTTCAACTTCGATCGGTACGATCTGATCAGTAAAATATCCATTGTCGATAGCTTTCTCTGCATTAGTATGTGATCTTACTGCAAATTCATCAGCCATCTCACGAGTAATACCGTACTTCTTAGCTACAGCTTCTGCCGTCGCACCCATACTTACCGAGTAGTTGATATTTTCCATTGCAGCTTCGTAACTAGGAGTCAGTTTGTATCCTGTCATCGGTACATGACTCATGCTCTCAGCACCACCAGCAATATAGCAATGTCCCATGCCTGCCGCTATTTTTCCTGCGGCTATTGCGATAGTCTCAAGGCCTGATGCACAGAATCTATTTACCGTCATTCCTGCTACATCTTTACCTAATGCTCTTGCAGAAATATTTCTGGCCATGTTGAGACCTTGCTCACCTTCTGGCATTGCACAACCTACGATTACATCATCGATTCTACTTGGATCCAATGAAGGAACTGTTGACATTAAATGCTTAATTACTCGCACTGCAAGATCCTCAGATCTCATATTTTTAAATCCACCTTTTTTAGCTTTTCCAACAGCGGATCTATACCCTTTAACTATATATGATTTCATAATTATTTAGATTTTGAGAGTTTGAGAGAATGCGATTATGCGACTTCCAAACTTCATGTTTTTTTATTTTTTTTTATTAACAAGACCATTCATAAATGCAATTATCATTCGTTTAAGATGATTCGTTTTTTCAAGTATTTCATTTAATTTTTTCTCTTTAATGTACCTCAAATCAAATGACAAAAAAAGCTGAGTCTCTACTTCACACAATGAACCTAATGAAATAGATAAAAATCTAGTAAACTGAGCATCACTTTGATACGCACTTCCCTCACCTATATTTGAAGCAATCGAAGTTGCTGCTCTTCTAAGTTGCGATGCAAGATTAAATCTTTCATCTGCGGGAAAACTATCAGTTACATTCTTAATAATTAAATTAAGAGATCTAGCTGAATGCCAAATTTTTAAATTTATATATTCATGCTTCATTGTACAAGTCTAATCTCAATCTCTTATAATCGCACACTCCCATAATCTTAATTACGCAACGGTTTATTATTCATCAACATATACTGAATCCTCTCTTGCGTCTTCGGATTTTTCAACAACGCCAAAAATGCTTCACGTTCTAAATCTAAAAGATATTGTTCGCTAACTTTTTGCTCACTTGTCAAGTCTCCTCCACAAAGAATATATGCTACATGTCTCGATACTTCTACATCATACTCTGACATATATTTACCTAGATAAAATTCATTAATCGCGGCATAGAGTGTAGATAAACCTGCACGACCCAATACATGTACTTTTTTCGGTACTGGAGGTGTGTATGCTTCTGCTAACTCAAGTACTTTTTTCTTAGCTTCGGATAATACTCTATCCGTATTTACTTCTACCTGATCTCTATGCCTAAGTAATGATCCATTATTAAATCCTTCATAACCTGAAGTAGCCACATTAGCAGTAGCGATCGATTTTAGTTTCTCTATGATAGTTGGAATCTTAGTATCTCCTTCGAAATATGATTCGCTGGCTCTCATGGCAAACTCCTTAGTACCACCTCCACCCGGGATGAGACCAACTCCTACTTCCACTAATCCGATATACGATTCTGCAGAGACTACTGCGGCATCTGTATGCATCAGCATTTCACATCCACCACCAAATACATATCCTTGCGTTGCCGTTACGACTGGAATTTTACTGTAACGCATGGCCATATTTACTTGCTGAAATCCGTCAACCATATCGTTTAGCTTATCCATCTCACCTTGCATCGCTAACATACCTACTGCCATAAGATTAGCTCCTACAGTAAAGTTTTTGGCATTGTTACCTAATACGATTCCTTTCCAATCGCCTTCTTCTGCAATCTTAAGTGTAGCCATCATTCCTTCTCCGATTCCTTCACCAATGGCGTTGGCCTTAGAAGTAAATTCGAAGCATAAAACCTTATCACCGATATCGTGTACTGTACATTCACTATTTTTAAAGATAGCTTCTTGGTCTCTGTACATATCAAGGATAATCATATCCTCAGTACCAGGCACTACTTTATAACTCTTGCTATCTATATCATAATATTTACGCTGACGATCTTCCACTTTATAGAATGTAGTCGCACCACTCGCGATCATATCGTCCACCCAAGAAGGAATAGACTCTCCTAATGCTCTTGCTGCTTTTGCTCCATTTTCTACGCCAATCATATCCCAATACTCGAAAGGTCCATATCCCCATGCATATCCAGCTTTCATAGCATCATCGATACTGTATAAACCATCTGTAATCTCTGGAATACGATTAGACGCATAAGCGAATAATCCAGCGAAATACTCTTGGTAGAATTTTCCACCCACAGTATCCATACCGATCATCATCTGCATACGCTTATCCATCAACTCCATTTTCTTAGCTACACCAAGAACATCCATACGAATCTTTTCGGATGGAGCATATTCTAGAGTATTAAGATTGAGTGCGTGGATAATACTCTTTCCTTTCTCGTCTCTTTCTTTTGTTTTTTTGTAAAATCCTTGACCCGTTTTATTTCCTAAAAACTTATTCTCCAAAAGGAAATTAACGTACGATGGTTGTTCGGCATCTTTAGTAGCCATCACGTACTCATCGTTAGGACAATTATCCATCACACCAGATCTTACCTTCTGACTTGTATCGAATCCAACCAAATCTAATAGTCTAAAACTACCAGTGCTTGGCCATCCGATAGCTGATCCAGTAAGCTTATCTACTGCTTCTATCTTAAGGTCATGCTTAAGAGTTAGTTCTGCGATCTTGTTTCCAGAAAAGAAACCAATTCTATTGGCGATGAAGGCTGGTGTATCTTTACATAGCACTGTCTTCTTCCCTAAATATCTATCTCCATAATGCATCCAGAAGTCTACCACTGCTTGGTCAGTACCTGTATGAGGTATCACTTCGAAAAGCTTCATATATCTCGCAGGATTGAAAAAGTGTGTTCCACAGAAATTACTTCGGAAATCATCAGATCTACCTTCGGCTAACATATGGATAGGTATTCCGGAGGTGTTAGAGGTAATCAGAGATCCCACTTTTCTGTACTTCTCTACTTTTTCGAATATAGATTGCTTGATATCCAATCTCTCTATTACTACTTCTATGATCCAATCACAATCGGCGATCTTCTCCATATCATCATCAAAGTTACCTGTAGTAATTCTTGAGACGAATTTCTTGTCGTACAATGGAGCTGGCTTAGATTTGATAGCGGCCTTAAGTGACTTGTCCGCCATACTATTACGTACAGCTTTTTTGCCCTTATCCGCTTCAGAGATATCAAATGGTACGATATCAAGCATCAATACTTCTAATCCTACATTTGCCAAGTGACAGGCTATACCTGACCCCATGACTCCTGATCCAAGTACCGCTACTTTGCTTATTCTTCTAGACATATATGGTAGTTTGTTTTATTTCTTTTAATAATACTAGACATAGCCTTCAACGGCTTTTTTATCTGAATGTTTGATTCCAACGAACATCGGAGTAGCAATGAACATATAATCCGAGTTGTTCATATCATCTATCATCTTTCGATAGTTCTACTCTTAAAATCGCAAAAACTATACTCAAAGTTAAGAAAATGATTTTAAATGCCAATTCAAATGAAACCACTGCGATAAAACATCTATTAAAATTAACAGAATATTGCCGTTTTCGTTTCACATATCTAATTAACCTGGCTTCAAAAATGAAAAGGCGACTCTATGAGGAAGATTAATGAAAGATACAATGGGATTAAACCGAGCAACCTACTACTCAGCTACAAAACTACTCTGTATCAACAAATTGACCCAATTGTCCTCACTCACAGCCATCATAGTGAAATTATAATCATTACCACTCACAAGCTCTGGATTAGGATCTAATGTAATATTGAGCACTACATTACTTGTATCATAGAATGTCCACTGCTTCTCATAAGTATATGTCCCTGAGACTAGATTTCCTTGATCATCGGATATCACTTGGAAATAGATTACATTTTCATCGATAGCTCCATCTTGCCATTCAAAGGTTACTGAGTCATCTTGAACATCAATAGCAACGAGATCAGAATTAACTTCTGTCGGCTTAGGGTTAGTTTTTATTCTTATCGGATCACTGATGTGCAAGTTACCTTCAGTAAGATAGGTGACTATAGCCATACGCTCTCCTTCAAATGACTCTCGATTCCATCTTTGCAGGTAACCATTGAATAATGGACTTAAATCCAGATCTAAGAACCGATACTTACTAAAATTAAGTGAATCAGAAATATTATCTACCTCGTAATACTTAAATTCTGTAGCCCCTTCAACAGGGTAGAAATATATTGCTGTAGGTTCCTTTACAATACCATGCATGCCACCTTGTTTTCCTGCGGCGCAGGCTATAAGAAAGTCAGTTTCTCTATCTTCATTAAGCTGAATGTAATCCGATAGAACATTTTCGTCTAACGTAATTTTCATATCCTCTTGACAAGACATCAATAAAAAACAGATTGCTATAATGAAATATTTGTCCATAATACAAAGGAACTTGATCCTAGCAAAAGAATCAAATTTATTGCTACAAATAAAACTTAAGTATCTTGACTTTGTGAATCACCTAATAATTATTTAAATTAATAAATAGATGTCAATCCAATAAAACGGCTGAATTCGCATGAAGCAAAATTCAACCGTTAATCACTTTCTTATTTTTCATTGACTTATAGTTTCACCAACTTAAAAGCGGTACTACTTGATAAATTATTATCTATGAGCTTAATAATATAAATTCCAGAATTAACATTTTCTAGATCTATTGACATCCTTCCGTTTGCCGTAGATTGACTCATGATATATTGCCCGTTAGTATTATACATCTCTATACTGAACGACTCTCCTTCATAATTTACATTAACTCTATCAAAAGCAGGATTAGGAATTACTTTAATCTCATTTCCTTCTATATCCAACGTAGAAGTACTCAAATCACTGCCATCGCAATCTTCATCTATACCATTGTCAGGAATATCTATAGCATTAGGATTGATTTCTGGATTTTGGTCATTGCAATCATCTATAGAATAGAAGCCATCCATATCTACATCCTTATAAAGGGTATTTGATGTAGTATTGGTTATTATTGGAGGGTTAAGATCAAAATAAATACTTGCAGAATTATTTACCATGATTCCCTCAGCAGCATCTTCGTTTACAGCAATCTTATAACTTACATAACCTTTGCTGGCCGCACTATCCTGCGCTGCCGGTAATAGATCTATATTATCAAATATAAATCGAAGTACTTGATCATTCAACACACTAACAGAAAGATGGTCTTCATGACTACTGCTCAAATATTTAAATGTCATAATGTCAAATGCCGTATCTAATGTATCCAATATGATTACTTTAGTAGCAGGTCCATTACCCAAGTTTTGGAATCTGATGGTATAATAATATTCTTCATCAATATTACTGTACTCTTCCGCGTCAGAAGGTAAAACTGCCTTATCATTTGGATCATAAGAACATAGAAGTTCATCAGAAATATCATAATGTGCTATCTCGGAATCCGGATTTTCATCTAATGTAGTATACGATCTATACTCTAAAATTTCCCCAATTGGCACAACAGGCGGACCAGGTATTGTTACTTTCAATTGTCTTTGAAAAACACTAGAAGGTGGCAAATCTGTATAATTCCATCCCATCAAATAATCTCCTATCATGACATCTGGTTCCGCATCTAACTGATCGGCAACCGCCATATTTTCATCTAATTCAAACCATAAAACCCCGCTTTCTGGAAGGATTCCAGAGTTTGTAATATTCACAGTAAATATTTCATCGGTGTTACATGTTAAATTACCATGTCCAATATATGTCTCTAAACTATCGACAGAATCTAAAAATTTTAGTCCCCAAATTATAGTATCAACAAACGGCTCGTAACCCACTTCAACATCGTAACTATTCGGCATTGTGGTTACTTCATAATCGAATCCATTCAATACCAAATCAAAAGTATATTCTCCTGCGTTAAGTGATACTCCATTTATATTATTTGTGATCGAAAATAAAGCATTTTCCGAATCTACAAATACACTATAGTTATGAATGAGGAGTTCATCTCCGTTATAAATTCCATCTTCAACATCATCAAAAAATACTAATGTTGGGATCAACTGTTCGCTGCAATTCGATGCATTATCAACTTCGATATCTATACACGCTTCATCGACACATGACCCATTGGTTACAGTGACACAGTAATTTGTAGATTGTGTAGGAGACACATTAATTGTATTTGTTGTCTCTCCCGTAGACCAGAGATATATCCCATTGTCAACATTGGATGCACTAATCGTTATAGTTTGATCTAGACATATATCGGTTTCAGAACTTGATACACTCACAGAAATCTCATCTCTGACATCCACCGTGATACATTCTACTCTTTCACAGATATCATCTACTATAGTAACACAGTATGTTGTTGAGTCCGCAGGACTTACTGTAATAGAACCAGTTAAGTCTCCAGTATCCCAGATATATTGAGAGTTCACATCACCTGTACTTGCGGTAAGTACAATACTTTCGCCAAGACAAATTGGCACTACGTATTCATTAGTCACATTAGTATTAGATATATTCACTTGAGTACAAGCTACTTCTATACATCCATTACTGGTTACTGTTACACAATACTCTGTATTCTGATTTATTACGCTATTAATAATACCTGTCACTTCACCTGTACTCCAATTATATTGCGCATCAAGATCTTGAGGTGAAATCAAAACTGCAAGATCAATAGTCTCACCATTACAAGCCACTGATGGTGCAATGAATTCTAATTGAGGAATTGGGTGGATCGTAACTTCTAATAAAGTTTCGATAAATACACAAACATCAACACCTACTTCTGCAGATAAAACATACTTCTGAACTTGTGCCACTGTAATATCATCCGATAAAGTAAGTTCATCTGTAATACTTCCAACTCCTTGATCAAACGTATACGCATTTGCCCCTGATATATTTGGATTATCAAGTGGTGTAACTGTAATCTGCGAAGGGCTACCGTCTTGCGTAGATAGATCCACTAGAATCTCATCAGACCCACAAATCTCAATACTTCCAGGAGTGGCAACAACCGCTGTACCCACATTACAATTAATTTCCCAATTGGGTCCCATTATCGAAGGATCAATTATACATGGATTATCTTCCCAGCATCCTGTAACAGCGTCAGATGTAGTTTGAATAGAAATACTTAAATCCCTATTTTCATTACAATTTTGATCAGGTATTCCATCACCATTTTCATCAGTAAATGCCTTTGTAGTCAGAAAAAAACAAAAGTTAAGATCTACATTCACTCCTCCAGAAACGCCATAATTTTCTACCGGTATACAAGAGTCATTAATACATGTTGTACTGCCACCATTTGAATTTGAAAACCATCCACTAGGCACATCTGACCCTGCTAACAAAGGACCTTCACAAGGACAGTTGGGGTCGCATGCAGTATTACACAATTGCATGACCCCATCAACATTAGTATACGTACATAGATTAGGCAAATCATAAATGGATGTGGTAGTAGCACAAGGTCCTTCTGAATCAATCCACTCCCAATTTCCTCCCAGATCAATCGACTCAAAATCAGCGATCTCTAAATCCCATCCATTACCAAAAGTAGGTATCAAACCATGCAACCAATCATTACCAGAACCGGCAGTATTATAATTAAAATTGATGCAGATTTCTACTTCTTGACCTGGACAAAAATTTTGATAATCTTCTAATTGTACTTCTTCACTATCGATAAATGCTGTAAAATCACCATTCCCACAGTCAAAAGCATTGTCACCGCTACATGCTATGCATCCAATAGAAGACGCATAATTAATAGAAAAATTAGGATCCTCTATTTCTCCAAGTGCCGTAATAGCTATCCAATAGGTTGCAGGATTACCAGTAGAATCCTGTACAATGGGCACAGTAAGATAAATATCATCTAAATCAGCAGTGCCACAAGGTATTGCTGGGTTTGGTGCTGGCTCAGGATCTTCTACATTGATCATATCACCACAAGATCCTGTGGTGGATTGCCAGATAGACCAAGATACATCAAAACCATCGGCCTCTACTTCCGTAAGTAACACAGACGCTTGATCAGAATCTATATCAATTTGATACCAAACAGTTGGTCCCATATCGCTGAAACATGCGATATACTGATCCTCTGGACATGCGAAATCTAAACATCCCTCTATAGACAATATGTTTTCTCCAGATTCGCAATTGACAGGTGTTTGTGTGGTCAACACTTCTGCATCAATACATTGATCAGCAGCACAATCTGAATTCCTTTCTGTAATTGCGATCGAAAATTCACCGCAATCATTATCAGCAGAGCCAACTTTGATATAATAAACAAGCGTCGGATCACATAACGCCACTGTTATTTCGACAAAAAGTTGCGCGCAAGATGATTCGATTAGAATAAGCTGATTTGGAGCGGTAACGCCTCCAGCAATTGAACTAGAATATAACTCTACAGTCATATTACCACTAATAGCCATTCCTGTTGGGTCTACATTCACATTAAAACCCTCAAAACCTACTGTAGGCACAAATGAATACCAAACAGCATTTTCATCAGATACTCCACCACATTCAAAATTAGCCCAATCGGCAGTCGGATCATCCGTACTTCCAATTGCACAACATGTAGTACCTGAGTGTGATGTAGCCAAATCCCATGGACCTATGTTATCAGCGTCCACGTATGGACTATCATTAATTGGATAATCCATAGTATCACCACATTGTGCTGATACATATGTAGTCATTAATAGGCAAACACTTAGTTGAACTAGTTTTGCAATCATAATTGTTTGGTTTATTTTATTTAAATACCTACTAAAAAGTAAAGCGCTTTAAAGATATTTTGCTTTGTAAATTAAGAAATAATAATGGATTGATGGTAATCCTTACCTTTGGAAACTTAATACCAAAATATACTAAATGTCAGTACTACTCACAGAAATAGATAATGGAGTGTTATACATCACACTCAATAGACCAGATAAATATAATAGTGGCACGCAAGAGATGGCCTTTGCTTTTCATAAGGCACTAGATGAAGCTAGTTCTAATGATGACGTCAGAGCAGTTTATATCACTGGTGCTGGAAAAGCATTCTGTGCAGGTCAAGATCTTGGAGAAATCGTAGATCCCAATGGCCCAGAACTACCAAGCATAGTAAAAGATCATTACAACCCTACCATCGAGCGTATCCGTAGTTTACAAAAGCCTGTGGTAGCAGCAGTCAATGGTGTCGCTGCCGGAGCAGGAGCTAATATTGCCTTAGCTTGTGATGTAGTTGTAGCGAGTGAAGCGGCAAGTTTTATCCAAGCATTTAGTAAGATTGGATTGATTCCTGATAGTGGAGGTACATTTACACTTCCACGTTTGATCGGATTACAAAGAGCTAGTGCACTCATGATGTTAGGTGATAAAATATCTGCCGCAGATGCTCTTCAGATGGGTATGCTTTATAAAGTTTTCCCTGTAGATACATTTGAAGAAGAGAGTAAAAAAATTGCTCATAAATTAGCAAAAATGCCTACCAAGGCATTAGGTATGACCAAGACGCTTCTTAATGAATCGATGACCAATACCATGACACAACAGCTTGCACTCGAAGGAAGATATCAAGAGCTAGCTAGTCACTCTGTAGATTATAAAGAAGGTGTCAATGCATTTTTAGAAAAAAGAAAACCGACCTTCAAAGGGAAATAGAAATGAGTAATACAGTAGGAATAATAGGAGCAGGAGCTATGGGCTCAGGGATAGCACAAGTAGCCGCGCAAGCAGGTTGGGAAGTAGTGCTGATAGATACGCAGCAAGAGTCGCTTACTCGATCTAGAGACAAATTACTCAAGATCCTCAATCGATTAGTTGAGAAAGGTAGATTGACTGATATGGATACCAAAGCTATATTTGGAAGGATCCATTATGCGACCGATCAAAGTGCGCTCAAAGATTGTAATCTGATCATAGAAGCGATCATTGAAAATCTTGATATCAAGAAAAAAGTACTTACTGGAATAGAAACTTTAGTAGGACCAGATACTATTATAGCTACTAATACTTCTTCTCTTTCTGTAACGGAAATAGCTAGTGCGATGGAGCGGCCTCATCAGGTATGCGGCATTCACTTTTTTAATCCTGCACCATTGATGAAACTTGTAGAAATTGTACCTGCTGTACAGACATCTCTCGAGATTACCAGTAAAGCAAAATCTATCATAGATTCATGGGGGAAAATTACAGTCATCGCCAAAGACACTCCAGGATTCATAGTGAATAAAGTCGCTCGACCTTTCTACAGTGAAGGCATGAGAATATTAGAAGAAGGTATCGCAGATGTATCTACAATTGACTGGGCCATGACTGAGATTGGCGGCTTCCGTATGGGACCATTTACACTGACAGATTACATCGGCCATGATGTCAATTATAAAGTAACAGAATCAGTATGGAAATCATTTTATTATGATCCTCGTTACCGTCCAGCTTTCGCTCAAAAATCTTTAGTTCAGGCTGGATATTTAGGACGGAAAACTGGAAAAGGATTTTACGATTATGCGGAAGGTGCAACAAATCCTGAAGCCAATAAAGATGAAAAATTAGGGAAAGAAATCCTGAATCGAATCATCTGCATGCTGATCAACGAAGCAGCCGACACCGTTTATATGGGTATCTGTTCTGAGGATGATGTAGAGATCGCAATGACCAAAGGAGTCAACTATCCAAAAGGATTATTGGCTTGGGGCAAAGAAATAGGATATGCCAATGTAGTGAAGACATTGGATGATTTATATAATCACTATCATGAAGAAAGATATAGAGTTTGTCCTTGGCTGAGGAAAGCTGCGCTTTAGATTTAAAAAAATTTAGAAAATTAAACATACTATGCCAACGCCATCAGATATAGTTAAAACTAGAATGTATGAAAACGATGCTTTTTCTAAGTGGCTCGGCATAGAAATACTTGATATCAGCCAAGGCTACGCTAAAGTCAACATGATCGTCAGAGAAGAAATGACCAATGGTTTTAAGATCGCTCATGGAGGCATTAGTTACTCACTTGCCGATAGTGCATTTGCATTCGCTTCTAATAGCTGGGGAGAGCAAGCTGTATCTATCGAAACTTCCATCTCACACACTCGACCTGTCAATATTGGTGACGTATTGACTGCGGAAACAAGTTTGGAAAACAGATCAAAGCGACTAGCTATATACAATGTAAGAGTGACCAATCAGGACAATAAAGTAGTAGCTCTATTTAAAGGAACAGTATTTCACACTGGGAAAGAATGGGAGTGATTGAAAGATGAAAAAGAACGAGCGATAGAGAGATAAAGGGATTGAAAGAGCACTATCTCGAAAAAAACAAATCTGTAAATGTCCTATCTCAAAGCGTAGCGATTCTCATGCTCTCGAAGCGTAGCGAGTCTTACCTACACCTTTCTATCCAATAAGTACTGACCAAATTCTTTTAACCCTGCCCTATCCGACTCTTCGATTTTGAGTGCTGCAAGATGTGAAAATGCCAAATCTCTATAAGCTTCTTTAAGTTGATCTGCGTATACTCTTACATGAGTAGATTTGAAGATCTTAAGTACATCATCAATCTTTCTTTGATCTTCGATATGAGGATCATTCATAAGACTAACGAGCTCCGCTTTTTGTTTGTCATCTGCAAGTTCTAATGCCTTAATATAGAGATATGTTTTCTTGCCTTCGAGGATATCTCCACCGATACGCTTACCTACAGCCGCTTTTTCTCCAAAGCTATCGAGGATATCATCTTGCATCTGAAAAGCAATACCAATATATTTTCCAAATTGATAAATATGTTCTTGATCTTCTTCTCCAGCTCCAGCATGCTGAGCAGCCATCTTCATTGCAGCTGCTATGAGTACAGAGGTTTTGTAAGTGATCATATGAATATATTCGTCGATTTCTACATCGTTTCTAGATTCAAAATCTACATCAAGTTGCTGACCTTCGCAAAGTTGAACAGACATCTCATTAAATGTATTCATGATATCTGCGTAGGCTGGACTATCTGAACATTTGCCTATCAATCCGTACGATTGTATAAGCATCAAATCACCAGAAAGGATTGCTGTATTGACATCGTATTTTTCGTGAACTGTTACTTGTCCTCTTCGCATGCCCGCATTGTCCATAATATCGTCATGCATCAAAGTGAAATTATGGAATACTTCCACTGCTGCTGCTAATGGTAATACAGACTTTACATCTCCACCAAATATCTTGTGAGTATGTAAAAGCATCAGTGGTCTAATCCTCTTTCCTCCGAGAGACATTATATATTGGATCGGCTCATATAAAGTAACAGGATCTTTGGTAACAAGGATCTGTTCAAAATATGACTTTAATGTCTCTGAGTAGGCCTTTAATAATTGCATCTAAACGCTTTGTATGATTCTTTTGATGATATCTGTGTCTCCCATAGTATAATAATGCAAACAAGGAACACCCGCTTTTTTTAATTCTTTTGATTGATGTACGCACCATTCTATTCCTGCTTGTTGGATCTTTTCTGCAGTATCTGCTTTGCTTACAGATGCCACTAGATCATCAGGCATATTGATAAAGAAATTTCGCGGTATAGAATTCAATTGATATTTCTTAGTAACTGGCTTAATCCCTGGAACAATAGGAACATTAATTCCCGCTGCACGACAAGCATCTACGAAATCAAAATATTTTTGATTATCAAAAAACATCTGTGTTACTATGTAAGATGCCCCTGCGTCTACCTTTGCTTTGAGATAATGCATATCTAAATTTAAATTAGGCGACTCAAAGTGTTTTTCTGGATAGCCTGCTACACCAATACAAAAATTAGTCTTTGCTCCATTTTCGATATTACAATCCAAGTAGACACCCTCATTCATATCCTTAGTCTGATTGACAAGATCCACTGCAAAACGGTTCCCTTCTGGATGAGGTATAAATTTGGTTTCAAATTTTCTCGCGTCTCCCCTAAGTGCTAATACATTGTCTATCCCTAAGAATGCAAGATCTATCAATGCGTTCTCTGTCTCTTCTTTGGAAAATCCCCCACAAATCAAATGCGGTATTGCGTCTACTCCGTATCTGTGCATGATACTTGCGCAGATACCAACAGTACCCGGACGCTTTCGAATAGCTACTTTTTCGTAGTATCCACTCTCTCGTTTATTGTAAAGAAATTCTTCTCTATGATAAGTTACATCTATAAATGGAGGCTTGAATTCCATCAAAGGATCTAAAGTGTCAAAAATAGTCTGCATGCTCCCTCCTTTGAGTGGAGGCAGTACCTCAAATGAAACTAATGTTTCACCTTTAGATTTTTCGAAATGCTCTGTTATTTTCATACCTCTAGCTTTGCCGCAGTGTTTCTTAAATATAATCTAAAGCAAAAAATATTCCTATTTTGACCATAGAAGCAAATCTAGTAGATGTAGAGATGAAAGTGTTGCTTAAAACTATATTTACTAGGACGATTGGCAAAAAAAGTGATGCTGGGCTTAAAATTCAATAAAGGGGAATTGTGAGTGGCGTATTGTACGTGTTTCTACAAAACACTGCCACAATAAACAGTCCGAGCGTTTTTTCCTGAGGAAAAAGCCTTTTTAAATTTCAATACTTGGGATGTGGTGAGTGGCGTATTGTACATGTTTCTATGAAACACTGTCACAATACACGGTCCGCGCGTTTTTTCCTGAGGAAAAAGCCCTTTTAAAATTTCAATACTTGGGATGTGGTGAGTGGCGTATTGTACGTGTTTCTATGAAACACTGTCACAATACGCAGTCCGCGCGTTTTTTCCTGAGGAAAAAGCCGCTTTTGAAATTTCAATACTTGGGATACGGTGAGTGGCGTATTGTACGTGTTTCTGCAAAACACTGCCACAATACGAAGTCCGCGCGTTTTTTCCTTCCGGAAAAAGCCGCGCTTTACTTATTCTTCTTCTCTCGTTCTTTTTTGGCTTTACTCTTGAAGTCTCCATTTCTCCAGGCATCTATGAATTTCTTCCAGGCAAGAGGATTAAAGATGTTTTGTGGCTTATACTGTCCGGAATATTGAAATTCTTTGGCTGCAGTACGCAACTCTAAATTGGAAGTTTCAAATCCATCAGCAGGAACAGTATGACGCATATCTGAGAGTACTTCATTAGCCAAATTTCGCTCTGCTTGACTGCGCAACTCATCAGTAATATCTATAGCCAAAAACTCATGTACAAAATGCTCTCTACTTGGCCAAGGAAAAATTACTGCTTCAGGAAGTAAATAATCGTCTTCAGCCATGATCTGTACGTAGAAGTAAAAGTCTGTAGTCAATGTATCTGGCACTACAAAATCTACATCGTTGAACCCAATACGAGTAAATCCAATAGTATCTCCCTCAAGGGCGACCAACGAAAAATAGCCATCATCGATAGAACTAGTACCACGGCTTGTTCCTCTAATTCCTATATTGACATACGGAAGCGGAATCACATTACCCTCAGTGTCAGCTGTCACTACCTTACCAGAAAACTGAATAGCCTTTCGTGTATCGTTTTGCGCTGATATCGTAAGAGATGATATTAGCACAAATGTGACTACTGCAATGATTTTGTTAATTAAGCTATTCATAGTACTCTGTTGGTGTTAGGTAATGAATGATTTCTTGCTATATGACGATAATTGTCTAGAAACCACTCTGTGACGAATATAATCAGTATTTCTCTTTAAATCATGATTCCTACACTAACTAACGCAAGATAGTGGGTGTCGCCGACACAGATTCATTCTTTAACAAAGAATTAAAAGCTATATGTCTAAAGCCTCCTTAAGTACTTCGCTCATATGCTTTACATAAGTAAAACTTAGGCCTTTAAGATAGTCTTGTGGTATATCCTCAACATGCTTACGATTAACTTCTGACATCATAATTTGCTTGATTCCTGCTCTCTTAGCAGCTAATATCTTCTCTTTGATACCGCCTACTGGTAATACTTTACCTCTGAGAGTGATCTCACCCGTCATCGCTAAATGTGACTTCACAGGCTTACCTATAAGGATAGAAGTAAGTGCGGTAAGCATCGTAATACCTGCACTAGGACCATCTTTAGGTGTAGCACCTTCTGGTACGTGTACATGGATATCTGATTTTTCTATAATTTCTCTATCCACTCCTATCTCTTCGGCATGAGCCTTGATATAACTCAGGGCTGTAGTCGCTGATTCTTTCATGACATCACCAAGACTACCAGTTAAGGTGAGTTTGCCTTTACCTGGGCTTTTACTAGCTTCGATAAATAAAATTTCGCCACCTACTTGTGTCCACGCTAGCCCTACGACTACCCCAGGAATAGAGTCCGCTACATACATATCTTTGTGGAACGGTGAGTGACCCAGTATATCTACCAGATCTTCTACTTTCACACTTACATCATATGCCTCTTCCATACTCTTATGCTTGGCATATCTTCGCATTACTTTGGCAATCTGACGTTCTAATGCTCTTACTCCTGACTCTCTACTGTACTTCAATACAATTTGCTCAAGCACCTTTTCGGTAAGCTTAATATCCTTTGCTAGTAAGCCATTTTCTTTACGCTGTCTTGGTACTAAATGCTTCTTAGCGATTTGTACTTTTTCTTCTGTCGAATATCCACTAAGATGAATGATCTCCATCCGATCACGCAATGGTGCTTGTATCGTACTTAAGCTATTTGCAGTGGCTATGAATAGCACCTTAGACAGATCATATTCTAACTCTAGATAGTTATCATAAAAATTAGTGTTCTGTTCAGGATCAAGCACTTCTAGCAATGCTGAAGATGGGTCACCTCGTTGACTTCTTCCTAGCTTATCTATCTCATCTAATATAAATACAGGATTTGAAGTTTCGGCTTTTTTCAATGACTTGATCAATCTACCTGGCATCGCTCCTATGTATGTACGCCTATGTCCTCTGATTTCACTTTCATCGTGTAATCCTCCCAAAGACATACGTACAAACTTGCGATTGAGTGCACTTGCTATAGATTTACCCAGACTAGTCTTTCCTACTCCTGGAGGGCCGACTAAACATATTATTGGAGACTTCATATCACCTTTGAGCTTAAGTACTGCTAGGTGCTCAATGATTCTGTCTTTAATTTTTTCCATTCCAAAGTGGTCATCATCCAATGTCTTTTTCACTTTAGTAAGATCGTAGTTATCTTCCGAGTATGTATCCCATGGTAGATCCAATAACATCTCTAGATAGTTGAGCGTCACAGAAAACTCGGCCACTTGAGGATTCATCCTTTTGGCTTTAGCCAGTTCTTTATTAAATGTCTTAGCCGTTTCAGTAGGCCAATTCATTTTCTCTGCTCTAAGCGTCAGTTCCTTAAGTGCTTCTGATTGTGGATTATCACCTAGCTCTTCCTGAATAGTTTTGAGTTGTTGATTGAGTATATAGTCTCGTTGCTGCTTCTCTAGATCGCCTCTTACTTTTGATTCTATTTTATGCTTAAGCTTTAATTTTTTACGCTCTGTTTCCATAAGATTAAGAATCGCCTTGGCTTTCTCTTCCGCATCATTCATCTCTAATATATGCTGCTTCTTATCTACATCCATATTTAGATTAGAGGCTATAAAGTTGAGTAGAAACCCATTGCTACTAATATTATCAAGCATTAGCTCCGCTTCGTTGGGTAGATTTGGAGAGAGTTTGATAATTTCCTTTGCTGTATCTTTTACACTCGCCATCAGTGCTTCGAAGTGTATTCCTTTTGTCGGCTTGACATCTGTGATTGCCGTAATTTCAGCAAGTAAATATGGTTCGCTTTGTACCAAGTTATCAAGGGTAAATCTCTTACGACCTTGAAGTACAGCCGTAATACTACCATCTGGCATATTGATTGTCTTCACCACTTTAGCAACCGTACCCATCTGAAATAGATCCTCTTGAGCAGGATCTTCTATCTCAGGATCTCTTTGAGAAATGACTGCTACTACTTTCGTACTATCCTTTATCGCCTTGATCGCTTCTGTACTCTTATCACGACCTATAGATATTGGAATAATTACTCCTGGAAATAATACGGTGTTTTTCAGGGCAACTACTGGGAGTTGATCTCCGTATTGTTCACCCTCCATATTCGCCTCATCGTCTGAGATTGAAAACATCGGAACGATTTCCGATGTATTCCCTGGCCCAGCTACTTTCTTTATATTGAACATTTATATATGTTGTATCACTCATAGAGTGATGATTATCTCAAGTAATGTAATACAAGTATCTCACATATTATACCATCCGATTCGCAGGCCCATATTACTAACACAATGACAGTAATGCTCAATAAAAGACAGCCATTATGGCACTTTTTAATAGTTTAGAATGACTAATCGTGACCTTCAAATTGGATTATAAACCGTAATCCAATCTTGTTCATCTTTTTTTGATGTATCATTGATTTGACTTGCTTTCATCTTTCTTGATTTTATCCAATCGCAATTATTCTTTTTTGAATAAAAATCAGATATCTTTGCGCATGGAAAGAAACTTAACATCCCAAGGACTATTTGAAGAAGCATTAACCTTTGACGACGTCCTACTTATTCCCTCTTATTCTGAAGTATTACCGCGTGATGTAGACATCAGTACTCAACTGACCACAGATCTACGTCTAAATGTCCCAATAGTCTCCGCTGCAATGGACACTGTAACGGAACATGAACTCGCGATTGCTATGGCCAAGCAAGGTGGATTGGGTTTCATTCATAAGAATATGTCAATAGAAGCTCAAGCGGCTCAAGTCAGAAATGTAAAGCGATCTGAGAGTGGTATGATAATCGATCCAGTGACACTTTCGCAAGATGCATTGATAAGAGATGCCCTTCAATTAATGCGAACACACAAGATTGGTGGAATACCAATTGTAGATGACAATGAAAAACTGATAGGGATACTGACAAATAGAGATCTCAGATTTGAAACCAACTTTAGTCAGTCGGTAAAATCCCTTATGACCAAGGAAAATCTAGTCACCGCTCCGATCGGTACTACACTAGAGCAAGCAAGAGAGATCTTACAAAAATATAAAATAGAGAAACTTCCAGTTGTTAATGATGACTACAAACTAGTAGGTCTAATCACATATAAGGATATTCTCAAAGTAGAAAATCATCCAAACTCTGCAAAAGACAGTCATGGTCGACTATTAGTAGGCGCTGCTGTTGGAGTTACAGCTGATACATTTGAAAGAATATCTGCACTTGTAGAAGTAGGCGTAGATGTAATCGGAGTGGATACAGCTCATGGTCATAGCCAAGGAGTACTCAATCAAATCAAACGCATCCGAGCGGAATACAAAGATCTCCAGATCATAGGTGGAAATGTAGCTACAGCCGCAGGAGCTAAAGCGCTTGCAGACGCAGGTGTCAATGGTGTAAAAGTAGGTGTAGGACCAGGAAGTATTTGTACTACACGTATTGTTGCAGGAGTAGGAGTACCACAGCTATATGCTATTATGAGTGCTGCTGAAGGACTCAAAGGTACAGGCATTCCCATCATCGGTGATGGTGGTATAAGATATACTGGTGATATAGCTAAGGCCTTAGCAGGAGGAGCAAGCACAATTATGGCGGGGTCCCTCTTCGCTGGTACAGAAGAAGCTCCAGGTGAAACTATATTATATCAAGGTCGTAAATTCAAAGTATATAGAGGTATGGGCTCTTTAGGAGCAATGGAACTTGGATCTAAAGACAGATATTTTCAAGATGTAGAAGATGATGTGAAAAAACTTGTACCAGAAGGAATCGAAGGCAGAGTGCCATTCAAAGGAACGGTCTCAGAGGTAATGGTACAATACATTGGAGGATTAAGAGCAAGTATGGGCTACTGTGGAGCAGGCACTATACCTGGCATGCTAGGTGCTAAAATGGTAAAAATGAGTGGCGCAGGAATGCTTGAAAGTCATCCACACAACATTACGATCACTAAAGAATCTCCTAACTACAGTAGGCGAAGCTAATTGGAGATTTCCAATCTTGATTTTATAAGTAACAAAAACTAATAAAATCAATCGGCTTTAAAATTGTTGATACAAATTTTTGAACCCTTGAAATTAAATGTAACAAGAGTCTTACTGGGTAAATAAGTGACAATTATGCATATATATAAGAAGTCCTAAAGAACTTAGTGTAGTTTAGTAGATCTAAACTACTTACATCATATTACACAATTATTTCATATGATTATATTTGGGGTGCGCTTTATTACATAAAACTATAGACTACCAATAGATGAAAAATATATTTCTCTTTTTGATATCCTGTTTGGCCACCCAAATGATAGCTCAACAATCACTCAACCTAGTCCAAGCAGCCACTCACAATACAGGTAGTATAGACTACAACGATGTTTGGGGATATAGTCATAATGGCAAAGAAATCATAGTCTACGGAACCAGAGATAAAATAGCGATTATCGATGTAACTGATTGTTCTAATCCTATCGAGGAAGAGGTAATTACAGATGGCAATTCTACTATTTGGAGGGACTTCAAAGATTACGGAGATTATATCTATGGTGTCTGTGATCAAGGATCAGAAGGCCTTGAAATCATCAATAAGAATGATTATACATGGACACAAAATACAAGTCAATTCACAAGGGCGCATAATGTATTTGTAGACAAAGCAAACGCACGATTATATGTAGTTGGTTTTGCCGGACAAGGTTCAACAAAAGCGATGATTATCTATGACTTATCTGTTACTCCAGGAAATCCTACCGTACTAGCTACTATAAATTTCAATTCTTTTGATAATGGTAGTCCGGTATCTAATTGGTATATCCATGATGTGTATGTTAGAGATAACATTGCATATTGCTCGCATGGTTACCAAGGTTACGGTATATGGGATCTTACAGTTGCTACTACTCCGGTACTACTCGGAACTAGTAGTGGCGATGGACTTGGTAATTACAACCATAGTAGTTGGGTAACAGAAGACTTGCAGTATGCTTATGTGGCTGAAGAAGTACCACAGAAAGAAATAACAATTATAGACATCAGTGATGTTTCCGACATCCAATATCTTGGACAATTCAGTGATCCTCTTTTGACCGGCGCACCTACGCCGCCAAGAGCTCATAATCCATTTATCAGAGCTGACTTACTGTATATATCATACTATCATGACGGTGTAAAAGTTTATGATATTTCTGATCCGCTCAACCCTGTAGTAGAGGGTTATTTTGATACTGCGTTAGGACACTCATCTTACGGTGGTTATATAGGTGCTTGGGGTATATACCCATACTTGCCAAATGGATGTATCGGAGTCTCTGATATAGAAGATGGACTTATCCTTCTAGAGCACGAAGTAGAGACAACAAGTACAATAAGCAATAGTGATCTGCTATTTGATGATTCGTCAACAGGTCTAATATTTAGAAAAAGTGCTGAAGAATATGGCAGGCTACAGTCAGGAGATAATGGAGAAATAAAAGTGGAAAGTATAAGCAATATACCGGTAAATCATGAAGATCTAAAAAGGTCTAATTTGTATATCGACAACTCTTTAAATGGACTTGTTTTTACTGTAAATGGAAGAAACTTCCGTATGCAAGTTGACAATGCAGGTATAATAACGAACACTTTTATAGGTTTCTCAGCTCCAATGCCCAACTTAAAAGCTCAATCCAGAAATATGGTAATCAATAGCGTTGGGTCATCACTAATCATGAAATCATCAGATGGCACTTGTTGGAGAATCAATATCGACATGAACGATATGATTAAAACCGAATCAATTGTTTGTCCAAATTAAGGAAGGCAAATTTTATAGATCTTAAGTATCTTTACAGATAATAATACTTATGAGTGATGTATATCCGTATAAAAAGTCGAGCCGAATGTTCTAGTCAACATTCGGCTCTTTTTTTAATACTGGTTTAGATCCCGGATTAAGAAGATCTAAGAATCGCTGCTACTTTTAGCAACAGCCCGCGCAGCCAAGAAGGCTACAAATAATACTTAAGCTTACCATGATGTATGATATTTAAATGGTGAATAAATCAGTATTAAAAAACACAATAGCCTATTTGGCCATCATCGGTCCTAATACCCTTCCAATATGTGAATTTAAAGCCTTAGTCTTTATCAAACTAAGACAACACAATCCTTCTTGATCAGTACAGCTTATCAACGCAAACTTCTCACCCGCACTAAGGTTAAATTTCTTTCTAAGATCCTTAGGCAATACTAATTGTCCTCTGTCATCAAAGCTTACAATTGCTTCTAACTCAAAACTTATATTTTCTCCTAATGGAGCACAACACTCGCTCATAATCTTACTATTTAGATACAAGTATAAAGCTAATTAATTGTATTTGTCTGATTATTCTGAATAATCAGATAATTTAGTAATTATACCTCCAAATTAAGCCTAGTGTTTCGTTGCTTACCACTCAAACTATATTTCTATTTCTTTTCTAATTGACGACAAAAAGCTTGTATAATCTCTCAATAAGAGAATATACATGTCTAAGCTGACACTTTGCGACTCCATCGACCAGTGATATTTCTTAATATTATTAATGGATAATACTAAATACTTAAATGGAGATTATTCAAGATTTAAATTACGGTACCATGAAAAATACTTTTACTATAACCTTACTATTGATTAGCGCGATGATATATGCCCAAGATTGTAGTCCATTTACGGCTACCCAAGATCTCATTCAGGGCAATCTCAAACAAACCATATTACGAGGTAACGATGGCATGCTTAACCCACTTTATATCAAATCAGGAATAGGGCCAAAAGGAGATCTAGATAGTCGTACTTACGCTCCCTTAATGCGGTCTAGCAATATTTGGGCTGGGGGATTGACACCAAGTGGAAATATTAAACTTGCAGCTGGGCAATACGATCAACAAGATTGGACACCCGGCCCTCTGGACGTTGACGGAATTACAAGTGCCAATATATGTAGCGCTTGGAATAGGATCTGGACAGTAACTAAAGAAGAAATAATAGAAGCTCGTTCAATTTTTAATAACAATGGAAACTGCGAAAATATTCCAGCCAACATTCTCAATTGGCCTGGACGAAATAACCCTAATCTTTCACTGCCTTTAATAGAATCAGCGAAAGCAGAATTTTGGGACGAAAATGGAGACGGGATCTACGATCCTTGCGAAGGTGATGTACCCTTAGTTATAGCCGGAGGTTGTCACATTTTTAGCTTCAATGAAACCCTATCTCAGATACCAGGACAGATAAGTTATTATGTAATGAATGATAATGGCGCACCACACTTTACTAGCCAAGCTTCACCTCTACAAATGACTGTACATGTTCACAGCTTTACCTATAAATCCCAAGAAGCACAAGGAATCATTTTTCATAAATACTCGATATTAAATCAAGGTTTTGAAGATACTAGAGATCTAAAATTTGGAGCTTGGTTAGATTTTAATGTTGGTTGCGCCAGTAATGATAAAGTAGGATCTGTACCAAAACAAAATATGGTGTATGCCTATAATGGTGAGGACGACGAAAATTGCGGTGACAATAGTCTAAGTAATTCTAATACAATGGTAGGATACAGTTTTCTTTCAGGACCAAGAGGACCTTTCTTAGTGCTTGAAGGCAACGACGGTCAAGACTCTCTTGTAGCTCCTCCAATAGGAAGTGGAGATTTTGACACACTTATTTCTATTGGGATAGAAAACATTACGATACCCAATAATTGCTTGGTAGCTAATTCACCATTATTATGTGACCCAATAAATGATACTGATTTTTACAATCTGTTAAATACTAGATCTTTTGATGGAATGCCTGTAAATGATATTGATGGAATACCTACCAAAACTATGTATGATGGTAATCCAGCTGACCCAAGTGAATGGTCTTCTTGCAATGACTTTTCTCAACAAGAAAACACGGCCATTATGGCGTTTGAAAACATACTAATGCAACCTCAAGCATATAATCAATTTTACTCAGCTACATTCTATACTGAAGATACGGAAACTGGATGTCCAGATGTAGCTTCCATAAAATATCAACAACGTAGAGCACAAAAGATTTATAATAATTGCTTTCATAATTTCAATGGACCACCTGCCCCAAATTTAAGAGTACTTTATAGTGATGATGGCAATGGTGTGACTTTAAATTTATTTGATATTCCTACAGAATATGTAGAGGCCGTACCCCAATCATTCAATCAAATGTTTACAGATCTTCAATATAGATTTGAGGGCGTAAAAGTTTATCAAGTTGCCTGCAAAAACTTTGATATGACCGAGATTAACAACCCATTGATGAGTACACTCGTTTATCAAGGGGATATCACAAATGACATCATAGATATTACGAATTTTAGATCTGATTTTATTGACGCAGACCAAACATGGATAGAAGATACTAAAGTTACAGGAGCTAATAATGGTATAGATACAGAGTTATCATTTACCTATGATTATATCAGAGATCAACCTATTGATCAATCAGATGAACTATACTATGTCGCCTTATCCTATGGCTACAATAACTACGATGAATTTGATCCAATAGGATGGATAGACGATGACGGTACGCCACAAGAAACTGGGCAGCAATATAGATATATTGAAACTACTTGCGGACTCAAAACAGTAGAGTCCGTGATTAGTGTATCAAGCACATCTTCGCCAAATGAATCTGGTGTTTACGACTACATATATAACGATAACATTATCAATTTATTCAACATAGAAGAAGATCTCTCCTTACAACTTTTAACTATAGACGGAAAATCCCTAGAGCTATGGAATGCAAAAAAAGGAGACCATTTTACTTCACGTAATCTTGCTGAGCAATTAGCCAGTGGGTTATACATTCTCAACGTCACAGTAACTTATAGCGGGCTCAATAGTTCGCATAAGTTGGTGGTGACTCAATAAAATTCGAAGTGATCGGTAAGCTCGTAGAGATTGATGAGCACAAGTTTTGAAGTATAAAACTACATAGATACCAAAGAACTTTTCTGCTCATCAATCTCTCCTATCGTCGTGCTTACCGATCAGAATAAGGTATTAGTGTTAATAAATATCAGATGATTTTGGTGATCGATTATCGAGTGGATTATATGTAATTAATGTTACAGCCATACTTAGCGGATCGAATGGATCCCATAAGTTGATGATCACTCTATAATAATTGATAATAATAAGATTAGGGATTATTAGAAATGCACTCCCAGATATCCATTAACAGTTGCAAAATTTAAACCCTCTCCCCAAGATGTTCTCATAAATGTACCTATAGAAAGATGGTCAGTAATCTTGATTCCTAGATTAAGTTTCATACTAGTACTTAACAAATCAGATTTTCTTTCTTGGCCAATATAAGTATAGTTGCGATAAGGGCCGAAGATTCCATTCATGACTGGACCATAGTACATTCGGGTAGAATACCTTTCGTACCTTATTGTATTTCCAAACCCGAAACCATACGAGAAATGCACTCTTGAAAAAAACGTATGTCTTCTACCTAGATTTATTCCTATATGAGAATGTCTATTTGCTCTCAGTTCACTATTTCGATGTTGCTGAAAAAATAAGACCAATTCCCATTTGTCATTGATATCTAACATATAATCTATACCATATGTTAAACCTTCATCTCCTCCTCTGTAGTTAGGCTGACCCGAACTAAGTGTTAGTGTTGAATTAAAATCGTTAATGCTCGATTTTTTTTGCGCGTATAAGTTAAAACTAAGAAGGCTTAATAATAGTATGAATACACTTTTCATATCGTTTGAATTTGTTTATAAACAAAGTACGAAAAGGCAATTTCCTTTATTAGGAATATTACAAAAATCAGGTTCCTGTTGTAGGAATAGTATACTGTCGATGCTTAAAGTATATCCAGATTGTAAAGCTTGCGCTTTGAAGAATAAGCTTATCAACCACTCAGCTGCATTTCGCGCGTAGGAATCTGTTTTATAAACTTATTCTTTCACTTCAACCTACTCATTAAATACCTCTAATTCTAGCCCAAAGATCTTGAGCCATCTGTCCCATATCAGTACCTTCTGGAGGTCCACCTTGGGTTTTGATCAGCTTGTAAGAACCATCCTTATTTTGCTCTATTGGAAAATTAAATATGAAATCATTCTCTGAATTCCCTTCTCCTCGAAAAGTACCATACCGCATATCGTTCAACTGTAGATTTCCATCAGATCGTTTCATAATTGTATAGTATCCATCACTAAACCAACGGAGCGTCTCTAGCACTTTATCATCTTTCGACGCATTAGCTATATAATGATGATTTTTGTCAAACTTTGAAAGCTTAAATTTTGGCTCTTTGTCCATCAAAGAATACTGACCATGATAGTATCCATCCTCCGTCTCTGCAACACCCGACCACAAAATATTATTTAGGATAGAAGGCGAAGTAAAGAATCTAGAGTACTCGATATTTTCAGCAATAAGTGTGTCTTCCATTACTTGATTGACACGAAACTTATTGTACAATGTGAAACACATATAAAAGCTACTTAAAATAATGCCGGTCCATACAAGTTTCTTTCTGATCGGCTTAGATCTATGATAAAAAGCAGCTATTATTAATGGAATTACAAACAGCAAAGTATACACTGGATCAGCTACTGATATGTTACTGATGGCTGCTCGATAATTAGAGAATGGTGCAAATAACTGTGTTCCATATGCCGTAAATGTATCGAGTATCGGATGCGTAATCAACCCCCAAAAGAATAACCATTGCCAATCTCCCAAGCTTGCTTCTGGCCTTGTAAAAGCTGGTCTGTTGAATCTCTTATAAGTTAGATAACTACCTCCTATACCTATCGCTAATCCAAATACAATTTTGACAATACTTAGATCTCCTATAAACAAAAACACGGATGCCGCAGCTAGAGATAAAGCGATCCATCCAGTCATACCGATTGGTTTATGAAATTGACTTTCGTACATTCTATGCACTAGCCATCCAAAAAGAAAAGCGCCTACGATAGAAAATAAAAAAGAATGTGAAATACCTCTGTGAAATGCTAAAGAGTCTATCTCTGACATCCATAGATTACCGATGACATCGAGATCAGGAATCGTCCCAGCAATAGCTCCCCATACCATGGCACGGTTTCCTATTTTTTTTCCTAAGACTGCATCTCCTGCTGCCGCACCGAGTACGATCTGCGTGATACTATCCATTGGCTGATTCTGGTTCTAGTGTATTGATAGCAAATATTTTTACTGCTTTTTTAGATGCAGTTTGCTCTGCAGATTTTTTATTGAAATCTTCCGCTGTAGAGACTTTTTCACCGTCCACAATGACAGCCACTTTGAATCTATCTCTCTTATCAAGTTTAGTTTTAGCAAGCACCTTATATCCAACTTGCTTGCCATGCTTTTGGCACCACTCAAGTAACATACTCTTATAGTTGTCATCGGCTCGCTCTAACGCATGGATATCAAGATATTTCATGAGTACACTCCGTATAACGTAGTGCTTCGTTTTATTATATCCGAACTCTATATATATCGCTCCTACTAAAGCCTCAAGCGCATTACCCAACATGGAATGACTCATACGACCTTGTGTATACTCTGAAAGTACAACATCGAGACCCATGCGATCTGCAATCAGATTTAGCGTCTTACGCTTTACGATCTTAGATCTCATTTTAGTAAGGAAACCTTCATCCTTATTCGGATATTTTTTGAAAAGATATTCCGCAACTATAGTTGATAATATTGCGTCACCGAGATATTCCAAACGCTCGTTATTACCATTATGCCCATCACCATTATTCATAGACTTGTGGTAAAAAGCTAGACGGAATATATTAAGCCGAGCAGGCACAAAACCTATAATCGGTTTGAGCTTTCTAGCAAGATTTTTATCCGCAGAAAAATAGTAATTGTATATCTGTCTTATTGGTCTAGTTATGAGCACTAATTGTATTTCTTAATTACCACAGAACAGTTATGTCCTCCAAATCCGAATGTATTACTGATCACAGCATTTATCTTTCTTTCTTGAGCTTCGTTAAATGTAAAATTGAGCTTATTGTCGAGATCCGGATCATCTGTTTGGTGATTGATCGTCGGAGGTATTACACCATCCCTAAGTGCTACTATTCCTGCTATAGCCTCTACAACTCCAGCTGCCCCAAGTAAGTGACCTGTCATAGATTTAGTAGAACTAATATTCAAATTATAAGAATGATCGCCAAATACATTTTTGATCGCTTTGGATTCAGCCACATCTCCAAGGGGAGTGGATGTACCGTGTACATTTACGTAGTCGATATCTTCTGGATTCATCCCTGCATCTTTGAGCGCACGCTTCATTACATTGGTTGCTCCTAACCCATCTGGGTGTGGTGCGGTCATGTGATATGCGTCAGCCGTCATACCTGCTCCTGCTACTTCGGCTAATATATTAGCACCTCTAGCTTTAGCGTGTTCATATTCCTCTAAGACCAATGCTCCTGCACCTTCTCCCAACACAAATCCATCTCTATCCTTATCAAAAGGACGAGAAGCCGACTGCGGATCATCATTACGTGTAGAGAGTGCCTTCATAGAAGAAAATCCTCCCATACCCGCTTTAGTCACTGCTGCTTCCGATCCTCCACAGATCATTACATCCGCTCTACCATACTTAATATAGTCAAACGAATTGGCAATCGCATTAGTAGAACTAGCACATGCTGAGACAGTCGCATAATTAGGCCCTCTAAATCCGTACTTAATAGATATAAGCCCTGGAGCGATATCTATAATCAGCTTCGGAATAAGAAATGGACTATACTTAGGCTCTCCAGTACGGAGTGCTGCTTCTTCGATATCTTCCTCTATAGTCTTAAATCCTCCTATTCCACTACCCCAAATCACTCCTACTTCATCCAGATCTACTTTCTCTAGATCAAGACCAGACATTTTTATCGCTTCATCAGCAGCTACTATTGCATACTGAGCAAATGGATCCATTCGACGAGCCTCACGACGATGTATAAATTCTTCAACTTCAAACCCCTTCACCTCACAGGCAAAGCGAGTTTTGAAGAATGAGGCATCATACCTTGTAATTGGGGCTGCTCCGCTAACTCCATTCTTTAGTGCGTTTGCATATGCCTCATAAGTATTACCTATTGGTGTGAGTGCTCCTATGCCTGTAATTACTACTCTTCTCATATAGTGTGCTACTACGATTTGTTGAAATAGAGTGCAAAGATAAGGTATATATGTAATTACCTGTGTTCTGAGGGTACATTATTGGTCTTAGAAGTTAGCAAACTGAGTATTAAGCAGACTTGGTTAGCGTAAAATTACTCCCGCTAAGTATTTTTAACTAATAAATCCTTCTTAGTCTTACTATATTAAAATGTGTTCAAATTAACAAAAACACCATAAGTCAAATAGCTCTTTAATCATCCAAACCTTTTACAAATTGTCTTCCAGCCCTGCCCAATTGTACTTGAAATGTCGTTTTCTCACTACTACACCTAATCATGTAATTTGTAATCACTCCTAAATGATCCGTAAGCGCATATGCAACCTGCATCTTCCCTTTGTTGAGCAATAGATTAGTATTGGCCCAAAATTGAAGTCTCCTTTTTGCTCCATCAGAGGTATGTTATGAATACTATGCTCGTAGTAAATTAGGCTGCAAGCCGTTAGCAAGCCTAAAAAGATAACCACTATAGATGATAGATTTATTATTACCATTTCGAATTAGATAAACGTGAGATTAAAATGGCGAAGAAATAATACCCCTGGGCTGGCTAATTCTTTTTGTTAGTTCTTTCTCACTTCCACTTTCTTGGAGTTTTCTAATGTCAATATATATGCCGCATGTCAAGTAGTGGCTTCTTAATCTTCTTTCACGCTCGGCAATTTGTCTCCCACCGGTTCCTAATTGCGCTTGAAACTTTATGCCATCCATACCAAACCGAGCCGTGATAGCGTGTTCGATGAAGTTATAACTATCTTTAGCCGACAATACGTCTTTTTGTAATTCGGAACCATAGATGAGATCCCCATCAAGATTACTGAAATTTAATCTGGTTGGTTTGATGGAATATGCAAGATCAAGACCCTTTTCCTTCAGCCCAAAATTTAATTGCAATGCGTACTTAGTCATCAAGCCTGCCAAACTTTCTGAATCTCCCCTAAGATCTGTAATGTAATTCTCAAAAGAGCCTCGACCTACAAGTGCATACGCTTCTAATGCAATCTTTTCATGGGGGTTGTGAAAAAATCCGACTCCCGCCTCAAACATCTGAGTAGTTCGAATATCTGAAATATCATTTTCTGTAAGATATTTTTTTATCATGTAATTTGTAATTACACCAACATAATCGGTGATCGCGTAAGAAGCTTGTACTTCTCCTTTATTCAAAATCAAATTTGCCGAAGCACCAATATTAAGATCCCCTTTCTGCTCCATCAGAGGTACATTATGTGAACTGGGTTCGTAATATATAGGACTACAACTAGACGTCAACCAAACAATTGTAATTAGTGCTAGTATTACTTTAATCATTTTCATTTTTTGTTGATTGTACAAGGAAAAATATTGAATGTGATTTAGACTAAGAAAAAATATTTCAAAGGCAATTAGTGTTATAGTAGCGTCTTATAGGATATAAAATTTAGAGGACGATGGACTTAAAATCAATCCAAATTTTGAACAGATATTAATTATTTCCAAAAAAATTAAAGTTGATAAACATTCCTACGGCTAAATAATTAGATCTTTTACCAAAACGAGATTTATCGTCTACACTTGAACTACCAGCCTGAGCTTGAAGCTTGAAACTTTTGAATCCCAATCGAGCGATAAGCGCACTTTCAATCAGAAATAATTCATCATTTTGATTTAGAAAATCGATTTGATTTTCATTTTCAAACTTTAAATCTCCTACAATATTTGAATAATGGATATAGGTTGGCTTTACTGAGATTGCAAATTCCAGAATTTTATTTCGAAAGCCAAAATTGCCTTGTATCGCGTATTTATTAATGTCAGCTGTCAAATCACCACCAGTTTCCTGAGAATCAGAAAACGAATGTTCCAAAGAACCTTTACCTGCGATAGCGAAAATCTCTAAGACTGCCGTTTTGGATGCTTTAGAATAATATCCAATACCAAATTCAGTCATATTACCCTCCCCAAAATTTCCAGAAGCGGACTCTTTAATATCCATATAATTTAGTAGTACTCCAATATTTTTGGAAGCTGCGTATGAGACTTGAAGATCTTTCCCTGCTTCAAAATTTCTAGACCCTTGAATTGTCAGATCTCCTTTCTCTTGCATTAGAGGTACATTACAACTATTGGGAGCGTAATAAACTGGACTACAGCTAACTAAAAGCATACAAGTACAGATAACAGCAAGTAACAATTTGATCGTTTTCATTTCTGATAGTTATTTGATTGGATCAAATGTTAGAAATGAATTGAGTAAATTTAGGAAAATAATGAAAAACCGATTCCTAAAAAAGGAATTTTCGCTGAAATGATACCAATAGAGAATTGAATGATTAAAAACCAAGTTTCAATTGAACTATCATATCAAGTAAAATCCAAAAGTCATGCATAACTTAGGTCGACTAGTATATTAATTAAATTTTCGTATCACAAATTACTGCAACCTACCATCCAAAGTATAGATACTATTATCAATACAAATGTTTTCATTGCTTGCTTCTTAATTATCTTATTTCAATTTAACATTCCAAATAGCATCCTACCGTCTATTTGGTATGATATGACTCTTGTAAACTTAAAAAACTTTGGAAACTATGCAACTATTAAAAGTTTCCTTCGTTTCTTTGTGCTATGAGTTTAAAAGAAAAAATATTCTTAACCACATTTGATCTTTTCCTTAGATATGGGGTAAAGAGCGTTAGTATGGATGATATCTGCAGAAAACTAGGCATCAGTAAGAAGACTATATATACTATTATAGAAAACAAGAAAGACCTGATAGAGAAGATCATTCAACTACATATCACCAAAGATGAAGAGGATATAAGAGCAATTACAGAATCCTCAGAAACTGCCGTTGATGAGATGTGCAAAATTGGAAGACACGTTATCAAGTTTCTCAAAGAAATGAAACCTTCGCTGATTTACGATTTACAGAAATACTATCCCCAAGCTTGGGATATGATAGAAGATCAACATTATGGATTTATCTATAGAACCATCAAAGCTAATCTAGAGCGCGGTCAATCTGAAGGCTTATATATACCATCATTCAATTCCGACATCATAGCAAAGTTGTATGTAGAGAAGACTCACTGTATCGCTGATGAAGAACACTTCCCTTCTGTAAAGTATAGTCGTCCACAATTATTCGAGCAATTATTCATGTATCACATGAGAGGAATCAGTTCTGAAAAAGGATTAAGACTATTAGCCGATATAGAAATATAAAAACTACAAACCATTCAATAACAATACAATGAAAAATATACTCTTCATCCTGCTACTGTCTTCAGCGTTCCTAAAGCTACAGGCGCAGGATAAGTTCTCTTTAGAGCAAGCAGTTGGATATGCACTCACTCATCATAACAATATGAAGATGAATGACCTAGATTATCAATCCGCAGAGAATACTATTAGTGAATTTAAATCTATAGCAAAGCCTAAGGTTAATGGAGGACTTGACTACTCATACTATCTAGCGGTACCTGCACAACCTGTAGAAGATTTTATTTCGCCTTCTGTCTATGGCGTACTTTTTCAAGAAGGAGTAATTCCAGAAAGAGAATTGGGAGCACCGGAAACTTTTGAATTCTCTTTTGTACAACCAAATGTATTGACTGCGAGTATTGGCGCAAGCATACAACTATTTGATGGTGGCTACTTATATGGTCTCAAAGCCGCTAAACTCTACAGAGGACTTATCAAAAAAGAAAGGGTACAAAGTGAACAAGCAATAATTACTAATGTGACCAAGGCCTATATGTCTATCCTAATAGCAGAGAAAAATAAAGAAGTCATCTCGCAAAATATCAAAGTAGTAGAAAAATCATTATCCGATATCATAGCAGTTTATGAAAGTGGATTTGCAGAATCATTAGATGTAGATAGAATGCAACTGTCCCTAGAAACGCTACAAACTCAAATCGGAAGTTTAGATCAGATGATACAATTGAGCTATAATGTATTGAAGTTTCAGATGAATTACCCAATTGATCAAAGCCTATCTGTTAGTGATAATTTAGAATCTATGGTGGATGAAATTACTGTAGACAATATTGTCCTTGATGGACCAATAGATATGAGTCGAAGAGCTGAATTTGGAGTTATAGAAATGGGTCAAAAGCTGAACGAAGTAGATTACAAAAGAACCAAAGCTGGATACCTACCTACTGCTAATGCATTTTTCAATATTCAAGAATCATTACAGCGTAGTAATTTATTTGACAACAACGAAGCTGGATGGTTACCAACCGCTGTTGTGGGAGTAAGCGTCAAGGCACCAATATATGATGGTGGATTAAAAAAAGCAAAGATGGAAAACATCAAGCTTAAAATGCAGAAAACGGATTTACAAAAACAAGATCTAGAAAAACTGATCATGTTACAAGTAAGAAATTCACAACGATCCATTATCAATGCACGTAACACTGTAAACAATAGTAAAAAGAATCTTGATCTTTCGCAAAAGATATATAATAAAACCAAAATCAAATTTAAAGAAGGAGTAGGCTCAAGCATTGAGGTCACTCAAGCCGAAGCTGATTTATATCAAGCGCAAGGAAATTACATCAATGCTCTTTATGACTTACTGAGCGCTAAGACTGATTATAATTTGGCGTTAGCAAAAAATTAAGCCCTACATAATTACACTCAAAATAAAATCCAAAATCCTTATAGGTCGAGCTAGTCGTACTAGCTTATGGATTATCGAATTTGACAAAACACATTGAATAAAACCAATTACAATGAATAAATTTACCTTAACAATAATCGTTGCTACTCTGCTTATGGTATCATGCCAACCAGAGCAAGATGAGCTCACAACTAAGCGTGCCGAGCTCAAAGAAAAAACAGCTTTGCTGCGTACCTTACAAACAGAAATAGGTGTGTTACAAGAAGAGGTTGAAACCCTATCTCCAGAGAAAAAAAGAGATAGCGTAATGGTCAAAGTAAATACAATAACTATAGAGCCATTCGTAAGAAAAGTAAATATACAAGGATCTGTAATATCTGATGAAACAGTATATGCGTCAAGTGAAATGGGCGGACGAATACTTAGTGTAAATGTAAAAGAAGGCCAACAAATATCCCGTGGTGCATTAGTTGCCACTATAGATATGGAGACTGTGCAACTACAGATCAATGAAATGCAAACTAATCTTGATCTAGCCAAAACCATATACCAACGACAAAAGAAACTTTGGGACCAAGAAATAGGATCGGAAATACAATACCTCCAAGCCAAGAATAATAAAGAGCGATTAGAAAATTCTCTAATTACAATGGGCAAACAACTCTCGAAAAGAAACATCTACTCACCTATATCTGGAGTGGTAAATAAAGAATTTGCTTCTGCTGGAGAAGTAGCTGGACCAGGGACTCCTATAATAGAGATATTAGATAGTAGAAAGATAAAAGTAAAAGCAGATGTGCCAGAGCAATATCTAGCAACTATTAAAAAAGGTCAAAAAGTAAAACTTTTCTTTCCCGCTCTTAATAAAGAAGTAAAATCAAAGATATCTCTGATCGGAGCTTCTATTGATCCAGCCAACAGAACATTTGAAATAGAAATGAATCTAAACAATGGACAGGGCATATACAAGCCAAACCTCCTTACAGAAATAGAGTTCGTAGATTATACTAAGGATGAAGCTGTTGTGATTCCACTAGAGCTATTACAAGAAGAAGTATCAGGACGTAAGTATGTATACACCTCCAAAAAAGATGAAGAAGGAAGAGACATTGCCACAAAAGCATATATTTCATTAGGCGCAAGTTATGAAGGTTCTGTAGTCGTAGAAGAAGGATTATCAGCAGGAGATAAAATCGTCACTATTGGTGGACGTAGTTTAGTAGCTGGTAATTACTTAGCACCAAATATGTAACCTTATTTTTTTTGATTCTGATACGCTTTAAACATGTATCAGAATTATACTAGGATGATTAATTCAGAAAAACTAGTATAACAACAAGAGCTAACAACAATGAAAAATAAATTAAAAGAATTCGGTTTATCCTCATTAGCGATCGATAATGCCACAAGTGTATTTCTCGTTGCATTTATGATACTCCTATTTGGGTTACAATCATATCAGAAGATGCCTAAGCAACAATACCCTGATGCATCAATGCCTACCATATTTGTCAATACTCCCTACTTTGGAAACTCTGCCGAAGAGATCGAGAATCTTATATCTAGACCTATCGAAAAAGAGCTCGAAGGTGTAGAAGGTATCAAGTCTGTAAACTCTACTTCGATACAAGATTTTTCTGTTATTGTAGCAGAGTTTGATGCAAGTCTAGAGATGAGTGAAGTAGTGAGAAAAACAAAAGATGCCGTAGATAAAGCTAAGAGCGAACTACCAACTGATCTCAAGCAAGATCCGGAGATACTTGAAATAAATTTTAGTGAAATTCCAATAGTAACGGTAAATGTATCCGGAGATTACTCTCCAGATGATCTACGAATGTATGCAGAACAGCTAGAAGATAAGATAGAGTTGATCAAAGAAGTATCAGAGGTACAAATGCGTGGTGAGCAAGAAAGGGAAATGAAGATCGATGTAGATCTTAACAAGATGCAATCGCTCAAAGTATCATTTGGAGATATAGAAAATGCAGTAAAATCAGAAAACCTAACCATGTCTGGTGGCGAAATTGTACAGAACGGATTTCGTAGAGCAGTGCGTATCGTAGGACAGTTTACTAGTGACAAAGAATTAGAAAATATAATAGTAAAATCAGAAAATCAGAGACCAATATACCTCAAGGATATCTCTATTGTAAAGTATGGATACAAGGAAAGAACCAGTTATGCTAGATCTGATGGATATCCAGTTATTTCATTAGACGTTATCAAACGAAAAGGAAAGAACTTACTTGCCGCTGCGGATGAATTAAAGATAGTACTAGATGAAGCCGTAAAAGAGCTTCCATCAGATCTCAAAGTAAGTCTATTTAATGATCAGTCGGTCAATACCCGTAACGAAGTAAGTAATCTTGAGAACAGTATTATATCCGGAGTCATACTAGTGATATTAGTATTACTGTTTTTCTTAGGGCTTCGTAATGCATCGTTCGTAGGTATTGCCATACCCTTGTCGATGCTAATGGGAATACTATTCTTATACGTATCTGGTACTACAATGAATATCGTAGTATTATTTTCACTTATACTAGCTCTTGGGCTATTGGTAGATAACGGTATCGTAGTTGTAGAAAACATATATCGATATATGCAAGATGGCTACTCTGGCACTGAAGCGGCCAAGTATGGGACAGGAGAAGTAGCATGGCCAATTATTGCATCTACGGCAACCACATTAGCTGCATTTTTACCTTTAGCATTCTGGCCAGGTATTATGGGAGAGTTTATGAAATTTATGCCGATTACATTGATGTTAGTATTAGGTTCGTCTTTGTTTGTGGCACTGGTAATCAATCCTGTTCTCACATCTCGATTTATGAAAGTAGATACCAAAGCAGATGAACGATCAGAATATGTAGCTAAACGTAAAAATGTTTTTATTGGAATAATCATTATGCTGTTGATGTCAGTTGTAGGGCATTTCACCAAAGTAGATTGGTTCCGAAATTTAATGATAGTTGCCGCAGGAATAAGTCTAATTAATTTCTTTGTACTGAGGCCTGGAGCTTTTGCATTTCAAAATACTATAATGCCAAAGCTCGAAAATATGTACAATAAATTTGTGACTTTTGCACTAGATGGATTTAAACCTGTAGTATTTTTCACAGGTACTTTTGTCTTATTGTTTGCATCCTTTGCGCTATTTTTGGTCAAGACTCCAAAGATTACCTTTTTCCCATCAGCTGATCCTATTTACATCAATACATTTGTGGAATTACCATTAGGTGTAGATATCGAAAAAACCAATGAGATCACGAAAGATGTAGAAAATAAAATTCTAGAAATATTAGAAAAAAACAATCAAATTGTAGAAGCCGTATTAACGCAAATTGGTGAAAACACTTCCGATCCAAACACACCACCTGAGCCAGGACTTACTCCACATAAAGCTCGTATCACTGTAAATTTTGTACCCACACAAGATAGAGAAGGAGTGTCTACTAGAGAAATATTAAATGAAATTCGAAGTAGTATTAAAAATTATGCTGGCGTAAAAATATTTGTTGATAAAAATGCGGATGGTCCACCTACTGGAAAACCAATCAACTTAGAGATACGAGGAGATAACATTGATTCACTTGTCACATTAACTGCGAGAGTAAAAGCATTTATCAACAATCTACCAATCAAGGGAATTGAAGGCCTAAATGCTGATGTAAATATCGGAAAGCCAGAACTATTAATAGATATTGACAGAGAGGCGGCTAGACGATATGAGTTATCAACTTATAGCATATCAGATGCTTTACGTACTTCTGTATTTGGTAAGGAAGTAAGCAAGTTTAAAGATGGTGAAGACGAGCACCCAATAATGCTCAGATTATCTGAAGAATATCGGAATGATGAAAACAAATTGATCAATCAAAAAGTAACTTTCCGCAATCCTGCAAATGGGCAAATAGTCCAAGTACCAATGTCTGCTGTAGCAGCATTTAATTATTCCACTACATATAGTAGCATCCGTCGACTTGATGGACAGCGTGTCATTACTTTGAGCTCCAATTTACTAGATGGATATAATGCCAATGAAATCGTTACTGCTCTACAAGATGAGATGAGCAGTTTTACCTTTCCTGAAGGATACACCTATGAATTTACTGGAGAGCAGCAACAGCAAGCAGAAGACATGGCTTTTCTTGGAGGCGCATTATTACTTGCAGTCTTCTTAATATTTATAATATTGGTAACTCAGTTTAATAGTATTATCAGTCCATTCATTGTAATACTATCAATCTTATTTAGTTTGATAGGCGTACTACTTGGATATGTAATTACCGGAAGTACTATCTCTGTAATATTTACTGGAGTAGGTATCATATCACTAGCTGGAGTCGTTGTAAATAATGCGATTGTACTTATTGATTATATCAACTTATTGATCCGAAAAAAATCTGAAGATCTTGGATTATCTAGTACCGACGAATTACCTAATCATGAAATAAAACATAGTATTATAGAAGCAGGAGGCACAAGATTAAGACCTGTTCTTTTGACTGCGATCACTACTGTTTTAGGGTTGATTCCTTTGGCACTAGGAATTAATTTTAATTTCTTCACATTGATATCAGAATGGGATGCGCAATATTTTGCCGGTGGTGATAATACTGCGATGTGGGGACCTATGGCATGGACCATCATATATGGATTGAGCTTTGCTACCTTCCTTACCCTAGTCGTGATACCTGTTATGTATTGGCTCGCGTATAGAACCAAAATGTTTTTCGTTAGAAGAAAAGCTCGGAAAGCTACGAGTTCGTAATGTGTTTATGATCGGTAAGCGCGAATAAAATGAGAGATTGATGAGCAGAAACGCTCTTTGCCATCTTGCCTCTATTCTCAAGGCTTGTGCTCATCAATCTCTGCGAGCTTACCGATCACTACCCATATTAATTTAATTTCTTTCCTGGCATCACACCCCCACCCTGATGAAGTGTCATCATAGTTACAAGACCTTTATCGTTTATAGTAAAGATAACTTGTGCCTCTACCACTTTCAAAAAGAAATCTGTTTTGTTATAAGCAAACAACTCAAACTGCGGCTGTCCTGTTGCCTGAGCAAAAAGATGCCCATCTTTAGTTGTAACCTCTATGTGGAATGACGGAGTCAATTCATATTTACCTACATACTTCATGAGTTGAGTTGGGTCCAATGTTATTTCTTTTTTTGGTTTAGGAATTGCCATTTCTATTTCATTTCCAATTAATACCTTTCCTCCTCTTTCGAATTGAGCGACTTTTTTGCCAGTAACAATATTAAAGTTGTACTCTATCATTCCATCTTCGAAAATATACCTATCCTCCGACATCGGAAAAATAGGGAGCTTAGTGCTTCCTTTTCTTTGGCTATAAATCTGATTACCTTCTTTAGTAATAAATCTTATTACGCCTTCTTCAAATTCATATGATCCAATCCATTTAGACCGCTTTTCATCAGTCAAATTTATTGCGTTTTTAACATCAGGTATTGGTTGGCCCATAGCAATCGCCGCAGCTCTTGTAGTGACCATATCTACATCACCACAATCACAGTTACTAAGCCCAATAACATAAAGATCCTCATCTGGCAAATACAATTCGAATGTAGAATATCCAAAGATCCCTCCACCATGATGTACCATTGGGCTACCTTGAAGTTGTGATCTACCCCATCCGAGTCCATAAGAAATTTCTTTTCCATCTATAAGCTGAGATCTGTTGGTCGCTCTCTCATAATTAGCCTTAGTGATCAATTGATTAGCATTCATTGCATTTTGCCATTTGAGCATATCATCAACATTAGACATCAATGAACCTGCTGCATAAGGCAATGTCATACTCAGATATTTTGCATTTTCCATTCCGGCTGCTTCGGTGTAGCCACTTGCCCTTCCTTTGATCAATCTCGACTTACTACCATAGTAGGAATCAGTCATTCCCAATGCATCAAATATATTTTTCTGAATAAAATCCTCGTAAGATTGGCCAGAGACTACTTCTATAATATGACCCAATAGTATATAACCTGAATTAGAATATGAATATTTCTTTCCAGCCTCAAAATCCATAGGTTCGTTTTTGAAAACATCAATTAGTTCTTGTGGCGTCATATCTGTCCGTGCAAAATCCATAAATGATTTCATACTAGTATAACTCTTAATTCCACTTGTATGGTTAAGTAATTGATAGATAGTGATCCTATTCCCTTGCGTCGGATAATCAGGAATATATTTTATGATTTCGTCTGTCACTTTCAGCTTTCCTTGCTCTTCCAGCATTAATATTGATACCGCTGTAAATTGCTTGGTTATAGACCCAAGTTCAAATACATTGTCTGGAGTGGCATCAATTTCCAATTCGAGATTAGATTTTCCAGAGGCATTGCGATAGATAGTCTTACCATTCTTAGCTACTAATAAAGATATTGCTGTGCCTTCTGATGGGTAGTTTTCAGTGACTAAGGCATTTATTTCAGCAGTTATATTTTGTGCTGTTGCACTCATTAACGATACTAGCATGAAGCTTAAAGTAAACAAAATTGATAACGTTGGATTTCTCATATTGCAGGATATTTGTTATTTGAATAATCTAATGTAATTCAAGAGTTCAATATCCAATTGAGATATCGATAGACCATTCGATTAACACGACCAATAATCAGAATTTAATATCGACTAGATGTAATCGTTATTAACTATCTTCTGAATCCTTCTTATCAGTGCAAATACTTGAATATGTAATACTCAAGGCTTTAAAGGGAAATTCGAAGGGACCAACCAATTTATCAAGGATCAAAATCAATAAATTCGGTTCATCATTGAGTATCTATTGACTTCTAAAATATTGTAACTTGGCATTTTTTTAAACAAATCATGATTTAACATGAAAAAGGCACTGATATATATATTTGGTTTGATAACAATCTGTAGTTGTTCGGAAGATAAAAAGCAAAGCGCTTCAGGAGCTGTATCTACTTCAAAAAATATAGCCCAAAGCAATATATCACTTACGAACCTTAACTCAGATGATACGAATGTAAAGTTTACCAATATCATCAATGAAAGTCCTGGTCGCAATGGTCTCAGTTATGATTATATGTATAATGGAGGTGGCGTTGCCCTAGCAGACTTTGATAATGATGGTTTAGAGGATATTTTCTTCAGTGGCAACGATGCAGCCAATGCGATCTATAAAAATCTAGGTGACATGCAATTTAAAGATGTCACATCATCGGCTTTACCGAAAACTCAAAAGTGGACGTTTGGTGTAACCATAGTCGACATCAACAATGATGGTTTCCTAGACATATACTTATGTAATTCTGGTCCGGAGCAAAACGATGATAGATTACGTAATGAACTGTATGTAAATAATGGTGACTTTACATTTTCAGAGAGAGCCAATCAATATGGCCTAGACATCAGTAGTTATTCTGTTCAAGCGGCATTCTTTGACTATGACAATGATGGCGACCTCGATGTATGGATTAATAACCATGGAAACAGTAAAGACATTAACGACCTCATTAATAATAGCGATGCCAAAGAGGTTAGCAGAAATGGAGCAACAAGACTTGACAAAGTCAACCGAATCAAAGATAATAAAGTGATACGTGGAAAGATCAAATTACTAAGGAGAGATGGAGATAAATACACGGATGTCAGTCAAACAGCTGGAGTAAGTACATTAGCATACGGATTGGGTATCTCGATAGCAGACTTCAATGATGACGGCCATTTGGATGTCTATGTTGCCAATGATTTTTGGATTCCGGATTTCTACTTTATTAATGATGGTAAAGGAAAATTTGTAAATGATAAAGACAAAATAAATCACTCTTCATACTATTCTATGGGTGTAGATGCGGCGGATTATAACAATGACAATATTCTTGATCTAGCGGTAGTCGACATGACTCCTAAAGATCATTACAGAAACAAGACATTAATGCCTTCCATGGATGTACAACGTTTCAATGTACTAACTGACGTTTTCGATTTTACACGTCAATATATGTTCAATTCTTTTCAAGTTGGTATGGGCGATGGCAACTTTGGAGAAATCGCTAATGCATTGGAGGTGAGTCTGACAGATTGGAGTTGGGCGCCACTAATTTTCGACATAGATAATGATGGATACAACGATCTATATGTTACTAATGGATATCTTAGAGATTCTAAAAACCAAGACTATCGGTCTCGCCAAAATAGGCTTCGTAGAGAAATGAAAAGAAAGTACACTTTAGAGGTAGCTCACGAAGAGTTATTAAACTGCCATTCTCAATCTATCGACAATGTGATCTATCAAAACAATAGTTCATTTCAATATGCTGACGTTACAAAAGCAGCAAGTAATCTTGCACCCACATTCTCAAATGGTGCCGCATATGGAGATTTAGATAATGATGGAGATCTAGATGTAGTGGTCAATAATCTAAATGAACCAGCTTCAATATTAAGAAATAATAGTAGGAGTAAAAATTACCTCAATGTAAAACTTGAAGCTAAAAATAGAGCTGATATCTTATACAGTAAACTCACGGTACACACCAAAGATCAAATCATTAGAAGAGATTATTCCTTCACTCGAGGATATCTTTCGTACATGTCCGAATTGGCTTCATTTGGAGTAGGAGACGCCACTCAAATAGAACGATTAGTAATAGAATGGCCAAATGGAACAAAATCCACATTTAATGATCTAGAAGTAAATCAAACGATTACTAAAAATTTTGATTCTATCTCTAATTTCCAAGATGATAAAACATCTTCGTCGAAACTCTTCACTGATGCAACCAATCTAATGGAGGCCTATAAAGTAACACATGTCGAATCATTTTTCGATGACTTTAAGGAAGAAATACTTCTTCCGCAAAAATACTCTGACTTAGGTCCAGCACTTGCCATAACAGATATTGATGGTGATGGATTAGAAGACCTATACATAGGTGGCAGTAAAGGCTACCCAGGAAGAATCATCTTAATGAAAGAGAACAAAGTAATCGAAGTTTCCTCTGACATAATGAAACTTCACAGTATATATGAAGATATAGGTGCGACATTCGTTGATGTAAATTCTGACGGACTTCCTGACCTATACGTAGCCTCTGGTGGCGGTGGAGAGATCAAGGATAAGAATCTGTTACAAGATAGACTTTATATCAATACAGGCAATGGAGTATTCAAACACGCGAAAAATGGAATTCCAAAATTGCTTTCAAGTACAAAATCTGTAACTCCGATAGACATAGACAATGATAACGATATGGATCTTTTTGTAGCTGGAAGAAATACCCCAGGGCAATACCCACAAAAAGCAACTAGTTACTTACTCGAGAATGATAACGGATTTTACAAAAATATAACTCAAAGCATTCTATCAGATCAGCTAGGCAATATGATTACCGATGTTACCGCTGAAGACATCAATGGTGATGGGTATACCGATCTTATGATTGTTGGAGAATGGAGTACTCCACAAGTCTTCATAAATGATAAAAATAAATCATTTAACAAACGAGAAGATAATAATCTAGATCAATTAAAAGGATGGTGGTACTCTGTTACCAAAGGAGATTTCAACAAGGATGGTAAGATGGATTACATTGTTGGAAACCTCGGAACCAATAATAAATTTCATGCTTCGAAAACAAAACCATTGAAAGTATTGTACGATGATTTTGATGATAATGGAAAACTTGATATCGTATTGACTAAGCAATATAATGGTGTGGAAGTACCTGTAAGAGGAAAGGAGTGTTCATCAGAACAAATGCCTATGCTCAATGATAAATTTGAAACTTTCGATGCTTTTGCCTCAGCCTCAGTTGAAGATATATTAGGTAAGAAAAACGTTAAAAAATCTAAATCTTTAGAGGCCACAGATTTTAGCTCAAAAGTATTATTGAGTAATGGCGATAGCTTTACAGTTAATGATCTACCTTTTGCTGCTCAATGGGCGCCCATACTTGACAGTCAAGTACTAGATATCAATAATGATGGCAACCTAGATGTGATTATAGCGGGTAACATTTACAATACAGAACCAGAAACACCGAGTTACGATGCTAGTAGAGGTGCAATATTATTTGGTAAAGGAAATGGAGAATTTACACCCTTAACTGATATAACAAAAACAGGACTCAATCTAAATAAGAATGTTAGAAATATCGGCATTTTAAAACGCCAAAATGGAGCAAAGGTATTGATCGCCGCTAATAACAATTACACCGCACAGCTATACGTGTTGAACAAATAAAAGGTTAGTCTAAGACGACTTCAATCATCTTGTCTAATCCTTCTGCGTCTTGGAAATTTCGGTCGCTGTATTTATGTGCCATTACTCTAAGTAAATAAGGTTGATCATCTCTAAGGATTAACTCTGTTGTAATATTACCAAACAGCTGATTTGCAGGCATAGATTGCTGAATCTTGAGCGAAGGTTTATGATAATACCTGTAGGTTCTTTGAAGTTGATTTGCAATGTGAGTACTACGTATGTCAGAAAGTTTGACGATATATCTATAGCTTACCAACTGCTGACTTATCTTATGTTGTAAACATCTAAAGTCATTGAGCGTGTACTCGTCCTTGAGTCTAGATAGAAGTATGACAAAACCTTTAGAATTATCCTTGTCCATATATTGAATAGGATCACTAAATCCATTTGTTCCAGTCTTAAAGTGAAAAAAAGCACACTTGATCGCTTTATTCAATTTATCGCTTTGAGGAGTAAGTCTCCATTCTTGAGTTGCATTCTCCCATCCTTTATGATCAAATGATTCTTTAAGTAAGTGCAGTGGTTTACCTTCCGCTTGTTTTGACTTCGGCCTACCTAATATCCAATCCCATAGTTTATTTGGGTTCATTTTCTGCATCTTGAATTTTTTGATTCACATCATCCATTGCCTCCTTTGTTTTTTCCCAAAAACCTATAAACAAGGGCTTCAACTTTACGAACACCTCTTGAGAGTGTCGAGGAAGTGGCTCGAGCATGGTATAACTCTTAGATTCAGATTTAGTTTTCTCTTCGAGTAACTTTAAATTATCTAAAAAATAGAGACTAAGACTTACGAGCAGAGCAAAAAACGCAGCTTGCAGCGCTCCACCAGCCAGTTTATTGATAGAATTTAGGTTAATAGCCTTAAATATATCCTCAAGTTTCTTTCCTAAAAACCTTATCAAAGCCATTACAACGATGAATGTAATCACAATAGAGATAATCCAGTTGATCCCCGGATTAACTGAAATTATGCTATCTACCAAACCTCCTACATGTTCAGCAAGTTTGAGTGTAGCTAGCAGACCGACAAATATCGATGCGGTATCAAATACCGTTTTTATAAGTCCTCTTTGGAAGCCTATATAAAATCCAAAAGCTAAAACGATCGCTACAATTATATCTAATATCATGATTTACAGTTTATTGAATGCAAAAATCTGTCATTTGACAGTCAAACTAGGTTAAATATTACCTAAGAAGGTGTGATATTATCAAAAATATAGGATTAATTCGTTCTCACCTTATATTTTCATACATTTGAAGTTAACTTATGAAGTATATTTTCACATACACATTATCAATATTGATGGCATTTAGTGCCATGGCTCAGTCTGATACAGAAATTTCGACTAGAGCATTTCTTATTGGTGAAAATGAAGAACACTTCGAATCATTGGTAATAGAGCACAGTGAGCAATTACTTAATGTTTGCAACAACAGTATGGATAAGGCCTATGATTCATGGGTATCATTACTCAAAGACCTTGAAGGTTTTGCCGAGGATAGACAGTTTGATCTGAAAGGAACTAAAATATGGATCAATATATTTTGGAATGCCGATGGTAGTATTCGTAATATAGTATACTACCCTAAGCCTAATTCCAAAAATATGGACTTTGCTTTACTTTCTGACTTTTTATCTGATTTCGCGTCTAGTTATCAGTTCACCTTGACGAATGAGAAGCCTTTTTCACATTATGGAAGTGCCTCTTTTCCTACATTCTACACATTTGCTCAAGATAAGTAGTGATTCGACTACTCATTTCTACATTAATATTATTGGTGCTACAATCTTGTGGTAAGGATGCAAAAGACATTCAGTTTACTGAAATCAATACCCGAACGACCCAAGACATAAGCAATATCAACATATTCGATGGCGAGTTGATCGCTGTTGGTGGGGAAGTATTTCAAAGTGGAATTGTCATTACTGGCAAAGAATTAAGCTGGATTACTCAAGACTCATTTAGCACCAAACGATTATTTGGGTTAGATTGCAATGAAGACCACTGTGCTGCAGTTGGGCAAGATGGCTTTTACTACACCTATACTAAAGATGAAGGTTGGATATTCACTAGGCTATCGGAATGGGATTTCCAAAGGGCAATCAGCTTAACTAAGAATCATACTGTCAGCGTCAGCGGTAAATCTTTTACGCAGGGTAGAATCTATCATATCAATGCATTATCTCAAGTAGATACTGTAATCACACTCACGTCCCAGTTACAGGATGTAACCTCAGTAGATGACAGTACATTCGTTGCTGTTGGATATGGTACTGTCGTAAGATCGACTGATGGTGGTTATAACTGGCAGCACATCAATATAGAAGGCGACTTCTATCATAGTGTAGATTTTGTAGATAATCAACATGGTATCATTGTAGGTCTATCCGGTAGTATCCTATTGACAGATGATGGCGGCAGAAATTGGAACACAATCAAAAATCCATCTTCTATCAGTAGTAATAGAGCTCAGTTTCTAAGTGTCAAGTACATTAATTCTACTACCATATATATTGTAGGAGACGAAGGCCTTCTTTGGCATAGCACGGACTCAGGGCAATCCTGGGAGGCATACAAGGTCGATACCAAGCATAATCTAAATGATCTAGACGAACTAGATGGCAAGCTCTATATCGTTGGTGACAATGGTTTTATGGTGGTCCTTGATATCTAAAGATTAATGTTTTAAACAGTTTTACTAATAGATTAAATTCGAATTATTATTACCTAATCGAGCTTATTAGAATCTCCATTCAGCAAAACAAATTACTTTTTTTTATAATATATAATTCTTACTTTTACACGTTCTAGATTACTCTTTTAGACTACTAAATACACGCGCAGATGGCTGAGGTAACTTATAATGAAGACAATATAAAATCCCTTGACTGGAAAGAGCATATCCGTATGCGTCCTGGGATGTACATCGGTAAGCTAGGTGACGGGTCATCCCCAGATGATGGTGTATATATACTACTTAAAGAGATTATCGATAATTGTATCGATGAATACGTGATGGGCCATGGTAAGAAGATCGAACTAGAAATAAAAGATGGTATAGTCTCAGTTAGAGATTATGGTAGAGGTATCCCATTAGGTAAAGTAGTAGACTGTGTAAGTAAGATTAATACAGGTGGTAAATATGATTCTAAGGCATTCAAAAAATCTGTAGGTCTTAACGGTGTCGGTACCAAAGCGGTAAATGCTTTATCGGAAAGATTCTTAGTACGAGCTATAAGAGAGAATAAAGCTAAAGTAGCGGAATTTTCTCAAGGTATCTTAGAGAAAGAAAGTAAAATCATAAAGGCGAAGGAATTCAACGGAACGTATATTGAATTTGAGCCAGACAGGTCTATATTCAACAACTATAAGTATAGACCTGAATATGTAGAATCACAACTCTGGAACTATGCATATCTCAATGCAGGACTCAAAATTATATTTAACGGAAAGACACTATATTCCAAGAATGGTCTACTAGATCTACTGGAGCGAAAGACTGACACTGCTGTTCTTCGCTACCCTATTATTCACCTCAAAGGTGAGGATATAGAAATCGCACTGACCCACGGACAGCAATATGGAGAAGAATATTATGCATTTGTCAATGGTCAGCATACTACTCAAGGTGGAACTCACTTACAGGCATTTAGAGAAGCAATAGTAAAGACCATAAGAGACTTCTTTGGTAAGAGCTTTGATAGCAAGGATATCCATACTTCTATTATTGGAGCAATATCTGTAAGAGTCGAAGAGCCAGTATTCGAGTCACAGACGAAAACTAAATTGGGTTCTCAAAATATAGGACCCAAAGGACCAAGTGTAAAAGCCTTCGTACTTGACTTCATGAAGAAAGAATTAGATAACTTCCTTCATCAAAACAAAGAAGTATCTGATGCCTTACTCAAGCGTATTCAACAATCAGAACGTGAGCGTAAAGAGATCGCAGGGATTAAGAAATTAGCTAATCAACGTGCTAAAAAAGCAAACATTCACAACAAGAAATTACGTGATTGTAGGGTGCATAAAACTTCGAAGACTAGAAGTACAGACGAAAGTGTAAGACTCGCTAGTATGGTATTCATTACAGAGGGTGACTCTGCCAGTGGATCGATAACTAAAGCACGTAACGTACAGCATCAAGCAGTATTTTCATTAAGAGGAAAGCCTCTCAACTGTTACGGCATGACAAAAAAGGTAGTTTACCAAAACGAGGAACTCAATCTACTACAACATGCATTAGATATAGAAGATGGCATAGAAAATCTCAGATACAATAACGTTATCATTGCTACTGATGCCGATGTAGATGGTATGCACATTAGGTTATTACTTTTGACTTTCTTCTTACAGTTCTTTCCTGATCTAGTGCGTGATGGTCACCTCTATATATTTAATACACCATTATTTCGTGTGAGAGATAAGAGTAAGACATTTTACTGTTATGATGAGACAGAAAAACAAGCTGCAATCAAAGCGTTGAGAGGAAAGCCTGAGATTACACGATTCAAAGGACTAGGGGAGATCTCTCCTTCAGAATTTGAAGATTTTATCGGTGACGACATTAAGCTAGAGCCAGTAATACTCCAGGACCAAACGAATATAGAAGATGTACTCTCTTACTATATGGGTAAGAATACGCCAGACAGACAGAAATTTATTATCGAAAATCTAAAAGTCGAATTGGATCAAATCAAAGAAAAAGAAGTGATGAATCTCGACGACGATTTTGAGCCAACAATCAGAACTGAAGATATTGCTAACGATATCGTAGGATAATATTTATACTTATGACTTAGAAGCAATGTAATTAAATTGGCGACCCTTCTTAAAGTGTCGCCAATTTAATTAACGGTATCTCCCTTTATTACAAAACGAATGACAAACTCTCTATTTATGAAAGATCAAAAAATAGCAATTATTGGATGTGGAAATTTAGGTTTGTCTATTCTAAATGGCTTACTGAGTAAATCCAATATCCAACCTTCCAATATCACAGTGACCAAGAGAAACATAAAGACTCTGGAACATCTAAGGAATAAAGGTATTCAGATCACTACTGATAATATTAAGGCAATCAATGAATCGGAAATTATCATTGTAGCACTCAAACCATATAACATACTCGACATACTCAAAGAACTTAATGGTACACTAGTCATAAACAAACATATCCTCGTTTCTTTAGCTACAGGAATTTCCTTAGATCAAATACAGGAAACTATTAAGATTCCTATTCCTGTGTTTAGGGCCATGCCGAATACTGCTGCGGACGTAGCTATGTCTATGACATGTATCTCTTCTCAAAATGCAGATGATCTAACTACAGAAAAAGTAAAACAATGCTTTGATTCTATAGGAGATACTATCGTCATTGATGAAAGCTTGATGGATTCTGCTACTGTACTCGGTGCTTGCGGTATTGCATATGTATTAAGATTTATACGTGGAATGATACAAGGAGGTGTAGAGATAGGCTTCGATGCCAAGACAGCAACGAAGATCGTTACGCAGACAGCAAAAGGTGCAGCAGAATTACTAATTCAACGCAATCAGCACCCAGAGCATGAAATAGATAAAGTAACTACTCCAAAAGGCTGCACGATAGCTGGTCTTAATGAAATGGAGCATAATGGATTTAGCTCTGCGCTGATCAAAGGTATAGTTACTTCATATGATAAAATAGAAAAATAGATATAGATTTTACTTTTCTATCGAAGACATACTGACGTTTCTATAAGACTTACTTGATTGGATCATAAATAGTAATTGAACTCTGTATAACTCTATAAAACATTTCCAAAAAGCAATTACCTTTGTTGCGGATTAAACATCACACACATACATGAAATTCAATACCCTTTTATATTTAGCTTTATTGACTGTTAGCTTTGGTTTATTTGCCTCTTGCAAAGACAAAAATCCGGAAAGGCAAGAAATGGTCGACATCACTCCTGTCGAAGTAAAAAAACAAGCAACCTATTACATCACAACCGTAAATAACCTTAGAGGTCGAGAAGGAGAATTAAAATCTTCCAAGGTGGTCAATAAGATTAAAGAAGGGACCATTGTAAAATATCTAAATGAAGAATCGAAAAGCAAGGAGACGATAACACTAAGAGGAAAATCGTATACCGAACCTTACAAAAAAATACTAGTTGATGGTACGGATGAAATGTGGGTATACGGAGGCGGTTTAGAGGTATTTCATTCCGGTGATGATATAGATGATATATCTTCTATTAATAACTTTAAAACCTATGTTTCTAACTTGGCTACAAATGACATTTCAAATGGTAATGTAATCCTCAAAAAATTAATGCAAGTCAGCACTGATAATCCATCTACCAATGACGCACTTTACTTTATGAGTAAAGATTATTTGGACAAACTGAGTTATCAAGCAACATTGGAGTTTGATAAACAAGGAATAAGTATGTCTCCAGAAGATTATAAAGCAATAATAGACCGCACTTATGACATGAATTCTAGTCGCATCGGAAAAGATGGGGAGAAGAATGGTTTCGTCCTTATTGCTTCAGAGGGCATGGTTGGATACAAAACCGATCCTTATGCACTCGAAGGGGCTATTGGCGGTATTTTTTCTCCAGCTGTAAAAGAATATATTCGGCTACAGAAAAATCAATACAAACATAGATTATTTAGTGATGCGGCGATTTCTGGATCTATGGAAAATCTTATGAATGACGTAATTGCTTGGAGTAATTTTAAAGAAAGATATCCTAAATTTACTTTATCGAAAGAAGTTAACAGTCAAGTCAACTATTTGAAATCTAGTTTATTTAATGGCACATTAAATACTCCAGCTTTTGATCCAAACTCTTATATCGCAAAAAAAGAATTTAGAGATATATGGAATACGACTCTAGAGACTTATCCTAATGCACCCTTTGCAAAAGAGCTTTACGATCATGTACAAAAATTAGAAACTAATAATTGGATGTTCGAAGAACAAAATCAATAGATAAATTAATAAGACGCATTAGAAAGATATGAAACACATCTATATATTTATCTTCATTTCTGCTATAGCACTTTGTAGTTGTGGTAGTAAGAATAAAAATACAAGCCAAAGCAATGCTCCTTCTACTTCTGTGGCTACCCATAAAACTACTCCTGCATTTAGCCATAAGTATTTTATCACTAAGGTTAATATTGATAGTAAAGTAGAACCTACAAGAAATAGTAAAACTCAAGAGTCACTTAAAAAAAGTACTGTTGTCAAGCTTTTAAATGAAACTTCAGAATTTCGAGATACAATAATCGTAGGTAAGCGAAAGCATATTGAAACTTATGAAAAAGTACGAGTATTAACTACAGGAACAGAGACATGGGTATCTGGTGCTGCATTGAAATCAATCTATACTGGTGAAAATGATATTACCGACCCAGAAAACCTACAATCTTTTTCCAGTTTAGTCTCTGATCAAGATCCTAAAGAGCTATCCTCAGGTAAGAAGGTAATAAACAAACTCAAAAAATTAAAGTCTACTGATATTACGACTAATGATGCCATGTTTTTTATGGCCTATGATTACATCAATAGTTTGGCTAGATCATCCAAGGCACATTCAGAATTAATTGCTAATCATGATTGGACCTTAGATGACTATAGTGAAATCATCAATGGTACTATGAATATGGATTATCATCCTGTCGGAAAACTTATGCATGAAAATGGATTAGGATTAGAAGGATCTTTAGGAGAAATACTTGTTAAAAGTAATATCAATGTTATATCAGATGTACTTGGAAATATTGTATCAAAATCAGTAAAAGAATATATCAATATGATCCAACTTTCTGAGAAGTCGAAAATATTTGATAATGACAACATTATTACTCCGCTTTCATCGTTAGCTAACCAAGCTAATATTTGGTCACAGTTTGCAGTAGATTACCCAGACTTCGCACATATATCTAATGTCGAGATGAAAAGTGATAGACTTACTCAAGCACTATTAAGTGGCACGAAAAATACTTCTGCATTTGACCATTCGAGTAGAGTAGCAAAGAAAGAATACAGAGAGATCTGGAATTATGTATTAAAGTATTATGGTGACACTCCTATTGGCAAAGAAGTCAGCAGTCATGTGAAATGGCTAGAAGGTAGAGATTGGAAATTTCCTATTGAAAAACATGTACATTAAATTATATGGCATTATCAGTACACAGCGACGAGCATTTTATGAAGCAAGCGCTCAAAGAAGCAGAAAAAGCATATGAGGCAGGAGAGGTGCCTGTAGGTGCTGTGATCGTAAGTAATAATGTGATCATAGCTAGAGCGCACAACCAGACAGAAATACTAACAGATGTAACCGCACATGCTGAAATCGTTGCTATTACATCCGCAAGTCAATATCTCGGCAATAAATTTTTAGAAAAATGTACGCTTTTCGTTACTATGGAACCTTGCCCTATGTGTGCAGGTGCATTAAATTGGGCAAGATTTAGTCGAGTGGTATATGCCGCTGCTGATGATGAAAAAGGTTTTATGAGATTTGGTAAAGAAATGCTTCACCCAAAGACAAAGCTGGAATATGGTGTAATGCATCAAGAATCCGAAGTGCTGGTCAAAAAATTTTTTAAAGAATTACGAGCAAAACAAATTCATTAATTATGATCTATGCCTTCAAAGGATTCACTCCTGTGGTACACCCTTCATCTTTTGTACATCCTTTAGCCGCAGTGACCGGCAATGTCATTATTGGTAAAGATGTATATATCGGTCCAGGTGCGGCAATCAGAGGAGACTGGGGCGGTATCATTATCAAAGACGGATGCAATGTGCAAGAGAACTGTACGATACATATGTTTCCAGGTGTGGAAGTGATACTAGAAGAATCTGCACATGTGGGTCATGGAGCTATTATCCATGGAGCTCATCTTATGGCCAACTGTATGATAGGAATGAATAGCGTGATTATGGACCGGGCTATTGTAGGTGAAGGAAGTATCGTTGGTGCGATGACTTTTGTTCCTGCAGATATGGAAATTCCTAATCGCAAAATAGCCGTTGGTAACCCAGCCAAAATTATAAAAGATGTTACCGACAAAATGCTAGATTGGAAAACTAAGGGTACAAATCTTTACCAATCATTACCGGCAGATATGCATGAATACCTTGAAGAGACGGAGGCACTTACAGCGATCCCAAAAAACAGGCCCAATCAAGAAAAACTATTCGAAGTTTGGAATGAAATTAAAAATAAATAACATTAGTGTGCTTCTCAAATCGCATTGATATTCCTCTTCTAATTTATTTAAAAGTTTTTTTAAAATTAAAAAAGCGTACATCATTACTAATAGTAACAATGTACGCCTGACTAGTACTGTCATGTTTTCACATCAATGAAATTTATCATTAGGATCTAGTTGATCACTTGTCTTACTACTTTCATAGTCGTCCCACATTGTACGACTAAGGTATATATACCCTTAGATAAATTGGATACGTCTAGATCTATTGGAAGGGCTGATTCTCTTTGCAAAACCATTGATCCCATAGAATCAAATATAGTTACATTTGCGATTGCTGTATTGTCTCCAGCTTCTATGTACAAACTTTCTTTAGCTGGATTAGGGCAAGTAAATATTGCTACTTCCTTTTCAATTTTTACTGACTTAATATCAAAATCAGTTGTAGTACCGTCCAAATCTATCTGACGTAAGTAGTAATATACATTTCTATTAGCCAATACATTAAAATCAGTATATGCGTAGTCTGTAATTGATCCAATATTCCCTTTGGCTTTTATCTCTGCAATCAATTCGAATTCATCTTTATCAAAAGATCGATACAATTCAAATCCTTGATTATTTATTTCTTGGGCTGTTGTCCATTTTACATCTACATTATCACCGCGTATAATCGCACTGTAATCTATCAGCTCTACTGGCAGCGATAAAGTACTGAGATCGTTAAACAATCTTACCTTACCTTGTACATTAGATGCTACTGCTATTATATATGATGAATTAGGGCTAACATTGAATATCAAGGAAGACGGATCTTCGGCAGTCTTACAGTCTACGACAAATCCACCTGTATACTCTGGACAATCTCCGGTAAGTGGTCCAAAAGCATAGAAAGCAAATACACCTAAATCGTCAATAGGATCAACGTTAATAGAAGTGAAAGTACCTACAGAGTTTGCTTCAAATTTATAATATGCTTTGAAAGGTAACATTTCTGCTGCAATCATATCTGGAGGAGTAAGATCATCATACTCATAGTCAGTAAAGTTAGATATACTTCCTTGTCTGACACAGTTCAAATCTACTTCAAAATCAAATACTACACCTTGATTTATCGCTTCAGGACAGCTTACACCATCAGATATGTGACTTGGTAATGTTGGCTCACAACATTCTATTAGTGCTTCCCATCCATTTCGTGTGTTCGCTTCATCTGATTCAAATTTAAAGTAAAAGCATCCTCCCAAATTATTGGGCGTAAATGCCATACCTACATGTAGTGTATTAGCATCCACAAAAGGAGTTTCGCCATTGGTACTCTCCTGACCACAGAAGCTTCCTACCAAAGGTGCATTGTCATCAATACCATCATAAATATAGAGCACATCTCTACACCCTGTATTTTTGACACCTACATCATCAGCAGTTTCAATATCTACATACGTAAACTCGACGTTTAAGTACTTCGAATTATCATCTGGACAAATTAGCCAGTCTGAAATTTCATCATTAAAGTAATGGGACTCTTGGCCTCCAATGTCTGCGAAAGAAGAGGAGCAGTTTGTGATTGAGTTTTGTGCGTACGTGAAAGTACTGCACATAGCTAGCGCTATGTAGGTTAGTTTTTTCATTTGGTTAATTCGTTATAATTCCTAGTTAGAAAATATCCGAAAAAAGTTAAAAGGGCTCGATTCGGATATTATACAATTGGATAAATCCAAAAACAATGCCATAGCAATAGGGGTACTGTTCCAAAAATGTGTCTATCTAAGCTATAAAACTAACCTCAGTTGTTGAATTGGCTAAAAAATGAATTTACTTTGATTCTATAAAATCAAACTATATAAAACAAATGTCATATGTGTAAAATGTAAACTAACTCAACTATACTTTTAACCGTCAATGTGTTACAATATTGATGTTTTTATAATACCAAAATAGAAAGTAACGATTTGAATAGTAGATAATTTTAGATAGCTCCACTATTTAGTTCAAATTCAAGGTGAAAATATTTCTTTAAATTTTAGCAAAAAAAAAGATGTTCGTGGGACGAACATCTTTTTTCTTGAAATTACAATTAGTATATCTTATTTGTATTATGATAGTTTTAATCTCGCTGAAGCTTACTTAGAAGTCTTAAAAATTCTACGTATAACCAAACTATAGTAAATACTAGTCCCATAGCTGCTGCCCATTCCATATAAGCAGGAGCACCTTCTTTTTCACCTTTTTCGAAAGTATCAAAATCTAATAATAAATTTAGTGATGCTATCACTATCACCACTACACTCAGACCGATACCCATGATACCATTGTCATGAATAAATGGTAATTCAAAACCTACCATTTGACCTATCCATCCTACTAAGTAGAACAACATTACAGCACCAACAGCCATGGATACTCCCATTCTAAATTTGTCAGTAACCTTTATAATTCCTGATTTATATATCATCAGCATCATTGCTAGGGTACCAAATGTAAGACCCACAGCTTGCATTACTAACCCATCAAATTGGGAAGCGTATATAGCAGTAATGGTTCCTACAAATAGTCCATGTAATAATGCATACATCGGAGCTATATAAGGTGCTAAGTGCGGCTTAAATCCAACAGCCAAAAAGCTAACAAATAGCCCACCTGCTCCAACATAAAGAAGAAACATAGAAGGCATCATATAAGATAATGATGATGTAATAAGTAATAGTGCGAATAAAAATATGGTCTTATTCACAGCTCCGTTAGCTGTCATCTGACCACTATTATCATTTATCATCATTCCTGATGAATCATACTTCGGCTTGAAAGATTCCTCTTTCAACATTGGATTACTTGAAGACCCAAACATATTTTTTATTGACATAATATTTTTATTGTTCTAATTAATTAATTTAATCCCTCAGTATATATAACACCATGGGGTTGATAAAAAATTCCTTTCAATGGACTACTGCCCCAGTTCGGTATTATATTTTTCTATAGACTCTTCTATCGTCTCTCTTCTATTTTCGTGGCTAGGATGGGTACTTTGCCACTCTGGCTTAGCTCCTCCACCTCCGGACCCTGACTCTAGGATATCCATTACACCTTTAAGTTGACTTGGGTCATATCCTGATTCCATCATCAATCTGACTCCAAAATCATCCGACTCCAACTCTTGTTCTCGTCCGTATTTCATATTGACCAAATTACCGATCATCTGTGCTGCTTGCTGCGTATTATAATCACCACTAGCGATTACTGCTGCTCCTGTAAGACCATTGGTAAGCTCCATCTTAGCCATACGCTCAGCACCATGTCTATGTATTACATGTCCGATCTCATGACCAAGTACTCCAGCAAGCTGGTCTTCGTTTTCTAGTTTGGCGTATAATGCTGCTGTGATAAATACCTGTCCACCAGGTAAAGCAAATGCATTCATTACATTAGGGTCAGCTAATAGATGAAATTCATAATTATATCCTGAAGATCTAGCAATTGTATTATTAATCAATCTAGCTCCCACTTTGTCTACATGGTCTTGAGCCGCTTGATCCGGATGCAAGCCACCATGCTGTTGCGCCATTTGTGGTGCAGATTGAAGGCCTATAGCTACCTCTTGCTCGGCCGATATGCTTACGTGTTGTTTTTCTCCTGTAATAGGGTTAACCTGAGTATTAGTTAAATACTTAAATAGTGAAAAACCTCCAACCAAAAGAAAGAGAAACAACATTCCTTTTAATGATCTCCCTCTTCTTCGTTGGCCTCCGCCACCGTAATTGGGTTGTCTATATGCCATTAGTTTCGTTTGTTTTGTATTGTAAAAATTCTTGTACCCGTAAATATAATGGAAAAGTGGCTATTGGTAGTTCCAAGAATACCAAAATAAAAATCATAGCATTGTCTAAATAAGCCGTCAATATTAAGTTTAGGCCGAATTACACTTTCATTTTGGCTCCCATGAAAATAGAATTTCAGGTGATGATTAGTGTGTTTTTTGGATCAATATTTTAAATATTGAAAGACGATAACGTCTATTTCTAACATAAAATAAAAAGAGCCGTTCCTATTGGTACAGCTCTTTGTATTATATTTAATTGAATGTAATATATCTATTTCACTCTTACTTTTGTTGTCTCATTGATCCAACAAGGTACAGTGAATGTACTTCCCTCTTTGATACCTCTTTGAAAGATATCCTCACGACTTGGCATATATTGAGAGTATGTATTGATCCACTTATTGGCCTCTCCAGCCACAGATGGATCTATCTTCTTTGCATATTGAAACTTATCTATAGCTGGCCAAGTTACCACCTGACTATCCCAACCTCGACCAGGACCACACAAAGGACCGCTACTGGCATAGAGTTTACCTATAAGTATATAAGGCTCACCCCAATTAGATTTTAGCTTAGCGGCTTCTCTTGCATATTTCCTCGCCGACGCAAAATTTTTAATATCACCATAATAGATCTTAGCTATCACAAGCGTATACTTCGCTTTCTTTTCTACATCCGTAGTTTTATCTATAAAATTTTCAAATAATACTATTGCCCCTTTATAATCTCCAGTAGAATATTTGTCAAATGCTTGTCTGAGAGGTCCCACTGGCGGTGGTGCGGTATAGCAATTTTGATCTTTAGCGTTCTTAACTTCTAATAACCTGGGATCATTAATATCGCACTTTCCTCTCAGCATACGACGATACGCCAACTCTATAATTTCACAATCATTAGGGTTCTCTTGGAACTGTGTATAATACTTATTACTGTAATAGTCACAATCGTAGAAGTCATCCACTCCCTCAAGTGATTCCAGCCTATTAGGTGCATAATCAGCTATGATATACCAAGCTTCACACTTATTACCACATGTAGCTAGTCCATTAGAAATAGCTTGATCTAGTAAAACAGCTAATTTAGCACCTTCGCTTTTGCCGATCTTACCTTCCACTACCCTATCGTGTAATAACTTAGAAAATGGATTGATTACAAAGTAATCCGCGTCCTTTCCTTTGGCTTCAACAGATTCTTTGAAAAGGTTAAATGTTTTATCGGCATCGCTATATTCATAAAAGTTATAATAATAGTCAAAAGCCTTTCTTCCTTTGATAGTAGCTTCGTTGCCAAAGCATTCCGCCCTTTTATCATAGATCATCATCACTGTATCTATATAGGCTTGCTTTTGAGCCTTATCTGTCTCCTTTTTGAAAAGATCAGTATACAACTTGATCCCATCATCATAGTGATATTGGATCCGTCCATTGGCTCCAGGAGCTAGATTATATGCAGTTTTCCATAGAGGAAAAGCCTGTGCCATATCTCCTGTCTTTATAAAATCTCGATATAGTACAAAGGCGGTTTCAGCCTCATCTCTATCTCCACTACTTAGTTGTGACAATGTGGTACATGGAGTAAGTAATTCCACTGGCTCCTCTATTACAGGAATTTCTTCCACTGTATCTTCAACAATTGCAGTAGCTGTCTTACCACCACAAGAGACAAACGCCAAAAGCGCAAATCCCAATACTATTATTTTAACTTCTTTCATATATGTATATATAATTATAAATCTATACTTTTCTCGATATTGGCCTTTTCAATGTTTCCGTTTTTCTTCGAAAAGCTTACTGCTCTTATACGAAATACTGAAATGCGTATTTCGATGTTTCCGTTTTTCTTCGAAAAGCCGGAAACTTAATCTATGTATTCAACTTTCCTCATAAACCTCATCCCAAACTTAATTTCAAAAGATAGATTTCTAACCTTTCTCTCTCTCAAAGTAACGGTTTGATTATTGAAGGGATTTATAATATTCGGAATAGCTTGTTGTTCATACTGGTTGGAAAGATCCGGATTTACGGTAAACTCTATCAGCCCACCAATTAGTTCACTGAACTCAAACTCCCAGCCCCCTCCGACAGTAATACCGTAGTTAAACTTACGCACAAAGTCTTCAATAGGATAAAAAGCGGAATTGAATCTAACATACTCTCCAAGATTAGTACCCAATGTATATTCCCCTCTCACTGCGACTAGATAGTACGGCCCAGAATTAGTTTTACTTGTTAATTTTTGCTTTGCTCCTATTTCAAGAACAAGGTTATCAAATTGAAAGCTTTGATTGGCCGAACCTCCATTGAAAAAATTCACTCTAGTAGAACTACCTCTCGTATGGAAGCCTAGCTGTGAATACAACGAACTTCGACTATACTCATTATATGTCTCAATGAATATATCTCCATTAAAGCTTAGGTAAGGGTCACGTTCAAATCCATTCCAATTTTGGATATTAAAGGAAACTGCACCTTTAGGTCCAAACCAAAAGCTCTGAGAAAAGGTAGTAATTGATGTAAAAAGGCAAAGTGCCAGTATGAAAGTATTCTTTAGCATAGTTATATGATTGATCTGTCATAGAGATATTTGCTCCATGGGCTAAAGATATAGGATTACCTAACCTAATCCAACAATTTGTTCTCGATCGTGATTCTTACCAGTCCAGCGGTGTTACGTGCATTGGTCTTAGCCAATAGACTAGATCTGTGAGATTCCACAGTTTTGAGGCTAATGAACAACTCTTTTGCGATCTCTTGAGTGGTAAATTCTTCTATTATCAGCTTAAGTACTTCTTTTTCTCTACGTGATATCTTTGGTATAAACCCTTTAGAACTATTAGAAGCTTTACGCGATTTCATAAGACTCTTCATAATAGTCTGTGTCACATCTTTACTAAAGTAGGTCTTGCCACCATTAACCGTACGTATTGCAGTAAGTAATTCTTCTCTACCTGTGTTTTTAAGAATATAACCTTCGGCGCCATGGTTGAGAATCTCTGTTACGAAGCTCTCTTCATTAAACATGGAGATAGCAAGAATCTTGGTACCAGAAAAGTCCTTATTGACAATCTTACATACCTCGATACCATTCATATCAGGAAGATTAACATCCAGTAATACAAGATCAGCAGATTCTTTTTTTAAAAATTCAATTACAGAAGGACCGTCATAACATCTACCTACAACTTCTATATCCCTTTCATCTTTGAGAATGGAATCGATTCCATCTACAAACATAGTGTGGTCATCCGCTACTAGTACTTTTATTGTTTCTTCCATTTTCATTGCTTTTATAGAGTGTATTTAATAGCGAACTACCAAAAGACTTGAGTCATATATATAATACAACAAGTTCCAAATTGATTGCACAAAAGTGTACTTATTTGGGAATGACTAGTGAAGTGTTATGAACCATTTCTATTGGTGGTTACTAAATCTCTTCAAACTGAGAAACACTAAGTGAAACTCACAATCCAAAGGTATAGCGAATTCCACTATATATCTAGGGGTATTCCCCCAATAAAATAAATGGGTGTAATTGCCGATTGCTAATGCGATGGCTTAACCGATATTTGTATCATACAATTGCTAAAGAGCAGGTTGTTATCAAAATGAATAAAATTAAAAGTTGGTTTCTAGTTAAGACTTAGAAGTGAATTGTTATCAGATCACTTCTCATATCAAAGTGTAGTAGTTATGCACTTTGATAAGTTTACGGAATGAGCAATGCGAACACTACCGAGTAACAGGTAGATGTTGTGATCCTAACCTAAGAGTTCTACCCTAGAGTTTTAGATTTCATAAGAAAACATGAAAAATTTAAAATTCTATCTGCAACTCGGTAGTTCGCATTGTCAATCGAACCGATTTAAAAAAAAATACATCGCTGCCAAAAGTGAAAATATCAAAGCCGATATTCTAGCTATAGTAGCGATCAAGACGTAAATACTCATTGGGATTGACTATTGCATTCTAAGAAATACCCTTAAAAAGTTAAGGGTATTTCTTTATTTTAGGACTATCCGTTTTATAATTGCATAGTTAATCAATTGATTTACGTTCTTTAACTAATAATGATCTACAAAGGCACATATCGCTTCCTCCAATCCTTCCTTGTCCATGCAATTATTTGGGCAATAGCAATCTGCACCCCACTTTCTGCTCAGACACATCTTGATAGCACTTACAGCTTTACTCAGCTCAATGAAAACCTTAAGAAAGCAAGAGACACCAAAGACATTAGAGATTTAGCTATCAACTACTACTTGCTAGCCGATTTTGAAGCCGAAATTAATGGTAATCAGATACAAGCATTTGATTACTATACACGCGCAATAGAGTACTATCGGATACTCGATGACAAAGAGAAGATCAACGAAATCAAATATATAATAGGAAATCGATACGCAGATGCAGGCCTATATAAGGAAGCTGTGGATCAATATGAAGAGCTACTGACGTACTACGAAGAAAATGATAATCTATATATGCGGACGTATCTATTTTCAAAATTAGCGGACGTATATCACATCACCGGAAATATAGATCAGGAATATGAATACCTTAACAAATCGATAGAGCTTAATAAAACGCTGCGCGATACTTCTTTAATGATCGATTTCATGCTGAAGAAATCGAGAAATTATGTAACTCTTAATGAAAAAGACAGTGCTCTAGTTATGTCATTCGAAGCTTTTAAGATCGCGGATAAAGTAGATGACAAAAATCGACTAAGTCAAAGTTTGTTTACTATAGCTCAGATCAACCTTGAGAATTTTGAATACAAAAAAGCTCTAAAGTACTATTCGGATGCAGAAAGGATCATTCCCAAAATATCGTATAGCAGAGATAGAAGGGATATCTATTTGCAACTTTCTATTGTACATGACTCACTCGGTAGTCATAAACAAGCCTATGACTACGCGCTCAAATATGCATTTATCAATGATAGTATTCTGAACCAAGATAAAGTAAAAGCCGAATACAAATTAGCGCTTCGATTTGAAACGAATGAAAAGAAAAAAGACATCGCTAATCTTGAGCAGGAAAAAGAAAAGGAGCAAGAAAAAAATAAGCAACAAAAAAGAGCACTTTATTTTCTTTCTGCCGGTCTAGCGATGCTGCTTGCCTTGGTATATTTCATTATTAGATTTTATACTACTCGAATCCGAACAGAGAAAATCATTACTCTACAAGAGAAAGAAATACGGATGCGTAAAATTAAGACTCTAGAAGATGATGTGAAAATGGAAGGGATGCAATCTATGATCGCTGGTCAAGAAATGGAAAGGGAAAGAATCGCTCAGGATCTTCATGATAGCTTAGGAGGGTTATTGTCAACCGTCAAATTACAGTTTGATAGTGTACAAGCTCGAAACCCTGACATCAAAAATCTTGTCGAATATCAAAATGCCAATAAGTTATTAGATTCTGCTGTGGATGAAGTACGATCTATATCTCGTAATCTTCAACCAGGAGCATTAGCAGAACTAGGATTAGTACCCGCACTGAAAGATCTAATAAATAATTTTGATGGTGATCATTATCCAGAAGTGGATCTGCAAGTCTACGATGTACCCAAAAAAATCAACAATATAGTAGCACTATCTATCTTTAGAGTAATACAAGAACTATTGTACAACAGTATCAAACATGCCAAGGCTTCGGACATTTTGATACAAATCAACAGAGAGAACAACGAGCTTGTAATCCAATTTGAAGATGACGGTATCGGCTTCGATATGGATAATCTAAAACATAAAGGAATGGGTCTTGAAAATATGAAGTCAAGAATCAATTTTCTAAAAGGTACCATCTCGTTTGACAGCAAAGAAGGGGAAGGTCTATCTGTGCTAATCCATGTCGATTACAACTAGAAATTGGTTTATTACATCTGCCATTCAAGAGAATTTCGACATACTATTATCGATTTTGAGTGTCATTAGAATTTGTCAAATCCCATTGACCTTATCATTACAAATCAGATAGCGACGCTACCTAAGTTAAGATCAAAGAGCTACCTTAGCGCGTAGATGAATCTACCAAGTCCAATCCAACGTATATTTGATCCAATTTGGGATGATAAAGAAATAGAACTTTATATCAAAAGGGAAGATCTTATACATCCAATAGTTAATGGAAATAAGTATCGGAAACTCAAATACAATCTTGAAACTAATCCAAAAAGCATCATCACGTTTGGTGGGGCTTTTTCTAATCACATCCACGCCACTGCATCCGCTGGAAAACTTTTTAACATCCCCACTGTCGGAATCATAAGAGGTGAATTTGATGATAAAAATCCTACGCTCATACATGCTCTCTCTTGTGGAATGGAGCTTCGATTTGTCGATCGATCTGAATACAAATTAAAAGAACAATCCGAGATCGCCAAAGAAATAATAGCGGAATATAATGACCCATTAATCTTACCTGAAGGTGGTAATAATATACTCGCCAGAAAAGGTACTAGTGAAGTATCTACAGAAATTAACCAGCAACTACCGACCGTAAATTATATTGCTCTATCTGCAGGCACAGGTGGAACTGCCAGTGGAATAATAAATGAAAAACACAAGGATCAAAAGCTGTTAGTCGTTAGCAGTTTGAAAGGTAATTTTTTGAAAGATGATATTACTAAGATGTCTGGTTCGTCAGATTTCAAGTTACTTACAGACTATCATTTCGGCGGATATGCACGTACTAAACCTGAGCTCATCTCGTATATCAATCAATTTTATAAAGATCACGAAATCGTGCTAGACCCTATCTACAATGGTAAAGGTCTATTCGGAATTACCGATCTTATGACAAAAGGGTTGATTCCTAACGGATCTAAGATTGTCTGGATACTTACTGGCGGACAACAAGGCAACACCGCTTGGAATTACATGAATGGAGGAGGACTGGTGGAAAAAAATAACTCATCTATTTCATCACCTTACAATAAACATTCTAGATTGATAGATATAAAGCCTTAATATCTTATACCTTTATCATTTTTATTAGTCACTACAATCTAAGAAATGCCAACACTTTCATCTAGAGGTCTTGATATTGGAGCATCTCCAATTAGAAACCTATTGCCATTTGCTCGCAAAGCTAAAGAGCAAGGCAAGCATATATATCATCTTAATATTGGACAACCAGATATTGCCACTCCAGCGCCTGCATTAAAGGCAATAAAAGAATTGAAAGAAAACATAGTATCATATGGCCCTTCTGAAGGATTACCTGCTCTTCGCGAAACTGTTGCTTCTTATTACAACAGGTTTCATGCCGAATTAAGTGCTGATGATCTTTATGTAACCACTGGTGCATCTGAAGCTATACTTTTTACATTCTTGTCTATTTGCGATAATGGAGATGAAATTATTATACCTGAACCTTTTTATGCAAATTATTTAGGGTTTGCACATCTTACCAACATAAAAATTGTACCACTTACTTCTAGATTAGAAGAAGAATTTAAATTACCTAATACAGAAGATTTTGAAAAACTAATTAACACTAAAACGAAAGCAATATTTCTTTGTAATCCTGGCAATCCAACTGGTCAACTCTATTCAGCTGAACAACTCGAAAGGTTAATTCATGTTGTAAAAAAGCACAGATTATTTCTGATTGTTGACGAAGTATATCGTGAATTTTGCTACGAAAATAAATTCACATCCATTCTATCATTCAAAGGAATAGAGGATAATGTAATTGTTATTGATTCCATTTCTAAAGTTTTTAGTTCTTGTGGAGCAAGAGTCGGCTACTTAATATCAAAAAATAAATCCTTCTTGCAATCCGTTACCAAGTATGCCCAACTAAGGTTATCTCCTCCTTATTTCGGTCAAATATTAGCCTTGTCATGTTATGAAAACTGTAGCGAATATATACATAAGGCAAAAGAAGAATACAGATATAGAAGAGATGTTTTATTTGATGAGATTACAAAAATTGGTACTATAAAGCATTATAAACCTGCTGCAGCATTCTACAATATTGTTGAGCTTCCGGTTAAAGACGCAGAAGAATTCTGTAAATGGCTCCTAACCGATTTTGAATATGATGGTTCAACATTAATGATGGCTCCAGCTAATGGATTTTATTGCAATAAAGCCATCGGAAAGCAACAGGTTAGAATAGCTTATGTTCTGAATTCGGCTGATCTAAAAACATCAATGAAATGTCTTAAAGTAGCTCTGAGTAAATATCCTGAGTGTCAATAATGGAAATAAATTAATTAACCTAAGAGAATAATTAAATCTCATTGACATCGCAATGATAGTTAGCATATCTTTGCAAAAGATAACCAAACCAATACACCTTGCGCTTAGATATAATGAAAATATATCGTGATGCTTTCTCTGGACTCAATAGAGACATCTGGCTCATTACCATTGTAATGTTTGTCAATCGCTTGGGTACGCTTATACTTCCATTCATTACATTATATACCACTCAAGAAATTGGATGGACTAAGCCTCAAGCCGGAGTGGCTGTAGCTTGCTTCGGAGCTGGATCACTAGCTGGGTCGTATCTGGGTGGATGGCTTACGGATAAGATTGGATATTACAAAGTGTTTCTATTCTCTCTTATCGGTGGAGGTATTGCGTATTTCGTTTTGCAGTATTTCACTTCATATATCACCTTATCTATTGGTTTATTTGTAGCCTCTACAGTTGCTGATTTATTAAGACCAGCGCTATATACCGGCATACGTTTCTTTACCGACGAACATACTCAGACTAGAGCGGTCTCATTACTCCGTATGGCGTTTAACTTGGGCTTTGTAATTGGACCTGCGATCGGTGGTGCTATCATTGCCTTAACTTCTTATAAGTGGATATTTATCATTGATGGAATCACTTGTTGGGGAGCAGCAGCCATGACATTCTTTGTTATAAAAGATTATAGTCATAAGCAGTTTGAAAATAAGGAAGATGAGATGGACATTATAAAAGACGTTAAGAATCCATACAAGGACAAACCTTATATGTTATTTCTATTCTATAGTTTATTAATGCTGATAGGGTTTTTCCAAATTCTATTTACCGTTCCGTTATATCTAGAAGAAATTGCTAATTACGGTACTGAAGCCATAGGTCTTTTCTTTGGTATTAATGGTGCCTTAGTTTTTCTATTAGAGATGCCATTGGTGCAATATGTAGACAAACGAAATGTGATTATGAAAGCCATGATATACGGTTCGCTTATGATAGGAGTTGGATTCTTGATTCTAATTATGCAATCTCCAATGTTACTAATACTTGGTCTCTTCTTGATTTTAACTGGTGTAGGCGAGATTATAAATTTTCCATTCATAAGCACAACTGCCCTCAAGCGTGCTACAGATCATAACAGTGGTAAGATGATGGCGTTGACAAGTATTATGTTCTCTATATCTCTGATAATTGCACCTCCATTAGGCACTACCATATTGGAGCATTATGGATACACTGCGTTGTGGGTAACGATGGCTGGACTCTGTTTCATCTCTGCTATGGGCTTACAAAGTATCAAACATGAATTCGACTGATTGAATGCAGCGGATCATAGTTTTACTGACTCTATTATACAGAATTAACAACTTAATGCCGCGTAAAATCCAATGCCGGAAATCAATATCATCGTTAAAATTCTCGTCAAAGCTAAGCCTTTGCCTGCGTTTGTGCCTTGAGCTAGATTATCTGTCTCTATATTTTATCTGCGATTTAAAATAATTAAATCTGTATTAGTTAAATCCCAAGACTATGAAATCCCAATTAACACTAGTTCTGTATTTATTATTATTACCCCTTTCCATGATTTGCCAGATCTCTTCACCCATTTGTGGTCATAGTGAGTTGCAAATACAATTAAAAGTGGATGATGGTTCAATAGTTGAAAAAGAAGAAAATTTCGAAACACAATATCTTGATTTTGTTTATGCCAAAAATTCTTTTACTTCATTAGATTCAATTAGCCTACCAGTTGTTATTCATATCGTTCATCTACCAGGCACTGCTCTAGGTGATGAAGAAAATATTACTGATGAGGATGTACGGATCGGTCTTGATCGACTCAACAGTACTTTTGCAGGAATGGCTTGTGATGCTAATCCATTAGGGAATGATATGCATATCAAATTTGAATTAGCTACTCGAGATATTAATGGTCAAGCTACGAATGGTATAATTCGCAAGAGCAGTAATCTTTCTGTCTTTGGTCTAGGGGGATATTCATTTATGATATTTGATGCAGTAGGGTTTGCAAGCCCTTTTCCAACAACAGACTACATCAATATTTACTTGGTCAAGAGTATATGTTACACTATGGTTGACGGAGAATGTTCTGGGCCTCTTGGTTTGGCCACTTCAGCATCTAGTCATGGTGCTATTGCTGATGGTATAGCCATCGAAGCTGGAATATGGAGTAATGAAGATTCTTGTTTGAGTGGTAAATTAGCAGCACATGAAATGGGTCATTATTTCAATCTGTTACATACTTTTGAGAATGGATGTCCGAATGACAATTGCCTTACTCAGGGAGATCGCATTTGTGATACTGCTCCTGATAATATAGCTAATCGAAATGATGATACTTGCTTAAGTGGAACACCCAATAATTCTTGCTCTACAGATACTGATGATGGATATTGCAATCCAATTACCGAAGATACATTTGATCCAGAAGATAACATCATGGATTATTCTCCATTTGCCTGTCAATACCGATTCACTGAAGGACAAAAAGTACGTATGCATTCTGCACTTAGATTGGCAAGAACTAGTCTATATCAATCAAACGGTCTTACTGATCCTTGTACATCAGTGATCACTACAAAGAAACAATGGATTCGAGATGTTTTACAAGATTCAATACTTGTGTATCAATCCAATGCTGTAAACGCAGATTCTATAGCTTGGTTAGTAGATGGAGTATTTATATCCAATGATGTTAATCTGTCGTACGCTTTTCCTGAGATTGGTCTGCATGCTTTAACACTCCAAGCATTTAATAATACAGGATGTATGACAGAGGTCGAACATGAGATTAAAGTCTATCGATCGGATTGTAATCTTACAGCAAACATTTCCGAGATCCCACCAGTTTGTTCTTCATTTGCAGATGGGTTTATCGAATTACGGGCTTCCCCTTCAGGACAATGGCAAAATGAAAATGGTGCATTTATCAATGGTGCAATCAGAAGTGAATATTATATTGGAGGACTATTACCTGGAACACATTCTTTGTTTTACACGATAAGAGAAGGTTGGTGTCAGCAAACTTTCGAAACAGAATTTACCCTTTTACCAGAACAAATAGATGTTACATTTTCTGGTGAAATTAATTGCGCTAATACTGAACCTTCAGCTATCGAAATGTCAATCTCAACTATTGGTCAAGGTACTTGGCAAGACAATCAAAATAATACTGGAGATTTCGATTTCTTCACGGACATTCCAATTACTATTGCCGGCACTTACAACTTTAATATGTTTACACAATCTGGAGAAGAATGTCAATTAAAATTTGAAGCTCCAGCTTACAATGAAACAACGATTCAGATAGAAACCTGTACAGACTGCCAACCCGGAAGTGCAAATCTGTGTATTACTGGCGCTCCGGATAATGCCAATGTAAATTGGTTTGGAGGATACCCTGTTGTAGCTGGAAGATGGGAAGCGATGGTGATAGATAATAACACTGGCTGTCAAAGTTGGGCTAAAATAGAAACAACCTCATTGGAAAATCTATTTCCATCTTGTAGCGCAGGTTCTTCACCAAGTATTACATGCGGTGAAACATATACTCTTCTTGGCGTAATTAATTCTTTAGAAGGAGACATTGATTATTGGTGGACTACTACTAATGGGAGGATAATAGGAAACACAAAGACACTAACTCCTACCATAGATCGTGCAGGAACATATGAACTCCATGTACTCAATCGATTGTCTGGATGTGAGGCCATAGATGCAACGACCGTTACTCGTTTGACAAAGAATACTGAAGTGGAAGAAGCAATTTGTTTTGGAGAGAGCTATGAAGGTTATACTGAAAGTGGTACTTATATAGATACACTTACTTACGCTTGCGATTGCGATAGTATAAGAACTGTAAATTTGGTAGTATCGAAAACTGAGATTAATTATGAAATCACAGATGTAGATGGAGAAAATAATGGAAGTATAGAGATCTTAGATGTAGATGGTGCAGCTCCTTTTACATTTTTGTGGAGTACTGGAGAGACTGTTCAAAATATTAATACCTTGCCTTCAGCTAATTACTCATTACTCATTACAGATGCTAACGGCTGCGAAACTGATTATGACTTTTTTGTAGGGCTCGTTAATAGTATTACATCTTTCAATGACAAAGTAAAAATCGAATTATCTCCAAATCCTGTTGCTAAAGGTGAAGAAGTATCATTGAAGATCAATTCAAATCTCAAGGGACAATACAAAATAAGCGTCCATGATTTATTGGGTGGTGCCATTCAAAAATTTAATCATCCACATTTTTCCGAAACTAGTACAGCAAATTTTTATTTGCATAGAGCTGGTCTTTATATTGTTTCTGTAGAATATGAAAACGTAGGAAAACAAGTATTCAAGTTGATGGTGATTGAATGATAATGAAAAATTATAAAATACTTAACCCATCAATTTTTACAATCTAGAATAGCTGAATATAGTTAAGCTAACTCTTCGTCTGGTACATACTCGAGAATATCCCCAGGTTGACATTCCAAGGCTTTGCATATCGCTGCTAGAGTTGCGAAACGAATCGCTTTAGCTTTTCCTGTTTTGAGTATAGATAAATTCGCTGTTGTGATTCCTATAGCTTCTGCCAAATCTTTGCTTTTCATTTTTCGTTTGGCGAGCATTACGTCTAAGTTTACGATGATGTTCATAGTTTATATCGTTAACTCGTTTTCAGATTTCATTACGACACCTTCTTTTAGTACTCTTGCCATTAGCATTAGAAATAGACCTACAATTATCATAAATATTTCAGACTTCAGTAAATCAGTTTCCATCCCTATCGTCAGAAGGCCATCGGATAAGTCATGTGCAAAATCGAATATTACTGTTCCGATACTAACTACAGTTAAAATCACTCCAGCGAGGTTGAGATTTTTTGCAACATGCAAATTAAAAAAATGCTCTTTTACCATTCCATGAATTCCTTTCCTTAGAAAAAATAAGGTGGCAATGAATAACAGTTGAACCACACCAGAAAACAAAAATTTTATACCCTTAAAAGAGCTTAATGAATCAAGTCCGTCATTTGAAAGTACATGAAATGGAAGTTCGCTTACGAAAATCGAATAGAATATCAATCCTGAAGTTACCAGTAGTATTATCAATAACAGAGTGAAGAAAATGTCAATTAGTATTAAAAGTGTTTTAGAAAGGATCATAATAGATATTATTGTTTTACGATAACAAACATAGCATTAATTATCGTAAAACAATAATTTATTTTTCAACAAGAGATCTTACAAGTCCTAATTTTGGTTTAATCTCTGTTTTTACCCATAAATACATTCATCTTAGGACTAACTGGATTTTCATTCGTTCTACGGAAACTAACTACCTGACCTGTGTGGTATAATGCATCCGCTAGATGACCATTGAGCAAATGCCAAAATTCGAATACAGATTCAGTATCACCTCTTTTAAAAATCACTTTTTTGGTACTCATATCCATCTCAGGATTAGCAATTAGTAAATCACTTGCCTTTTTGAGATTCACAAGACTTTGGTGTCTCATCTGTTCATATGACAATTCCTTTTTTTCTTGCGGCCGTATATTAGGAAGATCAGATATACAATTTAGAATAGCTTCTGTTAGGCCTTGTAAGTGCTCCAATGTCTCTATCACATTAGATGCATCTTCGCTAGGTCGAAAGATAAGATCATCATCAGTTAAGCCCTCAGTTGCCCAATAGTACCGATAACCTAATCCGTCAATAGTTCGAGCTACCGTGGTAGCAGCTGTATATACTTCTGGATATGATTCGATAGAAGCGTAAGGTGTCTCTGGCATAGTCTTGTCTTGAGATTGTGCTGATGTGATAGATAGAAATATACTTACCACAAATAAAGAAAAGTAAGGTTTCATGGCTTTAGGATAGTAAAATGATGATCAATGCTTCAAATGTAAGCAATCATAAAGTTATTGATCACCATCCTACCCTAATATGATACCTTCTTTAGCCTCGGAAAACAAGATTTAGTTTGAGGAATCGATTTTTAAGTTTCACATCTCCCAAAACAATATTACCGGCACCAGTCAAAGGAAAGGTATTTACCGCATTGAAATGTTGACTAGCGGTAAGTTGAATTTCTGCGTACCTACCAATACTATATGCGAGCCCTGCACTAGCGCCAAAGAGATTTTTGGTATTTGCACGATCGGTAAATGAGCCGTGTTCTCCTCGATATTCATAAGATTGATTCAAGAGAAAATCATAAAAGACATCACCCATTAGAGATAAGTTACCCAATATTCTATGTTGAGCTCCAATGGGCAAATGGAGATACATAGAAGAAAGATTACGAGTTGTGTATGGCTCATTGTGTAAAAGAAAGTTCATGCCAGGACTAGTTGTAATCTTAGTCTTCTCGGCAACCCGATAAGCAGCGTAAGCATTAATTGATGGGGATATCCGAGCCTCATCGATATCAAACTCAAAACCATCTGGAAGATTATTGATTTCATGATAATCGCTATAGAGAATACCAATACCTATGCCGTATTCCATTTTGGATTGAGCGAAGATGGTCGAAGTGAAAAATATTAAAACTAAGAGAGCTAAAGAACTCTGTTGGGATTTTAAAAAATGCATTGTAAATAAATAGTTTAGTGAAGTATATCTTCTTCATTGCTTGCTTTTGATTAGTTATGTAACTGCGAATAAGCAGTTTTATTTTATGCGAAGTTTGATTTGTCACTAAGACTAATAATATATCTTGCAGCATGAAAAAATATATTCGTCTTCCTAATACCGCCGATCGGTCTTTAAGAGCTTGGAGTGCTGTGGATGAATATCTATTGACCTATATAGAAGATGCAGAGTATAATCTGGACCAGATTACTATTTTTCATGATCGATTTGGTTATTTAACTTGTAATCTAGTAGCGCACAAGCCAAAGACCGTTGCCTACTTAGATAGTCAAAAGCATTCTATCCTTAGCAACGCTTCTACTAATTGGATCTCTTTGGACGATATCAATATTATATCGATTCTCGATGACATTTCTTCTATTGGAGCCTTGTCCATAATCAAAATTCCTAAGTCATTAGACTTATTTCGGCTCTACTTAATCAAAATTGTGGATCTGATACCTTCCGATGGAATGGTGATTGCCGGATTTATGACTAGGCATTTTACAAAATCTATGCTTGATATTGCTACTGAATATTTTGATGTAGTTGAGCAATCTAAAGCATGGAAAAAATCGAGATTGATCATACTTTCCCACCCAAATAAAAATAATAAAGTTGAATCAAAAATCTTAAAATCGATACACTTCAAAAAGTTTGACTACCAACAATATTTGGGTGTGTTTTCTGCTAATCATATTGATTACGCGACTCAATTTTTGTTAGAACATTTGGAAGTATTAAATTCTGAAAAAAGCTTTCTAGATCTCGGAACCGGAAATGGTATCATCGGAAAACATCTACTAGATCAGCGTTCATGGGATGAAGCTGTAATGATGGATGATTCATATTTAGCTACCGCTTCTACCAAGAAAAATGTATTAAATGATAATGCCAGAGTGATTACACAATACAATTTAGCTTCTTTCAAAGAAAGTCAATTTGATCTTGTGATTACAAATCCTCCTTTTCATTTTGAGTATGAAGTGGATCCAAGCATAGCCATCCAATTAATGTCTGATACATACAGAATATTATCTGATCATGGGCGGCTTATCATTGTCGCCAATAGACACCTCAACTATAAAAGCCAACTCTCCAAATGGTATAAAGAGGTCTCTGTACTGAATCAAAATGATAAGTTTATTATCTATGAAGCGACGAAATAAGTTATCCTTATAAGTATCTACTTAGATGATAGACAGCGATTTACCGTAAATTAGGGTCTTATTGATAGCGCTAACCAATTATCGACATGAAAAACCTACTTACTCTAGTGGGCATTGTACTTTTGTGCAATTCCTTACTTGCTACGACATACACTTTTACAGCGACCTCTGGAGAATGGAACAATGTTGCCAATTGGGACAACTATCCAGGTGGATCCATTAGTAGCTCCGATGATGTAATTATAAACGGAATATGTACTATCCCTAGTGATCTTAGCATCCAAAATAATGGCACCATTACCATTAGTGAAGGAGCCGAATTATCAACAATTTCTGGAGGCCCAATTTTCCTAAACTCAACAAATGGGACTATCAATATAGTTGGGAAATTGATAACGAACAGTAACTTTTATAATCAAGGAATATTAACGAACGATGGTGAATTAGAATCAAATCATGTATTGATAAACTTTAATACTTTTATCAATAATGGAAAAGCTACTATCCAAGGAAATCAATTTTCTAACGTAGGATTATTTACCAACAATGATGAATTCATTGCATTGACCCATATGTCTAATCAAGAGAATTTTAATCAGCTGGGAGTCTATAGAGGTACTGATGCTTTTGATCTTGATGCATTTACTAACGAAGGAACAATGGCACCAGGAGCTGCCGCTAATACTATTGGCGAATTGACATTTAATACCGATTACATAGAATTAGGTACTTATCAAGTAGATATTGCAGGAGACACCGGTGCTGGACAAGAAGGAGGAAACGATCTACTTGACATCAATCTAGGTACAACCCTTACTGGAACACTGCAAATTCAACTTTTAGGTGGATATATACCTGAAATAGGAGACGAGTTTACCATACTAACCAGTAGTAATTCCATAAATGGTACTTACAGCTCTATTGATTATCCTAGTCTTCCTTCGGGTAGATCCTGGGAGATTGACTACAATACTCTAGATGTCAGAGTAAGAGTAATAGTAGGCAATACTTCTCCAAATGTAGCAACATACTATGTATCCAACTCTATTGGTAATGATACTAATGATGGATTATCTCCGTCTACGCCTTGGCAATCCATAAGCAAAATAGCCAGTCTAACTTACGAAACTGGCGATAGCGTGTTACTCAAAAAAGGAGATTCTTGGATTGGTGTTAGTCAATATTTTAATCGCTCATTTGTTTACATTGGGGCTTATGGTTCAGGGCCCTTTCCAAAAATCACAAATGTACAAGAGCTTCCGAATGTTAACATAGCAAGTAACTGGACATCGGTCAATAGTATTTGGGAATGTGATCTTTCAGCGTCAACCACGAGATTGTTTTTGGATGATACAGAAGTTCTGCGCGGATCATTATTATCAGAAGTAGGGGTCACTGATAGTGAAGGCTATATACCCAAATGGTTTCATACTAATGGGAAGATATATATAGATCACCCCACCAATCCAGCCTCAACATGGAATAGTATAAAAGGAAGTCAAAACTATATTACTTTCAATGTCGAAAATTCGAATCAGGTAACGATAGAGGAGATCGCTTTTGAAGGCGGCACAGGTCCTAGTTTGCAGTTAGCTGGTGCCAATAATATTATCATCCAAAACTGTGAACTAGGTAAGCACGCATCATCTGGACTACTACTTGTCAATGGTAGTAATAACTGCACCATAAATAATAACATAGTCAACTCTCACTATGCTCAGATGCATGGAATAGGAAACGGCACTGATCGAGGATGTAGAGATGGTATCAGACTTGCTAATGATGCTAGCAATAATATTATAGAAAATAACACGCTTACAAATTGGTCTCATAATGGAATCGAATTGCTCAATACTTTTGTAACTAGTAATGGAGTAAACAATAATATTATCAGATACAACCACATCTCCGCACCAGATATTCCATACGCACATCCGATAGGTGCAGATGGGCCATCGGGTAGATGTACAGGTAATGATATTGGCTATAACTATATCACTGATTGCCGCACTACTTGTCAGATAAATGGAGAGTATAATAGATTTCACCACAACATACTTAAGAATTTTCAACGATCTCCTGCAAAGGCATCTTTCTCTGCGCATGCAATTACAATAGCGGCATATGATGTCCTTGGTATTGGTAATATTTCAAGGAATAATATTTTTGAAAACAACTTAATAATCAATACTGACGAAGCTGCTTTTCGATTCGATGATCAAGGTTTTAACATCTTAGTGGACAGTATTTATATTCGCAATAATATCATAATCGATTCAGGATTAGATCCTATCAATGGAGCGTACAATACAGGCACAGCTATTTATTTTGACGATACAGAATATATGAACGACATATTTTTTGAGAATAATTTATTTTATCAAACTGCAGTATTAGGCGATGTGCTTCATAAAGTAATATCTAATGAATACTTAGATATATCCACGTTTAATCTACTAGAAGAAATTGACGGAATTAAATCTCTCAACAATCAAAAATCTGATCCGCTACTAGATATAAACGATGAACCATTAGATGCAAGTCCTGCGGTAAATAGCGGTCGGAATACCGATCAACTTATATTAGAGCTAGATTATAATAGTAATAATATCCAAGGCGGAATGATAGATATTGGACCTTTTGAAAATCAAAACTCTTGTGGTAACCGATCAATCATAATGGTAAACCAAATGGCACAAGGATCTAATGATGGAACAAGTTGGCGTAACGGATACCTTACTTTAGTTGATGCATTTTTGGCTTGTCCAACTAGTATCGATAAAGAATTTTGGGTAGCAGAAGGACTGTACTACCCTACTGCAGGTTTGGATCAGACGATAGCATTATCCATTCCAAATGACAGCAAACTCTTTGGAGGATTTAGAGGGGCTGAAATTAATCGAAACCAAAGAAACTACGCAATGAACGAAACTGTACTGAGCGGCAATATTGGTCTAGAAAACATCAACACAGACAATAGTCATCAGATAATTGATCAAACCAATGGATCTAATATAGTGATCGATGGAGTCATCATCGAAAATGCCAATAGTACTTTAAATCGATCTGCAATACATCTTAATAATAGTACAATAGAAATAAGAAATACTATAATAAAAGAAAACACTTCCAATCAATATCCTGTTATCAATTGTATACAATGTAACCTTACACTAGATCAAGTTGTAGCTATAAATAACACAACGACTAGTGCAGGCGTAATTTATACTGATGCCAATGGAACACTCACGCTTAAAGATAGTGAGATCGAAGGACAAGTCGATATCCATGGTATTTTAGACTTAATTTCACATTGTATTTTCAAGTAAAAAATCCGTACTACACGGAATAGAATTATGACAGAAAATATATTGGTCATCAGTGGAAGCACTCGAGCAGGTAGTAATACTACACTACTAGTGGAACACTTATTCGGCAAAGATGTAAATCATATTGAACTATGTAAAAGTCATATCGCGCAATACGATTACGACGATAACTATGCTGTCGAAGACGGTTTTCAAAATATCGTAAATCAGATGTTACTTTCAGATTTAATCATCTTAGCTACTCCAGTTTATTGGTATACCATGAGTGGTTATACGAAAGTGTTTCTCGATCGCTGGACTGACCTAGTGACTACGTGCAAGGATAAGGGTCGTGCTCTCAAAGGAAAGAGACTAGCCGTAATCGCGCAATCAACTAGTGAAGCTATGCCACAAGGCTTTGAGTTACCCATTAAGCTAACTGCAGAGTATATGGATATGAAATATGTAGGTGAAGTATTTTGGGATATGCGTAGAGATCTCGACCAAAGTCAAAAATTACAACTAGCCATTAACCAATGGACTAATGGTTAATAACAACAATTATCCTTAGTTCTTTAAGCTTAAAAAATCATATCAAGAACAGGAAATTCCCCATACTGCAAAAGTATAAAATAAAGTATTTGCTACTTCACAATTATTTATTGTTAACCTTCTCTGACTTCAGTGGAGAATAATCATTTCTTAAAACTCCGTTGACATAAATAGAATTAAAATAACATTTAACACCTATCGCTTCATTCATATCCTCTACATCCTGAACATGAAAATGCAAATGGGCTTCAGTTGAATTTCCAGAATTTCCACAAAGTCCTAATGTATCACCCACTGTCACTTTTTCGCCTTCCTTTACGACAATAGAATGTTGCTTAAAGTGAGCGAAAAATATGAATTCATTTTTGACTGTTTTTAATACGACAGTATTTCCAGGTACATATATAGGATTTACATTACCTGGAATATTATCTTTAATTCCATCTACTACCATCACTACTTCTGCATCACAAGGAGCTAAGAGTTCCTTCCCAAAGGCGTAATAGTCTTCATTATGTTTTCCGTTCGTTTTGTATGACTTTCCCACATCGTCTGTAATCACTATATCAAATGCAAAGTTTTGCGCTTTATTAAGGTGATGGTGATTTTGCTCTTTCGTATCTCCTCCCCAAATCACCGTCCATTCACCAGTAAACGGTAAATACATTTTTGTGATATTCCGTTCAAAATTCGGTGACCTATCTTCGCTAAATGGTTTAATTGACAATCCATTTATTTTCTCTTTATCATCAATCGAAATATTAACTTCAAAAGTAACGTAGTCAAACTTTGTTTTATAGGAAGCAAATGATCTCTTATCATATTTAACAAATTTTCGAGATTGTATTTTTCCAGCAGATTTTTTTACTCCCTTCAAAAATTCAATAGTTTTCTCGCGCGTTAAATATGATTTCATATCGCTAGAAAACATTTCAAAAATCATTTCATACTCACCCGAATTAAAGTATCCTTCAAATTGTAAAGAAACTCTTTTTGATGAATCGTTTTCAAGTTGGGCGAACGCCATTATAGGTACCAATAGGATAAGCACTATTGTTATTAATTTCATTCTTAATTGTTTTTATTCTCTTTGACTATTTTCTCCTGATTAGACGGCAAGACAACTAATTTCTACATTGACATACTTTGGCAGGTTAGCTACTTCTACTAATTCTCTAGCAGGTGCAGTGTCTTCGTCAAAGTATTGAGAATAGACCGCGTTGATTCTACCATACATTTCCATATCTGCTACGAATACTGAACATTTCACTACATTCTCCAGAGTCATTCCGGCTTCAGTCAATACCGCTTTAATATTTTTAAAAACTTGATGGGTTTCATCCTCAATATTTTCCGTAATTAGATTTCCTGTGGATGGATCTATAGCAATCTGACCAGACATATAAAGTGTTCCATTGGCTAATACTGATTGATTATAAGGTCCAACTGGTGCAGGAGCGTTTACCGTGTTTATTATTTTTTTCATGGTATTATAATTTCGTAACTCTAAGATATAGAATATGTTGGAATATTGTTTGCGGTCAAGCTTAGGCAAAGTAAAAATTGGTTTACTGTATTCGTATCCGCTGCTTCACTAAAACAAAGATGTTTCATCTAGTAAAATAAGTAGAGAGTGTAGTATGTGATTTGAAATTGAAGGTTGGGGATATGGAATGAAGGGTCTGGAATTGAGAGATCTAGAATGGGCATATGGGATATGGGATATGGGCAGATCAGGATCTCGTTTGAGGAAGACTAGGATCTAGTAAGGGGAGACCAGAATCTGGTATGAGGAAATTTAAGTCCTAGTAATGTGAGAATAGGATCTCGTATGAGGGAGAATAGGATCTCTTATGAGGGAGATTTGGATCTCTTATGAGGGAAATTAGGATCTCTTATGGGAATCATCGTGGCAGAATTCAACGTGTTTTACTAAAACACTGCCTGAATTCCGCAATTCGCGTTTATTATAATATGAAAAATATTTCATATTATAATAAACGCTATATATATTCTGAGAAGATATAAGCCCTAATAGGACTTATAGTAAATACTAATCTTCAGCTAACTCAGGAGCCGGTATGATTACCTGACCTCTGTAGTACATCGCTCCATCATGCCAGTATGCTCTGTGCATTTGGTGAGCTTCACCTGTCACCTGACAGATAGATACCTGTGGTGCTGTTGCTTTGTAATGAGTTCTTCTTTTTGCTTTTCTCTGCTTAGAGATCTTACTCTTTGGATGTGCCATTTTTATTTTTTTATTGAAGTGTAAAATGTATCACTTCGTAGTTATTAATATTTCTGACCTTATTGGTCCAGATTTAAATCGTTTAGGGCGTCCCACATAGGGTTCGTTTTGACTTCACCACCGTCATCTTCAGCTTCTTGTTCGAAGAGGCTAAGGATGTCTTCATTGCAACTCGCATTAGGATCAGACTCGCAAGTCTTCATCATAGGTATTGACAAATGTATGTACTCATATATATACTGAGCTACATTAAGTCTATCTAACCTTGGATGAATATAAATAATTTCATCTGTAGGTTCCATATCTTCTTCACTATATTTAGCATGTAAAATATGATTACCCTGAATAGGTAAAACAATATCTTCCATACATCTATCACAATCAGTGACCACAGTTCCTTTTAGACTAAATTCTAAAACGGCCATATGCGACCTCTTATCAAGATCAAGGTTTATAGTGAGTTTTCCTTTTTTTACCAGCGAATTTTCATACTCTGCAAAGAAAAGATTGTCAACTTCGAATTTCAATTGATGAAGACCAACTTTCAAACCTATAAAAGGAATCGAAAAATGATCTAGGACTTCCATAGTTATTGAACTTTTTCAAAATGGAGTGCAAAGATAAGTTTTGTTGTGTAAAAATCAAGGCTTTGCTTAGTTTTTAGTGCTAAGTCTGAATTCATCAATAGAATAAATGTACCTATTCATCTAATTACAGCGATATATATTACATCTTGGATAATCCACTAAATAAGGTATTTCAATTATTATTGTTGTGGATAAGTACAATGCCTTAAATTCGTCTTATTCCAACAATAGCTATATCAAATGAATATTCCATTAAATATTAGCCTTATACAGCCGAATACAGTATGGCATGACACTACAGCAAATATTGCAATAGTAGACCGCATGATATCAAGTCTCACTGATTCCGAGCTGATTATATTACCAGAGATGTGGAATACAGGATTTTCAATGACCCCAGAGCCTTTAGCCACCACTATGGATGGCATAGTGGTGAAGCAAATGCAAACGTGGGCTGCGGAAAAGTCAGCAATGATTGGTGGCAGTGTTATCATTGAAGAAAATGGTAAATACTACAATAGGTTTTTACTGGTAGATCAAAGCGGTCCAGTTGTTACATACGACAAGAAACATCTATTTACACTTGCTGGAGAGCACAAAGCCTATTCCGTAGGGCACCAACAAGTTACTCACCAATTTCGTGATTGGAATATACACCTTAATGTATGTTATGATCTTAGATTTCCAGTGTGGAGTCGTAATACTACTGGTTATGACCTACTCATCTATGTAGCGAACTGGCCATCTCCTAGACACCATGCCTGGAGGACTCTATTACAGGCAAGAGCCATAGAGAACCAATGCTTTGTAATCGGTGTCAATAGATCTGGAAGCGATCCTAATGGCCATACTTATCTTGGAGGATCGACCGTAATCGATTATAAAGGAAATCACCTCTTAGAAATGGATGCAACAGAGAATACAGCAAGTATTGCAATTGATAAATCGCAGCTTCTAACATTCCGTTCTAAATTGGATTTTTTATCAGACAGAGACATGTTTACTCTAAGAGAATAAGCCATAAGGGCCGACCAATATTCAAATATATCGGTGCATTAATAGTTCTATCCTAGACTAGTCCAATCGAGACTGGCTCAATCTTTGATATATTATTATTAATTATAATACGTAAGCCTCTATTGTACATAAAAATAGCTCAACACCATAGGTTCTGAGCTATCAAACATGCAATAATTAAGCTTACTAACTAACGATACTTAATTGTTCGTGCTATACCTTATTTCAATTGGTTAAATAACACTATTATGATAAAGAACGGTCTTATTCGCTATTCGCTGCTTGGAGCAATGTTAATTTTCTTAATGTCAGCCTGCAGTACACCAAGATATAGTCACGCTGGTGATCGACACTCGACCAAGAAATCAGAGCGGTATGCTAAGAATGAAAGAAAATCTAGAAGCACCAAATCCTCTAGAGTATCTAAAAAAAGCAGAAAACCGTCTAAATCCAATCGAAGCAAGACCACGGTCGCTAAAGTAGAGAAGCTTGACCTAAGGCTCAATGTAGTAGCCTCAGCAGAAAAATTTATTGGTTTAAAATATACTTGGGGAGGAAAGACTCCTAAGTCAGGGTTTGATTGTTCTGGATTTACAAGTTATGTGATGCAAGAAAATGGTGTAGATGTGCAAGGTGCTTCTCAGCATCAATCAAAGTTAGGTAAAAGAGTATCCAAATCTAAAGTAGCTCCTGGCGATCTAATATTTTTTGGGAAAGGCTCTAAAGTCTCTCATGTAGCTATCGTAAAGGCCAATACGGGCAAATCACTAGAAGTTATACATGCAACTAGTGGATCTGGAGTAAGAATAGACGATATCAATGACTCTCGTTATTGGAATAAGAGATACCTTTACGCTCGCCAAGTTATAAGATAAAAGGTGCAGAATAAACTGGCTACTGTCAAAAATCTGCGATAAATCGCATAATCATTGAACTTTAAAAGATGTTCAACAAGTTAATTCAATGGGTTTTGGATATTTTTGCCGGCCCTAACAGCAAATCAAATAATTCAATGATGAACATCATTCTCTTTGGTCCTCCAGGATCAGGTAAAGGAACACAAGCAAGCAGCATAGTAGAAAAATACAATTTACTACATATTTCTACAGGTGACCTGTTTAGATACGAAATCGGTAACTCTACTGAATTAGGACTACTAGCTAAGTCTTATATGAATAAAGGAGAGCTCGTGCCAGATGATGTAACGATAGGAATGCTCAAAAACAAAGTAGATGCTAATCCAGATGTGGCAGGTTATATTTTCGATGGTTTTCCAAGGAATGTATATCAGTCAGAAGCGCTGGATCGCATCTTAGATGAAAAAGGACAGACAGTCAATGTATTATTACAATTGGATGTAGATGATGAAGAGATTGTAAAACGTATTCTCAATAGAGGGAAGACCTCAGGAAGAAGCGACGACAACGATGAGAGCATCATCAGAAATCGTATTTCTATATTCAATGATGAGACTGCTCCAGTTTACAACTATTACGAAAAATTAGAAAAATCAGTTCGCATCAATGGCATTGGAAGCCTAGAAGATATTTTTGATAGACTTACAGCAGCTATCGACGCTACTAAATAATAGACATACGAGAACCACTTAAAGGTGTAACTCATGTTAGACATACTATAGAAAGATCAAACTGGTCGTCTATCGTAACAATAAGTAAATCAACTGACGATTTTCTAATCGATCAGCAGTACAATACAACACTATGTCTCATCAAAACTTCATAGACTATGTTAAGATGCACATCAAATCTGGAAACGGAGGTGCTGGATCTAACTATATGTTTCGTGACAACTATACAGCTAAAGGTGGACCTGACGGTGGTGATGGTGGACGAGGTGGCGATGTCATTCTGAGAGGAAACAAACAGTTATGGACACTTCTCAATCTTAGATACCGTAAGCACGTCAAAGCAGGTCATGGAGGTCATGGAGGTAAATCACGTAGCTTTGGAGCTGCTGGAGAAGACGTTATACTAGAGGTACCTCTTGGTACTGTAGCTAAAGATTTTGAAACTGGTGAAGTACACTTTGAAATTACTGAGGATGGCGAAGAGCAAATAATCATGCTCGGAGGTAAAGGAGGTAGAGGAAATGTCCACTTCAAATCATCAACAAATCAAAATCCAAATTACTGTCAGCCTGGACAAAATGGTGAAGAATCATGGAAAGTACTAGAACTTAAAGTACTGGCAGATGTAGGTCTTGTAGGATTCCCAAATGCTGGTAAGTCTACCCTACTTTCTGTAATCACAGCTGCCAAACCCAAAATTGCTAGCTACGCATTTACCACATTAGTGCCAAATCTAGGTATCGTATCTTACAGAGACAGACGATCATTTGTAATGGCCGATATTCCAGGTATCATAGAAGATGCCCATCAAGGAAAAGGTATCGGACATCGATTTTTAAGACATATAGAGCGCAATGCATGTCTGCTATTTATGATACCAGCAGATAGCGAGGATATCAATAAAGAATATAAAATCTTACTTAACGAGCTAGAGCAATACAATCAAGAACTACTTCATAAGCCTAGATTAATCGCTATCACTAAATCTGATATGCTAGATGATGATCTCAAAGCTCTAATGGATGAAGAGATCAAAATAGATGCTCCATATATGTACATATCATCTGTTGCAATGCAAGGCATCGATGAATTAAAGGATGAACTTTGGAAGTTAATGAATGAGGGTATGTAAAGTATTCGATGGTTTTATGTCTTTAACTTTATGGGATTTTTTCTTAATTTAAATAAATTTCATATACTCCTAATCCCGAAAAATATATAAACTTCAATCCATTAAAAACCCACATCTCCACTCCTAATTAAAGTCCCTTTTTCATCATAATACTCTCTTTTAATAGTAAAGTATTGTTCACAAGGGTCAGCTATATTTTTTCTCTCTTCTACCTCTTGCATAGTAGGATAATAGCTTATTGATTCTATAGAACTATCTTTCCGATAGCGAATATGCTTTCCAACATTTCTCCCCATATTCATTTCTCCTTCATACAGCTTTTGGTCTGTTCCATAAAACATTTGAATATTATAGCCATGTGAAAAGCCATTGACTTTTGGTGCGTTAGTAGATGTAGTATAAACAGTCGTTTCACGGCCATTCTTATAGATTGACTCTTGAATTATGTTTCCTTCTTTATCATACTCTATGTAAGTCCCATTTTTAGAACCATTTTTATATTCACAATGCTTCCTTACTACACCTTGAGAATCTATTTCTTGTTCTAATCCATGCCTCTTGTCATTACGATAAGGAGTGTGTAATCTGCTACCATTATTATAATAATTTACCGACCACTCCAATTCAGAATCGACATTATAATAAAATTCAATATCCAATTGGCTATTATAATATTGCCTCCAGATTCCTACTCTCCGTCCATTCTTAAGCACTCCCTTGTATCCTGGACCTGTTCTGCTTCCATATATAATAGTTTTCGAAGCGTTAATTTCTGGATAATCATACTCTTCGACATCAACTATTTTACCTAATTTATTAAAGTATTTCCAGACACCTACTTTTTTACCACTAACATACTCTCCTTCAGCTAATGGGGAAAATGATGTGGAATCTCTCATATTAAAATAATACCCTTCTTTATAATGAATCCAATTCGACTTTCCCCTCTCAAAGTCTATATACTTTGTGGTATAAGTCTTCACTGTATCACCAGATTCATTCAACGAAGTATACTCAACTAACTTTGTTGTACTTTCAGGATACGTATATACCATAAAGCTTCTTTGACTATATATTTCGTATTGAAGCAATCCATCTTTTGTACAACTTTCATAATCCAATATCTTAGTATATTCATCTAATAAGTACTTGTAGGTCTTTCCCTCTATCTTGCCCAATTTATAATCCATTTCAGCAAAGGTTCTAAGCCTATCCATTTCCCAATTATACCGAAAGTGAGTCCAAGTTCCATGAGCTAAACCATCCTTAAATCTTGCTTCTGCATAAACATTACCTTGCGTCGATAAATTGATATTTCCTGAAAACTTATTGCCAACTAATTCAAAATACTGATTGATAATGTCTATTGATCGCTTTCCTTTAATCGTATCTTTAAGGGCACATGCCTCAGTTCTATTTTCCAATCGTCTTGAAAGATTATAGCATCCTGTGGTATGATATTTTTGATTTGCTCCTATCTCACTTATAATTAGCCATCGCTCTCCAGCAATTACTATATCACGACCAGTCATTGAACCATCTCCAGTATATATTTCGACAGTATCTGAAGGAACACCACGGTAAACATCTCGTACTATAGCTTTGGTATATCCTAGATTAGATGAAAGTATTTCACAAGTAAAAATATGGTGCTTAAGTTCTTCATTTGCTAAAACTTCAGTCAGATAATAATTAGGACCACTGCATGTAGATGCTATACCAAAGAATGAGTAGCCGATAAATAATAAACTTACTACAAATTTCTTCATTTTCACATTCCATTTATTCAGAATCTAAGTATCAACTTTCCTCCAATAGATTGTCAATAATACTCCTCTCACAATCAAAAAACTAAACATAGCTAACCATAAACCTTGCAATGGATCTTCCATTTCTATAAAATGATACAAGCCCAAGAATACTATCACCGCGACTATCATACTATCTCGCATCTGTCTACTGGCCAATAGGCCAATAAAGACACCATCCCATATATAACATGCAAATGCAATAATCGGAAAGACTACCATCCATATTTTGTATCGAAGAGCAAAATCGATTACATCTTGATCACTAGAGAATAGATGAAGTAATACATCGTAATACATAAAATAAAATAAGGAATATGCAATCGCTAATATCAAACCCCATAGAAAAGATAGCTTGACTGATCTACTTAAACTCAAATTGTCATTGGCGCCTTTGTACTTCCCTACCATACTCTCTGCGGCATAAGCAAATCCATCTATACCGTAACTCATCCAATTGACAAACTGAAGTAATATAGCATTAGCCGCCAATGCCAATGCACCAGCTATAGACGACTCTCTATAGAAATATGCAAACACGAAAGTGAGGCAAACTGTACGTATAAATAGATTACTATTTACTTTGAAAAAATCAACCAACTCACTGAATTTCGAAGCCGCTTTGATTAATTCTAAATGAAGATATTGGCGATAATTATAAGCTACAGCTGCAAAGCAAAGTAATACGCCAGTATACTGAGCGATGACAGTCCCTAGCGCTACACCTTTGATATCCATTCCGTATTGATGGACTAACAAATAGCTAACTATAATATTGACAATATTGATTATAATAGTAATCATCATTGGATATATAGCATTCTGTAATCCAAAAAACCAACCCATCATTACGTACATCAACATAGTAGCGGGTGCCGCCCACATACGCATTGTGAAATACTCAACGATCAAAGGTGCATGAGTATCCTGAACTGAAAAAAACCATGATGCTGCTTGTAACAACCAACCCTGTGTTAGAAAAATTGTAATAGCCAGCAACAGCGCTAAAAGCATACCTCTCACTAAAGTCACTCCCACCTTATAATCATCTTGTGCACCATATGCCTGCGCGGTCAATCCAGTAGTTCCCATTCTGAGAAAACCAAAATTCCAATAGACAAAATTAAAGATCATACCCCCTAAGCCTATTGCACCTAAATGCAATGCTGAGAGCTGACCCATCAAAATAGTATCTACTGTCGATAACAGTGGGATAGAGATATTACTAACGATATTGGGTATCGCTAGTTTGAGTATTTCTTTGTGCGAAGCTGACATGGCTCAAAGGTAGCCATTTGTAACTTGAAGCAAGTTTAGAATCCACTGATAAAAAAGCCTTAAAGTTTGACATGAATAATATACACAAATCGATTGTATTCATTAGCGATAACACTCCCCTCTACTTCCACAGTGTTGTAGTCCTCTATATCAATATTATCTATTGATGCTTCTTTCATTAGAGGTAGAAGGTTGTTACTCTTTATTGCATAGTTAACGAGATCTGTAGTACTATCTCGATAACCACTACTAACTACACCAATTACATTTCCATAATTATCAAACAAAGGTCCACCGCTATTTCCACCTGTTATTGGAGCACTAATTTGATACATAGTATTATCATCACCAAAACCACTAGTGGCATTAATAATCCCTTCTGTAATCTTAGCCGTGCTACCCAAAATACTTTGCTTTGGGTAACCTACAACAAATATATCTTTGCCACTAATTGCTTCTTTCATTTTTATACGATATGGAATATTACCCAAGTTCTTATTCACTTTCAATATTGCCAAATCACTTTCTTTATCAAAGGCTATAACTTTTGCCGTTAGCTTCTCATCCATATTTCCATTTACACCCAAAACTTTTATACCTTTCTCATTTTCTATCACATGATAATTTGTCACGATATACCCTTCTTCTGATATTGCAAAACCTGTACCTTGTGAACTATCCGCTTTCTTAGGTTTGGCTACTGAAATATAGCTACTCCCTTCTTCGTAATTTGACATAGACCACCCTTCTTCTTTAGAGAAAAATTCATTTAGTCCTATGCTCAATTTAGCGTACACACCTTTTCTATTTAACCTTGGATTATCAGAATCAGGATTACCACTATAACCCAATTCAATATTTGCTAATGCCGTATTAAATTTGACATAGGCTTCGTAACCAAAAGCTCCGTTGACTTTATCATTATCTAATCTGTCAAATAAATTGTACGTACCATTTACATTTAATGTAGTTGTAGCGAATTTCATATGATGAAGTGGTATTCCAAGTCCCATCTTTCCCGTCACGTACAAATTCCTTATTGTCTTTAAAGAATCTCCTAAGGTTGAGGAAATATCTACACTAGAGTTAAATATTCTATATCTATAACCATTGCTTATGTGTAGAATATTTTCATCGTTCCCCGCATTTTTACTAATTCCAACATTCAATCCTCTACTTCCCATATTACTATATTCTGATTTAAGAATACTCTGAGAAAATATTAATGACGAACATAACATTGAAACTAAAAATAATACACACTTCATACCTAATTATTTTATTGTAAAAGAATAATTGCATTCACATGGAGATGCATTCATCCACAAAATAACAAATATTCCATTTTAAAAATACTCAACTAACAATTAAGTCTATAACAGAATGAAACTTAAAATAGTAGAATCAAGGTCTAACTAGGAAATAGTAGAAATATCTTTACCCTCTAAAATGTTGATCTTCTAATAGAACAACATATAATTTAAAGCCATTCGTCCAATAGTTACAAATATCCTTAGAGTTATCTCCTTAGTATTATACTTCCAAAATCCTTCAACAAGCAAATGATGAACTGTATTTTAGTAGATTACAAATGAGTCATTGAATACATTGAGCGTTGAACGATCGTAGTATAAGTATAAAAAAGACGATAGAAAGATCTCATTTGCTGGTGGATATCCCACTGTAGAAAGCAGTGTAATCGAGATTACTTTAACGATAATGGTTATTGCAAATCTGAAAATTTATTTTACGAAGCCAATAATTTATAATCCACAAATTGCATCTTTTCCGAAATCAATCCGCAAATTATGTCATATCGAGTTGCAAATCCACACTAACATCCACTATCAATGGACTTAAGCCTTCATATATTTATATTTGACTCTAAGCTGATTATTCAGTTTTTATAACTTGTTCATACACTTGTACCGATACTGGCCGGCCTCTATTTTTACCTACTTTATATTTTGGTAAATTCTCGCTAAAAACTTTAATGAAATAATTTTCAAATTTCTCATTTTCAACCTTGTCTCCTACAGGATAAGAGTAAACATTACCGCTCTTTGATCTAGGACCTTGATAATTTTGAGAGATTCTAAAATTTTCAACTTTACTATCCTTGGTTACTATGAATTCAAACTTAACTTTGAACAATCTCTTTGGAAATTTATCAATTAATTTCTGCGTAAGCTTGTCAAAATATTTTTTATCAATAAGCTTAGGCATCTCTTCAACTACTTTATGAATTTCGTTCTCGTCTACCTTGTCTGTCTTTTTCATAGCAAGTCGAAACATTTCTTCCATTTCCCTACGAATAGAATCTTTCTGTGCAGGCGTTCTAGCTGCTATTTTTCTTTCCTTTTCCTGTGATTCTAACTTCTCTAATTTAAATAATTCCATAGCAACACTATCTAAATTTTCTGATTTAATTGAAAACAGATAAGTAACATCTTTCTTGGACCAATAGCCTTTTTTATTTATAGTCCATCCCTCAATATCATCAAGGCATTTTGTCAAAATTTGATTCAACTTATAATCAATACTCAATAGGGTCCGTTTTAATGAAATATGATTTACAGAAGCAATTCCCTTATCGTCAAATTCAAATACAATCGAAACTACATTCAATGATTCTAGAACTTCCGAAGGAACACAATCAATAAAATAATTCCGGATGTATCGTTCCGTTTCATCAGACTTCGCACTTTTTCCATTTAAAAATACAGAGTTATTACCATTTGACAGAAAAGCAGAATGTTCAACTAATCTAACTTTAGATGTCTTATAGTTTTTTAACGGCTTAATATGCCTCAACATCTCATTTACAACTTCAGTGATTTTTTCGATATTTTCTGTATACTTCCAATATCGAATATAGACCCGATCAGTTTTTTTAGGCTTATCAAAATAATTTCCGTCTATCCACACTCCCGTCTCGTCAATATTCTTTTGATCAGAAATTATTTTAATACCACAAACAATATTGTCTTTATCTGAGACCACCTGAATTGTATCGATATCGGCGAACTTTCCTCTATACTCATCAAGTACAACATAACCACTAAATCTATTATTTCTCTGAGAAGTAAGAAGAAATTCCTCAGCAATAGTATCGAGTTGAATATTTACTATTTGGTAATTGAGGGAATCATAGTCTGTTGTTGGAAATGATAAATTGACTGATTGCGCATCACAGAAAAATGTTTGAACCAATAGATAAAATATAATTATTCCTTTCATATCATTTTTTTTTGCATCATTAATTATCGTTGCATTATTACTCTTCAAATATAATAATGTTTACCCTTATCTTATGGAAGATCCGAATTAAATCACGAATACGTAATATTACGTATCTTCCTCTTAATCATGGGACCATTTTAAACATTCCTCTTATTGTACTTTTAATTTCAGTCAAGCAACTAACCATGAAGCACATATTATACAATAATTCATTCGAACTGATCAATTATTATAAGTAAAGAGCTAATTACCGCTAGATTTAAAGAAAATCAAAATAGAGTGTTTTTTGGTAGAGCGTCGCAGAAGAAAGAAGGATCTCATTTATCGAAATCCCTTTTCAATGTCGATAACAGAAGGATGAAGATATTACTAACAATATTGGGGATCGCCAGATTGAATATTTCATTATGAGAAGTTGACATATTACAAAGGTTGCTATTATGATGTTATGCAACAGCTTTCATCACTAACCAATATATATCTTAAGTAAGAAACCTTCAACCAAATCAATACTTTACAAATTTCGCTGAATACTCTTTTTCCTGAGCTTCTACAATAATAAAATACACCCCAGAAGAAAAATCATTAACATCAAGTTGGATATATTCTTCATTGATCAATTCAGTGATAGATTTTACCAAAATTCGACTTCCTAGATAATTGAAAACTGAGACATTGACTTCACCAGTATAGCTAATTGGAATATTAAGAACATTAGATACAGGGTTAGGAAAAACTTTTAATTCACCTATCTCAAATGAAGAAGACCTTCTTATAACTTTAATTTTGGAGCGATCACTTACCGACAAATAACTCATATCAATTTTCGCATCATCTATAAGATATACATGAAGTTGCAGTCCATCAACATAACTATTTAAAAACGCTCCTTCTATAAATTTAAGCTCCCCACCTTTTTCGACATAACACTTGGGCTGACCTTTGTTTTTTCTTTGGTTAAATGTAAAATTACCTCCAATCAATAAACTTGAATTCTCTTCAACATTAATGGTTGCGTCATCATAGAGTGCTAGCATACCAATAGAATTTTTTCCAACTTGAAGTTCATCTTGCTGAATGTGTATTGAGCTACCATACTCTATTCTAATACATGCTTCTCTCGATTTCAATTCTATTTCAGAATCATTCCTAAAGAATAAATCCACATTGTTGCCACTTACTAATTCAACTATCTGTACGCACATTCCGTTATTATCGAATATAAAATTTACATTGTGTCTAATAGAATCATCACCCTCGACTAACTCTCCTCTCAATTCTACGTAATCCTGAAGAAACACACTCATATAATCTTCAGAAAACAAATTTATAGTTTGCTGAACATCTTGTTTTTCTTCTAGGATTACTTCTATATAATCTATATTATCACTGGATGGACAAGCTCCATTGTTGTGTTGAAGAATCACTATTTCGTTCTGAAAAAGTTCTCCTAATTGTGCGCTGTAAGTATCGTCATCCACTCTATACAATTCTGAAACTGATATTTCATTTTCTATAGATGCACCCCACCAGTCTTCCCATACACCGAAAGAAGGCAAATACAATTTATTTTGAGTTCCTGGATCATCATCAATCACTATTTTTATCATTACATCTACCAAATATTGCTCTTCGATATTTTGAGATACGAAGCAAGATTCGATTCCTTCACATTCTGGATAATAATATTCTCTCACTTTAGATTGATCATTCCCGTCTTCATCTTTTGAATATTTCACTTTTAAACTCAACAACGTACAATCATCATTTGAACAATCATTGCCATCAAGTAAATCATGATTAGAGAATGGCATTCGCGAAATTAGATAATGCAACTGGTTGGCAAGAATAGGATATTGCAAAGAATCCTGAAGTCTCAGTTTGACAAAAATCGGCTTAGTTATGTCTATATTTTCTAGACTAACATATTCATCCGGTCCTTCTTGTTCAACGACAAAACATTGAGTACTATCTATAGGACTATTAATTCCACCATCAAGAGTCTGAAAGATATTAAAGTCTCGTAATTGAGTAATGACTTGAGTAGAAGTAGGATCGAAATCACATATTCTATCTTCCATCTGATATGTTGAAGGCAACTGCCCCAGTAGCAATGAATGAAAACTAAAGAATAGTACTGCGTATATAAAAGATGATCTTTTCATGGTTCTAATTATTTTAATCCTTCTAAAGCTACGAATATCTACATGAGGGTTTTTAATTTACTGTTAGAAAAGTCTCATTCGACACAACAGTATTTGGCAGTTTCTACTTGGAAACAAATAATCGCTAATCTCCAACGAATACTAATCAATTAATTAGTTATAAATAGCTTCCTATATATTTACTACAAATAGGTTAATCTTAAAGGGGGATAGAAACATAACAATTCACCATAATTGATTAATTTTGCTAATACGTAAAGAGCTGATTACTAGTAGACATGAAGAAGATCAAAGTAGGAATATTTTTTGGAGGACCATCGAGGGAGAGAGAGATCTCATTTGCTGGAGGTCGTACTGTATATGACAATCTCAATAAAGACATATTTGAGGCGGTGCCCATATTTGTAGATAGCCACCAAACACTTATAGAACTCAATTGGGAATATATCTACAAAGGTACTATCAGAGATTTCTATCCGCCTGCGGCATATCAGTCCGCTGGAGATAGTGATTATCAGATATATGTAGAATCTCTAGGGCCGATCGATAGCTATGATTATGATTCTTTAGTTAGTCAAGTAGGTAAGCGAATCTCTTGGGATGAGGTACAATCTAAGATAGATATCGCATTCCTTGCTCTCCATGGGAGCTTTGGAGAAGACGGACAGATACAATCTATCTGCGATGCTAGAGGGATAGCATATACGGGGTCTGGTGTGTTGCCTTGTGCAATAGGTATGGATAAGTACACTCAAAAAAATCTAATGGAAGCGGCAGGCTTTCATTGTCCAGAGATACTAGCGATCACTCGTGAAGAGTGGATTAATAGCACAGAAGCTGAAATCGATGCTCTCTTTACTCGATCCAAAGAAGCAATCGGATCGACTATGGTTATTCGTCCGAGCAATCAAGGAAGTAGTATCGGAGTAAGTATACTCAAAGCGGTCGACCTCAAGACTTATAGAGATTCTATAGATGCTGCGTTTTTTGTAGGGCACCTTGACGCTCAAAATTGGAAGGCATATAATGATGAAGAAAAACATAATTGGGCGGTAGAAGTATCAGACATCCGTGGAGGGATAGGTTTCCCTGTACAGATAGCTGAGAAAACCATCTATCATCCTCAAGCATTGGTTCAATACGTTGATAGCCATCTGAAGTCTCACGACTCGTGCACTATCGAAGGTCATATGACTGAGCAAAGGGTTATCGTAGAGTCATTTATCGATGGAAGAGAATTTTCGTGTATCGTACTGCGTAATGAAGATCAAAATGCCGTAGCATTACCACCGACTGAGATCGTAAAATCTGGTGAAGTATATGATTATAGATCAAAGTACCTTCCTGGATTATCTCGAAAAATCACACCAATAGCCGTATCTGATGATTACCTTAAAGCGATCAGATCAGAATGTGAAAAACTCTATGATTATCTAGGTTTCCATACTTACGCGAGGATTGATGGATTTATCAATGCAGAAGGAAAGATATTTTTGAATGATCCCAATACGACTTCAGGGATGCTACCCTCTTCATTCTTTTTTCATCAGGCGGCAGAGATTGGGTTGAATCCTAGTCAGTTTTTAAGTTTTATCATTAGATGTTCTGTCCAAGAGCGTCTCAAGGACCAACTGCATCTCAGAGGACATAAGCAATTACTCCAGCGTATCGACGTTTCGCTAGAGAAGCTGCAGAAGGAAGAAAGCCAAAAGAAAAAAGTAGCGGTCATCATGGGTGGATACTCATTCGAGAGACATATATCCATGGAAAGTGGTCGTAACATCTATGAAAAGCTAGCAAGCTCAGATGGATATGAACCGATCCCTATGTTTTTAATGAAAGACGGAGATAGCCATAAGTTATATAAGATACCCGTAAAAATGCTACTCAAGGATAATGCTGATGATGTAAGAGATAAGATCTTAGGATATTCTGTACATCCTGTGATACAACAGATCCAAGGAGAGTGCAAAGCCATCATGGATAGATACTTAGATGCGAGTTATATATCTGAGCCCTCAGAAATCAGCTATCCGCAATTGGCGGAGGAAGTAGATGTAGCATTTATAGCGCTACATGGAAGGCCTGGAGAAGATGGTACTGTACAAGCGAAACTGAGAGCCCATGGCATTGTTCATAATGGATCGCTAGCAGAATCAGCAGCAAAAACAATAGATAAATACGAAACGCTACAAATACTCAAGAGTAATGGATTTACAGTAGCCAATCAATTTGTGATCTCTCAAGAAAGCTATGAGAGAGATGCAGATCAAGCTATATCTAATATGACTGAGCTGATCGGTGGATTCCCAATCATAGCTAAGCCTATGGATGATGGATGTAGTTCAGCAGTCCGTAAGATCAAGTCTGCGGACGAACTCAAAGTATATCTTAAAGGATTATTTCGTGCTGATTGGGAGATGTCGCCTGAGTTGAGATCCGAACTAAATCTCAACTATAATGAGGAATTCCCTATGAAGCCAGAAGTGCTTTGCGAACAACTCATCGATAGAGGTGACGCAGACCATTTCCTTGAGATCACTGGGGGTATGTTGACTCATATGGAAGGTGACCAAGTAAGATTTGAAATATTCGAACCCTCAGAAGCATTAGCCACAGGTGAGGTATTATCTCTAGAAGAAAAATTCTTAGCTGGAGAGGGACAGAATATTACACCGGCTAGATTTAGCGAAGACCCAGAGAAATTTAGAGCAATATCTGACCAAGTGAGGGCTGACCTACAACGAGCCGCAGAGCTACTAGATGTCCGTGGATACTCTAGGATAGACGCGTTTGTAAAGATAAAAGGAGACGACGTAGAAACAATTGTCATCGAAATCAATTCGTTACCTGGTATGACGCCTGCTACTTGCATTTTTCATCAGTGTGCCATTAATGGATATAAGCCTTATGAATTTATTGATAAAATATTGCAATTTGCAGTCCAGCGTGACTTTCCTTTGTAAAAGGAAATTACGCGAGTGCATATTGTTGAAGTATTTTAATAAAAACACGTACAATATGCTTATTGAGGAGGCTCAAATCAAAAACATAAGCATTAAGAAGGCACAGTATAGCTTTCAACAACTTTTTAGATCACATGAAAATTTTAAAATTCTTGACTAGCAAAGCATTTTTCAAACAACTGGTGTACATCGCTATCTTCTTAGGAGTAATACTATTTGCCGTATTGATGTGGCTCAAGTCTTATACCAATCATGGACAAAAGCTTGCTTTACCTGATTATGTAGGACAGCAATTGGCAGATGCACGTACTGATGCTGAGGATAAGACATTTCAAATCCTTGTCAATGATTCCATACACATAGTAGGAACGCCGGGAGGACAGATATTAGATCAAAATCCAAAGCCAGGATCAGAGGTAAAAGAAGGTCGTAAAATATATGTGCGTACTACCAAATACAATTCTGATCAATATCCACTATCCAAGTTGCCAAAGCTCTATGGTAATGATTTTGACCAAAAGAAAAGAGAGCTGAAATTTCAAGAAATCAATGCTGTAATCAAAAGTTACAAGTATGATCCAGCTGAACCTAATCATATACTTGAGGTATACTATAATGGAGAAAAGATTGTAAGTAGCACTGTATTTAAAAAATCAGTAATGATCGAAAAAGGTGGTACTCTAGAGATGGTACTAAGTAGTCGTGGAGGTGGAGAAACTGATCTTCCAGATCTTAAATGTTACTCTTATCCTGAGGCCGTTTTCTACTTAGAGCAATTAAAACTTAAAGTGGGGAACGTCAATAAGATTGGGACAGTTACTAATCTAGATAGCGCATATGTAGTCAAGCAAAATCCTGCTTTTGATCCTATCAAAACAATAGAAAGAGGAACACCGATAGATATCTCAGTGCAACAATCTAAGCCATCTCAGTGCAACTAGACCACTAAAATAAGTAATATAATACCAATGATAGATATTGAAATACCGGAATTGAAAGCCAAGATAGACGCTAAAGAAAATTTTCTTTTCATCGATGTAAGAGAGCCTTTCGAATATGCTGAATATAATCTTGGAGCAAAGCTAATTCCTCTAGGCAATCTAGTAGGGGCACTGAACGAACTTGAGCCCTACAAAGAAAAAGAAATAATAATCCATTGTAGATCTGGCATGCGAAGTAATACAGCAAAAAACATGTTGGCCGAATTAGGTTACAAAAACGTTAGAAATGTTTTGGGTGGAATACTAGAATGGCAGAGACTGTATGTAAATCCTTAGTCTTTTTTCTTAGATTTTTTTTTGGTTGACTTAGATATTCCCCTGAGGTGAACTCTCATTGCATTTTTTGCACCTTTAGCATCTTGCTCAATGATCTTATCTACAATATCTCTGTGCTCTTTTAGCAAAGCTTTTTTTCGCCCTTTTTTGATTAACGATTGATTTCTATTTTTTTGCATCACATCTGGAGTTATTATTTTCATCAATAACTTCAGAACTGAATTGCCTCCTACTTCAGCGATTTGAAGGTGCAATCGAAAATCCTCTTCTTTGGCTGAATCTCCTTGCGCAATCTTATCTTCAAACGCTTTTAAAGCCTTTTGGATAAGAACTATATCTGCATCTGTTCTTTTTAATGCCGCCATTCCAGCAGACTTTATTTCAAGTAGATTTCTAGTTTCTGCCATGGAAGCGAAATCAGCTTCTTCAAAATTAAGTATCTCAGTCATTAAACTTTCAAACGCTAATAATCCACTACCTTTAATTTTGGTTCCAGATTGAGGTTCAGTTTTTACCATACCATAAAACTCCAATCTCTTTATAGCATCTCTTATTGTTAGTCTACCAACATTGAGCTCTTCAGCTAATTTTCTTTCAGAAGGCAATGTATCCCCAGGAGCTAATTCTCCATTCGTTATCATATTCCTTAAGTGATCCATTACCATTTTTACTGGTTGCTGATTTTTCTTTTCATTAGATTGTTCGTTCATACTCCTCATAGTGAGTTTTGACCTTTTAAAATGATAGCTAGCCCTAAGGGTTTAGCGTAGTACTAATCAATATTACTATTATACGAATTGGGCATATAATACAATTTAATATCAACTCATTTATTTCCGAGATAGTTTATAAAGTATTGCATCATATATATTCTAATCTATAATCACATGAATTTCAAAAAAAAGAAATTTTGCATCACTACACTTCAATTTAATTATACCTAATTAATGTCTTGTATAAAATAACCCTTATACACTTCTAACTTACCTTCTTTATGTGCATCTAAATTTTCATTCATGAATAACGAAAGTGGTAGTTAATTACTTGCTTAAAATTTATTTTTCCACATCATACTTTCCATTGGCTTTGGAGTTTTCTGATTGTATTTAGCGTTTTTCTTCTTGTTGTAATAGTTTTCGATATCACCTTCTACCATAAAGTAGATCAATTGGCCTACTGGCATTCCTGCATATAGTCTTACTGGATGCACACAAGAAATCTCTAAAGTCCAGTGATTACAAAATCCAACATCTCCTTTACCTGCAGTCGCGTGGATATCGATACCTAATCTTCCGACAGATGACTTACCTTCTAGAAAAGGTACTGTGGCGTGTGTCTCTGTATACTCAAGAGTGGCACCTAAGTACAATGTACCTGGCTGAATTACGAACCCTTCGTCCGGAATCTCAAATTGAGTTACAGTGTTATGTTTCTTCGCATCTAATACTTCGCTATCGTAAGTTGCTAAGAACTTGCTAAGGTGGACATCGTATGAGTTAGTACCCAAACAAGATCTATCGTATGGCTCTACTACTATCTCTCCTTTATCTATTGCCTTTAGTATTTGCTTATCGGTAAGTATCATTATTAGGTTCTATTTATAGGCTTTATCTCATAAAACCTTAGTTAAAATCTACGATTATCTACGTTCAAACCGCTTGGGCTCTATGTATATCTCACGTAAACGTAATTATGGATAACAAATGTAGGTGTATTATTTATCAATTCCATTAATGATCTTAGTAACCATAAGTTACATTTGTGCTATGTCTTTACATTACATACAATCAGTACAGCCCAGTGGCTTATTTGCCGTATGGGATAATACTGAGCCTATTTCTTATTTTGAAGATAGACTTGATCTCAATATTGGTGAAAAAGAAGTTCTCGAAAACTTTTCTGAACGTAAGCGATTGGAATGGTTATCATCTAGATATTTGTTGCATATCATGACGGGCTCCAAGAGTCGGACTTTATGTACTAAAGATGAACATGGGAAGCCAATATTGACCAATAGTGAATATCATATATCCCTAAGTCACTCAGCCGATCGTACAGCTGTAATCGCTTCAAAAAGGCCCGTAGGAATAGATATACAAAAGGTTGTAAGTAAAATTGGGCGAATAGCCCGTAAATTTTGCAATGAACAAGAACAGAAATATGTACCTCTCGATGAAGATCAAGCATTATTATTCTATCATATCATCTGGGGAGCCAAAGAGTGCATCTACAAATCATATGGCAAACGTAAAGTAGACTTTAGAGGTCATATGACGATATCTAACATCGAAAAGAATGTCAACTATGGAAGCGCTAAAGGGAAAATTGATATTAATGACTTTGTAGCTACTTATGATATCGAGTATCAACTAATGGAGGACTATATGATTGTCACAAGTGTTGAAATAGAATAAAAAAGTAAATTTCTAATAGTGGCGAGATAGTACTTATCTCAATGAAAACTTCGAGGTAGTGAAAGTGTATTTATCAAAAAAAATGAAGAGAACTACGCATATCAATTCACCAATCATTTAGCGGATTCTATAATTCTTTACTGTCAAATAGGATTACCCAAATTAGGTTAACATCGTGTTTGAAACCGATAATAATAGTTCTCTCAATTTTGATGAGTCATTAAAAGCCAATACACCTAAAAGCTCTCATAACCACTTACAATAGGACTACCAAAATGAAATGATTTAATACTTCAGTATCAATCCATTTCAATATCAAAATATCTCCATCCATATTTTCTAACATCATAAATTACAGTGGAGTAGATATATCCTTTATATTGCTTAGCAGAGTCATTACTCTACACTAAATATCAAAGAGCAAAATAGATGCCATATGTTTAAAACCAAGCTTACAAAAATTGTAAATAAAAAAACATTTTTAAAAATTGTCTTTTTATTCGTTCTGTCAACTATGACCTCAACGGTGGCAATCACTCAAAATAGTATTGCTCAACCCGTTGACTATGAATACTATAGTACAGTTCAATGGAGAAATCTCGGCCCAAATCGAGGGGGAAGATCATGCGCGGTGGCTGGAGTCCCAGGAAAACCTAATTTATTTTATTTCGGCGCGACTGGTGGCGGTGTATGGAAAACTCTGGACGGAGGTAGATCATGGGATAATATATCAGATGGTTTTTTTGGTGGATCGGTAGGAAGTATTGCAGTAGCACCTTCTGACGGCAACGTGATCTACGTCGGCGGTGGAGAAAAAACAGTAAGAGGAAATGTATCCTATGGCTATGGCGTATGGAAATCTGTAAATGCAGGTAAAACATGGACGCAAGCAGGCTTACCAAAAAGTAGACATATCTCTAGAATCCGTATTCACCCGACCAATCCAGATATCGTATTCGCAGCAGTGATGGGTGATCTATTTAAAGATACTCCAGACCGAGGTATATACAAAAGTATCAATGGTGGTAAGACTTGGAAGAAAGTACTATACAGCAATGCTAGTTCTGGCGCTGTAGATCTTCTCATAGATCCTACCAATCATCGCATCATGTACGCTAACACATGGACGATCCGAAGAACACCATACAGTCTATCTAGTGGTGGCGAAGGTTCCGCTATGTACAAAAGTACTGATGGTGGAGAAACATGGATCGACATCAGCAAAAATGAAGGCCTCCCAAAAGGAACATGGGGAATATCTGGTATCGCTGTATCGCCACTCAATGGAGAGCGAATGTGGGCTATCATCGAGAATGATAAAGGTGGAGTATACAGATCTGACAATGGTGGTGAAACTTGGAAGAAACTAAATGACCAAAGAGAACTTAGACAAAGAGCATGGTACTACACAAGAATCTATGCTGATACTGAAGATGAAAATACCGTCTATGTAATGAATGTCCGTTATCATAAATCTACAGATGGTGGAAAGACTTTTTCTGCGAATCGTGCTCCGCATGGAGACCATCATGATTTATGGATCGCTCCAGAAGATCCAAGTCGTATGATCATAGGTGATGACGGTGGAGCACAAGTAACATATGATGGTGGCGAGACATGGAGTACTTATCATAATCAACCTACTTCACAGTTTTATAGAGTGACTACGGACAATCACTTCCCTTATCGGATCTATGCCGCTCAGCAAGATAATAGTACGATCAGAATTGCCCATAGGACCACTGGAAGGTCTATAGGTGAAGATGATTGGGAACAGACTGCAGGAGGCGAATCTGCGCATATCGCTATAGATCCAGAAGATAATGAAATCGTATATGGAGGAAGCTATGATGGATTTCTCACTCGTTACAATCACAAGACCGGAGATATTAGAGCAATCAATGTATGGCCTGATAATCCTATGGGCCACGGTGCCGAAGGTATGAAATATAGATTCCAATGGAATTTTCCGATTTTCTTTTCCCAGCATAATTCTAATAGATTGTATACCGCATCACAGCATCTCCATGTAACAGAAGACGAAGGTCAAACATGGAAAATAATATCTCCTGATCTCACCCGTAATGAATCCGAAAAACTAGTCTCATCTGGTGGACCGATCACGCAAGACAACACAAGTGTGGAATATTACGCTACCATATTTGCAGCTGCAGAATCTCCAGTCAAGGAAGGAGTTATCTGGGTCGGTAGTGATGATGGACGATTACATGTAACGCAAGACGGCGGTAACAATTGGACCGATATCACCAGTAGTAAAATGCCAAAGTATCTAATGATCAATAGTATCGATCCAAGCCCATTTGACGAAGCCACATGCTATATCGCAGGCACTATGTATAAGTCTGGTGATTACAAACCGTATCTATTCAAAACGAATAACTACGGTAAGTCATGGACGCAGATTACTACAGGAATACCTAATGATCATTTTACAAGAGTAATAAGATCGGATAAATCTCAAAAAGGATATCTGTATGCAGGTGGAGAATCAGGAATGTACATCAGCCGCAATGATGGTAAATCTTGGGAATCACTTCAACTCAATATGCCTATAGTACCTGTGACGGATTTAGCAGTAAAAGGAAATCACCTAATCGCAGCGACTCAAGGTAGAGGCCTATGGATTATAGATGATCTACATATACTCAAGCAAGCTAGTGACAAGAAAGGTAACAGTGATTTCGTATATGCTCCGGACATCTCATATCGCATGTCTGGCTCAGCTCCTAAAGATGCGAAAGGCGCTGGCGTGAATCATTCTGGAGGGGTTAGTATTCACTATTATCTAGATCAATATGATGCTAAAAAAGACACCGTTTCGATAAGCTATTTGCAGGGTGCAGATACCATCGTTACATACTCTACTCACGCCGCACAGAAAAGCTTTAAACTTAAAGATATCGAGCAAGGCGCTAATAAGCATAGATGGAATATGCGCTACCCTACCGCCAAAAAATTTGATGGCATGATACTATGGTGGGGAAGTACTAATGGAGCTATGGTAGCACCTGGTACCTATACCGCTTCCATTGATGTTAATGGAAAGACATTGTCTACCCCATTCCAAATTGAGAAAAATCCGAATACTGAACAGACCGCAAAAGATATAGAAGCCCAAGTTACATTTGTCCAATCTATCAACGACAAAGTAACGGAAGCTCACGAAGCCATTATTGATATCAGATCTCTACGTAAACAAATAAAAGCTTACGTAGGTAAATCAAAAGAAGATCAGCTCATCGCAGAATCTGAAAAGATAGATAGCATTATGACTATAGTGGAAGAAGCGCTCTATCAGACCAAAAACAGAAGCGGTCAAGATCCTCTAAATTTCCCAATTAGACTTACTAATAAACTAGCCCATCTCAATTCACTCACTCAAATGGGTACTAACGATTATCCACCAACTGCCGCAGCGATAGCCGTCCGAGATGAGCTAGTAATGGCCATAGATAATCAACTATCCACATGGGCAGAAGTAAAAAGCAAAATGATACCTCAATTCAATCAAATGATAAGAGATAAAGCACTTGATGTCATTATTATTGAATAAATGAAGTAATCCAAATCAAGTCATTAAAGACCTTCAAAGTTGTAAAATACTTTGAGGGTCTTTTGCTTGAGAAACAATAGATATGACGTTAATGTAGGTGATGCATTGAATATTTGTATAAAATTGACTATTTTTGTCATGTTTATTTTAGTCAATACATTAGAATGGTTACTTTAGGATTTAGAATTCGAGAAATACGAAAGGCTCATAGCATGACTATAAGAGATCTAGCTACTGCTGTAGATCTTGACCAAGCACTTATTAGTAAGTATGAGAATGACAAAAGGTATCCGCCAGAAGATCATATACAAGCAATAGCAAAAAGATTTCCTGAGTGTAACGATGCGATTATGACACAGTGGATCAGTGATAAGATCTATCAAACAGTAAAAAAATATCCGAACTATGCAGAGCAGGCTATTGCTGTAGCCGAAGAGCGTATCGCCTACTTATCCAAAGCACAGGCTATGGAAGCTCCAGCGTTGGATGCCCAAATCATAGCTAAAATTGCACGAGTAGATGTCCTGCATACCCAATGGAACAATCTAAGACCTATACAAGGTATTGCTTTAGAGAAAATGAAAGAACACTTCAGAATAGCATATACACACGAAAGCAATAAAATAGAAGGCAATACTCTGACTCTCCAAGATACATTCTTAGTAATCAGTGAAGGACTCACTATTAGTGGTAAAACTATGACTGAGCACCTGGAAGCCATCAATCATTCTGATGCTATAGAATTTGTAGATGATATAGTCAGTCGTAAAGAGGAGCTCTCTAGCCGTACCGTGAATGAAGTACACTCATTAGTATTGCGTGGAATAGATACGACTAATGCAGGAATATATCGCACAGTAAGCGTCATGATCAGTGGCAGTACACATCGTCCGCCAGAGCCATATAAGTTAGGCAGCCATATGGAAGATTATTTCCAGTTTTATGAGAGAAATAAGGATGTAATCCATCCTGTTATACTAGCGGCAGAGATGCACGAAAGATTAGTGACCATCCATCCTTACATCGATGGCAATGGACGCACTAGTAGATTGATAATGAACCTCATTTTACTTAGACATGGGTACACTATAGCTAATCTCAAAGGCGATAATGAGTCACGCATGAAATACTATAGAGCACTTAACAAAGTGCAATCAGATCATGACTCTACCGCTTTCTATCATCTCATATTGGAAGCAGAGATAGAATCTCTTCAAGAGCATATCCGATTAGTAGAATAGTATATCAAATCAAATTTATAAGACTAGGCCTTCGAGAGTTAAAAATCCTCGAAGGACTTTTTATCTTCGCCGCAAATACAATCGATTATGATAGATGTCTCAGCAGCCGTACTTAACCAACTAGTAATCCATAGAGTAGGTAACCAATCCAAGGAAGAAGGTTTTTTTATTTCCAATGATATGGCTATTATTGATCAGCCACTATCAGAATTATTATTAGATTATTTTTTGAAGTCGTTTGCCAATTCTTCAGAGACTTATCAGTTTGTGCATAATGTAGATGTTAATATGAATGTGGTGTATCATTCTGCCAAGAATTCGTTTCAAGATCCTGCCACTGTGCATGAGCAGTCTACCAACATACTTCGCCATCTATATGATCAGTCGAGACATCCACATATCAAACCAGGAGATCTATTCGTAGCGACCTTTGATAATATATTAATATATGACGAGCTAGTATCTGCAGTAGGAATATTCAAAGCAGAGAATAAGGATAGCTTCATCACGCTTAAGGAAAATGATAATCGTATCATGATCAATAAAGAGATGGGTATCGGTACTCGAAGGATAGACAAAGGTTGTCTTATACTCGAAACAGAAATGGATGAAGGGTACCGTCTTTTCTCAATAGACCATAACAACTACGATGCTGATTATTGGATGCGTCAGTTTTTAGGGATAGACTATATCAAGGATGATAACTTTGATACTAAAGCGTATATAAATTTCTGCAAATCTTTCTCTGAAGAAGTGGTCAAAGAGAAACTAGATAAGAAAGGACAGATTGATTTCCTCAATCAATCGGTGAGATACTTAGAAGAATCCGAAACGGTTAACTTAGAAGAATTCAAGGATACTATTTTTGGCGACGAAGAATTAAAAGAAGATTTTGATGCTTATAAAAAATCTTTCGAAGCAAATAACAACCTAGAGATCAAAGAAAAATTTGAGGTTTCTGCTGTTGTACTCAAAAAAGAAAAAAAGAAATTAAAATCTTTGATACAATTAGATACTGGAATAAAGATCAAACTTGATTTTCAAAATACAGAATCAGTAGATCGATTTATCCATAAAGGATATGATATGGAACGCGGCATGCAATTTTATAAAGTATATTTCAATACTGAAAAATAGAAAACCTCTATTTTTTCAAATTCATTTTAATCCCTAATTCCAATCCATAAAGTTTATAATTAGAATTTAAGGTAGATATAGACTGATGATCAGAAAGAGATAATCCTCTAAAATTGATTCTACTATTAATTGACCATTTATCATTAAGATTATAACCAACTAATAATGCCCCGCTAAAAGATGGACTTACCCATTTGCCACCTACTTTATTAATTGATGCTTTTCCTTCTGGATTTAATATCACATGAGTATCAGCTAATTGGTAGTTGACATCTACCCCAAATCCAAATCCCAAATTTAGTTTATCAAATGATTTACCAAAGGATATTTCCAAAGGAATAGTAATCAGACGTTGGCTATTATATTGTTCTGTAGAATAGGCAAAAGATTGGTCCATAGAATCTACAACTACGACCATACTGTCAAGCACTACGATTTCATCATTTATTAACCTTGACTTGATATAAGTATATTCCGTAAGGTCTTTGTACTCATTAAGCATCTGCATTCTATCTGTAATCATAGCGTATCTTACTCCTGATTGCAACTGAAAATCCATTACTTTCAAAAGATCAAATCTTAAACCTACATTCCATTGCTCAAGTAATCGTTCTGAAGAATTTCTTGAATCTGCATACGCTTGATCTACATCACTAACAGTCTTATTACCTAATGACAATCCAGTATACAATTCTAATCCAGATAATAAACTGACGGCATTCTCATTTGCTACTTTCGGATAATCGTAAGCGAAAAATTCATGACTTTCAATCTCAACAACTCTATCCTCTATCTCAAATTTACCAAACTTCAGTTGCTCTGATTTAACTACAAAATATTCCTCTCTATTCCTTACTTCAACCACTGCATTCTCATTCACAAAATTATTTACACTCTTGGTTACAGATGAAAAATTAGATGTATATTCTATAGATTCATTTTCATCTAAATTCGACAAACCTAGGTTATACTTGTTTTTATCTACTAAATTATTATACGTTACATTAGTTTCATTTACAATACTATTCGAAGCATTATTGATTTTTTGATTGTCCGATATAGATTCTATTTCTTTAATTTTCTCTGATGCTTCTATCTTAGATTCGTTTGCAATTCTATTAATGCTTTTATCCAATTCCAGTACTCCTTGTGATCCCTCTTCAACAATCAATTCTTGCTTTAATTCAACATCTATAGTTGCATCTACAAATTTTGATGTTTTAATATCATCTTGAGAAGACCATATAAAGGTATAAATCAAAATAGCTGTTATCAAACTCAATCCACTAAAAATCCAATAGCCCAAAAAACGTTTTTTCTTTTTTTTGCCCAACTTATCCTCAATGCCTGACCAAATCACATCCGGATTGATTCCATCCGTATGATTATCGACGGTTTGTTTGATTATATTTTTTATATCTTCCTTCATAATATCTTCGTTACTATACTACCATCTTATTAGGTATAATCGATTTCTGAAGTAGTACTTTTGCTCTAGAGTATGTAGATCTAGATGTACTAGTCTGTATATTCAACATTTCGGCAATCTCTTTATGAGAGTACCCGTCTATTGCATACAATCCTAATACTTGCTTATACTTCAGCGGTAATTTATAAATGGCCTTCATCAATTCTTCTGCATCAAAATTTGCCAAGACAAGAGGTTCTACAGATTTTTCTAATACGTTATCTAAAGAATGTGCTTCTTTGGTATAGCTCATCTTTTTGTACTTTGCTAATCCAGCATTCCTTACGATTTTTTTCATCCAGCCAATCAATGCTTTCTCCTCACTTCCTTTAAACTGATCTATATGCTGATAGATAGAAATAAAAGCATCTTGAAGTATATCTTTAGCATCCTCATTATTACGAGTATAGATTCTAGCAACAGTCATTAACTTTGGTGTATGGGTGTACACCAGCTCTCTAAAGGTATCGTGATTACCTTTTTTAAGTTTTGCTATGACTGTTGCTAGATTCAAATTATACTGTATTGTTTTATAATTCAATGGCTAAACTGAATAACAATGGATTGTATGATGAATCATATAATGCTGCGTTAGTAATATCTATTTCTGACAATGTTCCAGTCGCTGTGATATATTCTTTACCACCTTGAGCTACCTTTTGAATTGAAGCTACTCCAGTTGCAGTAAATCCAGCATCAGATACTGGAACGGTTACAGTTTGCAAGGGAGAACCCTCTTGGTAAAGCAGAACTATATTAAATACATTACCTGTGATCCATTCTAATACTGTCACAGTATATAATTCTTTATCAGGCGCACCAGTTACTGGTATTATCTGAACTGAATACCCTAAGAAAACAGAGTCCTGTTGACCATTACTAAAATTAATTTCCTGATCTCCATATTGATAGTATAAATGTTGATTTACTGATTCTTCACAAAGTTCAAGTATACCCGCATCTACATCTCCGTCTACAGAGAACATACTATTTGCACTGGCCAAACTATTAATCGGATCTATCGCTCCAACTGTCAATTCGGATTCTGAATTACAATAAAAAATATTCGCCTCAAATGCATTATTTTGATCTAGACTAAGTACAGAAGTAAAATCAGCCTGCTCAACTACGACATAAGTTGCATCTGATGGTTCACCCGAACATGAGACGACTGTTCCTGAGAGCGATACTTGATCAACTAAAATATTAAGATTAAAGGGATCTAAAACTACATCTTCAGAATATGGACCTACTGTAGTGGTATATATTAGACTACCGCATTGGTCATATACCTCTAAAATCAATTCCTCACCATTAGGAACATAACCTCCAAACACTCCATTGTCATTAGTTATTCCAGAACCATTCGTTCCATTGCTTGTATTCGTGATTTTCACCAATACATTTTGAACTGGAATTCCTCTATTCAATATACTACCAGATAGATTTATAAAATTACTTGGCACATCATAATTCCAGAAAGAAAAGTGAGTTAAATTCGTCTCATAAACTCCATTAATTAATGTAGCCTCACCTTCTTCTACCCAAGTTCCAGCTTCCTCATCGAAGTGCCACATAGGAATAGTTTGCGGGGCAGATGCAATCAATGCTGCAGGCACAGGTGTAGTTACCTCTACAGACATTCCAGTTTTTACCTGTAACTCATTACCCGAATCATCTCTAAGTTCGACAGCTATCATTCCAAACGAAGTTAACCCCACTCGCTCACCGCCTGCATTTATAGCCGTAAGATCACCTGGCATTTGATCAAGTGTAGCTAAGATAGTAGGATCTAGATATTGGGCGAATACTTTAACATTCCCATTATAATCAGAACCATCCTTTTTCATTAAACTATTATTACCAAAGGCGATTTCAGTTCCTTCAAATTGCACTTTTTCTCCTGCACTGCTTGCAAAACTAGCTACCTCTACCATAGGCATAATTTCTATTTTGATTCTACTGGTAGCATTAGCTACTGGATAGAATTTTCTTGAACCTAAGAAATATCCCTCTTTCTCAACTTTTATATACGTGCCATCAGAATATAATGTCTCGTTATTAAATTGAAATACACCATAGTCATCAGTACTTTTGGTAAGATTACCATAGGTCACTAGAGCATCGACTACTGCTTGTCCATTTTCATCTACTACTGTACCCATTACTGATCCTTGCACCGTGAGTCCAGTTTGAGGATTAGACGGTGTTACATCTATAATATCGCTATCTTTTCTACATGATTGCATTCCTAGAGAAGCCACCATGAGAAATATTAATAATTTTATTGTTTTCATTTTTGTTCTTTTTATTATGATTGGGAAGCGTATTCTAAACGCTTCTAATTAAACAGGTTAATGATAAAAATATTGAATAATTAGCTAATAATCTAAGCGATCTAGTGACACATCGACGGCTTACATATACTAGAAGGGAATCAAGTTGCAAAAAGCTGCAAAACAGTCGTGATATTTTTAAAAAAAATATCACGACCCTATTGATCCTAATATAGAACAGCCGTATACATTGGTATTTAACGATATTATCTACCTTTGCTAGATTCCATTAGTAAATGGAAATTTCGTAAATCAAAAGACTTCTAGAATTAATAAAGACTAGTAATGGCTAAATATAAAACACTCAGTATAGAAGATCTCCAATCATTAGAAAAGGAATTTGTAGAATTTCTTGTGATCAATGGTATGATGCACGATGATTGGACCAAGATGAAAGATGAAGATCCTGTGGATGCTCAGAAAATGACAGAACTATTCTCTGATGTTGTTTGGGAAAGTATCTTACGTAACGCTAAATTTTTAGACTTTAGATCTGCTCATAGCATCAAGTGCTTCCAATGTCTTGATGATAAGATTGTGCTTGTAGGAGTTGATAGTAAAGAGACAGATATGTCCACACCTGCATTCTTAGCACTAAAAACCCAGGAATATCCAGACGATGTTGTTGCTTTTACTACAGAGAAAAAATATAACAAACTTAGAGAACTAGAAATATTTGAAATGCTGGATTGGGGCTGCGAAATCTCTGAAGGAAAACTTTTCAAAGAACTTTGTTTGGCATTATAATCCATCGAGTTTGAAGACTCGCTATTATTAAAGCGTATAGTTGAAATACTTAAAAAAGCAGTATGCTGATAGCTGTTTGACTGTTTGACTGCAAGCTGTTATTGGCGTTTCACCACATACATCAGCTTCCAATCTTCTCTCTTTCGAAAAGTATCTATTACTTCATAATGTACTGGAATCTCTGTGCGGCTAGTATCTACTATGAGGTATATATCATCCTCATCAGGAGCTTGATTCCGATAATTAATCACTCCCCTTTCTCTAGCTATATAGAACGAACTCGTATGATCTAATTTCGCATTCTTGTACAATTCAAGTTTTACATCTTTATATTTCTGTCCTATAGCTGTAGCTTGGTTTTTGGCAATCGTTCCAAAATCTTTCTCTTGACGAATGGGCATCAAAAACCAGTTAAACCCAATACGCAGCAATAGAACTAACATGATAATGAAAAATGGTCGGTATCCTTTGTCTTTGAAATAAATAACAGCCAAGCTTATCATAGCTAACACTAAGACTCCAATCTTCCATTGGTAGCCATCAATTTGCTTGACTTCGTCTATGGCTATTAATGCCGCCACAACGAATGGAACCGCTATTATTATTACTTGATATAATCTTCTTAATAAGAGTATTCTCCATCCTTCCTCCTCTTTAGAATATAGATATACTAATACTGTAAATATCAATGGTATTAACATCAATATATATCTCGGATAGGTACCCGGTGATATCCAATAGACTATAATATTGGCTAAGAAGCAAACTGATATATAGTGTATATATCGATTACTCTTGATCATCTGCCAAATGTCTTTTCGCAAAAACATAACGCCTAAAACCGACCATGGCAAGAAGTGAAAAATATTATCAAATGGGTAAACGAATATATGCTTGATCGTCTTCCATAGGCCATGCCTCAATGGTGTACGCTGGGTACTTTGATCTAACAGCCCAGGGACTACTGAGGTGCTTTCATTATACATATCATATAACATATAGTACCCACCGAGAATCGCCACCATACATAATCCACCTATGATATGAGGAAGGCTGATCATCTTCTTGAGACTTTTATCTACGTAATGAAAAGCAATCATTGTACATGCTACAAACACGAAAGCTGGCAAGCCTTTGAGCATATAAGCTATAGATGCAAGCACATAAGATATGATATACATATGCCAATACTTCTTACGCGTACCATAATGATACACAACTATAAACATCGTATATACCACCCATGAAAATCCTATATCTATTAGTCCTCTGAATGAATCCCAGAAAATAATACGACCACAAGTGAGAAAAAATAATGAGATCAGAATTGGATATTTGACCTCCTTGAAATAAGGCCGATTAACCTTATATATAGTAAAGCAAAATAATACTAAGCAAACTATAGTTGGCATCCTAACTGCTAATTCGTCAAAGCGACCGAATAGCATAAAACTTAAATGAATAAACCAATTATACATCGGTGGCTTACTATAATAATAAGATCCATTAACGGTAGGTACAATAAAGTTATCAGAGAATCCCATTTCCAAGGCTACCAATGCTCTAATAGACTCATCATTGATGAATGTCTGCAAACCAAGATTGATCAGAAGCGCTGGTATCGCTAAGGCAATGATGATGCCTAGATAAATATATAAGCGCTTATCGTCAGTCTTATTCATTATTTGGGTAGGTAGATGATTTCGTTACACTGCTCTGGAGATAATATTTGATTGGCAACTCGCTTAATATCTTCGGCAGTAACATCTTGATATTTCTTCGCTTGGATATTTATCATATTGGCATCTCCAAGTATTTCATAATATGCTAAATTCATCGCCTTATGCAACACACTCACTTCAGAATAAACGAGACTACTTTCTGTCTTGTTTCTTATCTTTTCTAATTCATCTGCGAGTACACCATTCGCTTTTATATCATTGAGTTCTTTCCAGATTACTTCTCTCGATTGATCGATACTTACGCCTGGCATTGGCCTAGATTCCACTATAAATAATCCTGGATCAAAAGTCCCAGAAATGAATGCATCAATTGTACTACAAATTGATTGCTTATATATATTGACGAAAAATCTACTTGATCTTCCATTAGCCAATATATCTGATAAAAGATCTATAGCGTAATAGTCATCGCTCAGCCTGTTACACATACTGAAAGCCATGATAAGAGATGGCAGCGGCACTTTAGATTCTACTGTCTTTGATCTAATCTGTGTTTGTTTGGGTTCTAATGAAAGCGACCTTTTCTGTGGTGTCCCTGAAGGTATATCACTAAAATATTTGTCGATTTGAAATTTGATATCGTCAAAATCGATATTGCCTGCCACTACAAGCACCGCATTATTAGGGCGATAGTATCTATAGAAAAAAGCTTCTACATCTTCCAACTTGGCATCTTCGATATGCTCAGGTATCAGTCCAATAGTAGGCCATCTGTAGGTATGTTCCTTATAGGCCATATCACTGAGATGATGCCACATATCGCCATAAGGTTGATTGAGGCAAGTTTCCTTAAATTCTTCTATGACCACTTTTTGCTGAGTCGCTAATGACTTAAGGCTAAAGTCTAGCTTCATCATACGATCAGACTCTAACCAAAGTGCCGTCTCTATATTTTGGGCAGGTAAGATGTTGTAGAAGTTTGTCATATCACTATTTGTGAAAGCATTATTTTCTCCGCCTGCCATCTGTATCGGCGTATCAAAATCTGGAATACTCGCAGAACCTCCAAACATCAAATGTTCAAAAAGGTGAGCAAATCCAGTTCTTTCTACTTCTTCATCTCTTGATCCAACGTCGTATGCTACATTCACCACAGCCATAGGACTGGAGTTATCTTTATGTAATATGACACGGAGTCCATTATCTAGGACATACTTTTCGAATGCTATCATCTAGTACAATTACGCTATATTTTTACAAATCGCTGCGTAAAGGTACTACTCTTAGTGATTACGGTTAGATGATATATTCCGGAAGTGAATCTATTTATTTCATCAATATAAAAATCTGTTCGACCTTTAATTTTTTCGGTATATAACTGCTGTCCCATTTCATTGGTAATCAATATTGACCCATTGGATAATCTATTGTCCAATTCTATATACAAACCAGCACTTACTGGATTGGGAAATATCGTCATCACTTCTTCTACCAACACATCATCCGTAGAAACTATGATTCCAGCTGTAAAATCACGTCTATACACACTTCCAAAGTCTGCAGGCAATGTATTCCAACCACCACCATCTGGCCTCATGGCTACATATCCAGCGCCGTCATTATTGGCCCACCATGATAGTCCGTCACCATCTGTATCATTGATCTCTAATTGATAACAACCATTGAGGTTAGTAAGTGTATCAGTGTATATTGTGTTTCCAGATAATCCCGTAGATAGCCTCTCTAGCACTACAGTTCCATTTTGATCAGTTACAGTGTATGATGTCTCACTAGGTAGATTATTTGTCTTAAACTGTATGATGACATCAGTATCATAATGATCTACTGATCGGATTTCTGAAACTAATGTATTATTATCATTATCTTCATCATCTCCATTAAATTTCACTCTAAACATAGCGCCTTCTGGTAGCGTCAACCCCGGAAAAAACGGAAGGATTATTTCTGCTTCCTCCATAAATGCTAAATTACCAGTCCAAAAGTAAGATTGCACATCAGTCAATAACACTTCGCCATTATTATCAAATCCATAATCAATCAGAAGGGAAGTCAAAGGTTGAGTTCCGTTATTACGGATTTTGATTACTGGTGCTTGACAAGCAGGATTATATCGCTCATTTATGACCTTTGATGACGGATTTCTTATTTCCATCAGTTCTATATCATTAGTGTAATTAGGGTCACCATATTCTATTAGTTGCATATTGACTATATATCTACTATCTCCTGCAGCCGTGTTAATAGAATAGTCTACTGTGTTAGTTCCAGTAGTAGATATGAAATCCGAAACATCAAATCTATTTACATCAGATGGAGCTCCTGGGCACCATCCTGCTCTATCATACACCCATGTTCCTCCTTGAGGATATACAGGATTATCAGAACACTCAGTCCACACTTGATTTGAGCTATTCGATCCATTCATACTCATCGTATGCGTTCTTGGAATAAATTCTCCTTGCTGCCCATGTCCGGTGATTACAGATTTCATTTCTGCTGACTTAGTTTCGCTATTGATATTTACCTCTCTCGGTTCAAATCTATTGTTGTTCAATATATCTTGATATCCTGTAGATGTCACTGGCCATAGTTGAGTAATGTTTATCACATCTCTTGTTGGTGTTCCTTCTATAAATTCAAATCTAATATCCATATCTTCTTGCCATTGGCCTCCCCTATTGAGAAATATTCTTTTACTCCCTTTGAGAATAGGGCCAAACTCTGTGACATCGAAAGACCAAGTCTTACCTTCGATTCCTAAATCTAAATTAATACCATATGGTGTAACGAAAGACATCAACTCAAAAACCATAGGACTCTTAGAGAAATAATTCATATCTAGAATAAATATAAAATCTTCGCTCGCAAAATTAGTAGTACCTATTTGGTTAAAGTCTTCATCAAATATAGGTTGATCTCCTGCTTCGTAATAATAGAATGTCTCATCTAACACTCTACTGGTTCCTTCCAATATATATCTATCAACTCTCGATGGAAGATTTTCAATTAAATTATCAACTTCAGTTTCTGTAACTGTAACCTCATAATCTCCTTTGATTAAAGAAAAATTTATTACGTTATTACTGACATTCATATTTTTAACTAAATCATGTGACCTCCAGTTTCTTTGCAATAGTTGGCCGCCAGCGACCATGTCATTATTATAAGATGACTTATCTACTAGATCTGAACTAACATCATCATCAAAATCAAAATACATCATAAGATTTTCGTAGTTGGGGTGACTATCATCTACAAGGGTTCTCATACCCTCTCTGATCTGAGTTTGAGTAAGCTCTTTATTCCATACTTGAAAATCGTCCAATGAACCTTCATAGAATCTAGGACTTGCACCCGAAGAAGAACCTAAAGCAAATTTTGTAATATCTATTGGGTTATTTTTTTCAGTTCCCGTTACTATTACTTCTCCATTCATATAGATTTTCATAATACCGGTAGTTGCATTTTTAGTAAATGCCCAATGCGTCCATGTATTTTTGAAGTCTGCAGGATCAACAGCAATATTGATTCTATCATATGCCGCACCATTGGCTCCACAGTCCCAATATATTTCCCCATTACTCCAGGGTAGGTGCACATTTGCTTGGCGCCTATTAGCATCATCTACTCCCTCCAAGATAGTGGTACTCAATGGCAATTTATGATCACCAAAAGACCAGAAAGAAATTGTGATTTCATCAGATAAATTTGGAATACCATTTTCAGTAATGAAATTTCCACTTGCACCACAAGTAATGTATTTATCATCGGTACCTGACAAGGTTAACATCCCTCTATCAGAATCCATCTCTCCATTAAAATTAACAGGGTTGTCCGTAGCACTTTCATAACTCATCTTGACTAAGACGTTAGATGATCCATCCCAAGGAAAATTTTCATAAAAATCAAGTAGTACTCCAGATGAAATTTCAATATTATTTTGATAAACCTCAATCCAATCTCCGGAAAACTGTTCTTCAGCAGATACTTCTTCAGCTGAGGTGCTCCTCATACTTATCCTTAAATTATCAAATTGAGCAGAATTACCGAATACATCAAATCGCATACGTCCAAAATCACCTGGCGTAATTCCTTGAGATGAAATGTCAGACCCTTTGATTAAAAACATATGTGATTTTACATCACCATCCAACCCAACATCAAACAATCCGCTTTGATCACCTTCTCCTACAGCAATGATGGCGCTTTGATTATTGATAATATATTCTACATCTTTTACAGTTTCCCTTATCGTAGTATAGGTAGGTTGTGTGGTATACGAAAACAACGTCCCATCAAAACCTGAAATTACATGATCTGGTCCAACACTCTTGAGAGAGTCTACTTGAGTAGAATCCACGATATTAGTATTACAACTATAATCCCATTCTCCACATCCAATATTAGTCTGTCCAGCGATTCCTGGAGAGACTAGACCATCCTTACATCTCATGCTGTAATGCATGATTATTTTTTTGTATGCATTATGATCACCAGTAGGAAATTCTACAAGTGTATCTCTAGTAGTAGAATTATAGTTTAGGGCATTGACTATAGTTGACTGTCCAAATGTGATCGCTGCAAGACTAAAAAGTAGGAGGGTAAAAATTGATTTCATAAAATAGTTCTTTTAAGAGTCAGGTAGATTGTAATGCTTCCCAAAATACTATTTTTATTATAATATCATTTACGATTTCTCTGGATCATAATATTTATAGCTATTCAGTATTTAAGACTACTTAAATGAAATTGGTTTTAACACATTACTTCGCATGAAGGCCATAAAGTCTACCCTATCCATAAAACCAAAACCTAATGACTCAAGATGATCGTTATGTATCTGACCATCTACCAATTGAAATCCTTGTGTATCAAGATGCTTGCATAGTGAGATAAACCCATATTTAGATGCATTACTAGCCTTAGAAAACATGGATTCACCAATGAAGCACTTACCAATAGCAACTCCATATAAGCCACCCACTAATTCATCTTCTTGATTCCAAACTTCTACGGAATGTACATATCCTAGTTCGTGCAATGATAAATAAGCATCTATCATCTCTTCTGATAACCAACCACTACCATCTGGCTGATTTTGCCGCTTAACATAAGCACAGGCTTCGATTACATCTACGATTGCGGTGTCGAAAGTATGTCTATAAATACCTCTATTGATAATATTCCGCATAGACTTACTAACCTTTACCTCAGATGGAGGCAGCACATACCGTTCTCTAGGGCTCCACCACATGATGGGATCGCCTTCTGCAAACCATGGAAAGATGCCGTAATGATATGCAAGCAATAGACGATCAATAGAAAGATCTCCACCTACTGCCAATACATCATGGTCATGATTAGATTCTGGGTGAGGAAATACTATGCTATCAGTTAACAATATCATTGTGCCAAAATAAAAAAGAAGAAAAATAGGCTCTTGTATTAAAGCCGGAAACATTCAAAAACAATTAAACCCTAAAATTTAGTGCAAAAAAAGTAGCCATCCTTTTTTTGAAAAGATGGCTACTCATCAATTGCATCATATCGATACAACATTATATTATTTAATACTCTTAATCTTCAACTAACGTCTCTATCACTGCACTGATACCTCTTTCAGTAAGTGCATCTTTCAAGGGCTTGAGAGCATCTAATGCATCAGTCTTTACACAAGCCTTACCTTTGAAGTGTACTATTAGCGAGAGTTGCTCCGATTGCTCAAAAGTATGACTACATACTTCCATGAGCGCTTGTATTACCCAATCAAATGTATTGAAATCATCGTTCAATACGATTAACTGAGAATAAGTAGTCGGTGCTTCCTTTTCTGCTACAAGAGTCTCTAATAGTTCGTCTACTGAAAACTTAATCATGGTAATAAGGTATTTTATTTTAATATTTATTCGTAGTTACTATTTCCTAGACCTTAGCCAATGCGTCTTTCACAGCTGCAAAATTAGGTATATCGCCAGCATTTTCCAAAATTTCAGCGTATTTGATTGTCCCCTCCTTGTCAATTACGAAAGCTGATCTCTTAGAAACCCCTTTCATATCTAAAACAAAATCTTCGTACAGAGACCCGTAGGCTCTTGATACTTCCTTATTGAAATCTGACAACAATGGAAAATTATATCCTTGCTCTTCTTTGAATTTGGCCAATGTAAAAGGGCTATCAACGGAAATAGCTACAACCTCCGCATCCATATTGTTGTACTCCGCAATACTATCTCTAATTTCACATAACTCGGTAGTACATACTCCAGTAAATGCTAATGGAAAAAACAATGCTACTACATTTTTTCCTTTATAGTCGGATAGACTTACTTCTTCTGTCGCACTATTTCTCAATGTAAATGATGGTGCTTTCTCTCCTACTTTTATTGACATGTGTTGTTAACTTTTTGATTTGATTTGAAATCGTCTAGCAATAATAATATATATATTACGAATAAAGTTCATATTTAATCTACCGAATTAGAAAGTATCTAATTGCTTACACTTTGAGCAGTAATTACTTAATACCTAGAATAAGACACATATTAAGTTTTTGGTCACACAAAATGAAAGCATTCTTGTCCATTTCAATAATTGGTATACATTTGCGTGCCTTTGCGATACTTACGCTAGGCAATCACTTAAATACTTACTAAACAGAAATAAATAATGGACGCAAAGATATTTATAGCAGGATCAGGCGGAATAGGACAGGCTGCAGGCCTTATATTATCAGAATCTAACGAAGTAAACGCTGAAATCTACCTAGGAGATATATCTCAAGGAGCGATAGATAACGCAGTGAAATTTGTATCCGAAGGATGTGGTCACCTATCTAAGTTACATGGTGTACTTATGCCTATGAGTGATAGTAACGATGCACTAGAGGCTGCATTAGCCGAATGCGATGTAATCCTAGACTGTCTTCCAGGTAGCCAAGCGCCACGTATGGCTAGACTAGCTATCAAGCATGGATGTCATTACGCTAACCTTACAGAGTACGTAGCTGAGACTAACGAAATCATGGAACTTGCTAAAGATGCAGATACTGGATTTATCTTACAAACTGGATTAGCTCCAGGATTTATCAATGTCCTAGCTAATCAACTTTTCCAAGATTTTCAAGAAATACACGGAGTAGATAAAGTAGACCATATCTCAATGAAAGTTGGAGCATTATCAGCACATGCTCAAGCGCCTCATTTCTATGCATTTACTTGGAGTCCTATCGGTGTAGCGACAGAATACATGAAAGATGCCGTCGTTGTAAAAGATTACATCACTCAATCAATTCCTGCTTTATCAGGAAACGAAACAATCATCATTGATAATATCACTTATGAAGACAATTTTACTTCTGGTGGAGCAGCTGATCTTCCTGAGGCATTTGAAGGTAGAGTAAGAGATCTAGATTACAAGACACTAAGATATCCTGGTCATTACCAATGGGTCAAAGAAACTATCGAAGGAATCTCAGGAGATGATAAAATCAATGTTCTTGAGAAAACTATGTTAGATCAAATTCCATCTGTGGAAGAAGATGTAGTAATCGTATATTCATCAGTAAGAGGAAAAGATAGTAATGGTGTACTCCGTATGATGGAAAAGGCATATACTGTCAACCCATCTAAAGTCGGTGACAAGATGCTAAGAGCGATCCAGTCCACTACAGCAGGACCATTGTGCGAAGCAGCTTATATGCTTCTCAAAGGCGGCCTCAAAGGTGTGGTACTGCAGAGCCAAATACCAGCAAAAGAGTTCTTAAATGGACCATTTGTGAAAGGAATTTATGGCGGATATTAAGATATAGATTGAGAGACTTAGAGATATATATTTATTCTCTTAGAGTGTAAAAATATAAAGAGCTACTAACTTTGGTTAGTGGCTCTTTTTGGTTTAAATCCATTCAGAAAAATTGACATATAGGAATAAAGATATCCAATAGAAACAAAGGTTCTTCTGACGAACTGAGTTATTCTATGACTTTAAGATTATCGACTCTGAAAACGGAGGTATACTTAGATTCTAAAAAATCTAAGTATTAGAAATAAACATTACCCAAGCCTCAACTTGAGCTTAACGTCCACCATGCTATTTTACATTAGCGTCAGTGCTGGCCTTTCTAGCATTGAATGCTATACCTAATGAAAAGATATGCGATACGAGTACATCTGTTGCAGAACCAAGATTAGTCAATGCATAGTCTACAGTAAGCCTTCCTAATTTGAGTCCAAGTCCAACATTTGGTTGAATTTCTAGGTTACTTTCATCGAAGTTTTCGATATTGACTCTACGTTGAATATTACCCATTCCGAAACGAAGGAACGCTTTATCCATATAGCCCACTTCTACGCCAATAGTGGGATCTATCTCAAAACTGTTACTCGATACTAATCCCGCTTTTCTACCGTATGTAGACATTGTAAGATCAGTTTCGGCTAATATGCTAAAGCTTGATCCAATGTTAGTTTGATATGCTATACCTAAGACAAATCTAGGTAGAGTTACTTCATTACTACTTACAGGAATTTCATTGCCTGTCTCGTTGAATGTTGATTTTTCATCATCCGAAAGATTAAATGACCACGCATTAAATGTAGTTGTGATATCTTTAGCGGTAAGACCTAGAGTAAAATTTTTATTCAGTTTATACTTAGCACCTAGATCTGCTCCAAAACCCCAAGCAGAACCAAAACTTCCTATAGATCTGTGTATCACTTTGATATTTCCACCTAGAGAAAGTTTCCCTGCTTCGTCCATAGCCTTGGCATAAGAAATCAAAAATGCATAATCTGCAGTAGAGAAAGTCTCTATACGATTGTAATCTACATTACCATCTGGACCAATTAAGTTAAGTGTATTAGGTATATTATCAATACCCATTCTTATCAGTGTCACTGCAGCTGCAGCGTTCTTTTCTTTAAATTTCTTTCCTACTGAGATGTAATCATAACCAGCGATTCCCCCAAACCAATTGGCGTGCATGGCATTGATCTCCAATGAATTTTCCAATCCGATGAGTCCAGCAGGATTCCAATAGGCAGAAGTTAAGTCTTCTCCATTAGCCACGACACTTCCAAACATGCCATGTGCTCGAGCTCCTACTCCAATATTGAGAAACTCGTTGACAAACTTCTGTGCTGATGTCAATGTAGATATGCACATGATTAGTGCTAACGCTGTATATTTCATTTGAGTTGCCATATGATTCACTTGCATCCGATGCTCTTAGTTATTGTAAAAAGTTTTCTAGATCTAAGACTTTAAAACGAACTTCTCTCCAATCTATTATCAAAGATAAGGCATAATTGTAAATCTGTCGGCTAATAAAGCAGTAATAAGCCCTTTAGATCAAATTAGTCCGCTACAATTAACACCTCAAGCTGAGTATTATCTATATATTGATCAATCAATAGACTATATGAAAGATTTTATTCCACACGTTTTACTCGCTTCATTACTTTGCATAGGATACTCTTCTTGTAAGAACACGCCTAACCATCAATACACTTTCACCAAGACTATGGTCGAAGATAGTGCCATGGTCGTCACAGCTCATCCTATAGCCACTCAGATAGGATTAGATGTGCTCCGAGATGGAGGCAATGCAATAGATGCCGCCATAGCTGTACAGTTTGCTCTCGCTGCCTGCTATCCTGTCGCTGGAAATATAGGCGGTGGAGGTTTTATGGTCTATCGCGATGCTAGAGGAGAATCTATAACTCTCGACTTCAGAGAAAAAGCACCAGCCGCAGCAGATGCTGATATGTACCTCGATGAAAATGGAAATGCCGTATCAGAAAGATCTCAAGCCGGAGAATTAGCCGCCGGAGTACCAGGAAGTGTTGATGGCATGGCACAGGCATATGCAAGATATAGTCAATTAAAAAATTGGAAACGTCTGATTCAACCTTCTATTGAAATAGCAAGAAATGGATTCCACCTAACAGAACGCCAAGCAAACTTGATGAATGAAAAGAGAGTGGACTTTGATCAAAATAATAGAGCTGAAACTGTATTTAACAATCAGCAAGAATATTCAGAAGGTTATATGTTAGTACAATCTGATCTCGCTAAGACATTGGAGGCCATAAGAGATCAAGGAAGAAACGGTTTTTATACTGGATGGGTAGCGGATAAGATCGTCGCCCAGATGAAAGACGGAAATGGAATCATCTCCAAGCAAGATCTCCTTGACTACCAATCAGTATGGAGAGTGCCTATTACAACTGATTATAGAGGATATGAAATAATATCGATGCCTCCACCCAGTAGTGGCGGAATCGCTTTAACTCAGCTACTAGAAATAATAGAACCATATGACATCCGTAAACTAGGACATCATAGTACTGCCAGTATCCATCTAATTGCTGAAGCGGAACGCAGAGTGTATGCTGATCGAGCAACACACTTAGGTGATAGTGACTATTACAATGTACCTCTGGAGATGCTAATGGATCCTGATTATATCAAAGAAAGAATGTCAAATTTTGATCCTAATCAAGCAAGTATTAGCGATAGTATTAAAGCAGGTCAAGCTAAGGAAAGTCTACAGACTACACATTTTTCCATTGTAGATATAGAAGGTAATACAGTATCATTGACAACCACTATCAATGGTGCTTATGGAGCCAAAACAGTAGTGCAAGGTGCAGGTTTTTTACTCAACAATGAAATGGATGATTTTTCTGCGAAGCCTGGAGTACCGAATATGTTTGGTCTAATCGGTGCCGAAGCCAATAAGGTAGAGCCAGGCAAACGAATGTTATCGTCTATGACTCCGACTATAGTTCTAAAAGATGGAAAGACTATAATGTCTCTTGGCTCTCCAGGAGGATCCACTATAATCACTTCAGTGTTCCAAGTAATCGTAAACATTATTGATCATGGTATGAGTGCTACTGAAGCGGTAGCATCTCCAAGATTTCATCACCAATGGAAGCCTGATAAAATCAGATTCGAAGAAGAAGGTTTTGATCAAAGCTTAGTAGATTCTCTTAGTGCTATGGGACATACCGTTGAACAAAAAGGAAAAATTGGGAAAGTCGAATGTATCTATTATAACACAGAAGGGATGATAGAAGGTGCTGCTGATATTAGAGCAGACGACACAGTAATGGGTTTTTAAGAATGCTAATGGATTAATAACTTCGTATTTATTATTTCGCCTTGCGTAGTAATAATTGATAATACATATAGACCTGAGTCGACTTTATGATTAGTATAGACTTGGTTTTGATCTACTTCCAGATCTAGTAAATACCTTCCGGAAATATCAAACATTTTTACTTCTTTAATATCAATACTTTCACCTTTTAATATCCATCTTGTACTGCTACTCGGATTGGGTGACAAGGTAATGTTAGACTGCCAAACATTTTTTACATCAGTAATATCCGAAGTATACTTGATTGCAAATAATTCATCTGGACTATTCATGTCATCTATAGTAAATCCAAAAACGAAAATATCTCCATTGTCATCCAATAACATATCGTTTGGAGATACAGCTTGAGCATCGTATACAATTTCGCCTACCGTTTCATCAACTGATCCATCTTCGTTATGTTTTTGAAAAACACTTTTCAATACCGAAAACTCATCCATACTTCCAGAATGCAAAAATCCCCCATCCGCTGTTGTAATAATCTTAGTTGTGCCTGAGAATTAAAAATAAAAATGAATAGTAAAAATGTAAGAATTAGATGACCCATAATTAAGGGAATATTTGTGATCTTAAAAAAAACTACTGTTTTTCATTAATCCTTTCTAAGGCCGATTTTGCTTTTTGATGGAGTCCATTTTTATATTCATCCGGATCCATTTTGAGACACTTTTTCAGGTATTGTTTAGCTTTTTTATAATCACTTTGAGATTCATATATCAGCCCTATTTGTAATGCAGAATTACAAGCAAAATAACTTTTAGATTTACTGCCAATATTCATTACATATCCATAATGCTGTATTGCATCTCGCAGGTTATTAAGCGACTGTGAAATACGGCCCATCCTATAATTATACTCTATATTATCCTTATTGCCTTCCTGAAACAAATAAGACTTAGTGATCAACAGTGTATATGCTCTTTGGTAATACCCACCATCATACAGCAACCTTGCTTTTAATAAATCCGGATTGGGTACAATGTTACTTTTAGCTTCTCTTTTGGCCTGCTTGTCCTCATCTACGAGATCGTTACCTCTATCTACACAATGCTCCATATATTTTTTGTAGGCAACAAAATTATTATTCATAACCAACTCATACCAAGCTAACTTTTGATAAGCTTCTTTTATAAAGTGCTCTCCTTTAAAATTTTCAATAAATACTTTGATGTGTTCATCCGCGTCCTTTTCAAGACGATATAATTTTGATTTACCAAGTAACAAATCCAAGTAATAAAACTTCTCATATTGGCTTCCTTGAGGTCGATTAGAAAGTACCTCTATTGCTTTATCATTAAGTCCATTCTTTTGTGCCATATTGGCTACAACAAAACAAGAAAGTGGATTATTCTCCACATCCATATTTCTATCTTTGATAAATGTCCAAGCGGTATGCTTTTTATTATTTTGAAAAGATATTATATAAGCATAAATCGTAGATATCTCATCATAGAAAACTGAAGCTACAGCACGATCTAATTTCGTCAACGAATTGATTTCTTCGGTTCCTTGCTGTATCGATCCATCTACACCAAATACCTTTCTAACAATATCTGGCAATGATTCTGCTAACGCATGAAGGATAGAAAGGCTTTTTTTATTTAATATGAAATCAGGATAAAAGGCTACATTTTGCTCAAGTAAGTTATACGCGGAGTATATCTCTTGTGCGGCAGTAAATCTTTGATTAAACTTCATTCTAGCTAAGGCCCATTGCAATGTAATTTCTGCTCTTACAAATCGACTGTAGGGAGATTCTACTTTTGCATCTTTGATTTGCCTAAGTCTTTTGTCCTTATTTCGCTCCAATTTATCAAACTGATCTTCATCCTCATTAATAAATATTTCAAAGAAATCAAGATAATTCTCAACATGAAGAACCATCAAATTATTAGGATCTGTAGTTTTAATATATTGTATCTTCTCTAATGCCTTTGTCTTGCGTAGGCTCATTGCATATCCATAGGCTTCTTCCATATCAGCTGTAATCTCAAATCTGTACTGAGCAGATAAGATTAAACTACTTAAGAGCAGTAAAGAGGTCACGACAAGCTTAAAAAAAGATACTTTCATCGCTTGCAAACATACATAGAAATCATGGTTTGGAAGGTTCGTAGGATAGTTTAGGATTTAATTGACATATATATGCCTGAAGTTAGACTTAAATTAAAGCCCGAAGCTCTAAAATAAAAAAAGCCATGTAGAAATGATTCTACATGGCTGGTATTTATCGTTTTGAAGAGATTACTTCTTCTTCTTTCCTTCCATCAAGCTAGGATCTACAAGAACTCTTCCACAATGCTCGCAAGCAATGATGTTCTTCATAGAGCCAATCTCGATTATCGTCTGAGGTGGTATACGGTTAAAACAACCTCCACAAGAAGCTCTATTTACAGGAGCTACTGCTACACCATTTCTGTAAGATGTTCTAATCTTATCATAAGATTGGATCAGTCTATCTTCTATAGTCTTTCTTACTTTGGTAGATGCTTTCTCTAATTTAGCTTCGTCCTTTTCAGTCTTAGCTATAATCTTATCAAGCTCTACTTTCTTAGTTTCTAGATCTGCTTTTCTCTTATCCAACTTTTCTACTGCCGTAGTTAAGGTTTCTTCCTTTACTTCTTTAGCTACATTAGCTTCTCTGATTCTCTTTTCAGATAATTGGATTTCAAGCTTTTGCAGCTCTAGTTCCTTTGTAAGAGCATCATATTCTCTATTGTTTTTTACATTGTCAAGTTGAGAGTTATATCTTTCGATTAATGACTCTGCCTCTTGGATATTAGTGGTGTGCTTGTTGATTTCACCTGATACCTCTTCTATAGATGTCTGCACCTTGTTTACTCTTGTCTCTAAGCCGATTATCTCGTCTTCTAGATCGCTTACTTCCATAGGAAGTTCACCTTTGAGTATCTTGATTTCATCCTTCTTAGAATCGATAGTTTGAAGCTCAACTAATTGATTTAGTTTGTCTGATACTGATAGTTCCTGTGTTGCCATATTATCTTATGATCTTAGTAGTAATATACCGGATTAGTACTCTGTAGAGTATAATGGGCTGCAAAAGTACTAAATTTCTCTTTTACAATCTTATAAAGAAGCTCTATAGTGTATTGTTCGCTCTCATAATGTCCAATATCAGCTATAATAATGTCTCCATCTGCATCAAAAAACTCATGATACTTATAATCACTAGTCACAAACACCTGTGCACCAGCTGCTTTAGCGTGCTCTAGCAGGAATCCTCCAGATCCTCCGCAAATAGCTACTTTCTTTATTTTTTCAAAACATATATGTGTATGCTTCACCACAGAAAGCTCCATTTTCTCCTTTAGATGATCTAAAAACTCCTTTCCTTTCATACTAGTTGACAATTTCCCTACCAATCCAGCACCAGCGACTTCCTCTAATATGTCTTGATCCTTAGGCGCCAAAATGCTAATACTATTCATACCCAACTTAGTAGCAATCATTTCATTCACTCCATTGGTCAAAACATTATCCAAATTGGTATGGATAGCAATAATTGCAATATCATTTTTTATAGCTTTAATAATTGTTCGTTGGACGTAGTTTTCACCTACAAACCGCTTAAGACCATTAAATACAATTGGATGATGAGCTATTACTAGGTTACAACCTTTCTCTATAGCTTCGTCTATGATAGCTTCTGTACTATCCAAACAGAGCAAAACACCGGTAACAACCGCATCGGCGTCTCCAACTAATAATCCTGCGTTATCATAAGACTCTTGCAGTTCAAATGGTGCGATACTGTCTAGGTACTCGTAGACTTCTATTACTGTATTCGTCATGCTTTCTTTATTTTTTCTTCAAGAGCAGAAGTCGAGTATCCCTCTACAAACTGTAGGCTCAATACTAACCCTCCTTGATTCATCACGTGATCACTACCTACTATTTGGTCTGGACTCCAGTCTCCACCTTTGACTAATACATCTGGCGAAACCATTTCTATGAGCTCCAACGGCGTCTCTTCATGGAAGATCACTACTAAATCCACAAATGAGAATGCCGCCATAATGAGAGATCGATTATCTTCATCCTTAATTGGTCTATGCTTCCCCTTGAGCTTACTTACACTCTTGTCTGCATTAATCGCTATTATGAGTTTATCTCCTTGCTGAGCCGCTTCTTCCAGATAAAGGATATGACCTTTGTGAATCAAATCAAAACATCCATTAGTAAACACTACTTCTAGGCCAGCGTCTTGCCAAGCTTGTGTTTGACTTGCTGCCGTTTCGTAATTTGAAACTATCTTATTTTGAACGCTCATTTTTAGCTATCTATGATTTGGGCTTTTTGTCAAGGTTAGACACCACTAACCACATCGTACTTATCAATGTTAGTATCGCTCCTACTCTCACATATTGACCGCCATCTCTAGCATTGATCAGTAGAATAGCACCCCAAATCAGAGTACCTACTGACATGAGTAATACTATTACTAAAAGTGTACTGAAGATATACTTCTTATTTATCGCCATATTCCGTTACGTCTCTAGTGAGTGAAAGAATGCTTATCTAACATTACATAGACCAACCAGTTCATAATTTATTTACCTGCCTTTATTGCATCAAGGTATCTGTTGAGTTGTTCTTTTACTACAGGGAATAGGAAGAATAAACCTATCATATTAGGGAATACCATCGCGAATATCATCGCATCAGAGAAGGCCCAAATTGAATTCATACTTGCTGCTGCACCAATAACTACGAACAGACAGAATAATAACTTGTAAGTGATATCTGCTGCTTTTCCTCTACCAAATAAGTATTTCCAAGACTGTAATCCGTAGTATGACCATGATATCATTGTAGATACTGCGAACAATACTACCGCTATAGTCAAGAATACATTAGAATAAGGAATATACGTAGCAAATGCTTTGGATGTAATACCTGCACCTTCGTAAGATACACCATCGATCAATACTGATCCTCCTTCTCCACCATATTGGAATACGTCTCCGTTGATATTGAATATGATAATTACTAAAGCGGTCATAGTACATATTACTACTGTATCGATGAATGGTTCTAATAATGCTACTAGACCTTCAGAAGCAGAGTACTTTGTTTTTACTGCTGAGTGAGCAATAGATGCAGATCCTGCACCCGCCTCATTCGAGAAAGCTGCTCTTTTAAATCCGACTAATAATACTCCAATAACTCCACCAACTCCTATTGCTTTAGGATTGAATGCTTCAGAGAATATCTGACCAAATGCATCATCAATATATGTGAAATTACTCAAGATTATATAGAGACAAGCGATCAAATATAGTACAGCCATGAAAGGCACTACTTTCTCAGTAACAGAAGCAATACGCTTGATACCACCAATAATAATGATACCAACGAGGATCGCTAATACTAAACCGATAATGGCTCCAGCACCAGTACTTTCAAATCCTAATAACTCCTTAATTACTATAGTTGCTTGATTAGACTGTGCAGCGTTACCACCACCAAATGATCCACCAATGCAGAATATCGCAAAGAACACCGCTGCTATCTTACCTAGCGTAGCGAAACCTCTTTCTTTTAATCCCTTTGACAAGTAGTACATCGGTCCACCATACACAGTACCATCTTCTCCGATATCTCTATATTGAACACCTAATGTACACTCCACAAACTTGGTAGACATACCTAATAGCCCACAAACGATCATCCAGAATGTAGCTCCAGGTCCACCTAACGCAATAGCCAATGCTACACCGGCAATATTACCATTACCCACTGTACCTGACACGGCTGTAGCCAATGCTTGAAAGTGAGTTACTTCACCTTCTTCACTTTCATCTCTGATAGTATCTTTGATATCACCATCTATCGCCAGATCGCTATTGCCAACAGTCGCATGATCTAAATGATCATAAGTACCACGTACTACATTGATCGCAGTAAACAGTTTACGGATATTGATAAACTTGAAGTATACTGTAAAGAACAAAGCACTGAATACTAAAAGCATCAATACAAAAGGAATATCTCCAATCTTGAAGAATATTAAATTAGAGAAAAAATCAGATATAGGTTTGAATGCCGCATCTATTTTAGCATCTAATCCCACCTCTCCATCTTGAGCAAATGCCAACATTGGAAGCACCATTAGTGCGAAGAGTATCGTTAATCTATTTTTCAAATTCTGCATAGTAGCGTTTTACTTTAGTATACTTAGGGTTATTGATCTTATTGCATTTTATCTCTAGGAAGTGATTCCCATATATGCAACTAAACCGTTAAGGTATCGATATTTTCATTTTATACAAAGGATTTGATGAAATGCTGAGCGTAATCGAGACTTTAGTCTCGTCCACCTTGAGGGCGCCCTCTTGGCAACCCTCAGTAAATTCATTCTTTAAATCGAGAATAAAATCTCAAATACAGAAAACGAAATAGGGTCTACCAATCAAGGCAGACCCTATATACATTCTATCAATTGAAAGTACTAAATTCAATTCTGACTAAATCAATACAAACTTCTTTTGTACTGTCTTTCCCTTTTGCTCCACAGTAACGATATAGACTCCTGGCGCTTTCAATTCATCTCTTTGGATCGTAGCAGACCTTCCTGATACTTGTCTAGACGAGATCAATTGACCTTGCGCATTTGATATATATAAAGTAGTACCACTAGATACTTCTGGAAATGATATCGTTACTTCTTCCGTCGCAGGATTAGGAGATAACATTACATCTTCGATAGAGAAATCTCCTACTGCAGATGTAGATCTAAACTCAAGCTCTAATTCTCCTGTAGTCAAATCACTATATACGATCTCATCAAAGAAAGTAAGCTCTTGTGATAGTAACTCTGATAGCATTCCGTCTCTATCCGCAGTGATCGTAAAAGTTCCTTCGATTAGATTACTAGGCGCTTCGCCATACACAACCATTCGTGCAAATTCATTAGAAATATTATTTTCAATATTAAGAGTTTCGTTACTCACAATAATATCTGTAATCGATATTCCATCTATCGCCGTTCCAATTTGAAATGCCTCTATGAGCTTTTCGCTTTCAATACTAAATGGTACTTCATAAGTTGATCCCGTCACTACTTCGATATCATTGATCGCAAATAATGCATTTGACCCCCTTACTTCTACTTCATCGTTACTGTCTGGAGCAAACGAGGCACTCTTATTTACATCACCATGAATGTATACATCGAAGGTAAAATCAGTAGTGGCGATATCAGCACCATCAAACTTAAATGAATATACATCCGACCCAAAATCGAATGGATCTAAATTAGTCAAATCTAGTGATGGATGAATGAAAGCAAATTCTATGTCCGATGATATTCCTAAAATATTAGATCGAATCTTAGCAAGATCATTAACTCCTATAAATCCAGATTTATCAACATCAGCAGGAATTACTCCGTCAATATCCAAAGGAAAAATATCAAAAAGTGCTCTTAGAACAAGAACTAAATCTAAACTAGAAACTCCATTTACATTTCCAACTGAAGATTGAAATTCAATAACATTAGTTCCTGGCAACACATCTGCTGGCGCAATATCAAATACTCCAGATGAAGATTCATTGAGAGAGTTACCGTTGAGACTTACAGAGCTTGCCCATTGGCTTGTAGTCATGTAAGATTGGAATGTCACTGATTGTGCTTGTACATTCGTCAGTATAGTTCCTATGAGTAAACTAAGTGTAATTAGTGTTTTCATAATTTTTATTTTTTAAAATATGTTGTTTTAATGTTGTTTTAAAAATAGACTCTGATAAACATTAAAGTCTAAAATGTATACCTAGATTAAGCCCTAACAAAGTGCTTTTCTTTTCTATGGCGTATGATTCTACATGTTCATTATTGAAAGGCATATACCCTCCAATAGTTGCTTGTATTGCTGTCGATTCGGATAAGGAATATTCCATACCCACTCCTCCAAATATCTGTAAAGAAGAAGCATTAATAGCTTCTGTATCTTCTGTTAGATTGTAAGGTCTTCTGTTATTGGTAATGATACCTGAATGACTACTCCACACTGGTAGTTCTATACCGAGGTCAAAGTGTGACGTCCATCTATTGGCACCTACTCTATACTGTATTCCTGTAATCAAACCCAACCTAGTAGCAGTAATATAATTATCCGCTCTATGATTGAATACCCCATCGTAAGTAATAGTCTCCTTCACCTCAAATGGACCTTCTTCAGTTATAATGATTTTCACTACATAATCTTCGAGCGTAATAGTTTCGGTATATTCATAATCCGCAATCCTTTGTACAAAAGATTGACTAAACCTTGCACCACCGAGAATCACAAAATTATCAGTTAAGAAATATTCAAACTTGATACCTAGATCATATCCATCTTTTGCCTTTTCTTCTAGAGATCTATTAATGTAGTTATCCGATGTATCGTCTCCTGCATTTTCAAAAGAACGACTATGCGTATAGTACCCGCCATTCAATCCTAACCTCCATTCCTTCTTTAGCAATGGCTGTGTATATGTACTTTCTATGAACTTAGAGTCTGACTTTATTTCATTCGTCGATGTATATTCCAATGATGATATTTTAACGCTAGAAATCTTAGGCATTGTTAATAACTCTCTGGATATTATATCCACTTCGTCAAGCGTATAGTTATTATTCTTTTCGCTTTCATACGGAGTACTTAACTGAACAAAATCATCTTCAAACTGAGGCAGATTGACTACTTTACTATCAAAATAAAAGTCTGTTACTTCATTATGCAATTTAGACTTCTTACTATTGTTATCCATTACAGATAAATCTTCAACCTTTTCAATAGACACTTCTAAATCAACCTTCATCGGGTCAGCAGTTTTTTCCTCTTCCAATGAAAAGTTAGAACTAACTGTCTCTGCTACAGGTGACATACTATTATCGAAGGCAAGATTTGAATTCTGAGGATTCACCAATTTATCATTAGCAATATTAGGATCAATAGGATAAGCTTCATACTGTTGCAAGCCAATAATACTTAATAGACTAAATAAGATAATCATTAACCCAGAAGCCCAAAACAAAATTCCTCTTCGTTTCTTTTGCTCCACCATCGGAGCGAGGTCAGCCCACATCGCATCTGCATCAAATACAGGATTGACTGCTTCGTACTTCTCTTTGATGATCTTATCTGTGTTATTATAATTTGTCATATTGACTTCGCTTTATTTATTAGTCCTTAATGGGAGTTACCTAGAATGTTTTGTACCCAACGAAATTGAACTAGTCTTTTCATAACTGTTAAATTTACTTTTCTCCAAAATCGCTCTAAGCTTCTTTCTTGCTAGAGATACTTTACATCTACTTGTTGACTCGCCTATATCTAGCAATTCGCCTATCTCTCTGTGTGAGTACCCTTCGATGACAAATAGCTTAAATATATCTGCGTAGTCGCTCGGTATACTATCTACTACTTTCATTAGATCCGCAGCGTCCATATCTATGAGTACTTGCGGATCTAATGCGTAGTCACCTGATTGATACTCTTCATCATTGAGGTATACTTTGAGTTTTCGTCTGTAGGTCAGTGCCGTTCTGATCACGATTACTTTACACCACGATTCAAACTTGCCTTCCTCTTTATATTGATCGATCTTACCAAATATCTTAATCCAAGAATCTTGCAATATATCCTTCGCAGAATGTCCATCTGAGGTGTACCTACAGGCCACCTTATACAGCTGCGGAGAGTAAGTGGCAAACACTTCTTTCTGAGCTGCAGGCGATCCTTTTCGGACTTGCTTAATGAGATTTTGAATATGCGACATATGGATTACGGCTAAACTATTGTGTAATCGTTGCGGCAAAAGTTCCATAGAAAGGAAGTCCATCCTCATTTGTTCCAACTATACTACCCTCAATATATCCTCCTATTCCTGATTCGAATTGCGTTAAGGTTACGCTACAATTGGTATTATCTGCATTCACAAAAGTTGAGTAAATACTAGCAGGACTAGTACCAACTGTGGTAGCACTAAATCCAATTACTAACCCCGTCGCTCCATCATTCGAAAGAATAATTTCATTAGGCTTTTGGCTAGCAGTCAAATCAGTAACCGTCACTTGCTCACCATCAGAGCCATAAGAAATAATTCCAAATGGTATCTCATCACATAAAGAGACATTTAATACATTCGCACCTAATAGCGTTGCTGTTCCTGATTCTACACCTGCCATACCTGCTTCTAAGTTGAATGCAGAAACAACATACTCTACTTCTTCTTCGCACATCAAAAGAGAGAAAGCGTAATTTCCATTTTCATCAGTTTCTGTATAACTAGTTCGACCTTCTACATCAATCGTAACTATCGCATCACTCAATGAACTCATAGTTTCACAGTCAAATACATTACCAGTAAATTCGAATTGATCTCCTTCAGCGAGTGTAACTGGTATTATTTCTTTGTTGTCCAGGCCAGTAAATGGTCCAATCGAACCTGTATAAACAACTTCTCCACATAGACCATATACGGTTACTTCTAGGACTTCTCCGGAAGGCACCTGACCCGATGCGTTTCCTTCAGAATCTGTAATATCACTTGAAGTTCCTGCGGACTCTGAAGTAAGCTCTACAACAAGACCGTATAAACTACCCTGGAATCTGCCATCGAAAATCTGTATACACAACGAAGCCGCATCGATAAAATCGTCACAATTCCACCAAGAGAAATGTGATACCTGACCTATATATTTTCCATTGATTAATTCCGCTTGGCCTTCTTTGACCCACTTATGTTGGATATCATCGAAGTGCCATAAAGGTATTACTGGTGGTGCATCTCCAAGTAATGAATTATCTACAGGTACCGTAATAGTAGCAGTTACTCCTTCTCTAAGCTGTACATACTGTCCATCTGGAGTTTCCATCTCTACCGCAAGCATTCCAAATGACTCTAGTAAATAATTGGCTCCAGTCTCATCTGTACCACTCAAGTCTCCAGGCGATCTGTCGAGGTAACCCTCTTCAGAAGGATCTACGTGATATGCATGTACTGTAACTAGACCATTATAGTCTCCACCATTTGCAACAAAGGCATTGGCGGGAAAATCTACTTCTAATCCTCCTTCTAGAGTGATTACATCTCCTGTAGTTCCGTTGACATAACCAGAAACTACCTTTTTGACCAAAGTAATTTCCACATTACGATCATAAGTACCTCCAGGATATATTCTGTAGCCGCTTTCAAAATACCCAGGCGCATTGACTTCAAGAAATGTTCCAATGTTAGCTCCCATATTAAGCCCTTTCCATCTAAATAATCCATTGGCATCTGTCGATTCTGAGGCATTACCTACTGTAATCGTTGCGTCCTCTATAGCCTTACCATCTTGATCTACTATCTTCCCTATGATATCTGCAGCATAGAATACTTCAGCGGCAGGTGGATTAGTACTGGTGTCGACTATGTCATCTTTTCGGCACGAGCTAAAAATTAGCATGGCCAACATTATGAATAGTAAATTATTCTTCATCGTGTTAATTTTACATTTTTTGTTGAATCACTCACCTCAAAAATAGTATTGTGGTCAGCGTTCCTGCTTCTTTACAGGTATTTATATAACTTCTAAATTACTCATTTGCTAGCATGAAGTGAACTAATAACGTTCTTAGTTCGCTTCATATAGATAACTTAGCAACTAAGGCAAACGCTTAAGCATTTGTCAATTTAATTGAAAATATTATTAACAAGAACGATAAATAACTAACATGGAAGAGACTAAAGTAAACGTAAAAATCAACAAGGGAGGACTGCTATTAGTACTGAATACTGTAAACATCACTCATGCAGATGGTACAGAAGAAGTAAGAGAAAACAGAGCATCATTCTGTAGATGTGGACTATCAGCCAACATGCCTTTTTGCGATGGTGCTCACAAAGCATCTGATTTTGAGAAGGGATAAATAGACAAAAACAATTTAATCAAGGGATATATAGTTATAGCTATGTGTCCCTTTTTTTATGAAATAGTAGAAAACATAAGGGTGCATGATAGTTCTTTTAAATAAAAAGTATTGATATTCTGAATCTTATAGTCGGAGTCTTTTGTCGGAGCCTTTTGTCGCAGCCTTTTGTCGCAGTCCATGTGTTTTTTCTGCGAAAAAGCCACATTCCCACTCCGACGTCGTGTTTTACTGCGTAAAACACTTGTGTTAATACTTTCTAAACGGAGAAACTATTTAAGGCAAATACAGCAACTTCTAACTATTATGTGAGTACTATGCTTAGGAGCAACTAATACAGGCACTTCAAGTTACAATGATTAGAGATGTGCTCACCATGCAACTATTAACCTTAAAACTGCATCTCTTAGTAATGTGATACCTTACTCTTGACTAGACCCCAATCTAGCTAAGAACCAAAACTAAACACCAATGAAAACTAAACACTTCGCGTGGTTACTAGGCATCGTCCTTGTATTGACCGCAGGATATTATGCATTCGGCAACTCTGCCGATACTGTAAAATCAGATATGCTATTAGTCACTCCTGAACACGGACCGTTCGAAGTAGGTATTCAAGCCACTGGTGAACTTAAGGCCAAAAATTCGATAAAAATACGTGGATCGCAAGCCATGAGATCTGTAGGAGTATGGCAAACATCTATCAAAGAACTCATCCCTGAAGGTACTATCGTAGAAAAAGGTGATTTCGTAGCAAGTCTCGATAAGACTGAGTTAGCTAACAAGATTACTGAACGAACTACGGATATTGAGCGTGAGCAAACGAAACTAGAGCAGATGCAAATCGATACTGCTATACAGATGAAAGACATTAATGATCAGATAGGTAATATCGTGTTTAACATGGAACAAGAACGATTAGAAATAGAACGAAACAAGTATGAGCCCCAAATGGTGATTGATCAATCGCTACTCAAATTAAAAAACTCAGAACGAAGTTTGGATCAATTAGAAAACAAAAAAGAACTAGTAGAAATCCAGTCTGATGCCAAAATCCGTGAGATCAAAACCAATATCAAACAGCTTAATTCCAAATTGACTCTACTGAATAAGGTAGCCGGAGAATTTACCATCACAGCGCCAGAGGGCGGAATGCTTATCTATGAAAAAACATGGAATGGCAAAAAAACTGTAGGTGCACAGATTAGTGGCTGGGACCCAGTCGTGGCAGAGCTACCTGATCTAAGTAAAATGATTTCTGTTGCTTATGTCAATGAAGTAGATATCAGTAAAGTACAAGAAGGGCAGATTGTAAATCTTACAATAGATGCTTTCCCAGAAAAAAAATTTACTGGTCAAATCATTTCTGTTGCCAACATCGGACAAGAACTCAAAAATCAAGAAGCTAAAGTATTTGAAATCACAATAGAAGTAGATCAAGAAGATGAAGTAATGCGTCCAGCTATGACTACGACTAACAAGATTCAAATCTATGAATATGAAGATGTGATATCTATACCTATAGATGCATTGCAAAATGATAGCTTAGATTATGTTTGGGTTCAAAAGGGATCAAAAGTCACGAAACAAGAAGTCGTAATAGGTCCATCCAATGAAGACCATATAGTCATACTCGCTGGAGTGTCAAAAGATGATAAGGTAAGTCTAAAAGAGCCCAAAGAACCAGCTAGCTATTCCTTTACTTTAATAGATGAAGAAGAAAAAAAGCAGGCTGAAAAACAAGTAGAGGAATGGAAGAAATCCAAAGAAACTTACGATAAAGCAAATGAAGAAAAAGCCAAGGATAGATCTCCATCCAAAGTAGACAAAGAAGATGGCGGAGGCGGATTTATGATCATCGGTTAGTCATAGTAGTACTTGCTTTATTATTCACTATAACTAATCTCTAAATGCTGATATATATTAAAAGAAACTTCGCTTTAGCGATGGAAGGAATCATTCAAAATAAGATGAGATCCTTTTTGACAGCGCTAGGAATTATATTTGGAGTATTTGCTGTGATCGCAATGATGGCAATAGGTAATGGATCACAAGAAGCCATCAAAGAGCAACTAGAGCTTATTGGGACTAATAACATAATGATTACCGCAATACCACCCACTGACAATGGCGATGATGGTGAAGAACAAGAAGGCTCAACTTCAAAGAAAGAGAAGAAATCTTATTCCCCAGGACTATCTATCGAAGACGCTGAATCGATTCAAAAAATACTTCCCAATACTGAGTATGTAAGCCTAGAAACATCAGATGACTCTAGAGTAATCTATCAGAAAAAAGTAATTAGTTCTCGTACAATGGGAGTGAACAACGATTTTTTTAGAATCAATAATTTGGACCTTTCCGATGGTCGTATGTTTAGTGATTATCAAATAAAAAACGGTATCAATGTTTGTATACTAGGATCTAATATTTCTAAAAAATTGTTTCTTGGAAAAAATCCAATCGGTAAGTATATTAAGAGCGATCAAAATGTATTTAAAGTAATCGGAGTTTTAGATAAGAAGATCATTTCTCAAGAAAACTATGACAAACTAGGTTTAAAGAACTATGGTAATTTGTTGTTCATTCCTATGAAATCTTTTCTACTCAGAATAGATGATCGCAGAAAGATTGCAAGCAATGATATCATCAAAGGGAATAACAATCGAGACAATAAAATAAAAAACTATCACCAATTAGATAAAATAGTAGTCAAAGTATCTGAATCAGTGGATTCTGAAAGCACTGCTAGTGTCATCTTCAATTTACTTAAAAGAAAACACAATGGCCAAGTAGATTTCGAATTGGACGTACCAGAATTACTCATCAAACAACAACAAGATACTCAGGGAACTCTTAATTTTGTGTTTGCGATAATCGCTGGTATATCATTGCTAGTAGGTGGGATCGGCATCATGAATATCATGCTGGCCAGTGTCATGGAGCGTATCAAAGAAATAGGATTAAGAAGATCTATTGGAGCGACTAAAGAAGATATTATCTACCAGTTTTTATTGGAAGCTGTAGGCATAAGCCTAGTCGGTGGATTGTTAGGTGTAGGCCTTGGCATAGTCGGTGCAAAAGTCATAGCATCTTACGCCAACATTCCAACCGTAATTTCCATTTGGTCGATATTCTTATCATTTTTTATCGCAGTTACAGTAGGAGTAGTATTCGGTATATTACCCGCGCAAAAAGCAGCAAAGCAAGATCCGATCACAGCATTAAGAAGAGACTAGATATGAAAAACAAAATCAACCTATACCTATTGGCATTGACTATAATAGGATCATGCTACACTAGTCAGGCGCAACAGAATATCACTGCTGATCTAGATAAAATTATATCTACTGCACAGGATGGATCGCCAGATGCATTAGTCGCAGAATCTAGATTGGTCAATAGCAAGTGGATAAACATAGCTTTCTATGCTGGATTCAAACCACAGTTGAGCCTTAATGCAACATTACCTGATCTCAATAGACGTATCAATGCGATTACTCTTCCAGATGGATCCGTTGATTTTCGTAGCCAATCATTTATGAATAGCAGTGTTGGCGTCAGTCTTTTTCAAGTAATTAAAAAAACTGGTGGAACAGTTCGTATAGGTACCAACCTCAATAGACTAGACCAATTTGGTTCCGAGACAGTTCCTTATCAAAGATCATATCTAACCAACCCTATTTCTCTATTTTTAGATCAGCCCCTATTTGCATTCAATAGTTATAAGTGGGATGAAAAATCTAATGACCTTGAATTCGAATCTAGCCAAAAACAGTATGTCGAACAAAGAGAGACTATTGCTTATGATGCTGTCAACAATTTTTTTAATCTGTACGTAACAGGAATCAGACTAGAAAATGCAGTGCGAAATCAAGTATATCTCGACTCACTAAATATCATCGCAGAAGGAAGATTTTCAGTAGGCCGAATCGCACAAACAGAAATGTTACAAGTAAAATTGGGTTCCAAAAATGCAAGTGCAAGAGTGTCGCAGTTACAACTAGACAAGCAAATACAAACAGAAGAACTTAGAGATTTCTTAGGAATATCAGAAGAAGTAATATTCGACCTTACATCGCCGACAGATCCTCCGATGTATCTAATCGATAAAGAACTAGCGATTAATGAGGCTACAAAAAATAGAAGTAGAACAATCGAGTTTCGACAAAGGCTATTAGAAGCCGACCGGGCAGTCGAAGAAGCTCGCAGAGGCGCAGGTCCATCAGTAGCTCTAACTGGATCTTTAGGTCTTACTGGAACCAACCCTTCTTTCGGTGAAAGCTATAGTGGTCTATTAGATCAAGAAAGTGTAAGACTATCTCTTAGCGTGCCAATCGCCGACTGGGGATTGAGAAAAGCACAAAAAGAAATTGCAAAATCAAATCTAGAGCTAGAGCAACTTCAAGTATCTCTTGAGCAAAATAACTTCGAAAGAGAGATTACGGTAAACATCAATCAACTCGACCTCAAACGCAAACAACTAAGGTTACAAAAAGAAGCATTAGATGTAGCCACTTTGAGACTCGACATCGCTAAAAAAAGATATCAGATCGGCAAAACTGATGTTCTTGACCTTAATGTAGCCATACAAGAACATAGAACATCAATACAACAATACTATAGTGCGTTATGGAACGTATGGCAGGCACATTATCAAATTCGTAATTTGACCTTGTATGATTTTGTGAAAAATGAGAGTATTGTATATTAAGATTTTGAATCATGAGGCAATTGCATATTATGCCGTAATCAGCAGATGCCACTTTGAAACATAAACTATAGACTTTAGTCAGCAGACTGTTGACTGCGGACTGTAGACTGCTGACTTGTAGACTGATTTCATACCCAAAATCACACCTTTAATCGATATTATAGCCCAAGCAGACATCATAACTATTACATTTGTGCAGATTGAATAACATTTTCGATCTAATATTCATTCTTAGAATGATCACAAACATAAGTTATGAAGCAATTTTTTAAGTTTTTCACGGCCTCATGTCTTGGGGTATTTGCAGCGATAGCGCTGATATTCCTCGTAGGTATGCTCATGGTTAGTATGGCCTCAAGCAAGGATACTACCGTAGCCTCCAACTCTATTCTCAAACTTGATCTAAGTAGAATAATACCAGAAAAATCAGGTAATGTAAAGACTGATCCTTGGGCTATGGACGCTACTGAAGCGATCGGTCTTAGAGATATCAAAAGAGTAATCCGTAATGCAGCGGCAGATGAAAGCATCGAAGGCATCATGCTTACTCATAAAGATGTAAGTCTAGGTCAAGCGACTATCAAGTCTATCGTTGATGAGCTTAATACCTTCAAAGAGAGTGATAAATTCATTTATGCATATGGAGATTACTATGGACAATCTGCGTACTTCATCAATAGTACTGCTGATTCTATTTTCCTCAATCCTAATGGAATGGTAGATGTAAAAGGGTATGCGACGATGATCCCTTTCTTCAAAAATGGAATGGATAAGCTAGGCGTTAAATTCGATATCTTCTATGCGGGTAACTTCAAGAGTGCTACTGAGCCTTTCCGTCGAACGGACATGAGTGAAAACAATAAATTACAAACGAGAACTTTTCTTAGCGGTATGCTCGATGTATTCCAAGAGCAAGTTACTGCGGCTAGAGGGTTCGATAAGGCCACTCTAGATGGAATCATGAATGATTACAAAGGGATCAACGCTAAGTCAGCACTTGCAGCTAATCTAGTAGACGAGCTAGTATTTTGGGATGATCTACAAGATCGACTAAGAGAGAAATTAGGCGTTAAAGAAAATGGCGAAATTGAATTCATTGATCTCGAAGATTACAACTCTAAAATTACACTCACAGAGGATGGCCCTAGAGATAGTCGCGTTGCGATAGTATATGCAGAAGGAAATGTAGGTTATGGCGTGGACGAAAAAGGATCTATTACGGACAAGAAATACATGAAGATCTTTGAAAAAATCAGAGCTGATAAAAAAATAAAAGCTGTAGTCCTTAGAGTTAATAGTGGTGGTGGGAGTGCTTTAACATCTGACATCATTCATAAAGAAATTGCTCACCTTAAGTCTGACGGAATACCAGTAGTATCTTCTTTTGGTGATTATGCGGCCTCTGGTGGATATTATATAGCTGCTAACTCTGATACTATAGTAAGTATGCCTAATACTCTTACTGGATCCATAGGAGTATTTTCTATGTTACCTAATGCTAGAGAAATGGCCAATGACAAACTCGGAGTCAATTTTGATACGGTCCAGACTCACCAACACGCCATTACGATGTCTCCTTTCTTAGAGATGTCTCCAGCTCAAAAAGCAATGATGCAATCTGAGACTGATGCAATATATGATCAATTTCTCAAGATTGTTGCTGAAGGTAGAGGTATGACTAAAGAAGAGACACATGCCATTGCACAAGGTAGAGTATGGACTGGAACTGCAGGAAAGGAAATCGGACTGGTAGATGTAATCGGTGACCTCGAGGACGCGATCAAGATTGCAGGTGATATGGCAGGACTTGAAGAATGGAAAATCAAGGAGTATCCGTCTATCAAGAAAGAATGGTATGAGGACCTAGTAAAAGGTCTTAATCAAAGTTCATCAGCACAAGCACTGCTTCCTAACGATGATATATCTAGAGCGCTTATAAAAGACTATAGCGAGCTAAAGTCTATCATGGAAATGGAAGGACCACAATGTAGAATGCCTTATATCTATAAATTTGATTAAGAGCATTTAGCAAATAAATAAAAAGACCAAATATCGATTACTCGGTGTTTGGTCTTTTTTTATTTCAATAATTATTTGACTCTTGTACTACTAAAAAAGCATGTTTCTAAATTTCTATTTTTTCCAATAAAAACAATTTGTCTCATAGAATCAAAATAACAGGTAGTATTGCGTACTACCTTCTAAAAAATAAAGCTATTCTTCTACCAGAACATTTCTTATTTTAATATAGACTGATTTGGACAAATTCAGTTTTCAAATAAAATGATACGCTAAATAAATTTATCTTTTTTAATAGATTGATTTTAAGAATCAATACTTAGAAAGTATATTATTATCAGCCTTCTTTGTATATCATTATAGTTAAAATCATTACTTGATCCTTTCCTTATCAATGACTAACATAATATTCACCATATAAATACAATTCTACATTGTGTATTGGTATATAAAATTTTATTTTTGATTTGACAGTCACAACCTCAATTATTTAAAAAGCCTTTACTTCCCTCTTCAACTTAGGTAATACAATCATTAAATTCTCTTACGTATGAAAGACAAATTGAATTCCGAAGCACTCGAAACATCACCATTAAAGGAGATCAAGCAAAAGGCAAAAATTAAAAAAGCAGAACTAGAGATAAAAGAAATTGAACAAAAGGAAGAGCAGTTAGAAAATAAGAAGCAAAAATTAATTGAAAAAAGGCAAATAGAATCCCTAAATGAAGAAGGCCAATTCGGAACTAAAGGAGAGCCACGTAAATCTCTAAGCACTTTTTTTAGAAATCAAAATAAATTGGATATAGGCCTAATCGGCATAATAGATGGAAAAGCCTCCATTCTGATAAATCTTAGTTCTACAATAATATCCGCACTTATTGTATTCCATGATTTCATTGACAATAGTGTAAAAAACGGTTACTTAATATCCATAGTTCTAGTAGTGGGTTTGATGACAACTTTAATTCTTTCGATTTTGGCAACCAAGCCATTCGCTTCTAGGATTCGTAACATAGTGAAAACACAAATACTTCCAAATCATCCTAATCTTGAGGAAAATTTGTTTGCTGGCTCACAACTAGATTGTAGTCTGAAGGAATATGAAGAAGCCATGGAAAAATTAATACATCGACAAGATTTACACATAGGAAACCAAATACGCGCTTCTTATATGATTGGACAAAGTAATAGGTTTAAATCACGTTTAGTGGATTGGGCTTTCAATGCTTTTCTATGCTCTTTTATATTGGTAGGTTTAATTTACTTAATATCTAATACTTTTTAAATATTTAAAATTGGAGTCAATTACAATTCATATTAGCAGATTATTCTTGTAAATATCAGAACAGTTTTCGTACTTGATTTTAACACATTTGAATTACAAAACGACATCTGCAAAATTTCACTAAATCCAGTTACAAAAATCTACTATAGAGCAACTGAACTATCCTTACTCATCAGTATCAAACGAAGTACTAAATCTCAGATACCAATACATTTCTTGTGTAATAGACAATAGTTAAAATCTAATTACTCCATTTTCATCTATTTCATTTTTCTACATTCCCATCTAAATCACACCAACTTTAATTTCCTCCCCTATCCTTCGCTTATTCAAATTTGTACTTGTACTTTTGGAAGATCAACAATTAAAAACTCACTACAGCATGAAATATACAGTTACAGATAGATTCCTCAAATACGTAAAGATAGATACAACAGCAGATCCATATAGTGACACATCACCTTCCACAGAGAAGCAAAAGGATCTGACTAAGGTACTGATGGCAGAGTTGACTGAAATGGGTATCAAATCTGAGACTAATAGCAGTGGCTACGTTTATGCGCGTATTCCTGGTAATGTAGATCATGAAACTAAAACTGTATTTTTCTGCTCTCATATAGATACGGCCTACGACTGTAGCGGTACTGATGTAAAGCCTATCGTACATAAGGACTATCAAGGACAAGATATTGTATTGCCAGATGATACTACTCAGATCATTACTCCAGAGAAATATCCTGCGCTTAAGGGTAAGACTGGACATGATATCATCACGGCTAGTGGATTGACATTATTGGGCAGCGATGATAAGTCTGGTCTTGCGATCATCATGGATGCAGCTTATCAGTTGATTAACAATCCTGATCTTAAGCATGGTGATGTAGCCATCTTCTTTACTACAGATGAAGAAATCGGGCGTGGAACAGCTAATGTAGATTTAGCTAAGATCAATGCTGACTTCGGATATACATTAGATGGTGGAGAAAGAGGTCACTTCGAAGCTGAAAATTTCTCAGCAGATGCATTGAAAGTAACGATCCAAGGGGTAAGTGCTCACCCAGGATATGCCAAAGGAAAAATGGAGAACGCAATCAAAATAGCAGCTGCGATTATCGATAGATTACCGAAGAGTAACTTATCGCCAGAGACGACTACTGGTATGGAAGGATTTGTCCATCCTAACCGTGTAGAATCTGCGCTAGAGGAAGCGACTATAGATTTTATCATTCGAGATTTTAAAACAGAAAATCTAGCGAAGCACGAAGAGATGGTTGAGAATATCGTCAAAAGCGTATTGACCGACTATCCTGGATCGACGTATACATTCGAAGTAAAAAATCAATATCGCAATATGAGAGATGTACTCGACAAGCATCCTTATGTAGAGCAATATGCACTTTCAGCGATGGATCGTGTAGGTATAGAGAAGCATCCTGGATCTATCCGTGGAGGTACTGATGGAGCAATGCTATCACATATGGGATTACCTTGCCCTAATCTATTCGCAGCAGAGCAGGCAATACACTCTAAGCATGAATGGACTTCGGTTCAAGATATGCAAGCAGCTGTAGATACCGTTGTGGAGATTTGTAAGATTACTGCGGAGGCGTAGTTTTCAGTCTTCAGTAGGCAGTTTTCAGTAGGGCCTTCAGTCTTCCGTAGGTAGTGTTCAGTGGGCGGGTCTTTTTTACTAGATAGATAACTCAATGGCATTTATCGAAGTTGATGATGTAGATTCTTGCGAAACTTAACTTACGTGTAAGGCCTACAGCATTATTATAAATTGGTTAGATTTTCAGAAATCAGAACCTTTGACTACGGTAGAGAGTTGTTTATGCATGACCCTCCAGGTGTGCTATGGTACTTCTGTGAATTTAATAAAGAACATAAATCGACTTAATGTCTCTAGATAATCAAACCAAAAAAGTAATAGAAACCAATGTAATGGCTTCTGTCCGTAATATACTCTTGGTAATACTCTGTGCCGGTATGATGGGCATGGGTATGGTCAAGATGGTTGGAGTACCTGAGTTGGTAGAGAGGTTTGCAGAATGGGGATTTACTAGATGGATGGTATTCGCTATCGGTTTGCTAGAATTGAGCATTTCTATTGGTCTATTTATTAAGCCTGTGCGTAAGTATGCGATCTTAGCTTTGGTTGCCTTATTGGTCTCAGCGCTTAGTACTCACATACTGTTTGGAGATGAAATGGGTGCTATTGGACCTGTTGCAGTATTGACTGGTACACTAGCATTTTGGTGGTTAGATACTAAGGTAGAATCAAAAGTGATATGATTAGATGGTTATCATTCTATATCGCTGCAGTATGTATTATCGTACTGATGTCCTGCCACCAACAAAATACTGGAGTACCAACTGGACTCATAGCAACTATAGCCAACAGTGAAATACTCACTGCCAATACTTACAAAGCAAACCAAAACTATATGACACAAAAAGACGAAGCGCTGAATATATTTGGTGAAAAATTGGAATCTTGCTGTACTGATCCAATGACTGGATACTTCCGTGATGGATACTGTAACACAAGTGCAGATGATTACGGCACTCATGTAATTTGTGCAGTGATGACTAAAGAGTTTTTAGATTATACTTTGAAGCTTGGCAATGACCTTTGCACTGCTAAGCCTGAATATCATTTTCCTGGATTGAAGCCTGGAGATGGATGGTGTCTTTGTGCGATCAGATGGAAAGAAGCATACGATGCTGGAGTTGCACCTTTGGTAAGGTTGGAGTCAACTCATATCAATGCATTGAAGTTTGTAAAAATGGAAGAGTTGGTTAAGTATGCTGTGAAAGATCAAGATCGAAAATAGAAAAATTTCAAAATCTACCTGTTCTAAAATAAAAAAAAGAGCCCAACTACCGCAAGACGTTGAGCTCCCATTTCTAATACTACATTAGATCCTCGTCATAGATTTCAATCTACTTGTTTTGGCATTTTTATTTTTTATTCTTTTTTGGAATTTACGAAGTCTATTCCTTGCCAGCCATCAATTCACTATCCATTAACTGTGCTGATTTCATTAGTCTTACACACTCCGCTTTGTACCCTTCTGGATCATGCGCTTTAGATGATTCCGCCAATTGAATAAGATCACTCATCTGATGTGAATTGATATAATCTGATTTGCGCAAGGATAAACCAAATTGTGCTACACTCATTGCAAATCTTACATGCTCTGGAGCATCTTTTACATTCATCGCATCTGGACCAATTTCTTTTACTAGCTTCTTACTCTTATCACCATCTGGTTCTTTATATCTTAATTTGATAGTTGCGAGTTCACCACTACCGTTATAAGATTTCTTATTATTAGATTGATATTTGAGATCGTCCACTATACCTGCAAAACTACTTTCAACACCTACTGGTATAATTTCATAAAGAGCAGTCACTGTATGCCCAGCTCCAAGTTCACCAGCGTCTATCTTATCATTGTTAAAATCTTCTTTTTGAAGCATACGATTTTCATAACCTATCAATCTATACGCTTGCACATAAGAAGGATTAAATTCTACTTGAATTTTTACATCTTTTGCTATCGTAAATAAAGTACCTGCAAACTCCGAAACGAAAATTTTTCTTGCTTCTTGGACATTATCGATATACGCATGATTGCCATTTCCTTTGTCTGCTAAGATTTGCATCTTACTATCTTTATAGTTACCCATTCCGTATCCGAGCACAGATAAGAAGATACCAGATTTCCTTTCTTTTTCAATCAAATCTTCTAATCCTATATCACTACTTGTGCCTACATTAAAATCTCCATCCGTGGCGAGTATCACTCTATTATTTCCACCTTTTATAAAATTACTTTTAGCCGTTTTGTATGCCAATTCAATACCCGCTCCACCAGCTGTACTTCCGCCAGATCTTAGGTTATCTATGGCGACTAATATCTTCTGTGGTTCGGAAGCTGAAGTTGGCTCTAACACCAACCCTGCAGCGCCAGCATAAACTACTATAGACACCTTATCCTTAGGACGCATCTCTTGTAATAACATCTTCATACTAGTTTTTACAAGAGGTAACTTATTGACGTCGCTCATACTTCCAGATACATCGATAAGAAATACAAAATTACTTTCTGGCAATTTGTCCTTCTTGATTTCTTTTCCTTGTAACGCAATATGCATAATCTGGTGGCCTTTATTCCAAGGACAGTCTACTAATGATTGGTGGATTTCAAAAGGTACTTTTCCCTTAGGTCCATCATAGTCATAATCAAAATAATTAATCATCTCTTCGATACGTATCGCATCATGAGGCGGCATCTGTCCATCATCTAGGTATCTACGTACATTACTATATCCTGCGCGATCTACGTCTATAGAAAAAGTAGAGAGCGCCTCATCCGTTGGGTTGACAAATTTATTTTCTATTATAGAGCTATATGATTCGTTGGAGTAAAAATTCAAATCTTCATCGATTTCACTTTCTTCATATTTCAAAACTTCGTCTAACTGACCAGTTTTTGTAGCATTTATATCACTGACTTTCACGGGTATAAATGTACTGTTAGCAACTCGCACTCCATCAACATAATATACGGTCCCATCAGTGCGTCCACCTCTTACAGAAATACCATTCTTAGCTTTTTTGGATGCAGCCCCAGCTGTCGTGGCTGCTATACCATTCACACTTTTAGTAGGTAGTGATTTGATATCTTCGGACGTTACTGTACCTCCAGATGATGTGCAATCAAATTCTATTAATGGTACTTTATACTCCGTAATTACAATTTCATCCGCCATTACTCCTTCTGAAATTTGAATATTTAATTTGTTAGATTTATCTGCTTTTACGATTAACCCAGTGATTATCGTGGGAGTATACCCTACATAACTTGCCTTGACATCATAAGTCCCAGGATTGATATCTGAGAAATAATAATTACCGTCAAGATCTGTTTCTACTCCTTTGACCACTGCACCGTCTTTTATAAGTGCCACAGACCCAAATAAGATCGGTTCATTTGATTTATCGTCTGTAACTTTTCCTTGTAATGAAGTCTGACTTGATAATTGTGTAAGTGAGGTACATAATACCAGTGTACTCACTAATGCGAGGATTAATGATTTCATATGCTTGTAATTTATCGAAATGACTTAAAACTATATGGTTATTAAATCACTCCAAAGACTCTATAATAAGTCCATGAGAAAATAAGAATTGATCGATCTCGATATATAGATGTACAAAAAGGAAGTAATACATAATCGAAGTAAAAAAAATCAAAAGTATTTTCGGAGCGTCAATCATTTTCACTCTGACATATTTAGATGTTCATCTTAAAAATATTTACTCTTTCTTATTTTTTTGAGCTTACCAATCACTTCGTGCTTAGGAGTCTCAAAAACCTTTAAGCATATTACCCACTTGTGCCCATGTGCATGCTAAGCAAGCTATATTCTCACAAAGACAACGCATATTTTCTTTGAAAATCATCTCTTGATCATTGTGTGCTTTGGAGTCTCAATAAAAATTGTTTCCTGCTTTTAAACTTAACCAATAGATCAATGTCGCTTTACACCTTACATTCTACAAAAAGATATATCTTGTAATCTATAAGAATCATATAATTGGCAGATCAACTCACAGACGAACAACTCTTAACGCTATACAGTAGCAGTGGTGATGACATCCACTTGTCTACTCTATATACTCGCTATGTAGAGATGATCTATGGTGTATGCCTTAAGTACCATAAGAATAGCGCTGAAGCCAAGGATGCTGCTTCTGAAGTCTATTTATTACTTCTTAGACGTGCTAAAGGGAAAGAGATCGACAACTGGAAACCATGGCTATATACTGTGGTAAAGAACTATTGTCTAGAGCAGTTGCGTTCTAAGACTAATAAGAGACCAAAACAAATGGATGCCTATCGTGTGTATTCTGAAGAAGTGTTTCATCCTACTATTGATAGTAAGGATGAAGAGGTCCGAAAACTTAATATTTGTATAGAGGGACTAGAGGAAGATCAAAAGGCATGTGTCCGAATGTTCTACCTCGAAAAACGATCCTATCAAGATCTAAGTGACACACTCCAACTGAGCTGGGGACAGGTAAGATCACGGATACAAAACGGTAGACGCAATCTCAAAAACTGTATGAGCAATAATAAATAATGAACAACAACACGCACATAGAACTACTCAAGCAATATCAGGCTGGTACAATCTCAGAAGCAGATAGACATGTGCTTGAGCGTGCTGCATTGGATGATCCATTTCTGTTTGAAGCGATGGAGGGTTTTAGTGTATATGGAAGTGGTACTGATACTCAAGTGATCAATTCACTCAAGGCGCTAAATTCTAATAAGACTCCAAAAGTACGATGGTTAAATATGAGAACCCTTACTGTTGCCGCTTCTCTTATCGCCTTATTGGCAATTACATTTTTAATGACAAATCAGCTTTCCGAATCGGAAGACACTAAACAAACTACCTCTATAGTTAGTAATGATAGCGTCGAAGAAAAAATACCTATGGCTCAAACATGGTCAAGCGAAGAAGGTAAAAGTGACGTCAAGACTGTTGAGAATAACCACGATACAGAAGCGGAAGAAATGGTCGAAGACGTTGCGACAGAAACGATGGATGAAGAAGAAACTGATTTTATAGCCGTCAAAGTGGGAGACGTCAATGCGACAGCAACCGTTGTAGAGGATGTCATCCAAGACGTCAAATCACAACCGTCACCTCAGACTGTAACTAAGGACATCGAAGTCGAAACTACAATAATAGCTGAAGTTAAGGAAGAAGAAATGGTCGATGAAGTTATAACCCCAGAATCTATAGAAGAAAATATGGATTTGAGTACGGCCACAAAGTCTAAATCTGAACAGAATTCTGTCAGCAAGAAAAAATCTTCGAAACCAGAAAACGATGCCATCTCTTATGCGGACACAGATGGGAAAGGCGACTATATTTTGGGGAAAGTCTTAGACACCAACGGAAATCACCTTATTGGTGCCAATGTATTTATAGAAAATACTGAAATAGGAGCCGTGACAGATATTGAAGGAAATTTTAAACTACCTAAGTATGAGAGTGGTCATCAGATGGTTGCTTCTTATACCGGATATAAGACTCAAAAATTAATCCTTGGAGATATTGATTTCTATCAAATTGTAATGCCAATTTCTGATGATCTTCTATCCGAAGTAATCGTAACTAAACCTAAAGAAGTAAATAAAAACAAAGCGTTTCCTTCAATGGGGATGGAAGATTTTGAATTATATATTAGTGAAAATAAAGAATATCCATTAGAAGTGTTTGGCACCACTAAATCTGGCACTTTTGAAGTAAGTTTCAATGTCAATATCGATGGTTCTTTATCTAATTTTGTGGACGAAAGTGAAAACTGTGATGCATGTTTCGAAGAAGCTGTCAAGCTCTTAAAAGGATCAGGGAAATGGGAAACAAAACCAGCTGGCGAAATATATAGAACGAGCTATATGTTTGAGTTTTAGATCCGCCTCTAATTTTGAATCAGATTCAGTAATTACTATTTTAAGATTTCACACAAAATGATTTTGCAAATTTCCTTATAGGTATGATAACTTAGCCTATCTCTGCTTTCGCTAGGTAGAGAAGCAACTTTGAATGCATTCAAAGTGACATTAAGCTTTCTGACTATTTCGTAATACATCTCTTCTCTAAAGAAATGACTCATTCGTCGAAAACGTTTTCCTAAATACTTCTTTCTTCTTTATATTCGTTAGTCTATAAATAACTGAAGTAAATCATCAATGAAATATATACTACCCGTTCTATTATTCCTTACGCTAGGTTTCTTCTTTGGTCGCTCGTTTAGCATCGCGGAGACGACTGACGAAGATGAGGTAGCTACTCCATCAACATCGTCGATCAATGACAATACTGTAGTGGCCGACCCAAACAGCAATAGACGTGCAATTACACCCATTAAGCACATCGTATCAGAAGAGGAAGCCACTATTAAGATCTTCGAAGAATCAGCACCATCGGTAGTATTTATTACTACATCTACGGTGCGTCAAGACTATTGGAGTCGCAATGTAACTGAAATTCCTGCAGGTAACGGTTCTGGATTTATCTGGGATAAAGAAGGACATATAGTTACTAACTATCACGTAATAGAAAAAGCAGATCGAGCTCAAGTAACATTATCAGATCAGACTACTTGGGATGCTGAGTTGATTGGTATCGAACCCAATAAAGACCTCGCTATACTTAAAATAAAAGCGCCGGTAGAGAAACTTAAACCTATTCCTGTAGCAAGTTCTCACGATCTTAGAGTAGGACAATCTGTATTCGCTATCGGCAATCCATTTGGACTAGATCAGACATTAACTAAAGGAGTAATATCAGCACTGGGAAGAGAGATACAGTCCATAGGTGGACGTCCGATACGTGGTGTAATACAAACAGACGCGGCGATCAATCCTGGCAATAGCGGTGGACCACTCATAGATAGTAATGGTCGACTTATAGGAGTCAATACAATGATCTATAGCCCATCTGGAGCATCTGCTGGAATAGGGTTTTCTATCCCGTCTGACGAAGTAAATTGGGTCGTGCCGGACATCATCCAATTTGGTGAAGTTAGGCGTCCTATACTAGGTATTAATCTTGTCGCAGAACAGCATATCCAAAGATTAAAAATGGAAGGTGCATTAATCTTAGATGTCGTTCCAAATAGTCCTGCAGATAAATTTGGATTAAAAGCTACAGAGAAAGATAGAAAAGGAAATATCATCTTAGGCGATCTCATTACTCAGATTAATGATGAAGTGATATCTACTAACGCAGATTTATTTCTAGCCTTAGAAAAATACAATTCTGGCGATACCGTTACCGTTGGATTCGTAAGAGAAGAGGAATTGAAAAGTATCGAATTAGTCCTTGGCAGTAAGATGGAATTGGGCTCTTAAGAAAGAAGCTCTATATGTAATTATGAATAATTTTGGAAAGTGATATATCTTAAATCAGTTTTGGTGCTACCCCTCTGATGTGATTTTTCAAATTTCACTTTATAACGCAAGCCACATTCCTCTTTTTATAATTTTTTTTTTAGAAAGTAAAACACTTTGCCTCCTCAAAATTAGAATTCTTTTACTAATTCGACAATCTTACGATACAATTCAGGGCTGACTTTGGTAAGTGGTAATCTTACATCCGCACAACAGACTCCAAGTATTTCCATAGCTGTCTTTACACCTGAAGGATTCCCTTCTGAGTACATACAATTGTGAAAATCATTCAACTTATCCTCGAGCATTTTTCCTTGATCAGAAGCGCCATTAATAAAATGAGAAATCATCTGACTAAATTGTGAAGGATAGGCATTAGCCAAAACACTAATCACTCCTACCCCACCAGCTTGTATCATCGCAGGAGCTAATACATCATCTCCAGAAGTTACAAAAAAGCCTTCCGCCGCTGATCGTAAGATATCTTTGGCTTGAGCCAAATCACCAGACGCTTCTTTGACACCAATGATATTAGAGTGATGTGATAACCTTACCGTCGTATCTGCCGTAACATTACTAGCAGTACGGCTAGGTACATTATATAAAATAATGGGTACTGGACTTGCGTCGGCTATAGCCATATAATGTTCGTATATACCTTGCTGAGATGGTTTGTTATAAGATGGACTAGCACTTAGAATAGCATCTATACCTTCAAAATTATATTCTTTGATTTGATCTACTAATGCTCTAGTATTATTACTTCCAAAATTGCCGGCCACTAAAGGTACTCTACCTTTTATTTGATCTATGACTGTATCTAAGACCAATCGAGACTCAGTAATAGATATAGTAGATGCTTCACCCGTAGAACCTAATGCTACGATATAATTCACTCCGCCGTCTATCAAATGATCTACTACAGAACGTAATGCTTTGTAATCGATTTCATCTGCTGAAAATGGTGTGACTATAGCAACTCCTGTACCTTTAAAACTATTTACCATTGGATAGTAATTGAATACTTGATTTTATATTCTTGATCAATTCGGGTATACCGAGGCTAGGCTGGTGATCGACACTAAGCTCAAAAATTGGATCTTGTGAATCGTCCATATGAGGTCCGATTTTCATCGCAGCTTTCATGGAAGAGATTACAAATATATGATGTGATTTGAGTTCACTCAACAAAGAGATCATAACGTCGTAATCTTTACTTTGGATCAATTGAAGATCTTCACCACTCGGTACTTCACACCAGTTGATATCTTTATTGACGTAATGATTAATTCCTAATTCATCATCTGTCTCCTTAGCATTTACGTAGGCAAACAGCTTAACCACTTTACCTGATCGCTCGAGTTCAGAAGCATATTTTTGGATCACTTTTCGCTCTGCGCTATCTGTTCCATCGAAAAACAAAAGCACATTCTTAAAGGCATTATTTGAAGATGTTTTATCTAAGATGTTACGCTTAGATATCTTGGTGAATTTCTTCTTATAAAAGTGCGCTTTGAGACCTTTGATCATCTTCTTATATACTATGATCTATTTCTCTACTGATTGAGCATAATTGTATTCACCCATTTTACCATACCTTTCTAACCTTCCTTCGATTAGATCATCCGGAGAGATCTGAGTAAGTTCAGCCAATTGTGTTTTGATATGTGCTTTGAGAGTTCTTGCCATTTTCTCAGGATCTGTATTAGCTCCACCTAATGGTTCTTTGATGATTTCCTCTATCATACCAAACTCCAACATATGCTCAGGAGTCAATTTAAGAGCTTCTGCTGCTTCTTCTTTATGATCCCAAGTTCTCCATAGAATAGACGAACAACTCTCTGGAGAAATCACTGAGTACCAAGTATTCTCCATCATGAATACCCTATCTCCTAATCCTATACCCAATGCTCCACCCGAAGCTCCTTCTCCGATTACGTAGCATACAATAGGGACTTTGAGTCCAGCCATTTCAAATAGATTTTTGGCGATCGCTTCAGCTTGTCCACGTTCTTCCGCTTCGATCCCTGGATATGCTCCTGGAGTATCTATTAGGCAAACTACAGGATACCCAAATCTCTCGGCCATCTTCATTAACCTTAGTGCTTTTCTATATCCTTCTGGGTTAGCCATACCAAAATTTCGATATTGACGCATCTTAGTATTCACACCTTTTTGGTGTCCCATGATAATACAAGTCTGTCCTGCGATCTGTCCGATTCCACCTACGATGGCTTTATCATCTGCATAATATCTATCACCGTGTAGCTCTATGAATTTTTTGCAGATCTGCTCTATATAGTATAACGTATATGGGCGCTCTGGATGTCTACTGAGCTGCACTCTCTGCCATCCTGTAAGGTTGGCATATATTTCTTTCTTCTCCTTGGTGATCTGCTTTTCGAGTTCCTTGATGGTCTCGCTCATATCTACCGTCCCTTCCTCTTCAACTTGCTTTATCTTTTCTAGTTGCTCATAGAGCTTTTCTAGTGGCTTTTCAAAATCTAAGAATACCATAAAATTTGGTTTTTGATGATAAAACTTCTTGGTTATTTGGTCAGTATAAACCAGCAATCAAAGATAATTTTTTATTCGAAATTCAACACGCAAAATCACAACCAAGTATCTAAACCATTGACGGTCAGATAGCTAATAGATGAATATTATTATACGTAATGTGAGGCTTTAACATATAATGTTGTTTATTACCATTCTTCGGTAATGACCGACCATATTCTCAAAAGAAAGCTTGTTTATGCCTGTTTTTGACAGATAACCCAAAAATATAATTGTGTAAATACGATTAGAAACTCTAAACTGTTTACTTCAAACTGAAGACTGCTTACTCAGGTCTGTTTGACCGCTCACTGAAAACTGAGAACTCCGAACTGAGAACTACTTACTAAAGACTGGCTGACTGTTCACCTCAGACTGATGACTGAATCTCTGCTCTCTCCAATTAATGATATGCGCGATAGCAATAAGAACTCCACCTACAGTGGTAAGGCCTATCTCCGCATGATTATGCTGTACAACACCAATGAGGAACAATACGAATCCAGCACAAGCCACGATAAGCGCCAATGGCTTGCGATGTTGTAGATATGATCTAAGTATAGTGTATCCCGCTATGCTTACTGCTGATATAAAAAATGCATACTCAACCCAATGGCTCTCCATCCATTCAAAGCCACTTAACATACCCATAGCTAAAAGCAACGGCAATGCTGAGCAGTGCAACGCACAAAGTGTAGATCCTGCGAATCCGAGGAGATCTCCGTGATTATTGAATATGTGTTTGATTTTCTTCATAGCTATATGCAACGATGATGCAAATATAAGATGTATTGTTAGAAGATGCAACAGTATTGCAGAAAGAAAGTTCAGAATAGGAGATTAAGAGATTGTGAGATTGTGAGATTGTGAGATTGAGAGATTGAAGACTGAGAGACTGAGAGACTGAGAGACTGAGAGATTGAGAGATTGAAAACTGAGGACTGAAGACATGCCCAAAAGCTGAATTTACAGATCTCCAAGATTAGATGTCTGGAGATCTGCAATTCCACTATTATCTTTTTAGCCACCAACCTAACCATGCTCCGATAATAGCCCATGGTACTATTGCATCGATTAAATCAGGAATGCTATCCGTCTGAAACCAGATACTATTAAGATAGCTAATTGTGAAATAGCCTATGAGTCCTACTGCGACAGAACTCAGAATTGTGCTTTTTATATTTATTTCTCTAAATTTCCCAAAAAGCCAACAGAGTAGAAACGCAGAAACGAAATCTATAACGAAGCCTCTGAACATATTCATACCCATCGTCATCTGAAAATTATTGTGATATGATATCTGCATCCATGATTTTCCGATATAAGGATCAATCATTTTTTGAGCATCATCCATAGAAGCATCCAAAGGAGCTCTTGGCATCATGTATTGTCCAGGCTCTAACTTACCTTCGAGCAAACCCAATATTTCTTCCTGATTTGGAGAATATTGCATTTGAGAATTATGAAGAAAACTCCAAGATAGAAATTGCCAGAAAAAGAGAATTAGTCCTCCCACAAAGGCTCCGATAATTAGTTTTTTCATGATATTGATTTTGATGATTCAAACACATTCAAGTTATCACAACCTTAAGATACTGAAAATCAAGGACAAAAAGATAATTGCAAAAAATGTAATTTAGAACTTGTAAAAAACCAATTCAATGACTAAAGACAACAATGAGTACGTATTAGGCACGGAAGCTTTAGAATTACATAGGTTAGGTGTACAACATCAAGCTTGGTCTACCGAAGCTAATTTAGCCTGGAAAAATGCTGGATTTACAGCTGGAATGACTCTACTAGATCTGGGCTGTGGACCAGGATTCTGTACTCAAGAACTCTCTTATATAGCAGGCAAAGAAGGTCATGTAATCGGAATAGACATTTCAAAAAATTATATTGATTTCCTGGATAAACTATCCGCTCTTCATGGACTCAACATCGAGACCATCTGTGCAGACTTTATGGATATGGAATTAGAACCCAATAGCTTGGATGGCGTTTACACAAGATGGGCACTTGCTTGGCTACCTGATGTAGAAGCTGTATTGAAAAAAGTAATTTCCGCTATGAAGCCTGGAGCTACGATCGCAATACAAGAGTACTACGATTGGTCTCTCTTGCAAACAAAACCTTACAGAAAAAATCTGTTTACAGCCACTCGACAAGCACTTGAGAGTTTGGGTGATCTTGGCGGCGACATAAATATAGGACGACGATTACCCTCATTGCTACCGACGCTCGGACTAGATGTTATATCCACAAGACCTATGACCAAGCAAGCCAGATCTCATGAGCATGGTTGGAATTGGCCTAAGTCATTTCTCAATATCTATTTACCAAAGTTGGTAGGCATGGGTAGGTTGAGTCAAGAGCAGGTTGACTTAGCTCTAAAGGAACTACTCGAACTGGAAGACGTAGAAGGAGCTACCATACAAACTCCGTTGATGATAGAGGTAGTGGGAAGGAAAAGGTAATCTTCCGTAGGTATTGCGCAACATTAAAAAATAAAACAAATGAAAATTCAACATATAATAATTCTATCCCTCTTACTAATTGCTTGTGCAAGCAAAGAAAGTCGAATCAACAAGCTAGTAAATCTTTATAACAGCGTGTCGCTCGATGCCAATGATAGCTATATGAAAAGTATCAAAGCTCAAAAAACCAGCGAAGATGAAATTACGATTACCATATTCGTAGACGTACCTTCAGAAGGGACAACGTCACAAATGTATACTTCTATATTTCCAGACTTAATGGAACAAATGGTATTTTCTATTGGTCTATCGAAACAGTTAGTAAGGGAAGGAGTAAAATTAAAGTGCTCTCTTTTAGCTGACGACAATAATATAATAGTCGAAAAAACTTTCGATCAAATATCCTTACAAGAAAATGGAAATAAAAAAAATGAATTGTTTGACGACGGCTCTGATATCGACCTTTATAAGATGGCAGAATTGATCAATAAAGGTCTACCTGTAACAGATAGCATTAATGATATGACAATATTAAAACTTGACATGCTCAATAAAACTGAAGCTCAGTTTATATATCTAGTCACAGATGAAATGTTAGACCTAATAATGATAGATGAATCGATCGCCGAATTCATGAAAACTGAATACCTCAGTAACCCAAAGCAAAAGAAAGCATTACTTGAGTTTTTTAATTTAGGATTGGAGAAATTTTACCTGACGTATATGAATAAAGAACAAACCAGAAATAAAAAAATAGAATTCACAAAATCTGATGTACTGAAATAATCGACACGCATCAATTCAACATCAATAATGAATGACTGAATAGCTCGCAACCAGAAATCGCCCAAGTCACCCAAAATAAAAACCAAATAGAGCTACAAAATAAAGAGTTGATACTGCAGTTGCTGACAGAAAATTTGAGAGAAACAAATAACGTAATCCGCTCAAGACTTCTTTAGTACTTCTGCGAATGTACACTAGCATTACTACATCCAAATCTTGATTTCATTCAAGGTATTTTGATCTACTTGCATAACTTATGCTATTTTATTTTTATCATTGTTACTACCACTTAAGAGCATGTCTAATATTGTAATTATAAAAATACAAGGTGATTTCATATGGTTTAATCCATTTGAGAAACTTAGTCTAGAGTCTACTAATCTACCAGTGAAATTATTTAAATTTTCTGCTAGATCATTATTCTGGAAATTGCATATGGATCAATTCGACAAGGTGACAAAGAACCTAAGCATATCTATAGTAGATTATGACACGAGTGATACTAATCTCTGGCATGCTCAAAAATCCAAAAGTAAAATACAAAAACTCACCATAAATAACATCCTATGGGAACCCTTCAGCAAATGTCTATCCTATTATGATGGTACGCTCAAAGAATCACTCTCACATTTACTAACGGACGAAGATTCTACTTTCACACTCCAAAGAAAACCCGTAACTATACTCCATAGACTCAGTATCAATAAAATGAAAATTGGAAGTGGCTGTCTCACCTATTTCAAAAAAGTACGGTGGTCAAAAGAGCCTCAGATATTTACTATAAATCATCCATTAATGATACCACAAATGGAACTTATCAAACCTTACTTCCACAATATCATGGGTGGCAAGATGATAGACGTAGAAGTATCTGTACTCCACCAAGGCGATCATGTAGAAGTCATAAAAACTCATGCGCCTCAGCTACAAAAAATAAATAATAGTAGCCTATATATCATGCGAGGCTTACAAATAAAAGATTGGGTAAAAACTCAAAAAGAACAATATCAAACCAACATACTACAAGAAGATATAGACCTAACTTATGACTCCTCAGACTCTGGTAATATAGACAGCATCGAACGCGAACTACTCAATCGAATCCTCGAAGAATCTAATATTCGTAATAAACATCAACTCTTGTATCTGTCCGATGCCACGAGCCCAACAGAAAGACTCATGCTTACCGTACAACCTCAATTTGGATTCATATTTACCATCCGAGGTGAAGAGATGGTGCATTGCATCTGGGAACTCGTCGATAGTCACGCTACCTACATTTGGTCTTTCCCTCATGCGCACTATAGCGATCGATACTTTAAGATATTACGAAGAGAATTTGCTAAGATCACAGAGCTCGGTAGGCAAGTGTATCGAGATACTTATGTCGCCAATAATGACTACTATCTCAGAACTATTAATCATGGAAATAGTAGTGATCCTATAGTAGATCGATATGGGCAATGGCGGATTAGGGTGGAGGCGTGTTTGGTATAGAAAAATTACCAAGCTTACAAGATGCCAAAGGCGCTACTTTATAGGCCGGTGACTATAGATGCGTTGGATAGGAAGGGATAGTGATTTTCTTCTTTCAATTTTCATTTTGACAAGTCTGTATCCCATCATTTCATTACCTTCGATGCTTTTACTAATTATGTACCGATGAACCAATCAGATATAAGAGACCTCGAAAAAGAGCTTTGGGAAGCAGCAGACAAACTCAGATCCAACTCTAAGCTCACCGCGGCAGAGTACAAAGATCCATTGCTCGGATTGGTGCTATTGAGATTTGCTCAGAATAGATATGAAGATGCTAAAATCGAGATAGAGGAGAAACTACCTATCAATCCTCGGACTGGAAAAAAGCGAACCGCTACCAAGGAAGATTACCTCGGTGCTGGAGCGATCAAACTTCCTAAAGTGGCTAAGTATGATTATCTAGCTGCTATGCCAGAAGATCAAGATATCGCACAGGCGATCAATGATGCGATGAAGAAGATAGAAGCGGAATACAAAGATCTCGAAGGCATACTACCTAAAAATTATCAAGTATTCGAAGAAGTCTTACTGCGTGATCTCATTCGTATATTTAACAGTGATGCGGTGCGACAGGCTAAGGGTGATGTATTTGGTCGGATCTATGAGTTTTTCCTCATGAAGTTCTCTATGCAAGGGGCAGGTGCGCAGGAAGGAGGAGAATTCTTTACGCCTCCATCGCTAGTGGATCTGATCGTCAACTTTATACAACCAGATCATGGCATCGTACACGATCCTGCTTGTGGATCTGGTGGTATGTTTGTCCAGTCCGCACACTTCATCAAAAACACGGCTAACAAAGCGGTAAACGAAGCCATCACTTGCTATGGTACTGAATACAAAAGCAATACGACGCGACTCGCTAAGATGAACCTCGCCATACATGGTATAGAAGGCAAAATTGCAAATAGCAATAGCTTCTATTCTGATCCGCATAATCTACTCGGTAAAGTAGATTTTTTGATGGCTAATCCACCGTTTAATGTAGATGGGATAGATCACAACGATTATGTCAAAGAAGATCAACGACTCCCCTTCGGTGTACCACTTACTGGCAAGGGTACGATTCCCAATGGTAACTATATGTGGATGCAGTACTTCTACTCATACCTCAACGATACTGGACGTGCAGGATACGTCATGGCGAGCTCAGCTACCGATGCTGGACATAGCGAAAAGCTAATCCGAAAGCAATTGATAGAGACAGGACATGTAGACTGTATCGTAGCGATCAGTAATAATTTTTTCTACACGAGATCACTGCCTTGTCATGTATGGTTTTTCAATAAAGGGAAACGCAAAAAGAATCTCGACAAAGTACTCATAATCGATGCTCGTAATGTATTTCGTAAGGTCAATACTACACTCAATGACTTTAGTCCGGAGCAACTCCAAGGGTTAACTGGGTTGATAGAAACTTACCGAGCTGGTAAGTCACTAACCCAAAAAACATTAGGTAACCTAGGCACATACACCAAGGATAATCTCGGAGATAATGGCTTCGATATAGAAGGCCTCTGTAAGATCGCATCGCTAGATGACATCAGAGAGCAAGATTACAGCCTGACCCCTGGAAGGTATGTAGGCGTCAAGATCGATATCGACGAAGAGTTTGATTATAAATCTAGAATCACTGAAATAAAAACTACCCTCGGAACACTGAATAAAGAAGCGAATGGATTGATGAAACAGATAATGGGAATAGAGTTATGAGGGAGGGATGGAAGAAAGAAGCAATAAAAGAATATTGTGAATTTAAATATGGAAAAAATCTTCCAAAAAGAAAAAGAGTAATAGGTAAAATACCTGTCTATGGATCGTCTGGAATTGTGGATTACCATAAAGATTTCCTTGTTAAAGGACCTGGTATAATTGTTGGTAGAAAGGGGACCGTTGGCAAAGTTAATTGGTCAGAGATAGATTTTTTTCCAATAGATACCACTTATTTTATTAATCCATTTTTATCTAAAGTAAACTTAAAATTTCTGTACTACAGATTGATTGAGTCTAACTTAACAGATCTAAATAGTGACGCTGCCGTTCCTGGACTAAATAGAAGTGCAGCAATAAATCAAACACTATTATTTCCACCACTACCCACCCAAAAAAAAATAGCCACTATTCTATCTGCTTATGATGATCTGATAGAGAATAATCTCAAGCGAATCAAGCTACTAGAAGAGATGGCACAGATTACTTATGAAGAGTGGTTTGTACGGATGCGATTTCCTGGGCATGAGACTGCGGAGTGGGATGAGGAGAGTGGGTTGCCGGTGGGATGGGAGCGGAAGAAGTTAGGGGACTTCTGCACTAAAATCACAGACGGAACGCACGATTCGCCTAAAAAAACAAAGGGCGGTATTAGATTAGTTACTGGAAAACATTTAAGCAACGGATTTATTGATTTTAGCACTGCTCCATTCATATCCGAAAATGACCATGAAAAAATAAAAAAAAGAAGTGAGGTAAATACTGGGGATATTCTTTTTTCAAATATTGGGACCTTAGGCAATACTGGATTTATCCATAAAGAATCCGAATTTAGTTGCAAAAATGTTATCATTTTCAAACGAAAAATTAATTGCAATGGATTTCTATTTACGCTTCTTGACAATAAAAATTTTAGAAAGAATCTAGAAAGTAAATCCGTAGGAGTTGCACAAAAATTCTACAGCCTTAACTTTATTAGAAACTTTGAAAATACTTTTCCATCAGATTCCTTAGTGACTAAATTTAATGAAAAAATACTTGAAAATATAAACCTCCGTTTCAAACTCCATTACCAAAATCAAAACCTCAAAGAAGCTAGGGATCTTTTGCTTCCAAGATTGATGAGTGGGATGATTGATGTGGATGAGGTGAAGATGGGTTAGGTGTTTTTTCTGTTGTCTTCGACTTCGCTCAGGCAGCAGAAAACGACTCCGATCAGAAGGCAGCAGATGCATCGTTCGTTGAGTGAAGTCGTCTGCACTGTGCGAAGTCGAAGTGAAGTGAAAAGAAAAGGTATAGACAACGTAAAAGATATCGGAGCCTGAGAGCATCTTTCGCTGTAGGACAGGAGTCCTCTAGCGAAAGATTTGTTTTTTCATGCTTGGGATGGTTGGAGTTTAGGGATTTGAGGTATGTATTTAACTTCTTTGATTTTGTATCGATTGGACTTGTTGAAGAAATACTTAGGGAAGTTTCACTGACTTAGGGTTAATGAAAAGATAATAATTTTAAGAACGGACAATAAAAAAAATAGCAATGAATATATTCAAGATATTGGCAAACGGAGGAGGGAGTATAAGCGAAACTAATGTCAGCTCTTTTTTAGGGTATCTATTAGATCCTTCAGAAGATCATGCTCTGGGTTATGAGTTCATCAAGCGATTTCTTGCATGTTTTATTGCTGAGGATGAATTTTCTGATAAAGAATTTTATTCGGCGGACTATCAAATTTTTTATGAACAGGCATTTAAAGAAGAAGGAAAATCAGCAAACATAGTTGATCTTGTCATAGTTAGCTACACTACTGATCTCGGAGTAGGAAAACGAAGGCTTGTTCATAACTTTATAAGGAACACTAAAAATATAAATAGAATATATTTAATAGAAAACGAACAAGGGATCGCTGACTCCAAATCAACTGCTTAAACAATTTTCTGCTAGCCTCGCGCAAATACCAAAAAATTACAAAAAACATGTAAGTTCAATATATCTCACGCCTGATGATAAAAAATATAGAGTAGAGTTTGATAAAACAAAAGACAAGATCGATGATCCTCATCATATCTACTGGAAAGACAATAATAAAAGTCAAGCATTAAACATTTTCTCAATACTTCAAAAAATACTAGAAGATGAGGCTACTGGTAAAATAGAACCTTTAACCGAATATACCTTACACACACTCAAAGCTTTTTGTAGATTTATCGATAATGATTTTAAGTCAGAGCGTCAATTAAATAAGGACAGAAAAAACATGAAAAACAGTGAACGTCAAATTTACTGTCAAAATTTAAATCAAGAATTCAAAATTGAAAGTAAGTTGACCTCACTTAAGCTTGCACTCGTAGAAAAGAATCCTAAGCTTGACGTATTGAAATTAGAAATTGTGAATACTTGTCGTCCTCAATTAACTATAATCTCAAATGATATTCGTATAGTTATGAGTGCAGCCTATACCTCTAGAGACATCATTAGTATAAGCTATAATGTTATAAGAAAGATTAAACCATCGGAACAAAAATTTCTAGCGTTAGCTAAAAATATAAATGCTATAGTTAAAAAACCCAACAGTAAAAGAAAGTACATGTGGGTAGAAGGAGAGAAAAATTCTTTTAAAATAAGTGATGTCGAAAGCATATACAAACAATTGACGCTGGCGATAGAACAGGCCGAAAACGTTACGTTAATGTAGCGTCGATCTTCAATCATATATTAACTTTCATATCTTCTATTGTAGTATTGCAATATGCTATCCCACAATAATTATGTCTATACACATAATTACGACTTGATTTTTTAAGTTTATACACATATATTTGTGATCATAATTATGTATATACACTTAATATAATGAATCAGAGAACCTTACTCAAGTCACAAACAGAGAAGAAACTCGCTACATTCGCAGCCGCTAGCCAAGTGCAAGTACCGCGTAGAGGCTGGATCTATACTATCCGCAAGACCATAGGTATGTCGCTGCGTCAGCTAGGCGCACGTATGGAACTCACACCGCAGAGTGTCAGGGACTATGAAGAGCGCGAGCGAAGTGGATCTATTACTATCAAGTCTATGACTGAGATCGGTAGACAGATGAATATGAAATTTGTCTATGGATACGTAGCTATCGATGGTACCCTCGATGATATCATCATGCGCCAATCAGTCCTCAAGGCGGAAGAGATCGTAGACCGCACTCATCAAAGCATGCGGCTAGAAGATCAAGAAGTATCTGCTACTCGACGCCAAGAGGCAATATTAGAGAGAGCGCAAGATATCAAACGTCAAATGCCTAGATACCTATGGGACTAAATCTGATATACGAGCCTGGACAGACGCCATTGTCCGAAGAAGAGATGCTAGGGCTCAAGTTGCCGAGTGTAACCACCAAAGGCGAGCTAGATGAAGTAGAACAGCTCAATATAGAACAAGCTATTGCTTGGACTATGGGCAAATCGTTTTCCGCTGATAAGCTACTGAGTATAGAGTTCTTACAGATATTACACCAACGCATGTATGGGGATGTATGGAGCTGGGCTGGCACATTTAGAAAATCAGAAAAGAATCTAGGGGTACCTTACCATCAGATATACATGGAGACGCAAAAGCTATTGGACGATGCTCAGACGTGGTATGAGCATTGTGTGTATGATCAAGCTGAGCATTGTATCCAAATAAAACATCGACTCGTAAGCATCCATTGTTTTCCCAATGGCAATGGACGGCACTCACGCCTGTATGCAGATCTATTGCATACCATGTATGGGGCTAGCCACTTTTCGTGGAAAGGATCTAATCTCAGTCATGATAGTAATGAAAGGAATGCTTATCTTAAAGCATTGAAGAAAGCCGACCATGGCGAAATAGATGATTTGATTGCATTTGCAATATCTTAATACCTACTATAGATATGAGTTACGAATACTCCGAAGATGGACTAATAGAAAAAGCGACACAAGATGTACTAGAGGAGCTAGGATGGAAAGTGGTGACCGCATGGCCCAGTGAAACCTTTGGCCCTGATAGTCAGCTAGGTAGAGAAGAGAAGTCAGAAGTACTCCTATACCGAGACATCAAAAATGCGATACATAGATATAACGATGATATACCTGAGGTCGCCATACAGCAGGCGATAGATATACTGAGTGCTCGAGTAGCTGGACAAGATCCTGGACGTGTCAATAAAGATAAATACCAACTGCTCAAGCATGGAGTGCCTGTAAATTACACTGATGGCAAAGGCAATCTGGTACAGAAGAAGCTTAAAATATTTGACTATCGAGAGGCTCGCAATAATGATTTTTTAGCGGTACGTCAGTTAGAGATCGCAGGTGATATGTATCTGCGTCGACCAGATGTAATCTGTTATGTCAACGGTATACCACTTGTCTTTATAGAGCTCAAAAACCATAATATAGGATTGATCAATGCCTACCTCGATAATCTCAAAGACTATAAGGATACGATCCCCCAAGTGTTTGACCATAATGCATTTGTGATACTCAGCAATGGTCGTGAGGCTAGAGTCGGTACTGCGTATGCACCTTACAAATACTTCCTCGAATGGAAACGTATAGAAGAAGATGATGAGCCAGAGGTAGAACTCGATGCGATGCTACGAGGTACTTGCGATCCGGTTAAGCTTATGGATATATTTGAAAACTTTCTACTCTACGATGATACTGGCGGAGCCGTAAATAAACTGATGGCCAAAAACCATCAATACATCGGTGTGAATAAAGTACTAGATTCTGTAGAACATATAGATGAGCTGGAAGGAAAGCTAGGTGTGTTTTGGCATACGCAAGGCAGTGGAAAATCTTACTCGATGGTATTTCTTTGTGAGAAGATCCATCGAAAAATGGGTGGTTCATATACCTTTTTGATCGTAGTAGATCGTACGGAGTTAGAAAATCAGATCTATGATACATTCTCAGGAGTAGGTGCGGTCAATAGTAAGCAAGTCGTAGCTGGAAAGAAAAAAGGAATCTCTGGTAGAGAGCATCTCCGAGATTTGCTAGCAGATAATCATCGCTATGTATTTTCATTGATCCATAAATTTTCTATAGATCCATCTGTAGAGTCAGAATACCCCCTGATTACTGATCGTAAAAATGTAATCGTCATCTCAGATGAAGCGCATAGAACACAGTCAGGAATATACGCACAAAACATGCGTTACTACGGATTGCCTAATGCGTCTTACCTTGGATTTACAGGAACACCTATTATCAAAGAGGAAGAAGAGTTGACCAAAAATATATTTGGAGACTATGTATCGGTTTATGATTTTAAGCGAGCGATAGAAGATGATGCTACCCTACCCTTACGATATATCAATAAAGGCGAAAAGCTAAAAATACAAAATCCAGACATCGATGATAAGATGGCGGAGATCATCGAAAGCGCAGATCTGGATGAAGATCAAAGACAGAAGCTAGCGTATAATTTCAAAAAAGATTACGTCATACTCACTTCCAAAGCAAGGTTGGATGCTATAGCTAAAGATCTAGTCTGGCACTTTAATGATAGAGGTTATCAAGGTAAAGCTATGTATGTAGCATTAGACAAACCTACAGCGGTAAAGATGTATGATTTAATTCAGCATTACTGGCCACAATATGTAGCAGAATTAGAACAAAGAATTAAAGATGCAAAAGATCCACATGAAGAAATACTGCTTCAGAAAAAACTAGAAAAAGTGAAAGCTACGGAAATATGTGTCGTAGTGAGTAGTGAGCAAAATGAAGTAGATAAATTTCGAAAACTAGGACTCAATATAGAGACACATAGAAAGAAACATGCAGAGCGAGATCTAGAAAAAGAATTTAAAAATGAGGACCATCCATTTAGATTGGCGATCGTATGTGCGATGTGGATTACAGGATTCGATGCGCCCTGTGTGTCTACTGTCTATCTAGACAAACCGATCAAAGGACATACGCTCATGCAGACTATAGCCAGAGCGAATAGAATATATGACGATGAAAAGGAGAATGGTCTTATTGTAGATTATGGAAATGTATATCGTCAGCTGGAAAAGGCGTTTAGCATATATGGAGAAGGAGGTAAAGGTGGTGGCAAGAAAAGCGATCGTCCAGTTGAGCAATTAGAAGCTATAGGGGCAGAGCTTTTTGAATCTATCAAAGCGCTGATGTTATACTTAGAGGAATTAAAATTTGACCTCCGAGATCTGATGGAAGCTAAACCTATGAAAAAAATCGCAAGGCTTAATGATGCCATCAATGCGATCTGTCTCAACGAAGCTTCACGTACTCAGTTTGGCATTATGGCTAGGCAAGTATTTAAGAAGTATAAGGCACTCTTTCCAGAGCCGCAAGCCAAGCGCTATACACGCAAGTATAATGCGATCAATGCGATTTACAACCAACTGAATGAAAAGGTAAAATCTGCAGATATTACTGAGATCATAGCCCAACTTCAATACGCAGTAGATGATCATATAGAAGTACAAACTGATATAGTGAAAGAAGGAAATGGAGCAGTAGATCTTTCGAAATTAGATTTTGTCAAATTGAAAGAAATGTTTGCTAAGGCTCCAAGAAAAAACAAACTCACCTACGACTTGCAGCAAGCTGTAGATCAAAAGCTAGAGCAGATGCTGAGAGAAAATCCATTGCGTATGGAATTCTATGAACGCTACCAAGAGATCATCAAGGAGTATAATGATGGCAAAACTACGGAAGCTACTCAAGGTGCATTTGATGGATTGGTCAATCTCGTTAAAGATCTTACTGTAGAAGAACATAGAGCGATCAAAGAAAATCTAGGCAATCAAGAAGTACTCGCTATATACGATCTACTTGTATCAGGTAAAAAGCTATCTGCAGCAGAGATCAAAGAAGTAAAACGTATCGCCAAGCAAACACTAAATACTCTCAAATCGGAGAAACTAAAAGTCAAACTCTGGAGAGAAAGTCAACAAGTGAAAGCTCAGGTAAAGTCCACTATTTATAACAACTTACTTTATCTTCCTCAAGATTCATATGACGATCTAGATGTAGGTGAGCGAACCGCAGTAATCTATCAACACATCTATGCTAACTATCCAGATGGTGGGGTGAGTGTGTATGGTGGAGTTGCGTAAGGCAGTGAAAAAAATATCATGAAAATAGAAATACAAATTTGATGTCATTTGGGTATACCTAAAGACTGGTGCAGTAAGTAGATCTGGACTTAATACTCCACAAATATCTTACTTCGCCCCTTATGCATTCTAAAGTCTTTAGTCTCACCAACTAAGTCTATCTGAATAATATTAGAATGGTCTTCTACATCTATTAAACAGGTGTTTTTGATTTCAATAATTTGAATTTTTTTCGGCATATTTTCGAAAGACCCTATTGCTTTAACGTGATCCATCTCAAAAGAAAATTTATCAATTGTATAGGTGACTCTTTCATTATCTACAGCGACAGAAAAATTCTTAGTAAAATATAATTCTAATTTTTCTCTATTAACCTCAGAGAAGGAAACACCCAACTCACTACTAAGATCTTCCGCATCGATAGACACATATAGCTGAGTCTTACCTTCTACTTCGTAGATCTTAAACATAGCAATAGCTGCATCATGAGTTGGCGCTGTATAACATAAAAAACTGAATAGTATTAATATGATCTTCATATGGGTCGCTTCAACTTTATTACTGCTTCTTAAGATTTGTAATTCCTTTGATAGACATCGTTCCAGTATTCTGTATCAATGAATTAGGATTTGCATTAGCCACATTAGAATCTACAGTGACATTATTTAATGTGATACTTCCTGCATTGTTGATAGCTGACCCATCTGCTGATGTTCCACTAATCAATAACATATTTTCAAGGAAGAGTTCTCCACCAGCAGCAATATTAAATATTGGACCACCGCCTAATACTTTAATGGCAATCGTATTATTTTGATAAGGTGAAATGTATACTACTTTATTAATCGTAATAGAAGAATTCAGAACTATAGTATCTGTTGCTATTCCGCTATCGACGAATACCGTTTCACCACTAGCAATACAAGCAATAGCATCTCGTAACGAGCTCACTCCTGCATTAGATATATTACTAACTATCTCAGTACATAATGGTGCATCTCCGTCACAATCTTCATCTATCGTATTACCAAATATCTCTTGTGCTAATGGATTAATCAATGCATCTGTATCATCACAATCATAGGCAGCAAGGAAGCCATCATCATCCGCATCTACTCCTGTAAGCTTCGTTGCATTATTTTTAAAATCTGGACTCGGCGTACCTAACAAGCATCTCGAAATCTGTGGGAATGTTGCCGTAATTACATAAAAGTAATCGAATGTCGTCTCACCTTCTGCTGTAGCCAAAGTAATATCTGCATGCATACCATTACACTCATCCAATTCACCTTTACCACATATATATTCATAATCGTTAGTATACTTTCCACTATACGGCCCACAAGGAGCGCCAATACCGTTTCCTGTACGCAGGCCACTTCTTAATTGAAAACCTGGCAATAATTCTTTAATGTTACCATCTGCATCTGGACCAAATCTATATAAAATCGGAAAACCATCTGCAGCCCATCCAATATGTATTGGCTCAGTTGGAGGTATAATAGCAGTAGTGATTCCAGGTATAATTGTTTCTAGATATTGAAACATATTTCCATGGTAGTGATATCCTTGAGGACCAGTATGTGCAGAGGCACAATCCAATGACACTACTCCCATTCCACTACCCTGATTATTAGTCGCTTCGAATACCCAATCCCAATTGTACTGACCTGTGTTAGTGTTTTCAAATATAAATGGAGCCGCTGGTGCAGGTGCAAATATCACCCCATTTTTAGCCACACCAAAATACCGATCTGGACGACCATTTGGCTTTAGCAATATAGATGTATCTGCCGCAAAAGAAGGGTTTAAAGCAATACCAAAATCATAGTATGTTTCTGCAGGAACATTGTTAGGGTTATAGCAATATTCATGATTAGGAAAATCATTAGTATAAATATGTCTCTCTCCACTCTCTACAAATTCATAATATACACTTGGACTTAACGGAATCTCACAACAACCAATATTACCCGTACTTGTACTATTATCCCCTGTACAATTGTCATTGCAATCGTCCAAAGTAGTCTCTGTACCATTTTGTATTCCATCATTACAAGACCAACCAGCTCTTATGACTGTCGCTTCATCTTCGAGAGCAGTAAGTACAGTTTGTTGTGCTGTAGTAAGTGAGGTAATTAAATTAGTTTGTTCTTGTAGATCAGCTATCAGATCATAAAACTGTTGATTCCCGTTTTCATCTTCAATAAGTTTATACTGGCTATTTCTGATCGCCCAACTTTCTACATTATTACTTTCATAATCTGTATATAGAAATTCTCTATCGATCATATCCACGCAACTAAAACTAGGCTTGAGGCTAAGACTGTTATTGATTCCACCTGACAATTGATTACCCGTCAACTCCAATACAGTAGCATATACATCGGCAACATGCGTTAGTCCTTCTTCTTCTTCATTGATTCTGCTGACGCCTTTTCCAGAGACAATCATAGGTACACGTATACCACCTTCGTAAAGAGATCCTTTGGCATGATCACTATCAAAATATTGTACCACTTGAGCAGGCGTACCATTATCTCCAATAAATATAATTATCGTGTTCGCTAATGTTTCTTCATCCAAAGAGCCAATTAGTCTTCCTATTTCGTGATCCATAGCTTCTATCGCTGCTATATACTTATTGAGCTGCCCTGCAGTACTCGTAGTTGAGTAAAGTCCAGCCGGTGGTGTATGAAAAGGAGTATGTGGAGCTACATGAGCCATCCATAGAATCCAAGGTTGATTTTGATTCCCTACCCAATCGATCGCTGAATCAGTAAGGTGGGTAGTAACATATTCATTCACTGTAGAAAGCGTTCCGTTGGTTACCTTATTCCAACTATAATAATCCGATACTGCTCCAGTAAAAAGTCCTTCATAGTGATCTACATTATGTTGGCTTGGGTGCGTATAATCTACCGGAGACGAAATATGCCATTTTCCAATAACTGCACTTGAATAAGCATCATTGGTCAGTTGATCTATCATAGAAAAAACAGAAACGTCAGCTACATCAAGATTACCAGGAACAGAAAGTGCACCAGTCTTAATACCATTTTTACCACTCATGATCGATGCCCTCGTTGGCGTACAAGTAGGTGCCGACCATGTATTTTTATAAGTAACTCCATGTTCTCGTAAAGAATCAATCGTAGGAGTACTAGGCATGGTACCATTGGTCTGATATCCATTAGTAACGTCTACACCCATATCGTCAGCAATGACTAAAAGAATATTCGGCTGAGCTTGTTGGCTATAAGAGATATGAACACTAAATAATGTACTTAGGAGGATCGTCCAAGTAAGTTTTGACATATGATTTTTTTGATATTTCGTTTTCTTAGACCACAGAAAACGTCGATGGTTTAATTTCAGCACAAAATATAGAAATTAAACTATTTGGAATCAAAATATCTATCCCCTAACTATTAACTACCGTTTCGAAATTAAAGTTTTAAAAATTCCACGCCACTTACTCCATAAGCTTGCACTTCAAATTTAGTGATTCGATTACCATTAGACTTAAATCTAATGCTTGTCATTTGGGGGGTCATCGAATTAAATACATCTTTTACAACTGGTGTAAATGTTACATCTTCTTTACCGAGTGTCATAGCTACTAATGCACCATCTACTTCCGCAACTCTATATATTGCTGACAGTTGAGCATTGTAATAAGTTCCTTCGTAACCTTCCATTTCATTCTTTTTATAATTTATTTTTTGATATAAGCGAAATGGCAATGGATCACTTCCAGAAGATACATAAGTATATTGCCTATCATTTCCCTTGCCACTAAATTGAAAAAATACTTTATCATCGCTCTCTACTATAGCTTGAAATCTGTTATTTCCTAAATACAATAACTGAAGTTCCGAACTAGGATTTCTGTAAACAAGGGTATCATCTTTGACATCAATCTGTCTTGCAAATCCTCCCTTCTCATGATAGTAATCTCCAATCCAATAGCTAAGTTTTGCTGAAGTTGTAGGCGTAGTAATTATCAGATTGGGATCCGTAGATTCTGGCTCTGTATATCTTTTCTCCATATGAAGTGAAATAGAGTTCATAGCTGTAGATCCGTTGTAGGCATCGTTGTTTCCTATCGTAAAAGATACGATGTCTTCTTCTGGAAACTTAAACATCATAGCGCTATATCCACCGATCATTCCAAATTGCCAATCTTTGGGCAAGCCTCTTTCTGCATGACCAAAATACTGCCCAAGTCTCATTTCCCCCCATCCAGTGATATACGGATCTCCATCATCTGTCATGACGGACTCATCTAATCGGCGTACTCTTTTAGCTAAGGGTGTTGTATTGGTTTGACTAAAGTAAGAATACCAAACTATCATGTCCTCTACAGATGAATAAAGGTTAGTCGGTCCAGATATTCCTTGAAGTATTTCTTTGCGGTAATATTCACCTTCTCTCTCTTCATATGACTTAGCTACATTATCTAACAATTGATTGTTGTTTTCTACGAATAATGTATTTTTCATATTCAACGGAGTGAAAACTTTCTCCAAAGTATAATCCTCAAAACTTTTCCCAGATACATTCGCTATGATTATAGACATTAACAAAGTTTCAGTATCAGAATTATTAACAGAAAAATCAGTACCTGGTTTATAGGCCAATTCATCTTGTAAAAAGACTATCGCTAAAGCATTCTCTTTAGTTAGATAATCAGATACCGAACCTCCAGACAACCTATGTATGAGCATAAAATCATCTAGTCCAGAAGAATGATTCAACAGATGTTTCACTCTTATTCCCAAAAATTGTTTTGGGAAATCTGGAATGAATTTTTGAATGTCATCTTCCATTCCTATGGTTCCTTCATCTACCATAGTCATCAATGCAAAAACGGTAAACTGTTTTGCCAGATCATCGATATGAAATTTGGTTTGTAGATTATTCTTAGATCCGGTTTCCAGATCGGCAATACCTGCGACATAAGAATGTACCAATTTACCCTCTTTGATAATGGCTCCACCAATACCAGGCACTGATCCAATTTTGTATTCTTTGATTAAGTCATCCACGTGAGATTTTATCTCAACTTGAGATTGTCCACTTATTATGATTGTAGGAATAAGGATTGTTGTGATTATTATTAATATATATTTCATAGTAAATTTTGCTTTGAGGTAAATGAGAAATTCTAAAAATCTATTGTTCGTTTAATGATTCGATTATTTTCTTGGCGACTATCCTAGCCGCTGATGGATCTTGACCAGTTATGATGCGGCCATCTACCTCGTAATAACCATCCCACCCTTCTTTATAATATTTAAAAACACCTCCATTGAGTCTAGCTCTATCTTCGATCGAAAAAGGAAATGTATTATAATACTCTGCATCTTTATTTTCAAAATGATCAGGAAATCCAGTTACATTTTTTCCAGTCAATAAATATTTACCCTCTGAAGTCTTGATATTGACTATGCCTGCAGTACCGTGACATATAGCCGAAACTATTCCTTGATTTTCCTCATATATACTCAATGCTATATTTTGTAATTCTACATTGTCATCTATTCCGAACATAGCCGCTCCTCCACCACCATAAATGATCGCACTATATTCCTTTGGATCTATCTCCGATGGCTTCGCGGTATTTTTCAAAGCATACATTAGGTCTAAGTCATAGATATATTTTTTGATTATTGGAGATCGTGTCTCGATATAACCTATCGGTACAGAGCCACCATTAGGACTTACAAAATCAACTTTATATCCAGCACTAGTCAATTCATCATATGGCAAAGCAAGCTCAGCAAAATGATTAGACGTATTGATCTCAGTATCTCCATATGTAGATTGATTAGATACAACAAACAGTATTTTCTTACCCATCTTGTTACTCTCGTGGCTAATAGCTGTTTTGCTCATTATATACCAAGTCTCATCCATTTTCTTGAGTAGTAGAAAATCGGTATACAGCCAATTTCGCTTGGGTACTATGATCTCTAACTTGACCATAGCAATATCTTGTAATTGATCTACAGTTAAAATTCTTCCTACACGTCCTGTGTATGTCCCTGGTTCTTCACTTTCAAAAAAACGAATATATTCTGCTCTAGTTGGAGACCAAGGTTGCCCTTGCTTAGTGAAATACATACTGATATCTGGATGAAAGGCTTCCTCGATTTTATCTGGATAACTAAAAGACGTACCATCGATGTACAGTTGTGCTACTCGCTTTACAGCATCCACTTCTGATTGAGAATAACTAGTAAATATCGATAATGAGAATATGAAGAACAATAGGTTTCCTACCATAACAAGGTTTATTTAATAAAATAATAAATTGAATATGGTACAATGTTAATCTAAGGTTTGGATTATAGTGTATAGGACTATAATCTAGATGTACAGAATTATAATATAGTACAAATTAGATATTCGGACAAGCTGAAATCGCTGTAATTAGGCACTTTTCTTATATGCAGCAGGAGTAAGACCAGTATATTTTTTGAAGGCCGAATAGAATGTAGATCTTGAATTAAACCCGACTTCATAGCCAATTGCTTCTAAAGTGAGATGATCTTTATTGAGAATCAAGTCTTTTGCCGCCTCTACTCTATACTCATTCACATACTGATTAAAGCTCTTATTGAGGTTATCATTTAGAAACTGAGATAAGCGATGGGGAGTGGTTTTTATCTTCTTCGCTATGATCGGCAATTTGATACTTGCGTCTTTATATACTTGACCGTCTTCCATTAGAGATTGCAAGGTGCTTTGGAGTAATTCTGCTTCCGACCGCTCTATAGTTTTATCACCATACTTCTTCTGATCGTATAGATATAATATTCGATTTTCTCGATTGAAGTATAAATAAGCCCAAGAAAGATACAGAATGAACGAAAAGCTAAGTGCTCCAGATATGTAATACGTAAAACTCAAGGTAGTGTATATTGTAACCAGGATTATATTACCAATAATAATGCTCATCAACCAAATTTCAAGCTTATTTAGTTTTTGGTCTGAGTCAAACATTTTCTTTATGATGTCTCTCGCACTATAGATCGAAAGCGCGATATAAATCATCCAGATGTAGTAAATACATTTTATAACCCCAAAACTATCAGTCCATAAATCCCAATTATACTCGAATGGAAACATAAAGCCAACAATCAAAGCGACAGGCATAAGAATCATTAAGTGGTACTTCCATTCATTGGCGATTTTACTATTGGGCAAGGCCATCGACTTGATATAAAAATATAGAAAAGGTCCAATAAAAAAACATGCGGTGAGGCCAAATTGGAGATAATGATAAGACAGTTCATTATTAAAATAAAAGAAAACAGACTTACCTACTCGAATACTTATCATTAATGTAAGCATCCCTAACAGTCTATTATTTAGATTACGTGGCTCCGCAAAAAACAAAAAATACATTGCAAATATCAACCCATTAAAGGCACCTAATGCACTGAAAAAGAAAAGTAGCTGAGTTGAAAATTCCATAAAATGAATACTTGTAATGACAACATACAAATATAACTCTTGATTATCCAGTTAGCCCAATAGTAAATCTTGAAATCAAACTTCTCAATGTAAATGTTTAATGCAATACCAGTACTCATTTATGATATGTAGACTCCAAGAAAGCTATTTAGCATACTTCAATATAATTCAAAATCCAACATTTCCAATTATCTAGGCATCACTCTCACAAAAACAATTATAAGTGAAAAGGCTATTACAATATTAGGCTTAGCTGATCTAAACCAAAATTTTATTATTTTGTGTCTAGGCAACCATAGACCTGTTTATGGCATATATCCAAGAGACCCTAACCTTGTTAAAATGAAAAAACCAATTCGCCTATTTGCATTTATCATTCTGAGTCTAATTGTCAAAGTTAGTTCAGCCCAAACTTGCAATTGTACAGATTGTCCTGTTGACATCTTAAACAATCAAACTGTTACGTCTGTATTAGATGTAACCAGCCTATCCAATTCTACCTTGAATTCAGGTGGTCAAGGTGTTTGTGAAGTATCTATTGAATTTGATCATTCTTGGTTGCCAGAAGTAGAAATGATTTTGTTTGCGCCTAATGGATCATCTATTTTTCTAATTCCGGATGGGATAGGAGGAAATACCGGAAATAGTACTTGGGATATCACCTTTGTACCCTGCGGAGATCCTGTATTTCCAGATGCTGGAGCAGGAAATGAATTTAATTCCGTCGATTTCAATCCTTTTACCAACTATACCGGCAGTTACTATCCAGGAAATGGATGTTTTGACGACCTAAGTGGAAGTGCTAATGGAATGTGGACACTTCAAATTGAAGATGTTTTCAACCAAGACGAAGGACAAGTATTCAACTGGTCGATCACGTTTTGTGATGCTACTGGATTAGATTGCGATGTCAATATGTGCGCCGCGAACATGGGTACGTTCAATAATTCAACACAGATATTTTGCGATACAGACAATCCTATTGAAGCCGCACCGATTGTTACTGGGGGTAATACCTCAGGAGAATATACTACTACTTGGGTTATCTCGTCAGATATTACAGGCTCTACTTCAGAAATACTTGGCTATAGCGAAACTGCCGATTTTACTGGATATCCTTCAGGAGATTATTTCATTTGTGGGTTAAACTATCTTACTTCCGATGCTGGAGTATTACCTGCAACAAATGCAGGAAATAATAATAGTACTATCAACGATCTTATAGGCAATGGATCACTTTGCGCTGTTTTTGGTTTTGCATGCGCTAGCGTCATTATAAACGATTGTGGCTGTGATGCTGAATCAGGTAACATTAACATAAGCAACCTTACTTATTGCGCAACCGATGCAATCGACCTTAATCCAACAGTAAACAATCAAAATACTGATACTGATTATGGATATACCTTTACCGTATCCAACTATACTTCGGGTAGTATTGGAACATTGGCGGGATACACTGAGACAGGTGACCTTACTGGTTACCCTGCTGGATCTTATTGGGTATGTGGCCTATCCTACCTTACTACAGATGAGCCTCTTCTTCCTGCTATAGATGGTGTTAATAGTAATCTAGATATCCAAGATGATATAGCGGATGAAACGATCTGTGCAGATTTAGCCCCTGGATGTTATATCGTTGCAATAGAAAGTGCAGCGACGCTCCCAGTATTGGATTTTGATTCTGAAATCTGCGTAGGTGAAGCTTCATCGGTAACCGTAACGAATTACGATCCAGACGCTTTATATGCAGTCATCATAAATAGTGGATCTTTTGCTGCATCTAGTATAGGTACACCGACCACAACGTTTACACCATTCTCAGATGTAGATATAGAAATATGTATTATCAATTTCAGCACTTGCGGAGATCTCCAAGCCTGTGCTAATATTACAGTAAATGGATCCTCTTCCAATAATTTAATGATAGACGGTCTTACTGGAATCTGTCCTGGAAACTTTTTGAACTATACCTTGAATGGACTCGGAAATAGTACGATCGATGGATGGACAATAAGTGGAGATGCGAGTATAGTAGGAAGTACAACTGGCGATAATGTAGATGTACAAATAGACAATGTAGCCACTACAGGCGAAGCGGAACTTTGCATAGACGCAACTAATGAATGTGCTGAGGCCATACAAGAATGTTTTATAATAGATATAATAGACAATGAACTTGCCAATGCAACGTTCGATAATTTTTGCGATTTCGATATTTTCATTGAAGTCCTAATTGATGGTACTTTTGGATCGGGTGTTTGGACTGTGGTATCTGCTCCAGGAAATGTTATTTATGACAATGTCAATAATTCACAAACTGATATTGTTGTCGACGCTTATGGTGATTATATTTTACAATTTAATTTTCAATGTGGTCAAAGTATAGAAGTCCCATTTACGGTTTACGAACCCATCGTCGTAACTGATTTAGTGGAAGTTTGTACCGGAAATACGTACACAGTTTCTTTTAATATTAGTGGCGGTTTAGCACCCTATTTTATAGATGGGTTTCCGATCATTGGAAATAGTTACATGTCCGAAATGATGGGTGGTGATACCTATCAAATTTTTGTTGAAGGCTCTGCAACTTGTAATGAAGTAGAATTATTAGGAGATCCTGATTGTGGTTGCGATTCTAATGCTGGAAGTATAAATCCACAAAGTACTTTGGAAAGTTGTGAAGGAGAAACTGTTACTGCCACTAATAATGGAGATGCTTTTTTAGAAAGTGATGACATCGGAATTTGGATCTTATACTCTGATTCCACAGATCCTCTAGGTTCTATAATTTCAGAAAATACCACAGGTGATTTTTCCTTTGCAGCTCCTCTAAATTATGGAACAACTTACTTCATCGCTTACATAGTAGGTAACGAAATAGGAGGTACAGTAGATCTATTAGATCCATGTATCGATATTGCTGATGGAACCTCCGTGATTTTCTTTGAGCCTTTTGGATTGACTGATGTTACCGTGGTTCCTCTAAATAGCTGCAACACACAATACGAACTCACTGCTGTTCAAGATTCACCTCTAGATGGTCTTTGGGTAATTACAATTACACCAACAGGTGGAAGTGGAACAGTGAGCACAATTAGTGGATCATCTACCATAATTACCCTAGAAGGTGAGGGAACATTTACTGTTCAATACAGCGTTACTAATGGATTTTGTTCTGCAGTTGAAAACATAAATATAGATGGACCAGACTTACCTGAATCGATCGTCATTTCTACCAACTGTGCTAGTGATAATTTGTCCTACCAAGTAACACTAGTAGTAAGCGGGGGAACGCAACCTTATTCAGTAGGTGGAGTACCATTTTTTGGATCCACATTTATATCTAATGATATTGCCTCTGGAGATAGTTATAGCTTTATTTTTACAGATGATAATGGATGTGTTTCAGATGAAATCAGTGGATCATTCTTTTGTGATTGCGAGTCTGATGCTGGTAATATGTCGAGCGACTTAATAGAAATTTGTGGTGACGGTAATGCCACTGTAGTAAATGATGGGAATGAAAATCTTGATGGGAATGATGGACTCGTCTACATCTTACACACCAACTCAGGTACAACACTTGGAACTGTCCTTGACGAAAATCAAACAGGAACATTTTCGTTTTTACCAAGTATGAATTATGAAGAGACCTATTACATTTCTGCTGCTGTTGGAAATGCTTCCGGAACTAGCATTGATATTACTGATGACTGTCTAAGTGTAGCTAATGGACAAGCTATAATATGGTATGAAGAATTAATCATTAATAGTTTGACTAGTGATTTTGTTGTTGGTTGTGAAGATTTCAATATTACTATAGATGCTAACACTACGATCGAAGGTGTATGGAGCGTTAACTCTTCTCCAACTGGAGCTACGGTCATCTTCAATACTTCAGGAAGTATTACAGGAATTATTGTAGACATAATTGGCACTTATAATTTACAATATGAAATTACAAACGGCACTTGTACTGCTGTAGAGACCGTAACCATAACACTAAGTGAAGCTCCGACGATAAGCAATATCACTTATGAGTGTGACGGCACTAATGACAACTATCAAGTGTCGTTTGATATCTCTGGTGGTGTTTCGCCTTATACTGTCAATGGAGAATCAGTAATAGGATCCACATATACATCTGCCTTCACACCAAATGGTGTCAGCATGGATTATTCTGCAACCGATTTTAACGGATGTGTATCAGATATCATTACCACCAATAATAACTGTTCTGTTGCGTGTGTTTCTGACGCCGGAAGTATGTCCGGCACATTAATAGAAATTTGTGGTGATGGAAATGTAACTTCCTTAAATGATGGGAATGAAATACTGGAAGGAAATGATGCATTAATTTATATTCTACATACCAACTCAAGCAATTTTATAGGTACAATACTTGACGAAAACCAAACCGGTACTTTCTCATTACTACCTAGTATGAGTTACGAAGTGACTTACTATGTTTCTGCTGTTGCCGCTGATGCAAATGGAACTAGTGTAGACTTTACTGATGACTGCCTCAACATCGCCAGTGGGCAGCCTGTTATGTGGTATGAGGAAATAATAATCAATAATCTTACAAGTGATGCCAGCGCCAGCTGCGAAGACTTTAATATTACTGTCGATGCAAATACAGATATCTTAGGAGAATGGACTATAATTTCTACTCCTATGGGAGGCAATGTAAATTTTAATACAGTAAATAACTTGACAAATGTAATCGTAGATGTAGTCGGTTCCTACGTGTTACAATATGAAATTACAAACGGACCATGTAACGATTCCGATCAAATAATAATAACTCTAAACGGAACTCCAACGATCAATAACGTATCTTACGAATGTGACTTAGCTAACGAAAACTATCAAGTATCATTTGACATCATGGGAGGATTACTTCCATATGTGGTCAATGGATTATCAGTCACTGGATCAACATTTACATCTCCTATCACACCGAACGGCTTAGCTGTGGAATACACCGTTACCGATGTTAATGGATGTATGTCTAATATCATTACTAATCACGATTGTTCTACTGCATGTATTTCTGATGCAGGTACTATGCCTCAAGTACTCATAGAAACTTGTTATGACACGATAGGAACACAACCCATCATACAGATAGTTAATGAAGGAAATTCTACACTCGATAGTGACGATATCGGTATATACATACTGCATTTGGGAGATGCTAATGTTATAACTTCTCCCATTGCTGAAAGTGCTACCGGAGTGTTCCAAAATTTAGGGTCAATTCCATACAATACTCAATTATATATATCTTATGTAGTGGGAGATGAAATAAATTCAACTGTCGATTTATCAGACCCTTGCCTCTCAGTTTCAGTGGGTCAGCCGATTATTTTTTATCAGACTCCCAGAGTCTCTCTTGGTGAAGATATATCCATTTGTAGTCTAGAGATCAATCTACAAGCAGGTCTCATTACAGGAAATGATGCCAACGTAGAATGGAATAATTTGGATGGTCCTATTGGTGGAAATATGCTCATTGGGCAAAACAATATAGACAATGTAGACCTTACTGTAAATCTTCCGGGAACATATACAATCAGCTTAACTGCTGTTAACAATATCAACCTTAGTTGCATCGCTAGCGACACTATAGAAATCACTTTTATAGAAGTGCCCTCAGTATCAGTAATGGATGATTTTAATACGTGTATATCTACTATAGAAGTACAGTCAACCAAGAGTATCGGAACTGGAGTCTGGTCAATTCCTGACTTGCCTAATGTCATGTTTAATTCTTCACTTGATACTACATCCATAACGTTAGACACTTTTGGAATTTTCCAAATAATTCGAACTATTTCTAATGAAGGATGTATAATATCAGACACCCTTACAGTCGAAATATTCCCTAGTTCAGATTTTGCAATTACAGGTATCGAATGCGATGACAATAATGAAAACTATACGCTCATATATGAAATTATTGGAAATAGTTATCCTTATACTATTAATGGCGAAGTGATCAATGAAGGTGAAACTGCAAACTTAACTTCCGCAAGTGGAAGTGGAATAAATATAGTAGTCCTCGATAGTAATATGTGCGAGATATATAACGATGATATCACAAGATCTTGTGACTGCGAAAGTGAACTAGAAGACAATCTTCAAAATATAATTAGATCTTGTATACAGGATACAATGTTTATACCATCCGTAGAAAATTTCATCTTGGAAGAAGGGGATTCATTGGTGTATGTTTTACACAGTTCTCCAACTAATACAATCGATAATATCATTGCTGCATCAGGAAATCCATTTTTCCTGTTTGACTCCAATAGTATGAATACAGTTATTCCATATTTCGTATCTGCGGTAATATATAGCGGTGGCACTTTTAGTCTTGACGCTCTTGACTTACCATGTACACAGGTTGACTTAAGAAGACCAGTATTTTGGTATGGTCCATCGCAAACCATCATAGAAGATCAAACTATTAATATTTGTGAAGGCGATTCAGTAATCATTCCTATTACACATACTGGAGCAATACCAATCATCGTAGGAATTTCTAATACAAGTGGTGTTGATTTCCAAATAGAAATTACGGAAGAAGGTATTACGGAAGTACTAGTACCCATGAATGAAAATGGTTTCGTTTCTATATCTTATGTCGTACCATTACTTTTTTGTGATAATACATTTAGTGGGCTTACCACTGTCAATATATTAGAAACTTCACAAGTCCAACTTGAAGAAGGAATAGATATCTGTAGTGACATCAATAATGGTAACACTCAAATCAATTTATCGGATCTAATTATTTCATCTTCATCCCCTGGAGTTTGGGCAGATGCCGATGGAACCGAAATCATAGATACCCAAATAGATTTCGAAAATGTAGCTGAAGGCTCTTATGAATATACCTTTACCACTAGTGATTTGGGTTGCGGCTCAGCTATGGCTTCTACCATGATATCCGTTACTGACTGTGGAGAATGCCCTACCGATGTTATTATTCAATTGCCCACATTTTGTCAAGGTGCTACCGCTATAAATCTCAACGAATATGTAACTAGCGCATACAATGGAATTGGAACTTGGGTTCAAGTCGAAGGAACTGTAATCACACCTCTAAATGATCCCATTGTAATCATACCTGAAGACTATGTAGGATCTGAAGATTATGTGTATTGGATTAGTGGCTTATCTGATGATTGTGATAGTTTATTTACAAATACACTTACCGTCGTAAATACACCTAACGCAGGAACATCTTCTGGAGTTGAAAATACGTTTTGTGCAGGAGAAACTACAATCATAACACTTTTCAATTTTATTATTGATTATGATTTAGGTGGTGTATGGAGCAGTATTTCTACTGACCAATTTGACATCAACAACGGGCAACTTAACCTACCAGATCTTTCCGTTGGTAATTATATATTTGAATATACGGTTCCTGGTAATTCTGAATGTCCTCCGGATATAAATATTGTACTAATTGAAATTATAGAAAGTGAATTTATTGACTTCATAGTTACAGATCCATTATGCTTTGGTGAAAATGATGGAAGCGTTGTAGCGATAGACATCAATGGTAACCCAGTGAATAACACTTATCAGATCATTGATAGTGAAGGTAATATTATTGAAGATCAAAATACTTTATTTCCTGGTTTGTATACTTACTTCGGAGAAGGCAATAATGGTTGTACTATCCAATCAGAATTTACATTAAATGATCCGATAGAACTGTTATTAGATCTTGGGCTTGACATCGTTATAAATGAAGGAGAAACGGTAACTATTAATGCTAACACCAACCTTAATGAAGATAATATAGATCTTTATCAATGGCTTGTCAATCAATCATCAGTAGAAGCTACTTCATATGAAAGCTTGCTATTGAATCCAAATAATGAAACGACAGTTGAACTTAGTATCACAGATGATAATGGTTGTATCGTAGCAGATGATTTATTACTTACCATTTTATTCGATAAGATCACAGAAGTAGAAGTTATACTACCTAATATCTTTAATGGTAGCAATTCAGAATTCGGAATTGAAGCATTTAGTAAAATAGCATCTGTAACTTCATTTGCAATCTATGATCGATGGGGTAATAGAGTTTTCTTAGCTGAAGATTACAATCCGGCTTCCGCAAATCAAAAATGGGACGGAAATTATAATGGATCTTCAGCAGTTACTGGAGTATATGTTTATTCTTTACAGTATATGGATATCGATGGTAATTCAAATCAAGTCAGCGGTGATATTACTTTGATCCGATAGGTTTAAAATCTAGGTTGATTAATCTTCACATCCATATTATTATTATTATTTTTTGTGCCTATTCTAAATCCAATACCGAAATCGTAAGAAACAGCGTTTCCAATAAATTTACTTCCAGACACTTTAGATGACGAAGAATATAAATCCGTTTGCAATTGGACTCCGCAAGTTAGGTAAGCCCAATCGCTAATTCCATACCTGTAATCAACGCCCATATTATATCCATAATTAGTATAATCATTAAACTCTAATTCTGAAAAAAGAGAACCATAGTAAGTCGGCTCTTCTGTTGAAGTAGTTTGGATGCTATTATGTTTTATGGATGGACCTATATAGAACTTAAAATGTGGAGAAATACGATAACCGATTGTAGGACTGTAAGTATACATCGATCGATTGTAACTTTTGTAAACCTCTTTGGTTTTTGTGGTAGACCAGTCCGCATGATTTGATACAGTAAGGAGATTCAATAACACTCCGACGGTATTGAAAACTTCAACCTGTATATTAGGCATCCGTACTTCATATTCAGCTCGTGATGAAACAAATTCCAAATCAAAGCATATTTTGTTTGCAAGTTCGTATCCTACTTTAAGTCTAGCATGTCCAAAAGACGAATCAGAATCACTATACGATAGGCTTCCTAGCCTACCTTCAATGGACATATATTGACAAGAACCAGTGATAACCGAAAAAAGAATGATAGAGAGTATTAAAGTTGAAGTCTTTAAAGTAGTCATCATGTAATGTGTTTTATTAAATAATAACTCAAAGATCAACTTACGGCATGCCATTTATAGGAACTCGTCAATATTTTAATTCCTGATTTAGGATTTTTATTCATTTCACTGATCCATTTAAAAAAAAATCAATTTCCTTGCAGCGAAATCTTCTGTATCTTCATTACACTATCAAATGGGATATACAATGAATAAGTGTTTATATATATGGGTTTTGTCGATAGTGACACTCTTGATGTCATCTTGTTATGATAGCGTAGATGATAGTATTAAGATCGCTTCAGATCCTGATACACCTATACTTGTATCTACCGCTATTACAGGATCTGTTGTAGATGCAAATGATCTAGAAATTACTAATTACCAACTTACCGTCGGAGAGCTCACTGAGACCGTAGAAAACGAAAGATTCTTAGTACAATTGGAGAGTATCAATAAGAAAGGACAGACTCTATATATCAAAGAAGACAATCAGATCAATAGTATCCTCCATACCCCACTGATCGAAAATGATATTAATCTTGTCAAGATTCAAATGTTTAATCCTTTGAACAGTAGCTTGATATCCAGCTCAGATCCTAGTCTTATAGACATCAGCTCTACTATTTCTCTAAAGATCTCCACGGATATGACCGGAGATGTACAAGGGAACATCCCAACTCAAGATGTCTTTATAGACTATAGGGATCTGAGTTCTCTTCATGATATCTCACAATTAGGTGTCTCAGGCTACAACTCAAGAGATCAACTACGAGCTACCCAACACTTAGGTGCTTTTGAGCTCCAATTAAGAGGAGCAGATGGTTCAACTTATAGTATAGAAGATGATATAGAAGTTAATATTTCGATCGATGCCAACACCGAGACCGTTTCTTTATTTCATCTAGATACGCAAGACGAAAAGTGGAAAGAAGTATCTGAACTTAATGAAGGAGATAATAATGTACAGATCACAGCTACTGGATTTTACACTATATCGCAACATTCGAAGGCGATATACGCTGAAGGCGATGTCAACAAAGATGGGACTAAGGTTTCTTATCAATTAATGTCTGTAGGGCAGCAAGAATTACACTCCTCGGCAGAAGGTAGGTGGATCACTACGATTCCCGCTGATCAAGATATTTTGCTTACTACCCTAACACCATGTAAGGATGATATATCATTGTTTACAATTCCTGGCTCATCTACCGATGTCAATAATATAGATATAGAAGTAACCACAGACAACTATTACAAACTTCAAACAACAGTTTACGATTGCAACGGAGACCTGGAAGAGACTACTTCTATATATCTAAAGGATGAGCTGAGTATAAAAAACATCTACACTTTCAAAGACAAGGATATTGACGCTTGGGTATCTGTATGTGATTCGGAATTCGATATCTCCACTTACGACATAGATACGGATGTAAAAGGAACATCTATTCCTTGGAGCCTAGATATAGAAGATGATCAAGGTTTCTTAGTGAGTTGTGCTGCGTATCAAGATGGGTATAGTTATATCAAAATCCAAGATGATAAAAGAGTGTTACCTCCATTCCAAACGATCCAAATGTTAGACTCTACCATATTGCATTCGGCTGATAATAAAATACGATTTACATTCATTGGACAAGTTGCAGACAAGTATGTCACAGAGCAAGTAAACGTACTCCTCGACAAACCGATGTTTGGAAATGAAGAGTATTTTATCTCTTGCGAAAATTCAACTTCTGGATGTGGACTTACCACTTGGAATGTTACTCACTATGAAGCTGGGAGTGAAAAATGGGTAAGAGTATTGTTTGCCGGTGAAGTATGGATGCAAACATTCGATCCACCAAAAGCTGGTTATTTTCCAGTCGAAGGAGTGATACTAACAAAGGCAGAATAATATATTACGATACCGAAAGAACCCAACAATAAATCTAGCGACAACCCAATTGACAGAAGAAGAAATCATATCTGGCTGTAAAGCAAATGATCGAAAAGCACAAAAAGCTTTAGTCGACACCTACTCTCCATATCTATACGGAATATGCGTAAGATATGCGGTAGATAGACAATATGCAAAAGACTGTCTACAGGAGTCATTGATCAGAATTATTAATAAAGTGGGGACTTATAAAGAGATAGGAAAATTTAGATCTTGGATGGCTCAAGTCACAGCAATGAAATGCTTAGAACTCATCCGAAAAGAAAAAAAATATAGATCTGAAGAAGTAGGGGATCATATGGGTTTAGCCTGTGGGACGCATATTTATGATAAAATGAGGCAAGAGGAAGTAATGATGTTTATGGAATCACTGCCTGACAATTATAGGATATCATTGAACATGTATCTAGTAGAAGGATATAATCATAAAGATATCGCCAAAAGATTACAAATTACCGAAGGAAGCTCAAGATCATTAATCACAAGAGGACGAAAAATGATCCAAGAAGCTTTCAAAACCGAAGGTAATAATGTTAGGTCTATTGTAAAAAAAAGTCCACCCCTAAGGGCGGCAAAATAAATTGAAGAATAAAAATATACTAGCTATGAATAAGCTAAATAAAAAAGAAGAAGAAATAAAAGATATCCTCGGTGGTCTAGAATTAGACATCAACACCAATGATATTTGGGCTAATATAGAATCTGATCTTCCTCAACCCAAGAAGAAAAGAAAGCTAGGTATTTTTCTTTTGTTTGGCATGATAGGATTAGCTCTAGTTGGTCTTGTATTGAATCTCAACACATTGAAAAATACAGAGCGTAATACTAAGGACATCGATACATCGCCTTTTATTCAGAGCGAAAATAAAATTGCGATATCGGAAAATGAAAATGTAAAATCACAGGTAGCTACTATAGTTAATACAGAAAATAATCAAGAAAAAATATCAAATATCACATTGCCCATTGAGCAGAAGAAAAAAACACAAGCCAAATCAAAAAAAATTAACTTAGCGACTATTGATCCGATTAGCAGAATCGACATTAACACTTCTTTATTTACAAATACTGGAATAGAAAACAGTTCAATAGTTGAAAGCAATAATATTGCAAAAAGCATCGCAGAACCTATTATCACTAATCTTATTAACATTAACAACGACACCAAAACTGAATTACTCGTAGCTAGAAATTACTTAAGTGTAATTAATCCTTCTCCAACCTTGTCTTCTAGATTACTCGAGATAGCACAACGGCAACGAATAGAATCATCACCGTCTAAAGTAACGCCGATTCACAATACAGGAAGACAACTCATATTACAAGTTAAGTTAGGCGCTAACCAAAATAGAACTTCCATTAGCAACATCAATGGTGGTGGTGAATTTGATGCATCAGAATTTAATTTCGAAAGAGATAGAATTGGATTCAGTGGAACATTCAATATAGGTGTAGAAAACAATGGTTGGAGATTACTTGCTGGAGTATCTTATCATCATCATGTAAGCACCTACGAAAGGGATGATGTAGTAATAGTCGTTGACCAAAAAACAGGCGTAGAGAGTTTCCGTATTTCGGACAATGGAACTACTACAGCTCAGAATGGATCTGTATCAGTAACTTCTGTAAGAGATAATGCAATTTCGTTTCACAGACAACATAGGGCGATAGATTTCCACGCATCTATTGGCAAACGTCTATGGTCGTATAAGGGGTTAAAGCTTATGGCAGATGCCGGCATCGGAATCAATACTTTAACTAACACGAGTGGATACTTCCTAGAAGATAGTTCATTTGGTTTTACCAAAATCGATAATGATACCCACCCATACAAAATCAATACCCATTGGAACGCTATTGCTTCATTGGAATTGGCTTACGATTTTGGAAATACGAGAATCGGACTCAGTCCATTTATACGATATAACCCTAATTCGATTACATCACAAAAACATTTTTATACATTGAAAAACTCCCAAGTAGGTATGCAGTTGTCGCTAACTATTACACCTACGAGGGAGTAGTTTTATTACTAAAACCGGTGACAAGATACTAATACTAGTCACTACAAACACTAATTATTATGAAAACAAAAATTTACTTACCACTCCTCTTATGCTTATGTTTCTTGGGGGCATATGGACAATCTTGTGTGGATATCACATTATCCACTCTGGCGTTGGGAGGTGACATTCAACTAACTGCGGAAATGCTTCTAGATAATGCAGATGCTTCAGCAACTTATGAGATTACTCCTAATTCTGTAAACTGCAATGATATCGGTACTCCAGTGGCCGTTACAATAACTGGACCATCAGGATTAGCATGTACATCAACAGTAACTGTTGTAGACGATACTCCTCCAGTAGCAATCGCAGAGATTGAAATAATTGTTGCAATCAGTAATAACGGAACGGCAACTATATTTCCAGAAAATATAGACAATGGAAGTTACGATGGTTGCAGTGATGTAACTCTTAGTCTATCACAAACTGAATTTGGTTGTAGCGACTTAGGAGAAACAGATGTTTCTTTGACCGTAACAGATGCTTATGGAAATACGAACCAAACATGGACAACTGTAATAGTTGAAGATAAACTTTCTCCAATTATTTTAGCCAATGAAGTATTGAATGTTTCGTTTGACAATAATGGAGAAGCTGAAATCACGTTCGACATGGTAGAACAAGGAAGTGGAAGTTATGATAATTGTGGAAGTATCACAAAGTCACTATCCAAAACATCATTTACATGTGAAGATGCGGGAGAGCAAAATGTAATATTTACTGTTACTGATGAAGCAGGAAATCTATCTGCGAAAGTTATTAGTATCATCTTTGAAGATAAGTTAAAACCTATACCGTTCGCAATTAACCTTAGTACAGCACTATTATCTACATCAGCGAACAATCCTATTCCATCAATTAAATTATATGCTGAAGATTTTGATCAAGGTAGTTATGACAATTGCGGAATTGTAAATAAGACGATCAATAAGGATACATATACATGTGAAGATATAGGTGAAAATGAAGTTATATTTACTGTTTATGATGCTGCAGGTAATTCTGACTTCGCTATTGTATTATTAAATATAATTGATAATTCTGTATCTACTGAATCTTTATCTTGTATCAGTACTCTAAATTACTCTCCGCTAGAAAATCTCCCTGATTACATTACACCTTATGATGTATTGGCAGGAGGCCCATATGGTTGCGACTTTGATCTTGATCTATCGATAGAAGACGCAGATGGTAATATTTTACCAAACAATTATATATCTAATGCATACAATGGACAGACACTTACTTATACAGTAACAGATTTAAATACGGATAATACTTGTTGGGGTACGATAATTGTTGAAGATGCCGTTGGAAATTGTGGCTTTGACGGAGACCAAGATATTGATTGGCCTTTAGCACAAATTGAAGTCGATCTCAATGCTATAGATGTCACTGACCTTACTCCCGAATACTTACAAAATTCGCTTGGATTTGACGAAACAGATGTAGCGCCAATATTTACCAATAGCGGCGATTGTTTTATAGGATTTACTTACGACGATGATGTTTTTACGACATCGCAAAACATTGATAAAATAGTACGTAATTTTACTGTCATTGATTGGATAGTATATGATATCACAAACGGTAATGAAGGGCTATTCTTTTTTACACAAGTAATTAAAAATATCAATTCTTCAGAATCTCTTATATGTGACACTCTACCAAGATCTGCACCTGAAGGAGATTGTGAAAGCGGGCACACTTTAGAAGACGATGTAGAATGGCCTAATGATATCGTTGTTGCTGATCACAGAATCACTCCGACAGAACTTATTAACTACTCGGATATATTACCAGAAGATGCAGAACCAAATTTCTTTGGTGACAATGCCGACCTTTACACCGCTTCTTATCAAGATCTTGTTGGAAGTTTGAATTCTGAAGAATTAACTATAAACAGAGTTTGGATTGTAGAAAGAAGTGGCTTAGCAAATATAGAATGGACATACACTCAAGAGATTGAAGTATCATTTGCTGACTTCTCTAACCTAGTAGCTGTCAATACTCATGGAAGTAGAGGTGTACCGCAAGTCGAGCTAGGAAACAATATACTGACTGATCAATTTGGTAAAGCAATTGTAGAAGATGACTTTTTCATCAATCCAACGCTAAGTTCGGAACCGATAAATGGTTTAGACTTAGTGGATTTATACCTTTCTACTCAGCACATATTAGGGATAATAGATCTCAATGAATATACAGTTTTAGTTTCCGATCTAAACGATGACAACAGCATTTCCTCCATAGATGTAGTAAGGCTCAGAAAAATTTTATTCGGCGAAGTTCCTGATAACATTGATTGGAAATTTTTAAATATCACTGATAATCTTGACGGAATAAATCAAGTAAAAGGTCATTATGTTGCATATAGATCTGGCGATGTAGACGATAGTGCCTTACTTCCTGGAGAGTCAGCTGCCATTCTCGAACAAGTAGATTTATCTTTCGAAGATCTATTACTTAATGATGGCGAATCATATACGATTCCTTTTTATTCAGACGCTATGATCAATACTTCTGGTATTGAATTACGTTTGAAATACGACCCAAGCATTATCGAAATTACTGATATTTCTGGTGGCATATTTGACACCTTTACATCTTGGAGTGTAGATGATGATAATGGTTTACTTACCATTATCGCGGTAGATGTATTCCAAAGTCATTTTCTTGATGGAGCGACATTATTCAATATATCTGCAACCGCTAAAGAAAATAGCGTATTGAATAATGGGATTTCTTTTTCTGATAGTTATAAATCACTTATGATGGACGAAGAATTAAATAAATATTCTGTCAATGGCTCATTAGAAAATGGCATTGCACTAGGCACCAACAATGAAGACTTTGCTGCCGGCATTAGCGTCTACCCTAACCCAACAGTAGATTTCATTAATATAGATCTTAGCAAGACTGCTATTGTAAACAACTATACCGTTACACTTTTCGATACTAACGGAAAACAAGTAGTTGTTCAGTCTAACACAGAGCAAATTTCAACTGGTGATTTACCTACAGGATCTTATGTCTTAGTATTAACGTCTGGAGACAGTTATTACTCAGAACTAATTCAAGTAGCTAGATAAAGAATAATTGATTCAGCTATTCACATAGTATAGAGGTCACTCATTTTTGAGTGGCCTTTTTTTGCTTGATGGTGAAAGGGATAACGTTCTTTACTTCAGTAAAAAAGGGCAATAATTATTTGAGAGATGGGCGTTTTAAAATTTTATTGAGATTCTTACACACGAAGCGATCAAGCGATGATTTTCAATGAAAAACATACGTTGTCTATGTGAGAATGTGACTTGCTTAACAAACACATGGACATAGATTGTTACGCTCAAGAAACATCCAATTCAAAGGTTATCGTATCAAGTATATCTGGCGTGCATTATCGCGATAATACTTATTTATACAATAAATTTCACTTTACTAACAGAGCAGAGTGGAGCTAAATAATTCATGACATGATTATACGGAGTTAGATACTGGCTTAAAGTTAATATCGCAATCACCAGCTACTAATCGATTTTCAAAATCAATTCCACTAAACTTACCCTTAGCTTTATTGGTCATATCATTCAGGTAATATGTTTTTATAAATATTTCTATTTGAAGGAATGGTGACAGACCACTCAGTTTTAATCTCAAATTTAAAATGGAAGCATTGTTGATTAACTGAATGTCATCACTACTAATCAATATGCCCGGAATCGAAGAAGTGATTTTGAATGTATCAGGGTCTATTTTTATCTTTAACTCCGTTACTTTAGATTGCTCTGAATCGAATTGAAAATGATAATCTCCAACTATTTTTTCATAGGTTAAATAAAAGGGGCTTTTGCTAGAAATTTCCAACTTGTCATTAGGAATATGATTATCAATTTCTAAGCGTTGATTGCGCAACTCTTGGGCTATGTATCCAGGTGTCTTTTTTTCTAATGATCTCGATTGCATTTCTTCTAGAGTACGACATTTTTCATGTATGAATTTTGCAGCTATGATCTTGTTGTTTATGTCAAATGCCGAAAAAACTCCTAGTAAATACTTACTCTTAGCTGGATCACCATATCCAATATATAATATGTTTTCTCCTGACGGAACCATCTTACCATCAAGAAAAGTCCGTGTACTTATATGTAGGGCATCTGCTCTTTTTTTGATGTCTCCAAAGTATATAAAGTCTTTAAAGCTACCATCTTCTTGAGGGTAGATATAGTTATATTCAATTCGCTTCCAATTATCCTTTACAGTAACTTGAGCTTTTACGATTTCTTTATACTCACCGAAATGATAGGAAACATAGTAATGATTCTGCTCTTTTTCATTCCTATTAAGAAGATCAAGCTGCTTTTGCTTTTCATTAACGTCCAATATTTTTGTCTCAATGAAAGAATAGATGTCCTCGTACCCCAAATATTCAAATAAGAGGTAATTATAAGATTTCGTAATTTTAATAAATGGCTTCCCAGAAGAGAGTTCTCTTTTCTTATCATAAAGATATTTCCCATTTATAAATGAATCTGTTAATTTTTGCAATTCGCTTTTAAGGCTGACTTGATTTTCGTCATATCCAGCAAATCCATAGACTTGACTCACCTTTTTATTTAGTATTCCAGGATGGGTCTGTTCCAATTTTTCAAGTAGGCAATTCATCAAAACGTTAAAGCAAAAGGCTGATACTTGTAGAGTTGAACTACCACTAAGTGTATTTTCCGGCATATTCCAGTAATTTTTTTAGAATTATATCGGAAGATAGTAATAATCAAAAAGATTAGAAAATAAAATAGTGATTCTTATGTTTAGTTCAATTAATCGAATCAACCAACTTAATATGAAAAATCTAATAATCATAAGTCTATTATTCTGTAGCGCTTATTTGACTGCGCAGAGTACATTATTAACAGGAAATGTCTCTGATGTCAAGGGAGAACCACTAATTGGCGCTACGGTCATGGAAAAAGATACTGGAAATGGAACTGTAACAGATTATAACGGTAATTACGAGTTGTCCGTCGGTACTGATGCTACAGTCATGGTCTCGTATACAGGGTTCGATGCTCAAGAAGTTCAGGTAGGATCGATAGTACGCTTAGATTTCACCATGGTTGAAAATGCAGAGGTAATAGATGAAGTGATAGTTACTGGATTTTCTGGTGTAGTAGGTAGAGCTAGAAAAAGAGTAGAATCTATTCAAAACATTCCAGAATCTGTAGTTGCGCTTAACAGTGATGGAATTGAAAAAGCTGGGGTAAACAATGTTTCCGATTTTGCGGAATTGGTTCCTAACATGAAATTGAGTGAAACTCAGTCCGTAGGTGTTAATTTTCTAGTAGTAAGAGGTATTCCTCAAATCAGGAATGCGGATGCACCAGTAGCTTTTGTAGTTGATGGTGTTACAATTCCAGATCCAGCACTACTTAATCAAGAATTATTTGATCTCGCACTAATAGAAGCTGTAAAAGGTCCTCAAGGAGCGCTATATGGAAAGAATGCAATCGGTGGAGCGATAAACATTTACTCCAAAGAACCAACTAACGATTCTAAAAACAATGTGCAACTAGGATTTGGAAATGGAGGCCACTACTCTGGTCAGTTGGTTTCATCTGGAGCCTTATCAAAAGATAAAGCTTATTACCGATTATCCGGAAAATACCAAAATTTTGATGGTTTACTTACCAATACTTTTCTTGATAAAACCGTAGATTTCAGAAAAGACATAAATGTAAGAGGGCAAGTAATATTGACACCAACGAGCAAGCTTAAAGCCACAGCAACGCTTCAATATATGAATACTGATGCAGGTGCAACTTACTACTCAATTGATCCAGCAAGTATTGGCTCTGGTGGAGCAACTTTTCTCGCAGGAATCGATCCTAACATAACAGATGACAATAGTGTCATACACCAAGATGTGTTTGGAAATTCTGATTTGAAAAATCTATTTGGAAGTGTCAACCTGAATTATAACCTAGGAAAAACAAAATTGCAAAGTATTACTTCATACAATAAAGTGGACCGAAATTTAACTGGTGATTTAGATTTTACAGAAGAGGCCTTTGATGGTTTTGTTGATGTTTTTGGCTTAGATCAAGGTGAACGTAACAATACCAAATCATTTAACCAAGAATTGAGATTATCTAGTAATAATAGTGGTTCTAAATTGGATTGGAGTGTTGGAGGATTTTTCCAAAATGTTGAAAGAGAATTTTACCAGTCGGATATCACCTTCAGTGATGACTGGGCAGTGACAGATTATACTGTAAACTTCAACACGATCGCGTTTTTTGGTTTTCTTGACTACAAAATAACGGATAAATTAGTTGCCGCTTTTGGAGCGAGATATGATATTGACAACTACGAACAAGAAGATAGATTGCCAATATTGTTCGGTGCACCAGAGGCCACAATAAATAAGAGGGACGATAGTGTTTTTCAACCAAAATTTTCTCTAAGTTACCAAGCTGCAGAAAACGTACTAATGTTTTATAACTATGGATTAGGCTATCGTGCAGGTGGTTTCAATGCACAAACCACAGAACTTTTTAATGGTGATTATGAGAAAGAAATATCTGATAATTTTGAAGTAGGTGCTAAAACCTCTTTTTGGGATAATAGATTACTCCTGAATGGATCAGTTTTCTATTCTAGCTTCAAGAACAGACAACAATTTATCTACGATTTGGATAATTTTGTTCCAGGAAACTTCAATTACGAAAAGAGTACAATTTTTGGATTTGAGCTAGATTCCAAAGTAAGAGTATCAAAATATTTAGATGTTTTACTTAGTTACGGTTTTGTAGATTCTAAAATAGATGAAGGAGGTGCTACTGGAGGAGAAAGTGGAACAGCTAGAGATTTGAATGTATTCAATGGAAACTTCACATCATTCATTCCACAAACTAATTTTAATCTAGGATTGGCTTCTAGTTTTGATGTAGGTGACAATGCTACTTTGGATTTAAATGTCAATGTAAACGGAACAGGAAAAATTTACTGGTATGACTCTAATGATGAAGGTACTTCTTCTGATGCTTATCAATTGGTAAATGTCAGAGCAACATTGAATATGAATAAGCTTAGTGTTTCTCTATGGGGAAAGAACATAACAGACCAAAAATATTACTTAGAAGTAGATCCAGGCAATGGATTTGGTTGGAGAGGCAGACCAGCAACATTTGGAGCGACAATCGGATATGATTTTTAGATAGATAACAGCTTATTTTATAAAATTCAAATTACCAGTAATGTCAATAGTAGATACCGAAATAGAAAAGAGAATTGCAAAAGTCATGATAGATGACATGTTTCAAGTGTCAGAAGGAGAGACTGTTGCAATTACTGTGGATGATGGTTCTGAAATGAATGTGGTCAACGCATTGTTCTCTAGAGTAAAAAGCTGTGGCGGATTGCCAATGGTTATACACATTCCTGTGGCAAGAGGAGATGGAGAAGTCGGAATGCCTGACTGGCCAGTATCTCCACTGACTGCAGCATTATGCAATGTAGATGTATGGATAGAGATGAATTCTGTTATCTTGCTCTATTCCAACATTTGGGAAAGTGCTCTCAGAGAAAATAAAAAACTACGGTATCTCGTCTTAGGAGACAGTACTGCCAAATCCCTAGAACGTGTCTTTTGTGGATATGATATAAAAACATTAGGCCGATTACTTAGCAGAATTATGGATATGGCAAAGACAACTAACGTGGTAAGGATTACAAGTAAGAATGGTACTGATGTGCAATATCTAACCGATCCTTTACATTCATTGGATATAGATGATGGAGATTATTCCAAACCTATTTTTGGTACCGCTCCAGGCTATGTCAATCTCGTACCGAAAGTCGGTTCGATGACTGGTCGTATCGTTTTTGACGAGTTACAGAATACAGAGATTTATGAGAAGAAAGAGCATCTTGAATTTATAATGAAAGAAGGTAAAATTCATGAGGTTAATGGAGAAATGGAAGCTGAGTCGTTCAAAAAATATTTAGCTTCTTTTGAAGATCCGAATATGTATAAAATTTCGCATCATATGATTGGTCTCAACCCTAATGTACGGTCTATGGTTGGAGAAATCGTCGAGGACGAACGTATATGGGGAGGAGTGGATTTTGGGTTTGGACATACCAGCCCAATAGATATGCCTCCACTTGGTCAAGTAGCGAAGTCGCATTTTGATGGTATAGTATCTTGTACAACTGTTTATTTTGATGATGTAAAAATCATTGAAGATGGAAAAGTTAGCCATACTGATTTAAAAGATCTCGCAGAACAACTTTTAGGTGCTACCTTAGCAGAATAAAAACTGTATTCATATGGCTGAACAAGGAGACTTTACGACTACAAGAGTTCCTGAAAGTGCAACTGTAGGTGGACTCAGTATAATGGGAATAATTGTAGGTATTGGTATCACTCTCCCTGTGTTTTACGTAGGTGCAAATATTGCCCAATCGATTGGTTTTAAGTCTGCATTATTTGTTTTTATTTTTGTAATGTTGCTTCTTGGCGCTCTTTGTGTCATCACCTCTATTATAGGTCGAAGGACAAGACTTTCCACCTATATGATTTTACATTTTCCGTTTGGCACTACTGGTGTAAAGTTGGTAAATCTCTTAGTTGCGATACCCGCTTTAGGTTGGTACGCTATAACTATAGAATTATTTGGTCAAGCGATCTCAGATACTTTACTGCAATTGTTAGGCATTGAAGTACCTCTATTTGTATTGATTGCCGTGAGTAGTATTCTGATGACGCTTACTACAGTTTTTGGTTTTAAGGTCATTGAAAAATTTTCAAATATTGCTGTACCTTTTCTCATAATTTTTGTAGGCTACATACTCTATATAACTTTACAGGGAGATGGAAACTGGGACATCATTTGGTCAGCCAAAGGCAATGGTTCTATGACCATCTTAGAGGCCATTTCGATTATTACAGGTACTTCTATTTTGATGCCTGTCTTTATGCCTGATTTTTCTCGATTTGCAAAAAAAGATAAAGATGCTGTACTAGGTGCAATAGGTCTAGCGATAGGTACTCCTTTGGTTTTATTAGCTGGAGCAGCGCCATCCATTCTCACAGGAGAAGAGGATATTATGAAGATTATGATTGGATTAGGTTTAGCAATACCAGCTTTGTTTATTTTAGTATTTTCTACTTGGACGACCAATGTTGTTAATCTTTATTCTTCAATTCTTATTTTTTCCACGCTCAATAAAAAATGGAAATTTTGGGCCATTGGGGTGATTGCAAGTATAATAGCTACGTCTCTTTCTTTAATGGGTTTTTCTACCTATTTCATTGATATGTTGACATACGTAAGTTTGGTAGTTCCATCTTTAGCATCCATCTTTATTCTTCATTATTATTTTGTTGGTAAAGGAGAATACGATGTTTCTAAAATGGAAGAACTTCCTGCTTTTAATTGGTATGCTTTATCAGCATGGATTACAAGTTCACTCGTTGCGATAGCCACTCATAATAATCTTATCCAATTGACAAGCATTCCTTTTATTGATGCATTTGTAGTAGGACTTTTGATCTACGGAACAATGATTAAAATAATGCCTAAGCCAAAGCAAATTTCATAGTATAAACATCTATCGTATCTTAAAACAAAACATGTCTGTAACAATACACGAGCTTCGACCTAAAGAAATCTGGAAATATTTTGGCCAACTTAATGCCATTCCTCGGGCTTCGAAAAAAGAAGAACAAGTCATACAGTTTATGAAAGATTTCGGACAAAATCTGGGATTAGAAACGAAGGTAGACTCAATTGGTAATGTACTAATCAAAAAACCAGGGACGAAAGAGAAAGAAGCCAATGCAACCATAATCATGCAAGGTCATCTAGATATGGTACATCAAAAAAATGCTGATACCATTTTTGATTTCGAAACGCAAGGAATCGATATGTATGTCGATGGCGATTGGCTTAAAGCCAAAGGCACAACATTAGGTGCAGATAATGGAATCGGAGTTGCCGCTATTATGGCTGTATTAGCGTCCAAAGATATGGCTCATCCCCCAATTGAGGCAATTTTTACTATAGATGAGGAGATAGGAATGACAGGAGCGATGGGACTAAGTAAAGATTTTCTGTCAGGAAGTATCTTGCTTAACTTAGATTCTGAAGAAGACAATGCATTAACGGTAGGTTCTGCAGGAGGAGTAGATGTACTTATCAATGGTAATTATGAAATGGAAGAAGATTCCAATCGTACGTTCTTCAAAATTTCCTTAGAAGGATTATCAGGTGGACATTCTGGTGTCGAAATTCATAAAGGCTTAGGCAATGCAATAAAATTATTGAATAGAGTTCTTTACGAAGTAAGTAAATCTTTAAGTCTCAATATTAGTTCCATGAGCGGAGGAGATCTTACCAACGCTATTCCAAGAGAATGTCAAGCCACAATAGCTATTGACAATTCTCAATTTAAAGACTTTAAAACGGAAATAGATAAATGGCAAAAACGATTAAAAGAAGAACACAGATATAGCGATCCAAATTTGACGATCACAATTGACAAGTTAAGCACAAAGCATTCTATTATTTCTTCCACTTTTCAAAATCAATTGTTCGCAAGTATTTACTCTTGTCCAAATGGCATCTACCGAATGACGCCTTCACTTGACAACTTAGTCCAGAGTTCTAACAACATAGCCAAAATCAGATTAGATAACGGTAAATATAATATAAGCTGCCATACTCGAAGCTTTATAGAAACTGAGCGTGATGACCTTGTAAATAGTATAAGAAATAGTTTTTTCAATATGGGAGCTGACGTCAAAGAAGTGGGCCCTTATCCAGGTTGGAATCCAAATCCAAATACTAATACAATTAACACGCTCAAGAAAGTATACGAAGCTATAAATGGTAAACCTCCAGAAATATTTGCCATTCATGCAGGACTTGAATGTGGAATTCTTGCAGAAACTTATCCACATTTAGAAATAGTTTCTTTTGGCCCCAATATCCGAGGAGCACATTCACCAGATGAAACTTTACAAATAAGCTCTACCCAACGTTTTTGGAAATTCCTTACAGAAGTACTCAAACAATTATAATATAATGGGATCAGATAATCAATATACTACTTCCAAAGTACAAAAGAGTGATTTTACTCAAGGATGGAAGATAGCCTTCATTATTGCAGGTACAGGAGTTAGTTTGCCTGTTCTTTACTTGGGTTCTGAAATAGCACTCCGGATAGGATTTACTAAGGCGTTGATCGCTTTTGGCATTTCCACTTTTATCTTAACCTTATTGTGTTTTGCTACAACGCTGATTGGTAATCGATCTCGCTTATCGACTTATATGATTTTAAGGTTTCCATTTGGGCAGCAAGGGTCGAAGATAATTAACGCTATTATTGGAACCAGTTTACTGGGGTGGTTTTCAGTTTCCCTTGAACTTTTAGCCTTGGCGATACAGGATACTTTATTTGAAATTATTGGTCTTCAGGTACCTCTTTACAGTATTATAGTTGTAGCGAGTATGTTTATGACGGTGACCACTATATACGGTATTCGAAGTATCGAAAGATTGGCGAATATAGCTGTGCCTATACTTTTTATTTTCTTATTGTATGTACTTTGGCTAACCGTCAAAGAAGAAGACGCACTTGTTCAGATTATGTCTTACGTACCAAGCGACAGTAATATGACTTTGTTTGGAGCCATATCTACTCTTGTTGGAAGTTCTGTTCTTATACCTGTACTAATGGCTGATTTTTCTAGATTTATTAAAACCGATAAACAGAGTTTAATAGCAGTATTGGGATTAGCGATAGGGACACCCTTAGTGTATTGTATTGCGGCAGTTACATCAATACAAACAGGTGAGTTAGATATTATTCTTATAATGAAATCTTACAAACTTGTATTACCAGCCTTTTTTCTAATATTCATTTCTACCTGGGTGAACAATGCTACTAATCTCTACTCTACCGTTCTTACATTTTCAACTATAAAAAGTCGAATATCGTTTAGAAACTTGTGCCTCATTACCAGTTTGTTTGGAACTGTGTTGGCCTTATTAGGTTTCACAAATTACCTTTTTGAATTTCTAGATATACTTGGTGTCTTAGCGCCTTCTATATCTAGCATATACATTTTGGATTTCTTTTGGTTAAAAAAACAAAATTATGAGTTGAAAGATATTGTTCCTTGGGGTAAAAAGGGATTGATTAGTTGGGCTACAGGATCGGCTATCGCTTTGATGACTTACTTTGAATTTTTTCAGATTACGCATGCCCATTTTGTGGATTCATTTCTCATAGCAGGAATTATTTATTATCTTTTAACCAGATCAATTTATAAGGGTGATTAGTCCAGATTATTAGGGCCATTTCAAAGTGAAAATTTTATGATTATTGCTTCTAACACGGGCTTTATAATTCTTTCTTACTAGAGGAAAATAGGATCTTGTTTTATAATTTAGGATGATTTTTGCTTGTATCTAACAGATTAATATCAGCAATGCCAATTCGAATAATATTTTCAGCTTACCAATCGCTGTCGCGCTTAGGAGCCTGAAAACGAATTATCCTTGATTCAAACGCACCAAAAAAAAGTCCACTCAACTTTCATTGAATGGACTAGCTTTTCATGCTTTACTAACAGGTAATATTTCTTTAGTCTACGTCTATGATTTTCTTCCGCCAAATATACTGGCTACGTAATCTCTATTCATACGAGCGATGTGCTCTATTGATATTTCTTTAGGACATTCAGCTTCACATGCTCCTACATTAGAACACATACCAAATCCTTCTTTATCCATCTGTGCTACCATACTGGCAGTACGTCTAGTCTTCTCTACTTCACCCTGTGGCAGTTGGTTAAGGTGAGACACTTTTGCGGCTGTAAATAGCATTGCTGATCCATTAGGACAAGCTGCTACACATGCACCACAACCAATACAAGCCGCTGCGTCAAATGCATTAGATGCTAGATCTTTTTCAATAGGAATTGCATTACCATCTGGTGCCTGTCCAGTGTTAACAGATATATATCCACCTGACTGTATGATACGGTCAAATGCACTTCTATCTACAGTAAGATCTCTTACTACTGGGAATACACCTGATCTCCATGGCTCTACTACGATAGTATCTCCATCTTTGAACTTACGCATATGTAGCTGACATGTAGTCGTACCAGTCTGAGGACCGTGTGGACTTCCGTTGATAGTCATACTACATGATCCGCAGATACCTTCACGACAGTCATGATCAAATGCTATAGGAGATTTTTTCTCAACGATCAATTGCTCATTGAGTACATCCATCATTTCCAAAAATGACATATGTTCACTAGCTTCTACTTGGTAAGATTCTAGTTCTCCTTTCGCTTTACTGTTTTTCTGTCTCCAGACTTTTAGTGTCAATTTCATATTTATATAGATTGAGGGAGTTCGAGAAAAAGAGATATCGAGAATACGATTCCACTTCAAGGCGACTCACCAAATTTATCTAATCAATTGTTTTTTCAAAATAACAGGAATACATCCCTGCTTGCTCTCGAAATCTCGCTTCTCGAAATCTCGATATCTTTTTAGATTGAGGGAGTTCGAGAAAAAGAGATATCGAGAATACGATTCCTAATTTCACAAACACACCAAATTTATCTAATCATTTGTTTTCAAAATAACAGGAATACATCCCTGCTTGCTCTCGAAATCTCGACATCTTACTACTTATAAGAACGAGTCTTCAACTCTACATTATCAAATACTAATTCCTCTTTATGCAACTTAGGATCATTATCATCCCATTCCCACGCAGATACATAAGTGAAGTCTGCATCGTTACGTCTAGCCTCTCCATCTTCTGTTACATATTCTTCACGGAAGTGACCACCACAAGATTCTGCTCTATCCAATGCATCCAAGATCATCAGCTCTCCATGCTCTAGGAAATCAGCTACTCTTAATGCTTTCTCTAATTCTGGATTATATTCATCAGCATCTCCTGGTACGAATACATCTTTGTAAAACTCTTCTCTGAGCTCACGTATCATCTTACGACCTTTAGTCAAACCGTCTGCGTTACGTGACATACCACAGTATTCCCACATGATCTTACCGAGTCTACGGTGGAAGCTTTCTACAGATTGCGATCCATTACTACTAGCGAGTGAATTGATTCGATCTGCAGTTTCTTTTTCTGCTTTGATAAACTCTGGAGTATCATTAGCGATCTGAGGTGTACGGATCTCTTCTGATAAGAATGTACCGATAGTATAAGGGATCACGAAGTATCCATCAGCAAGACCTTGCATCAGCGCAGAAGCTCCTAGTCTGTTGGCTCCATGATCTGAGAAGTTACATTCTCCTAAGGCGAATAATCCTTCTACATTAGTCTGTAAATTATAATCTACCCATAGTCCACCCATTGTGTAGTGAACTGCAGGATATATTTTCATTGGAAATTTATATGGATTTTCTCCTGAGATCTTTTCATACATCTCAAATAAGTTACCATACTTCTCTGCTACAACTTCTTTACCTAACTTCTTGATAAGAGCTTGATCAGACTCATCTAATCCTTGTGAGTGAGCCGCTGATTTACCGTATCTCTGTATCGCTGATGCGAAATCTAAATATACTGCTAGTCCAGTCGGTGCTACACCGTTACCTTCATCACAAGCCACTTTGGCTGCTCTAGATGCTACATCTCTAGGTACTAGATTACCAAATGCTGGATATCTGCGCTCTAGATAATAATCTCTATCTCCTTCTGCTATATCGAGAGCTGTCTTTTTACCCTCACGGATAGCCGCTGCATCTTCTTTTTTCTTTGGTACCCATACCCTACCATCATTACGTAGTGACTCTGACATCAGTGTCAACTTAGATTGATAATCTCCAGATACTGGGATACATGTTGGGTGGATCTGTGTGAAACACGGATTAGCCATAAGCGCTCCTTTCTTCACTGCTCTCCATGCCGCGGTTACGTTAGACCCCATCGCATTAGTCGATAGGTAGAATACGTTACCGTAACCTCCAGTCGCCAATACTACACAGTGTGCAGAGTGTCTCTCTAGCTCACCCGTCAAAAGATTACGAGCTATGATTCCTCTTGCCTTACCATCTACCATTACTAAGTCCATCATCTCATGACGATTGTACATAGTTACTTTACCTGTAGATATCTGACGTGATAATGCTGAATAAGCACCAATTAATAGTTGCTGTCCAGTCTGTCCTCTAGCATAGAAAGTACGTGATACTTGTACACCACCAAAAGATCTATTTTCTAATAGTCCTCCATATTCTCTAGCGAATGGTACACCTTGAGCCACACACTGATCGATAATATCAGCACTTACCTCAGCTAATCTATGCACATTAGATTCTCTCGATCTGTAATCGCCACCTTTGATGGTATCATAAAATAGTCTGTATACGCTATCACCATCATTCTGATAATTCTTCGCGGCATTGATACCACCTTGAGCTGCGATACTATGCGCTCTACGAGGACTGTCATGAAAAGTAAATGCTTTGACGTTATACCCAAGTTCACCCATCGTAGCCGCTGCCGAAGCTCCTGCGAGCCCTGTACCGATAACTATTACATCTAGTCTTCTCTTGTTATTAGGAGCTACTAGAGGCATCTTGGCCTTATAGTCTGTCCATTTGTCTCCGAGTGCTCCAGCTGGTGTTTTACTATCTAAATTCATATTATATATATCTTATAAAGTATATCGAAAGGATGTAATGCTATGATGAGTGCTTATCTCATCACGAAGTAGTAATACAATGGTATGATCGCGTAACCAATCGGAAGTACGACTGCAAGGAATTTTCCTATACCATCAATGATACCATTATACTTACTATGGTTAAGACCTAATGTCTGGAATCCACTACCGAATCCATGCCATAGGTGAAATCCAAGAACCACCATACTGAATACATATGAAACCACGAAAAGCGGATTATCAAATGTAATAGTTACTTGTTGATATAGATTCTTGATTGGCTCCCATCCATCATATGTTACTAATGGAATAGTATCTGTAAACTTCATCTTGAACCAAAAATCACCCATATGCACGATTAAGAAGAAAAGGATGAGTGTCCCAAGTAAAGCCATATTCTTAGAAGCCCATTTTACATCAGCTTTATTTCTTGCTGTTGGTTTTCCACCTTTAGCAGATTTATTTTTGAAATAGATAACAAATCCAAGAAGAGCATGTAATAGTATCATAGTGTATAATCCTATAGATACAAACTTGATCAGAGGATTAGTCGTCATAAAGTATGCATATTGATTGAAAGCCTCTCCTCCATCACCTGCAATCAACTGCAAATTACCTATAAGGTGTACTATCAGGAATGTAATAAGGAATAATCCTGTAAGGCTCATAATGACTTTACGGCCTATACTAGAACTAAAAAAGTTTGTAATCCAACTCATATAAATGGGTATTAATAAGTGTATTCGAATGTTTTGACGGTCAACAGCTGAGCTTTCGACTTAGTACAAAGCTAAAATATAACAAATAGCTAGCCAATAGGCTAACCGATAGATAAGTTATTTGGAATAGGTCTAAATAAACATCTGCTTGATATGCACTAAACTTCCTAAAATAGGAACTTCACTTCTCTATAGTCCTAAGACATATTGCAGGAGATTTGATTTTTTACATTATCGAGAAAAAATATGATTCACAATAAAACAATACTATTTCTGTTCATCTATTTGATCCCTATTATCAATATCACTAGTCAAAAACTCTACCTTGTAAGTGATAACTTCATTTATAATGAAAAGTATATCACTGATAAGCAAGGCAAAGATATTTTGAAGGAAAACCCAGATGCCTATCATTACTACACTAAAATGCTGAGTATGGAATTACGGAATTATGATTTAGGTTTTGCCATAAATGCCAATGGAGCAGGAATTACGTATACTTTTTAGATCCATCAGAATAGTTTAATTTTGGACTATCCTAAATTACTGTATATCAACTGATATCTACTTAGGTATGGCTTCTAAATCAATTCCAGTTAAACAAAATTAGTTATGCGTCATTCTAAATCATTCTACACCATTTTCTTTTTTTTAATTTCGACCACGATTTCTTTGAGTCAATTCTACTACGTTACTGACGACCAAGTAAAATACTTAGACGAATCTACCAATGAATCATCATCAGTATATACCAATATATATTCTATAGGGTCCTATACTTTTGACTATACCAATCAGAATTTAATAGTGTTTAATAATTCTAAATTTCAGCGTATCGATTGGAATGGCAATCTACTTAATGATTCGCAGACGAATGCTGGCTTCAGATCGGTAAATGTTGAACTCATTTACCTTCCAGACAGCAATTACATTTTCGGCTTAGATAATGACTCAAGGCTATCGAGAATTAGTTCGAACCTTGATCCTGCTGACAATCCAACTGAAATAGTAACTGCAACTTTAGGTGGATTTGCAATCGATAAGGAAATAAATAAAATATTCTACACTGATACTGGTACAAATAAAATAATGAAATGTGATCTCGATGGATCCAATGTAGAAGAAGTATATTATCTACCTAGTGGATTAGCGGACTTGGGTGATATAGAAGTAAATACTACTAATCAGATGGTTTACTGGATTAATAAAGGACAAAGCAGAATCCAAAGCTGCGACTATAATGGAAACAATTTTACCAATGCCATAACAGGACTTACTACACCTTCTTCTCTCTGTATAAATAATGACATACTCTATTGGATTGATAATACCAATGATCAAATTCTACAGCATTCCATATTAACAGGGAGTACAACGCCCTTAGTAGAGACTTTTGGTAAAGGTTCGAATCTACAGATGAATACTGAAACTGAAGAGCTATTTTGGTATCGTAACAAAGGCTTACGTAAAATGAACATTACAACTAAAGAAATTGTGGGTGTATATAGTTCAATAAACTATTCCCTTGAATACGCTTCTCTAGCCTTCGACCCTATACAGCAAAAGATCTTTGTAGGAGAATACGAAACTTATATCGAATGTAATCTTGATGGTAGTAATAGTACTTGGATTCCTAATATTCCATTCGAAGGTGTTTCCATACTTAAAGTTGACCCTATTAGTGAAATGATATTTTACACTGGTGAACTTTTCACAATGCATTTTAAAAAATATGATGAATTAGAATTTAGCAGTTACACATTGGGCGGATTTGCTGACTACTTTAGCAACTTCCAAATAGACATTACTAATAAAAAATTATACTGGAGTTATGGTAGTAAAATACATCGCATCAACTATGATGGTACTAATAATGAAATCGTATTTGATATAGGCCAAGGTTCCGAAATAGGCGCCTACTTTATCGATGCAATAAGTGACAAAATTTTTTATGCCAGCGGTAATTTTATATACAAAGCAAATTTAGACGGAACAGAACAAACTCCAATTATAAACAACTACACTTCGAAAATTATCTCTGACCCTATTAACAATAGACTTTATTACCTTAGAGAAAATGGCAACATTTACCATACAGATTTAGATGGGTATTTCGAAACAGAATTTTTAAGTGGTGATATATCCACATTTCTATCAACGGAAATCAATAGCTTTAATCTACTTCCACTTATTATGACCGAAGCTTCTATTGTAGAAAACGACATCATACTTGATTGGACAATGGACGAAAATTTTTCTGGCTTTGTCACTAGTTCAATCTCGACCGGGAACTTCTTTATCGAAAGAAAAACACTTACGGAAGACTGGGGAGATATTGGTACACTTGCATATTTTGAAGGTGTAAGCACATATAGCTTTACTGATGATGATCCTGAGCTTGGATTAAACTCTTATAGACTGCGCTACATTTCAGATGATGGTGGCCTCACTTCATACTCCAAAAATTTTGAAGCAGACTACTTAGTAGGTGTAGATACAGAGTTACCTAATGACATAACATTGTGGTATGCTCACTTAGATAATCAAATAAAAATTGAAGGATTTACTGGCCAACTAAACATCTATAATCAACTAGGTCAATTGCAATTATCAAAATCTGTAAACACCTCTAACAGTCAACATGATGTATCTCACTTAAATCATGGAATCCATTTGACTGAACTAATCACAGACGAGGGGACTAAATATGCTAAATCATTTATAATAGTAAGGTAAAAAATAGCAAGCCAGCATACATATCAAAACAAGTTTAATGATTCGACTACTTCAAGTGTTGCTATCTTCTGCAATTCGGTAAAATCTATTAAAAGGTTAATTACACAAAAATATGGAGGCACATCTTTCAACGTACCTCCAATTATAAAACGAGAAACTTATTTGTCTTTTGGCAATATTGTGTTTAATTCCTAATTACCTGCAATTTTTTAATTATAGGATCACTGTCTTTTGATATTACTCTTACGAGATAAGTACCATTGCTAAAATCTGATATGTTTAGAGAAAGTAAATTGTCACCAACAACGGACTTCATTGTCTCAGCATGAACTCTCCTTCCTGTAATTGTAAATACTTCGATACTTGTACTAGCTACTTTAGTAGAATTATAATTAAGATATACTCTATCTGAAGCTGGATTAGGATATAAGTCTATTTCCGTAATCGGTGAAAATTCTTCAGTTGGTATTTCTCCTATTTTTCCTTCTAAAAGTGCACAACTCGTTCCTTCATAGATTTGTATATTGGTAAAGTAGGAAGTACCGTTTTTTGGATTATTATCGTGATCCATCACGAAGAACAATCTATTAAAATCTCCAGTATAGAAATCACCGACAGGAATAGAATAACTTGTCCAATATCCTAGATTACTATAATTGTCATAACTGGATATTCCCCAAAATTGAGTACCATACAACCTAAATGTACGGCTGCCAGAAATAGAATTATTATTATCGAATCCAATACCATGTATTTCGCCTTGCTGTGTGCTTCCGAAATCAAATGAAATCACAGTATTCTCTGATATTGTATAATCCAACAGGACAGCCTTCCATGCATTGTTACGCAAGCCTACTGTTTGCCCATCATCTAATATTACTGTCGATCCCTGATCTTGACTTCCACCGTATGATATGATTGGTGAATCATAAAAATTAACGGTTACACAATCGACTTCCGGATCAGTAGGTTCGCAAACATTACCTACACCATTTCCATCATCATCTGCTTGATCTGCATTACTGGCACCAGGGCAATTATCACAAGCATCTCCGACTCCATCTCCATCTTCATCTGCTTGATCTGCGTTAGGTTTATTAGGGCAATTATCTACAGCATCAGATATGCCATCACTATCTGCATCTGGCTCTGGATTATCATCTTCATTATCTACATCGCCTAGACAAAAATCATTAATCTCTTGACTGACAAACTCTCCACCAGAAATTAATTCTGTACCATCAGCATCCACTATATTATAATATCCTTGTCCATATCCACAACAGATACCATCTCCATAAGTGTCATTAATAGTAAAATCAAAACAACCAATTGGCTCGCAAATACCAACAGTAAAAATGCTATTAGTACTCGTGTAAGGACCACCACTATAAAGTGTAATGCCGTTTTCATCTTTTATATCCCATGTAGTTTCTCCTGGATAATTATCTGTCATAATTGTCAGTGTTGCTTCTTGTTCCGTACAAGTAGTTCCACCGTCTCCTCCATCGTCTCCTCCACCATTTCCACCATCGTCTGTACTACATGCGCTAAGACAGTTTGCCGTAGTCACTCTATTTCTAATTAAGTTTCCAGGCTGCGTTCCAAATCCAAGATTAAGGTTGATGCCAACGTTAGTCAAGTGACAGTAACTCATCACGGTTCCACCTCCAGGAGGATTACCAAGATCTGCGCATCCGCCTTCTGTAGCATAGCATCCATCTATAGCTGTTCCATTACCATTCCATACGCAAGCGTGAGTATGTTGCGAACCAAATAAATGTCCAAACTCATGAGTAACTACCATTACTGACCATGAGTAAGTAGGTACATTGGCATAAGTACTATTGATACTACTAAAGCTCATAGAGTAATCAGGATTAGATGAACAAATACCATCTACATATGCCACACCCCCACTCGCTTGATAGCTCAATAACTGAGCAAGATCTCCATCAAATCCTTGACGATAAGCAGTAAAATCATTTAACATATCGATTGAAGAATTTCCACTGTATGGACTAGTTTGCGTCCATATCACTAATGGGCTCAATGATGTATTTATATTTTCATTAGCGTATAAAGTTGACACCTGATTAAACAAACCCGTAACGTAATCAGTAGTGGACGCCGTACTACCTTTATCTTGGTATATATCGTAATCTACTTCAAGATATAATCTTACACAATCACTTAAAGCTCTCTCACCAGCAGTAGCTTCTAGCTCTTCTTGATCGTATGATTTAAATGTATCGTCAGTACCACATTCAAATGGCATCTTATCCATGATGCTATCATCCCTATACAATATATGCGCATCATTATCCGTAAGTTTTCCAAGTACAAAATTCCCTTGTATTCTATTAGATGTTATGAGTCCCATTACTTCATTTTCAAATATGCTTATAGCTACTGCGGAAGACTCTGCATCTCTGACCACACCTCGGAAATGCTTTCCATTTTGGTACTTAATATAATTCATCGATGGAGCTTCATACACCTTGAACCCATCAGCGAAAATATCTACTTCCACAAGGTCAAGTAATATATCAGACTTCCCTTCTACTGGAAGCGAAAGTGTGATACTCTGAAATTGAGATGATCTTAATTCCGCTATTGCAGATGGTTCGATTGTAAGTAATGTTGCTTCTGATAATTCTGTCGGAATAGGGATGGCCTGCTTATTGTTGACTTTGGCAAATAAACTTACTTCTTGGAATGTCGTGGTAGTTTTTTTTGCATTTACTAGATCAATCGGTTTAATAATTTCTCCTTGAGCGAATAGAGATACTGCTACCAAAAGTAGCGCTGCGATTTGTAGAATGGTTTTTGACATTAGCTATATATTTATAAAATGAATGATAATTATTACTATCAAATACTCATCATAAAAAGCGCTAAAGCTCAAATTTATGGGACTGCGAAACGATATGAAATCAAAGTAAATCTCTACGTTATAAGATTAAAACTACAATGGATAATTAATACTTCTGTACTAATGGCTACATTAAAAATCAAAATAGTTATTACCCCTGACTTGCTCATTGGGGTATTCCCTTAGTATAAAAAATCAAAGGCTAATTGGTAGGATATAGCAATTATTATTATTTTGAATATCATAATTACTGAGAACGGGCATAAGCACCTTAGATCGTTATTAAGAGAATCGAATTTCGATTAATTTATTCGCATAAGAAACTATGAATCCACCATTTCATATTACTGTTGCGCAAAAGAAGAGCATGATGCTAAAGTAACAAAGTTCATTATACAATTAGCTCCAATAAATCTAGATGACTCCACTAAAGTTATATATATTATTAGCTATTTAGCTGATCAGGATCTTATAAACAATGTAATATATAATGGTCAACAACCAATAATAATGAAAACTCAGAATAAAACGTTACAAGATTTTGTCGAAAGACTTTAGTATGATGCTCTGACATTACAACATTAGTAATACACCTCAAATATTACCCATAAAAAAAGGCCATCTTCTTGGCAGAGATGGCCCTTTTACTTCACAGTCATCATGGAATCAATAACTGATCGATAACAAATTGATTAAACATTTCAAAGATATGTCACGTTTGATAAGAAGTATCAAGAATTAAACTAACGGTCGCTTTTTAAGTACTAACGGTAACTTGAGTTTAATTTAATTACCTTTCGATTTGATAATTACCTTATTTTCTAATTCAAATGTGTTATCAAACTTCTGTTCTTTCTTGATTCGATCCTTAGGTGTAATCTTTGTTGACACTAACTCTTCCCTTGGCCGCTCAACTTTCATGATCGTAACCTGCTCTTCATAGGTATCATAATCAAATGTTACCATTGTATCAGTTGCCGCAACCATCTCTTGAGGATATCTATGATAGGTTTTAGATTCTAGGTCGCCCGTTCTTTTATTATATTCATTTGTCGTATATGTTTGTCTCAATATTTCCGTTCTAGGAGATTCCGATTTCACTATCTGAACTTTCTCTTCAAATGTTTCCGAATCAAAAATATACGTCGTGTCTATCCATGTTCTGATATCATTTATGTAAACTTTTTCTATTTGAGAGATTTGCTCTTGTCTCTCTTCATTCCAAGTCATAACCGTATCAATACGAATGTCAGACATGGATTCTGCCGATATATCATCGTCTGAGCTTACTTCTACTTGATAAGATTCGCAGGAAAACAGTGATACAAACACGCATAAAATAGGAATCATTAGAAATACTTTCCATGAATTATTTGTTGATTTTTTACTAAGCATAATTATTCTTTTTTTGGTTATAGTACTGAATGTATTTAATAATATTGGAGCTTGATTTGATTTAGCATACTGCAACAATATTGATGAATATTCCAATTCATCTTCCAATGAATTAGCCGCCAAATAATCTGCTATGTATTCATGATTCTCTTTCAATGCTCTAGAGATGAGATATACGAATGGATTAAACCAAAGTAAAATTTTAGCAAGCTCCATTACCAATACATCCCAAGTATGTCCATGTCGCATATGTACTTTCTCATGATCGATAACTGCCAGCGGTAGATCAATATTATTACTCAGCAGAAAATTGAAAATACTTGCTGGTGTGGCAAGATTATCTGTAATTATATGCTGGACGCCATTGACCGTTATGCGATCACTTTTTCTAATAATCTTGGTAATGTATACGATATGATATACTAGTCTAAAGGATAACACAATCGCTACTCCTATGTAAATCGAGAACATGATCGTACTCCAGTCAAAACTTGATGTCTCGACAATACGACTCGTAGATGACGTAAGCATAACATCAGCACGTTCTATCGGAGTGACTATGTGCTGAGCATATACTGGCAAAACTATCAAAGGCAATAAAAACGATAAAAGCAGTACTGAAAGTAGATATATACGATTGCGTATATAAGCCTTGTCCGACGCGAATAGTAATCGATAAATTATATAACCTAATGCAAGTATTATCGATGACTCTAAGAGATAAGGAAGATGTAGTTGGTTGAACATGATCTATTTGTTTTTATTCTTTTTAAGTTCTTTCACTAGTTCTTCGAGCTCTTTTATATCTACATCTTCTTCTTTCATAAAATATGATAATAGCAACTCTTTAGATCCGCCGAGGTAATCTTTATAGAGTTTCGTAAAAAGTCCTTTAGAGTAATCTTTCTTTTCTACTAAAGGAAAGTACTGGTGTGACTTACCAAACTTAGTGAAACCTATCCATCCATTACCTTCCAACTTTCGTATCATAGACAGTACAGTATTGTAAGGGGGCAAAGGTTCTCTGAGAAATTCCATGATTTCTTTGGGAAAGGCCTTACCTAGCCTCCAGATAATTTGCATGATTTCTTCTTCGCGGCGAGTCAGCTTTTCTCTATCCGTTTTCTTTTTAGACATACATCAATATTATATTACAACGATATTTTCGTTATTATAACTATCGATTAGTTACACATATTGTATAGCAGCAGAAATAAACAAGTAATTCTTAGATAGTACCTACAAAAAAAGAGGCCTTAAATGAATCAAGGCCTCCAAAAATTTGCACATAAATGTGTATTAATCATTCTACTTCTATAATAGAAGCTTCTACTCCTAATAATTTAACACTCTAAGTATTTCATCATACTTACTAGCTCGTTCTTATACTTCCTTCCTATTGGTAATTCTTGATTTACCACCTTGAGATTACCTTTACTAATAGCCAATTCGTGTACTGGATTAACATTAGCTATGTAACCTCTATGTATCTGTACGAAATTTGGTCTATCTAAAGTCTTCAAAACATTACTAATAGAAGATCTAATTACGAAACGCTTTGAATCTATATGAATAGTACAATAGTTTCCTTCCGCCTTGATGTAATTAATTTCATTCATTTCCAATGAAATAAGCTTTCCAGAAGATCTAATATATAGTGTGTCTTGCTCTTTTCTAATATCACCATTTTCCTTGAGCGCATTGATACGATTCTTGAGAGCATCACCTAGAGCTAATTTGAGAGTTACTTCTTCAAAAGGTCTACTGATAGAGACATAAGGACTTGCGGCTATGGCTTTTTCTTGTGCTGATATCGAATCTAAGTCCGAAAATAGTATTAGTGGTGGAAGATTTTCCATTGTGTCGTATATCTCTTTAACACAGTTTGTGTCATTAAGATTTTCCTCACTAAGTATGATGTCTATAGGATAACTATGGAGAGCGGCATCTACTTCCTCTGCAGTACTTGCTATTGTCTTAACCCTGAGGCCTAACTCTTCTACTTTAACTTTAGTGTCCAGTGCGAAAGCAGCATCATCTGCTACCACAAGGCAATTCAAACTATATTTTCTTTTTACTAGAGAAGTCTTAACCACCATCATTATTATCGTTAGTTGCAAAAAATATAGAAATCAAATCTTAATTATTTGAAAATAAAATGGATCGAATATCTATTATATCCAAACTGTATTCTTCTTAATTAATTTGTGGGGGGTACAGGGATTGTGACGAAAGAATTCCATTAAGTCACTCTCAAATTGATAAATCGAGCAAAGTATCAATCAAAGTCTCCGTAAATGTCAGCATACTCTTTGTTTACTTCCATCATAATGGTCATTTCGGTAGCTCATTGCCTGACACAACAAACAGACTTGTTATAATTGCTTCTAATGAAAGAAATGGTTTATGATAGGAATACAGCTTAGCAATGATATGAAATCGCTTAGTGACAATTACGAATGTCAACTTGAAGGCTGCCTAAGGGGATCATAGCATTAATTAGACAAAGTTTATCATATTGCTCGATGCTATCAGCCCTAATGTCTGCCTCGACTAATCTTCCTTGATCTATTAACTGTTGTCTTCTTGTGCCTTTTAACAAACATTTAGAAGGTGTATACCATTTTCCATCGCGACATAAAGCAATATTACTATAAGAGCTATCTGTTAGCATTCCTTTTTTTACAATTATGATATCATCACAATCTCCTCGTTGCTCATATAAATTATTGATATGATTGCGATCCAAAAATTTATGTAAGTAATCTATCGAGTTATCTTCTATTAACTTTAGAAGATTAATTTTTTTGGGTGTATATCTAGTATATTTAACATCCTCCACTTTCTCGCCATATACGATTCTACACTTGACTAGACCGCTATGTAAAGGCTTAGGGATCTTTATATGCTTACGTAGATAAATAGGTGAAATGTCATGAAGTAATAATGCCCTCCTACTTCGCTGCATTCGGCTTTCATGTCTTCGAAGATTGTAAATACGGCCATTGAATATCTTGATGCTTTCGATGAGTAGGGACATATATTTTGTCTATTAGTTCTTGGTATTCGCTATCTAGATTACTCATAGCAGTGATGCCTCCACCGCTACGATATTGCATTGAGCCATCTGCCGATTGTTCTATAAATCTTATCATTACGCCAGAGTCCAGAGTTTTTCCATTATATACGCCAAATACTCCTGTATAATATCCACGATCTTGCAATTCCGCTTCTTTGATAATCTCTAATGTTTTGGGCTTAGGTGCACCACTAATACTACCCGCTGGAAGCAATTTAAATAGTATCGTTCCTAAGCGATCGTGAAAGTCGCTAGAAAGTTTGCCTCTGATCTCAGAGCTTACATGATGAAGCTTCTTTATATTAGTCCTTATGGTGTCTATATATCTAAATTTGGTCACCCGCACTTCTGTAGCTACCATACTGAGATCGTTGCGGATGAGATCAACAATCGTACTATGCTCGGCAGTCTCCTTCTTATCATTGAGTAAGTATAAATCAGAACCCAATGCTTCCGCATCAATAGTTCCTTTCATAGGATAAGAGTAGATGTAATCATCTTTGATCTGCACAAATATCTCTGGCGAAAACACTACCAATTCTTCCTTAATATGGAGCTTATATTTCGCTTCACTTCTGTAATAGATATCTTCAAGTGAAAGTTCTGTATCTACTCGAGTTGGAAATGCTAGATTAAGTAAAAATGTATTCCCATACTGCAGATGTTTTTGCACTTTATCAAAGGCTTTGGTATAATCTTTTTTATCAATGGGAATAGGATCAAACTTAAATTTTTCCGAGTTAGATTTTACACCTTCTTTATTTGATACACCATTAAGATCATACCATATACTCTCTGGCAATTCATCCAATGGATAGACGATTGGTTTTTTCATCTCGAAATCTATCATAAAGAAGAATGGCTTGCGCTCAGCTCCTAATTGATTGATTTGAGATATACAGTCTTGTATGGTATTTCGTTGATTCATTAAAGGTGTAAAGATGAAAAATTATTAGATGGTATTCGCTATACCTAGAAAAGCATAATGAAGCACACAACTCTTCCGTCGTTTCTCACCGCTCCTACAATTCATGGCACTTTCAATTGTTCGAATGCCTTTTTATGCATACCACTTTCAATAATTTTTTTGACAATTGATTTAATAGAGATTACAGCGATGATAGAATCTCTGTTACCTTAGGCTTCTTACGCACAGATACTGGTACATTGCTCTTGTCTTTCATAGAGATATATCCACCTTCAGACTTGACGTAAGCAGCCACCTGTTCGAGATTAATCAGGTGTGACTGATGGACTCTAAGGAAGCCTGATGGACTGAGCAGTGTGTCATACTCCTTAAGCGTTCTTGTTACTAACACTTTACTAGCACCCTGCAAATAGAATGTGGTATAATTACCCATTGCCTCTAGTCTTATTATTTCGCTAAAGTCAACGATTTGGATCTTGTCAGAAGTGTGCAAAGCAAGTTTAGTAGAGGCCTTATTTCCTTCTTTCATCTGCTCTTTCACCAACGATATCTGTTCTTTCTGAGTATTGCCTTGTTCGATTACTTTCTCAACTGCCTTTTTGAGTAAATCTGGATCTGCAGGTTTCAATATATAATCTACAGCTGCATATTGAAATGCCTTGATTGCATACTCATTACTAGCCGTCACAAATATCACTTTACTATTGAGATCAGTAAGTATATCTAAGACATCAAATCCATCTCCATCTTGCATTTCTATATCTAGAAAAACAATATCTGGCTTAGTGTCTTTAGCCAGTTTGATACCTTGAACCACCCCATCAGCTTCTCCAATAATTTCTATCCCCGGAAGTGTATCGTTGATTTCTTGGCGGAGACTAGCTCTTGCCAATTCCATATCGTCGATGATAATGGCTGTATGTCTTTCTTGTATCATTCTGTAAGTATAAGAGGTAACTCGCTAAAAATTAATTTTTCCGACCGATATTTTGTGTGCTTAAGCATCTTGTTCTAAAAGTCGAAAACCAACTCCGTGTACATTCTCTATTTTCAGACGCGGATCTGGACGGAGATGCTTTCTTATACGACTGATAAAGACATCCATACTTCTCCCTAGGAAGTAATCATTTTCTCCCCAAAGCTTCTTTAAGATATTCTCTCTTGTGAGTGTGTTATTCTTGTTGTCTAATAGTAGCTTAAGCAAGTCGCCTTCCTTCTGCGTAAGATTAGCTGAGCCGTCCTCTGATACAAGCTTAAGATTACGATGATCAAAAGTAAATTTACCTAAGGTAGTATTATTGGTTGCTGGCTGATTGACAAATTTTCTTTTGAGAAATATCTCTATTTTCAATATCAACTCTTCTATACTAAATGGCTTAGTAATATAATCATCCGCGCCAAGCTTTAATCCATGGATTCTATCTTCCTTCAGTGACTTAGCTGTTAGAAAAAGTATCGGCGTTTCCTGATCCGACTTGCGAATATTACTCGCCAGAGTGTAGCCATCCATCTCTGGTAGCATCACATCTAAAATACACAGATCAAAGTTGTATTTGGTAAACTGATCTAATGCCGATTTTCCATCTGCAAAGTGGACTACCTTATATCCATTCAACTCTAGATTATCTTTAGTAACGAAACTTAGTGTCTCATCATCTTCAACGTATAGTATAGTTGCTTTTTCGCTCATAACAGTTAATACCAACTTTGCTGTGTTGGTCATTTATTTTGGGACAATATCGATTCTTATTTAGCTACTCCAAAATAGTATCACACCGATATCACCCTAATTATATATTATACAAGTATATCTAGGGTAAAAGTAGTTCCCTTACCTAGCTCAGATTCTAGTTTTGGTATCCATCCATGGGCTTGAGATATGTTCTTTACATAAAACAATCCAAGACCAAATCCTTTGACATCGTGGATATCTCCAGTAGATACTCTATAAAATTTATCAAACACTTCTTTAGTTTGTTCTTTGGGTATACCTATTCCTTTATCAGCTATAGCTATACGTATCTTATTGCCTTTTTGAGTCATTGAAAGATGCACCTCAGGCTCCTCCTTACTATATTTTACTGCATTATCTAGAATGTTAGAAATGACATTAGTAAAATGCAATTTGTCAGCTCTGACTATGACTGGACCATCGACAAGATCGTAGGTCAATTGACCATCTCTGAGCTTAATTTTCTCATTTTCGATTATATTTCTCAATTCTGACGTGAGATCAAATTCTTCTTTCTTGAGTTCAAGATTATCTTTTTCCAATCTAGCGATATTAAGTACCTTCTCTACTTGATCGTTCAACCTTTGATTTTGATCAATTATGATTTTGGAATAATTGCTCAATCTCTTGTTGTCTTGGATCGATGGATCTTTGGCTAATACATCCGCGGCAATCTTGATACTCGATATAGGTGTCTTAAACTCATGGGTCATATTATTAATAAAATCACGCTGAAGCTCTGAGAGCCTTTTTTGTTTGACAATCACCCAAATGGAATATAAGAAAAACAATACAGAACAAATTGCAATTGCTGCAAATGCCAATGTCATATTCATATTACTCAAAAGAAAGCTCTCTCTACTAGGGAATCTGACTACAAAGTAATACTCCAAATTATCTAGAGTAGGAAGCTCTTCTGCTTTTGCTAGCTTATCCGTTTGCTCTCCCATTTCACAGAAATTGCCGTAGACAAGATCTTTACTAAAGCAGTCATAGACAGCATACTCAAAATTGGTATTCAAGCTATGCTTTTCCATTTCGCTATAGAGAAAATCTTCTAGAACACTAGCGTTTATAGGACTATTGACATTAACTGCATAATAATTAGAGGATTGACGTTGAATCAATTGGGTCTTAGGGAGCTCTGTCTTCTGAGACACGGCGATACGCTCTGCAACATGTCTGAGCATAATATGCACCGTCTGATCGAACTCTTTATCTTTTAGATCCCAAGTCTTGAGTAACCAGTATGACTGTATAAATATAATACCTATGATGGCCAATGCACCAAGCAAAAGTAGTCGTCTAATAAGGTTTCCTGGCATATGCCTGTGGAGATGGTTTGGTTACAGTGAGTAAGATAGTAGATATTTATCGACCGACACTTTGGCTTAACAGCTTATTAACGAGAATTTGCAATTCATAAAAGGTTTCATTATTTGAAAAACTCAGCTGAGCATGAGAATAAAATATTTAACTTTGCAAGAGTGAACATAATTTTTAAATATATAATGGTGAGTATAAGCTTGTTAATGGCCTCTACAGGTTATGCTCAACAAGGGTCCAATCCGTTTGAAATTATAAGATCTAACGAGGAAAAAACTGATACTGGAGCTCCAGCGACAAAGGTTTCCGCCCCTAACCAAACGCCTCAAAAGACTAATAACAATGAATTTGAGGTATATAGAAAGGATGATTCTCTTAATCCTCCAATACCTAAGACTACTAGTACACAAGACAGTATCGGACAAGAAGATGTCAGCACGTCGAAAGAATCTCAAGGGGAAGAAATAGATATAGATGCAGAAGAAATAAATTATTTGTCAGATAATCCGTTTGAAGTAACTCATGTACCCTATCGACGAAGTGAGCTAAAAGAACAAGCAAAAAATGCTTCAAAGACTAATGAAACTACTAAAAGTAAAAATCGATCCGTCGTAAATCTAAAATCGACAAGTAATACCTTCATTTTTTGGCTTGTGCTTTTTACACTACTATTGCTTGCTATCGTGGTCAATGTACAACGAAACGCGGTATTGAAGGTAGCAAAATCTATTACGAATGAAAATGTACTCAAACTATCCAAAAGAGAGGAAAACGGTGGATTAACAGGTCATTATATCATGCTATACGTGATGTTTTTTATCAATCTGGCTTGCTTCATATATTTAATTGCTAAGCGCTATAATGGTTTTGATGGTTTTAGCAATTGGCTAATTGTCTTTGGAATTGTTTCAGGTGCCTATATTTTGAGACACATTAGCATGGCCTTTATAGGCGGTATATTTGACATCCAAAAGGATAGCAGTTTATATAGCTTTACGATCATGACTTTCAACATATTCTTGGGACTTATCCTTATGCCCATCAACTTGGTTACGGCATTTAGCCCCCCTGAGATCAGTAGTGCTGCAATGTATACAGGAATTGGATTGATACTCATACTGTTACTCATAAGATCCGCTAGAGGACTTCTAATTGGGGTAAGATTTATTGGTGAGCATCTTTTCCAAATTTTTCTTTACCTTTGCGTCTTCGAAATCGCCCCTATTTTAATTCTATTGAGAATACTAGGTGACCAATAGGAGCGTAATTAGGCATTATATAGTTCAGCGGTTAACAAAAGAAGTATTTATGGCGTCAAAGGGTACAAGTACTGCACAGCAGCCTACGCAACAGGATTCTTTTAAGAAAATCAAGACCATTCTCGTGTCTCAGCCAAAACCTGAGAGATCACCTTATTACGATCTAGAGAAAAAATGGGGTTTGACTATCGATTGGAGACAATTTATCCATGTTGAACCTGTAACTGAGAAAGAATTCAGAAAAAACAGAATTCGTCCAGATGAATTTACTGCGGTAATTTTTACAAGTAAAAATGCGATTGAACACTTCTTCAGACTTTGTGAAGATATGAGAATACAAATGTCTCAAGACACTAAGTACTTTTGTCTTTCGGAGGCTATCGCTAACTATCTACAGAAATTTATCGTTTACAGAAAACGTAAAGTATTCGTAGGGAAAAGGCGTATTGATGATCTCAATAACTATTTCACTAAACATAGCAAAGAGAAATTTATACTTCCTTGTTCTAATCTAGGAGCTAAAGACGTAGTAAATTACTTAGAAAAGAAAGGTCTTGATTTTCAAGATTTAATGATGTATCGTACAGTTGCTAGTGATCTATCAGATCTCGAAGATGTGACTTATGATGTACTCATTTTCTTTAGCCCACTCGGAATCGACTCCCTTTATGAGAATTTCCCTACGTTTGAACAGAAAGATACACGCATGGCTGTCTTTGGGAACTCAACGGCCAAAGCAGTAACAGATAGAAACCTCATGATTAACATCAAGGCCCCAGCGCCAGAGTCGCCATCTATGTCGATGGCACTAGAAAATTACTTGCAAAAAAGTAATAAGAAGTAAGAGAATTCTTACAAAACGATATTCCTTAGGCTTGTTGATTAATTTCAGCAAGCCTTTTTTTTGGAATCAATAAAACTTAATTATTGTCGCCTTAACTTCAAAACATCTTCTATTCTATTATGAAGATTTATCCTAATCCATTCTTTCAATTCGAATTCTTTTTTTCCACCAGATGCATGCCATGGACTTTCTTCATTTACTACCACTTTATAACTCTTTAGATCATAAAGCGAATGATATAAACTACTTCGTTCCATTACTAAAAAATCGTTCTCTATGAAAATTCTTACATTATCACGATTTTTAGTTGCCTCGTCATAATTCCAAAATATTTTTTCTACAAACGAATTTTCTTCTACGTAATTTTCATTCAATCTTTCCTCACCTTTCCAATTATCTTTCTTCCACTTGAAGACATTCCATTGCATATCTTCAAATCCTGAAATAGTAAAATATAACGCATAAATATCATCGTCAAACTCTATCTTTTGGAGAAATAAATAATCCTTAAAGAATGATAGATATATATCTTTTTTGATTTCAAAATACTTTGTATACCCTTCGACATTCATTTTCCCTGTATTGCTATCTTTAAACTCATTAGATAGAGTCTTACTATCTATCATTATCTCTTGTAGCAACATCTCGGCCAATTCTAATTCTGCTAACTGCTCAAAATAATGGTCAACAGTACGGCTCTCGGAAACTGTATTTCCTTCCGTACAACTCATTACAGAAATCCAAAACAGAAACAATAAAATTTTCAATAAGTCCATTCTATTAAATTAGATTGTACATAACTCTCAGTAAGTAAACTAAAGTTGGTAATTTGATATTGTTTTACATATTCCTATAAACACTATCCTATAACTCAATGTTTTTGGATGTACGAATAACTTCTTTTGCCAATTAAACTTCCATTCAAAAATTGTATTTCATAATCGATCAATCCATTATTTAAATAAAATATTTGAGTCCTCAAATTATCAAATGGCTTTAAATCTAAAATTCCACTGACCCCTATTACCCTAATCCTATTTGCTCTTCTACTATCTACTTGTTCTACTTTAACTCCTGAATTTCGATAATTTTCAAAAATCTCTTTATTCCAATAAAATTTAGAATTTTGATTATACTTAAGCTCGCCATTTTCTTTGTAGACTGATGTCCTCTGTAATTTATTCGGCTTAAGTACCCGAACTTCCATTAGGTTACCATTTTCATGATATTCTCGTTTCTCGTGAAAAAAAATTATATCACCATTATATACTAAAGTCTCTAGTAACTGTTGCTGATCATTATAGATTTTTTCTGAAGCCATTCCTAATTTATCACCATTAACACCGTAATCTGTTGCTCTAAGTTCATTACCATATTCATCATTTTCCAATTTGGTTATTGATGACAATATATTTCTAAAATAAATTCTTCTTTCAATTTTTATGGTATCGAATAAATAATCATATTCATAATGGTCAGTCAAACCTAGCGTATCATATATTTCGATCTTCGATCTTCGCCCCTCAATATTGTAATCCTCTCTGGTAATTAATATAGAATCTTGTGTTTCTTTTTTTACAAAAAAATATGTTTCTACATTTTTGACATTATTATTCCTTAGCAAAGTAGATGATTGCCCATCTTGGGATAATAGAAAATTACTTCCAACAGTAACTATAAATAAAATTAGAATAATGTTTTTCATTTTATCTTTCATCTATCTAATCACTGTAACATCTCCTGTATATACTTTCGATTTAGTTTGGATCAAATACATATATACTCCGGATTGAATCGACGTTCCATTGTCCATTCCGTCCCATCCTTCGCCTGGAGTATTGGCTGTAAAGTTTTCATTATTAAATACTAGATGCCCAAATCGATCATAGATTCGCATCGCAATAATGAGTTGATTAGAATCCATTATCGTGGGATAAAAAATATTGTTCCCTCCGCTTTGAAGCGATATAATATTTGGAACTAATAAGTCCTTCATTTTTACAAAGTCATTATCTTGAGTAGCTGTCGCACATACTGGAGGTGCAACTACTAAGGTAGTATCACAACCAGAAACAGTATCGACAATAGTAATCGATAGCGTGGTACCAATATCTATATTATTAATCTGATATACACTATCACCAAGATACTCAGTTTCATATCCATTATCTACCGTTATATCATATTCACCAGAAACGATCTCTATAAAATATGCCTCTGATGAAATACAATTAGTCTCTATACTGGCTTGTGGAATATCTGACACTGTTAATGTAAGTTGATCAGTACATCCTAATGTGTCCAATAAAGTGATCGTATAATTTCCAGCAATTACATCGGCAATCGTATATGGCGAGATGATAGATTCGTCTGACCAATCTTCATCTAATCGATAAGGACCCGCGCCTCCTTCCCATGTAATAATCGCATCTGCTCCATTGACATCTGACAAGCAGATATTTAAATCATCATCAGAAAACTCCAAATCACAAATCCTTTTGATTATCACCGATTCTCCTTTTTGCCCACAGTAAGTACTAACTTCTACAAAGAATGTAAACAATGAATCGAAAGTATCTTCTAAGCCTAATTGATAAGTAGGATTAGAAGAATAAGGATCTGAGAAAAAACCTCCTCCAGATGTAGTCCAAAATATTCCAAGAGCATCCGATAAGTTAGCCTCTAATGATATTGTATTTGCCGATGCTGGAACATAAATTGTATCTGCAATATCTATTTCAATGTCTGCTAACAATACAGTGGTAGGAGCATTAGAAACGACTACTTGAGACCCATCATTGATGTAAGCTGGCAATCCTGATATCGTCGCAAAAGAGCTTGATATTACATCTTCATCTGTAGCACCTACATATACATCGATTACAAAACTTGCCGTAGTTTCCGCTTGTATTTCGTCTAACATAAATGTAGCCGACTGGTCTAAAATACTTGATGTTGTAATACTTAATCCCTCTTTACTATATGGCTTATACACCCACTGTAATGGCTCAGGCAATACGTCCGAAAACTCTAACCCTATCAAGTTATTAGACGTCTGGTTATCTATCGTAAAAGTATAACTAAGGCTGTGATCTTCACAAGTCGTATCGTTGTCCACTTCTTTAGTGAATAACACAATGTTAGATCCACAGTTTTCTTCGCCGTTGAGAATAATATCCTCAGAGGTTGTATTCTCTCCATCAAAATCGAGATAGATCTGCTCGACAGGGCCAGACAGATATACGTTTTGGTTTCTATAGTGTCCATCATTGGCTGAAGAGATATCATAATCAAGTGTAAGGGAAACACAGCAGCCAGCGGGTATATCATATACTCCACCTTCTTCTATACTACAACCATTATCATTCGTAATAGTATTAAGTAATACAAATCCTGTAGCGGCGTCATCTTCAATGCTTACATCAATAGCATCCACATTACTGACATTACAAACGTCTATAGTGTATTGAGCTATACCTTCACAAATTGGCAAAAGTGATGTACTTGATTTGAATGATTGTAAGGTTGCAAAACCATCAACACATATTTGCTGACTAGCTATATTATTTGAATATTGGGATTCGATAATATCTGTGACTGGCAATTCAAATGCTGGATTAGTAAGTCCATCATCATTGAGTACCGCGTAAAGATGAGTGGCTTTCTCTAAAAGCAAGGTAATCGTAAATACTTCAGAGGTCCCTACCGGAATAGAGCAAGGTATTATGAATGTAGATATCGCCGTAGATCCAAATAATCTAGGATCGTTATGATAAAATGTAACTGGTGTTCCACTAGGAAGAGACAATTGCAAATGTGCTTCTATCGTAAATGTAAGATCAATATAAGACGGATAAGGGCATTCATCTTGTGTTGATATAGAATTGATTTCTATAGAACCATCTCTACTGAAGTACGCATTTGATGAACTGCCTTCACAAAATAAATATGACAATCTGCTATACAGTATAGCCGGATCCAATTCATCAAAATTAGGGGCAAAAAATGCTAACTCAGAGATGCTAGCCGCTTGAGTCAATAAACTTCTATAGCTGCTACTATTGTTTACATAATCTATTCCGATATCAGCGATAATAAAACCTTCTTCTTTTAATTCTTCAGCATATGCTGAAGCTGCGAATGGAGGGCAACCATCAAATGTAAATATAATAACCTTCTCTGCATCGACTCTTGCATTAGCTCGCAGATAATTACTTCCATACTCTAATGCCTCAAGAATATTTGTATTGCCAGAATAACATCTTTCTTGATCTGCGTATCCACTAAGTTCAGATAAAGACCCAGTCAAGGGTATTTTAATTTCCTGTTGATTATTTCCTGACCACTCTATGATAGATGCGCGACTATTGGTGCTGTTATCACCTAAGTTGATTGTTTCGAAAAAATCATGAAAAAATAATTGTGACTTGTTATATTCATCGGCATTGATCGCACCAGAGACAAGATTAAGTACAACTATATCCATAGGTGACTCACACTCAACCGCTGCCAAATTATCATCTAACACATTAACCTCCAATGACAATTCACTACCATTGGTATCTATAATTATAATTGCATAATCGCCAGGCAAGAGGTCACTAATCGTAAAGTTATCTACGGAGATGTTACTTGTAGAACCTGATGCGATTCCTGACCAACTAATAGTGTAAGGTGCATTTCCTCCATCATATTCCATACTTATACTTCCAGTGGATAATCCGTTAACCGAATTTACCGTCGTCAACTCCATTATTTCAAATGAAGATCCTAATATAGGGTCCAAGAAAATATTCTGAGCTTTTGCCACTTCACCGTTAGGCTGCGTAAGAGTTACATTATATGAACCAGATGCAAGATCATCCAAAATATATGTCTGATCATATGTGGTAAATGCACCTGTCGCGTTACTTTGCTCATGCTCCCAACTATAGTTGAATGGAATAGTATCAAAGTTGATCGCGGTAAGTTGTATGCTTCCATTATCTATTCCAATGCATGGTGAATTTGTTTCATACAGTAGCGTAACTCCGCAATCAGAATCTAATATCTCTTGAATGGATTGACACATGCTTGAGTTGCTACCAATATAAACGTTATCATATTCTTCAAATAACAATACTGTATATAAACCACAGCAATTCGAAAGGCTCTCGTTTCTAGCTACTTCTAGTTCACCTGTAATTTCAGTAAGATTCGAAAGACCGTCAATATTTGTTAGAGCATCATTATTGACAATCTCAAGTACCCCTGTAATATCGTCTAGATTAATTAAACCATCGATATTGGTTAACGCTGGACTTCCCCAAAAACCGCCGATGATAACAGTACCTGAAATATCATCTAGATTCGAAAGACCGTCAATATTTGTTAAGACATCATTATTAGAAATCTCAAGTAATCCTGAGACATCTGTGAGGCCAAGTAAGCCGTCAATATTAGTAAGTGAAGGACAACCAGAGAAACCTCCGATTATCAGCGTCCCTGAAAGATTAACAAGATTTATCAAACCATCTATATTGGTTAAAGAATCGTTCTGAGAAATCTCAACTGTTCCAGAAATATCTTCCAAATTAAATAAACCGTCTATATTGGTTAGCATATCATTACTAAAACCACCTAACATAAAAAATCCTGAAATATCTGTAAGATTAAGTAATCCATTTATATTCACTAAAGAATCGTGACCATCTATCTCAAGACTTCCTGAGACATCTGTCAAATTCATCAAACCATCTATATTAGTCAAAGAATTATTACTGTACAGATCCAATTCTCCTGAGATATCTATAATGTTGAGAAGACCGTTGATATTAATCAAGGCATTATTACCTGAGAGACTAAACTTACCTATAACATCAGTCAAGTTATTCAGCGCATCTATATTTGTCAAGGAGTCATTAGACCATAGATCAAGTCTTCCAGTTATTTCTGTTAGATTACTTAAGCCATCAATATGTAATAATTTGCCGTTAGATTCTATAAAAAGAGTTCCTTTTATATCCGTAAGGTTACTCAAGGCGTCTATATTTTCTAATTCACTATTCCGTCGAATTTTAAGTTCACCAGAAATTTCTGTAAGATTACTAAGGCCATCGATATTAGTCAAATAATGAGTCTTTATGTCAAGTGTTCCAACTATATCGTTGAGATTGTTAAGTCCATCGATATTCATAAAACTACCAAAAACCTCAAGTGTTCCAGTAACATCTGTGAGATTACTAAGACCATCGACATCGTTCAAAAGACCATTATTAGAGATTGTAAGCGTTCCAATAATATCCTGCAATCCACCAAGACCATCTATATTATTTAAAATAAAATTGTAATCAAGAATAAGTTCTCCAGTTATATTACTCAGGTTAATCAAACCATCGACATTGGTCAAAACTTCATTTCCTCTAATGGCTATCATTCCCAAAACATCCGAGATAGAAGTGATATTACTTAAACCGTTCACATTTGTCAAAGCATCATTTCCCAGTATTTCAAGATCACCTCCAACACTAGTTAGATTTTCTAAGCCGTCAATATTTGCTAATGCATTATTATCTTCTATAATAAGTTCACCCTCTAGATTAGATAGATTATTTAAACCATCAATATCTTCTAAGGCAGAATTATTACTGATATCAATCAATCCAATTAGAGTTGAGATAGAAGTGATATTACTTAATCCGTCAATATTAAGTAACCCTTCATTATCTTCAATGATAAGCCTTCCAGAAACATTTGTTACATTAATAAGGGCGTCGATATTGACAATGTCATCTCCACTGATCGTTAAATTGCCTGTAATCTCAGTGATAACTGGATCAAATGCATCTACTTCTGCTTGTGAAGAGAGGGTCTGAGCCTCGATAGATGAAACACCTATTAGGAAGAGAGAAAGAAAAAGAAAAAGTCTGTTGTTGAAATTGCTATTCATGATATCTATTTTCTGACTAAAAATACAGAAAATAGCTTTAATGAATTAGCCTGAAATATTACACTTTAGAAAAGTACATAAGCATTTACTTCTATTTACCATCAAATCTCGCTGCGAACTTAACTCCACAACTGTAGAGATTCACTTTTCCGTCACCAAATCCTGTTACTGGAATCTGAAGATATGGCGCTACTTGTACTGATAGATTAGTACTTATTTTTTTGCTATACCCCATAGACAACTCTATAGATCCTAACCAATTTTTATTTTGATTATCCATATTTTTCTCTTCAAGTAAATCTGGATTCATATCCATCGGATCATATTCAAATCCGTACCATTCGGAGTGAAGCATATAACTTCTTAATCCTGCGCTTGCTACAAAACCAGTATTCCCAACTCCACTGAAGTGATATACTACATCTAGCGGTATCTCTATGATATTACACTTTCCTTCCATTGTCATGGGTATGATATCATCTTTCCATCCACTTGCTTCAGTAAAGTGTGATCCTTCACCATTGAATTTTTTCTGACTCAAAGATAATCCTGTGCTTAATTCCAATTTATCACTTATTTGAAATCCAATATTAGCTCCAAATTTATATCCCATTTTTCTAGGTCCAAACATTCCTATTGACGACCATTCTGATGCAGCGAATATTGTATAAGAAAGCTTACTCGCAATAGATGCTTCATTATCATCGTAATTTGCTGGTGATACATCTACAAGCAATTGAGCATTTTTAAGAAAACCATTGTACGCAGTGAGCCGAGCAATATTATGTTGTTGTAATTTTTCAATCTGCAATAATGCATTTCTCTTGGCCTCAGATTGAATCTGATTTATTAAGTCTACTGATGTAGAAGAGGCAATAGTATTTTCACTTGCTTCTCTATCCGTATCATTAATAGATGGATTAAAAATGTGAGAACCGCGATCAGTATTATTTCCATTGGTTACGTTGTCAGCTATAGCCGAATTCACAAGTTGCTTTTGAGTAGCTTTCTCATTAGATAAATTTACTGCTATTGAATTTTCAGTTTCGTTATTTATTTCACTCCCTATATCTTCAGTTACTGAATTTACCACCTCCGTTTCATTAATATGGATTACTTCGGTTTGTACATTTTGATTTTCTATAGATGAATTAGAATTTTCCTTTTGAGCAATTATATCTTGCTGAGCAAGATCATTATCCTCTGTGCTCACATACCAAAAACCAGCCATTACAGCTAGTGCTATTCCTATAAACATAAGTAACCATATACCAATCTTACGATTCCTATCGTCGGCATCTAGTTTGTCCTCCATCTTGCTCCATGCAGCTTCGTTATAATCAAAGGTCTGCATATCCGCTCCTTCTCTAAAGAGCTCATCCAACTCTTGTTTAGGTAAATCAGACATAAGTAATATTTAATTGTTCCGCAATTTTCTTTTGAAGTACCGCTCTAGCTTTCGATAGATTGGACTTCGATGTTCCTACTGAGATATTAAGCTTCTTAGCTATCTCGTCATGCTTATAGCCATCTATGACATACATATTGAACACAGCTCTATATGCTGTAGACAAAGTTTGTACCATAGTTATCAGTTCTTTGTACCCTATTCTACTGAGTATGTCTTCTCTCATAGATACATTTTCTGCAGCTTTGATATCAGTATTCATCTGTAGTTTTTTTATTTTCTTAATTCGATCTAAAGAGGTGTTCACTACTATTTTTCTAAACCATGGTTTAAAATCATATCGCTGATCATACTTCTTCAAATTTTTAAAAGCTTTCATAAAGCTATCATTCACTATTTCAATAGCTTCATCTTGACTATGTATGTAACGAATAGCAATACTCATCCCATAAGAGTAATAAAGCCTGTATAGCTCGTTTTGAGCTTTACGGTCTCTATTGATACACGCCTGTACGATATGAGTTAAGTTAATTTCCATTTACATTTAGTTCGTAGTCAACGCACTTTTGTTAATGAATACAATTCGCTTTTAAAAAAGCATATCATATTCGTTCCTAGTAATTATAAATTTAAATTTACTACAATTGCTATTTTAACAATCAATATTGTAATATACTCACTATACGGCGCTCGATTCTAAATGGTTGCCTAGAGCAATAACATTTGTTATGAATTAGACAAAAAACGTCATGAATACAATGAGTTAGTATAAAATACCACTGACCTCTAAGCGCTACCAAAAAGTGATATTGGTGAGTAGGAGTTATGAGTAATCTCTTAATAATTGAATGAAAAAACTGGGGTAAACTTGTCCTCTACAATCTTTTCAAGCTTACAAATCACATATTAACGAAAGTTGGGTGCAGGTCACAAGGGCAACAAGGCTTGGTCTATTTGTTTTCTCGCAAACATTTTCTTAGTTTCTCTTATCCAATCCCCAAAGCAGCTTTTCTCGGATAGTCTGCATGAAGTCTGTTCCATTGAGGTGCGCCAACTTAGTGCGGAATGGGCACTTAGTAAGGGTAATCTTATGCTCTGCAGTGATGGTTTCAAATCTAGAATCAAGCGTACAAAGGAAATTTTCGGATCTTCCTTCCACACTAATACTGATTTCAGCATCATTGGATATGACTATTGGTCTTACATTAAGATTATGAGGTGCTATAGGCGTGATGACAATGTTTCCTGAGTCTGGTGATACAATAGGACCGCCACAACTTAATGAGTATCCAGTCGAGCCTGTTGGCGTACTAAAAATCAGTCCATCTGCCCAATAGGCGTTAAGGTATTTACCGTCAATCATCACTGTAATCGTAATCATGGACGAAGTATCTCGCTTATGTACGGTAAAGTCATTAAGGGCGAAAGGCATATCCTCAAAGAGTGGCAGATTACTTTGAAGAGATAACATAGTCCTCTCCTCAGTGAAAAAATCGCCCGCTATGATACTATCCACAGCAGATAATGCTTTTGACTTTTCGATATTGGCCAAGAACCCCAATCTACCCATATTGATACCTAGGATAGGAATGTCAAGATTTTGTACAAGATTGGTCGCCTTTAATATGGTACCATCACCACCTAATGTAATGATAAGATCAATAGAATTGTCTTCCAGATCTTGCTTTGCCTTCATTGCAGACAGATCTATGTACTCTATTCCGGCTTCATCAAGAGATGACTTATATCCATCGAATATATAGTATTCTAATGCTGAATCTTCTAGCTTTTGGAGTAGACCTTTGATAATCTCAATATCTGTAGACTTTACTGTCTGACCATAAAGAAGGATATTTTTCATAATTACAAAGGTATGAAAAGTGAATTATGAAATACGATTGGAGAACAGTGAATAAAGTAATTTCAATCACCATAAAATTAAAAATCCTTACCAGTTATTCTGATAAGGATTTTTTTATGTGGCAAATAGTAATCTATTTAGCTTCTTTTTCAGCTTTCGCTGCCTTTTTTCCGAGTAACTTAGCTATAGCGTCAGGGTTGATTACCTCAAGAATACCTCTATCGTAATCCCTCATAAAATCGTCTATTTTCATTCTACTCTTAGAGTTACTATTAATATACTTAATACCTACAAATGAGCTTGTTGTATCGAGTACTTTTACTTTCATTTTATGAACTGCCATGTTTTTTTGAGTTTATTTTAATTTAAAACCGATTGTCGATCATTATAATTAAGCGGATATCAAGCTATTAAGTTCCACTTTATTCTTTTAGTTTACTTTCATTAGATATTGCCTATCTACTAGTTTGTTATTATGAGTGACTACCATAATGTACATACCATCGTTTTGTTGTTCGAGTTCGATCCATTGATTTTTTTCAAGAATCACACCAGATTTAACAAGAGTGCCATCCAGCCCATATATATTATAGGCAACTCCGCTTACTAATCTATTCATCTTTACCTGTACCCTATTATAGAATGGGTTAGGACCAGAAACAAATGTTACAGGTGATTCATCTTGAATAAGTTCATGCTCAGCATTTTGTTCTCCAAATAAAGTCTCAGTTTCGTCGTCCATTTCGGGTACAATGCCAGTATCATCTATTATTCCTATGTCTACATTGGGTACACTGACTCCATCATCTACCGTAAACACAGCAGACATGCCACTTGCGTCCACATCACTATCTACCCAATCATCAGTTCCAGCATTCATCATAGTAGTCGTATATCCATCTTCTAATGTTACAGAAATCTGATAATCTCCTTCTGGCATATTTACAAATGCATATCTACCGACAAGATTGGTCATCATCTGATCTACTACAGTTCCTTCGTCATTTATCAATGAAACTTCTACGTCTTTCATTAACGTTTCATTTTCTTCATAGATACCATTAAGGTTATCATCGAACCATACATGACTCATAAGATTATTCATCGTCTGACTAATAAGTCCTGCATCTACTTGGTTAAAAGAAGAACCGTGAGCAATATTTACAAGAGGCGTAACGCCCGTCGCGTCCACATCACTATCTAAAGATCCACTGCTTCCTTGACCCATAGGAGATACTACGTAGCCTTCTGGCACCACAAACTCAATAAAGTATAATCCTTGTCTAAGTCCCAAAAAGCAATAATTTCCATTGGCATCTGTTGTTGTGTTTGCTACTTCAAAACCAAACGACCTTTTGAGTATTACGGTTATATTAGGAATTCCAGGTTCGTCCTCATTTTGGATGCCATCACCATTGAGATCATCCCAAACAAAATCACCCAACTTTGCAGGTAAGAAAGCCCCTGCATCCACATCATCCTTTACTTCACCACTTACCAGTGAAAACGCATCAGTACTTCCAGCACCATTAACGCCATTTGTTACATCAGAATCAATCGTATCATCAGCAACTCCATTACCATTAGTAAACAAATATGGTTCTGGTAATTCAAATACTAAATAATAAGAACCAAACTTTACATCATTAAATTGATAAAATCCTCTTTCCATCGTTGCTATCTCCGTATCAGTTACAGTGGTCTGTAATAGTTCTCCAGTGGTTTCGTCAAACAATTTAACTGTCACACCATTTAGTCCTGGCTCATCTTCACTTTTACTACCGTTACCATTGATATCTACAAATACTTGATTACCAATGGCTCCAACAGCGATAAATCCACCATCAACATTCTCTACTACCTCAGATTCTCCAAGGTTAATGATATCCGTACTATTACTACCATTGGCCATAGTGATATCCGAATCGGTAAGATCACTTCCTACATCTGGTGTAGTAGGGAACGTACCGATTTCATTTTGAAATACTACATAGTAATTACCTTCGACCAGTTCTGTAAAGAAATACTCTCCATCCGCGTTAGTTACCGTAGAGTCTGGAGGCATATTTAGATCATTGAAAAGTACAACACCTATATTAGGCGTTACCGTATTGTTAGCTTGTCGTATACCATTACCGTCAGAATCTCTCCAAACAAGACCAGATATCGCACCCTCCGCAACCTGAGAAAAAATAAAGCCGGCGTCTAAATCTATATTCTGTTCACCTGAAAACAAATCAAATGATGCGGTAGACGACTGTTCATCATCGACGGCATTTATATCAGAATCTAGTGTATCGTCACCAACGTTTGCGATAGTTGGAATATAATTGTCAAGATTATTGAAAATTAAGGTGTATGATCCTGGAGGTAATCCCTCGATCATATACCTACCGGTATCATCAGTCGTAGATGATCCTACAACCATTAGATCCGCATCTATTGCTTCTACTAATACGCCCGCTTGTGGCAACTCTGTTGGATCTTGAATACCATCATTATTTTCATCTATCCAAACGTAATTTCCTACACTTGCTAACTCATATACACCTCCATCAATGGATACTACTTCATCAAGCGCTATCAATACTGATGCCGATCCGATTCCATTATTAAAACTCGTAACATCACTATCTATGCTATCGTCATCTCCGACATTTGCTTCTGTGAATACAATTGTAGATGGCAAATTAGAAAATTCTATATTATAAAAATTAGCTTGTAATCCTTCGAAAACATATGAACCGTCCACGTCGGTAGTTGTACTGGATACTTCACTACCAAAAACTAGCAAAGTAACCTCCACACCTCCAAGACCTATATTAACAACATCTTTGACACCATCACCGTCTGCATCCACAAAAAGCTGACCATTGATAGTAGATCTGATATCTCTTACTCCTGCATCTATATAATCATAAAGCTCACCGTCTAATACAATAAATGGATCCGTAGAACCTATTGCTAAAGTTTCGGTTACATCAGAATCTAAATCAGGATTTGTTAGGATCCCAACATTAGAATTAACAAAAGCAAGTGTATCCGGAATATCGAATTTTACATAGTAGCTACCTGTTGGAACTGCACTAAATCCATACATCCCCAACTCATTAGTCAAGACTGGACCATCGATTATAATATCGCCCATACCTAGAAGTGTCACTTCTATTCCTTCCACTAAATTATTTGGATTATCCTTTACATCATCACCATTGGTGTCTAACCATACTTCCCCTCTTATAACCGCTCCTGAAGGTGTAAACCCTCCATCCACATCTTCATTACATACTCCAGATCCAAGGAAAATCATATCTGTAGTACCTGTTCCGTTTCCTTCAGTAATATCAGAATTAAGCGCCGGCATAATAGGTAATGCCATAGTCGGTCGTATATCATCAGCAAAAACAAACTCTAAATAGTAGTTAGCTGGATTGAGATCTGCGAATGTATACATTCCTTCAGCATCCGTTAATACAGAATCAAGCTTCACACCATTTTCATCAAACAATATCACCTTCATCATTGCAATACCAGACTCATCAGAATCTTGTAATCCATTAAAATTTTGATCCAAAAATACTAGATTACCAATCTTAGCTGGGAAAATTAATCCTGCATAAATATTGACTAGAGATTGGCCTGAATTAAGTGTAAATGTCTCAGTAGTTCCTTCTCCATTTCCTCCACTAGTTACATCTGAATCTATATTATCATCTGCACCTTGATCTGCCGCAGTAAAAGTTGTGTTAGCATTCAGAACAAATTTGATGAAATAATCTTTCGGCGAAACATCATTGAAAATATATCCGCCATCCGGATCTGTAAGAGTAGAACCAATCAGCATATTAGTATTTGCCGAATATAACTCAACAGTCACGGCATCAAATGTGCTTGTACCATCATTAAATATTCCATCTACATTTATATCATTCCAAACAAAACCTTCTATCGTTCCTGGGTTTTCTATCAGACCAAAATCAATAGATAAATCATCCTGACCTGACATAATCGTAATTGTATCAGACCCTAACAATGTACCATCCATTAAAAGATCGGAATCGATTTCTTTATCTGTTCCTACTTGATAATTAGTAGCTATATAACCTGATGGTGCATCGATAGATATTACATAACGACCTGGAGCTAAACCATCAAAAAGATAAGCTCCATCGTCTAAAGTATTTGTAGCATCTAAATTTTCGCCGTCTATATTACTTATAGTCAGATTCGCCATCGCGACTCCGAGCTCGTCAGTATCTTGGACACCATTTTCGTTGGCATCAAACCAAACAAAATTCCCTAGGCTTCCCAGTTGATAAACACCAGCGTCGTATACTTGAGCATCTTGAATTCCTAATGCAAATACATTTGTACTGGCTGCTCCTTGAGACCCTGTTACATCAGAATCAATAGTATCGTCACCGGCTGCATCTTCACTTGTAAATACATATTCTCCAATTTCAGTAAAAGTCAGATAGTAATCTCCAGTTGCAACATTATCAATCAAATATGTACCATCCATATCAGACATAACTGACTTGATGATAGTTCCATTTACAATATGAACATTGACAGTATAAGAGTTCAGATTTACTTCTGATACATCATTGATACCATCACCATTTTTATCTATAAATACAAGACCTGAGATCTGTGATTTTCCATTTTCTACTCCAGCATCTACATCTTCGATGACATCTCCTTCTACCACTGATATAGTATCTGTAGTACCGATACCATTAGTCATATCCACATCAGAATCGAAAGCTGCACCTCCTAATCCAGAAGTAACATATACTAATGTATCTGCAATTTCAAATTGCACATAATAGTCTCCGTTTTCTATAGGCTTAAATGAATATGCTCCATTCACATTTGTTTGTGTACTAAATACTTCTGCTCCACTATTCGCATCGAATAATTTAACTGGAATACTAGACAGAAGAGTATCAGTTGCACTCTGTGTTTCGTTGCCGTCCAAATCAATCCAAACCTCACCTTGTATCTCTGCTCCTGCTATAGCAAGCCCTGCATCTATATTAAGATTAGTTTCACCTGACCCCAATGCGATTAAACTAGATGTTCCTGCTTGGAAATCATCTGTCAGATCAGAATTCAATAAAGGATCTGTTAGCGTATTTATTGTTGCGGTAAGATCTTCTGGATATTCCACCTGTATATAATACATACCTGGTATCAATCCTGCGAATCCATATATTCCATTTACATCTGTAGTGTCTTTCGCTATAAGCAATGAAGATTGATTATAAAGATTAATTACTACATCTCCTATTCCTTGCTCTGCTATGTCTTGAAGTCCATTACGGTTATCATCTAACCATACGTAGTCACCAATACTGGCCAACTCATATGCTCCTGCCGATACTGTCAAGTTACATTGACCCGGTGCTAATGTTACTAAGTCTGTAGATCCGATTCCATTTACTCCAGTTACATCAGAATCTGTGGCTTCTTCTCCTACATTAGAAAGTGTAACTAATTTATCTCCAAGATCAAATACTACATAGTAATCACCGGCAACAATATTATTAAATAGATACGATCCATTCTCATCTGATAGTGTTGAAGCTACTTCCATATTATCTGCATCAAAAAGCACAACTGGAATACCTGATAACAATTCATCCATTGGCATCAATTGGCCATCAGCCATGACATCAGTGAATACTTCTCCTCCGATTTTTGCATAGTTATTAGCCAGTCCTAAATCTATAGATTGGTTACCTTCTCCTGAACATATAGTAATAAGTGTAGTTCCTAATAATCCACTTCCGAATAATAAATCTGAATCCATATTCGCATCGCCTACAAAAGGTAAAGTTGCTAAATATAAGTCTGGAGATGTCACAAAAATAGTGTACCCTCCTGGTGTTAATTCATCAAAATTATATGCACCAGTCGAAGTACTGGTAGTACTACTTACAAGAATACCATCTGTATTATACAATTGTAAAAATATGCCTTCCAATCCTTGATCTGTATCGTCTTGAATACCATTATCATTAAGATCTAAGAAGACATAATCTCCTATACTCCCTGCACGATATGCACCAAGTGCATTCTCTACTCGCGAACCTCCAGCTGGCAAAGAGAAGCTATCCGTACTTCCTGTACCAAATGCTCCAGTTACATCTACAGATGTATAATTATAGGTCTCATCTAAACCATATTTAATATAATATTCTCCTTCTAAAACATCTTCAAAAACGAAGTCTCCACTTGCGTCAGTAGTTGTCGATTGAGATACAGTATTATCCATATTATGAAGCGTAACCACTACATTCGCCAACGACGTATCGATGTCATTGAAAAGGCTATCTGCTTTACTATCTTCGTATAATTGACCTCGAATAGATGCATAGTTATTTATAAATCCGAAATCAATAGTTTCTTCATTCTGTCCAGAGCAAACTGTAATAGGACTAGATTCATAGTCACCCATAATCGTTAACAGATCAGAATCAGAATCACTTTCTCCAGCATTAAACTGTGTAGGTAGATATAGATCTGAAGCAAGAAGTGAAATTGTATAATTTCCAGGTAACAAATTACCAAAAGTGTAAGCTCCATCTACTCCTGTAGTACTCATATCCATGACCTCACCGGACATATCGAATAATGATATTGAAATACCTGCAATACCACCATCTTCAGCATCTTGCAAACCATTTTCATTGAGATCAAGGAATACATAATTTCCTATAGTTGCTGTTACATATGCGCCAGTAGATTGACTTGTATTCTCTTCCCCTGGCAAGAGTGAAATAGTACTTGTACTTCCTGCAGTAAAATCTCCAGTAACATTGTCTGTAGAGTAAATATATTGACTACCCAGTCCATACACGATATAGTAATCACCTGCTAATATATCTTCGAAAATAAAATTACCATTGTTATCCGTAATAATAGATTGTGTTATTTGACCATCGCTATTATAAAGTGTAACTGGTATTGCTACTAGTAATGTATCAGGCGCATTAAATATTTTATCCGCTTTACTGTCTTCATATATTGTTCCAGAAATAGAAGCGTAATTATGTACGAATCCGAAGTCAATAGTATTGTTAGATTGTCCTGAACAGATCGTAATACTTGGCGACATATAATTACCTGTATTGTTAATTAGATCTGAGTCTAATTCGTCCTCTCCAATATCACGTAAAGTAGAAAGATACAGGTCTGATTTTACTAAAGAAATATTATATGTACCAGGAACTATTCCATCAAAATTATAACTCCCATCATCCGCACTAATCGAAGTCGATATTTGTGTTCCATTATTTCTTAAAAGTGTTAATTCAATTCCACCTAATCCAGTATCCAGCGGTCCTTGAATTCCGTTTTCATCCATATCTAGGAATACATAATCTCCTATAGATCCAAGAACGTATGCGCCAGTAATCTGATTACTCACTATTTCTCCTGGAGCCAATACAAACTCATCTGTACTGCCTATACCATTAGCACCCGAAACATTATTTGTAGAATAAATATATGCACTCGATAATCCGTAACCTATGTAATATTCACCGGCCAACACATCCTCAAAAATAAACTGCCCTAAAACATCTGTTGTGGTAGAATATACTACTTCATCCATTGTATTATAAAGTGAGACAACCACATTATTGATCGTCGTATCGCCTTCATTGAAAATTCCATCAGCTTTATTGTCTTCATAAACCTGACCGCTAAGAGTTGCGTAGTTATTTATAAAACCAAAATCAATATTATCAATCTGCTGACCAGAACAAGTTGCTATAACATCAGAAAAATATTGTCCATTGTTTTCTAACAAATCAGAATCTGTTGAAGGAGAACCTGCGCCAGTTATAGTTTCGAGATACAAATCTGAACTAGTCAACGTAATCGAATATACTCCAGGTAATAGATTATCAAAAAGATATGCACCGTTTGCATCTGAAGTATCAACCGCAACCTGCAAACCTTGATCATCCAGAAGTGTTAATTCCATACCACTTAATCCAGTGTCTCCTACATTTTGAATTCCATCTTCATTAAGATCAATAAAGACATAATCACCTATACTAGTATTACGATATACACCTGCATCAATATTTAGTAACTCCATTCCTGGTGTCACTAAAATTGCATCTGTAGATCCATTTTCTATGGATGATGTCACATCAGAATCCGTGGTATCATCACCTATATTTATTTGCGTATAAAGATAATCATCAGCGGCACCAAATCTCACATAATAAGATCCTGGGAATATACCTAAGAAAAGATATTCACCATTAATATCCGTACTCTGTGTTTGTATGACATCACCATCTATATGTATTAGGTTTACTATTACATCTGCTAGCAATGAATCAGAGACATTATATTGCCCATCATACTTTATATCTTCGAATACTTGTCCTCCTATATAAGCCAAATTGTCTTTCCAACCTAGATCTATATCTACATTAGATTCATTAGACATGAGCATAAATACACTCGTAGAATAATCACCATCATTGTTTTGTAAATCATTATCCAAAGTGCTATCACTTCCTTGCAAAGCAAATGTTGGTTTGATTAGTTCTGTTCCCTCAGAAGAAATAACATATTGTCCTGGAGTTAAACTATCAAACAAATATATACCTGCATCATCCGATATTACAGTTTGTAATTCAATACCTGAAACAGTGGATAATGTCACAGATATATTATTCAATCCAAGATCTAAACTATCTTGAATACCATTTTCATTTCCATCAAAAAATACATAATTTCCAACTGAAGCGTATCGATAAAATCCAGCATCTAAATCTACAAAAGGAATATCCAATAGGTCGAAATCAACGATTCCTGTCGATCCATTATCATCAATATCACTATCTTTATCTTCAGATCCCATTCCTTGTTGAGTGGGTATATATCCGCCTGAAGAAATGAATACCAATTCGTATTCACCTACTCTAACTCCATCAATTTGATAGAATCCGCCAACGTCAGATGTAGTTGACTTTACTGTAGCACCATTATTGTCTACGAGCAATATTTCTATTCCAGATACACCAACTTCTTGAGGATCTTGGATTCCATTATAATTTTTGTCTTCCCATACTCTATCTCCTATTACTAACTCTCTATCCAGTCCAATATCTATATTATCAATTATAGTTTCTGGTTCGACAAAAAATGTATTTGTCGTTAATGGCCCGTTGGAATTAGTAAGGTCACTATCTACATCATCACTTCCTACATTAGCATCAATCGGTAGCATCCCTTCTGGTAATTCAATCTGTAGGTAATAGCTTCCACTACTTATTTTAAATTGGTATAATCCGTTTTCATCCGTAATTGTTGACTCGATAAAATTATTGAATTCATCAAAAATCATTACGACAACTCCTTCTAAACCTACATCTCCATCAGAAAATGTATTATCATGATCATTGTCTAAAAATACTTGATCTCCAATAAAAGCAGGTTTACAATTTTCATATTTAAAATTTCTGCAACAGTTCTCGGCAAACTCATTATTCTCATCATATACATCAATACATAAACTATACTGACCATAAGCTGCTAATTCCGTAGCACCGATATTAACCGTATGTTGCTCATTTAGTGATGATAATCTTGTAAACTCCATTGGTATATGCCAATTATAGCTATACCCTGGCACCTCTTCTACGCCGAATGCTACACAAGCATGTTCATCATTACAGAAAGTATACATCGGTGTATAGAATATCTCAACGGTAATCTGATCAATCAAAAAAGTAACATCGCCACTTACTGAATTCCGTACTTGATATTCCAACCCAAAATTGCTGCTGTTGATCTCAGATGCGTACCAATTACGGCCCCAAGTATCATCTTCACCTCCATATATCCAGACTTGGTCTATAGAATCTGGAAAAGCCATTCCAAGGTATTGGTTGGCTTTATTTACATTACTTCCAGTCAGTTGGACATTATAGTCTGTGATATTTCCTGCACCCGTTTGGTGTCCTTCGATGGATAGTTTGATTCCAGTAATCGCTGCTCCGTCTGGGATATCATGACCCAACCTAGAAAACGAAACTATTTGTGATCTCTTGTATCCAGGAATGGTCACCTTAGAATACTGATCATCAGAATATCTGGAGCTATCAAGTTGCTCCCAATCGTAGAATGGAATCGATACCGACTGCGAATATATCGTCGGTGAGGACGTGCTTTGATCTGCTATAGGCTCTAGGTCTGCCCAAATAGGACAGGCTTGATCTTGAGCACTAAGAGACAAATTGAACAATACGTATACGAGTATACATATACCCCTTAGGGTGTAGTTTTCTCTTTTGAAGGCCATGATGTGTAGTCTTGGTTATCTTATATGAAATATAATCATCAAGTATTATACTCTCTATAAGTGACAAATATAAATAAAAGATATCCATATATATAACTATTCATAATATATAAATTATCCGTCACCATTTTTGGCAAAAAAATTGCACTGTTTATCAGGCTCTGTTAGAATAAATGGTAGCAGTTAGGCCTAGAATCTCACTAGATTATCTTGAAATCATCCAATGATGCATGTCATTGTTGGGATCTGTATATTTCAGATTTACCTTTAGGAAGTTGTTAGTCGTACGAACCTTCAGTGTTAAGTCAGTAGACCTTATACAGATTATGCAACTTAATGCCGCATATAATTTGCCCCATTTAACTTACCTATTCGTTAAAAATCCTCGTCGTGACTACGGCCACGCCTACGTTTTTTGCCTTGATTTAAATTAAATGAATTCAAATTATTTATGCGTCATTAAATAACATAAACTGTATTAGACGAAATAGCTCCGCAATATTTTGTTGAATTTGGTACGAGAAATAGACAAAAGAATTTTTGCCACTTTAATAATGAGATAAATCACATTGATTGAAATAATTACCCTGTTCTGATCAATTACCTAGAAGTTGCCAATAAAGCTCCATCATACCTTTAGCTGCAGTGGAGTCTTTATATCTTTCTGACACGTAAGTTTTACCCTCTCGAGCCAACTTGCTTCTCAAGTCTTGATCTAAAACTATATCGATCATGGCTTTAGCAAGTGCATTCTTATTGTTGGGTTCTATATAGATTGCACCAGGCCCTGCAGCTTCGGGTAATGAAGATGCTGTGGTAGTAATCACAGGTGTATCACGATAGAGAGATTCTATCAATGGGATACCAAATCCCTCATAGATAGATGGATAGACCATAGCAATAGCATTATCATAGATAGATATTAAAGCTTCGTTATCAATATGATCCAAAAATTCGAAATAATTATCTAAGCCTAATTTTGAGATCCTGTCTTTAACACGATCCGCATACGACCCACCTTTTCCAACTACTTTGACTTTAGTCCTTTTATCTTCGGCGATAATCGCCATAGCCTCCACGATCAACATAAAGGATTTTCTTTCGATGAGCGAACCCACATAAAGTAAAAAGTCATCCGTAGCTGTGGGCCCTTTTGGCATGTTGTAAAAGGCTGGATTACAACTTTGATATACCACTGATATTCTAGAAGGATGAACTTGATATAGGTTATTCATATCCTTCTTTGTGCTTTCGCTAATGGCTACGATGTGATCCGCATTCTGTGCAGCATATCGGTATTTTCGCTTGTACATATAGCGGTCCCAAAGGCCAAATTGCTCAGGGTAGTATTCATATATTAAATCATGAAAAGTAACTATTGTCTTGGCTTCAATCGTATGGCTATTGAGTGGTATTTCATGGCTCAAACCATGATATATATCCATTTTCGAAGCATTAATATCCTTAGTTATACCTCTACTACGCCAGTACGATCCTATCTTTCCTTTGCATGTATGAATGGTAAATTTATCACGATCCAAAAAGTATAATACCTCAGGATGCTCGCTTATCTTAGGGGTAAACAGATGATACTCATGTTCTGGATACAATCGTTGCAAGTCTCGCACCAATGTACGACTGTAATTGCCTAATCCTGTATGATTATGAAAGAGCCTCTTGGCATCGAATCCTATTTTGAGAGATCTGGGCATATATAGAGTTGCGATGTAAATATAATAAGCTTAGCATGAATGTCTGACCCAATAAACGTAGGTTGAAAGAATATTACGACATCGTTCCCAGCTATCTGCCAAATTAATAATTATCAAGGCCAATAACTTAGTACCTAACCGCGAGCATAAAATAAGGTTCGGCCTATATTGAAATCCCAAAATTCAAATTATTTAGACGGTTTTCATATCTTAAATAGTATAAGTATCTTTGAGCATGAAGGTAGGCTATATCTATCTAAACTATCATGGAGACAGAAAAAGAGACGACTACCGAGAAAAAGTGGAATAAGGGAAGAATCCTTAAAATAATAACACTATTACTTTGGATTGGAGCTATTGCAGGGGTGATAGGTACCTTTCTATTATTCAACTATATTTCTAAGCAAGATATACCATCATTTGAAGATTTAGAGAATCCTGAATACGACCAAGCCTCTATAATCTATGACGACAATGGTATTACGTTTGGTAAATACTATATTGAAAATAGAGTACCCGTAGCCTATGAAAAGATATCACCATTCATTGTTGATGCCTTACTTTCAACAGAAGATGAAAGGTTTTACAGTCACAGCGGAATAGATGTTCAAGCTCTATCCAGAGTGGCGTTTAAGACTGTACTTCTGAGACAGGAGAGTTCTGGTGGTGGTAGTACTATTTCGCAACAACTAGCGAAACTTCTATTCAAAAGACCTAGTCTACGAGGAATGGGTACTTTTAAGCGATCGTTTGAACTGGTAAAAGTAAAGCTTAAAGAATGGATGACCGCAGTAAAATTGGAGCGAAGCTATACCAAGGAGGAGATTATGGCGATGTATCTCAATAAATTTGAATTTATCAATGGGGCTCATGGAATACAAGCGGCATCTCAAACTTACTTTGGTAAAGAGCAAGAAAATCTAAGTATCGATCAAGCTGCAATATTGGTTGGAATGCTTAAGAATCCAAGTTTGTACAATCCCTTAAGATTTCCTGAGAAAGCAAAAGGACGAAGAAATATCGTTTTGAGTCAAATGGAAAAAGCAGATAAACTAGAAAGAGTCGTTTATGATTCTCTGATAGTGAAGGATGTCAATATGGATGAATTCCAACGAAAGACACAATCTGAAGGTCCAGCCCCTTACTTCCGAGCAGAACTGACGAAGTGGCTCAGAACCTTATTCAAAGAAAACGATATTAATAAATCTGATGGGACTAGTTACAACATATACACAGACGGTCTCAAGATATTTACTACGCTAGATTTACGATATCAAAAGCATGCTGAAGATGCAGTAACAGAGCATATGAAATGGAACCAAGAAAGATTTGATAGAGTCTGGAAAGGAAAAGATCCATGGAAATTTGAAGCGGATGATTTTCAGAAAAAAATAAGGAAAGATATTTTTGAAAGAAGAGTCCGCGCATCAGAAAGATACTCGCTCTTGAGAGATAGAATACTAGGAGCCACCATTGCCAAGCTTAGAGAAAAATATACCGAGACTCCATTTACTGATAATGCGATCAAAGCAATGATCCGTGTTGAAGAGAAAAGTAACGCATTTGATAAAGAAATAGAAGACAACTATATAAAACAAGAATACCTTAAAGACTATAAGTCTATCATGAAAATGAAAGGCTGGGATGAACTCAAAGAAAAATGGAATTCCTTCGTTACAGCATATGATAAGGAATTTAATACTGAGGTCAAGATGATGGTCTTTGACTATAGTGAGCAAAATGAGAAAGAAGTAGAAATGACTCCTCTTGACTCTGTAAGATATCACAATATGATGTTGCAGTCTGGCTTACTATCAGTCGACCCTAAAACTGGATATATCAAAGCGTGGGTTGGTGGCATAAATCACCAATATTTTAAATATGACCATGTCAATTCCCAACGTCAAGTAGGATCTACGATTAAGCCATTTGTATATGCAACGGCTATTGGAATGATGGGTATATCACCGTGTACTACATTCGATGATATACAATATACGATCGCTCCTGGTGACGCTAACTTTGATTTAGCAGATGAATGGACACCAGCAAATGCTAATGGAGAATTCACTCAAAACAAATACAATCTTTATCATGGACTACTCTATTCCAAAAATAGTATTACCGTTAGGCTCGTAAAAGAAATGGGCACCGTTCAGGTAGTCAGAGAATTGCTTAGAAATGTAGGAATCAACGTGGATGACGAAGTACCTAACAACGGAATAAAAGTCCCAAACTTACCTTCAATAAGTCTGGGAGCTGTCAACTTAAGTCTATACGAAATGACAGGTGCTTATACTGCATTTGCCAATAATGGAATGTATACAGAACCTATATTTATCAAACGTATAGAAGACAAATATGGTAAGGTAATATACAATGCCGTACCTGACAAAAAAGTAGCTATCAATCCTAAGTACAATGCTGTAATGGTAGATATGCTCCAAAATAATGTTGGTGGAAAATATGGACTAGGTATTAAAACCCCTGTAGGTGGAAAGACAGGAACTACCAATGACTATACCGATGGTTGGTTTATGTCTATCACTCCTAATCTAGTATCTGGTACTTGGGTCGGAGGTGATGATCGCTGGATAAGATTTCTGACTTTGGATGAAGGACAAGGGTATGTATTGGCAAGGCCAATAGTGCAGAAGTACCTCAAGAAACTTGAAGCAGATGAAGAAATCAAGCTAAATACAAATGTCAATTTCCCAAAACCGCCAGAAGGATTTGAGGAGTTTGTAGATTGTACAAAATACAAAGAGATTGCACCAGAAGAAGAACAGGCAGAGATATTAGAAAACAAAAAAGAAATGGATGAATTCGAAGAAGAGTTTGGTGAAGACTTTGACGATGAAATGGATGAGGAGTTCGATGAAGAGTTTGAAGAAGAACTAGAAGAAGAACTAGAAGATATGCCAATAGATACTACTGGAATACCGGTAGATACCACAGGAAACAATTAAAAACTAACAATATAAAATAGTACCCTAATGAACGCACACACTGCAAGTTTGATCAATGCCATTACACTTATCTCAATGGGAGTTTGGGGATATTTTGGCTCTATGACTCCATCACCTACAGCACTAATTCCAGTATTCGTCGGAGTAATACTTATGGTACTTAATAATGGCATCAAGTACGACAATAAAGTAATTGCTCACATTGCTGTAGTACTTACGTTTATTATTCTTATTGCTTTGTCCAAAATATTATTTAAAAGAATAGATGACGGAAATACAATGGCAATAGTAAGAGTCGGACTTATGGTAGTTACATCACTATTTGCTATGGTGATGTTTATGAAAAGCTTTAGAGATGCGAGGATAGCAAGACAGGCCAGAGAAAATAACTAGCCTCTTACAATTGAAATAATTAAATAGCCTAAGCGTCTTAAAGATTCTTAGGCTATTTTTTTTAGTTCTAACTAAAACATTAATCAGAATATAAAAAGTACAATACCATTCTCTTTCGTTGAAGGGCTCCTGCCCTCGCATCGGAAGGGATTATCGTATTTGTAAAAATACTTGGATGTCTTCCTTCGGAGGGCAGGAGCCTCTCCGATGAAAGACTTTGTTCTAGAGCTTCTTTTAAGTAACATTAGGTCGACTTTGGGTCAATAGACATAGACTATCCGCTTCAGCTTCCACATGATGCAAGACACCTACTTCTATGTCATGAGTATCATATTGATTCAATAAAGTATTTTTATCCTCTTGTACAAAATTAACCTTGCCCTCCATCACAGTAAGTTTGGATGGCCACAGAGCGGTGTGTTCTTTTAGGATACTTTTCTTATTAAATCCAATAACTATAGATTTAAAATTATCATTGCTATGTAGTTTTTTCACCACTGGACCACTTGCTGAAAGGAGCTCTTTTTTTATTCCTTTTATTACTGACATATTTATTAATTTACTACGTTTCTTTATTATTGGTTTATGTAATCCTGTTACAACCATTTCTACATTATACTTTTGTAATTATTAGATCTTATGTGAATGAGTTTTGATTTAAACATAAGACTCATTTTATAAGCTCTTTCTTTTACTTCATTAGTTTTCTCTCCTACAAAATGATCATCAAGAGAAGAATTCAACAACTCCAACCATCTATCAAAATGTTCCTCAGAAATAGGAAGCTGACTATGCTTGGAAAATGGATTGCCTCTGTAATCCGCTTCTCCAAATAATACCGTGTTCCAAAAGCTATACATACGCTCCAGATGTAATGGCCAGTGGTTACTAGGTATCTTTTCATTAAATATGTGACCTATAACCTTATCAATCTTTACCCGATCGTAGAATGCATTTACAAAAATCACAACGTCTTCTTTGTTCATTATATCTTTCATTGTGTAATAGCTTAAGTAGAAGTATTAGAATGAGTTGTAAATGTTTATTTTTCAAAATCAATCACTTGTTAAATTTTTAGTCCTAACTAGGAATTAATAAAATACCAAAATAAATGATTGGCTAATTCCCAATAATACTATTACTCGTCCCTTCATCTACAACGTACTAATTAGATAGGTAATCGCTGGGATGAGAACCATCAGCAAACTGGTAATATGGAAGGTCGGCAGATATACTCTAGCCTTCATACCCGCAAGATGCACTAGTACATTAGCAAAGAAAAGTATCATCGCAAATCCGATATAATACTCCAGCACTCCACTATACAAATACATTACTATAATAGACAACGTCATGAATACACAAGGAATAGCTAAGATGGCCGCCATAAACCAAAAGATATATTGATCTTCTTGGCTATCAACATAACTTAGATATCTCGTAAATAAACTAGGACGAGCTGTTTTATTTATTTGACTTTTCGTTTCTAATATCTGTCTTTGATTACTAATAGGTAAGGTTGCCATAATTGAAATTGTTTTAATTAAGTTAATAAGACCTTTTACTCTTTATTTGTTTCAAAAAAATATTTTATCGTTTATACGTATCCAAAACCAACTGCTCTACCAATGTTTCCAATGTGCTGCTCTGACACATAGCATTAAGTTCATCTCGTACCACTTCAAACTTAGTATGCAGCGGACAAGGCTTCTTAGCATTACACTCTGGCAAACCTAATCCACACTTTCTAAATACTTCCGGCCCATCTATCGCTACTACGATTTCATATAGCGTAACATTAGAGAGATCTTTGGAAATATAAAAACCTCCAGAAGGTCCTTTTTGTGAATTTAATATTCCTTGCTTCACTAAATTCTGTAGGATCTTAGCAGTGAATGACTCAGGCGTCTGAGCCAACTTGCAGACCTCCTTGATGCCTACTTTCTGACCCTTCTCCCCTTCTTTGGCGATAATGGTCAATGCCCTGATTCCATATTCACATGCTTTAGAAAACATTTAGTTTCTTTAGTACAAATATAGGACAATTTAGTCTTTTATTCAACTTGCGACGCTATAAATTTTTTGTTATCCCTGCAATACTTATTTAATGCAAATAATACAACTTCCTTGTGCATGTAAATATTAAAATCGCTAGCTTGAGTAAATTATCATCTATTTTAACAAATTAGTTATCAATGCGAAATATAATTTTAGGGTGCTGCATATCAATTTTACTTTCTGGTTGCTTTGAGCAGAAGAAACCAAAAGAACTATCCCTTAGCTTATTTGACAATAAGGAAAATATTAGTAAGTTCATTTACTCATTTGACATAGAGGGAAAAGGAGATGTTGTGATTGATAAAACTAAATTTGGAAATCTATTTACTCTAGAGAGACAAAAAAAAAACAATCTAAACTCTACATATCTAATTACCCCAGATACAACGATAATATTTAGTCCGGAATTTAAACCTGATGGTAATGCGGCTTCGATATTTCCAATAATTGGACTAACTGCAAATATTGTTATCGACAATAATGGAAAATTAAAAGAAGTGCTAAATGAAGAAGAAATAATTAAAGAATATGAGAAAAGGTTAGATTTTATGTCTTCAAATAAAAGAATGATTCAATTACAAAAAATGAAAGACGGAGGAATTGATGTTTTTCTAGAATCATTATTTACGCTAAATTACAAATTCCTATTTTCTGACCTTAATCAGTCTTTGCAACTACAAGAAAAAAATACTTCAGACAGTTTTATTTCAGCTACTCCTACAAGCCCTAAATCAAATATCAAAAGAATAAAAGAAGTTAAATTTGAAGACAATCATTTTCATATTTCTACTCAGACATTAACTACTTCTGAATTATTTAGGATAGAGGAAGGAGCTGATAATTATACAGAAATATTACCTTTCCATACCAATCAAACATATAAAATTATAGCCGATTCAACAGGGTTAATAACTAATATCGAACTTAACATAAATTCAAAAACAGGAGGAGCGAATCGACATTCTACTAAAAGTGATCATATCGAGCCTATCATGATTGAAACGACCGAGTATCGCAATGTGAAATATAAGAGATTGAAATATTAATAATAGTATTAATACAAGAATAATACATTCTTATATTCAATCTTTAACATCTAGAAAGCAATGAAGTTAATGAGTTCTGTAAGAATAAAACGAATGTCAAAACATTAACACGCAGACCAAGGCCTGGTCTCTCCTTCAGGAGATCAAGAGGTTCTATTACGAAACATAATACGAATCTCAAAAAAAAACTAATCTATCTTCCTCAAACACCACTCCCTAGCATTAACAAATGCTTGTCCCCAAGGACTTACTTTATGTTTACTATCTGCAGGATAGTTAGCCCAATTCCATGCGTAGAATGATCTTTCGATATGTGGCATTGTCGCTAAGTGTCTACCATCTTTACTGGCTAGCATCGCTACATTATAATCGCTACCATTTGGATTAGACGGATAAGCTTCGTAACCATATTTTGCGATTACATTATATGCATCTTCTGATTTTGGTAATGAGAATTTTCCTTCACCATGTGAGATCCAAACTCCAAGAGTAGTACCTGCAAGTGAGGATAACATTACACTATTATTATTCGCTACTGTCACGGAAGTAAAGCTACTCTCATGCTTACGCGAATCATTATAAGTCATACGCGATGGCTGATCATTAGCCTGCTCAGGATTAATAAGATCTAACTCTAAGAAGAGTTGGCATCCATTACAGATACCTATCGATAAAGTATCGTCTCTATCAAAGAAATCCATGATCGCTTTGCGTGCTTTATCATTATACTTGATCGCTCCAGCCCATCCTTTGGCCGAACCTAATACATCGCTATTACTAAATCCTCCTACCGCTCCTAGAAACTGAATACCTTGAAGGGTCTCTCTACCAGAAATAAGATCCGTCATATGTACATCCTTCACCTCAAAACCTGCTTGGTATAATGCATTGGCCATCTCACGCTCTGAGTTACTCCCCTTCTCTCTTAGGATGGCAGCCTTTGGTCTATTACTGATTGCGTCTCTAGAAGGCAATTGTCCATTCCAGTTTTGTGGAAATGTATAGGTAAGCGGCTGTAACTTATAGTTATCGTATCTGTCTTTTGCTAAAGTACCTGCAGTCTGCTTATTGTCCAAAAGGAAAGATGTTTCATACCATATATCTCTATAGTGAGCAACATCTAATATTTTTTTTTGACCATCATATGTCAACTCAAATTTTGGAGTAGATGTAACGGTTCCGAGCTTCACAAATTTGATTTCTTCTTGCTCTAAATAATCCTGAAACTTATCGTCGTTTGCTTGGATGATCACACCTGCATTCTCTGAAAATAAAGTCTTCACTATATCACCATTCCCTAATCCACTAAGATCCACTTGAGCTCCTATCTTAGGATCTGCAAAACACATCTCAAGTAAAGTTGTTATCATACCTCCAGCAGAAATATCGTGACCTGCAGCAATCATATTTAACTTGATTGCATTTTGTATCACTTGAAATCTTCGAGCAAATTCTTTAGCATTAAATATATCTGGCGTTTTGTCTCCCAATGCCCCTCTCGTCTGCGCGAAAGATGATCCTCCCAATTTCAATACATCAGATGACATATCTATATAGTAAATCGATCCTTTACCAGATTGCAATACTGGCTCTACGATCTTAGTGATATCATCACAGTGTGCCGCCGAAGAGATGACAACTGTTCCTGGAGCAAGTACAGTTTTATCACCATACTTCTGAGCCATCGACATTGAATCTTTCCCAGTCGGTACATTGATACCTAAGGCAATCGCGAAATCAGAAACGGCTTCGACCGCTTTATACAATCTTGCATCTTCACCTTCATATCTACAAGGCCACATCCAATTGGCTGATAGAGAAACAGAATTAATCCCTTTCTCTAATGGTGCCCATACAAGATTAGTCAAGGCTTCGGCAATCGCATTACGTGCTCCAGCTGCCGAATCAATAAGACCACTCACCGGAGCGTGTCCCATACTAGTAGCGATACCTTGCACACCAGTATAATCCAATGCCATTACGGCTACATCATTAAGCGGAATTTGTAGTGGGCCAACACATTGTTGCTTAGCTACTTTTCCACCTACACATCTATCTACTTTATTAGTCAACCAATCTTTGCAAGCCACCGCTTCCAATCTAAGTACGTCTTCTAAGTAATATTTAAATTCTTCACCATGGTAAGTCAATGGCTTATACAAACGATCTAGTTCTACATCTTCCATGATCGTCTTTGGACTGCTGCCAAACATATCAGACAATGCCAGGTCCATAGGATTCTGAGCGGTCTTATCTTCAAATGTAAATCTGTTATCTCCAGTTACCCTCCCTACTTCATACATCGGCGAACGCTCTCTATCTGCGATACGCTGAAGTAAATCGATGTCTTTATCTGCGATCACTAATCCCATTCGCTCTTGAGATTCATTACCGATAATCTCTTTGCTACTTAGGGTAGGATCACCTACTGGAAGTTTTTCTAAGTTGATGATTCCACCAGTATCTTCTACTAACTCAGATAGACAGTTGAGGTGTCCACCTGCACCATGATCATGGATAGATACAATTGGATTTTCGTCCAACTCCACCATCGCTCTTACGGTATTAGCCGCACGCTTTTGCATCTCAGGATTAGACCTCTGTACCGCATTAAGCTCGATACCAGATCCGAGTGCACCGGTATCTGCTGATGATACTGCCGCTCCACCCATACCGATACGATAGTTATCTCCACCAAGTATTACGATCTTGTCATCTATTTTAGGTTCTTTCTTAAGCGCTTGCTCTGCCTTACCATATCCGATTCCTCCTGCTTGCATGATCACCTTATCGAATCCTAGCTCTTGAGTTCCTTCAGTATGTTCAAATGTCAATAGCGATCCACAGATCAGCGGCTGACCAAATTTATTTCCAAAATCAGAAGCTCCATTACTCGCTTTGATTAAGATATCCATCGGAGTTTGATAGAGCCACTTCCGTTCGTCCATAGCTTGTTCCCAAGGACGATTATCGGCCAGACGGCTATATGATGTCATGTATAATGCAGTACCTGCTAACGGTATAGATCCTTGTCCGCCTGCGAGTCTATCTCTGATCTCACCTCCTGATCCTGTCGCTGCACCATTGAATGGTTCTACAGTCGTAGGAAAATTGTGTGTCTCAGCTTTGAGAGATATCACAGAATTAAACATTTTAGATTCGTAATACGAAGGCACGTCTGGCTGAGCTGGAGCAAATTGCTCTACCCTAGGGCCATTGATAAATGCCACATTATCCTTATAGGCAGATACAATCTCGTTAGGGTTAGCTTTTGACGTTTTCTTAATCATACCAAATAGTGAATCTGGCATCTCTTCTCCGTCAATAATGAATGTACCATTGAAGATCTTATGTCTACAATGCTCACTATTGACTTGTGAAAATCCAAACACCTCAGAATCTGTCAATGGACGTTCTAGTTTAACAGCCAAATCAGCCAAATACTTTACTTCTTCGTCAGATAGTGATAGTCCTTCTTGCTGATTGAATGCCGCAATATCGGTAATCTGTATCACCTCTTCTGGTGTAACGGATATAGTATATAAGTCTTGATTCAATCCGTCGTATGCCTGTGAGATCATAGGATCATAACCATCATCACCTTCATTAGATGAAAACAGCTCTATCCTTGCGATACCTGAGACTCCCATATTCTGTGTGATCTCTACCGCGTTAGTACTCCATGGAGTGATCATCGCCGCCCTTGGACCTAAGTATTTACCAGGTAGCTCGCTTTCGCTGAGACTCTGTGCCTTACCAAATAGCCAATTGAGTTTTTGAATAGATTCTTCGCTGAGTGGTGCTTCGATCTGTACTGCATATACGCTACCAGTCGAGTGGCTGAAGAAGTGAATCATGTATGGTGTTCCTTTAAGAATGTGACTCATAAGCCAATCAAAATCTTAATCACACCCAACAGCTTCTATAAACCATTGATCGTGAACGATAACGACTGAAATATGATAGTTCGCGTTACAAAAGACAAAGGTAATGATATGATTTAGATAGCGGAATTTATATCTGTTCAAAATAATACTAATCTACATTCTATCATTTTAAGATTAGATATAAGGAGTATGATTACAATAGATGCTTTCCCAAGTACGACTATTCTTCATACAAAATTAAGATACTACATCAACTACCAACATTCATTAGTAATCTCCAGTCTATCGACCAATATATAGTCATCTGAATCAAGAGTCTATCATACTTGATTTCTTTGGTATAAACATGACGATTATCAAAATATTCAACGTCTTCTATCTGATGGGGTTTATAAGTAAATGATTTTCTACTCTTTAAAACTTCCATTCCAATTATTATTTTTTTAAAAAAAGTCAAAAAGGAATATATACGAAATGTTAATTAACAAGTTCTACAAATGGGTTACTAGGATTTACATCCTCATACAAACTCTCACGTATCTGATAAGCAATCTTCTGTATACTCTCCACATCAGGCTGATCAGGTAAATCGGAACTCATAAACACTTCTTCCATTTTTATTTTTTTCTTCTCAGCCAAAGCCAATAAGTAATCGAATTCAAACGAACCCGACTTTACGTTAAGAAGAAATTCTCTATCATCTCTTTTTACATTTACAACTCCCTGTTCTGCAATCTCAATTGCCATTTCCAATAACCGAAATGTATGCATCATATTCTTAGAATCGTACTTTTTACCATGACTCTGAGTATTCTCATATCTCGCTTCATTTCGATTCTCTACCCAATCCCAATATTCTTTGTAATCCTTACAGTATCTCGAGTAACCATTGACGTTAAAATAGAGTATTCGTTTCTGAATCTCTCCCTTAGGAATAGAACTCAAGGAAACTGTATGTGAATTTTTATTTTTCATAACACCTTTATAACCATGTTCAGAGCTATAGTACAATCCATACAAATCAGTCATATGGGAGATTTTGGCCAATCCACAATTTTCTTGTTTCCATCCGTTTAGCTCAAGATATTTACTCAATTGTAATGAGCCATTATCATTATTTACATAGCAAAATTCGAGAACTGATTTTCTCACTTTACTTACGGGATTAACAATCTTCTTCTTCAAACCCTTCGCTTTTTTAATCTGAGACAAAGCAAATTTTCCAAAGCTTTTTTCACATAGCTTTGATAGTACCGTTTCTGACTTTAACAGATCTAGTATTGGATGCTTATAGAGAACAGCATGCTTAGGAGTAGCCAACAATTCTAATATATTGGGATTATTAACAGAAAGCAATTCCATATATCGACCTAGCTCATAATATACGATATCGTTAGTCTCATTACTAATTTGAGGAATATAGTTCAAGCTATAAAAATCAGACTTCGGCAAAACAAATACTCCTTTAATATCTGTATCCGAAGATGGCGTTTCTAATCCATAAGCTCTACTCCCACTTATACACTCCAAGATGATTAGGTTTCGATTTTTGAGGTCCTCAATTGTCATACTTCGCTACGTATTTTTTAAATAATAAATTGAGAAGTTCTAAGTTACCATTAGCTGAAGTAAGCATATTCTTATTCTCTTCCGCTTGTAAGATACAGTCTTCTATAAGTGATACTAACTCAGACTCTCCCTTATGAAAATAGGACTCTTCAATAGTACTTTTAATTGCAATCAGTTTTTCAATCCGATCTACAAGAGTGCTTTCAATATTAAGGTTCTTATAAATTTCATGAAACTCAATTGGAGGCATTTCATCTTTTTCAACAATCCACTTACAGACCATTGCTGATCTAAGGGTATAGAAAAAACTTTTTAGCTTATATTCTTCATTTGACTTCAGTTGTTCCAAAAATTTCTTCGCCATACTTAGATAGTGATGAATAGTTGCCACCTTTGAATAAAACGAGTGTGAGACTTGAAGAAATTCTTCAATAAAGTCATCATCCGCTCGATAAACTATCGGAGATTGCAATCTTTCTAATAAAGCGGGATTGGACTTCCTCAACAAGTTACAGGCCTTCTTAAGATCCCAGCCCGCTATATCTATATCGTTATTATCCAACATCAGTTCAATACTATCTTTCTGCTCTGATAGATTGAGATACCATTCATTTCTATTGACGTAGATCAGTCGAATATCATAGTCGCTATCCCTTGACGCAAATCCCCAAGCTCTGGAACCTGTCTCTACCGCCCAGAGAACCTTAATTCTATGTTTAGCCTCTAGATCACATATATACTTCTTTATCCTTTCAGTCATCCTTTCTAATTATATGAATTTTGGAATATAACCTCCTTGGGTACATCCAGGCATGGGTAATAATTGATCACCCGTCTGATCTACATCTAGCGTCATTATTCCTTTGTAAAATATATTCTTATACTTTTCTTCTATCTTCTTAATCTCAACCAATACATGAAACCCTCCTCTCGTTTCTAATATAGTAACACAATCCCTATTAATAAACGGGTCAAGTTTACTTGGATCGAATGGTTTATAATCGATATCAAAATCGAGGTAGACCTTATTGCCTACACTTCTTTGAATACAACCCATCAGTTCGGACATCGGATTAAAAGATTTTTTATCATCTCTCAATAACTTTGTAAGCTCAATGATACTATTATATGTGGCCTTTAATAAGCTTCGTGGATTAGGATTGATATATAGAGCCAATGACTGTTCCTCCACAGATTCACCATATAACTTATACCCTCCTTGTGCTATCTCAAGTTGCCTGATCTTATCCAGCATCCTCTCTTTATCTGTAAGAAACCTCTTTAACTGTCCTTTATCATTTTTCATTTTCCAATCTTCAGCGTACTTCTTTCTAGAAAACAAAGTGCAATAAAACTTTTCGTTCTCACCCAAAACAGGGAGCCATTCAATGAACTCTGTAAGAATTTTTTCATCCTTTATTATTTCGTAATTCATATTTATTGATTTCAAAAACATTCAAAATAGAACTATTCAACTACTTTTTTCAGCCGAGTTAATTATAGCCGCTTCTCTTGCGCTTCTAAAAAGACTCCAAAGACTACTATTAAAAATAATATAAAAACCTGTTTCATTTGTTATTTTTTTTTCAAACTAAAAATATACATATATAGATATTTCGACGAAACTTACTCTTGCGAAAACGCAGCCAGTCCAATCTCATTGAAATCACTAATGATTCGAAAAGATAAAAGAGCATTCATGATTATAATCGTTACAAAACGATACAGATTAAACCGTAATTAGTTAGATCATATTTCACTTTACGCTCTCTTTATAACGCTATAACAACTCACTCCCCAAACTCCTTATAATCGACAGACGGATCATAATCCTGCTTCGTAGAAATCGAGTGCAACTCACTCCTCTCATCTTTGGATCTGATTAGTGGAAAAAACAATTGTACATACCAAGGTTCTTTCATTTGATTCCAAGCTCCAAATCTTGTCGGGTACTGACGAGTGATCTTTGCAGTACCAAATATTATATCCCAAATAAAAAGCAGATTACCGTAATTTCCATTAGGATGAGAGATGCCATCTTCAGCAGTCAATCCATGGTGCGCAAAATGTGTACTGGGCGTAGAGATCGTTCTTTCAATTATCCAAGCCAAAGGTGAAAGAACTTTGTATTGATATAGAAACCTATCCCACTTCGTCTCGCTATGAGCCAACAATATAATTATCAATTTGATCGGCAAATAGAAAAGGTATATGTAACCCATTCCTAAATAAACCAAGGCTGCCGAAAACCAGATACCCGGCATCAACGCATAATACATCATCGAATTCCTGTAAGTTACCAGCACTCCCATTTCCTCTACTACATGATGAGGTCTATGTAGTTTCCACATCTTTGTACTCACATGAGAGAGACGGTGCCACCAATATTGTGTCATATCGTCCAAAACAAGAAAAGCTAATAAATGCCACCAAATAGAAGTTCCGACAAAATAATCTTCAAGCACTGGAAAACCTGTACCTAATCCCCACAAAACCACTAGAAATATTCCTGGCTGAATCAAGGTCGGTAGCGTTACAAGACTCAGTAACTCGATAGTAAAATCGTTCTTTGTTCTTTTGTCCTCAAAATATAATCCTCCGATAGATTCTATAACTCCAAGAATAAGTAATACTACTGCAGGTATGAGTTTGCTAAGGGCCTGATCTTCCATTGTATGAAATTACGGTTTTTTAATAGAATACGGATTCGTACATATTGGCTTACATCTTTTTTCACACCGAGCAATCAAAGCGAGTCGAAAAAATGGTCGATAGTATCAATCATTTCGACCCTAGATGAGGGGTAATAGTCGCTTACTGATAAGGTAGCCCCTCTTCAATGCAAATATCGTTCAGAAACCGCTATAATAATAGGCAAATCACTCAAGTGTCTAAATTGTTAGGCTGGTCTAAAAATATATTTAATACCAGACAAACATTTGGTCACATTCACGCCTCTAATGGCCCCTTTTTTGCTATAAATGATCTACACTTGTTAAAGTTTCCTTCTATAGTCCAATAAATAGAGACATTTTGAATGATCTCTGATAGATTGATAGAGATAGGAGGCATATTTACACTAATAAAGAACATACTTAAATTATAAAATCGTGAAAGATTACTCTTACGTATACAATGCTCACCCGACATTCATAGAAAACATGTATAAGCAATATGCATCTGACCCAACATCTGTAGATGAAGGCTGGAGAGTATTCTTTGATGGGTTCGAATTTGCCAATAATGCTGATGGAGGCGGACAAGCGCAATCTTCAAGTGGGGCTCCTATGAGCACTAAGGAGTTTGGAGTATTATCTATCATTCACGGATTTCGTAGTAGAGGGCATTTATTAGCTACGACTAACCCTATCCAAAACAGAAAAGATAGAGCGCCTCACTTAGAATTATCTGATTACGGATTGACTGATGCAGATCTCAATAGTGTATTCTTAGCAGGAGAAGAGATCGGAATGAGTAATGCCACTCTAGCACAGATCATTGATAAGCTTAAAGTAATCTACTGCGGTAATATCGGATTTGAATGTGCCAATATTGAAGATAGAGAAAAGCGTGTCTGGTTAAGATCCAAAATAGAAGGAATTACAAATCATAATGACTATGGTTTTGACATCGACGAAAAGAAAAATATTCTTGAAAGACTTAACGATGCTGTAGTATTCGAAAATTTCTTACACACTAAATATGTGGGTCAGAAAAGATTTTCACTGGAAGGTGGAGAATCTGCAATCGTTGCCTTAGATACAATTATAAAAAACGCAGCTAACGATGGGGTCAAAGAATGTATCATCGGTATGGCGCATAGAGGAAGACTTAATGTCCTTGCCAATATCATGGGTAAAACCTATGAGCAAATCTTCAATGAATTTGAAGGAACTGCAGTACCAGATATGGCATTCGGTGATGGAGATGTAAAATATCACTTAGGCTTCTCTTCACAGAGAATTACGACCAAAGGAAATAAAGTAGATATCAAGATGGTACCTAATCCATCTCACTTAGAGTCTGTTGATCCTGTTGTAGAGGGTTTTGCAAGAGCAAAGGCAGATATCATGTACGATAGTGATTATGATAAGATACTACCGATACTGATCCACGGTGATGCAGCGGTAGCAGGTCAAGGGGTTCTCTATGAAACGGTTCAGATGAGCCAACTCGAGGGATACTATACTGGTGGAACGATCCACTATGTGATCAATAATCAAATTGGATTTACAACAGACTTTGATGATGCTAGATCATCTACATATTGTACAGCTGCGGCTAGTCTTGTACAAGCTCCTGTATTTCACGTCAATGGTGATGATCCTGAAGCAGTAGCATTTGTATCGCAACTCGCTATCGAATACCGTCAGAAATTTAACAATGATGTGTTCTTAGATATGGTATGCTACCGTAAGCATGGACATAATGAAGGAGATGATCCGAAGTTTACTCAACCTAAAATGTATGAGTTGATTTCTAAGCACGAAAATCCTCGAGCGATATATGTCAAGACTCTGAATGAAAGAGGTGATCTACAAAAAGAATTAGCAGAAAAATTAGAACAAAACTTTTGGTCTGACTTACAAGGAAAACTAGATAAAGTAAAAGAACAAGCACTTCCGTACGAATACCAAACTCCAGAACAAGACTGGAGAAAAATGAGAAAATCAGAAACTAAAGATTTCGAAAAATCTCCTAAAACTGGTATCACTAAAAAGAAAATAGATCAGATCCAAGAGCATCTTATGAGATTGCCAGATGGGTTTACTCCACTGTCAAAAGTAAACAGACTGCGTAAAGGAATGCAGAAGCTTCATGACGCTAAGAAATTAGACTGGGCGATGGCTGAGTTAATGGCATACGGATCTATTCTCCTTGAAGGGAAAAACGTACGTATGAGTGGTCAAGATGTCAAGAGAGGAACCTTCTCTCATAGACATGCGATATATAGAGATGCTAAGACATACGAAGAGTACAATAGATTGAGTGACATGACTGGCGATCAAGGTGAGTTTATGATTTACAATTCATTTTTATCTGAGTTTGCTGTGATGGGATTTGAGTATGGATATTCATTGGCTTCACCCAATTCTCTCGTAGTTTGGGAAGCGCAGTTTGGTGATTTCTATAACGGTGCACAGACTATCGTTGATCAATATATTACTGCTGCTGAGAGTAAATGGCAACGTATGAGTGGGTTAGTATTGTTATTGCCACATGGATATGCAGGACAAGGACCAGAACACTCAAGTGCGAGAGTAGAAAGATTCCTTCAGCAATGTGCAGAAGAAAATATTGCAGTAACGAACTTGACTACACCAGCCAACTTGTTCCATGCATTAAGAAGACAAATGGCAAGACCTTTCCGTAAGCCTTTAGTGAACATGTCACCTAAGTCATTACTGAGACACCCTCTTTGTGTAAGTGATCCATCAGAGTTTACAACTAACAGTACTTTCCAAGAAGTACTCGGAGATAATAAAATAGATGGCAAAAAAGCTAAACGTCTATTGATCTGTACCGGAAAAATATACTACGAATTACTTGAAGCTAGAGAAGAAAATAAAATAAAAGATGTAGCCATCGTACGTATCGAGCAACTATATCCATATCCACAGACACAAGTGGATGCCATACTCAAGCAGTACGACAAAACTGAAAAATATTGGGTACAGGAAGAACCACAAAACATGGGAGCTTGGAGTTATATGCTAGGCCATATGCGTAAGCTTGATATCGACCCTATCTCAAGACCAGCAAGCGCATCTCCTGCAACAGGTTATAAAAAGAAGCACGATATGCAGCAAGCGGAAATCATTAATAAAGCATTGAGATTGGATAAGTAATTATCATTTCAATTACTGCCCATTAAACAGAAGACTGTAATGGGCAGTAATTGAAAGACCAAATTTTGCAATAGATAAATTCAGTCTCGACAATAAGCCCAAAGGGCTTTGCCTATTTAACGATGGGCTTCACCCATCGAAATAGAGTATAATATCTTCCCAAATAAACGCCGCTCCTTCAGAGCTAAAACTTCATACAATCATTACAATGGGCTTTGCCCATTCCTATCAAAGCGTAGCCCTTGGGGCTAAAAAAAAGAAACCGAAATCGGTCAAGACTATGAAAACAATAGCAGGAACAATGCGCTGGGGAACATGGGGAGCCAACCTCGATGATACTGGATATGCAAAAATGATTACTGGTTGCTTACAACTAGGTATAGATACTTTTGATAATGCTGATATTTATGGAGGACATACCACTGAAACAGGATTCGGTGGTGGCTGGCGTGCCGCAAGAGTAGACCGATCCAAAATCAAGATTATCACCAAGTGTGGAATCAAGATGAACAGTGAAGTATTTCCTTATAGCATCAAACAATACGATACTACATACGAATACATTGAGTCTAGTGTCAATAGATCACTCAGAGAATTACAAACCGATTATATAGATCAACTATTGATACATCGTCCTAGTCCGTTGATGGATATGGAAGACCTTGCTAACACATTCAAAGAGATAGAAGGCACTGGAAAAGTAAGATCGTTTGGTGTAAGTAATTTCACACCCTACCAAATAGATATACTTGCAGAACTCTACCCTCTAGCAGCAAATCAGATTGAGGTATCAGTAATCAAGCATTCAGCGTTTACGGATGATAGTCTCGTGTTATCCGCAGCTAATGGGTTAGAAATACAAGCATGGTCACCATTGGGTGGAGGTGCTTTTTGGAACGCTAAAACAGAGGAGCAACAAAAACAAATAAATCGATTTAAGCTTCTATGCGATCGTTACGGTTGGTCGTTAGATGAGATGGCCTATTATTTCTTATTTCACCATCACATAGGCATTAGACCCGTCACAGGTACTAGTAAAATCGAACGTATAAAAACAACAATTACTTGTGAGGAAAATCAGATTACAGATCAACAATGGTTTGAGATCTATGAAGCAAGTAGAGGTTTTGAAGTGGCGTAAAAGTGTTAGTCTTTATATAGAGCTGCTAATAAATAACACTACAAAATCTCTAACACACTCGGCCTTACATTAACAACACCATCGACTACTACATGCCCTAACTTACTATGCACATTAAGTAGACTGGTAACTTCTAATAAACCACCAACATTCAAAATCCCAAAGTTTTCTAGTCTACTATGATCCGCTACATACATGGCCGAACTCCAATTTATATTAAAATTATTTCCTAAGGTATTTATAATTGAACCTTCCAATCTTACAGGTCCATTAAATTGAACCAATCCGTTATTAACAAACTCTTGTCCATTACTATGATGAATATCAAAATCACCGTTGAACGTGATATAATCATTGTTTTCAAAATTGGCCTCTAAATAAAACCTACTTGAATTATACCCTAGTAATCCTCCATGATTAATAAAATTTCCACGACAAGTAAAATCCCCTGTTCCAGTTACTATAAGTGTACCACTTGCAGAATTTTCCCATGTCCCATTACTCACACAGTCACCAAAGAGATTTAGTTGAGTATTATTAAATACTTGCCCTTCATTATTCAACATTCCATTAACAAACACTAGCCAATCATTAGTGAGGCTTACCCCAGAGGAGATAGTCAAATTACCATTAATGGTTACGGAAGTATTAATTGTTATATCTGCTGATATAATTACTATATCCGTCGAACTTATAATAGTTCCAGGATAAGCATCCCAGTTAGTTACTTGATTCCAATTTCCTACAGATTCAAACGTATATACGTCTGCCTTTATGGTCGATACAAAAACCAATAAAATAATGGATGTGAAAATAGCTTTCATAGAACTAAATCTAATTTATATAAATATACGAAATTCAAATTAGATGCCCTTTCGATAGGGACTAATCATTTTTCATTGATTGTACGCTACTTTTATCAAGCGTCTTTACTGCTCTAGTTGCAATAAATCCAGGAAAAAATTTATCCAATTTACCTTCTCCATTCCAGTCATCTTCATACATATCTGTAATAATAAATCCTGCTTGTAATTGTCCACCTATCTGATCAGACAAGCTATGCCCAAAAGTGAAAGCTCCATTCTCATCTTTTAATTTTCTCACTTTATGTTTCGGTAGTGAGTATAAATCTGAATATGGTTGATTATATATTAAACTCAAATCGTCTTCATCTATCTGAAAAGCAAGGGGGTTAATAAGACCCGTCATCAATAAACCTCCAGGCCTTAAAACTCTATAACACTCATTCCATACAGGTATGACATTCTCAACAAAAAGAATAGAGCAAGGATTGAAAACAAGATCAAAACATCCGTCTTCAAATACTGAAAGATCACCCATGTCTCCACGAAATGTCTTTATTCCAAGATTATACTTGTCACTTACTTTTTTATCCTGGAGAAGTTGTTTTTCAGAATTATCGAAAACTGAGACCTTAGCACCAAGAGTGGCAAGAATAGGAGCTTGCTGCCCTCCTCCAGATGCAAGTCCTAAAACATCCAGCCCTTTCAGATCAGGAAACCATTCTAAAGGCACCGCCTTACTAGGCGTTAATACTATTCCCCAATTACCTTTTTTAGCCTCTTCTATTTCTTCAAAAGAAACAGGAATCGTCCATCGATCCTTATTATCTACATAATTATCCCAAGCTAAGCTATTGTATTCTACTATGTCCATTTTTATATTCTACTTTACAACATCCTAATCTCTAGTAATTAATACCCAAACGTAACTCCTGCAACCAATACTATCCACGACAAAACCAATACCGAAATTACTATAGGAAATATAAATTTTAGCCATCTATCTAAAGGCACTCTACACATACTCAACATCGCTATCAAACCTCCTAATGTTGGATTCACTAAATTAGTGACGCCATCGCCAATTTGAAACGCCAGTATGGAGCTTTGCCTCGTTAGGCCAAGCACCTCTCCCAAAGGTATCATGACGGGCAGCGTTGCCAATGCTTGCCCACTTCCAGACGGAATAAATAGATTGATTACACATTGCGATAGCGACATCGATATCGCAGAAGCATACAAGGGTAATCCTTGGAGCATCTCTGACAAATGGAATGAAATAGTATCACCAATTTGCCCTTCTTCCATAAGTACCTTGATCGTGGTGGCAAAGCCAACCATAAACGCTCCTGGTGCTGCTTTAGCAACACTGTCCAATAGACAGTTACTAATAACATCACCACTCATCCGCGAAACAATGCCACAAGCCAAAGCAATCATTAAAAAGATTGCCGAAAGCTCGTTGATATACCATCCATAATTGAAGACTCCATAAAGACAAATACAAAGACCAATCAAAAATATACTGATCACTAACCAACTATTAGTATCCATCTTGTAACTATCTATTGGATGAGAAAGTGTGAAGCCATTTTCATCCAATCCTTGTCCCAATCCTACACTTGGATCAGCAGTGATTTTCTTAAAATAACGTACATTATAATAGGCCATCATCGAAAGCGCTATAGTGCAAAGTAACGTCCTAAGTTCCCAGCCACTAAACATAGCCAATTCTGCAATTTTGTGTCCAGTGCCAACTGTATAGGGGTTGATCGGAGACAAACCAAAGCCTACTGTCATAGCACCAACTGATATACCAGCTGCCAAGATCAGATCGCCTCCCAAAGCCAAACTGACAACAGCAGCTATTGGTACGAGTGCGATATTATTTTCATATCCCACAGCAACCCCTAGCAGACCAAATACAAATGTGAGTATCACTACAATCAGATACTTTCTTTGCATTCCTAGTTTTCTTACCAAGGTGCCAACAGCATTTTCAACGGCTTTGGACTTTTCCATAATGCCAAACATAATGCCACCAGCTAATACGATAAAAATGATGTCAGATGCTGCCTTAAATCCTAAAGGTATCGCTCTAAACATAGCAAGAATTGATATCGGACTAGAAGCAACTTCAGCGTATGAATTTGGCACTACTCTGTTGCGACCATCGACCAATATTCTTTCGTAAAGTCCAGCCGGCAATACATAGGTCAAGATCGTCACTAAAATAATAATGCCGAACAACATTGTTACAGCATGCGGAATTTTATAATACCACTTTTTCATATTTATGAATTGTGAATCTCCTTTAATTCCTTGAACAAATAATCTAAGCCGTTTTCTTTTATTACATATACATTCTTGAGTAAATCTCCAAGATTTCCTTTAGGCCAAGCATCTTTAGTACGACACCAAACGAGATACGTCTCAGGGATATCGCAGATAAGCCTACCCTTGTATTTACCGTACGGCATAACCGTTGTTATGAGTGATAAAAGTACCGCTGGATCTGGTTTTAATTCCATTATTTATATAAGTGATGCTCGTGTATAATTTTATTTCCTAACCCTATGATCTCTACCTTGACCTCCGGAGGTGACAAAGACCAATCGATCTCTAATTGGGCAAAGTTCTTCTGTCCTGATAAAATGTTATCAACCCTGTATTGATTCGCTTCGCCTCTTTGTTCCACCTTCTCATAGGAGTGTGTCATTCCACTCGAAGTAATATCATACAATGGATAATCCAAACTATCCAACTGGATACTAGATACCTCCGCTATATGTCTATCTCCACTCAACAGAATCGCTCTATTCGGCTGTGTTTGATTAAGTAGATCATAAAGACGTTGATGTGCTGAAGGAAAATTGGCCCACTTCTCATAATTATGCTGAGTAGGTATTACTTGTATACCGCAACCTATAATATGGATAGCTGCTTCACTATCCGTAAGTTCATCTTCTAGCCATTTCCATTGAGACTCACCTAAGACATCTCCTGTTTCATTCTTCTGATACTTCTGTCCTTTGGTAAGTACATTCTTCTTGAGTTCATCTCTAAAATATCTTGCATCCAACAGTAATATCTTTACTTTTTTATTGCCTTCACCAAATGTATACGACTGGTAAGCCCCTTCTCTTTGACGCACTTTTGCATCTTCTGGAACATCAAGAAAATCGACCATCAATTCCTTACTCTCTCTCTTAATAACAAAGTGTTTGTCACCATCATTTTCTCCATAATCATGATCATCCCAAATACCTATGATAGGCGTACTGGTTTGTAATTTTTGATATTCTTCATTCGCTAGCTGCTGATTATATTTATCCTCTAGCACTTTGGGGTCATCACTATCACCATAGATCATATCACCTAACCATATCCATAGATCAGCTTCATTAGCCACAATGTATTTCCACATAGGTTGCGGTTGGTCTTCATCACTACAAGAACCAAAAGCAATGCGATTAAGCGTCTTTGATGTATCCACAGCTAATACCCTAACCTCTGCATCTGGATTGTCGTGACCCTTGTTTGATTTACAGCCCATCAGACCAATAAGCAATACGCCTAATAATGTTCTCATATATATCATCACGGATAAAGATACACGAAAAAGAAAAAGCCCAGTCAAAAATTATTTCAACTGAGCTTTCATATTAATTCAAATTTTATTGATCTAACTAAGTGTACCGAAATCGAGTGTAGCACAAAGAACACCGCCTATTAGAGCCAATGTAATTAACCAGTATCCTGCATGAATAAGATTATACCTCCATGTTCTTCTTTCAAATAGACTATTTGTTGCTATCAACGGCAATACAAACAATAAAGCCAAAATAACACCATGCAATGCGCCATGACCGAAAGTTCTGAAATTACCTTCATACTTATCCATTAATCCAACATACTCATTCATGGCTATACTACCAGATTCCAATACTTCAGGCATCATCATTTGTAATGCGCCATACTGATGCACAACTACGCCAGTTAAAGTAAATGAAATGAAAATTCCACATAGATAAGCTAAACCCAAAATCTTCACCATATTTCCTCCTTCAAGATCCTCTTTACTGAAATTGTTTTCTTCCATCCATGCATTACCCAGAAGCATAGGACTGTAATAAATTGATCCCACGAATAAAGGGATCAGCGCGGTTATAAAATACATATAAAAATTTACTGGCATTGTGTTTTGATTTTAGTTGGTTATTAAATATTGTAAAAGTTGTTTGATCAAATATACTCAATAAGGTAAGATATAAGAAGATTAGTATTCAAGATCCGCTTTAAAACAAAAAAGGCTATACTCTATTGAGTATAGCCTTACAAATAATTCATCAGCTCTTTGCAATGTAATAGAATATTAATCTACTACTATAAACTTCTTTTTAAGTGTTACTCCCGCTTTATTAATCTCTACAACATACTGTCCAGCTGCTAAGCCGTCAGTACTAATTTCAGTACGATTATTTGTAGCATCCATTGTTTGTACTTGATTTCCTGAGAGATCAAAAATCGTCATACTTCCTCCTATCATTTTCTCAGGAATCTCAACTATTAACTGAGCGTTAGAGGTAGCAGGATTGGGAAATACTTTCATGTCTCCGAGCTCTACATCTGCCCCTTCTATCATAGATTGTATATCATCTGACTGTATTTTAGATACTATATCTTGGATCTGATCCAATCTCATCTCACCTGTCAGAGCTGCTACAACAAACTCGTTGTCTGTAGTTACTAATGCTACGATCTCATGTATCATATCATCTGTTTCATTGATAAGAATAGATACTTTATTGTCCTTATCTCTTATTCTTACCAGCTCTTCAAATTCATCTCCTAATGAGTTTAATCCTCTTTTGTACTCAGCTTGACTATTTTCTAATGCTTCCACTTTGATTAATGTAAATGACGTAATATTGCTAAGAAAATCTTTAGCATCTTTTACTGGAAATTCTTCATCAGATTCCATTTCATCCGGAACGATAGCTGCTGCGTATTGAAATAGTTTTCCAGACACCTGCACCACAGTTGCTTTTTCATTGTCGAGGTGATTCGAAAAATATTTGTCTACTGCATTCTGTGCAGATAATTGAAATGATATTAATGCGCATATTATTAGTGATAGATATTTCATTGTATTAGGTTTAAGTGTTCTTAAATTTTTTGTTGACTATTAATGGTATCAAAGTAATTTGGGATTTAGTAATTTTCATTATTTAGATTCCCTTTGTCTGCAGTACACCATGATGACGCCAACTCCTAAATAAATGTTACAGAACGTTAAAAATACTCGTTCAATTTACACTCAAAAGCAATATAACAATCTGATTAACAGCAAATTAAAAAAGATAAAAATTTAACTAAATTTTGAAACTTACCAAATTAGTAAAAGAAATAAAGTCCTGTACTGTATGTAAAGAACATCTTCCTCATGGGTGTAACCCAGTTCTTACTGCAGGAACAAAAAGTAAAATAATCGTGATAGGGCAAGCTCCAGGACACATAGTGCATCGCACTCATATTGCATGGAATGACAAAAGCGGTGATAGGCTTCGTATGTGGATGGGTGTGGATAAAGAAACATTCTACGACACCAATATAATTTCGCTGATCCCCATGGGGTTTTGCTATCCTGGTACTGGAGAACGAGGTGACTTACCTCCTCGAAAAGAATGTGCTCCTTTATGGCATACACAACTTATTCCGTTGCTATCAGATGTAAAATTGATAATACTCGCTGGCGCATACGCACAGAAATATTATTTAGCCAAAAATAAAAAAAGGAATTTAACGCTTAATGTTCAGCACTATGCAGAGTTCCTTCCACTATACTTTCCGCTCCCACACCCATCAGGCAGGAATAACATATGGCTCAAAAAAAATCCATGGTTTGAAGAAGAGGCGGTTCCTCATTTACAGCATATGATAAAGGAGATTATCCATTAATATTTTTCATTGTCGATAAAAAATGGGTAGCAAGATTATTCCTTACTACCCATTTTATATTTCTCTAAAGCCAATTTTTATCAAAATCTAAATACATATCCAGCGTGTAACCCAGCTAAATTATACCTCTGTTCTATTGAAGGATCTACAGAAGAAAATCGACTTGGGTAATACCTAAACCTTGCAGACAGTTGCACTGAACTTCTCTTAGATAAATGTTTTCCAAAATGAAATCCACCAAAATAACTTATACCTACTTTTGTCTCTTTGGTAGTTACATCTGAAAGATTAGCGTAGTCATTAGTATCTCTAAATATTAATCCAGATCCGCTTGTACGAATATTGAACTGTACACCTAATTCAGCTCCAGCATAGAATGATCCTGCTATTGGTATTTCATATCCTATAGCTACTGGAATATCAAGAAGATGTAAATAATAATGCTTAACAGATTTTCCGGTAAATCTTGTTTCCGATACTACATCACCATATATCGCAGTAACTGTATCTCCAGTCATCGATGTAGTAATAGATATCAATCCTCTCATCGTATCTAATTCTATATAGTCGTACTCCTCATTCATTTGTTCAGCGATACGAGTGTATGTTGCGCCACCTCTTACGTATAATGGATTACTACCTTTACTTATTTTAGCATGGAGTCCTATCTGAATCGCCTCTTTACTATTTTCGTTTCTCTCTCTCAAATCAAATGCAGAATTATCCATTCCAACATTCTCAAGGTCTTTCATTGGCTTCATAACTCCTACCTCCGCAAGTAAAGCAATGTTCCAAGGAATACGATAACTAAACGAAGGGCACTCAGGCTCTGCAAGTCCAGGAAATTCGCTATCAGAGATTATTTCACTTTGCAATAATTCAATAGGAAACAATGGATCTAAAGTTCTATCTTGATGTTCCTTATCCGAAATTATTGCTTTACTGATTTTCGAATTTCTATTTACTCTTACATTTTCATATAATGATGTAGCTTCAATAACTATAGCTTCATCTTGTTTTGTTACCAATTTATTAGTCGAATTTCTTATCGAATTTTTGTTAGACTTAGAATCCTGAAATACCTTTTGTGATTTATCCTTTTTGATTGTAATGTCACTTACGGAATTGACTTCAACGCTGTAATTCTCTATTGTTTCATCTTTACGATTTCCTACTTCTCTTTGATTGGTCAAATTCTCTGTATTCTTTGAGTCTTGACTACTTATATTTTCATTACTTGACTCATCATCTTCAGCTAAGGCCAATGAAGTATCATTATTATTCCCATTTATATCCATACCGATAGTCATAGAAGATGTGTCACCAACATAACTACCCAATGGAGCACTAGTGAAATAGTAAAGCCCTACTAACAACAACGATAGCAAAGCCAAACCTGCAAGCATCCACCATGCTAATCTTCTTTTAGGCTCTAGCGCAACTGGAATGCCTAAGCTTGCGATCAACACATCCGTATCTACAGGTGCAGAATCATTTAGAAAAGATTCCCTAATATGTGTTTCAAAATTATTATACTTCATTAATATTTATATTTCTATCGATACAAGAATAAACTGTATTGAATAATTTTCTTTAAAATTCTCTATCTATTTGCTATCATTTTTTTTTTAATATCCATACCGATTGCATTTTCTGCTTGTAATATGTCAATCAACTTACTCCTCGCTCTAGAAAGCGACCCTCTTGAGCTTCCTTCAGTAATACCAAGCATTTCACCTACTTCGCGATGATTAAAACCTTCTATCACTACTAAGTTAAATACCATGTAGAGACTTTCTGGTAACCTCTTCAATAAATTCATTATCTCTTCTTTCCCAAGGCTACTATACACATCTGGCACTTCTGACATTTGCATATCACTATTAGGTGACTCATCTACAAAATAGACAGGATGTACTTTCTTAGCAAAGGCTAGAGAACAATTTACAGCAATTCTCTTGAGCCAGCCTTCAAACGATCCTTTGCCGCTATAGCTATTAATATATTTAAACACATTGATAAACGTCTCTTGCAAAGCATCCTGCGCCGATGCTGGATCCTTGGTGTATCTGCGACAAATAGCCATCAGCCGTGGTGCGTATGTGCGCACCAGGCATGATTGGCCTTGAGCATCTCCACTCTTACATTTTGCTATGAGCTCTTCTGTTGTCAATTATGTTTTTTGTTTGTTTTGGTTTACTTCTTTACATTCGGTTATGGTTATTTCCGAAAAGTAACTTATCAAAAGATATCTATAACTCTATAAGTTGATGGGCTATAATACATCCGCTATTAATTTCTGTAACTACTACATAATACTGCCCTGAGGTCATTAATTGTTCCGAATTAGTACCTGACAAATCATTTGCAAATTGATCGTCGTTTTCTACACTATAAATAGCTATCTCTCCAACTTCACACTGAAAACAATCTGCATCAGGATCTAAAATGATATCTATAAATCCATCTTCACAATCTTCACAAGTTGGTGATACCCCTGTAGCGTTTAATCCAGCAAAATTTGGAAGATTGATAAACTCCTCATATTGGCACATCTGAAAATCTTGATCTATGATCAATGTTCCGCTGTACCCAAGTTCAATAGGATTGATATCAAATGAATTAGCAAAACCCGTCTCTGATATATTACCCGTTGCGCTAAAATAATTGGCATTGAAAGCATCTACTCCCCAATCAATATTATAGAATGGAAAGTTGCAAGTAACATTTACATTAATTGGTAATTCTTCTATTACTTCTACATCAATACATCTCGTCTCCATGCACCCTTGTTCATTTTCAAGTTCGAAGCAATAGCTTCCTGATTGAAGAATATCTATAAAATTCGTAAATATATCGCCATTAAGCTCGATAGTTATGTTTCCGAAATTAGGTGATATAAATAATTGAGTATTACCACATTCTTGGAAAATTTGAAACTCTGGAATTCCTCCCGTTTCTTGAATTACCGCAATAGATTCTATGGTACATCCATTGGCATCTGTGACAGTAATTATATATGTCCCCGGACTAAGATCTGAGGCTACTGATTGTGTTGATATTGGACCACCAGGACCAGATATTTCATATTGATATGGAGCAGTTCCACCAAATGGACTAGATTGAATAGATCCATTGTTCATTTCACAAGATGAATTCATAAAAGATAATGAATCTCCTAAAGCAAAATATTCAAAATCTATACAACTTATCTCTTGACATCCTTCATTATCTGTTACTGTAACACAATTGATTCCAAAAGAAATCATATCATTAAGCTGAGTAGTATATCCATTACTCCATTCATACGATATATTTCCATTTGCTCCTGATACATTTACAGTTGCATAGTAGGTCTCTACATCGCAGACGTCACTAGATTCAATGATAGTTTCTAATGTCATTTCACAACCTCCACAAGTATTAAGATCTATAGAGGCATCTGTATCTATCAAAAAGTCCTGTGCACTGCTTGCTTCATTCGTTTCATTATTGATCGCGAATATACTTCCTGAACCGACTTCTATACACCCAAATATTGCAGTATTGAAACTATAATTTCCAGTTTCATCGGTAAGATATACTATGGTTTGTCCATTGACATTTACCACAATTGATGCATCTGTTACAGGAGAACCATTACATAAAACATTTCCAGTAATCAATCCATTATCGATATTTGGAAGCGTAATAGGATCTAACTCTGTATCTGTGTCAAATGGCCCTACAGTAAATGTAAATCCACTTTCATAGCAACCTTGATAATAAATCGTTATTGTAAGTTCTTCACCCTTTGGCATCTTTCCGCAGAATCTTCCATCCGAATCCGTGTTTCCATACCCTGTAGCATACACTACATCAGCCACTACTTCCATAGATAAATTTACAGCGGGAGTACCATCAGCGTTGAGCACGGTTCCACATACATGTATAAGTGGAAAAGGAGCATCACAATTCCAAAAGCTAAAATGCTTAACTTGACCTATATAATTATCCCCATCTCTAGTTGCAAATCCATCTTCGACCCATAGTCCCTTTGCCTCATCAAAAGACCACAAAGCGATCTGATCAGGTGCAGCACTGCGTTGACTTTCTGCAATTGGGAATCGAACTGTAGCTTCAGCACCATCCGCTAGATTTAACTCATTACCATTGGCATCTCGAAGCTCCACAGCAACCATACCTAAGGTACCTAATACTCTAGTATATCCTTCTTTATCCTCTGCTAGCAGTCCTCCAGGCATTACATCGGAAAGATCTGGATCGTCTGCTGCTATTCTCTTAGCCGTTACCGTAACTGTTCCTCCGTAAAGTGATCCATCAGAGTTGACAATTGTATTAGCTACAAATGTGATGATACCACCACCTTGTACAACTATATTACCTCCGTTGGCTCCATTGACCGTTGTATTAGAGGTCAAACGCATCATCTTGATATATGAATGGTTAACATCGGCTTGATCTGGGTAAATTCTATCAGATCCTAATATAAATCCAGACTTATTCGCAGTGATATAAGTACCGTTAAGATCTACATTAGTTTCCCTAAATACGAAAACACCAAACTCATTTGTTCTAGTTGTATTTCCTAATATACTAACTTCGACATCGACCATTGGAGCGTCATCTTCATCGTATATGTAACCTACTACATCACTTTGAGTCAAATTCTTAACATCTACCTGAGTAATAGGTGTTGTAGTGGATTCATCGGCTTCGTCAATATCTTTATGACATGAACTCAAGCTTATAGATATTAGTACACACAATAGTAAGTAGTGAGATGCCCGCTTCATTGTGTTAACTGTTATTTGCATTGTTTCTTATTATAAATGAAAAAATAAATCTACCGTATTAAACAACGGTATGCTCTATAGAATAGGCTTTTGGTCCAAACGCTGCAGTTCGATCAAAAAAATATGCTAATTATATAACTTTCCTTTTTGCTACTTATCAGAATCTTGGATTAGAAGTTCTTCGAGATCTACGTTATTTTCTATTAGACGTATCGCCTTGTAAATTTTCCATGGAGTAGATCGATTAATTTTTACCTCGATCTTACTGATCTTTATGACAGAGCCATAGGTATCTAAGTCTGTACGTATCAATGGAATTTTGAATTCTTCTATATAGTTAAGTGTTGAAGCATCTATACTTCCTTGCCCTGTAGCCACTATCCCAGACAGAGGTGAATTTGTAAATCCTACATTGGCACTTATAGACTTAATTTTATTGATCGCATCATTAAGTGCTCTAGTACTAACGACTAGTAACAAATCTTCCGAACTACTTAATTCTTTAAGATCTATAAGTGATCCAGCCAATATATTCTCAATCTTATTATCTGCACAATCAGCATTATAGGTGATTGTACCCTTTACAGATTTCGCAATCGTCTTGATAAGCGGATATGCCAATGTCTTATCATAGGGTAATATTCCTAATAGTTTGAGGCCTTTCTTATCCAACCACTTTTTGACATATTTCCTTACTTTATCCGTCTTTTCCGGTATTACTTTGTTGATAATCACTCCTACGATAGGCACATTGTGCTCTCTAAATAGTGATGCGCTAAGATTAAGCCTATCTATTGTATTACCAATACCGCCTTCTACTATGATAACTACTCCTGCACCTATTAGCTGCGCTACACGAGCATTCGATAGATCCGCTACACTGCCTACTCCTGGATGACCAGTGCCTTCATATATAACTATATCATTAGTCTCAGATAATACTTTCTCCGCATTGAGTATTTTTTTATCTAATGGGTATTTTTCTGGATCGTCGAGATAAATCTCAGTAGCACCTTTACCTAATATAACCGGACTATGGATCTCAGGGATCAAATCAAAATTAATAAGATCGGCAAATAAGATTGTATCCTTATCTACTCTTAGATTTTGTATATCGAGAAACTTCTGCCCTACTGGCTTACAATATCCTACTTTAAGCCCTTTTTTCATGAATGATGAAACTATACCTAATGTCGAGGTAGTCTTACCTACATGCTGGCTTGTCGCTGCAACATAAATATTCTTGTACTTCATAGACTCAATATCGCAATTCCAATGTGATATAAGCTTGAGGATATAAAAAATATTCAAAAAATAATCTTAGAAAATAGGGGAATTGGATTTAAGGATCATTTAACATACAACTAGAGTAAGGTTAAACATCAGTTTTTAAAGCGATTTTGATGAATTACATCTTTATTTAGAGAAATGCTCGATTTACAAAGTAGCCAAATACTTAATCACAAAATCTAATTTTATGAATCACTCATCAAAATTTCTAATGTTGAAGGATATCGATATCCTCAATTCGTTATCCGAAGATCAAATCAATGAGCTAGCAAAAAGATGTACTATGGAAAAAGTACACAAAAACAGTAAAATATACGAAGCAGGGCAATCCATCGATTATGTTTATCTAATAAACAAAGGAAGTATCAAACTAGGTATGATCGCTGAATGTGACAAAACATTAATCAAAGACATTGTCTACGACAGGGAGCTTTTTGGTGAGAATATCTTTGCAAGAAACATAGTGAGAAAAGATTTTTCAGAGGCAATGACAGATACTACTTTATTTAAGATTCCGGTATCATTCTTTAAAGAACTAGTGGAAACCAACTCAGGATTCGCTAATTCTGTAATGACCATAATAATCGGAAGATTGCGTAACCTTGAGCAACGCATGCAAAATTTTGTCTTCATGAAGGCCAAGGCCCGTATCGTGGATTTCATTCGTAAGACTGGGAATCGCAAGGGTATCAAGATTGGTGTAGATGAGACATTGATCAACCATGGCATGTCACATAAAGAGATTGCTTATCTAACAGACACAAGCAGACAGACCGTAGCTAGAGTATTAGGCGAGCTCAAAAAAGAGAATTTGATTTATTTCTCCGCACGAAAGCCTAGTAAAATTTTGATTAGAGAAAGCTTCCAATTGGCATTGGGGTAAATGTACAGTTTACCAACAATTAAAAAAATAATAAACAAAACAATAGACCACACTTAGCCGGGTTTATCTGGCAAGTTGAGGCATAGATTAAGTATTTGGTTTTTCGCTTTGTATGGAGGGCTTCCTTTTTGGAAGCCCTTCTTGTTTTAAGAGACAGAGAAGCTTGTAGGTCCTTTCTTCTGATCTATGGTAGCTTTTCATTTCGCTAAATAGCTTTTTTCCTTTCTCTATAGTGGCTTCTTTTCCTTTCTTCGGGTCACAGGAGTCCTACGAAGAAAGATTATAAAGTAAATTTTGACAAAAAAAAAGAGCTACTCATTTGAGTAGCTCTTTCATAAATTTATTTTTAGATGCGATTTTAGTTAAATCTCACTTTCACTGTTTCTCCAATCCAACAACCCACTGTTGCTGATTGTCCAGCTTTTACTTTTCTCATAAAGCCTTCTTCTTGTGCTGGCATAGAGGCTTTATACTTAGATAGTCTACTGTTAGCATCTGATGCTTGCTCAGGATCTATTGACTTAGCATAGCTATATTTGTCCATCGCAGCTAATATCGCTAGCCTTTGGTTCCAAGAGTCTCCACAGCTTCGAGCTGTAGATCCATACATATCACCGATAAGCATGTAAGGTCTTCCCCATCCTGGTCTTAGTTTAGCTGCTTCTCTTGCCGTTGCTCTAGCTGTATTATATTGCTTTAGCTTACGGAATTCGATAGAAGCTAATGAGAATAGGTATCCTGCTTTCTTAGAAGGATCTGCCTCACCATCTGCCGCTTCTTGATATTTAGCTGCTGCACCCTTGAAATCTCCTTGATCATATAACTTCTTAGCCATTCTGTTAGGGTTGCTTTGATCAAAATTATCTTGAATCTTCTTATTCTCTGCAGCCGCATATTTCTTCCACTTATTATCCAACTCATCGTAGAATGGATCACCAGGAGTACATCCTTGTCCTTTGAGTATTGCAAGCGTTTGCTTAATGACATCTACATTATCAGGATCAGCATCATAATCTGGCCTTAGTTTATTCTTAAAGAACTCACAATCAAAAATGTCTCTTTCTATCTTAGAGAAAGTAGAGTTCATTGATTCTTTAGCTTGTTGATAACTAGGACTAAGATTATCACCTTTGTCTATATTGAAATCAGCAATTTCATTTAATTCTTCATAGATGTTCCTAACTTCCTCCTTTGTCATTAGCTTTTTTTCGAAGTTAAAAACAGCTATATTGGCATATGGAGCAAATACTATATATTCTGCATCATTACCACTATTTCTAACAGCACCTTCAAGTTGTTCCAAGGTTTGAGAATATTTAGTATTGAGTGTATAAAACATATTGTAAGCAAGTCTTCCTTGCAAATATCCCATCCTCTTTGTGTAGCAATCAGATTCTCCTTCACAGCTAAGTGTAATACCTCCTGTCTTTAAACACTCTACGGCTTCTGCTTGTAATTTGAGGATGATATCCACATATTCAGCTTTCTTTGCCGCGTCTTCTTCGTTGCTCCACTTGTTGAGATATAATTTGATTCCATCTGTATAATGAAAATCTCTTTTACCATCAGCCGCTGGAGCTATTGCGTAAGCCTTTTCCCAGTTTTCGAAGGCCATCGCATAATCTTCTGTCTTCAGGGCTTGTCTATATATAGTGTGTGCATCTTCAGCTTCACCCTTCTTAGGGCTTCCCTCCCATGTACCACATTGTGCAGATAGATTGATAGATAAAGCTAACATCATTAGCCCAGGAAATAGTTTGAATAATAATTTTGATCTCTTCATAATTCGTCAGTTTAAAATATTCTTATTGCAAGGTTCAGTTCGTGGTCAAGGGGTTCAAAGCGTAAAACGGAAGTTATCTAAGCACAGTTACAATCTTTAATACACTTAAGATTATCGTAACTAATTTATTAAATAATTCAAAAAGTAATGATCTTTCCTTGAAAACATAATACAATCTTCTAGCCAGATTCGCCTAATTCTCACTAACAAGATGCATCAAAGCTATTAAAAGCATGTATTTCCAACTCCAAAGTATTAATTATACTTTCTCTTTACAAACCATTCGTCATCATTGAATGTAAAGCCCAATGTGAAACGGAAATAATTCTCTCGAATTGGTGTATTCATACCACTACGACCAATATCTAAGCCCAAATTAGCGTGCGATACTTTTCTTTGAAATATAAATGGTAATCCCATTCCGAATGTAATACCTTGAGATTTGATTTGCTCTCCTCCTATTACTCTAGGATCTACTCTATGGTATGCACCATATCTGTAATAGACTCTCTTCCAGTAACTCGTAAAAGATTTGTAGTTAGGTCTAAAGTAACCACCAACAGCAAAAGAAGTGGTATTCCTAAGATCACCAACAACCTCATTATTGCCATCATTAAAGTAATTGGACCAGCTTGTAGCTGTATAGTCAGCTCCTATGGACCACTTTTCGCCACTAGTGTAGTGTAAGCCTAATCCTAACGATCCAGGTAACTTACCTTTCCCTGGTAACTCTCTCACAGTAGTAATAGAGGTGTCTATTGTAGAAGAGCCATTTCCAATAAAGTACACACCAAGGTTTTGGATGTTTGATTCCGTAGAAAAACTAGTCGCCGAATTAAAAGTAAGACCTATATTAAGTGTCTTGATATTAGAACTATTTGACTCATCCAATTTCTTTCGATTCAATACTTTAGAATAGATCAAGCCGATATCATATAGAAAACCTTTAAGGTTATAGTCTGTTGAAAATCTATTTTCCCTCGTTTGATCAACCTCAACGAAATCTACACTTCTGTTGTAAGTTACCTTACCAAAGAGATATCCTAGATTTAAACCAAAAGAAAAGTCTTTATACTTGATCGCATTACCCCACAGAAATTTGTACGTTCCTCCTTGCCCTGTATAGCTTCTTAAGAAAGTACCAAGACTATCGACAGAAGAATCATTTGTGGCCAAGTCATAAGAAACAGTTGATTGAGGCTTCAATGTGAATGTCATACCTAAGCTTACATCTTTCTTCTCTCTATCTAATAATTGATTAAGTGGATTATAGAGTGGAAATCCAAGAGATAAATACTCGAGATTACCAGTCCATTGTGAAGAAGACAGCTCATCTGTTGAAAGTGTACTCTTTTTAGCGTATACGCCAATATCAAATGCAGTAGTTCTCAAAAAACTATACGATGCTGGATTTTTGATATTGATGTGGAAAGCATCTGTATATGCATTTCCAATACTTCCCATTTGCTTAAGGTGCTGAAAGGCATCATCTGAGAGATCACCAATTCCAAATCTAGAGTAAGGAGAATTATCACCTGTTTGCGCCAATACTGTGAACGAGCAGCATACAAATAGTATGATATAAACTATATTATTCTTCATTATACTTTAATATTTCATGCAGCCCATTGAGGACTAGGTTTGGGGCTACAAATATCTTAGATTTTAGCTTACTACCAAAGATCTCTGCATCTCCACCGGTTAAGATTACGTTAAGTGGCGTAAATAGAGCATTCATGCGCTGTATAAACGATTCAATTTCGAAGATTGTGCCCCAAAAAGCACCATTTTGTAGTGCGGATGTCGTGTCTTTACCCATCGGATCGTCGTTAAATTGCCTAACCGGTAGTGGGAGCTTACTTGTAAAGTGGTTCATAGCCTTGAGTTTCATGTCCACTCCAGGGCTAATATTACCTCCATGGTAAATTCCTTTTTTGTCTATAAGGTCAAATGTATTACAAGTACCTAAGTCGATGACCGCACAATTTTGCTTAGGGTAAGCGACAAATGCACCAATCACCGCGGCTAATCTATCTCGACCTAGCGTCTCTGGTGTCTTGTATAAATTTTTAATAGGAATCTTAGTATGATGATCCAAAACGAACATATCATACCTCTTTTTAATTGCCGATACTACCCTCTTATCAAGTACTCTTGTTGATGATAATATAGCTTTAGTAAAAGGATATTTCTTATACAGCTTATCTACATTACCTACTAATAGTTTATGATGACGCTCCTTGTGGACGATCTCTCCATCACGAAAGATTGCAAGCTTTGCAAAGCTATTTCCTATGTCTATTGTCAGGTACATATTACATCATATCTATCAGAATGAATGATACCAATGCCAATCCTAGCAGGATCAATACTAACCACATCTGACTTCTTATTTTTCCTATCATTCCCATACAATCAAAATTTAGAATTTTAATAAAAATAAAGTTTGAAATAAACAAATACCAAGATAAACTAACTGAAAGGTTTGCCATTGGAATTTGGAGTTTATTTTATTGGAATTCCACTTCCCTTTAATGCTTAAAGTGCCTTACGCCTGTCATCAACATCGGCATACTTTTACTATTGCAATAGTCGACACTTAAGTTATCCTTGATACTACCTCCTGGTTGCACTACAGCTGCTATTCCTGCATCATGAGCAATCTCTACACAATCTGGAAATGGAAAAAAAGCATCTGATGCCATTACACATCCCTCTAAGTCAAACCCAAAAGCCTGCGCTTTGGCGATTGCCTGTCTACAGGCATCTACTCTAGACGTCTGACCACATCCCATTCCGAGAAGTTGACTGTTCTTTACGAGTACAATAGTATTTGATTTCAAATGCTTCACACATTTATTAGCAAACTCTAAGTCTGATAATTGCTGTGGCGTAGCTTTGGCCTCAGTGACACATTCCATCTTATCTGAGGACTCCATAGACTTATCTGTATCCTGTTGGATAACTCCATTCAATATACTCTTGAAAGACTTATCATTGACATGCCATCTGTTGATTTTCATCAAGACACGTTTCTTTTTCTTAGTCAATAGATCGATTGCATCCTGATCAAAATTTGGTGCAATAACTACTTCATAAAATAATTTATTAATCTCTTCTGCCGTAGCTAGATCTACAGTTGTATTACTGATAAGTATCCCTCCAAATGCGGATACAGGGTCACCAGCTAGTGCCGCATGCCACGCTTCTAATACTGTTGGCCTTGTTGCGATTCCACATGTATTGGTATGCTTAAGTACCGCGAACGTAGGATCACTATCTACAAACTCTGACATTACATTTACTGCAGCATCCACATCCACTAGATTATTGAATGAAAGCTCTTTACCACTGATCTTATCAAACATGGCATCCAACTCACCAAAGAAGATTCCTTGCTGATGTGGATTCTCTCCATATCTAAGTACTTGACTATCCATCAGACTGTGCTTAAAAGAAACATCGTCACTTTCGCTATCAAAATAGTTGAATATCGCAGTATCATAATGACTCGATACTTTGAATGCCCTTCTTGCTAATTCTTTACGATCTGCTAAAGTACTCTCAGCGTTTTGCTCAGCTAAGATCTTTTGAATCATCGGATATTCCTTATTAGAGGGTACGATAACAACATCATTAAAATTCTTCGCTGCTCCTCTGATCAATGCGATACCACCAATATCAATCTTCTCGATTATAGCATCTTCATCATCTGTACTCTTCACTGTATCTTCAAATGGATATAGATCTACGATTACTAAATCGATTTCTGGCATCTCGTATTTAGCTAATTGACCTAAATGATCTTCGTCTCTTTTAGCTAATATCCCTCCAAAGACTTTGGGATGAAGGGTCTTCACTCTACCATCAAGTATAGATGGATAACTAGTAAGGTCTTCAACACGCTCGACCTTTACTCCATGGGACTCAATAAATTTCTGAGTACCTCCAGTAGAATATATGGTTACGTTATGCTGATCTAATAGTTTTACTATATCGTCGAGTCCGTCCTTATGAAATACGGAAATAAGAGCTGATTTTATCTTTCTAGATGCCATGCTTAGGGTGGTAAAATTTTGCTTGAAAAATTAAAAAAACCTCAGAAACCCTAGCGAACCAAGGATTCTGAGGAAAAGCGCAAAAGTACAGAATTAAACAACTAATTACGACTGCCTATTTTAGAATATTATAATAGGACTACACAGCTCAAAACAATTGTGCTTTCACTTAGACTATTTCTATTTGCTATTCTATATTTGTCTGACACATTAGGTACCAACAGCACCATTTTGAAAATTGAATTCGGACCATCTTGAATTCTCTACTCGAAACACCTTAATTTTTTTATAGATATGACTCAATATAGCCTAGCTCACGCTCAAGCATTAGATACTCAAGATCCACTACATAAGTATAGATCACAATTTTCGATACCAAAACAAAAGAATGGAGAAGAGCATATATATCTATGCGGAAACTCATTAGGCTTAATGCCATTTAAAGCTCAAGAGTATGTCAATCAAGAGATGGAAGATTGGGGCAAGTATGGAGTCGAAGGGCATTTCCATGCTCGCCACCCTTGGATGCCCTATCACGAGTTTCTCACAGATAAGATGGCTAGAGTCGTAGGCGCTTTACCAAATGAAGTAGTAGTAATGAATAGTCTCACTGCTAATCTACATCTTATGATGGTATCATTTTACAGACCGACTACAGAGAGATTTAAGATACTAATAGATTATAGTCCATTTCCATCTGATAGGTATGCTGTAGAATCGCAGGCTAAGTTCCACGGATATGATCCTAAAGATGCAATCATAGAGTTACAACCTTCTGATGGTAAAGAGACGGTAGATCATGATGATATCATGGCAATGATAGATCAACATGGAGATGAAATAGCACTGATCATGATTGGTGGTGTTAACTACTATACTGGACAGCTTTACCCTCTTGAGGATATCACTAAGGCAGGACATGCCAAAGGTTGTTTTGTAGGATTCGATTTGGCTCATGCCGCTGGTAACATAGACTTACAATTACATGATGCAGGTTCCGATTTCGCGGTATGGTGTACATACAAATATCTTAATAGTAGTCCAGGATCACTTTCTGGTTGCTTTGTACATGAGCGTCATGCGGAAAATGAGAACATGCCAAGATTCGCTGGGTGGTGGGGTCATGATAAAAGTACAAGATTCTTGATGGGTGATGATTTTAAACCTATGCGTGGCGCTGAAGGATGGCAACTTAGTAATCCTCCGATATTACCTATGGCCGCGATGAGAGCATCCCTAGAGATATTCGACGAAGTAGGCATGGCTGCACTTAGAGAAAAATCTCTCAAGATGGGAGACTATCTGCTTTCACTCTTAGACAATATAGATACTGATAAAACATCAATCATAACACCTAGAGAACATGCAAGACGTGGATGTCAGCTATCCATACAAGTTAAAAATGCCGATAAAAGCTTATTCGATAAAATTACTGAAGCGGGCGTAATTGCTGATTGGAGAGAACCAGATGTAATTAGAATAGCAGGAGCTCCACTTTACAATAGTTATGAGGATTGCTGGAGGTTTGTAGATGTCTTGAATAGAGAATTAGACATATAATCAATTTTTGATTTCTGCGAAAAAAAACCATTAATTGATGACTCACTTAAAACATGTTCTCAAGAGTAACGGATTTAAATTAAAAAAAGATAAGGAATCGTGGCATATTATGCCTATCCAAGGTTCTAATCGTTGGCTAGGATTATTTTTTCTAGTTCTAGGTATTTTTCAGATCCTTGGGGAGCATTTTGCTTTCGGATCTATTTCTATCGCAATTGGATTAGTATATCTTTTGATGCCAACTAATAAAGAAATGAGAGCTAGAAATATCAATGCATATGTCTCAGTGACAAGATTGGGATTTGAAATAAAGGGAAATAAATTTCATGAATCCTATAAACATGAAGAGGTAGGTGATATTAAAATAGAAAAAAGTGTATTTCAAGATATGAATGTTGTAAAAATGACTACTAATCATATTGCTTCCGGAAAGGAAGTGCTAATTATGAGAGCCTTAGACTCTAAGGAAAAGGACACAGAAACCCTTTTTCAAAAGGTTGGCAACAAGATGATCCAACATTGGGAACCTTAAGAAATTTGACTTTGACATCACCATTCGAAATTCACTGCCCTAGCAAAGTCGCAAGCAAAACATTATATTGACTAACTCTTACTAATACGCTCTAAGATATCTGATATCTCTCCATCTAATTCACCCGTATTCTCATTCATTATTTCCAAAGCATCGTCGATAGATTTTTTTGCTTTTTTTCTATCTCCTTTTGCAAGGTAAAGTTTAGCAAGAGTAACATAGTATCTAGCCTCATCTGGATTAAGATCTATTGCCTTGTCTATTTGCTTTTTGTAATGATTCCAAGTACTTTTTTTGTACTTTAATGACGAATATACCTCCACTGCTTTATTGATGGTATAATGATCATTCGGTGCAACTGTAGTTAAGTACTTATTGATCGTCGCCAGATATCCTTTTTTATTACTTTCCTGAAGCATTCTTCCTAAGTAATACTGATAAGCATCCTGCTCAGCTGTAAAGGTGTCGACGAGACTATACAGTTCTATCGCTTCCTGCAAATCGGGTCTAGGGTAACCTTGATAGATTCTCTGATTCACAATTATATCTAGACTATGAGCTAGGTTTGATTCACCAACTATACTTGCTACATGGTTTCTATTTTCTTTAATATAATCGAAAAGCAATGAGTTTGCCGATTCTACAAAGTCATATATAAATTTGACATTTTTCTCTGAATCCCAATTCTCCTGCGTCTTGAGATATGCTATGGCAGCATCACCATGACTATTATTCATCCTCTGCAATTGATAATATGCTTCTTGATATAATACCTCTGGAGGCATCTCATCATTGGCCCCTATTATTTTGACAATCTGTCCTTCAGAACTTGTTTCTTTGACCACCTCCTTTTTTGGTTTCGGAGCTTTCTTTGCTTTAGATACGGCTACCTCTGTTCGTTTAGGCTTAGGCTTAGTAGTGGATTTTGATTGAAATGGTGTACTTATGATCTGCGAAGCATTATTGCCTAGATATACCCCTGGAACGTTGGCTTGAATACCAATATTTAATAGCTCGTCGGCTGTTAATAGTTTGTCCGTTTTATATTTTATTTCACCCTCATGATCAAATATCATCATGGTAGGAAGAAACACTACGTCGTAATCATTATAGGTTGTCCTCCCATTGGGGCCATCCATATTGATTTTTACATTGATATAATTTTTGTTGAAATATTCAGAGACTGCACTATCCACAAATACCTTTTTCATCTTTTTACACGGTATACACCACTCAGCGTATGTATCCACAAAGAGAAATTTTCCGTTTTGTTTCGCTTTAACAATACCAGCTTTTACGCTAATATTATAAAACTTGATTCCCCCTTGTGCAAATGACACAATAGAAGTTGTCAAATAAAAGATAAGAGTTAAGCTAAGTACTTTATACAAATTCATAATATTGGTTAGATATAACGACGCTTTGGTTTATAACGATATCTGATTGGGGTCAGTCGTAATTGGTTATGCTTTTTGACTCTGTAAGTATTTCATTAATCTATCTAACGAAGGAGATTTCTCTTTATTCTTTACTCGCTCTTCTATCCTCTCTTTTACGATTTTTATAGCTTCATCAGTTTTCTCTACCCTTACCAACATTTTACAATAGTTTACAATATTGATATCGTTGTTATTGAGCTTTACTAGTTGCTTATGAGCGCCCTCTAAAAAATCGTGATACTTCACGTCTTTTTCATTTTCACTTAATTCTCCGAGCAATCTACTCAACTCCTTTTCATCTTTCTTTACTTCTTTGTATTGCTTCTTACTCAGATCCAAATACTCAGATTTACCTCCAGTATTTTTATAATAATATCTTTTCATTTTTAAGATAGCTAACTTATCGTCTCCTACTGTGCTTTTATATGCCTCTATCGCCTCTTCCAAAAGTGAAGGCACTTCATATTCAACTGCTTTTTTAACTGTCGCTGACGTAGCTGAAGTAATTTTTTTAACGAATGTTTCTTCGTCTACCAATTTTCTAATTTTCTTACTTTTCTCCACTACCTCTGCGAATAATCTACTGTCTGATTCATTAGCAGCTTCTAACAAAAACACTAATCTTTCATCCTCTGAGATATCAGGTTTAGATCTTATATATTCGTTAGAGATTTTTAAGGATGGCTTACCTGCTTTATTCAAAGCTTTCACATAGTTATATACTAGTTTGTAGTCTCTGTCTCCCTTTTCATATGCCTCTGTATACTGACCACTAGTATCATACTTACGCAACACTAGCTGCCCCATTTTTATTAGCATCTCCTCATTCTTCCCACCTTTTTCCATATGTATAACTTCTCCGTCTCCTGCCAAAAAATACAACGTTGGATATGCGCTTACAGGGTACTTATGTCCAAATGTAACACCATCTTCCTTCTCCATATCAAGTTTTAAATTGATGAAATTTTCATTGAAGAATTCTCCAACCTCCGTTTTTGTAAATACATTTTTGGACATTCGCTTACATGGTCCACACCAAGTTGTATAGCTATCTACAAACATCGCTTTACCCTCTTCCTTGGCCTTGGACATAGTCTCTTTCCATGGCGTATGCTCAAATTCTATTCCCTGTGCAGATAAAGCAATCGTAATCGTAAAAAGTGCAATGAATAATCTAAGTTTCATATTATAGTAAGTTGTAATCCAACAGTTGGGTTGGACCTATTTATTCAATTTTTGTAACGTGTGGGTAAGTTAGATATACTTCAACTTACAGACCATCAAAAATAACGTAGGCTGTAAAGTTGAAATTTCTCAGAGGGATATATTAACACAACTGTAACTACTAGAACAGCCTGTTATTACAAATATATATAGAAATGCTGTAAAATCAAGGGATAAGGACTCGCTGCCAATCGATTTTCCTCATATTTGTTTAATAAATTGAGACGCCTTATGCTATCCAAGAGAGATCTATATATCAACCACGTAACACAGACTAGTACTTTTTCTATGATGCTCGATGTCGAGCGAGCAGAAGGCATGTACATATATAGTAGTGATGGCAAGAGATATCTCGACCTCAATAGTGGAATATCAGTATCTAGCTTAGGCCATAGACATCCTAAAGTGGTAAAAGCCATCAAGGATCAAGTGGATACTCACATGCACACTATGGTCTATGGGGAACACATCCAATCACCACAGACGAAATACACTGAGTTACTCACAAAGCATCTCGGTTATGGGTTAGACAATGTCTATCTTCTTAACTCTGGTTCAGAAGCCGTAGAAGTAGCCGTCAAAATAGCGAAAAGGCATACGGATAGATATGAGATCATAGCTGCAGCAGGTGCCTATCACGGAAGTACTGCCGCAGCCGAAGCCCTTAGAAGTGATCTGGAATTCACCTCAGCATTTCGACCTGCTATTCCGGGTATTAGGCATATACAATTTAACAATTTTGAAGATCTAGAAAAAATCACTTGTCGTACAGCCTGTGTCATCATGGAGCTAGTACAAGCCGAGTCTGGTGTTATTACGCCAGATACCAATTGGTTAAAAGCCATCAGAGCAAAATGCACTTTGACGCGTACCTTACTCATATTAGATGAGATCCAAACTGGATTTGGGAGGACTGGGCATCTATTTGCTCATCAAAAGTATGATATACAGCCGGACATACTTACCATTGGAAAAGCGATGGGTGGAGGTATGCCAATCAGTGCATGCGTAGCTCCCAAAGAAATCATGCATAGCATCGCAGATAAACCAGCACTTGGTCATATCACTACTTTTGGTGGTCACCCAGTGTGTACAGCTTCCGCTCTAGCCACCCTGCAAACCATGCTAGACGATAAGGTGATCGAAGAAGTACTTGCTAAGGAGAAACTAATAAGATCTCTACTGCAGCATGAAATAATAGCCGAAGTAAGATCCTCTGGTATGATGATGGCGGTGGAACTCAAACGCCGTAAGTATCTCAAGCATGTAGTCAATGCCGCCCAAGAAGGTGGCGCATTAGTCGACTACTTTTTATTTAATGATAAGTCGTTTAGATTGGCTCCTCCATTGATTATAACCGAAGATCAGATTAGAGAGGGATGTAAGATATTATTGAATGCAATGGATGTGGCGCAAGCTCGATATACTAAGTAGTAAGCTAATACAAAACAGACTCTTGACGCAATTCCTATTATGGGAATCGATATTTTTACAATTCCTACTCTAGCAGCATTGTAGATCTACCTTTGATATAAATAATTAGAGATTATGTTGAAATATCTATTCACTTCCTTCCTCCTCTTATCCTCCTTAATCGGTTATTCTCAATACACAGTATATGCTGGACTTGGAATAGGAGCTAGCACATTGACTGCAGGTGAGGCTACCTATTTACTACCAAGCTTGTACGATCCTGGCGCCGACTTAAGGTATTCTATTAATGTTGAGAAATCATTACATCCAAAATTTTACTCTGGAATTAGTCTTTCTTATAGTAGCTTGAATAATGAATTGTTTAGTCTTTCTTATCAAGAAAAAAACAATACACGATCTTCAATTAGTGGAGACAATATTCTTTCTCAGAAGAAAATGACCACTACTATTTATGGAGGCTATTTCCTTACCAAAAATTTTAGTTTCGATGGTGGAATTAGCCTGATAAATAATGTAACCAATAAACTGACCGGACTAAAAAGAGATATTAAAGAAGATATGTTTATAACATATACTGATCTTGATAAACTCAAATACGGCAGCAGCAATTCTTTTGGATGGCAATTTGGAATCAACTATCATATCCAAATAGGTCCAATTAAAATAATTCCAAGCGTAAGATTCCTAAACGAAAACAGAACAGATATAGGAGTTGACTCCAATTTAAAGTTAGGGTATAGACATTATATAGGAGAATTGAAAATTGGTTACACATTACAAACTAACGGAAATGACAAATAAATATTTATACTTACTCTTTGCGCTGATTGTTTTTTCTAGTTGTACTAAAGAGTTGGAGGCAGATCAATTTACACCTTGCGGAGACGTACTTGAAGAGACAGTAATAACTCCTAAATGGACTGCTGCTCTAAACTCTATGAATAGCAATATATTCAAACCTATGAGACCTGTAGAGTACAATGGATTTCTTATCCATTCTGTCGGTCACGGTCAGGAACAAATCGTGGTAAAAAGAAATTTAGAAACTAAAGAGATAGTACTTCAACAAGAAATACTAAGATTAGACAACGATGGTGTGATACAGCACAATCATGAATTAATATATGTCGAATTAGGTAGAATTTTAGCGTTAGATCTTAACACTTTTGGCATAAGGACAATTTGGGATTATAACTATAATCCTCACTATACAGAAATAGAAGATGACATTACTATTGTAAATGGGAAATTGATATTTGTAGATCTTAAGCAAGTTGATAATTCTAATTATGTAGAACAATTAATTTCATTAGATATCGCAAGTCTTAATCATGATGTTCTTTTCGAATGGAAGGAAAAACTGCAACCTATCATAGGTATTTACAGATTTAAGTTATGGGAGAACACCAATGGAGAATCTATGCTCAACTACTTAGACGGATATGGTGGCTTGCAAGGTGGATTTCTCTCTGTCGGAAAATTGGGCTGCGTAAATCTTACAAACAATAACTTACTATACGAAAATGACATTTTAGCAGAATATGAGGATGACATTGATATCGAAGGGTTCGATCTTTTTGGGAATCAAATAAATATAGAAATGCAAATTGGTGGCAATACGTTTACAAATGAATTCATAACTCAATACAAATCTTTCAATGCTGAAACGGGTCAACTTTTATGGTCAAAAGATTATAAAACTGGAGGTTCAGAATTCAAATTCAACACATATAGCGAAGCTAGAAACTCAGTAACTCTAGTATCTCAATCGAACCTCTTAGAAATAGATTTAAGCTCAGGAGAACAATTGAATGAAGAGATAGCACTCTTTGGGCTTATTTCAAATCACAATTTCCTTATAGATTCCAGAATAGCATTTGTACAACAATATGAAATCAAATTTTTTGATTTAGAAATAGGATGCATAACACAATCTATTACAATAGACAATGAACCTGCGGACAATCGAGTAAAAAGCGACTTGTACTACAATGAACTTAGTAACACTATTTACGCTTACAATCAAACGGAATTTTTAGCTATTCCCTACCCATAAATCTACTTTACATAATACCTCAATTTCTCTTCCATATCATCCAAAACACCCATGAGAAGATTAAAGGTATTCTCTCTTTCTACTTCTCCAACTTTACTAATTAGAGATGATTGACCGATTGCCTTTTCCATCCAGTTAGATGTATAATCACATATGCGTTCGTCTGTAGTACGAAGATAATTAGGTGACAAGTAAGATGAATAAACTAGTCTATGTTTGCCTGAGTGGATATATATCAGCTCAGGATTTGTATGTGTGTAATTAAGATAGATATCCATCTTAGCATGTGTCTCTCTACTACCATATCTCATCTTAGCTCCTGCCTTTGCCGTAGCTTTAAGGTGATTGATCATCTTACGGATATCAGAAAGGATAAGCATCGGATCCTCTGGCCTTGTAAATGCTCCTAGCTTAGTATAATACCTTAGTTGATTGAGTGTGGCCGTCAAGAAATCTCTTCCCCATACATCGATACTTTCATAACTTATGAAATGATCATTAATCTCAGCCACTGTGGCTTTTAATTCTGTGTCTCTATCAAAGTGATTATAGTCATACGTTGTCCCATATTGTTGAATATTCCAGTTGCTCCTGTTCCAAACGAATAGCTTAAAACTGAGAAGATGGTGAAATGGCAATAAATGAAAAACAGGTACTTCATCGCTAAAAGAATACACTTTATAATCCTCTCTGAATCTATTCATCGCTTCTGCGTGTGAAAGGATATTTTTTGCCCACTCATTATAAGTCTCTATGGGCTTGACTATATCATCCGATTGAAAAGCATAGCTACTCTTCTCCATACCGAAACTATCGAGATATTGATCCAATGATATACCGAAGTGCTTACACACTTGCATAGATTCATCAAAGCTCAACTTAGAAATAGCTCTGATCTTTTTATAGGCTCCACTTCTACTTATGTACAATGCGGAAGCTACTTCTTCTGCAAAATGATCTGTACGCTTATAACCACCCCTATCGTATAAGTAATCAAAAAAAGAAACTTGGTATTCATTCTGTTGCATAGCTATTAATTATAGTTGATCACACAATATAATCATTCCTACAATAGGAATTGCAATGAAATTCAATTCCTACTTTCAGGTATTCATGACTCTATGTTTGTATTGTAATAAAAGAGGAGAAAGGTCTAAGTATCTAATCCTAAAACAAATAAAAACAACATTATGAAAAGTATCAATCCAATCATATCATCAATGATTGCTAAATCTAATAATAATGAGATCGCAATACAAGACGGCAATAAAACTTATACGTATAAGTCCATATTTCAGGATAGTCGTAAGCTAGCTAAGTATCTATCCACCTTAGGTATGAAGAAAGGAGATACGGCAGTAATTGCTTCACAACCAGGCTATGAGTTTCTACTCATCTTGTACGCAACGATTATGTTAAGAGTAAAACTTACAATCATAGATCCTCAACTAGGTAATGATCTATACCAAGCCAAGCTAAAAGAACTAAATCCAGAATGGGCATTTATAGACAGTAAACTACTACTGCTACAAGAGCATCCTATACTAAGACGCATGTATCTAAGGTCAGGGAAAAACAAAGTATATTTTCCATATAGTAATCAATATCAAACAATAGCTACAGGACCATGGATGCCACTTATGAAGTCGTTCCAAAGATTGGGTTTGTACAATATTCATGAACCTATGAATTTCGATCCGACATTCACAGATTATGAATATATCGTGACTTATACCTCTGGTACCACTAGCGAACCTAAAGGCGTAGTGCATCGTCTCTCAACAATAACAACTAGCGTAAAACATATTACAAAATTACTTGGAAGTACCAAAGGAAAATCTTTAGCAACTCACCTTCCACACCTTATGTTAATTGCCGTTTCTTCAGGGCTCAAAGTACAATTATGGAAGGAAGAATGGTCCGCCGAAAAAAAGATAGATTTTATAATTAAAAATGAAATATCAATCCTCTTTGGGCCTCCAACAGATTATATAGAACTAATCAATTACTGCAAAGAAAGCAACAGAAAACTACCTAACTGTATAGAGCACATTATAATAGATTCAGCTCCGAAACATAGCTCATTTCACGAAGATTTATTCCAGCATAGTAATAGTGATACAAGTGTCACCATGATGCTTGGAATGACCGAACTCTTGTCTGATTCAATTGTAGACGACCTAGACTATAAATTCCAAGGTGATGTACTAAATGAATCGTCGAGAAGTGTAAATCTACATTTTGATCAAGAAGGAGAAATAAAAATCCAATTTCCACAACTTCACAAGAAGTGCTTACAACTTCCTAATGGCAATGACAGTCAGGAAAATGAAAGCCTGAAATATATTATTGAAGAAGGAAAATCAATAAACATCCAACGCAAAAAGGATCTAATTATTCAGAAAAACTACAATCTATATCCAGCATTACATGAGCCCACAATCAAGTCTATTCCTGGAATAATTGAAGCTGTATTAGTTAGTAAGTACATAGATGAGATTGTCGATGAAAAAATTTACCTCATCATAGAATCTGAAAAAAATTTAAGTAGAACTAAAATAATGTCACAATTAGCCAATGGGGAATATAGAATAGATAGAGAAGCACTTCCTGATGAAATTCTATTTGCCAAGATTCCTAGAAAAGGGAGACAACAAAAAATAGATAGAAAGGCAAGTATAGAATCGATTATATAATTGAAATAAAAATTAAAACAATAATGCAATACGAATAACAAAAACAAGTGAATCAAACTCAATTACCACATAAAAAAAACATCAGCATGAACAAAGAGTCGAAACAGATACTATTATCAGTAAATACAAGAGTATTCCCTGGATAGTATAGAATGCAAAATACCAACAAAAAAAACACCCTACGGAACTAATTCTGTAGGGTGTTTTAATATTTTTATACTTTTTTATTCTACAATTCCTTTCTAAGTCTTGCTACAGGAATTGATAATTGTTCTCTATATTTTGCAATTGTTCTTCTTGCAATATTATATCCTTTTTCGGTAAGCATATCTTTGAGTCTTTCATCAGATAATGGCTTACGCTTATCTTCTTGATCCACTATGGTTCCTAAGATATTTTTTACTTCTAAAGTGGATACTTCTTTTCCATCTTGAGTCATTAGCGACTCAGAAAAGAAATCTTTAAGTCTCTTAGTACCAAACTCCGTCTGCACAAATTTACTATTAGCAACACGTGACACTGTAGAGATATCTAATCCAGTAATCTCGGCGATATCTTTGAGTATCATTGGCTTGAGTGTACGGTCATCTCCAGTTTTGAAAAAGTCATACTGATATTGCATGATCGAGTACATTGTACGCTTGAGTGTATCTTGTCTTTGCTTGATTGCATCGATAAACCATTTTGCTGAATCAATCTTCTGCTTGATAAACATCACGGCTTCTTTCTCGGTTTTCTTAGCCTTACGTTTTTCAGTAGTTGATTTATATCCTTTCAGCATTTCCATGTACTGATCGTTGATCCTTAGATCAGGAGCGTTACGGCTATTTAGCGTAAGCTCTAATTCTCCATCTCTATTATTGATCAAGAAATCTGGTACGATATATTGATTAACTCTATTTGCTGTAGTCGGTGCGCCACTTGCTGGCTTAGGATTGAGCTTAAGTATCTCGTCGATTGCTTCTTTGAGCTCATCGTCAGATACGAATAGATTTTTCTTAAGCTTAATATAATGCTTCTTAGTAAATTCTTTAAAGTGATTGAGTAGGATCTTTAATGCAAGATTCTTAGCTCTAACATGTGTACCTGTGTCTCTTTCGATCTTATCGTTTAATTGAATCAATAGACATTCTCTTAGATCTCTAGCTCCGATTCCTGGTGGATCAAATCTCTGAACCATACTGAGAATAACTTTCACCTCTGATTCTTCTATTTCGAATCCATGAGCAAACATTACATCATCTATTATAGCTGATGTCTCTCTTCGGAGATAACCATCATTATCAATACTACCTATTACTTGATTCGCTATGATTTCTTCTCTTTCTGAGCTAAACTCTAATAAGCCTAGCTGCATCTCTAGTAAATCATGAAAGCTATTACCTCCACTGATTGGTGTATCAGTCTCTTCTATATTGTATGCACTGGTATCTCCCTTCATCTTATAACTAGACGGATCATCCTCCATGTACTCTGTGAGATAGTCATCTAGTTCAAACTCTTTTTCTTCCGCTCTGTCATCAGAGTTCTCTTCTCCTAGGTCAAAAACATCTGTGTTATCCTCACCCTCATCTAGGGCTGGGTTAGATTCTAGCTCTTCTTGGATACGCTGATCCAGAGTTGCAGTTGGAATCTGCAGAAGTTTCATTAGCTGTATCTGTTGAGGAGACAGCTTCTGGAGCATTTTTTGACTTAGATTCTGCTTTAACATCTTGTAGTTTTTTTAATTTTATCGACTGGCGAAAAATTGTTAGTGGCTAATGAACCGGTTAAATAAATTTAGGAATACTAGCAAAAAGGGAATTCGCACGTGTACTACAGTGAAGAAACATTGAAAATACTTCTTAAGTTCGCTGTAATATAGACCTTGGATTGGCAGTTTATACAACAAATATAGACTCAGAAAACAACATATGAAAGAAAAGCATAATATTTAATTCGCTCTAATAGCAATATTTATACCAAAATATGAGCTGAACCACTTGTAAATATAGGTCGTCAGCTTATCAAATTTTATTCCATTTTTTTTAATAACCTTTAGACAAATGACAGTAAACGATAGATTAGCAGCCCTAAGAGGGTGGATGAGAGAAGAAAAGATAGATGCTTATATCATACCGAGTAGTGATCCTCATCAAAGTGAATACGTCGCCGAACATTGGAAATCAAGAGAATGGATTAGCGGATTTACAGGATCTGCAGGTACTGTAGTAGTGTCTGCCGATTATGCTGGAGTGTGGACAGATAGTCGATATTTCCTTCAAGGTGAAATGGAAACTGCTACTAGTGATTTTGAGCTTCAAAAGATGCATAATCAGTTTGGAAACTACTATAGAGACTGGATTATAGAGAATCTATCTCGTGGTCAAACAGTTGCTGTAGATGGCAGATTATTTTCTAATGGTCAATGCGATGCTCTTAAAAAGGCGTTCGATGCGGAGGAGATTAAGTTTAGAATAGACGCAGATGGTATCGCCTCGATATGGAAAGATAGAGCCGACATCCCTATGAACGAGATATTTGTACATGATTCCAAATATGCTGGAAAGACGCGTACTGAGCGACTCAATGAAGTAAGAGCTAAGATGACTGAGCATAAAGCAGATCATCACCTTACCACTACATTAGATGACATAGGTTGGACGCTCAATATAAGAGGAACAGATATCGATTTTAATCCTGTGGCTGTCTGCTACTTAGTGGTGGGTAAATCGGATAGTACATTATTTATAGATGATGTTAAGGTACCCACAGAGATTCAGGAAGAACTCAAAGCAGACAATATCTCACTCAAGCCATATGCCGATATCGTTGCTTATCTTAATGAATTACCTGCGAGTGATAAGATGCTAGTAGATCCATCGATCTGTAACGCATATCTATATAGAGCAATCAATGCACAAAAAGTAAATGGTAAAACTCCTGCGAAATACCTTAAAGCTATAAAGAACCCGACTGAAATAGCACATAGTAAAACCTCTCAGATCAAAGATTCTGTAGGTATGGCTAAAGCGTGGAAATGGCTCGAAGACACACTTAAATCCCGCAAGGTGTCTGAGGCTGAATTTGCTGATAAATTAGCTGAATGTAGGTCTCAGCAAGCAGATTACAAAAGTGAAAGTTTCCCAGCTATAATAGGATACAAGGGGAATGGTGCGATTATACACTACCACCCTACTCACGACGTCAGTCATGATATAGAAAACAATGGAATGCTACTCTGCGATAGTGGAGGCCAGTATCTCGACGGTACTACTGATATAACTAGGACCGTGTCATTTACTGAGCCAATAGAACAGCAGAAGCTTCATTATACTCTTGTCCTCAAAGGTATGATCGGTCTTTCGATGGCTAAATTTCCTATAGGTACTCAAGGTAACCAGTTGGATACATTGGCACGTATGCACCTCTGGCAACATGGTCTCAACTATGGTCACGGTACAGGACATGGTGTAGGTTTCTTTATGAATGTTCATGAACCTCCGCAAGGATTTGCTCCTGGAAACTCTGAGAGATCGAATACCAAACATACTCTTGGAATGCTCAGCTCTAACGAACCAGGTTTCTACCTTGAGGGTGAGTATGGAATTAGAATCGAAAATCTCATGGTCGTAGTAGAGGATAAAGAAGGATGGTTAAAGTTTGATACTATTACCTTATTCCCAATTGCTACTAATCTTATAGACATGGATATCATGACCAATGATGAAACTGCATGGCTCAATGCGTATCACAAAGAGACTTATGATAAAGTATCGCCAATGTTAGATGAAGAACATAAGGCATGGATGAAAGAAAAGTGTAAGGCTATATAAAAAAGCCAAAGATCTTGTTCGTTATAATGTCGAATCCATACATACTTCGTTAAATGGAAATGTTTGGATTCGACTTTTTTTTTGATAGCGTATTATTATTGTCGTTAAACAAAGCAAATGAAAAACCGTAACTATCTAAACAGCGCTGGTGCAGCTATCATGAGTGATCGTACTGTCGAAGTAATTACTGACTATCTTAAACTAGAGCAGCAAATCGGTGGCTATGAAGCGATGTTTGCGTCCGCAGAAGAACAAGCAATATTTTATACAAGAGTACAAGTGCTAATCAATGCTAATGATGTAACTGAGATCGCTTATACTGATGGTGGTAGTCGTGGATGGAATTCTTTACTCAATGGCTTGGACCAAAATACGGTTGACAGTTTCGTTACGTTATCCAGTGAGTATGTTACCAATATTACAACCTTGAAAATATTGGCGGATAAGTATAATAAACCTTTGCATATCATACCTTGTAAGATAGATGGTAGCTTTGAGATAGATCTCTTAGCTGAGAAAGTGGTAATGGGAAAATGTTGTATTGCGATCAGTGAAGCCACAGCACAAGGATCTATCGTAAACCCTATAGAGGCCATTGGAGAAATAGCTCAAAAAAACAATGCAATCTATATAGTAGATGGCACTCAATCGACCGGACAAATACCGATAGATGTGCAGGCTATGAAATGTCATGCGTTTACTGCCAATGGACGAAAGTGGTTGCGAGGACCAAGAGGAACAGGATTTATGTTTATAAAATCAGGTGCTCCTTTTACGACTCAAATATTAGATGGAAGTAGTTCAAGAGCTTACAGTGTTAATGGCGAAATAAAAGTAGACGTAGTCGATACCGCTAGACAATTCGAAATGTGGGAAAGGTGCATTGGTAATATGCTAGGATTATCTCAGGCCATCAAAGAATACTTAGATCTAGGACCAACAACAGTCCATGAGCAAATTGTAAAATATGCTAATCAAATAAGAAAAACAATCTGCGGCAATGAAAATATATTTCTTGTAGGAAAAGTGGGTTCGAAATCTGGGATCATAGGGTTCATCGCAAAAGATGAAGAAACTCACATTCGAATATCAGACCTTTTTTCCAAAAACGATATAACTATTAGCGTAGTAAATGAGTGGGCTTGTCCATTATTTTTTGATAAAAAGACCCAAGTATATAGATTAGCTGCTCATCACGATGTAAGCCCAAAACGCATCGAAAAACTATGCAAGGTAATCAGTGAAGTGTAGCGTATGAAAATGCTAAATATTTTCCGTGGTGTGTAATAGACAAATAAACGTCTTGCTTTATATTATCAAAGTATAATTCAGGGATTCCTAGTTCGGTCTTAATGATATCAATTTGATTTCTATTCCAATCTAGATCGACTGACAATTGATCTTTTATGATAGAGTAATAATCCTTCTTCACAGGGGTTTCGAAATTGACAACTTGATGTTTTACCTTTTCAGAAACATCTAAACTAGTCGATGAAAAAATATACTCCTCGCAGCAGATTGATGTGGTTCCATAATCTCTTCCTTCGATTGTTACAATACCTTTTTCATCACTCAATAATCTACACGCAATAGAAGAAGGATAAAAAGAACGCTCGTTAACACTTCTTACATATAATTTATAAACAGCTTCTTTCATACTCCACAACCTCCAAACAGTTTTAAAAGATTCACTTGAATCCGCTATAATTTCTTGTTCATGATCATTGAATATTTTATCCAAAAAACCTCTACGTGTCCAATCGCTATTCTTTAGAGTAAACTCTATATCTACGATATCATTACCAATCACTTACTTGCCAATTTTTCTTGAATCACTTCCAAAGATGCTTTGACATTGAGCATTTTGTCCATAGAATCATTATCTATTTCTATGTCATACTTATCTTCTATATCCAATACTACATCTACTAGATTGGCAGAATTAATCTTAAGGTCGTTAATGAAATCTGTAGCTTCACTTATATTATCAAATGCTTCTTGATCTTGGATATAAGGTTTCACTATCTCTTTGAGATCATCAATCAATTTTACTTTATCGCTCATTTGTCTAAGTTATACTTTTTAAAAATTATACAGCCATTTACGTCGCCAAACCCAAAACTCGCTTTCGCCACTATATTTATTTCTTTGTCCACCTTTTTCTTAGGAATACAATCTTCGGATATCAATGATATAATATCTTGGCTTACGTCTTCACAATTAATATTAGGAAAAATAAATTGATCTCGTATCTGTAGAACACAAGCTACACTTTCTATAGATCCAGCAGCTGACAAGCAATGCCCTACCATAGACTTTAGCGAATTGATAGGCGGAAACTCATCTCCAGACAAACCTAGCGAATCTGTCCAATTTTTAATTTCCATATGGTCATTCTTTGTAGCTGTAAGGTGACCGTTAATCGTATCTATGTCTTTAGCATCTATAGATGATTTTTCAATTGCTTTAGAGATGCATTGTTGTACTGCCTCATCATTCGGAATAGTCATGGAACCGCCATTTCTTTGACCTCCAGAATTAATGTGCCCTCCTAAAATTTCAGCGTAGATAGTAGCATTTCTTGCCAAGGCACTTTCGAGAGATTCTAAGATCAAAGCTCCAGCTCCGCCTCCTGGCACAAATCCAGACGCAGTTGCACTCATAGGTCGTGACCCTTGTACCGGTAACTCATTGTGCTTGTAAGTAAGTACTCGCATAGCATCAAATCCTCCCCATAGATATGCTCCATCATCACTACAACTTCCTACTAGCATTCGCTTAGCATCACCTGCAACTATTCGATCATAGCCCATCATGATAGCCTCTGTGCCGGTAGTACACGCAGAGGAATTCGTCGTAACCTGATTACCTAATCCTAATATTCCTCCGAGGTAAGCACTCACTCCACTAACCATAGTTTGAGCCACTGCAGTACTCCCCAATCGTCTTACTTTGTTATCATCAATCTTGTATATAGATTCTCTAAATTTACCAACGCTCGAAGTTCCTGTTCCAAATATAGTTCCACTATCAAAGTCCACTTTATCGTCAATACTTAATCCAGCATCTCTCCATGCATCCATCCCTGCCATACAGCCATAAAGGATTCCATTACTATCAAAATTTCTTAATTGTAGATCTGTTAGATACTCACGCTTTTTGTCTTCACTAATCTCTGGGACACCACCAATACAACAAGAAAACCCTAAATCCTTAAGCTTAGGAAAATACCTTATTCCTGATCGCCCATCTTTGATTGCCTCACAAAACGAATTGACACCCACACCATTAGAAGCGACTACTCCTAAGCCTGTGATTACCACTCTTGTCTTTGCAGATTGTTTAGAATATTGACTACTCATTGAATTGTTTTCCATGATATATAATTATGACTTTACCATTCCTGATATTGTACCTCTACATACTAATTGATTTTTTTCATTATACATTTCTACTTTGCATTTCAGTTTATTAAATCTAAAATATTCTTTACTACTCTTCACTGTTACTTTCTCAGATGGCCATACTGGTATATAATAATCTATGGCGTTAGATGTCATTGCTATCTGTATATCTGCATTTGATTTTTGTTGATTTTTGATAAGCAAAACGCCTATGCACACCAAACCAATTTGTGCCATGGTCTCAGTGAGTATTACTCCAGGAGTAATCGGATTACCTTTAAAATGTCCCTGATAGAAAGGTAAATCCGAAGGATAAGTATATGTACCTACCACAGAATTTTCATCTATGCTAACGATCTCGTCTACAAAGAGAAACGGATACTCGTAAGGCAATGATGATATAATTTCTTTTGATGTCATATTAACTTAAATGTTCTCCACCATCTACTGGAATGATAGTTCCTGTAATCCATTTTGCTTCATCGCGTGTGAGCAAATAAACTACAGCTGCCACATCTTCTGGAGTGGTCAATCTTTTGTTGGGATTCCGCTTCAATGTATGCTCTCTTATATCATCGCTACCAGGAATCATTCTGAACGAAGCCGTATCCGTAACTCCTGCTTGAATACAATTGGCTTTAATTCCTAAAGGTGCATACTCTAGAGCTATGTTTCTGGTGATGGCTTCTAGCGCGACTTTGGCTGTAGATACTGCAGCATAGTTAGGCCATGCTTTAGTATTCCCTTCACTGGTAAAACTTATTATCCTAGCGTCTTCAGAAAACAATTTTTGAGCAACTATATCTTTTGTCCAATCATATAGACTTATCGCCATACTCTCTATCGTCAATCGAAAATCATCATTCTGTAAAGTAGTACCTTGCTCAGCATGCATCGGCTTTAAATTACCTTTAGCAATACTGTGAACTAATACTTTTACACTTCCTTCATTCCCTATTTTATCTTTAAGGCTCTGCAGTACATTACTTCTATTTTCTACTTTGATCGCATCTAGATTATAATGAAATAATTGAACATTGTTTTGCTTTTTAATTTCTTCGAAAGTAGATTCTATTACTGACATTTCACTTCGTCTTACCCGATAGATCAGGCAAAGATTCATACCATGCTTGGCTAGCTTCTTTGCTGTAGCTAATCCAAATCCACTGGAAGCACCAAGTATGATTGCCCACTCGTTTTTGAACGTGTTATTATCTACCATCTAAGTAATAATCTTTGCGCTGTAAATCCAGGACCAAAACTTAACATTAATCCTATATCACCTTTCTTAGGTTTTTGAGAAATAAATCGCTCTAAGACATAAAGTACTGTAGCGCTTGACATATTTCCATACTCTCTAAGAATTTCTTTTGTATTATCTATGTTCTTACCCAATGAGCCAAATATCTCTTGTATCGTGTTTACTATTTTTTTTCCTCCAGGATGAAATATCAAATGATCGACATCCTGAATAGTCAATCCATGATTTTCCAAGAAAGGGTAAACGATCATCGGAAAATGTTCTGCAATTTTATCCGGCACTTCTTTATCGAGAACCATTTGCAATCCGGTGTTGGTCAATTCAAAGCCCATCATATGCTCGGCATCATAAAAATGATACATTGCTTCTCCAATAATTTCCGGTCCTTCTTCTTCTTCGTATGAAGATAATATCGCACAAGAGCAACCATCTCCAAAAATTGCTGCACTAACAATATTAGTCATAGAATAATCATTCAACTGGAAAGTAGCTGTCGGTGACTCAATCGCTAAGATCAAAGCTCGCTTATTAGGATTAGCCTTCAAAAATTTATTAGCGTATATGAAAGCTGATACTCCAGCTACACAGCCCATTTCTGTTACTGGCAGTCTCACTACATCTTGCTTCATACCTAACCTATTGATCAAGTATGCGTCGATGGACGGTATCATAATACCTGTACAACTTACACTGATGATATAGTCGATATCTTTAGCATCTAATCCAGATTCTTTGAGTGCTTTTTTAGCTGTTTTTTCAGCCAACTCTATACACTCACGTCGATATATATTATTTTTCTCCTCAAACGATGTAGCGGTAAATACTTCATCCGGATTCATAATGGAATATCGCTTATCTACTCCAGCGTTCTCGAATATTTTTTTTGCCTTACGCTGATATCTCTCATCGTGATCCGAAAGCCACACCTTCAGCAAAGGCAATACATCTTCTGTGTTTCTGGAATATGATGGCACTTGTTTTACAACCGTAGTTACTTTGACGCTCATTTCTTAAATATTATCCATTGGTACCGGAATGCCCACTTCCATTTTATTTGGCTTTTGCTTTTTAAACGATCTGCAAAATTTTGAAAATCTTCTTTTCTAAATGCTTTTCTTATTGACAACTTTCCATCTTCTTTCATCATATGATTAGAGACGAACAATGTAATCAATTGAAAAAGATGATAAGCCATAGGATGTCTATGAAGATCATTTACTATGACTCCTATTGTAGATTTTTGTTCGAGAGACTCGACTAGCTTAAATGCTACATCATCTTCAAAATGATGAAGAAACAATGTACATAAAGCGATATCGTAATTGATAGACTTAAACTCTGAAGACAGTACATCTTGCTTAAGGTATTTTATATCATCATATTCTTTCGAAAGTTCTATCGCATAATCTATCGTAGCTTGATTCGCATCTATACCTAACATATCAAATTGATAACCTTTAGCTTTTCCCGCTTTGCTCAATGCACGCAACATATCACCATTGCCACAGCCTAGATCGACTATCGACACTGACTTGTCTTTGGGATGTCCTTTTAATAATTCCATTACCCCTTTTACGGTCAATTTATTTCCACCCAGAAATTGATTGATCGTAGCTATCTTATCTAGACTATCAATCAATATATCTCCTGACATATCGAGATCATCCATGATCTCTTCCTCTTTACTTCTATGCGTTGTATCTATCCACATATATTACAATTTCATTGGTTTTCCGTGAGTCATCTTTATTATTCTAGGCAGTATATTAGGAAATAGTTTGATCAATGAAGCAAGACCTTCAGTAAGAAATCCAATTTTAAATAATCTTGCAATGATATGTCCTGTGGCTAACCTAAATTGAAATTCATTTTTCCACCTGGCAGTATATTCCAATTCTAATTCTCGCCTAGATTCTATTTCTCCTTGAAAGTACTTATTGATTAAGTCAGAGGCGATATAAGCTGATCTGATCGCCATCCCCATTCCATTTCCTGCTAAGGGATGAATCATACTTGCACTGTCTCCACACATAATGATATGATCCTCTACAGGATTCTTTGTAGCAAATGATATTTGACTAATGGTCAAGGGCTTATTAAACACTGGAGTCATTTTCTGGAGCGCCTCCTTCAAGTATTTGTTTTTGGTTACCACTTGCCTTTCAAAATCATCAATATTCTTATACTTCTTAAAAGACTTATAATCTGTGATATAACAAACATTAATTTTATCCGATTCTACTTTGGACAAACCACAATATCCACCATCGAAATTATGCAAGCCAACAAGATCATCTGGAAAATCACCTTCGTAATGCGCTTTGACTGCTAAGTAGGGAGAACTCTCTTTCATAAAGGGTCGATTGAGATTGACATCTATATTTGATCTCTTCCCAAAAGCACCGATGACTATTTCTGCTTCTTGTATCTCCTTGCTATCTGTTGTAATATTGAATCTTCCACCTTCATAATGGATCTCTTTTACACTAGCTTGTAAGATATTGACACCATTAGACTTAGCTATCTTCGCTAATGCATGATCCATACAATATCTACTGATTCCAAATCCACCTAGAGGTAATGTCGATGATATGTTTTTACCGCTTACAGTACTGAAGGATAATTGTTCTATCCGTTTCGCTCCATAAGCGAAGGGATCAAAACCTAGATATTGGAGATAAGGCAAGACCTCATTGGAGATGTATTCGCCACATACTTTATGTTTGGGATATGTATTTTTCTCTATCAATACTACATCCAGCCCTAGCTTAGATAGGTGTATAGAACTAGCTAATCCAGCCAAACCTCCACCTATTATGACTATTTGATGCATCTGGTTGTTTTTTTTCGGTGAAGCATCTTAAGTCGTATCTTAATAGTTGAAATTAGGCAATTTAGCTGCAATCAATGAAATGTCTAACGCAAATTTAGATGCTTTTGTTTGTACTAGAGGAAAATAGACAAAAAGGAGCCTATAGCACAGGCCAGGCCAAAACAATTAGATCGATTAAGCTTGATTATACCCAAACTGCTTAAGCGCGTTCACTGTGTATTCGTTATCCAATATGTACATTTAATTAGTCTATGTAGGTAAAAAACAATGAGTGTCTGAAATTCTAACCCAAACAATTAGTAATACTCACAGATAAACTATTTCTTTGTGGTATTATTATAATAGCAAAATCAATAGCTATGGGTGGAAATAACAACGATTGGGGAAAGAAAGGAGTTTGGTTCGGTAAAGGAATCATTGGCATAGCCATATTCTTACTTCTACTTATCTATCTCTATTCGAGTAACATGAACTACCTCAACTAGGATAGTCTTTTCTGTTACTTCTTATAATTCTAATATACTTCTTGCATTTTGCATTTAACTATAGGTGTTGGCCTAAGTGATGAAGAGAGGTGTCATCTATTATTTCTTTGATAGGATTGATTTAATTGAACTACGTACAATGTACGGGAATCTTGTCCATGTGTTATCGGAGTCCATGTGTTTATCGGAGTCCATGTGTTATCGGAGTCCATGTGTTATCGGAGTCCATGTGTTTTTTCTGCGAAAAAACCACATTCCCACTCCGACTTCGCGTGTTTGCTTCGCAAGCCACTGCTTATCTACAGTTCATGATTCTAGCTACATAGATTTTATCACTCGTGATTATTCTAATATAATAGATTCCAGTTGCTGACAAGTCAGACGCATCTAACGACAACTCATACCCATCATAGCTATAATTCATTTGTGAACGCCTACCCATCTGATCTACCATAGACACCTCTCTTATATCCTTCATATCTGAATGAATCAGAGTTAAATTTTCTGTGCTTCTTAGGGGATTAGGGTATAGTTCGACATTCACAACTGGAATATTAGAAGTACCTACATAGAATGACTCTGGTGGTGTGATTCGTATATCAGTATATATCCGATATTCGCCTGGAGCGAGCGCAATACTTTGATTGACATTAGTTACTGTTAGACTATCTCCAGAGAAGTATTCATACCAAGTACCATTAGATTGGAAACTTGGATCTACATCGTCAGTTTCTACTCTAAAGTTAGCCATAGTCACTGCATTCATCTCTGGATGATTAAGCTTTATCCGTTTGTAATAAGATTGGTCTAAAAATTCGTAATCCGAAGTAGCGAATGTAGGATAGTTGGACTTTAGGTGCGTAAGTGCAGAGATTACTGCATAGATTTGTCGTCTTCCTTCTACTTCAGCATAATCCCAGCGAACTGGCTTAGGATCTAAACGACAGTTTTCACTTGTACCTCCATTTGCACAATAGTTGATAGAATAATCATATCCTAATTCTTGAAATTGCCACATCATCTTAGGACCAGGAATACTAAAGAAAATAGCATTCGCGGCTTCTGCTCTATCGTAAGCTATCTCTGGCTGTTGAGTATTATGACCAGGACCTTCATTACCAAACTGAATAAGCTTATAAAGCATCCTCTCTTCGTCATGACTCTCTGCATAACCTACTACGTGAGGGTCACTCCAACCTCGTTGCTTATATGACAACCAATCGAGATCTGAACTATATCCCATTGCTGCTTCCGCAAATTGGTGTTGTCCATTACCCCAAAGCATCATACCATAATCAGAGAGTTCTTCCTCTTCTACATTACCGCCAAAATGCTCTAATATAACGTAGTTATCTGGATCTATATTCCATATATGATCCGCATAATCTTTGAGGATTGCTATTCTACTAGCGTCATACTGAGACATCAGACTAGAGTTATTTCCACTATCAAATTGTGTGAAGCCCTTAGAAAGATCAAATCGAAAACCATCTATATTATACTCTTCAATCCAATACTGCGTCACTCTTTTGACCCATTGCTTAGTTTGAAAATTTTCATGATTTACATCATAGCCTACATTGAATGGATGTTTAGCTTCTACATTGAGCCAAGGATTATCACTAGTAGGTCGAAAATTTTGTGCATCCCAAAACAACTGTGCCAATGGACTTTGAGAAAATACATGATTATAGACTACATCAAGAATCACTGCAATTCCCTTGCTATGAGCCGCATCTATAACCGCCTTAAATTGATCGCGCGAGCCATAGTATTTGTCCAATGCCATATGGAAAGATGGATTATAACCCCAACTTTGATTTCCTTCAAATTCATTGACTGGCATCAGTTCTATAACATTGACCCCCAGAGTCTGCAAATAATCCAATGTATCAATTAGTGAAGCATAACTATGATCCGCTAAAAAATCTCTCATCAATATCTCATAGATAACAAGATCTGTCTTTGCTGGTTTTGCAAGAGTCGCAGTCCAAGGATATTCTACATCATCAATATCAAATACTGTTACTATTCCACTGGTCATATCTGTAGGATAATCCGGTAGGGAATTCATCACATCTTCAGAGATCCATTGATCATTATTAGGATCTAAAACTATCTCTGAATATGGATCAGCTATCGTGATGGATCCATCTACTAAATATTGGTAGGTGTTATTGCTATTAACAAAATCGGTCTTAGGCAGTTCGATCCAAAAAGTGATATCGTCTGTTCCAAGATTCATACGATAGTCTAAATCGACTTTGAATTCATTAGCTGGACAAAGGAAAAAAGCATGATCCTTATGTGGTGCCGTTAATTGGAATATATATGTTTCTTCAGTATAATAATTGACTCCATCTACCAATCCTCCTGGAGGATCTAGAAGCGTATTATTTTTCTCTAACACAAATACGGAAGTAGTAACCGTAAGCTGCTCGGTTCCATCATCTACTAATACGCCTATAGTATGTGCCCCTAATGAAAGATCAGACAAGATTATATCTAAGGCATCTGTATTTTCTTCGTGTATAAGTACTCCATTATCAAATACAGTCAAGTCAGCTACTTGATTTACATTGAGTCTAAGATTTACAATTTCGTCATCAAATATAATAGTGCCTTCTTGAGCTGGAGAAATAAGAGAGGCGATGAGCCCTTGATTTGATTCGTATACCTGTGTATATATGTCAGAACCATCAGTATCTCTACCAGATTCAGATCCATCTTGACTACGAAATACAAAAGCTAGCTGCTCCACTGTTTCTCCAGGTGGAATACTGTAAAAGTCTTCGATATTAATATCTAGTGTATATAGATCTGGGCTTACCCTAGTCATTATTGGAGCATTAGTGGTTCCCCAATCGCCCTGCACGTATTTCCAATCTGATGCACTAGTACTATTTGAAGTAATTACTCCAGTATGAGCATACACTACATCTGTAAAACCAGCTAATCCCGCATTGCCTTTGGATGCATCGAAGTATATTGTTACATCATCCAGTTGAGATGGGAACTCTGGCTCTGTATAGACTACCTGTGATATAGCGCAAGGAATCGTATAAGCAATTAGGTATAATATAATTAAAAGAGATCTCATAGTATGGCTTAAGGTATCAAATGAATTTCTGTAAATTAATATGTTTTTATGTGATAATGTGGCTCTAGGCGAAAGTAAATTGTATGCAAACGATTGAAGTTCTTTCTGTATCATAATATCGATTAACGATAGTTATTAATCTCTTTCTACAACGGAATAGAAAAACAATTAATTGAAATATTAAAAACAACCTTCAATATTCTACCCTATATTTGATAACATGAGCAATATTCTAAAACTAATATGGGTTGTATGCTTTATATCACAATATGGTACTGCTCAACAACTAAGACCTGATGACGGATATATTTTTGATCAAACCATAGTACCCAAAATTGAAATTTTTCTTGCTCAAGATTCGTTAGATATCATGTTGTTAAATGATAACTTACTCAGTAATTACGAGTATAAGGCCTTATGTATCATTACAAAAGGAGATAATAAAGATACCATTTCGAATGTAGGTTTGCGACTTAGAGGTAATACTAGTAGATTATCGGATAAAAAATCGTTTAAAATATCATTTAATACTTTTGAAAAAGGAAGGAAATATAAAGGCGTAGAAAAACTAAACCTCAATGGCGAACATAACGACCCTTCTATAGTCCGAGCAAAATTAGTTTGGGATTTTTTTGCTGAAGTTGGTGTTCCTTCGGCGAGAGTTAATCATGTGAGACTCCATATCAATGATGAGTATCGCGGACTATATCTCAATGTCGAGCATATCGATGAAGAGTTTATCAAAAAAAGATTTCAGCACAAAACAGGAAATCTATTTAAATGTCTCTGGCCTGCTGACTTAAACTATATTAATAGTGATCCAAACTCTTACAAATTCTCTAATAATGGTAGACGAGCCTACGATCTCAAAACTAATGTTGAGGAAGACAACTATGATGGTTTAGCAGATTTCATATGGAGACTTAATTCCACTGTCACTAACAATTTTCAATGTAAGGTCGAAGAAGTACTAGATGTCAATAGCGTACTCAAAGGCATGGCCATAGATATGTTGACTGCAAACTGGGACGGGGTTATCAATCAAAACAACTTCTATCTATACGAAGATCTGAACACTGGTATATTTCACTGGATTCCTTATGACACAGATAATACGTTTGGCATTGACTGGTTTGGTATAGACTGGGCCAAAGTCAATATCTATCAATACGCAAATAGACTTGGTGGAGACAGACCATTATATGAGCAGATGCTTACGTTGCCAGAGTATCGTGCGAAGTATACTTATTATGTTGACCAATTTATTCAATTGTACTATAACAATAGCCTACTAGATCCAATTCTTGATGATATAAAAGATACGACTATTCCATTTCGCATTTCTGATACGTATGCCAATCAGGATTACAACTGGACGGTATCCGATTTTAATAATAGTTATGAAGACTATGAAGATGCTCATGTGAAGTACGGACTAAAAGAGTTTATTACAGAACGAAAAAATAAAGCATTAACGCAACTTGAAGAATACGACATCTTACCTATCATGAACGGTCTAAAAATAGTTCATGAAGAGAATTCTGTTACGCTAACTGCAGATATAATTGATGATCAAGCAATAGAGTCTGTTATACTTCATTACTCCATAGAAGATACTGGCTGGATCGCAGAAAATATGACTCTCGATAACAATGGAATATACACTGCTACTATTACTATTAATGGGCCAGGAGTAATGCAAAATTATATAGAAGCAACTGACAATAGCAATCAAAGTAGAAAATTCCCAAATTGTGGACATAAAGAAATCAACATAGGTTATTTGGCTACACCGAAGCTTGTCATCAATGAATTTATGGCGAGCAACAATACTGCTGTACTCGACGACAATGGAGAGTATGAAGATTGGATCGAACTATATAATGCCGATAATACAGATATACAACTTTCCAATTATTATTTATCTGACAATCCAGATCTCCCTAATAAATGGCAGCTACCAAACATCATTTTAAGCCCAGATAATTACCTCATCATTTGGGCAGATGAAGATGGCAATCAAGGAGATAATCACGCCAACTTCAAACTAAAAAAAGATGGAGAGCAAATAGGAATATATGACACTCAAGATAATAATTTTGCTCCTCTAGATTTTATCGAATACGGAGTACAGAATACAGATATGAGTTTTGGAAGATCACCTAATGGTATTGGTGATTTCGGATTATTAGAATCCTCTACACCCAATACTAATAATGACATCAATACTGGTATCGAAGAAATAATTGAACAAGATTTACTAATCTTTCCCAATCCAGCTATAAACGAAATTCAACTCGATCAAAATTATATTGGAAGTAGGTACAGTATTATTGATATTAATGGAAAAACACTATATACAGACATATATGATAATAATATCAATATTGATTTCTTGAATTCAGGCACCTATTTTTTGTCATTATTTGGAAAGGGTAAAATCTACAAGAGTAAGTTTATAGTAAAAAAATAAATTATTTTCGTTTTTTCAACCTTGCTTTTTGCCACACTGTATTTTGGTAAGATTTGACGATAGGTATTTCTTCCCCATTGTAGATAGTGTCTCCAGTTGTACTTACCTCTTTATCGTTAAACATATGGATAGAAAAAGCCATTTCCTCTCCGACCAATTCGTAATTACTCTGAATAAAATTTCCTGCTACATTGAACGTACTTACCAAGTTATTGTCCAATAGATAAGCATCAATAAAAATGCTATTTTTTTCATCTACAATATAGTGTCCTTTGCTAGCATCGACAACTTTGAGTTCGTAGTCTCTTCGTCCAGAGATAGTATCCTCTCCGTATATGATCGCCCATCTCCATGTGCTATCATTATCCGTAATCCCATTATCTAAGGCCATTGGAATGGTCATCGTCTTACCAGAGTGATTATATATACTCAATTCGCCTTCCCAATATCCTAACCAATCTTGAGGAAAAGTCCTAAGTTGCGTATGCTTTACGCCCTCATTTGCGATTGGTTGTGTTAAATTATGATGTGCACTTTTATGACAAGCATAAAGTATAACAGATAACAAAATTAGAATTGTAAATCTCATGCTCAATGTGATACTAGGGATAATTAGAAATAGGTTAACTTCGCATAAATTAAGAATTGATTTCAAGTATTCGTTGACTAATTCATAGCCGATAATTTGCGATACTTCCCAAATCGATTCTCTCAAATAGAATTCAAAGTTTGAACCATAGCAATGATTAAGTCAATATATACAATTTTCCTATTATTATGTTCAATATTTCTTTCAGCGCAGTCTGCATATTGGCAACAGCAATTGGAATATCATATCAATGCACAACTTGACACCAATACAAATATCATCAAGGCTGAGTGTTCAATACAATACTTTAATAATTCTCCAGATACTCTTGATAAAATTTACATTCATCTTTGGGCCAACGCTTTTAGCAATAAAACATCTGCTTTTGCCGATCAAGCGCTAATGATGGGAATGACAGATTATCATTTTGCTGATGAAAACCAACTCGGTGGATATAAAGATATCAAGGTGCAGTCACCATCAAAGAAAAGCGATCTGAAACTCATATATATAGATGATCAGAAAGAAATAGCTTATGTTCCGATAGATGAAGGACTTCCTCCTGGACGAGAAATGTCTATGATCTTCAATTACGAACTGAAAGTACCAAGTTACTTTGCCAGACTAGGAAAATCAGGAGACTTATATAATATGGTCGCGTGGTATCCCAAGCCTGCAGTATACGATCGCGATGGATGGCATACTTTCCCTTATCTATCTATAGGAGAGTTTTACAGCGAATATGCCAATTATGATGTAACTCTAAGCGCTCCAAAAGATTTTACGATTGCTCATAGTGGATATGAAACCGAACGATACATTAACAATGATTATCAATACGTAAATACACGTTTGGAAAATGCTCATGACTATGCTTGGTTTACTTCTCCAGAACGAATACTAGAACAAGAAAAAGTAACTCTAAAAAACAACCAAATAGTAGACATCAAGATTTATAGAAAACCTGGCGACAGTATATGGAAAGATGCCATGCAACACACCAAGAGAGTGCTGACTTATATGTCAGAGTATATGGGAGATTATCCTTACTCTACCCTTTCCATTGTACAAGGCGACGATAGCAGTCCTGGTGGAGCCATGGAATATCCTTCTATCAAAATAATAAAAAATATAACCGCTACAGATGCTTTAGAATATTATATCGCACATGAAGTAGGGCACGCTTGGTTTTATGCTGCAATAGGCTCAAATGAAAGAGATGAAAGTTACTTTGATGAAGGACTTACTACATTTCTTGAACAAAAATATACTGCTCATTATTATGAAGGTGTCAATTATCAAAACAAAAAAATTCCTTCACAATTATATGGAAGAGATAAGCCGATACTAAGGCACTTCGCTGAAGGGCAGTTATGCAGACATATGCATCAGCCGCTGACTACTCCTGTCACAGAATTAAGTACAATTAATTATGGTATCAATGCATATCAAATAGGATCTACTTTGATCGAGCATATAGAATCATTACTTGGCTTTGATGATGTAAGAGATATCATCAGAAGCTTCTATGCCGAATGGAAATATAAACATCCAAAGTATGATGATCTACTACACCATATTGAAAAAGAGTCTGGCTTAGATCTAAATGGCTATCAAGACATCCTTGAAGGTCATGCTGTAGATATGACTATCGAAAAGGTAACTGGTAATACAATCATACTTGGTAATAGTGGAAAACCACAGTTCGAAGTGCCTTTACTTATAGAATACGAAGATGGCACTACTGAGCGAATCAATGTGGAGCCTAACGCAAATAATATAAGTCTTTCTCAATCCAAAAAAATAAAAAGTGCTATCCTGGATCCTGACCAAACTAGTCTAGATACCCATCCAGAAAACAATAGATATCCAAGGCCAGGAATCGGCATAAAGATTTTTCCCAGCTTCGATTCTGCACGCAAAAAAGATATTTACATAAATCCGCTCTTAGGGTACAACTCTTACGATGGTGTGATGCTTGGTCTAAGTATATATAATTCAACTTTCCCAGCGAAAGATTTAAAATGGAATATCACTCCATTTTTTGGTGCCAGCAGCAAAAACATTATTGGTCAAAGTTGGATTAGCTATGACACAAGGCCAAAGTCAAAGAAGATTCGAAAAATTCAATATAGATTAGGAGCAAAGTCATTTTCGATTGCGAACAACAAGGATACGAATATTCAACTGCGATATATAAGACTTGATCCATCTGTATCATTGCATCACTATCATAGTCCAGCGAGTAAAATATACAGTAAGACTACTCTAAGACACCTGTGGACTTTAACAGAATTTCCATTTAATGGCATTAGTAAATTCAATCAAAACATAAGTAGAATTACTCACAATAGATATAATTTTGACAAGCTTCAACCCAACGAATTAGAAGTCCAGCTGGAATACAATAAGTACAATGCTGGTGATTTTTTTGGCACTCAAGACTATCTAAAGCTAAGTTTAGATTATAGGCACGGTTTCTTATTTGCAAAAAATAAAAGATTTGATATTAGATTATTCGCTGCAAAGTTTTTGATGAATAGTCAAAGGGAATCATCTTCCTATAATAATCTTCTAACACAAGGTAGTATTGCTCTACTTAGTCAAGGATTTACAGATTATAGTTATGACGACTACTTTATAGATAGACAAGGTTCTGCAAAAAACGCATATCGTCAAATAGGTTACCATGGCGGTGGATTCAAAGATGCACTTGGAGGTGCTAATGGTAGAATTGGTCAAAGTAATGATTTTGCAATAGCCATTAATCTTAAATCACATCTTCCATTTGGCCCTTCAAAAAACCCTTTGAAACTATTCTTTGATGCGGGATATGCTCGAACGAAGTCTTTTACTTTAGATCCTCTTGAAGGAGAGATGTTTTATAGTGGAGGTGTTATGGTTGAGTTTGGGGATGGATTACTAGGTATATATCTACCTATAATTGCATCGAGTAATATATCCGATAGCTATAAGATCGACAATCGAAACTTCTTAAGTAGAATTACATTCTCAATGGATCTCCATAGATTCAATCCTTGGGATCTTGTTGATGATTACAATTTTTAATTGAGTTTGAAATTTCGATAGTGCCTTTTTTCAAAGTGTATTAAACGGGTGATATTAATTCAATATAATGATAAAGCTATTTATCAATAACATATAAAGTACCATGCACAAAAATAGGGTATGCTTTGAGGCATACCCTATGAGTATAATTTATTTGTCAATTTTCCTTTACGACATCATTATTCAAATTCTTTTTTATATAGAATCTTCTTATCATACTCTTCGTTGAAGGCTACTTTAATGATATCAAAAGCAGTAATGGTACCTTTCAATTCATTATCCATATTAACTACTGGCAATGTTTTAAATCTTTTATCTGCGAACAACTCTGCGGCTGTACCTACTTTATCCTTAGGCGATATTTTGATTACTTTAGAATTCATAACATCTTTAACTGTAAGATCTGCTAATGTAGTTTTGTTTTCATATTTTTTCCAAAGATCATACGTGGTAACCATACCTAATAGTTTTCCTTCTGATACTACTGGCATTTGCTGCAAACCTTTGCTTAACATTAGATGAGATAGATCAGATACGTTTTGATCTGGATTTGCTGTTTCCGGATTGGCATTCATTATTTCGCGTACTTCTTGATTCATCATAAGGCAGAGATATTTTTAGGTTCGTAAAAGTAGAAAATCATCAATTCAGCATAAGTAAACACATTGATGTCACATCTCTAAATATACAATAATCTTCTAATTATCTATTTATTAGATACCATGAAAGTATGTTTCGCTGCAAATTAGTACAACAACCGACTTTTCTTGAATGGCTATACCGCTTAATTTCACCGTTTCCACTAGTCAATATTATCTTTCCTAACTGCAACTCGTAAGGAAATAAACTGTCATTAACATACATGATCTACTGGTTCGTCTGATTATTGATCTACACGAAGAAAAAAATTACAATCATGAATACAGGACAAATCCCTATATTAACACACTTTAACCTGAAAAATAATAAAACCTAAACGAAAGCATGAGAAACAAACGCTTCGCCTTACACGGTCTATTTGTGGTCACTACAATGCTAATCACTAGCTGGACAACGAACTTACAGGCGCAAAACAGCAACAACCCAAAAGAGGTAACCGCTACATACTTCCTACAAAACGCAAATATCGTGGCCAGTCCAGGACAATCCAGTTTTGGATCAGTACTCGTCAAAGACGGCCTAATAGCACAAGTAGGCGCTAATATACAAGCACCTTATGATGCTCAAGTGATAGATATGGATAGTATGTACATCTATGCTGGATTCATAGATGCACTATCACATGTAGGGCTTAAAAAAAAGGACAAAGAAGACAGGCCGAAAGTTAAAAATCCAGGAAATCCGCCTAATGCTGTTGCAGGTATTACACCAGAACATTCGGTTTATGACGACTATGCACCCGAAGAAAGCTCGATAAAGAAACTAAGAGAACAAGGGTATGGTATTGCTCATGTGGTACCTCAAGGTAGAATGCTTCCTGGGATGGGAGCCATCTTCTCTCTAGGTGAGGGTAATGTGGCAGAGCTCGTAATCCAAAAAGAAGCGAGTATGTTTTCTCAATTGAAATCTGCTAATCGAGTCGCTCCAGGTACTACTATCGGTGTCATGGCCAAATATCGTGACATCTATCGCAATGCAGCTGCGACATCAGAGTATAATAGTAAATACAATACTAATCCTGCTGGTATGCGTAGGGCTCAACCTGAGCCTGCTATAGAGTCGTTTGTACCCGTAGTGAATAAACAACTGTCTGTATATTTTATTGCTAATAGCGCTCTTGATGTAAGTCGTGTCATTGCGTTACAGGAAGAACTAGGGTTTAAACTAGTACTCTCCGATGTAGAGCAAGGATGGCCGATGGCAACTAAGATATCAAGTGGTGGATATCCTCTACTTCTCTCTATGGATCTTCCAGATGCTATCAAAGAAGAGAAAAAAGAAGAGAAGGATGACTCCAAAATGACAGACGAAGAGAAGAAGAAAGCTGCTGAAGTAAAAGAAAAAGCAGAGAAAAAGAAGAAAAAAGAAGAGTCTAAACTTTCTGTACTAGAAAAGGCGAATAAGAAAGCCAAAATGGAAAGAGAAGTGCGTAAAAAGAAATCAATCCAAGAGTATGAAGGGCAAGCTGCAATGATGGAGAAAAAAGGAATCAAATTTGCTTTCACTGGAATCTCAACTAAACCTGGTGATATCAGAAAAAATCTAAAGCGAATGATCGATGCCGGACTTTCAGAAAAAACTGCTTTAGCTGCACTAACTACTAACGCAGCTGACCAACTAGGTATCAGTAAAATAGCTGGAACAATAACAAAAGGGAAACTCGCCAATCTTGTAATTACTGACAAACCTTACTTCGAAGAAAAATCAACTATCCGTTACGTATTTGTAGATGGGCAGATGAGCGAGATGAAGAAAGATGAGAAGAAAGGTAAAGTAGCAAAAGGTGCAGGAGCTGCTCTTGCTGGTGAATGGAATTATAGCATAGAGATTCCTGGTCAAACTCAAAGTGGCACTATAAAAATAACTGCTGATGGAGATGATCTATTAGTAGAAGTAGATTCTGCTGATGAAGCTGGAGATTATGAGGATGGTACAAGTGTAGCCTTTACCGACAACAAACTAACTTTTGATATGAGTGTAGATAATGATGGGTTTCAAATGGAATTAAGCTGGGACATAGATATAGAAGGTGACACTATGAAAGGTATGGTGAAGGCTGGACAGTTTGGTTCGTTCCCAATGGAAGGTTCAAAAATTCCTAAGTAGGAATTTAAAATTCCAAAAAAGAAAAATATAAACTCCAAAATAGAAGATAAAAAAATAAGAATGAATCTCATGTCTCTAAATATTATAGACATGATTAGAATAAAAAAATCTATAAGCGACCTTAATATAGTTAGGTTTAAAATAAAAGCCACACTAAAAGGAATCTTATAAACTAATAATTAAAAGCAATGAAATATATAAATATAATAATAGGCCTAATCTTAGCGGTGACTATGTCCGCTCAAGAAACAGGTTCTGTACTTATTAAAAACGGTACGGTTATTACCATTACAGACGGCGTCAAAGAAAACACGGATGTACTCATTCAAAATGGCAAGATCAAGCAAATAGGTGATAATCTATCTGCGGGTAGCGGTGTTACTACTATAGATGCCAAAGGCCAATTTGTAATGCCAGGCATAGTAGATGCACACTCACACATCGGTATATCAGTAGTGAACGAAGCTACCAATCCAGTTACTGCAGAAGTGTTTACTGGAGATTGTGTCAATCCATATGACATAGGAATATACAGAGCAATCGCTGGTGGCACAACTGTATCTCATGCTATGCACGGATCTGCAAATGCCATAGGTGGACAGTGCGAAACACTGAAGCACAGATTTGGAGTGATCGACCCTGAAGACATGAAAATGAAAGATGCTCCACGTACCATTAAGTTTGCATTGGGAGAAAATCCAATGAGAGTTCATGGGGAAGGTCGAGACATTACACCACGTACTCGTATGGGAATGGAACAAGTGTTCCGAAAAGCATTTGCAGATGCACTCGTTTATAAAAAAGATTGGGATGACTACAACTCTGGTAAACTCCACGAACTACCAGAATACAGTTTGCGTATAGAGACATTAGTAGATATTATGAATGGTGAAATCATCATACACTGTCACTCGTATAGAGCTGATGAATTACTAATGCTAATGAATGTGTTAGAAGATTACGGTGTGAGCAAAATTTGTTTCCAACACGTCAATGAAGGATTTAAAGTTGCACCAGAGTTGGCAGCATTTGGAGCAGGCGCTTCTGTATTTTCTGATTGGTGGGCATACAAATTTGAAGTGTATTATTCAACGGCATATAATGCTGCGATTCTTACTAAAAATGGTGTAGTAACTTCTATTAATTCTGATGATGCAGGATTGATTCGTCATCTCTATCATGAAGCAGCTAAGACACAAAAATATGGTGGACTTACTGATAACGAAGCACTGCGACTAATTACAATCAATCCTGCTAAGCAGCTAGGAATCGATAAGAGAGTAGGATCTATAGAAGTTGGTAAAGATGGAGATATCGCAATATTTAGCCATCACCCATTATCTATATATGCAGTTAATCAAAAAACGATTATCGATGGTATAGTGCGATTTGATATCGCTACTCAACCCAACGATATGAGAATAGATATTAATCCTGAAGAATCGATTTCTTCATTCATGGAAGATATGGAAGGGCATGAAGACAAATGTATGCAAGACGTTTTTACAGAATTGTTTTTAGGTGAAACTCATAGTCATTCTCATCAGCATTAATTACGAACTACAAATAAGATATAATGAAAAATAAAATAACATGTATAGCCCTTCTGCTAGTAGCAAGTATTACACTCAATGCGCAGATGGTTAACAAAGCAAAAAATGTCGAAGTGATCCTAAAAGGAGGAACACTACATACTGTAAGTAATGGCGATAAAGTAGCCGACTTACATATCAAAGATGGCAAAATCATGGCCATCGGAAATAACTTATCTAGTGCAACAGCAACGAGTGTAGATTGTACCGGCAAACATGTATATCCTGGAATGATTGATGGCGGTACTAGATTAGGTCTAGTGGAAATCAACTCCGTGTCTCTTACTAATGATTACAATGAACTGGGAGACTTCATACCTCATATGAAAGCCCTCACTGCGGTCAATCCTAATTCAGTAAGCATACCAGTGACTAGAGTAAACGGCGTGACTACAGTACTTGCAATGCCAGCTGGAGGAAGATTCCCAGGAACGTCAGCATTGATCAATCTGGTAGGCTACACTCCAGAGCAAATGTTTGCAGGGTTTGAAGGTGTCATCATGAATTACCCAAGCTCTGGCAAGAAAGGAAGATGGGATCGTAGATCAGAGGAAGACATAAAGAAGGATGAAGAAAAGGCTACCAAAAAAATCAATGACATATGGGATAAAGCAGTACTCTACGCTCGCATAGATGGTGCGGCTACAGCAAGTAATCAAAAGAGAAATGATTATAACCCACAGATGGATGCTCTGCTCCCAGTTGTGAGAGGCGAAGCAAAACTATTGATAGAAGTTAATAAAGAAAATGATATTCTATCCGCATTAAAGTGGGTAAAATCGAAAGGGGTCGATGCCACACTTATGGGTGTAAGAGATGGCTGGATGGTAGCTGATAAAATCGCTGAATCAGGAATCTCAGTTATCTGTGGACCAGTACTCGGATTACCAGGAAGATCTTCGGATAGGTATGATGTAATCTATAAGAATCCAGGCAAAATGCTAGAAGCAGGTGTGAAGGTAGCGATCAGAACAAGGGAAACAGAAAACGTTCGAAACCTACCTTTCAATGCAGGTTTTGCTGCAGCGTATGGCATGGGTACCGAAGGTGCATTAAGAGCAGTCACTTTGACACCAGCAGAAATATTTGGTGTAGCAGATATGCTAGGTAGCTTAGATGAAGGAAAGATCGCCAACCTTTTCGTTTCAGATGGAGATCCATTTGAGCCAAAGACAACGATTACTCATCTATATATATCAGGTAGAGATGTACCAATGGAGAGTAGACATACATTACTCTACAATGAATTTTTGGAGAGAGATCCTGGATTGCAGAAGTAATACCATATCTGCTTGAAATCATCCAACAGAAATGGCATAATTGTAATCTACAATGAAATATTAAAGGTCTCAATGAATTCAGTTTCATTGGGGCCTTCTATTTAGCCAAGCTTTGCATATTCCTCAAATTAAAAATCTCATTCTACGAAGGCAAAACTCACTTCTATGATTGAATTTCAAGTCAACATTCTTGTTGCCTCAAGCTATTGTTTAATAGTCACTTAGCTCAAACAGTTGACTCCGTTTAAAACTGCATTAGGATTGGCAATATCTTTGACTTTTATAATATAGACTTTCTATTTGAATCAAGTCAATCGAATATTATAAAAATCTGTTACGCATTAAATTTTTAATTTTTTAACGGAATATTCAGCAAGGCCCATCATCGTAAGAATCTGCTTCAACACTTCAATATGATATGGTTAGTTGACTCAGTTATTTTTAAAATGAAATATACTCTCCAGCTTTAGGACTTGACCCGTTTCTACCTTGGTAAATAAACGAAGAAAAGAGAATTGAAATGGCATAAAAAATAGCCAGCACATAATCGTACTGGCTATACTAATTTATAAAAATGGTATAATTTTTTCTTACTATATTTTTATCATTGATCCCGTCAATCTCTCTTGTCCATTATAGATCTGATAGAAATATAATCCTGGTATGAGTACAGAAGATGACACTTTATAAGTATTGTCCCCTACTACAACATTCATCTTAGCACCTAGAACTTCTTTTCCTAATGGATCTACTAGTTTGATCGTCACCTCTTGCTCTTCGTAAGAATAAAAATTGATAGCGGTAAAATCACTGAATGGATTAGGAGATACGTAAGGACTAATAAGTGTTGAAGAAACTACACTTGTAGATCTCATATCTGTTTTGATATCATTTTCTACCACAAAATCAAAAACCACATGATACTTATCCCCTCTATTATTAGCAGCGATATTATTTTCATCAAAAAATATTTGCGTCATGTGTTTTGATAATCTGTCGACGTCCTCTCTAGCTCTTACTGTAATGTAGAACGCAACTTGTTCACTATTTAGAGTCCTCTCTCTATTATTTTTATCAACCCATTCGGCTCTCAGAATTCCATTCTCATAACTGTGATTCTTAGTAGAAAAACCTGGCAAGTCGCCTTTCTGCAATCCTACAATTTGAATGTACCTCTCATCGATATCCAATGCGAATGAGTAAGAACTCATTCTCCTAAAATCGGAAGTGGTAACAGGAATTCTATAAGTATCTCCAGCTCTAATTCCTTTATCTTCTACAACAAAATCAACTTTCCCCTCTGTGCTTATTGGCATTGGACAGTTCCAAGTTGGGGTAACTTTACATTCGATTTTTTCCCAGAAATAATCTACAATTGCATGATCTATATCATTAACTGTTAAGAAGCTTGGCATTTCCATTGCTGCTCCATTATTACCTGGTACCATGATGATAGCACCAGTATTAGAATCTTGATAATACCAATCTATCCCACCTTCCATAAACGCAACTCTCCAAACATCACCTTGATAATCTATAGGGCCATTCGGATCTTTGATAAGCATTACAAGATGTGTCACATTAGGACCGCATGGATCACATGGCTGATAGGTATCAAACGGTTGCCATCCACACATGGCGGCTATCATGAATACATCACATACATCATTACTACAATTAGGATCCTGTGGCACGTTAATCGTTGCTATAGTTGCGCAAGTAGGATCCGCGATATCGGTAACAGTAACGATATAATCCCCTACCGCAAGTCCAATAATAGAAGGACCTGTTCCTAATCCGCCATTCCATTGATACGAATAATTACCACTACCTCCGGCAACGATCAGATCAATACTCCCATCATTACCGCAACTTTCTACAATCGTTGGATAAGTTTGCAGCACACAAGGTATAGGACAACTGACAACATTAATCACACTGCTAGTTTGACTATTAACATCAGAACAAGAATTAGCCACTGTAACTTCAAAATCTACTTCTATTTGGCTACCAATGGGGAAATTATAACCTACTTCTAGATTAAAACTAACGGGATAACAATTAGGGCTAGCAGATGAGCCCGCTACAGTATTGGGAATAGTATGAGAACCTCCTTCAAATGCGCTTCCTGGTACGATATCGAGGCCAATTTGATTAGGAAAATTCACTGTTATAATAACATCTTCTGCTACAGTGTTTGTCCCTTCTAAACATACCATTATATCTACAACTGCTTCTTCTCCTTGGCAAACATCAACAGAGCTACTCACAGTAAGATCCACTACATTATCACAATCTGCTGTAATCACAAGATCATCTATCACATAATAGTTACTTGCAGTTGGAGAAGAAATCTGTATAAAATTAATAGCCTCAGATGTATTATTTACGAAAGGAACTGTGTTAATCATTGCCCAACTATTCACCTGTCGTGTATTAATAATTGGAATACAATCACAATCAATATCAGGTGGAGTAGTGTTATCACATGGAAGATTAGGAGTGTTGACAGTTACCCCAAGTGTTGTCGACACAGAAGCTACACAATTTGGACCTGGACACACAGGTATTTGATTAAGATCACAAAGTGATACGGATGTTCCAATGAAATCAACAGTAGCCATGTTTTGGGTACTCTTAGCATATCTATAGCTTATATTTATAGTACAACCTGGCTGTACTGGAGTACTCAATGGAATAATAGCTGTCTCAACTGCACCCAACCCTAGCATCCGATTATCATCCGCTTGATCGTAAATGATATCTGGACTCTCCGTAAGTGAAGTACAAAGAGGCAGCCCCAAATTAAAGGAAGGTGGTTCCAAGCCATCACTACGACCTGGAATAAAATCTTCAAAATCACCATGACAAAATAAATTCTCACCAGCACAAATATCCGCAGGTGGACACAAAGGTGGTAAGGGAAGACAAGGCGGACAAACTCGTTCTATTGTTATAACACCATCATCACATTCTCCATCACATCCAGAAATTGTGTAGCATAAATCAAAGGTTGTACAAGGTCTTAGATAAACTCGCAGTCCGCTACTACTGTTTGAATTAATAAAAATGTTAGGGTCACTTTCTATTGTACCACATCCAGAAGTATGGAATATTGCGTGAAATTGTGGTAAAAAATTAGGACGAACTGCATCATTACCAAAAATTTGATCCCACGGAATAACTAAGCTCGATTCGACTTGATCCACTAAAGTGATCACATCATTATTTGCAATTACATTACATTGCTCAGCACCTCCATCTTCTTGATATCCCAATGCATACAATATATCAATTTCTTCTTGTGTGATATCTCTTTCCTCTTCTGCATCTAATTCTGCTGTCATTACGTATGCATCACCTGCATCTGTACATCGATCAAGGTGACTTAACAAACCACCAGGATTATCTGCTGGATAATCGACCCCATAAGCTCTTGCTATATTCTGGCCATTATCTCTAAAGAATACATCCATACCACAATCCGCAGTAATCACTTGATCATAACTTAGCGCTGGGTTAAAGGCGGATGAATTACAACAACCAATAGGAGGATTAGCATCTTCGTCAATAAGATGTACCATATCGTTATCACTATATAAGTAAGTATCCCAACGACTATAATATCCTGAAGCATTGCCTCCTCCATTCTCTATTAATGAACTATAACCAAGTATATGTAACACCTCATGTAAGGCCACCGTGTGTAGATCATAATGCCCTGCAACAGTTCCTTGTACATCATTATAAAAAGGTAATAAGGAATTAATCCGTAATACACCTGAAGCGAACCCTGGAGGAAGAAAAATATCCGTATACATCACATCATAAATAAGATTATTAGCAATACCACAGTCTACTTGAAAAAAAGTAATACCTACTCCTAATGTCTCAGTATCATTAGAGCCATCATCATTTTGAAACGGGACCTTAGCCACTGTAATTAAAGGGCTGTTTCCATTAGGTCCAATATCGATGAGGTCAGATATTTCTTGAAATACATTACAAATGGTAATTTCTTCATCACAAGTGAAGCCAAAAAATTCTAAGGTAAAATCTCCTCCAGTACAATTACTAACAGTAGATTTATTAGATGCACTACTATACTGATCATGAAAACTTTGGATATTCAGTTCTTTTTCATCGTAGCTATTTCCAAATTGATCTATGATATCAACAGATTTATTCTCAACTGATTTGGTTACTGGCTTATGATAAACACCACAAGTTTTTTTACTTTCTTGAGCTTGTATATATCCAGATACTAAAATGAAAAATAAAAAAAAGACTAATCGGCACAAGTACTTTGGGCCAGATTTAATAATCAAAGGTGATATCATAGTATTAAATTTTAAGGGATGAAAAAAAATGACTTTATCAATTAAGAATAATCAATACATTATCGATTAATGAGATCCTATATTTCCAATCAAAAAAAGCCCGCTATGTGATAAATTTTTAAAATGATACAATACACTTACCTTAAGTTTATTTGAGCGCTTTAACACGATTCAACACTTTAAGATATTGGTTATATAAAAATATTTTCTACACTTACGATTTATAACTTTATCATAGATCCTGTTAATCTCTCTTGACCGTTATATATGTGATAGAAATATAAACCGGGTATAAGATTAGGATCTGACACGCTATAACTATTGTCTCCTTTTACAACCTCCATCTTAGTGCCTAGCACTTCTTTTCCAATAGGATCGACTAACTTGATCGTCACCACTTGATCGTCATAAGAATAAAAATTGATCGTTGTCACATTAGTAAATGGGTTAGGTGAAACGAATGAACTAATAAGTGTTGAAGAAATTACACTAGCAGATCTTATATCCGTTTTGATATCTTTTCCTAACACAAAATCAAAAATCACATGATACTTATCCTCCTTATTATTAGTAGCAATATTGTTTTCATCAGAAAAAATCTGTGTCATGTATTTTGATAATCTATCTACATCTTCTCTAGCTCTTACTATAATGTAGAAAACAACTTGCCCACTATTAAGAGTTCTCCCCATTTTGTTTATATCATACCATTCGGCTCTCAGAATTCCATTATCATAACTGTAATCCTTAGTAGAAAAGCCTGGCAAAATACCTTTCTGTAATCCTACAAAATCAATATAACTCTCATCTATATCCAATGCAAATAAATAAGAACTCAATCTCTTAAATTGCGAAGTAGTGACTGGAATTCTATATGTGTCACCAGCTTTAATTCCTTCATCTTTTACAAGAAAATCTATTTGTCCTTTAGTTGTTACAGGTGTAGGACAGTTCCATGTGGGAGTAACTTTACATTCCGTTTTTTCCCAGAAATAATCTACAATTGCATGGTCTATATCGTTAACTGTAATTGTTGGCCCATTAGGATCAGTTGGGAATTCCATCGCTGCTCCATTGTTGCCAGGCACTATGAGAATAGCACCAGTATTAGAATCTTGATAATACCAATCTATGCCACCATCCATAAATGCAATTCTCCATACTTCACCTTGATAATTAATAGGGCCATTAGGGTCTTTGATGAGCATTACAAGATGAGTCACATTAGGGCTACAAGGATCACATGGCTGATAGGCATCAAATGGTTGCCATCCACACATGGCGGCTATCATAAATACATCACAAATGCCATTACTACAATTAGGATCTTGTGGCACGTTGACCGTTATCTCAGAACTACACAGAAGGCCAGTATTATCCGTGACTGTCACTGTATAATCTCCAGCTGGTAGATTAGATTGTGTGGCTTGATTGGGTAGATTAGTAGGAGTCCAATTATAACTAAAATTTCCTGAGCCGTTAGCTACAGTAACATCAATAGCACCATCAGTATTACAATCAGGAGTCACCTCTGCACTCAGTGCTAAAGCAGTATTACAATCAGCGGTTATTACAATATCATCTATTACGTGATAGGTATAGAGATCATTAGCTGTGATCTGAATAAAATTAATAGGTTCTGTAGTATTATTAACAAATGGAGTTAAAGTAATCGTAGTCCATTCAACAATATGAATATCCAACAGTAAAGGATAACAGTCACAATCAATGCCAGGAGTTGTCGTGGCATTACAAAGAATTAAATTAGGGATCGAGCTAATCCCTTCTGAAGTACTTACAGATTCTATACAATTAATACTGGGACACGCAGGCAGTGTGGCCATATCACAAAATGACACAGATGTACCAAAGAAATTGACGGTTGTAGAATATGGAAGTGCATTATCCGTAGTCTTTGCATATTTGTAGTTGATATTAATAGTACATCCTGGAGGTACTGGATTGCTTAACGGTATAATTACAATCTCGTCTGCAGAAAACCCCAATACTTGATTACCCGCTATCTGATCAAGAGCCACATCTGGTGTAATCTGAATAGATGGACACGCAGGTATATCTACGCTATAGGTAGGAGGCAATGTACTACTGAAGGGATTACGAGGAACAAAGACTTCAAAATCGCCATAGCAAAACAAATTCTCTCCAATACAAACATCCGCTGGTTGGCATAATGCTGGAGGAAGAAAGCAGTCGTTACTATTGCTCTGAGCTTCCGTTGATAAAGAAGCGTATAAGAAAAGCCATAAAAAACAAAAACCTATTGGAATCTGAGTTTTACCAAAATCCTTAATAAATAAAGAGGTCAGCATAAGTATATTTTTTAGAATATTAGAAAAACGGCGATGAATAGATCTGGCTATTAAAAGCGTTTTTAAAAATAATGGTGGATAAATTAGTTTCCATTATAAAAACGCTATGAAGATTTTCCTGAAATGCTGCCTGCTAAATACAAACGGAAATGGAACAACTGGATAGAATGAATAGATCTTGATTAGATTATTCAATTTTACTTCGAAGGTTTCTTTATCGACACCAAGCTTAGAATAAGCTGAGCTTGAAAATAAATGCTCTCTTAAGGCATTTAATTCTACAATCATGCTGGCACACTTAAATGATAAAGAGTACATATGAGGTGTGTAGATTACAGTAAAGAATATCAATCAATTAAAAACAACTATTCAGCCAAAAAGTGTTGGGTATTAGGATTAGTTAGTATATAATAAAAAGAGTTGCTACGATTAATGTATACATCTTGACACTTAGTACTGTATTCTAAATATCAATTTAGACGAAAGCTGGAGACTGTTACTTTTTCACTGGATTGAAGAATCCATCGATATTATTACGGCCATAGATTTACTTTAGGAAGATTTATAGATTATTGGCCTACAGATAAGAGTACCTATCTCTATTTAGTCACCGGCCAAATCTCATATCTCAACAATGCAACTTCTATATAAATCTAATATCTAGATAAGTTAATCTCTATTAGCTCAACCCATAACCGTAGCCACTAATTTTCTAACTCCTCCCCTATTGCGAAACTCGCAAAGATAAATGCCTTGCCAAGTTCCAAGATTAAGCCTTCCATTAGTTATAGGTATCTGAATACTATTACCGATCATAGCGGCTTTGATATGGGCCGGCATATCATCAGGTCCTTCCATGGTATGCTTTAGGAACGGCATGTTCTCTGGGACGATATGATTAAAGATTGATTCGAAATCTACTAAGACATCTGGATCTGCGCTTTCATTAATTGTGATAGCTGCTGAAGTATGTTTGATAAATAGATGTAATATTCCTACTGAAGGAAGATTCAATAATTCATCTTTCACTAAGTCTGTAATCACATGATATCCTCTAGAAAAAGCAGGAAGCGAAAATTCGTATTGTTTTGTCATAATCTATATTCGATTCATAAAGTTACATCATAGACATTAATGATCCTTATCTTTGCTACCGTTATACAATACATATTATGACTCACGACCTTACTGATACTATCATTGCACTCTCTACTCCTCCAGGCGCAGGAGCTATAGGTGTGATCCGTCTTTCTGGACCTAACGCAATCACTGTGGTAGATTCTGTATTTCACGGAAAGGATCTTTCAGCTGCCAATGGCTATACCGTGCACTTTGGTAAGATCAAAGATGAACAAGGCAAAGTGTTGGATGAAGTACTTGCGACCATATTTAGAGGGCCTAAGTCATATACTAAAGAGAACGTTGTCGAAATTAGCTGCCATGGTTCTAGTTATATTATAGAACAGATTATTCATCTTTTTCTACGTAAAGGTGTACGATCCGCTAATCGAGGAGAGTTTACACTTAGGGCTTTTCTTAATGGCCAGATGGATCTTAGTCAAGCAGAAGCAGTAGCAGATCTGATCGCGTCTGACTCTGCGAGCAGTCACGATATTGCCATGAAGCAGATGCGTGGGGGATTCTCTGATCAGATCAAAGAATTGCGTCAAGAGCTGATTGATTTTGCTGCATTAATCGAACTAGAATTAGATTTCGGAGAAGAAGATGTAGAGTTTGCCGATAGAGATCGACTCGAAAAATTAGTAGCGAAAATCCAAGGCGTCATCAAGAAATTAATCGATTCATTCCACCTTGGCAATGTAATCAAAAATGGCGTAGCTACCGTAATCGCTGGACGACCAAATGCGGGTAAGTCTACCCTATTGAATGCTCTACTCAATGAAGAGAGAGCCATCGTAAGTGACATCGCGGGTACCACTAGAGATACTATCGAAGAATCACTAAATATAGATGGTATCAACTTTAGATTTGTCGATACTGCTGGAATCAGAAAAGCACAAGATGCTATAGAAAGCATTGGTGTAGATAAGGCGATGTCCGAGATACAGAAGAGTACCGTAGCCCTTCATGTAGTAGATATATCAGATACTTCTCCTGAGATGGTTTGGAATGATATAGATACTTTTAAAATTCGTGGAACTCGCTTTGTAATCATCCTCAACAAGATGGATCTCAATCCATATACTAAACCAGAAGAGTATTATAAAGAAGGACTCATATCAGCTGACAATATCATCACTACATCTGCACTCAATAAGATGAATATAGAAGCACTAAAGCAGCATCTATATCGCACTGTCATAGATCATCCAGAACTTATGGATCAGACGATTGTGAGTAACACCCGCCACTATGATGCCTTACATAAATCATACGAAAGTCTAGCTGCTGTACTCAATGGATTACAGACTGGAATTACTGGTGATTTTGTGGCTATGGATATTAGACGAGCGTTGCACTTCTTGGGAGAGATCACTGGGGAAATACATACTGACGATTTGCTGGAGAGTATTTTTACTCGGTTTTGTATTGGAAAGTAGCGTCCCCTCTTTTATTTGTTACTAGCCTCTATATCATTACTTTAGGCATGAACATTCTGTTCATACTTACCTCTTTTTAGACTTGATTTGTTGCCCTTAAGTCTGACATTTTTTCACTTCAAAATGTCAAAATTTCATTTCTTGAAAACTTTGTTTCTGCAAAAATGTCACAAAATATCGAATGGTATTTTGTTTGTAATCATTTAGTTGTAGTAAACAGTTGCTACCATTTATAAAATTATTAATTCACCTTAAATTTGTTATTTATGACAGCTTTAGCTTTTGCACCTAATGGTGTACACAAATCATCACTCTCTAACGTGATAGAACAGTGGTTTGGTAATGATTCGTTGAGACAAGGCAACTTTAAAAACCCGTCTACCAATATCATCGAAAATGATGATAATTATGTAATCGAACTCTCCGTTCCTGGTTACTCCAAAGATTCGTTTGAGATCAATGTCGAACGAAATCAATTGCATGTCTCCACATCAAAGTCAATGGGAGAGACAATAGAGAACGACACTTATAAGATGAGAGAGTTTTCACAAATGTCTTTCATTAAGTCTTTTCATATTTCTAACGATATAGATACTGATAAGATAACCGCCAGGTGTGATAATGGTATTCTGTCTATCGTCTTACCCAAAAAAGATGAGGCAAAGCCAATACCTCCAAGATCAATTTCCATTGATTAGCAAAACCGCTATATTTTCTATACTCACGGAAGTAAGTATTTTTTCTTCATTTTTTAACTAATATGAATAATTATAAAATAGTAGGCTTATCTAAGCCAAATAAAGTAAAACTAAGCTCTGGTATAAAGGATAAAATCATCGAGATGCCTATCAGAGCCACAAGGAAGCTCCAAGAAGAGGGTGCTATTCGCATCTTAAATCCTGATACTCTTAATATAACTATCTAAAGCTCTATAATGATGAAAGAAGAAATCAAATTAAAAGACAATTTGAATTCAGAAATTGTCAAAATAGTTAATCTAGATAGGGATAAATATGAGGTGTATTTCAATTTTTTATCTATCCCAGTTCAAGTTAATAGAGATTATTTAGATACGATTCTACAGGATGAAGTCTCTGATAATCAATACAGAATATCAGCGTAATATATTTTTCAATTATTAAAATCATATAATTATGAATACCGTTAATCTTAAAACATTGATGGGTTCTATACTAGGTATGATACTATGTATCGGAATCTATCATTTCACAATCAATGACAATACAAATACAGTAAAAATAGAACACGTCACAGCTTCAAGTGGTCATAATGCAGTAATGACTATCGACAATGATGGTTCCATCAAGCCACTAGCATTTACCAATACTGCGGAGGAAGTTTTAGAAGCTGTAGTGCATATCAAAAGCACTCAAACAGGGAACAATGCAATGATCAATAACAGAAGGGCTCCTAGGAATCTTCCTGATCCATTCAAAGACTTTTTTGGAGAACAGTTTTTTAGATTTGAGTCACCAAGGCAGATACCCAATAAGCCAAGAGTAGGCACAGGTTCTGGTGTCATTATCAATGATAAAGGCTACATCGTCACCAATAATCATGTAATTGATAATGCTAATGATTTGGAAGTCACCCTTCATGATAACAGATCCTATAAGGCAACTGTAATCGGCACAGATCCTACAACTGATCTTGCTCTTATACAAATAAAGGCAAAGGGGTTACCAACAGTACCACTAGTTAATAGTGAAGACATTAAAATTGGTGAATGGGTACTCGCAGTCGGTAATCCAATGGGGCTCAACTCTACAGTCACTGCAGGAATAGTCAGTGCCAAAGGCAGGAATATCAATATACTCAAAGAAAAGTTTGCTGTAGAGTCATTTATACAAACAGATGCTGCGATCAATCCTGGCAATAGCGGCGGTGCTCTTGTTAATCTTGATGGAGGTTTGATTGGTATCAATACAGCTATTGCTAGTCCTACTGGAAGCTACTCTGGATATGGATTTGCCGTACCATCTAATATTGTCAATAAAGTAGTAGAAGATCTGCTTACTTACGGAGTAGTACAGAGAGGAGTGCTAGGAGTCATGATCCGATCCGTAGATGGTAATCTGGCTAAAGATAAAAATCTACAGGTTAATGAAGGAGCCTACGTCGACAGCTTATTAGAAAATAGTGCTGCAGGTAAAGCAGGTATAAAGATTGGTGATATTATTACCAAAGTGAATAATGCTACAATTAGGTCTTCTCCAGACCTTCAAGCGGCGATAGCTACCTATCGTCCAGGGGATGAGATTAAAGTAAGTGTTCTCAGAGATGATAAACCTATGGATATAAAGGTAATTCTGATCAATACAGAGGGCAATAGTAATATTATCGAGAAAGAGCACAAGGAAGTACTCACCATATTGGGTGCTCAATTAGAAGATATTGACAAGAAAACAGCTCAGAAACTAGACATAGACCATGGTGTCAAAGTATCAAAACTCTATGCCGGTAAACTAAGAAGATATACACAGATGAGAGAAGGATTTATCATTACCATTATAGATGGACAAAAGGTAAAATCCAAAAAAGAACTTATGAAAAAATTAGAGTCAAAAAAAGGTGGTGTGATGCTAGAAGGTATCTATGAAGATATACCTGGCGAATACTACTATGCATTTGGGTTGGGTAGTTAGTTCTTATTTCTTTTGATCGACTTGGGCAGTCCATTACGGCTGCCCACATTTTATATTCCGTAATTCTATAATTTTTATTCACCTAAGAAACGAATACTAAATAATCATGAATACTTCTGTTCTTAATTATACTAGCAAAGTAATTAAGGATCGATCAAGATTCAATGTCTCATACGATCTACTTTCATTTTTCTTAATTACTTGTTTTATCTGTGTTGGTTTCTATCCAGCTATCGACAATCAGTTTGTCCATTGGGATGATCAATATTATGTCACTGATAATATCTATATCAATCAGCCAACATGGGAACATCTTAATGTCTTACTAACTAAGGTGATTTCCCTAAATTATCATCCTCTTACGATGATCTCTTTATGGCTTAATAGCTATTTTTTTGGTGTAGAATCTGCATTGTCATTCATAGTTACCAATATTGTTATCCACAATCTTACATCATACTTGATTTACAAGTTTGTACTTAGTCTATTCGAAAAAAAATATCTGTTAGCAATCGCAACAGCAATTCTATTTGCGATTCATCCAATGCATGTTGAATCCGTAGTTTGGGTTTCTGAGCGAAAAGATGTGTTATATATATTTTTCTTTTTTGGAAGTTTGTTATGTTGGCTACATTATTTGGGTTCTAAAAAGTGGAATATATTCATACTTGCGTTTATGCTGTTTGTGCTTTCTTGTACTTCTAAAGCGATGGCCGTATCTCTAGTCCCAATATTATTTTTGCTAGATATTTATAAGGGGCGTCCGTTTTGGAAATTGAAATACATTCTAGAGAAAATACCTTTTATTGCTTTTGCAATATTGACTGGTCTTATAGCAATCAATGTCCAGGAAGGAGGAGACTTTTATGGACTTCTCTCCAATACCAATATCGACGTGGCTGTAAATGCACAATTGGCTCCAAGTCTCTATGATCAATTTTCTAATGCAGGTTATGGTGTATACTTTTACTTAAGATCTTTTCTTATTCCAGATAAAATGAGTGCCTTTCATCCTTATTCTAAATTGATAAATAATAGCGTCAAAGAAGTTTTTTTCTTTATTCCTTTCATAATAGTTGGATTTTGGATTGTGAGTTATTGGTTCAATAGAATGGTGTTTTTTGGTTTAGGCTTCTTTCTAGCTACTTTAGTTCTTGTCCTTCAATGGATACCAGTTGGTTCAGCTATAGTAGCGGATAGATATACTTATCTTTCTTATGTGGGGCTTTCACTTATCGTGGGATCAGGCTTACAATATTTGTACGACTACAAATCGAAAATTGTATCCTATGGATTGCTAGCACTTATGTCTTTTGTGCTACTACCTTTAACATTCCATCAATCTGATATTTGGCAGAATCATACATCATTGTTTTCTCAGTCAGTAGATAAATATCCTGATGATCCAAAATCAAGAATGCTTCTTGCAACAGGACTCTGGACCAGTGGTCAGCACGAATCAGCCATAGAGCATATAGAATTAGCTATCAATGAGCAAGGACTTCATACTAGCGATGCATTCGAAAAACTAGCAAACTGTTACGATGAAATTGGTGAAAAGAAAAAAGCAATAGCGTTCTATAATCATAGCATAGAATTAAATCCTAATAATTATGTAGCCAGATATCATAGAGGCTTGTCTATCATGACATCTAATCCTCAGCTGGCAATTGAGGACTTTAACGTAGCGGAGTCTTCTGGATTTGAATACATACAAAACAATGTTTATGGTCCTAGAGGAGCATGCTATGGTATGATTGGAGAAAATCAACTTGCTATAGAGGATTTTACAAAAGCCATCAACTTAGGCTTAGATCTTAAAATAAACTATAGAGATAGAGCTATTACGTATGACAAAATGGGGTTAAATGAGAAAGCTAATCAAGATTGGGAGATTTATACTCAACTTGATAATGACTATCACAAATAGAAAGTCAGTCTTCATTATCTTGTTGTCCTAAATCACCATTCACCATCGAAGTATTTAGAAAGGATTACTATATTTGTCTATCTCTTATCCTATAAGTGTCTCTCACATATATCATAAGGGCGAGAATACAGGCGAAATTAACACAAGTTATTTTTTCTTGTGGTTATATGCTTTTCATGACACATCCTTGTTGCCCTTGTGTTGCCCAATATGCTAAGTATACTGATTATCAAGTAGTTCGACTTTTTGTATTGGAAAGTAACAATGCCAATCACTGATCACTCAAAAACAAATATTCCCACCATAAAAGCCTTTATTACAGGGCATTCACTAATACAATCTACCTCATAGTTAGTTAATATTGTGAAATCAAAACAACCCTAAACAATCGCTACTCACCTAAGTACAACATATGTTGATGAAAAACAATCAAAGGAATATTAGAATGTCTAGCCAACTCTTTACTCATACTTGGACTGTATAGCGACTGAAACATAGTTCGATCTTTATGCATAGTACATAACACATCTCCTTCATTAAGATTTGCATATCTTTCGATGGCCATATCCTCATCAGACACCATACATCTGAATGAAATATTAGGTTGAGGAAATAAGCGTTCCAAAATTGTCATTTTTCTACTGGCTACTTTCAGGCCCTCTTCATTTTTGGAAACATTAATACAGATTAATTCTCCTTTGAATACTTTCAACCACTGTTGTAATTCAAAGATGGCCATACAATCTTCTAACAAAAAGGTAGATGAATAGATAATCCTTTTAAAAGAATGAAAAGGAGTATCCGCAGGAATAGCCATCACCGGGCAAGGGCAATTTGATATTAGACTATCTGTAGCATCACCAAATAATGAAAATTTATTTTGATAATGTTTACCGACTAGCAACAAATCAGATTTAAGTTGTTTTGCAAAATTTGATATTACCTTACTTACATTCCCTTCACCTACATATGTATTCACAATAATGGAATGGTATTGCTTGGCATAATAGGAGTTTATGTATTGTGATAATTTTTCTTCAGCATCATCCATTTTCATATCATCACCTTTAGATAACACATAGACAAAATCAAGATCAGCACTAAAGTACTGAGCGAATTTGAATGCATACTTAATGATAACCGGAGATTGCTCTGAAAAATTAATAGTAACGATTATTTTTTTCATAATTTTTTTTGATAAATGACTCTATATTCAATTAGACCAAAATTAAGTCAACTAATTTACTAATTAGACATATTCTTCCAGAAGTTGATAGTACTCCTTTTGTTCCAATATCTATAGGCCTTCTAGAGAATGGAATAGTGATATTATTTTCGTCAAATGTTTTTTAATTTTAATTATAGCCATACTTATAGATTTAAGTAATCTAAATCAAAAAGATTACTAAAACTAAAATCATATTAGGTAAGCATCAACAATATTATCAATCCATACATATAGCTTAGTGCAGAGTAATGAAAATGATTCAAAAAAGTGATTGGTGATGTTTTCCATGTATACTTTTAGTTAACGAAAGTAATTGATATACCTCAAATAAATATTATATACTAAGTTTTGAGTTTTCTCATATTGCAAATCATAACCACTTCTTCTTTTTAAAATAGAGTAACATTCCAACTACTAGTAGAATCATAAAGACCCACAAAACGAAATATCCATTTTGATATTTCAATTCAGGAATTACATCAAAATTCATCCCATAAAGGCCTGTCAAAAAGGACAAAGGGACAAACACCGCTGTAACAATAGTCAAAAACTGCATTATCTTATTCATCCTTAGACTAATCTCAGATATGTACAGATCCTGCAAGCCTGACAAGATATCTCTCATAGAATCTACATTGTCCATAATCTGAATAGTATGATCATACACATCCCTAATATAGGCTACTGTTCTTTCTTCGACAAAATCAGATTCAGATCTAGAAAACAAGTTTATAGCTTCACGTAACGGTGAAATTGATTTTCTCACTTTAAGTAACTCTTTCTTTAGCTCGTATATTCTTGTCTTGTCGAAATTATCAGAATTTTCACTAATCGTCAATTCTAGAGTTTCTATCTCTTCTTCGAAAAAATCCATTACTTGAAAATAGTTGTCGACAACGAAATCCACAATCGTGTATGCAAGATAATCTGCGTTCTTTGATCTTATTCTACCCTTACTACCTTCAATCCTACTTTTTAAAGGTTGCAATGTGTCTTGTTCTCGTTCTTGAAAACTAATAACGAATCCTGTTCCAAAATATATGCTAACTGCCTCTCTAGATACCTTAGCGGTCGCTTTATCAAAATGAAGAACTTTGAGTGATATATGTTGCCCTTTATCGTACTCTGTAAATGATGGCCTCTGATGTACATCCACTGCATCTTCTACAGCTAATGGATGCATGTCAAATCTTTTACTAATGCTGTTTATTACATTCTCATCATGAAGACCTCTTATATCATACCATTGTACTTTATCCATTATAGATGGATGCAATATTAATCCATTAGCACTACTGGATTCATGTTTGTAGTGTGTTGCACTGTATTCGATATAGTCAATCTGAATATCAATATTTACAAAATGACCGTTGTACTTTGTTGCCCCAGGAGGCATTCCGAGATTTCTCTTTCTTTTCACACTATATATTTATAGTTCATTGATATGCAGGATATTGTCAATACAAGGTATAATAAAATTAATTGTTAGTCAATAATACACCATTAGTCACAAATGCAAAAGCGTGCCCTGAAGTATTAATCATAATTGCTTGAAATAAGAGATTAGTGTTTGGTTTAACTCCCCAAGCAACCAAAAAATTAGCCCAACACCACCACTCGTATCATTTTTGTCAATTACATAATCCATCGATTGCATAGGACCAAGTATGAGAGTTCTATTAATAAATGATTTGACTAAGGTACCGTCGGTATCATTGTAATCTATTGAATTAACGTATTTAGTGTCTTTCAATGAAGTAGATCTTATACTTAAAGTAGATGTAAGCTGAATCGATTTAAGCCGATGTTCGCTGTATATGTCAGAATATACGGGGATGTAAACTGAATCTTGAAAATATAGTTTGAAGATGTCAGTATGTTGTAGATGGCTCTTCATCACATCCTTTCCATCCTTATCTACATTTGGATCACTTGGCGAAAAGGATGCCAAACAAAAAACTATTACAAAAGAAAAATAAGTACGCATCATACTAATTTGTATTTAAGTATAAACATAATAATTAGAAAGTGATACAATACAACTTTAAATAACCAATTTAAATTTAATATTCTCCTACACCTTATAGTTCTACTGAAGAAAGTGCTTAGACTATAATTCGTCTACCTAAATCAATTAAAAAAAATAAAATTCATTATTTTGACTAAATTTGTGAATATTAATTGAAACTAAATAGTTACATCGATTGAAGATAGACGAAGAAATATATAGTAAGATAAGTGCCAGAAACGAAGCTGGCCTTTCTTTGTTATACAGTAACTATTCAGATTCCCTTTACGGTATTGCATTTAGAGTGCTTAATCGACAATCTTTTGCAGAGGATGCTATCCAACAATCCTTTTTAAAAATCTGGAATAATATAGATAAGTACGATCCAGACAAATCTACATTGTTTACATGGATGGTACGTATCGTCAAAAACACATCCATTGATATTCGAAGATTGAAGTCTTTTCAAAACGAAGAAAAATCCGAAACATTAGATGTACACGTACATACTACTGAACGAACGCATCTAGATACTGATGGGATCGATACAAAAAATATGATTGACGGATTAGATGAAAAATATGCATTTGTACTAGAGCACTTATACCTAAAAGGGTATACCCAAAGTGAATTATCTAATGAATTTGATATTCCTATTGGAACTATCAAAACAAGAGTGAAAAAAGGGATCGAAATTTTAAGATCAAAACTAGATAAAGAGAAAAAATTCTTCTTAGGGTTCTTCTCTTTGACATTATTAATTATAATTTTATTACTACTGTGAGTATAAATGAAATAAGACAATCCGGCTTGCTAGAGTACTATGTACTTGGGTTGCTATCTGACCGAGAGGCTCAGATGGTAGAGGGATATCTTATTCAATATCCTCTACTTCAGGCAGATTATCTGGAGATACAAAAAACGATGCAAGTCTATGCAAAAGCCAAGGGTATTCAACCTAGAAAAGAGCTTGAGCAGAATCTATTATTATTAATAGGAGCAGAAGGTAGTAAAACTGTTTTAGAAACTAAAGAAGGGAAGCATCAAGCAAATAAATCTGATAAAAACACCAAAACAGATAAAGGTGGAGCTAATTGGAAATCATTCGCTCTGCCTGCCTTATTTGCAGCTGCACTGTTCTTCTCTTGGTATGGATATAACAAAGGACTAGAATATGATAATTTGCAGGAAGAGTACAATACTTACAAAGAGGATTGTGAAACTCAACAGGCGAACGAGACTAAGAGACGAAATATCTATGCTAATGTCAACACACCTAACAACCGTACTCTAGAGCTAACTCCAACAGAAAATTACAAAGAAACTAATCTTCTATTTCACAATAATGAGATAGATAAAAGAAACTATATTCAAGTTAAAAATCTTCCACAAGTCGCCGCTAATCAGGCTTTCCAATTGTGGTCACTTAAAGATGGTGTAGACCCAATACCTCTTACGGTATTTAAAAATGGAGATGAACTAATCATTCCTGTCGACTTTGAAGAAGGAACTGGCACATATGCTATAACTATTGAAGATGAAGAAGGTGCCACTGTACCTACACTTACAAGGTTAATTGGTACCATCGGAGTGTAAAAGGCTTCAAAACACTATGATACTTACGGTCTAAAGTATTGATCTCATGTTACGATTATTTTGACGTCTCGGTTTCTAAACCGTATACCATGTCATTACCCCCACTGACATACCGCTATTGATAAGATTACAATGTTAACACTGATTTGATTAGGATCTTCGTTAATTCTAAAGTGACGAATCATAGCACAAAGTACCTTACCCTCTATTCCTCTTTTCTTTCAACCCTTATTCCCCTTCCCTTAAAGAGCTAAACTTCTAAACATCTCTTTTCAGTCAAACTCCCTCATTTGTTTCCGATAAAGCTAAGCAGCTCACTTCCTTTTCCTTCCAATATTCCTTTTTAAAAAACTATTTTAAAATAAAATCAACATAATAAATCCGATTGTAGAAATGCTCTCGTAAGTGTAGTTGTAGATGGGTACTAATTAAAGTATCTGATACATTTTTAAACCTTAAATTCTACGCAAGATGAAACAAATATACTTAACACTAAGTCTTCTGATGATCTCGATGCTTACTATGGCATCTTCCCATCGTGAAGCACCTCTAATCTCAAATGATCCTTTAGCAGACAATACTGATCTATATGCTTTCAGGAGTCCAGACGATCCCAATACAATCACAATTATAGCTAGTTATATTCCTGGTGAATTGCCGTTTGGTGGACCTAACTACTATACATTCGGAGAGAATGTACGATATGAGATACACGTAGATAATGATGCGTCTATACCAGGAGATGAGATCACTTATAGATTTACATTTACTCAAGTAAACGAGGATCCGACTACATTTTTTAATATAAGATTGGGAATGGAAAACCTCAAAACGACATACACACTTGAAAGAAGTATGGACGGAGGAGCTACATTCCAAACTATAGTTACTGATGGTTATGTACCACCTACCAATATTGGACCTAGGTCTATCGAAAGTGGTGCTGGATTAGGAGTAAGTTATTCTGATCTGTTCAACCAAGCAATCACAAAAGCATCTACAGGAGAAACAGTATTTGCTGGACCATCAGATGATCCTTTCTTTGTAGACCTTGGAGGTATTTTTGATTTAGGTGATGCACCTAGACAAGGTGCCGCTTCTAGAGATGGTATCGCTAAGTACAATGTACATACAATAGCTATACAAGTACCGATCTCAACATTACTCAAGGCTGGAGCGCCAGCAGAACCATCAAACATTCTAGATCCTAATTATGTGATCGGTGTATGGGCATCTGCCAGTAGACCAGCGATGCGTACACTCAACACAAATGGTACAGTAGATGTAGCAGGTGACTGGGTACAAGTATCTAGATTAGGTATGCCATTGACCAATGAAGCGATTATTCCAATCGGTCAAAAAGATGCTTGGAATAGATTGACACCTTATCAAGAATTAGCAGAGACTACTTGGGATGAATATTTCTACAATCCTGAGCTTGCATTATACATGGACGATGATCAATTTGGTACAGCAGTACCAGCGATGTCTGCTCTTAGAATCCAGAAAGCTTCGCTTGGAGCATTTGACTTTACTAATGGTGCAGATGGAGTTAGTGCCCTTGCAGGTGGAGATTTGACAGGTACAGCATTTGAGACATACGGAAGTCTATTATTGATTCCAGGAAAACCAAGATCTGTGGATCTATGGCCTATATTCCACACTGGAGTACCAAATGCTATTCCTTATCAATTAGCAACAGGTAAAGGTGGAAATCCAGTAGCGGCTGGCAAGCCATTCATCAACAACTTTTTACCTAACGGTGGAGATATGCTAAGATTAAATATGGCAGTACCAGTAACACCAAGAGACGATCCTAACTTTAGTTCTTTAGGCCTAATACAAGCGGCGGCTATTGGTCTTACCGTAGCACCATTCAATCTATCAGCTGATCTAGAATTTATTCCTAATATGGATGGTTTTCCAAATGGTCGAAGACTAGAAGATGATGTGACTCGTATCGAATTACAAGCTGTAGGTGGAGTAGTACTCGCAGCAGTAGGTCTATGGTATGATGACTATGACGCTACCGATCCTAATGCTAGTCCAGTAACTGATGATCTATTAGGTGTATTGACATATTCCACAGGAGTAGAGTCTAATGACAAAGCATTTAGAAATACTTTCCCTTATGTAGCTATCCCTTGGAGCGGTACGGAAGTAAGACAGAACTAACCATCGTTCATATTTCTATCTGAAAGAAAATAAATCAATTCCGTCTCCCACAAGGGACATGAATTTTAAAAATTAATAAAATGAAATATTTAACTAAAATAAAATTAGCACTCTGCCTAGGCATATTACTTTTTGTAATGTCCTCACTCGACGCATCAAGTCACAGAGAAGCACCACTTATCTCAAATGATCCATTAGCAGACAACGTAGATGTATATGCATTCCGTAGTCCTGATGATCCGAATACGATTACACTTATCGCTACATATGTACCTTTCCAATTGCCTCACGGTGGACCAAATTATTACAGCTTTGGTGAAAATATCAGATACGAAGTACACGTAGATAATGATGCCTCTGTAGTAGGAGATGAAGTGACTTATAGATTTACTTTCAATGTAGTAAACGAAGATCCTACTACATTTTTCAATATGAGATTAGGAGCTCAAAATCAAAAAACTACTTATACACTCGAAAGAAGTATGGATGGTGGAATGACATTTGAGACGATCATCACAGATGGAATCGTACCACCAAATAACATTGGTCAAAGATCTATCACTGGAGGTGCAGGATTGAATACTGATTATAATACATTATGGAATTCAGCGATCAATAATGCATCAACAGGAGAAAGAGTTTTTGCAGGACCAACAGATGATCCGTTCTTCGTAGATCTAGGTGGTATATTTGATCTAGGAGATGCTCCAAGACAAAACGGAACTCCAGTAGACGGACTAGGATGTTACAATGTAAGTGCTATTGCAATACAAGTGCCTATCTCTACTTTACTAAAGACAGGAGCACCTTCTACACCAGCTAACATATTAGATCCTAATTATGTAATCGGTGTATGGGCTTCAGCAAGTAGACCAGCATTACAGACTATATCTGCTACAGGAGAACCTGTAAATAGCGGTGATTGGGTACAAGTATCAAGACTAGGAATGCCTTTGACGAATGAAGCTATAATTCCAATCGGTTATAAAGATTTCTGGAATGCTATCACTCCTTATGAAGAATTAGCAGAGACAGAAATGGATGAATTTTTCTACAATCCTGAGTTAGCTCTTTACATGGATGATGCACTATTTGGAGGCGCAGTTCCAGCATTTGGACCACTACGTATACAGAAAGCTTCTTTGGGCGCATTTGATTTTTCTAATGGCGCAGATGGAGTAAGTGCACTTGCTGGTGGAGACTTGACAGGTACCGCATTTGAAACTTATGGAAGTCTATTATTAATACCAGAAAAACCAAGATCTGTGGATCTATGGCCTATATTCCACACTGGAGTACCTAATGCTATTCCTTATCAATTAGCAACAGGTAAAGGTGGAAATCCAGTTGCCGCTGGTAAACCGTTTATCAATAACTTCTTACCTAATGGTGGAGATATGCTAAGATTAAACATGGCCGTACCAGTAACTCCAAGAGATGATCCAAACTTCAGTTCTTTAGGTCTTGTACAAGCTGCAGCTATTGGTCTTACAGTAGCACCATTTAATACTACTGCCGATCTAGAGTTTATACCTAATATGGATGGATTCCCTAACGGACGTAGATTAGAAGATGATGTCACTCGTATCGAGTTACAAGCCGTAGGTGGAGTAGTTCTCGCTGCAGTAGGTCTATGGTATGATGATTATGATCCTACAGATCCCAATGCTAGTCCAGTGACTGATGATTTACTGAGTGTACTGACATACTCTACAGGAGTAGAAGCTAACGATGTACCTTTTACATCTTCATTTCCTTACTTAGCACAACCGAGAAGCGGTACTGGAGAATGTAGTGGAGAAATATATGATGGAATACAAGAAACTGAAGGAGAAGATCTTCTTAATGTATTTGTATCTTCTAATACTACAGGTACAGCAGCAATGCTCGGTGTAGATGCTACTGACGATGTTTCATTCAGAACTTTTGATGTGGCAGGAACAGATGCAGATGGTATCTACTATAGTAGCGACGATGATGTATTATACCAGCTGAACAGAACAGACAATGTAATCAATGCATATAGTAATGCTAAAGTATCGATCGAATTAGGAGACAACCCTACATTGACCGCTACCTCTACTTCAAATTTTATCAACGGAAGAGAGATAACAGTAAGCGGAAGTACGCTAGTAGTTGCGCAAGATGCCAACGATGCCAATGGTCAAGTCAACAAATTTGTAGTCTATACAGTATCCGCCAACGATATCGTATTCGCTGCAGAATATACGACTGACCTCAACCTTTGGGGAATACAGTTAGTTGGAGATGCATTATACGCGATCGAAGATAATAGTGACAGGTTAGCAATCTTTGACAACTTCCTATCTAATGTAGATGGTGCGACAGTATCAGCAGATAGATTAGTAACTGTAGAAGGAATAGTAAGAACTCACGGAATCACTGTAGATACTGACAATAATGTAATGATACTTACGGATGTAGGATCAGGAGCAGTAGCTGACGATGGTGCATTTGCAATCGTTAGAGATTTTGTTCTAGCTATGGATGACGGGACTATATCAGCAGCTGAGCAAGTAAGAGTAGAAGGTGCTGCTACCCTACTTGGTAATCCTGTAGATGCTGCATACGATTATACTAACGACCTAGTATATATCGCTGAAAGAGCTAATGGTGGAGGTAGAATATTGGCCTTCGACGGAGCTACAGCAGGTGGCGATGTGTCACCAAGATACTCAAGAGATTTTGGAGGAGCATCAGCTATATACTTTAGTGATCTGATGGATCCAATAGTAGAATTAGAGACTGTTGCTCAATTCTTTACTTCATCTAATACTCAAGCTACGCTTACAGTATATGATGTGAAAGAAAATGGAAATATAGATGTGGGGTCGTTCACAGGAGCAATGGATGCAGATGGACTATACTACGACAAAGACAATGATGTACTATACGAATTGGATAGAACTAATAATGCTATCAATGCATATGCTGATCTAAATGCTATGCTTGACGCAGGAAACAATCCAGTAATCACTGCTACATCTACTTCTGACTTTAGTAATGGTAGAGAGATCACAGTATTAGGTGATAAGATGGTAGTAGCGCAAGATGCTAATGATGCCAATGGACAGCTTAATAAATTAGTAATCTATACTATCAGTGGTACAAGTATTACCTACGACAGAGAATTCATTACTTCGTTTAACCTCTGGGGAATTCAATTTGGAGCCGAAGGAAGCCTATTAGCTATCATGGATAATACGAATCAAGTAGCAGTACTCGAATCATTCTTAAGTAAGCCATTACAAGGAACAGATTTAGACCCTGATGAAATCTTAACTGTCGAAGGATTAGTAAGAACTCATGGTCTTGTATATGACGAAGGTAGTGATCTACTCATACTTACAGATGTAGGATCAGGAGCAGTAGCTGATGATGGTGCGTTAGTATTTATCACTAATCTCGCAAGCAAATCTGATGATAATAACATATCTGCGGCTGAGCAAGTAAGAATAGAAGGTAGTGCCACTAACCTAGGTAATCCTGTAGATGTAGATTATGACATCACGAGTAATATTGCTTATGTAGCAGAGAGAGCTAACGATGGTGGTAGAGTATTAGGATTTGAAGTTAACACACTTGCGGGTAATGTAGCTCCACTATATAATGTATTACAACCTGGAGTATCAGCAATACACTTATCTAAGGAAGCAATCATAGATGTAGCGACTGTAAATATAGCTGGCGAGGACCTAGAACTTGATATATATCCTAATCCGACTAATAACAGATTGACACTATCTATAGCAGGGGAAAGTGTATTGTACAACAATGCTACAATGACGGTTACATCTCTGGACGGAAAAGTACTAATTCGAAGTAAGGTGAATGGCGAGATAAATAATATCAATGTAACGGACCTCAATGAGGGAATGTACATACTATCTATCTCTAACGATAAATTCTCGCATTCAACGAGATTTATCAAGGCAAATTAATAACTAGAGTATGATAGCCAGGCCATCACAACTGTGCTGTCCGGCCACTCTTCAAGGCGAAGAAATAATATATCATACTGAATACCAAGCAAAAGATAGGTAGTAAACTATCTATCAGAGTAACAAGAATGTATTATGGTTTTTTGGGGTTTTAAAAACCGAGGTCACACCAAAAAGTGTGACCTCTTTTTGTATAACATAGTTTGTGGACTTTCTCTATAATTTGGAGCGAATTGAAAATATACGCAGGATATCGACAAATCAGTCAAAGACCTTTGTCACGTGTTTGATAAAACCTCTAGCAATAAATTAGCAATAGCATAGGAAATGTGAATTTACGCCCCTCAAAATGAATGCAACCCCTGATAAACAGTCATCTCTAATTAAAAAGTTGTCATTGATCGCAATTATCAATTTTACACTCCATATCGTACTTGATAGCACGTTAATAGATTAGAAATACTATTTATACTTCGTTAAAACTCTTTTTTGAAATAAAATCACTTTTTCTTCATTTTAGAAATCCAATTACAACATCCCTCTCGTAAGTATAGATGTAGAAGGAATTGAACCCACTTTTTACATTTTATTTCAAAATCATAATAATACACAATGAATACAATCATCAAAACGTACCGGACAATAGCATTGGTCGCTATTACATTGAGCTTATTAACAGCTTGCAACAATAGTGAAACTAAAATAGCCAGTATAGAAACTGCAGAACTCATACAGAGAGGAGAAGCCATACAGCTAGGCAAAGAATGGGATGAAGTACAGAATAGCTATAGCAAATTTACAAAGGCAATATCAGCTAACTCACATGACAATCAATCCAAAATACAACTCGCACAATTGTACATCAAAGAAGCGAGAGTCACAGGAGAGCATGGACATTACTATCCTGGTGCATTAGCAATATTAGAAAACGCACTAGCGGATACTAAACTCACAGACGATTTGAAATTCCTAGCACTGACAACCAAAGCTGGAGTAGAATTATCTCTTCACGAATTTACTGCAGCTCTCAAAACAGGAAATGCTGCAGCATTACTCAATCCAAACAATGCTCAGATACACGGTGTGCTGGTTGATGCAAATGTAGAATTGGGTAATTATGACAAGGCAGTAAAGCTTTCAGATAAGATGATATCAATCAAACCTGATATCAGATCATATAGTAGAGTTTCTTATCTTCGCGAAATATATGGTGATGTAGAAGGGAGTATTGAAGCAATGACACTAGCAGTAAAATCAGGCTATCCAGGATATGAAGAAACAGCTTGGGCCATGCTTACATTAGGCGATATATATAAGGAATATGGACAGTTAGATAATGCCATGCAAGTGTACAATGAAATCTTAGGTATGAGGCCAGATTATCCCTTTGCAGTAGGTGCTATAGGTGATGTACAAATACTCCAAGGAAAAGAAAAAGAAGGTGAAGCGACATTGAAAGAAGCAATGGCAATTATACCTGAAGTAGGATTCTATATCTCTCTTGCAGAACTTTATAAAAAACAAGGACGCACAGATGAAATGACAGTACTTATAGATGAAATAATGGTGATGCTAAAAGAAGACACGGACAGTGGACATAATATGAATTTAGAATACGCAAGCCTTTATCTCGATGTGCTAGAAGATATAGAAAAAGCTGAAAAGTATGCAAACTTAGAATACAACAAAAGGCCATTAAATATTGACGTGAATAAGATGATGGCTAAAGTTGCAGTCCAAAAGAAAGAAGATTTAGTTGCTCAAAAATATTTAGCCGTAGCTACTTCAACCAATTCCAAAAATCCAGATCTACTGAAAATACAATCCGCTATTTAAGAAAATAATTGCCCTTGCATAGATGAAGGTTTGGAAATTAAATAATTTTCAAGCCTTCGACTATGCTATCCAAAATAACAGAGGCAATACTAAAGAGAAATTTTTATTTAATACCCTAATATTTTTTTCATAATTAAAAAACAACAACATGAAATTTTCTAAATTTAATTTATCATCATTATTCTTCACTGCGATCCTTGCCATTGGACTTACTTCTTGTGGAGACGACGATCCAGATTTAAAATCTACAACATTTAACTATGATTTCAATAGTGGACAGGTAGCAGCAGCATTTGCATACAGCGGTGATCACCAAGACAACCTAACCGCATCTATTAAATTAGACGAACTAGAAGATGGTGGCACTAAAGTGACTGTTTCTATCAACAACACTATGGATGGACAGACTTACCATACTCATGCTCATGACATGGCAGATGCTGCTACAACGCCTAATGGAACACCTTACAATGAAACGCCAAATAGTGACGTATTTGCAATGCCTTTAGTTGGAAATGGAGGAACAGTAAGTGGATCAAACAATTCGACTATGAGTTACAGTGAACTTACTACGAATTATGATGGATTCTTTGTAGTACATGATCCTTTACAGGCTGTTACCACTGTAGATCCTACTACGTATGTATTCCTAGGAATATTTGCTAGGTAGTTTATAAGTAAACTAAATTATTATTTAAGGGCTACTTCTTTAAGAGAGGTGGCCCTTATTGTTGTGACACCATCTTTATCGAGCAAAACGAGCCAAAGAATCTCGCCTTATAGTAACTATCTTTGATTCTTGTAATTATTTACAATTGGAATAGACCAAAAAAGAAAATTCCAACGAAGCGATACGTATAGTTCCATTTTCTGAGCTAGACCACTTGCTAAAGGAAGTGATAGAGCAGGCGGAAGGACAGTTCGAGGAATGGCCACTGGTGGGGTAATTATATCACTCTACTCCAATCTAATTTCTCCTATTAAATACCTCGTATGGAGGATTGTAACCATAGAACTAAAAAATTTCTGAGTCAGAGACTCAATGAAAACATTCACGCCGTTATAGATTATCTACAAACAATTCTCTAGTAACATCAATTTCATTGTGATATGCCATAGTATCTGTTACATCAATAGCAACTCTATCAGAGCTGTATTCACTTATATTGGTGTTTTCTGGTGTGAACAGCTTTGCTGTTACTAAACCAATAAGAAGGATCTCAGCTTTCGTGAATTTAGTACTCATTTTCAGTGATTTTTAAATATTGAATATTTTCTTTCTGTAATCTGATGCAAATATGCAGTCAATTGAAGATGACGTAGACCCATTTTCGTTTTTCAGGCATATATCATAGAATTTTGGTAACATATTCCATATTGTCTAACGAAAGAGGGCATATTATGAACATATTCAGAATCCCCCAACTTGCTTTTAAATGCTGGAAAAGCCGATGAGTAGAAAAAATGAGAGTACCAGTGCAATACCTCTAGAAGTGCATTCCTAATAAAGTAAATACTCTACTAATAAAGCCATGATCATTACATACAATGAAATCTCTGATGTATCTTCGAAATATATAACGAGCAAAACTATGTCAGAACCAAAAAAGACGGCCTTCATATACAATGAGAATCTTGACACCGTATATTTAAATGAAGCCTATGGTAATGATCCTACATTTGCTTTAGAAATGTTTCAAATGTTTCTGGAAATCATAGATGAAGAACTACTTATCATACGAGGTGCGCTGGATATAAATTCCTTAGATGGCTTTAAACAAAAACTACATAGGATAAAGCCCACTTTTGGTATGGTTGGCCTCAAATCCATTTCTGATCGAATAGAAACTCTTAGAAAACAAATAGACGCTCAAGAGAATATAGACCTACAGAAATGGTACGATCAATTAGAGAAAGACATTGTAATGCATACTGCAATACTCGAAATAGAGGTTGAAAACCTTAAACAATTTCTTGCAAAATAGGCATCATAGTATAGCCAGGTTCGATATAGTTGCTTCGACTTCCTTCTATCTTGTCTACAATGAATACCTATACTTTCAACGAAAGACAACTAGCACTTTAATGTGATTATTTGCCGTCAATTGGCAAATTAATAGAAACGTCTATCATTTAGACAGCTAGATTCCCTATACTCATTTCTTTCAGCGCTCAAGATCAGATATCATTAAATTTGATATTTAGTAAGTTAGAGTACCATAAAGGCGAAGTGCTATATCGACACATAGAATAGCAATTAACACCACTATAATTCAGAAGCTTACATATGGTATAATTTTTGCATACATACAGTAAAACCCTTCATCCTAAGACGTAGTTAGTTTAAGATGAGGTGTAATAGTTGTCTGAATAGAATATTACTAAAATTTAGATATTCGTTTGACTTCTATCTAGTTGAAAGACACAAAAATACCTGAATAGAAACCGCGATTTTTAGAAAAAGGCGAAATGCGCCCAAAAAAAGAAGAAATAAGCCCAAAACACTAAAACTCCCTTGTCAAGAGACTATTGTATTCGATATTTGAATCAAATAAGCAATATGAGCATTTTAATTGTAGAAGATAATCCACTAGTACTGAAAGCGCTAAACTATACTTTCTCGCATACTAATTATAAAGTATTGTGTGCTATAGATGGACTTCAAGCGAAGGAAATCTACGATAAAGAAAAACCAACTATTGTGATATCTGATATAATGTTACCATTCCTTACTGGATTAGAACTTATAGAACATATTAGAGATACTGAAGAAGTATATACCAAAATATTAGTGCTTTCTAGTATAGGTATGGAAGACTCTATTAGTCAAGCATTTGATCTTGGTGTAGATGATTATATGACCAAACCGTTCATATCCTCAGAACTAGTAGCGAGAGTCAAACGATTACAAAAATATAAAGTAGACTAACCAAATTATTAAAATCAATAACCGTTGCATAAAATATTAATAATCATCTGTTGTTGTACTAGCGTATTCGTTTCGAATAGTTACGGTCAAGAAGATTCGACATGGAACAAATATTTAACACTAAGGTTTTCTAGCGACAAGACGCCTACTACTGCTAGTACATATAACACCAAAAGTGTAGAACTACTATTACAGAAAGGAAATCATACAATTGTCTCTGACGTAATACAAAGGTCAATTCATGAATTAAAAGGTTATCAATATGGAATCTCTTATTATAAAAAATTCAATTGGGGATATTCCCATCTAGATATGCACTTAAGTTCCTCTCCGATACTACCGAATATTTCAATAAGGACGAAACTATTCTACTTATTGCGAAAAGGCATTGTTATAAATGCTGGTTACAATAGATTTTCTTATCAAAACGGCGTTACTGCCTCAATACTAAATTTAGGTACAAACATATACTACAAATCGACTCTAACAAGATGTACTGTTAAATTTACTGACGACGGAAATACACAATACATTGGGTCGGTTAGAAATTATTTTAAAAATGAGGTAGACTATTTGCAATTTACCGTTTCCAATGCGGTCGAAGAAGGCGAGATACTAGACAATAATAATTCACCAAATAGAATATACTCTTATCAACTTGGAGGTGTGAAAAAAATTGCTAATAAATTACAGATAGATCTTTCATGTGGAATATCAAGTATCGAACAAAGCGAATCAAAAAATAATTATTTATACTATTCCGTAGGGCTAAAAAGGAAATTATAGATTTGTTATTCTTCCAAGGACCATATAATAAAGACGTCAATGAATTTGTAGCTCAAAAACTACAAGAGTCATCAACTATTGATAGTGACAAGTACCTCTACTATATCCTACTAGCTAGCGCTTTGTTTTTTTGTATATCCTTTAGTATGACTCTATATATGGTCATCCGTCGATTCCAAAAAAATAAAACTAAAGCTACAGATGATTTGCTTATTGAGAAATATCAAAATTTCCTAAGTAACATGTTGATATTACCAGTGGACAATGCTTTTCTTGGTATTAAAAAAACTAATGAAACTGAATTTCGATTAAGCCCAGAAGACGTTACTAATAAACACAGTAGAAAAATATTACTGCAAGAAATATATGAACTTAAAAAAGCTCTAAGTGGATCGCAAGAAAGCCAGTTAACCAATTATTTTTTTGGCTTAGGACTACAAGCCGAAGTCTTTAAAATGATAAAGTCGAGAAACTTAGAAAAAAAGATGCAAGCTATGAAGATGATTCATTCATTTAATATTATTGAATGTCAAGAACTTGCAAATCAATATATACACTCTCCCAATAGAGATCTTGCCATTCTAGCCATACAAAATAGAATTAAGTTCGAAAATTCTATAAACGTCCTTTATGAAATTAAAGTCAAACTCAATGACTGGGAATGCCATAAAATATTATTCACGGTCCGTTCAATGAATATTCCCATGGCAGAAACAAACATTCTAATACAAGAACTCAATACCGGAAACATCAATTTAGAAAGGCTATCAATAGGATTTGTCAAGAAAGAAAAAAATCTTGTTTTAACTCCAGTAACTATAAAAACGACAGCCTAATGTTTAGTACAGTTATAAGTTATTTAGTTTCTTTTTTTGAATACGGCGTATTCTTCTACTGTATGTTTGTACTGTCTTCATATGTAATCATTAGTCTGCTCTCCACAAGAGAAGTACTCAAATACACTAAAAGAAAATCTATACTAGAACACGATTCACTTATATCTTCGCCCTACCAGCCTTCCATAAGTATCATTGCACCGGCCTATAATGAATCAGTAACTATAGTTGATAATATAAGGTCCCTTCTTTCAATTCATTACTCTGCACTTCAAATAATAATAGTCAATGATGGCAGTAAAGATGAAACTTTAAAAATGGCCATAGACAACTATGACCTATACTTAACAGATGAAGTCTATCCTACCACGATAAAAGCTAAACCTATAAGAGGAGTCTATCGGTCTCGCAAAAAAGCATTTACTAAACTCATAGTGGTAGATAAAGAAAACGGTGGAAAAGCAGATGCTATTAATGTAGGAACTAATGTTTGTACCACCGAATATTTTGCTTGTATTGATGTAGATTGTATTCTTGATCAAGATGCATTTTTAAGATTAGTAGAACCGATATTAAAAGGGGGGAAGAAAAAAATAGGCGCTGTCGGTGGTATTGTTTGGCTTACAAATGATGCGGATATTAAAAGTGGAAAAGTTATTAAAATTAGAGCTCCCAAATCCTATATTGCAAGAATACAAGTTGTAGAATACTTTCGAGCCTTTTTACTTGGAAGACCGGCCTGGGCTTCGCAAAATGCACTACTACTTATATCAGGTGCTTTTGGGATATTTGACAGAGAAACTGTTTTAGCAGTAGGTGGTTACAACCATGCCACTGTAGGAGAAGATATGGAACTCGTAATGAGAATGCACAAATACTACCGGGAAAATAATATCGATTATGAAATTGCATATATCCCAGATCCACTATGTTGGACAGAAGCGCCATCCGATTATGAAGTATTAGGAAAACAAAGAAATAGATGGACTAGAGGAACCATAGAATGTCTCAAATTTCATAAAGATATGTTTATGAATCCTACTTATGGAGTCCTAGGATATGTCAGTTATCCTTATTGGCTAATAGCAGAATGGCTAGCGCCATTTATAGAAGCAGGAGGACTGCTTTTCTTTATCATCATAGCAGTTTTAGGGTTTGCCAATTGGCCCTTCTTCTTTGCTCTTCTTCTTTTAGTATATACGTTTTCCACTTGCATAAGTATCTATGCCATACTCATACAAGAAGTTACATTTGCTAAATACGAATCCGTTTCTGATCTCCTAAAACTAGTAAAAACAGCACTACTAGAACCCATAAACTATCACCCAAAAACAGTAATGTGGAGTATCAAAGGTAACTATGATCACTTTACAGGAAATAATAAAGGTTGGGGAGAAATGACTAGAAAAGGATTTAAGACTGAGTCGTAAATCAAATAAAAATAGCTCTATTACCAATTAAGATTATAGAGCTATTTTAAAATATAAATCCTTTGCAAATCGAGAGCTAACTCACGTTATTAGGTATCTGTACATTACCCAAATCATACAATTCTGTAGCTTCTTTCTCTTTGTATTCCATAACTAACTTAAGTGCATCAGGTACTACATCACTGCAGATGACTATCAAGCTTCCTTTCTTTGCATTTTTGATCGCATAGCTAATCGCATCACTTTCTTTCCTGATGACTTGAATTTTCTTATTGGGATCATGAGATTTGATTCCAACACTCAGCATATCGATTAGTTCTTCTTCTGTTTTTCCCCTTAGATTTTTATCCTGACGTATTATTATTTCGTCAAACATCTCTGCGGCTCTGCGACCCATACTATTATTATCCTCTTCTCTTCTATCACCAATACCTGCTATGATGCCCACTTTAGGTGTTCCTTCTAGATTATCAATAAAATTATGTAGCGCTTCCATTCCTGCTTCGTTGTGCGCATAGTCTAATAATAGATCGAAGTTTTTAAATTTAAATAAATTAAGCCTCCCTGGTGTCTGTGACGGAGAAGGAATGAATGATTCTAAAACCATTTTGATATCTCGTAAATCATATCCTCTTATATATCCTGTCAATACTGCAGGAAGCACATTCTGAATCATGAATGCCGCTTTACCTCCATAAGTTAATGGTACATTTACAGCATTAATTACCCGCATCTTCCATGTGCCCTTACAAACAGTTATAAATCCATTTTCATAAATCGCATATAATCCATTTTGAGCTGCGTGCTTTTTAATACGTTCATTATTTTCATCCATAGAGAATAATGCAAGATTACATTTGATTCCGTCTCGCATATTATATACGAGTTCGTCATCCGCATTAAGTATCGCATAACCATCTGGCAAAACAGTCTCTGGTACTACTCCTTTCAGTCTTGCCATCTGCTCTACGGTATTAATACCTCGAAGCCCAAGATGATCAGGAGCTATATTAGTTACTATGGCAATATCGCAACTGTGGAAACCTAAGCCTGCGCGTACTAATCCACCTCTAGCTGTTTCCAATACAGCAAAATCAACAGTCGGATCTTTGAGTACAAACTCTGCACTTACAGGACCAGTACAATCGCCTTTATCCACCATATGATTTTGAATATATATTCCGTCAGACGTAGTGTACCCTACATTGTGACCCATCATCTTTGCCATATGGGCAATAAGTCTAGTTGTTGTCGTCTTTCCATTTGTGCCTGTAACTGCCACTATAGGTATCCTTGCCGTAGTCCCTTTAGGGAATAGCATATCCATTACATTAGAAGCTACATTACGCGGAAGTCCTTCTGTAGGCGCTAAGTGCATTCTGAATCCAGGTCCAGCATTGACCTCCAAGACTGCGCCTCCAGTATCCGATAATGGCTTTGAAATATCACTCGTCATGATATCGATACCACATATATCAAGGCCAATAACCCTCGATATACGTTCCGCCATAAAAATGTTAGTCGGATGGACAATATCCGTGACGTCTTTGGCTGTACCTCCTGTACTTAGATTAGCTGTGTCCTTAAGATCCATCACTTCACCTTCAGCTAATACAGTATCAATCGTATAATCTTTAGCCTTGAGTAGATTCAAAGTCATATCATTTACTGTAATCATTGTCAATACATTTTCATGACCATATCCTCTTCTCGGGTCTTCATTTACTTTATCTATAAGCTCTTGTATCGTAGATTTCCCATCTCCGATTACATGTGCTGGAGTACGGATGGCAGCGGCTACCAATTTATGATCGATAACCAATAATCTATAGTCATCTCCAGTTATGTACTTCTCTATGATTACACTCCGAGAGATTTTCTTTGCCGCTTCGAGACCTACCACTGCATCTTCCCAATTATCAATATTGATTGTAATACCTCTACCATGATTTCCATTGATTGGCTTAATCACTATTGGGTAGCCTAAATACTTTATTGCATCTTTTAATCCTCTTTCTGACCTTACTATTTCCCCTTTGGGCACGGGTACATTAGCTTGTTCAAGTAAGTGCTTCGTATCTTCTTTGTCACCAGCGATCTCCACACCAATACTACTAGTGGTGCTTCCCACAGTCGCTTGGATTCTCTTTTGATTGACACCATACCCTATTTGACAAAGTGAATATTTGTTGAGTCGTAGCCAAGGCATTCCTCTATTTACAGCTTCAGTGATGATAGAACCTGTACTAGGTCCAAGACGCTCTCTTTCTCTTATTTCCCTCATCTCTTGGATATCTTCCTCAAGATTGTATTCTTTATTTTCGGTCAATGCTCTGGCTATTCTAACAGATGCTTTAGCGGCATACCTTCCAGCACTTTCCTCTAAGTAGCTAAATACAACATGATAAACGCCTTCTTCGCCATAGCCTCTTGTCCTACCGAATCCAACTTCCATCCCTGCAAGACTCTGTATCTCTAATGCTATATGCTCGATTACATGTCCCATCCATGTACCCTCCTCTACCCTCTGAAAAAATCCTCCAGCCGTACCAACAGAACACCTATGCTCGTACATACCTGGAAACATAATTTTAAGTCTGTCAAGAAAGCCATCAATAGTATCCGTAGGCATCTGTTCATACTCTTGCAGGTCCAATGTCATTACTATAAGCTTATGTCTTCGGATCGACCAGTAATTAGGTCCGCGCATTGCTCTTATTTCTCTTATTTCCATTGGATAGTTTTTGTTTTGTTAAATGGTCTTATACAGAATAGGTCACCAAATATCATTAGTGATAAGAAAGTACTGGATCTTACAACTTTAAACCAATACAGGGTATAAATTACAATTAATTACGGTTCCTTTGCGCGTTAATAGTGAAAAAGAATTCTAATGAAGTTTAAAGGCACATTAATTCCAATAGGAGGTAACGAGGATAAAGGTTCAGATAAGAATGAATCTTACACCCTAGAGTTTATCACTGAAGGAATATTAGCTAGCGTAGTACAAGAAAGCGGTGGATTAGATTCACGGATTGTAATCATCCCTACTGCTAGTAGTATACCTGTAGAGGTGGGTGAAATGTATGTCGATGCCTTTACAGAATTAGGTTGCACTAATTTTGTAGTACTCGATATCCGAGAGCGCGAACAATGTGACGACCCTAACATCATCAAGGCTATCAAGGAAGCAGACTGCATCATGTTTAGTGGTGGAGATCAGTCTCGCATATCAGACATAATCGGTGGAACCGTAATCCATGAGATCATGCTCACAAGATTCCGTGAGGAAGAAATAGTTATTGCTGGTACAAGTGCTGGAGCAATGGCTATGTCTACTGAGATGATCTTTGGAGGAAGTAGTACAGAAGCATTGATCAAGGGCTCAATCCGTATGCGTGAGGGTATGGCATTTATTGATGATCTAATTATTGACAGTCACTTTATTAAAAGAGGAAGATTTGGTCGTTTGGCTGAAGCTGTAGCCAATCATCCTACTTTGATAGGAATAGGATTAGCAGAAGATACAGGGATTATTATCAAAGATCGCAATGTGTGTACTGTAATCGGATCGGGTATGGTCATTGTATTTGACGCTTCTAATTTATCACAAAATAATGTAGCTTCTTTGCCTGTAGGAGTCCCAATGACTATGGCTGGAATCAAAGTACATGTCTTAGCAAACTATGATGTGTATCGGATAGATACGAGAAGTGTAGAAGTACTTCCACATACAGAGTTAGAAAAGTCCTAGTTAGTTTCTATAAATTTTAACTACTGATTCCTGTGGATTCCTAAAGGCTCGATACATGCCTTCACAATTGAATTCCATAGAGATATTTCCATGAGCATCAACAGCTATCAGTCCTCCATCGCCGCCCAACTGGGTTAAGTGATCTTGGATTGCCGCTGCAGTAGCTTCCTGTAATGATAGTCCTTTGTACATCATGAGGCATGAAACGTCATATGCCGTTACTCCTCTCATGAAATACTCTCCAGTACCTGTGCATGATATGGCACAAGTTCGGTTATCAGCATAGGTTCCTGAGCCTATAATAGCACTATCTCCGACACGTCCATATTTTTTGTTCGTCATACCACCTGTAGAGGTTCCGGCTGCAATGTTGCCTTCCATATCCAAAGCAACCGCACCTACTGTACCTAAGTATTTTTTTTCCTTTTTTGTATGATCCAATTGAAAAGAGTCTGTGTCTTTAATCTTATTCCATTGCTCATATCGATAAGCGTCATAAAAGTATTCATCACTTTCAAACGCCGCTTCTCGCAAGTGTCCAAACTCTCTAGCACCTTCACCAATAAGAAGCACATGATCACTATGATTCATTACATCTTTAGCGAGCGAGATCGGATTACGTAGATTAGGTATAGCAGCTACAGCGCCAGCTTCCCTACTATTACCTTCCATAATACTTGCATCCATTTCATGTCCTCCTTGGGCATTGAATACGGCACCTTTTCCTGCATTGAACAAAGGATTATCTTCGAGCTGCTGAATTGCACTGACGACAGCATCCACCGCTGACCCTCCTTTATCTAGTATGCCATATCCGTGATCTATAGCAGCGGTAAGTCCTTCGTTATAAGCTTTCTCTTTAGCTTCATTCATCTCAGATTTGAGGATCGTTCCTGCACCACCGTGGACTACTATAGTATGTTTTTTCATTTGCTTATTCTTTCTACTAACTCTTAATAAGTCAAAGGTAATGGCATTACCTTAATCCCAATAGGCTAATCGCACTTATATTTACTTCTATAAACACCAAACTATTATTCACCTTTGAAATAAACAAAAGCTTCGTTTACAACTCCTACTATTCCGCTGGTAGTGTCTTCAAATCTTAATTTCCAAGCACCGAAAATGCTAGTTCCCATTACCAGATCAATCTCTGCTTGAGTTAACATACCATCTGCAATTACTGGACATCCTGACCTCCAAAAATCGCCACATATATCTTTCTGAATAGCTCCAAGATCTAAGATGAAATTTAAGTCTTGTTCACCGGAACATTCACCATCCCAAAATGTAACAACAGTTCCATCTGGCTTAATCAATGATATAATCAATTGTGCTAAGTCATCATGATCAATGTCAAGACCAATACGGAAATCAGAAATATTTTGAGTGATTATCGCTGGAAAATCAAAAGGAATTTCTACCATTCCATTATCAGGAATAATAGTATTAAACCCAGTCACTCTTTTTACATCGAAAAATGAATTTTGATCACAAGACTCTGCCGTAGCTACTAAACTTCCAGTAGCTCCAACAGTCATTTCCTCGACTATGACTTCACCTTGAGTATTTGCTGTAATAGTACCTTCTAATTCACCATCCAATCTAATTTCAGTTACGGCAGCTACTGATGTTCCGTTTGAGGTATCTACATTATAAATCAAATAATCATTACATTCTTCTATGAATTCGAAGTCGAAAAAGAAAGGATCCGAAGACCATCTGCTATCCCATTCTATCAAATACAATTGGCCACTTTCTACTACCAAATTATTTACTTGAGATGCATAATTATTTAGTCCTGTACCCATACTACAAGAGTCATCATTAGAACCAATAACAGTTTTATTATCGCAAGTTCCTTTATGAATGAACAGATTAGTGTCTTTTCCTCGATCACATGAATTTACAGATATAACACCATCAGCCTTCGGCACAAAAGAAAACCAATTCGCATTACGACCGGCTATAGTAGCACCTTCTCCGCTTATCGGTCCAGTGGCATAGTAAGTATCAGTCTCTGTAAGTGGAAAGGCACCTGCGCACTTGAGATTATTAAAACAATTTTCAAGTAGATTAGGATAGACACTAAATGATATTGTAATACTTGGGTTGGTATCATCCGTTATTGTAAGCTCGACCGCTCCGTCTTGTTTAAGAAATCCATTACCATTATTGTCGATAACAAATGGTATTCCATATGCCACATTAACCTGTCCAACATCACCAGAAACAGAATATGTAGTACCAAGATTTAATCCTTTAGGATCAAGATGGAATGTAAACTTATCGTCTAGCGAATCTTGAGTTCCATTCGAGATACAATCTAGTAACTCATAGTTAGCGTTCAATGTATATCCTTTACCGGCGATAGGCATTTCCCAGAGTCCTCGACCATAAGTCCCTAAATATAGTTTATCATTAACCACCTCTAATTCTCTTGCATCCACTTTTGGCAAACCTGCATCCATGAGTGTCCATGAAGTAGCAGCAAGATCATCTTTATAGTATACACCTTTAGATAATGAAACATAGATTCCATTATTAGAGGTCCCATCAAAAACAACACTTCTTGCGGCGATGTTTGGAAGATTATATCTTATGCTGGACCAGTTGGCCCCACCATCTGTAGATTCTATAAATCGATTATTATTTGAAACCGCAAGTATGAGGTGGTCTTCATTGTTTGGGTCAATATTTATGTAATTAATATAACCTCCGACACTTCCTGTACTGATTGTACTCCAGTTCAAACCACCATCAATTGTTTTATGAAGAGTGCTACCAAAGGATACATATATAATGTTATTGTTTGTGGGTGCTATACATATTTCGTCCATGTTAGAGCCGCCAGTAAATTCTGAAATGGTCGTCCAACCCGCACCTGCATTAATCGATTTGTATAGTTGTAGTTTACCTTGATACATAGTATTTGCTGCAATAGGGTCACGTTCGAGAGGTGTTACCCACTCACCATTATCTCCATTCTGCGTTTGTACTATTCCTGAACTAGTATTGCCTCCGTTACTAGATTTACTTAATTGCCCAAACTGAATAGAGCCGATCACGATATCATCATCACTATTCATTATAAGAGGTTCCATTCCATCGGCGCCTACGAAGTCATACCAAATTCCATCTCTCAATATACCAGTACCATTATCTTGAGATCCTCCAGCAACCCTTGCTATATCAGTAGGCGAAGCACTAATTCTATAAAACTGGCGAATTCCTAATCCTGTAGTCTTATCGACAAAAGTATCCGCAGCATCCGTAGATATAAATATACCTCCATCCGAAGCAACATAAATTTTTGATCCACTATAAACTAGCTGATCTATATCTGCATGTACAAATGCTAATGAACTTGATAGTAACCAAGATGTAGTTTGTGTCCAAGTAGCACCAGAGTCATATGATCTAAAAGTCATCACTCCTGCAACATGCACCTCCGTCTTATCAGTAGGAGATACAATTACATCCATATCTCGCGGTGCTTGTCCACCTTTATCATTGAGATTATATCCCATGATGTTGTTATCATTCCCACTATCGTCGGATTGTATTGCCCAAGTGGCGCCAGCATCTTGTGAAAGGTACAATGCGCCAAAACCTCCTGAATCTTCCTGAAGAACATATATATAATCGGCATCATGAGGTGTTACAGCGAACATTATTGTCCTAGATGAATTCCAAGGACCGCTTACTGAAGTCCATGTATTCCCTTGATTTGTTGTTTGATAAAATGCGCCATTCCTTCCACAGGCATATAAAGTATTAGAAGTCCCTGGTTTAAAATCCAAGTCATAAAACTGAATACCGGATTGGAGTAAAACAGATGTCCAATTATCACCGCCGTCAATAGTTTTATATACTCTACCATTACTAGATGCAGCCAATATAATGTCCTCGTTTGCAGAATCCATTATTATAGAATATATAGTACCACTTGGCCCAGAAAGTTTAGTGAAACTTGATCCAGCATCAACTGATCTCCAAATACCACTTCCACCTATAAAATAGTGGTCTGCATTAGCGTGACTAATCATTGCACTTTGCAAAGACATCGTCGATTCTTGATCAAATAAGGGAATCCAATTTGCTCCTTCATCAGTGGTCTTCCATACACCTCCACCAAGAGATGTCACTACTAAGTGATTATCATTATTTGGATCAATAGCAATATTAGAGAGTCGACCGATATGTGAACTCCAAGTAGACGTATTCGTGGCACTAATTGGCCCTTTCTCAACCCAAGTATTCAAGACAGATCTATTTTGAGCACTATAGTTTTGAGCAACAAATCTTTCATATTCGTCAATACTATTCCTTTCAGTAAGTACAAACCCTTTGTCGTCCAAAGATTGCTGTGCTGAATATTTCCAACGGATAAACTGTTTGTATCCTGTACCCTTTCCGCGTCCTTGAGTTTCAAAGAACGCTTCGGCCTGATCTACTTTTTGAACAAATGTTAGATTCTCCTCGTAAAGAAATTCAAGTTGTTTCTGAGCACACAACTCATTAAAAAAAGTACAAACTAATATTAACAATGGTACCTTGATAAAAGTATTCAACATTTAGCGGAATTTTAAATATAATATGTGAATGCAATTATAGCCTTGTTGGTATGAATTTCTATTGTAACCTACATAAGAAAGTCTAGAATTGACAACTTAATTACTGCACTTGAGGTGTACCTAATTGTCTTGTTGATTACTAGGCCTATTAGCACAATGCAACATAAGAGATTTAGTTAAAGAAGAGTCCATATTGGTATTTTAGGGCTATAGGGCGAATATAAGTAAAATCGAATTTGCTAACACTGAACAATCTGATTATTAATCTAAAAATTTGTCACCTCTCGGCAAACAACAGTGGCGATACAATTCCATCTTATGTAATTACCTCTAGCATCCATAGGTTCCTTGATAATAAAACCTTCTTTCCAATCCAGTACTTTCAATCCAAGACCTTCTATTTCTTCTCGTAACTTATCAATAGGAAAAAACTGATCCCAATTTTTCATAGAATTGAAATTTAATGGAGTCACAATTATGATTCTTCCACTTGGGCTAAGTACTCTCTTCATCTCATCTAATCCCTTCATAGGATCTTGTAATCTATCCAAGAGAAAAGAACTTATAACCAAATCTTGACTACCATCAAGAAACGGTAGGTTTTCGGATTGAGCAAGACCGAACTTCAAATTAGTTAAGGACCTAGTTTGCAAATGGATAGTACTCTGGAAGCCAAACTTCGAAACATCTAAGGCTACTTCCTTAGCCGTTATCCATATCTCACTGGCTCTCTTAAGCATCTGATAGCTATAATCAATTCCCCAGCACTTAGATTGTGGATATTCTATTGCCATATTACCTATTAGACGCCCTACTCCACATCCAATCTCCAATATGTTTTTGGGGCTTTGATCAGGACAGTTAGCAACTATGTAATCATTAATTGGCTGCATAGGATAGATGTTCCACAGTTCATCAGCTAAATGCAACATAGATTGTCTGATCACCATAGGATCATATCTCTCATAGGGGTCTATGCGAAACTGCTCGAGAGACTTATGATAGTAAAAGGGCACATCACCTCTGATTCGAATAGGATTTTGCATATAATTGCTTTGATAAAAGGGCACTCAAATATACAAGGATAGGCTAAGCAATTTATTAAGACTAAGATTCGTAAAATTATTTACCTTTATAAGCATGATTAGAAATATTACAGAGATGGATCTTCCTGCTCTAAAAAATGTTCTTGACAATTGCGACTTGTTTCCGTCAGAATACCTAGATGATATGATTAGCGATTATTTCAGCAAACCTGAAACTGACCATATCTGGTTTACCTACGAACAGAAAAATACAGTTGTAGCTATAGCTTATTGTGGTCCTATGGAACTGACTAATGGTACGTACAATCTATACGCTATTGGCATCCATAATAAATATCAGCACCAAGGGATTGGCAGTCAAATGTTGAAATACCTAGAAGATAAACTAAAATCTGAAGGACATCGGATTTTGATCGTAGAAACCTCTAGTTCAGAATCCCAAAAACCGGCTAGAAATTTTTACCTCAAATGCGGTTACACACAAGAAGCTACACTCCGAGATTTTTGGGATGATGGTGACGACAAAATAGTATTTTGGAAGAGATTAAACTAACTCTAAGCTTATTCAATTACTTATAAAATATCTACTTGAAGTAATAGTTGGTGAGTAGTTTCACTAATGAGTCGATTCACTTCATATAGCTCATTCCTCTAAAAATTAAATTGATGCCATGAAAATATACTATATCCTATTCAGCATAATAATAGCTGTTGGTATCACTACCATAAATACAAATGCTCAAAATACTGTAGCTCCATATTTATGTTCCGATGGTCTATATGGATTAGCAAATGAAGATGGCCAAATGGTAATTAACTGCCAATATGAAAACATCAATTACACTAGGGGCTATAATGTATTTGTAGCTCGCAAAAATAAAGAATACCAATACTATACACCAACTGGAAAGCTTATAAATCAAGTACCCTTCAAAACTTACGTCAACCCGACGAAAGGTTATATAAAAAACGAAAAAAATGAACTGATAGATTCTGCTAACATAATAACCTGTCGAGAAACAGACATCTACTCGATCTACAGTAAAGTAGACCCAAAAAGAAAAATATTAACTGGTATTACTAGAAAAACATTAAATCCATTCACCAATAGAAAAAGATTAGTAAGAACACCTCAATTATTTGGTGGCGCTTACGCTCCAATGATGGATATTAATGGAAAAATGAACATCGTTGATCAAAATTTTAAAGTCATTTTAAATGAAGGCCATGATTACCTGACCGTTATCGATGATGAAATTATTGGGGTATATGAAGCTAATGGAATCTACGTCCTCAACATCCAGTCTCAAACGAAATCGAAAGAATATTTTGAAATAATCAATACCACAAATCGTAAAGGGCAATACATTGTAAATAGTCGTGAATATGATTCCAGTCCAAAAGAAATAAAATCCATACCAAAGTCATTTCTTATAGACTCAAACGGAAACCCAACCAATAATCTTAAATATCATTTGCTTCTAAATACAACTTGTGACGTACTAGTGTCTCGACTTGACAACGACTACAATCTTATAAAATATGATGGAGAAAAAATTACAAAAACTCCGTATGAACGTATTAGCTATCTTGGAGGCCAGTTCTTTTCAGCACAGAAAATCGATAGTACTTGGATCATAAATAAATCTGGAGAAAAAGTTGCCGGTCCTTACGATAAGATAAAAATCATTAGGTCTGGAAGTACCGTTTACTATTCCGCACGTATACAAGACTCTACTAAGATACTTGACGCTATCACACTCAATACATTAACCACTGTAAAAGCAAGAGAAATACGTGGCACAACTGAAGACTACATTGTGACTATCCATAATGGCTATCAAAATTATGGCATAAATCTAATGAGCTTGAGTAAAACAAAATCAGGTAAAAAGGCGAAATTTATTAAAACTCATTTTAAAACTTTATTCGAAGTTAGTACAGACTCGGTCTTTTCGGTTTACGACACAAAACTCAATACAATAGTAACCGACTTGAATGGTGAATGGTGTGAAAACATGAGAGACACTACTGTTCTTTTGATAAAAGAAAAAGGAGAATTGCTATACAAATACTTCGACATTCAAAATAAAAAATATACCAAACAAACAATAGCAGATCCAAGTTTCGCAGTATCACCTAAGTCCGCCTTCAAAAAACTTAGAGAAAAAAACAAAATATTACTCAGAAATGGTGAAATAAAAAATATAGATAACTACAAAATAAAATATGAACTTTATAAAGAAAATACATTCATCATAGTTGCGGAGAACGTATTGACTAAAGAATTCCATTTACTTAATGAAAATTTTGACAATATAATACCTGCAGGATTTTTAATACCAAACAAATACTATACTTCAGACTATATAAAAAACGAACTTTTTGTCGTCAAAAAAAATACTCTATCTGGTATTATAGATCTTAATGGACAATGGGTATCTGGACCAAATAAAAACAAGCACCGGATAATCTCACCTAACGCAATAAGTGAAATTGTCAATGGCAATGGATATGGTAACAATACTATCTTACATACACTCAATAAAGGTAAATGGAAACCTTACAACTCAGAACCTACTACTCTAGAAGTAATGACTAATCACATTATCAGTAATACTAAATACGCTGGAGACAAATTCTACGTTGAGAGTTACGCTCTAAACGAAGAAAGAGAAATAGTTATTCCAAAATCCAAAGGCCAACTTACCATTAAAGGGAATCATTTTGTAAGATGCTTTGGATGTAATAATGAAAGAGATAAAGAAAAAGATCTTTCCATAATCTACAATATGGACGGCCAAGAAAAAATACGTATTCCCTATCAAGTAATCAATATAGCTAAAGGCTATATATTAGCAAATAGTGATAACACATATTATCTCTTAGATTCTTTAGGTCAACTATTATTCGAAAAAGTAACTCGTAGTGCGAAGTACATTCCAGAGTTTAAATTATACAGAGACTTGGTGCGTAATACTCCAACCCTCAAAATGCTCAATGGTGAGAATCTACATCCAGAACCTATAAAACGAATCGCAAGACTTGAAATAGATAATAGCACTTACCTAATAGTAGTAGACGCAGAGAAGACAACATTCTATGACCAATCATTAAAACCAATAGCCGTAAAAAACAGAGTGCTCTACAAGGAATCTGGATACATGAATAGATTCACATTATTCGAAACACCAGATGAAAAGAAAGTATACCTTTCAAATAAAAATTTAAAACTACTTGCTGAATAAAATTCTCCAAAGACCTGTTGGCTTAGAATCATCATTACTAATTAAAACTGAAATTTATACAACCGACTAAAATTGCAAATATAGTTTCAGTAATCAATCATGACATTTAAATTTAGTCGTGGATGTAATTTTGTCGTATTTTAGATCTCTAATGAGAGAGTCATCCATGGCTAACTCAAAAGATAATAAATTATGATAGTACATACAGTAGCTGACTTACAAAAACGACTGGATAAAGAAAGAGCCAAGGGACGCACAATAGGATTTACTCCTACTATGGGTGCCTTACATGATGGTCATGGAGCGCTAGTTAGTCTATCTATGGAACGTAACGATGTCAGTGTAGTAAGCATATTTGTCAATCCTACCCAGTTTAATGAAACGTCGGATCTTGATAGCTATCCACGCACACTCAAGTCAGACGAAAAGCTACTTAAGAAATTAGGGAAAGTGATCATATTTGCACCAACACCATCAGACATCTATCCCAAAGGCTTAAATACTACAGTCAAAGTTGATCTCGATGGAATACACGAGCAGATGGAAGGAGCATTTCGTCCAGGGCACTTTGAAGGTGTAGTGCAAGTAGTCAAGCGATTATTAGATATTGTCGATCCCACCCAGTTATTTATGGGTCAAAAGGATTTTCAGCAGTTTAGTATCATCCAAAAGATGATCGATAAGTTGAATCTCTCAACTCAACTTGTAGTAGTACCGATCCAAAGGCAAGATGACGGATTGGCTATGAGTTCGCGTAATGTTAGACTATTACCCGACGATAAGTCAAGAGCTGTGGTTATCCACAAAACACTCAAAGCTATAAAGCGTAAAAAATCTCAACTTACGCCCAAAGAATGCATTAAATACGCTATGAATCGGTGCGATCTTGATGGATTTAAACCAGAATACTTCGACATAGCTGACGGATATACACTCAAGAGTATCAAGTCTTGGGATAAACATGAATATGTAGTCTGCTGCTGTGCCGTATGGGCGGGTGATGTAAGATTGATTGATAATATGATTATGAAGAAGCCTAGATCGCTGAAATTGTATTAAGGGAGTGAGACATTGAGACATTGAGAGATTGAGACATTGAGAGATTGGGAGATTGGGAGATTGGGAGATAATTATTGAAACGGCAGTTAATTGTACCATTAAATACAATTTAAGGTACAAAAAGTCTGCAGTCCTGTACTTTATATTGCATTTTAGAACATAAATTGTCATACTATGAGAAGGATACAATTAGGAAAGCCATATGAACATTTCTTAGATAAGATGGTAGAGTCTGGCTATTATGCCACGGCTACTGAAGTTATACGTGATGCACTAAGAGATAAGATGATGGAGATGGAAAACAATAGAGTAGCTAAGATACATGATTTGTTATCCGAAGGTCAAGCAGATATAGATGCGGGCAGAGTACATCAGGCTGATTTAGAGCAAGGAAGGCAGGTCAACACCTAATCATTTATGAAATTTCGGAAGAGGAGAATTTAGTCTCAATAGTCAGAATACTGCATACCCAAATGAACTTTAACTCAAAATTTTAATATGAATTCTATAAAAGAATTATAACCGAAAGCACGTACCTTTACCCTATGTTATTACAAATACACAAATCAAAAATCCATAGAGCTACGATCACACAAGCTGATCTCAACTATGTAGGCTCTATTACTATAGATGCAGATCTTGCTGATGCTGCTAACCTTTACGAAGGCGAAAGAGTACAAATCGTCAACAATAATAATGGCGAACGTATCGAAACTTACGTAATCAAAGGAGAACGCGGAAGTGGTATTATATGTCTCAATGGCGCTGCGGCTCGTAGATGTCAAGTAGGCGATATCGTAATCATCATATCCTATGGTCTGATGACTCCAGAAGAAGCCAAAGATCATGTACCTACTGTTATCTTCCCTGACGAAAATAATAGCCTAAACTAATTGTCTAGCGCTCTCAAAAACGTATTTAAGACACTCATATTCTTCGGAATAGGGTTCGCCGTGCTGTATTGGGTTTTCCATAATCAGCAGATTGCCTTCGAAGAGCAATGTATGCTCGAGGGTACAGATCTTGACAATTGTAGCCTTTGGGACAAGATGGTCAATGATCTATCAAGTGCTAACTTTGGTTGGATTGCAATCGTTGTGCTATGCTTTATGATCAGTAATCTAAGTAGAGCCCTCAGATGGAATATGCTAATGAAACCTCTTGGTGTAAATGCTAAGCTGCATAACTCCTTTGGATCGATCATGATCGCTTACTTTGCCAATCTTACGATACCTAGATCTGGCGAGATTATCCGTTCAGTAATGATCAGTCGCTATGAAGATGTAGAAGTCGAGAAAGCCATGGGTACCATCGTTACTGATAGGATCATAGATGTACTCAGCTTACTCATCGTTATAGGTTTGGCCTTCTTCTTATCTTTTGGTAAGATGTCGACCTACTTCAAAGAAAATATGGACCTCGACAATACATTAGGTCGTATTATATCATTCCCTGTGCTAGGTCCACTTGGCGCAGTTGGATTAGCAGTATTATATCTCATCTATCGCAATTGGGATAGGCTCTTAGCTACTAAGCTGGGACAAAAAATATACAAGATCGCATCAGGCTTTGCAGATGGCATCAAGTCGATAAAAGATGTAGAAAATGTACCGATGTTCATCTTTCATTCAGTCATGATATGGACCATGTATTATGTGATGACCTATATATGCTTTTTGGCCTTTGCCCCTACTGCCCACCTCGGATTAGTCGCAGGATTGACGGTCTTTGTATTTGGTAGTCTAGGAATAGTATTTCCTTCTCCTGGAGGGATGGGTAGTTACCATTATCTGGTAGGTGAAGCATTAGGCTTTTATGATATCAGCGGTGCTGATGCGTTTTCATTTGCCATGATCGTATTCATCTCTATCAATCTATTTTGCAATATCTTTTTTGGATTGATCTTCGTAATCGCATTACCTATGATCAATAAGGCTAAGTAACTTTAAAATTTCGTGATTTTCTTGAATCTCTCAATGCCTTTTTTGCTAAACGCTCCAAACTTCATACTTGGAGAAAAAGGTATAGATTCAGTCATAAAACAATTATCAACACAAAACCAAAAAACACCAACTTCGGTATCCTGAGCATCGAAAAACCTTATAATATATTCAGAATCACTTATAGTCCATATCGTTTCGTCCCAAGAAAAATTATTTGGATCGTTAATCAAGCCCAAAATTTCATTTACATCGAGAGACCTCGAGTTTAGTCTACTTATAAGAAAAGAGTTTTTATATATTTTAATAGTCTTAACTATAGCTCTTGGAAATAAATATTCTGGATTGTCAAAATTAATAGCGTATGCTTCTTTTACTTCTTCATCGGTTTTGAAAAACGAAAATTTTTCAAATTCTTCTTTATCAGTATGCCTTGAATAAATAATACTCCTGTCCGCTTTATCCAATTGAATCAAAAAAGAGATTCCGATAGCTATTAAAATTCCTACAATTATCTTCTTAATCATAAAGAAATCTTTACTATTGTTCCAATCTATAAACCTCCAATACCTGATCACAAGCCGCATCTATCAAATCATACACACCTCCAAATCCACCTTCATAATAAGGATCTGGCACAGCTCTATTCTCTCCAGGAAAACTATAATTCAAAAGGATTTCCACCTTCTCACGATCGTCATCATTCCTAGCTAGCTTCATTACATTCTGATAATTACTAGAGTCCATTACTAATATCAAATCAAATTGATCAAAATCTGCCACCACAAATTTTCTAGATCGCTGATCGTCTATATCTAATCCTCTTTCTTTCGCAATCTCTATTGATCTGCGATCCGCTTTTTCTCCATCATGATATCCAGAAGTACCTGCACTATCTACGTACCAATCAAGGTCAGCTTCTTTGGCTTTGGCGGCCAATATTCCCTCAGCGAGAGGAGATCTACATATGTTTCCAAGACAGACTGCTAATACATTCATGACGTTATATTGTTATTCAAATGTAAGCCAGTTTTCTAAGTTCACCTATTTTTAATTTCTGATACCAATTTTGCCGAAAAAAATCACTTAATATTCTGGTATAATGCCGATTAGTATAGATAAGCAGCTAACCTAATTGATGAAATCTTCAATAGTAATCGTAACAACCTCATATATTAATAACATAACGAGTACATTTACACTACTTATCATATACACCACACAAAGTGAAAATAGTAATTGCTGGCGCTGGAGATATAGGTTTTCACATATCTAGATTGCTCTCCAACGAATTAAATGACATAGTCCTTATCGATTACGACGATGATGCACTTGAGCATGCTAGGGATCATCTAGACGTATTGACTATGTCTGGAGATGCTACATCATTAGAGACATTAGAAGATGCTGGAGTATCTAACTGTGATTTATTCCTAGCCGTAACTACGTCTGAGAGTAGCAATCTCATTAGCGCTATTATGGCAAAAAAAATGGGTGCTGCGCGTACAATATCGAGGCTTACCAAGTTAGAATATATGAAGCCGGACAAGCAGGAAATGTTTCGTTCATTAGGTATAGATAAGATCATCAGTCCTACACAACTAGCTGTTCAGGAGATTACAAGATTATTAGATCATTGTGAAGTGACAGATCATTTCGAATTTGAAGATGGTAAACTTTCACTTGTAGGTATTACTATCGACGATGACTCCCTATTAGTCAATAGATCTATAGATCAGGCAACAAGGCAGATAGATAGCCTAGTATTTCGTCCAATAGCAATGCTTAGAGGGCAAAGTACATTACTACCGAGGCCAGATACAATCTTCCGCAGAAAAGATCACGTCTACTTCATCACTCCCAATAATGAGCTAGATGCACTGATGCAAGCTCTAGGAAAAGAGCCAGTCGAAGTAAAAAATGTGATGATCGTAGGTGGAAGTGCCATGGGACTGTATACTGCAAGAGCTTTAGAACATACTTATAATGTTAAGCTAATAGAGAAAGACAAAAAGCGATGTAAAGTACTCAATGAAAAACTTGATAAGACTTTAGTCATTCGAGGTGATGCCAGTAACGTGGAGCTGCTCAAAGAAGAAGGACTAGAAAACATGGACGCCTTCATCGCACTCACTAGTAACAGTGAGACCAATATCATTACCAGTTTATTTGCAGAAGAAGGCGGAGTGAATAAAACCATCGCCCTTGTCGACAATACTGATTACACACACATCTCTATGAATATCGGTATCGATACTTTGATTAACAAGAAGCTAATAGCTGCCAATAATATATTCCGATTTGTACGTAAAGGAAAAATCGAAGCCATTACAGGTATTCATGGTGTCAATGCTGAAGTAATAGAATTTGTGGTTCATAAGACTAACAAACTAACTCGTAAACCTCTAAAAGCACTGAGATTTCCATCTAACTCTATCATCGGAATGGTAGTGAGAGGAGAAGAAAATATAATCCCTTCAGGAGAATTCAAATTCGAAGTAGGAGATAAGGCTATCATCTTTGCATTGCCTAATGCGATTAATAAGATCGAAGCTCTATTTAGATAATCATGAAAATAGGCATTAGACCCATATCAAACGTTGTAGGAGTACTCCTCATTATACTAGGTTTGACTATGCTCAGTTGTATTCCATTTAGTTATTTATATGACGAGAAAGACCTCTGGGCTCTAGGGTTATCTGGAGGGCTAAGTATATTAGTAGGTAGCCTTTTTTGGCTATATAAGTATAAGTCCAGTGCTAATGTCAACAAGCGTGAAGGGTACCTAATCGTATTACTTTCATGGGTCTTTATGACCATCTTTGGTGCACTGCCCTATTACTTTAGTGGTGCCTGTGGTATTACTGATTCCATATTTGAATCTATGTCTGGACTGACCACAACAGGGGCATCTATCTTCACCGATATAGAAAGCCTTTCTCACGGCATGTTACTTTGGCGAAGTCTCTCTCAATGGATCGGAGGAATGGGTATCATCGTCCTTACTATTGCTTTATTCCCATTGCTTGGAATTGGAGGTATTGAACTATTTGTAGCTGAATCACCTGGACCAACCTCCACCAAAATACATCCACGTATCAAGGAGACTGCCAAGAGTTTATGGATTCTATATTGTGGCTTTACAGCCCTATTGTCTGTAATCTTATACTTCGAAGGGATGGAAGCATTTGATGCGCTTAATCACGGACTTACAACCATGGCCACTGGAGGTTTTTCTACTAAAAATGCAAGTATCGCACATTTTAATAGTCCTGTAATAGAATATACGATTTCGTTTTTTATGCTCATTGCAGGTACTAACTATGCTGTAATTTATCTTATGCTAAAGGGTAAATTTAAGATCGCTTGGAAAAACGATGAATTTAGATTTTACATACTCTTACTTTCTGGATTAGCGGTGTTACTTACTCTCGCTATATTCAATGTTACGCATATGGGTCTAGAGGAATCCTTTCGTAAAGGAGCCTTCATGTTGATATCTATGTTGACGACCACTGGTTTTGTTACTGCGGATTATACAAGCTGGCATGCTGGGTTGACCATGTGTTTTTTTTTACTCTTATTTACTGGAGGATGTGCTGGATCGACTGCTGGTGGTGTAAAGATTATTAGACATTACATCCTTATGCGTAATACCTTTTATGAATTCAAAAGAATACTCCACCCTAGAGCAATGATTAGAGTGAAATTTAACAATGCCATGGTGTCCGGAACAGTGATGACTCACATCCTTGTATTTATATTGATCTATCTCGCATCATTCATTTTTGGTTCTTTAATACTGACCATATTAGGTGTAGATTTCATCACTTCATTTGGTGCTATTGCTACCTGTCTAGGTAACGTTGGACCAGCCATAGGGGATGTAGGGCCTATGAATAATTTTGCAGGAATCCCAGATGCCGCTAAAGCCTTTCTCTCTTTTATGATGTTGATTGGTCGACTAGAATTATTTACTGTGATCATCATATTTACACCATACTTTTGGAGAAATAGATAGATTTAAAAGATCTGAGTGCTCGCCATCCGGTAGTTAATTTCAATAGAAAATATATCTAATAAGAGAAAATGGGATTTGGATTCAATTTGTTTTTCTTATGCCTTATATTCATACTCATTCCTTTAACAGGAATTTTACTGGTATCCTGGCTTTATACTTCGAAACCTGTTTACGGTAAAATCCTCGGTGCTGTTTGGTTTGGTATTATTTTTCTCGTTTTCATCGCCAGTATCGCTAATTGGTTATTTTCCAAAACAGAACTCGATAGAAATGATTACACAGGTACATATATCATTCACAGAGATTATTTCGAAGGCCATCAAGCTGATTGGCAATACAACCACTTCCGATTCCAAATCACAAATCAAGATTCAATCTTCTTTTATATTACTGAAAAAGATCGAATCCTTAAAACCTATAAAGGGACAGTAACAACATCAAATCCAGAACACCATAGATCTGACCGATTAATAATAAATATGGAACAACCTACGCACCACATACTGGCTAGTAACCCAACAACGTATAGAAGCAATTGGAGTTTTTATCTAGTCTTTAATTCGCAGGAATATTACAACTTGTTTTTTAAAAAAGGAGAATGGAAACCGATAGACCAATAATATCTAATCTAAGACCTTAAAGGAAGAATAATATCAACGATTAGTTAATTACAAAACTAAACAGTCAATTATAAGTTACTGATGCTAGCTTTGCTTCATCATAGAACATCATTAAGTTTTCGACACATGAGATTATTAATACTCACATTCATTTCATTGCTTTTCACAATAGCGGTTACCGCTCAAAGGCCAAATGGTAAAAGAGGTGGTAAAGCAGGTAAAAAAGTCACTATAAAAGGAACACTCCTAGATGCTAATACTCAGCAAGCATTGGAGTTTGCGACTATTTCTGTGTTCGCTGCTAAAGACTCTTCTTTGATCGGTGGAGGGGTAACAGATCCTGAAGGTAAGTTCTCTGTGGAATCATCTAGCCCTAAGGTATATCTAGCTCTAGATTATATTGGATATCAGACTACAACTATTTCAGAGATTCCTCTAGCGGATAAGACTAAGGTCATAGATATGGGTATCATTTCAATATCTCCAGGAGGTGTAAATCTTGATGATATTGAGATTACAGCCGAACGTAGTGAGACTACTTTTGCATTGGACAAAAAAGTATTTACTGTAGGAAAAGACCTAGCTAATAGAGGAGGTACTGCTCAAGAAATATTAGATAACGTCCCATCTGTTACCGTAGATGTAGACGGTAATGTAAGTCTCCGAGGTAGTGAAAATGTGCGTATTCTCATCGACGGTAAACCTTCAGGATTAATAGGTATTGGTGAAAGTGGAGGACTGAGGTCCATCCCCTCTAATCTTATATCGCAAGTAGAAGTCGTAACCAATCCGTCTGCCAAGTATGAAGCTGCCGGTACTGCAGGCATCATCAATATCGTACTCAAAAAAGATAAGAGAACTGGTTTTAATGGAAGCTTCGAAGTTACACTCGGTAACCCTGCGCAATATGGTGCTGGAGCTAACATTAACTATAGAAGCGGTAAGGTCAACTGGTTTGCCAGCTATAACTTACAATATCGCGAAAATCCAGGATTTGGAGTCGCATATCAAAACTATTATCAAGGAGATTCAACCCTAATCACTCAGATCGATAGAGATATGAGTCGTTCTGGTTTATCTCATAGTATGAGGTTTGGGGCAGATTACTTTTTGACAGATAATCAAACTCTGACTGCGTCACTTAATTATAGATTTAGTGACGATGACAATACCAATACTATATCATACAGAGACTTAACCTTACCAGGAATTTTATCTTCCACAGATAGAATTATTCCAAGTTTTGATGATCCTTATACTTTCCGTACTGATGACGAAATAGAAGATGAATCTAAGCATGAGTATAGTCTTGACTATCGCAAAAAATTTGCGGAAAAAGGAAGATCCTTGAGCGGAAGACTAAGCTATCAGGACAATGGAGAAACTGAGCAATCTATACTTACTAACAGACTGTATCAGTCCAACCAACCGCTCGGTGATATCAATAAAGAACAACTCTCTACCAATGATGAAAATGAAACGCGAACGCTGGTACAAATAGACTACAAACATCCAATAGGAAAAGATACTAAAATAGAACTAGGTGGTCAGACAAGCCTTCGAAGCATCCAAAATGACTTCGAAGTGTCTGAAAAAAATGGAGAAGAATTCGTCGCAATAGAGGAAAGAACTAATGACTTTCAATATAATGAAGATGTACATGCAGCGTACTTAATCTATGGATCAAAAGTAAATAAATGGTCTTACCAAGTAGGATTAAGATCTGAATATTCGATCGTTAAAACTGAATTACTTCAGACAGAAGAAGTGAATTACCGAGACTACTTTGGTTTATTTCCAAGTGCATTTGTCAACTATGATCTGCAAGCTGGACAATCGATACAACTGAGTTATAGTAGACGGATACAGCGGCCAAGATTTTGGGATTTAAATCCATTTTTCTCATTTACCGACGAACGTAATTTCTTTAGTGGAAATCCAAATCTAGATCCAGAATATACCGATAGCTACGAAACGCAATACATCAAAATATGGGACAGTGGTAATATCGGTGGTAGCATCTACTATAGACATACAGAAGACGCTCGTCAAAGAATCAAAGAAGTAGATCCAATAGAAGGAACATCGATTACGATCCCAGTTAATCTTGCGACTCAAGATAATATAGGATTGGAAATGCTGTTCTCATATAGCGGTATAAAATGGCTAAGATTAGATGGTAATGCTAACCTCTTCAGAGCACAGACTGCAGGAGAATATAATGGGCAAAATTTTGATGTAGATACTTACTCTTGGACAGGAAGATTGACATCAAGATTTACGTTTTGGAATGGATCAGACTTCCAAATCAGAACCAACCATAGAGCGGGTCGAGAAACTCAGCAAGGAACTAGAGGAGCAGTGACATCTGTAGACCTAGGATGGACCAAAGATCTACTCAACAAAAATCTTACTCTTACGCTCAGCGTAAGAGATCTATTCAATAGTCGTAAGCGTATCTATGAACGCTTTGGCCCAGACTTTTATGAAGACGGTGAATTCCAATGGAGCAGCCGCGCAATGTCCCTTACTGCCAACTATCGCATCAACATGAAAAAACAAAGAGGAAACCGTGGAGGCTCAAGAGGTGGCGGCGAAGGTGGAGGATTTTAAATTCAGAACTATATATTCCATTATTTGACTTCACAAGTGTATTAGACGTGCTACACCTAACCTCCCCTCAGAGAGGAACTTTTCCATAATCCGGCACACCAATTTATTTAACACCATATCCTTCATACTAAATCATATCCCATCATACTCAAAATGCAAAGTCCATGCTTCCTTCTCTTGAGGGAAGTTAGATGGGTAGCTTTTCTACTTACATACATTGCTAACCCTCTTTCTCAACACTATATTTTCCACGCTTTATAAGTGTGCTACATGCCCCCACCTAACCTCTACTCAGGGAGGAAAGTTCTTAATTTCAATTCATCGCTTTTACCGTTATAAACTTTGTTTAATTGCATCTACTACTTTATCAATATCATTAACAACTTCTTCATTCGAAAACCTTATGATTCTTATTCCAAACTCTAAAAGAATTTCAGAGCGATCTTCGTCATAAAATTTCTGTGCCCTTTCTTTATGATAACCGCCATCTACTTCTATTCCTAAACTAGATTGGTGACAATAAAAATCTAAAATAAATTTAGAAATCGGATGTTGTGATCTCATTCTATCTGGAAAATCTCTTCTGTTTTTCAATCGCAACCACAGTAATTTTTCTGCATGCGTCATATTCCTTCTATGGTCACGAGCTAACAGTTTCAATTCTTTACTTGCACCGTAATACATATTATCAGGCATACACTCTATTTTATTATTTACTAAAGTACAATATTCAATTTGTCTTATTTTTTTATAAAAACTAAACCTCAAAAATAGATTGAGCAATTACTAGTTTTCCTGATACGATATCCTTGACACCAAATCATCCCCCATCATACCCAAAATGCAAAGTCAACGCTTCCTTCCCTTGAGGGAAGTCAGATGGGTAGTTTTTCTAATTACTTAAACTTTCTAACCCTCTTTCTCAACACTATATATCCACGCTTTATAAGTATGCTAAATGTCCCCCACCTAACCTCCCCTTAGGGAGGAATATTTCCATAATACGGCACACCAATTTATTTGACACCATATCTTCCACACCAAATCATCCCCCATCATACCCAAAATGCTAAGTCAACGCTTCCTTCCCTTGAGGGAAGTCAGATGGGTAGCTTTTATTAACGCCTTGTAATAACACTTTTATTTCCATCTTCTAATAGCTAACCATCTCAAAACATTACCCTCATCCAACACCTTTTTACTCCAAATCAAATAAAGCCTAAAAATAAAGTTAGCCTAATCTAAAAATTAACTTACCTTTGCATGGTAACTCATCACATATGCCACTTTCATCCACTGAAGAAAACTACTTGAAAGCTATTTACAAGATAGCCGAAAGAGAAAAAAAATCTGCAAGCACAAATACGATCGCTAAGTATATAGGAACAGCGCCCGCTTCTGTTACAGACATGTTGAAGCGACTTGCTGGAAAGCAAATGATCAATTACGAACGCTACAAAGGAGTCACACTCACAACTGCTGGCGGTAGAGAAGCTACACAATTGATTCGTAGACATAGACTTTGGGAAGTGTTCTTAGCTTCTAAGTTAAGATTTAGCTGGGAAGCGGTACACGATATTGCAGAAGAACTAGAGCACATAAAATCCGAAGAACTTGTCAATAGATTAGATGCTTTTCTTGACTATCCTAAGTTTGATCCCCATGGTGATCCTATACCCAATGCCCAAGGAAAATTTACACTTAGAAATCAAATGTCCTTAATAGACGCTTTGCCAGGTAATAAAGTAATTCTGTTGGGTGTCAGAGAACACGAAACCAGTTTCCTACAATATCTCAATGGACTTAATATAAGCTTAGGTACAGAGTTTACCATCAAGTCGTTCAATCATTTCGACAAGTCTATGAACATATTTATAGATCATACAAGAGAAACATTATTATCTGAGAAAGTATGTCAGATCCTACTCGTAAAAAAAATATAACATGATTAAAAATATACTTGCCACCATGCTCTGTTTTGTAGCATTGACTGTGTTTTCGCAGGATAAAATCAAAGTAGTTTCTTCCGCTTCTATCTTCCAAGATATGGCAAAGAATATAGGCGGAGATAAGATCACGTCTGAAAGCATTGTGCCTATCGGTGGAGATCCACATACCTACACTCCTAAGCCTAGTGACGTTGAGCTAGTCTCATCTGCTGATCTTATTCTGATCAATGGTCTTACCTTTGAAGGGTGGATTACAGAGTTGATAGAAAATAGTGGTACCAAAGCAAAAGTTGTGCTTATTACTGAAGGTGTAGATCCAATTACAAGCCAAAAATATCATAACGCTTCAGATCCTCATGCTTGGATGGATGCTAGTAATGGCGTGAAATACGTTTATAATATTTCTGCCGGACTCGCAGCAGTAGATCCAAAAAATGCTCTTTTTTACGCAGATAATGGAGCCAAGTACAACTCTAAAATAAAAAAGGCTCACGACTATATCACTAATCAAATAGCCACGATTCCAAAAGAGCAAAGAATCCTAATTACCTCCCACGATGCATTCCAATATTACGGCCGAGCATATGATATTACGCTCAACGCTATCATGGGGATCTCTACTGAATCAGAGGCACAAAGTAAAGATGTGCAAAGGGTCATAAATGCGATCAAAGAAAGTAAGATTCCGGCTGTATTCATCGAGAGTACTATCAATCCCAAAATGCTCCAACAGATAGCTAGTGACACTGGCGTAAAAATCGGTGGCGAATTATTCGCAGATAGTGTAGGTGATGCAGATAGTGAAGCGCCCACTTATATAAAAATGCTAACACATAATACTGATGTTATCGTAAATGCTCTTACTGGCACATCTGTAGAAAGCACTAAAATTGATCATGATAATACATCTAATAATTTTTGGATTTATATCGCATTAGGAGCTGTAATGTTACTTAGTCTAGTATTCTTAGTGTTGAAAATGAATAAATAATGGATAACCCAACTGCAATATCAGTCAAAGGACTCTCTGTATCATACGAGCGAAAACGAGTACTTACTAATATACACATCGAAGTAGAGCAAGGCCAAGTATATGGCGTAATAGGGCCCAATGGTGCAGGTAAGTCTACCCTATTCAAATCGATATTAGGCATGATCGATACTAACACAGGATATATAGAAGTACTAGGTGGAGATATCGAGGAAGTACGCAAAAAAATTGCTTACGTTCCGCAGAGGGACGAAGTAGATTGGGATTTTCCTGCGACAGTAGAAGACATAGTTCTAATGGGCCGCTACCCACACAAAAAAATCCTTCAACGTATCAATAAAGAAGATCGCAAACTAGCAGCTGAAGCACTAGCGGATCTTGGTATCGAAGATTTGGTAAATCGACAAATAGGACAACTATCTGGTGGTCAGCAACAAAGAGTATTTATCGCAAGAGCATTATGCCAACAGGCAGAAATATTTTTCTTAGACGAGCCATTTGTCGGAGTAGATATGCTAACAGAAGAAAAGATCATCACGATACTTCACAAGTTAGCAGACGAAGGAAAAACCCTACTCGTAGTCCATCATGATCTCTCCACTGTAGAGGATTATTTTGACAAGGTAATCTTACTAAATCAGCGTCTCATTGCTTGTGGAAACACCAAAGAGACTTTTACCCAAAGTAATATAAGCAAGGCATATGGGGGGCAGCTCACCATATTAAATCAGACTGGAGGATTTACTGGGAATTAGCGATTTGATAGATCGATAAAAATTCATTGCTTATATTGGAGTTCAATTTCAAAATCCAATAGAAGCCATGCTATATTCCATTCTACTTTCTCTACCGTTTACTAATGATGCGATTACATTCGGTCTACTCATATGTATATTGGCAGGAGTCTTCTATACATCATCTCTGAAAACACCAGGTTGGAAGCGTTTCTACACATTTGTCCCTTCATTACTATTGTGCTATTTTATTCCAGCACTCTTCAATTGGCCTTTTGGAATCATCACTGGCGAAGGATCTAATCTATACTATGTAGCCTCTAGATATCTACTTCCAGCCAGTCTTATCTTATTTTGTCTTGGAATAGATTTTCAAGGGTTACTTAATCTTGGATGGAAAGCGATCGTCATGTTTTTGGCCGCCACCCTTGGCATTGTCATTGGCGGACCTATCGCTCTTCTAGCTGCATCGCATCTTATGCCTGATGTAATAGGAGCTAGTCCTGACGATCTATGGAAAGGTCTATCTACCATCGCTGGAAGTTGGATTGGAGGTGGCGCCAATCAAACCGCAATGAAAGAAATCTATGAAGTAAGTGATAATCTTTTTGGAACTATGATCGTGGTAGACGTAGTAGTAGCCAATATCTGGATGGGAATATTACTCTATGGAGCAAACATTAGTGATAAGATAGATGAAAAATTAGGGGCTGACAATAGCGCAATTACAGAACTCAAACAGCGTATTTCTGATTATAGAGCTGGCGTCGAAGAGATGCCTACAGTCAATAAACTGTTTACATTAATGGCCGTAGCTTTTGGAGGTGTAGCTATAGCACACCTAGGTTCTGAATTCTTAGTACCTATCATGGTCGACAATAAATCTACATTACAATCTCTTAATTTAACTTCGCTCACATCGAGTTTTTTCTGGATAGTAGTGATCTCTACAACTATTGGTCTTGCGCTATCATTCACCAAAGCACGTAAGCTTGAGGGTGTAGGTGCATCGAGATGGGGAAGTATTTTTATCTATGTGCTCGTAGCCACGATTGGTATGAAGATGAATCTAGGTGAAGTATTCGATAATTTAGGCCTATTTGCAATTGGTATAATATGGATGCTTGTTCATGTAATTATATTACTCTTAGTAGCCTATCTAATCAAAGCACCATTCTTTTATGTAGCAGTAGGTAGCCAAGCTAACATTGGAGGAGCGGCATCAGCACCAATTGTGGCTTCTGCCTTCAACCCTAGCTTAGCTCCGGTAGGAGTATTAATGGCTGTATTGGGTTATGCATTAGGTACGTATGGCGCAATTATTTGTGCTCAATTAATGAGTGCTGTGAGCGGTGGATAAGTAATTCATGAAATTTTGCTGTCAACAATCCGCGTAACCAAGAATACTTCAAATAATAATTGTCAGACTATCATTATTTGTCTATTACTGATAATTTAATCTTCGTTCTAAATGATGCAGGTTAAAAATAAAATTGGATTGAGCCAAAGTCTCGAAAAAAAAACAAGAGGGCAAAGGCTACAAAACAACATACCTTCCTTCCATATAAATGGGTTAAAGTTTTCATATCTTACTGATAATCAACGCTGATTGATAGCCGATAGTCAATACAATAGGCTTATTTCTCAATATTTTTTTTATCTTTGCAGCCCTTTTAGAACAACATGACTATGAGCAAAAAAAGAGTATTATTTATTACCCAAGAAATGGATCCATATACGACTTTGGGGGAGATATCTGATTTTGTCAGAAAATTACCTCAAAAGACTGTAGAGAAAGGGTTTGAAATCAGAGTATTGATGCCAAAATTTGGTAGCATCAACGAAAGAAGACATAGGCTTCATGAGGTAGTAAGATTATCTGGTATGAATATCATTGTAGACGATGAAGATTACCCGCTAATCATTAAAGTAGCATCGCTTCCTGGAGCAAGGTTACAAGTATACTTCTTAGATAATGAAGAGTTCTTTAAGAGAAAATTCATATTCCACGACAAAGACGAAAAGGTTTACGAAGACAACGAAGACAGAATGATCTTTTTCTGTAAAGGTGCCCTAGAAACCGTTAAGAAATTCGGTTGGGCTCCTGACATTATCCACTGTCACGGTTGGATGACAAGTCTTGTACCTAAGTATATTAAGACTGTCTACCAAAACGATCCTATCTTCCAAGATAGTAAGATTGTATACAGTCTATATAATAATGACTTAAGTGAAACGTTTTCAAACAAGTTTCTCGAAAAAGCAGCTATCAACGATCTAGGTCCTGAACAGCTAGCAGAATACATGGATGGAGATAAAGTTACTCTTGCAAAAGGTGTACTTAACCATATAGATATCTTAGTGGAGGGAAGCGAATCATACGATGCTAACGTTAAATCACTTATAGATGCTACTGAAGCAAGAGTAATTCCTTACATCGAAGAAATAGATGAATCTGTAATGCAATGTATCGACTTATTCAAGGAGATTACTGCAGATGAAGAAGAAGAGGAAGAGAAAGCATAGTCAGAAAACACCATAATATACATACATGTACAGATTACTGTTGATTTTTACATTTGCCATGACCTTATTAGGTTATAGTTGCAATGATCCTATCACGATAGAGCTTCCCAATAAAAACGACATAGAAATTATCTATTCTGATACTTATAGTGTCAATTCAAAAACTATCCTTGGGGAAATTTCATCAACGTATGATCTAGGAATCAACTACACTACATACCTCCTTGGATCTCTTGATGATCCGTTTTTCGGCAAAAGTACTTCAGACATATATTTAGAACTGGATTTTGCAGGAAGTCTACCTGATTTCACAAACGCCGTATTGGACTCAACAGTACTTGTCGTTGAATATGCCAATAATGGTTTCTACGGAGATACGCTTGCTGTATATGACATTGAAGTTAGAAGAATGATTGAACAGATGGAGGCAGATAGTACCTTATCTGACAAAACTTGGATGTTAGACCCTACGGTAATAGGAAGCCATTCTGTAGTTCCTTCAAGATATGATTCCATTACAATTGCAAGCCACCTAGTTGATGGTGTTGATGTAAAAGTAGGTCCTCAACTTAGGGTTCCTATGTCCATGGAATTTGGCCAAGAATTATTAGACGCAGATCCGGATAATTATACGACTAGCGAAAACCTTATTGAATTTATCAATGGACTCAATATATCGGCGACTTCTAGTACTAGTTCTATGATGGGATTAAACTTTAGTGATGCGGCTAATTTTGCTGGCAATAATAAACTTAGAATTTACTATAAAGATATTACGCCGGATTCGACGACAAATGAAGTATTTGACTTTTCATTTAAAGCCCGAACAGCCTCGACTTTCGTACATGACATTCAAGGATCTTTGGTTGAAAATTACATAGCTGACGAAGACTACAACAACGACGATTTTATATTTTTTCAAGGAATGTCAGGAGTGGAAGCACAAATGGACTTTCCGAATATAGAAGAACTAAGAGATAAAATTATTAACAAAGCAGAACTAACATATTATAGTGTTTCCGATCCTAATGAAACTAATATGATCAATTCTCCTGTTGATATTTCTACTCTTACTTATGTTGATATTGACGGAGAAAGAACATTGACATCGGACGCATCATTTGGTGTAAATCCTGGACCTTACGGTACTGTCCTTGGTGGTATACCTCAACTTATAGATGAAACTAATGGTATATATCAGACTAAAGTGAACATTACAAGCCACTTACATACGGTATTCAGTCAGGTTGGTGTAAGCACTTCTGTAATTTTGACTCCATTACAACGTTCTGAAAGATCATCCAGAACTATTATATTTGGCTCTGGTACTAGTAATACGGATTATAAACCCGTATTAGAGATCACATACACTAACATCTAGTACAGATGGCTTACCCAAAGAATCAATTTACCTTAGATACCTAGGGTTAATTGTAACATAGATTATAATAATAAAATACATAATAGCATGTGTGGAATAGTTGCATACATTGGTGATAAAGAAGCTTATCCTATCATCATAGAAGGACTTAGAAGATTAGAATATAGAGGTTATGATAGTTCTGGCGTCTCTATACTTAATGGCGATATACATACAGTTAAGAAAAAAGGTAAAGTGCAAGCTTTAGTAGACGCAGCAGAAGGAGTTAACCTGGAAGGAACAATTGGTATCGGCCACACTAGATGGGCAACCCACGGTAAACCAGACGATATCAATGCGCACCCGCACAATTCTGGGAACAAAAGACTTTCCCTTATTCATAATGGTATTATAGAGAATTATTCGACTCTTAAAAAGGCACTTATAGAATTAGGACACGTTTTTCATTCTGAAACGGATACTGAAGTATTAATACACCTAATAGAAGAATATCAAACACGAAATAACTGCGATTTAGAAGAGGCAGTAAGACTTGCACTCAAAAAAGTAGTAGGTGCATATGCTATAGTAGTTATTGATAGTCAAGATCCAAATACAATAGTAGGAGCTCGTAAATCAAGCCCACTCGTGTTAGGTATTGGAGAGAATGAGTACTTCTTAGCATCTGATGCTTCTCCTATCATCAAATACACCAATAAAGTAGTATACTTAAATGATGAAGAAATAGTAAAGATTTCACGTAATGGAAGCTTCACTATCAAGACTATAGGTAATGAGCTTGTAAAGTCTCCAACCATAAAAGAATTAGACCTTAAGCTGGAGGAACTTGAAAAAGATGGTTATGACCACTTTATGCTTAAAGAAATATTTCAGCAACCTACTACTATCGCTGAAAGTATGAGAGGTAGAATCAATGCAGATGAAGGCTGGATTCAACTCAATGGTTTAGAAAGATACATGAAACGCTTTATGAATGCCAAGCGTATCACCTTAGTCGCATGCGGAACTTCATGGCATTCAGCGTTGATCGCAGAATACTTATTTGAAGAATTAGCTCGTATTCCTACTGATGTAGAATATGCATCCGAATTTCGATATAGAAAACCTATTGTGTATTCTGACGATATAGTAATAGCATTATCTCAAAGTGGAGAAACTGCGGATACTCTTGCAGCTCTCGAATTGGCAAAAGAAAAAGGTGCACTTACATACGGTATAGTTAATGTCGTAGGATCTTCTATCGCTCGGATTACTGACTCTGGATCTTATATACATGCAGGACCAGAAATAGGAGTAGCTAGTACAAAGGCATTTACAAGTCAATTAGTTGTATTGACCCTAATGGCACTCAGACTAGGACAAGAAAAGGGAAACATATCTGAAGGAGAATTTAGAGAATTGCTACAAGCAATGGAAGATCTTCCTCGCAGAGTTGAAAAAATACTTGAACTCAATGATAAAATTAAGTTTATAGCTAGTGAAATACAAGAAAGTAATCATGCACTCTACTTAGGTAGAGGTCTCAACTTTCCAATAGCACTTGAAGGAGCTCTCAAGCTCAAAGAAATATCATACGTACACGCTGAAGGTTATCCTGCAGCAGAAATGAAACACGGACCAATAGCCCTGATTGATGAAAATATGCCGGTAATAGTCATAGCCACCAATCTAAGTGCTAGAGAAAAGATAGTTTCTAATATTCAAGAAGTCAAAGCAAGAAAAGGTATAGTCATAGCCATCGTAAAAGAAGGCGACGATATCATCAATGAAATGGCAGATTACACTATTGAAATTCCTGGAACTATGGAGACTTTAACTCCTTTACTTTCTGTAATTCCTCTACAACTACTTTCATACCATATAGCGGTAATGAGAGAGTGTAACGTAGATCAGCCTCGTAACCTTGCTAAATCGGTGACCGTAGAGTAATAAAATCGGTCACAGCAAAAAACTAAAACAATGCAACAATACGCACTAGAATACAATTCGGAAAGAGAAAATCTTACTATCTCAGAACATGGCAGACATGTTCAGAAGCTCATCAATCATGCGATGACGATAGTGGATAGAGAGAAAAGACAGCGTTTCGTAGAGTCCGTAGTCAATCTGATGCACCAGATGAATCCACAGACCAAAAATGTAGCAGAATACAAAGAGAGACTATGGAAGCACGCATTCCGTATATCTAATTATAAGCTAGATGTAGATGCACCAGAAGGCGTATTGATCACTAAACCTAGTGAGGACACCAGAGTAGCAAAACTTGATTATCCTAAGATGGAAAAGAGATTTCGCCACTACGGTCGTAACGTACAAGAACTAGTGCGTAAGGCCCTCACAATGGAGCAGGGTGAAAAAAGAGATGCATTTGTAGAAATCATCGGATCTTATATGAAACTCGCTTACCGTACTTGGAATAGAGAGCACTATGTGAATGATGAGATTATTATGGCTGATCTAAGAGCCTTATCAAAAGGTGAATTAGTGATGAGTGATGATATTACCTTCAATAACCTGAAGTATACACCTCCAAAAGTCCACAATAATAGAGGTAGAAATCAAGGCGGTAAAAACAGAAACAATCGCAAGTCCAACAGCAGAAACAACAACAATAGAAACAATAACAATCGCAATAGAAATCGCAAATAGATAACAGTAAGTAATCAGATTGCATAAACGAATACTATTTGATATACATCGTTTACTATCTGAGCACTATATATTATAAAAATTATTAATACATTAGAGCCAATATTCCACAAGGAGTATTGGCTTTTTTTGTAAATGCGAACAAGACATCAACGAAATCGAATAATTGAGTCCTTATAGTCGCTAAAAAGGAAGCCTTAAACATATACAATTCATAAGAAAATATAGTATGAGCAGCGAATCATTCAGAGTACAAGGAAACGCGAAATTAAGTGGAAACATTACACCTCAAGGCGCAAAAAACGAAGCATTACAAATACTAAGTGCAGTACTTCTCACAGGAGAAAAAATGCGTATCAATAATGTACCAGACATTCTGGATGTACGTAAACTCATAGAGCTACTCGAAGGTCTAGGTGTAAAAGTAGAAAGACATGCAGATGAAGAATTTACTTTCCAAGCAGACGATATCGATCTAGATTACTTTGCATCGCAGAAGTACTTAGATAATGCAAAGCGTATTAGAGGATCAGTGATGCTGATGGGACCTCTACTTACAAGATTTGGACGTGCTTACCTACCTAAGCCAGGTGGTGATAAGATCGGTAGACGTAGACTAGATACTCACTTCGGAGGATTTAAGAAACTCGGCGCGGATTTTAAGTTTGATGAATCTGGAGAACAATTTTTCCTAGAGGCTGAAAAATTGAAAGGAGCGTACATACTTATGGATGAAATATCTGTAACCGGAACCGCTAACATAGTAATGGCCGCAGTACTCGCCGAAGGGATAACACAAATTTACAATGCCGCTTGCGAACCATATTTACAGCAACTCTGTAAAATGCTTAATCGCATGGGTGCCAAGATTCAAGGTGTCGGATCTAATCTACTTACAATTGAAGGTGTAGAAAAACTCGGTGGCACTGAGCATAGAGTACTTCCTGATATGATAGAGATCGGAAGTTTTATTGGATTGGCTGCTATGACACAATCGTCTATCACGATCAATAATGTATCTATTCCAGATCTAGGAGTGATACCAGCTACTTTTAGAAAGATGGGTATCCAATTAGATATTCAAGGGGATAACATTCATATCCCAGCACAAGATGTATATGATATCCAGAATTTTATTGATGGTTCGATCTTAACCGTTTATGATTCCCCATGGCCTGGATTCACACCAGATCTTATGAGTATTTTACTTGTAACAGCTACTCAAGCTAGAGGATCTGTTCTGATCCACCAAAAAATGTTTGAGAGTAGATTGTTCTTCGTAGATAAATTGATCGAGATGGGAGCTCAGATAATACTATGTGACCCACATAGAGCCACAGTGATAGGTATGGCTAGACAAAGTCAACTTCGTGGCATACAGATGAGTTCTCCTGATATTAGAGCAGGTGTATCACTTCTTATCGCAGCGCTATCGGCTAACAGCGAAAGCATCATCCATAATATATCTCAGATAGATCGTGGATATCAAAATATCGATACTAGACTTAATGCACTGGGTGCGCAAATAGAAAGAATCAGAGTTTAGATCACAATAGTCAAGCCTTAAGAATAAAAAATGGGTGACATCTTTCAGGTGTTGCCCATTTGTGTTTTATATTGAACTGTATGGGAAATATCTTTAACCAAGATTTTCAAGAATTCACTCCCTCAAGACGTCATTACATTACAAGACTTTTTAGATACTACGAATAACGAAGTCTTTACATTTGGAAAACCGCCAGTAAGCATTGATATCTTAACTTCTGTAAAGGGACTTAATTTTCTGAGTGCTCAGAAAGATAGTGTGATTAGCGATTCTGAAGGTTTCCCAATAAAACTTATATCATACAGGGAACTCATAAAGGCCAAAAGAGCTTCTAATAGACATAGAGACATTAATGATATCGCGCATCTAGAAGAAGAATAATGGACAGATTAGACAAAACTGTATTCAAAAAGCAATCATTCAAAGAAGCTGACCGTAATCGTGCGTACTGGATGTCCAAGACTCCGATAGAACGCTTAGTAGCTGCTCATCGGTTATCACTTCGGGCATATGGTTATGATCCTGATAATCCTCCGAAAATGGATAAAAGTTTTTTTTCAAGAAGAGCTAGAGACTAGATATTTAAGTATGCTTACTTACTCCTTTGAGTCACATATTCGATAAGCATCTTAAGTGATGCCTTGGTTTCACTATCAGGAAACTCATCTAAGATATCAAAAGCTTCTTGCTGAAATTCTAGCATCTTTTGAGTCGCGTATTCCAAACCGCCACTGGCTTTGACAAACTCAATGACTTCGGTAACATACTTTTTATTCTTCTCTGATTTGCTGACGTATCGAATATACTTTTTGCGCTCAGAACTGCTAGTATTCTGTAGGGCATAGATAAGTGGAAGCGTCATCTTCTTCTCTTTGATATCAATTCCGACAGGCTTACCTATATCCTTATCACCATAATCAAATAAATCATCCTTGATTTGAAATGCCATTCCTATCTTCTCACCAAAAAGTTGCATACGCTCTATGAGCTGAGGATCTTCTGTAGTCGTAGACGCTCCCACGGCACATGAGGCAGCTAATAAGCTTGCAGTCTTACGATTAATGATGTCATAGTATACTTCTTCTTTGATATCAAGCCTACGAGCTTTCTCTTGCTGTAGTAATTCACCTTCGATTACCATCTTGACAGACCTAGAAAGCAACTTAAGTTGATGGAATTGATCGTTCTCTAACGCCAGAAGAAGGCCTTTCGATAGCAAATAATCACCTACTAAGACCGCTATCTTGTTTTTCCATAACGCACTTACAGAGAAAAAACCTCTTCGCTTATCCGCATCATCTACTATATCATCATGAACCAAAGTAGCGGTATGCAGTAACTCTACCATACTCGCAGCCAGATGTGTATTCTTATTAATGTCACCATGAAGTCGAGCAGTAAGGAATACTAACATAGGCCTCATCTGCTTACCCTTACGCTGCACAATGTAGTACATGATTTTATCTAATAATGCTACATTCGACTTCATCGAATCACGGAAGTGAGACTCAAATTCTTTAAGTTCTGCTTGTATTGGTGATTGGATCTGTTTGAGCGAGGGTTTCATAGTTGGCCAGCTATTGGCGATGTGTCGGTTATGAGTATTAAAGGTACACCTTAGTATCATCAAAATCACCTATTTTGTTTACCAAATAAGCACCTATCTTTATTTATGCCTATTAATCTGCATTCGTTAAAAAGGCGACTTAAATATGATAGTTAGTTACAGATCGATATCTGACATAAAAATTTAACTTTGACACTCATAATAAGTTGATAGATATCAGTGTTAGAATTTTTTAGACGTAATCTCTTTTTGAACAGCATCATGCTGTTGCCTTATACCATTCTGGTAAGGATCGAGAGTCTAATGCATCCTGACCAACCAGATTACGCCAGTGACCTGTCTCCATTAATTGCTTGGATCAATGAAATAGTGCATTCTATATTCACTCAAAATTTATTAGCCTGTGGACTTGTCTTTTTACAAGCGGTCTATATCAATAGGATTGTTGCAAAACATCGTATGGGTGGTCAAATTACCTTGTGGCCTGGTTTACTATATATAATTCTATGTAGCATCGTTCCTCAATACAACTATCTATCGGCGGTATTGATTGCCAATTCATTCATATTAGCAGCATTCTCTGATATGTTTAAGATATATAAGCGTCCATTTGCGGTAAAGTATATATTCAATAGTGGCTTCTTTATAAGTATTGCCGCCATGACTTACCCTCCATATATCTCATACCTTCTAGCTGGATTTATTGGATTAACTATTATAAGATCATTTAAGGCTAAGGAGATGCTTCAATACCTTTCAGGTGTACTTGTGCCTTTTATCTTGTATAGCAGCTGGACGTTTTATCGTAGCGTATTCCAAGAAAAGATGGGAGAGCTCATAGAGGGTAAATTTGGATTTCCGTCTGATATCATACCTAAAGATACTCTTGGGTATATCTTCTTAGGTTTGATTCTTCTCCCCATTATCATTGCCATATTTTCATATGGTATCTATAGCATGAAAAAGAGTATTCAAGTCCAAAAGAAAATTGATATCTTATTTTGGATGATTCTCTCTAGTATGATTGCTTTATTTATAAGTGACAATCTTACTTTTGATCATCTGCTGATGTTAACTATTCCATTAGGAATCTTATTAAGTATGAATCTACTTAGGATCAAAAGCGCTATCTTTTCTGAACTGATTCATCTTGCCATCTTAATACTAATTTTTGCATTAAATTTTGGAGCCTTAGCCGTATAAGCCCGCTCGTCTAAAGTATTTCCAAAATCTTAGTTAATGTTATATTAATCGATCTATGATGATTGAAGTCGGCGTAGTATTAGTATACATTTGGTTACATAGTCAATAAATTAATAACTTATAAAGCCCTGCGATGCAAGCAATATATATAATGCTCTTAGCTCTTACTAGTCTTAATTTCTCAACAACTAGTACCATACCCGAACCTATCAAATGGTCTTTTGAAGTTGATAAAGTATCAGATGGTGAATACGATTTAGTAATCACTGCTGACATCGATAAAGGATGGTACTTGTACTCTCAGGATAATACTAACGAAGGACCAATACCTACTAGTTTTACTTTTACAGAGTCCTCAACGATCTCTATAATACAGGATGTAAAAGAAGAAGGAGAACTTCTTAAAAAGCATGATGAGTTATTTGAAATGGTAGTATCGAAGTATAAATCTAAAGTAGTCTTTAGACAGAGATATAAGTCTACTGATGAAAAGGCCACCATGTCAGGATATGTCACTTACATGACTTGTGACGGTTTAAGATGTCTCCCACCTAAAGATCTAGAATTCAATGTGAGCCTTTAATAAGGTCTTTACCTTTTATTATATATTTTCGTGCTGTCCTCTTTGATCTTTTTCAGGGGTCACATGACGAAAAACACCACTTAATTAACCATTGAAGCTATTGTGATCAATAAAGTTGATCTAATGGCTTCGACGATAGTAAACCGTATCTATCATGATGAATAAGATATTATTCTCTCTTCTAGCTATTATCACTATAGCTAATGCTTCTTTTGGCCAAATCAAAAATCCAGTAAAATGGAAAATAGAAATTGAATCTGCTGAAGATGGCAAATACAATATCGTATACACTGCTACTGCTGAAAAAGGTTGGACCGTATACTCTCAACATACAAGTGATGATGGACCTGTGCCAACGGAGATAGTATATGAAGATTTTACTGGTATCAGTTTGGTCGGTGACAATGTAGAGACGGGTCATAAAAAAGAAGGACCAGACCCTCTATTTGATGGTGTCAATGTAGTCAAATACTTATCAGACGAAGCCTTCGTAATCAAACAAAAAATAGCCGTTACGGATGCCTCAAAGCCTGTGATAGGATATCTAACCTTTATGACTTGCGATAGTAAGCAATGTCTTCCTCCTACAGATGTAGAGTTTAATCTAACTTTACCAGCAGGTATTGCAGATAGCGATGCAGGGTCTGCACCAATGACTATCTCCATGGGCGGTGCTGCTATTGAAGAAGACGAGCCAACTGGAATACTCAATCCAGTAACATGGTCATGGAAAAAAGAAAAGATATCTGATGGTAAATTCAAACTCGTCTATACGGCTAATATCGAAGAAGGGTGGACCGTGTACTCACAGTTTACCAGTGATGATGGACCAGTACCTACAGAAGTATATTATGAAAATGCTGAAGGCATTTCGATAGACGGAAAAGGTATAGAATCAGGTCATAAAAAAGAAGGACCGGATCCATTGTTTGACGGTGTCAATGTGGTGAAGTATTTAGCTGATCAACCTTTTTCAATCACGCAAAACGTTACAGTAACCGATAAGACAAAGCCAGTAAGTGGATTTCTAACTTATATGACTTGTGATCAGACAAGATGCCTACCTCCTACCGATGTAGAATTTAAATTCTCTATGGATGGAAATGCAAAAGCTAACATTGGCAATTCTGTTGCTCCAATAACTGCCGGAGGTATAGTAGATCAAAGAAGGCCTCAACTCAATGCAACATATAATAAACCAGTCAGCAATTGTGGATCTGGTGAAAGTAGTGATAGCGATTCTAAAAGTTTCATCTGGTTATTCTTTGCAGGAATGTTAGGCGGATTTGCAGCCTTAATGACACCATGTGTATTTCCTATGATTCCAATTACCGTTAGTTTCTTTACGAAAGATACTAAGCGTAGTGGGTTAATGAATGGATTGATCTATGGTCTATCTATTATCGTGATTTACGTAACGCTCGGCCTATTAATCACGATACTCGCAGGACCAGAAGCACTCAATGCATTATCCACAAACTGGATTGCCAATGTGCTCTTCTTCGTAATATTTATTGTATTCGCTTTTTCATTCTTTGGGTACTACGAATTGACATTACCAAGTTCATGGACTACCAAGACTGATAGTATGGCAGATAAAGGTGGTCTTCTAGGAATATTCTTCATGGCGGCTACATTATCATTAGTATCATTCTCTTGTACTGGACCTATTGTAGGTTCAGCATTAGTTGCAGCCGCTAATGGCGGCTATGTGGGACCAGCAGTTGTAATGATTGGATTTTCATTAGCATTAGCTTTACCATTTGGATTGTTTGCAGCATTCCCATCATGGCTTAATTCTCTACCGAGATCTGGTGGATGGATGAACAGCGTAAAAGTCGTACTTGGATTTTTGGAAGTGGGATTTGCATTCAAATTTTTATCAACAGCAGATTTGACGCAGCATTGGGGAATACTTCCATATGAGATATTTATGGCTATCATGATTGCAGTATCTGTGGCTATTGCACTCTACTTATTTGGATTCATCAAGTTTCCTCACGATAGTAAAATCAAAAAACTTAGCAATGTACGTAAGCTGTTAGGAACAGGATTTGCCGCACTTGCAATTTACCTCTGTACTGGATTTACAGTAAATCAAGATACTGGCATATACAACTCGCTATGGTTAACAAGTGGATTTTCGCCGCCAGTAAACTATAATATACTATTAGAAAAAGATAAGGCCAATGCGGATATCGCAGCTAAATATCCATCTTACACTAAATGTGCTAATAACATCGACTGCTTCAAAGATTATTATGAAGGATTAGAATATGCCAAAGAAGTAAACAAACCTTTATTTGTAGATTTCACTGGACATGGATGTCAAAACTGTAGACGTGTGGAAGATCAATATTGGGTCAACAACGATGTACGTCGAATACTCAATGACGAAGTAGTACTTGTATCACTTTATGTAGATGATAGAGAAAAACTAAAGAAGCCTTTCATCTCAGCATACGACAATAAGAAGAAACGTAATGTCGGTAACCAATGGGCAGATTTCCAAGTAGTGAATTTTGAAAGAAATTCACAGCCTTGGTACACATTGATCACGACCGACGAGCAAGTAGTAACTCAACCACAAGGATTTGATTACTTCAATAGTCGTAATGGCGCGGAAACTTATACCGAGTACCTTGAATGTGGTCTCACTGAAGCTGCCAAATTGATGGAGTAAAAAAAGTAAATGTTGATATTAGACAATTGCAATT
>CALLPN010000003.1 GCA_938015435.1 uncultured Saprospiraceae bacterium
GCCAAGCGTGCGTTACCGTCTGCTTATTTGCTGATATTGTTTTATAACTTAATGTATCCACAGTTATATATCTTAAATAATGAATTAAATAATTTCTAAAAGCGCCTATTTTCTTAAGCGGCTGCAAATGTAATTTTCCTATCACTAGAATGCAAGCTTTGTCTATTTATTTTTACAAAATTTATTTCATAACTCTCTGATAAACAGGGTAATTTTCGCATAACTCTCAAGTTTACTGAAAATAAAGCCACCTCTACACAGATGATAAGTACTGCATCTATAATCAATTATTGTATCTGTATCTTGTACATTATCAACCAGCTAGTCTAGATAGCTTTATAAATCGAGTTCGATACCCCCAATAAGCTGTAACTTCGTCTTCATGTTATATCACCTATCCAACAAGATCGTAAAAGCTTATCTCGCCCAGAGATTTAAGCGGATAGAGCGTATAAGACATCACAGCCCTGAACTACAGCAGAAGGTATTACAAGATCTCATTCGCCACGCCAAAGACACCGAATGGGGAAAAGAAAATAATCTCCACAAACTATCGAAGGCAAAAGAGATATCAGATCAGCTACCTATTAGCAATTATGAATCTATCAAACCTTATATCGATAGAATGCTCCATGGGGAGGCCAACGTACTGACATCGGGTGTAACTAAATACTTTGCCAAGTCAGCAGGCACCACAAGTGGAAAGAGCAAGTATCTGCCTATCAATAAAAAGATGCTTCACCGTAATCTTATAGCATCTAGCTGGGAGTCCATGGCGACTGTATATGATCGGAGACCTACAGCTCAGAGTTTTCAACACAAAAATTTGATCCTAGGTGGATCCCTGGAACCATATTCAGATTACCAACAAAGTACCGTGGGAGATGTATCCGCCATTATGCTACATACAATGCCTGGAGCAGGACGTCCTTTTTACTGCCCTGATTTTGAGACAGCCCTCATGCCAGACTGGGAGGAGAAGATCGAACTGATCGCACAGAAAGCTTCAAAAGCAAATATCGTAATGATCGCAGGAGTTCCTACTTGGAACCTTGTGCTATTCCAACGAATACTTGAGATTACAGGGAAAAATAACCTTCTGGAGCTTTGGCCCAACCTGCGTACTTATATGCATGGTGGAGTAGGTTTTGAGCCTTATCGGGCTCAATTTAGAGAACTCCTTCCAACTGATGATTTTGATTACATGGAGATATACAATGCCTCGGAAGGCTATTTCAGTATACAGGATACTGAGAAAGATGGTATGCTCTTATTGACAGACCATGGAGTATATTATGAGTTTGTGCATATCAATGAAATTGATCATGAAAGTCCCTCTATATTGCGTTTGGACCAAGTAGAGGAGAATGAAAAATATGCCATGTTGATCTCTACTTTTGCAGGTCTTTGGAGATATATGATTGGAGACACTGTACAGTTTGTAAGTACCAATCCATATCGGATCAAAGTCATAGGACGAACTCAACACTATATCAATGTATTCGGAGAAGAAGTGATGATAGGCAATACAGATCAAGCTATAGCCGAAACATGTCTGATAACAGAAGCTATAGTCAAGGAATACACAGTAGGGCCCATCTACATGACTGAGCCGGGTAAAGGGGGCCATCAATGGTTGATCGAATTTGATGTGGAACCCAAGTGTATGTCCGAGTTTGAGACCATACTAGATCGCAAGCTTCAAGACATCAACTCTGATTATGAAGCCAAACGATATAAAGATATGGCCTTAAGACAATTAAAAATCGACTCTTTACCGAACGGATCTTTTCATAATTGGCTTAAATCTAAAGGAAAGATAAGTGCACAAGTCAAAGTACCACGTCTATCGAATACCCGTAATTATGTAAATGACCTACTAAGCTTTGTAGAATGAAAGAACTTGAAATAATATCAGCATTAGTCCAAAAGGATATCGGCGTAGAAGTACGTCAAGAAGCAAACGAACAAGAGTTGCTAAACGCAATTGTCAACAGAGTGACTTGGATGCTCAGATGTGACAAAGACCTTCTGATGAGCTACCTCTACAGATTAGATGTACTAGAACATAAGATCAACGCTGCACTTATGCCTGGCAATCCACTCAGTGCCGAAGAAGCTTTAGGTCTTTTGATATTTGAAAGGCAAAAAGAAAGAATGGAAACCAAGAAGAAATATAAAACCGAACCCATCAAAGGTTGGGAATTCTAAAAACTCCTTACTAATTGGTTTCTAACTTACCCTCTAGATGCGGCAACATGGATATATATTAACTATTAATTAGACACATTCTAGATATTATATGTCTACGGAATCTATCAACTCTGTTTTGTGTTATAAAATAAATACCTGTACTTTTAGATTGCGTATTATTAACAATAAACTTAACGAGTAGAATATGGCACCAGCGGCATTAGCAGTAGCGAAAGAAAATCTTCACAAAAACGGATATCTTGACATGGAAGTAGATCCTACATTGGATCTAGTGGCAGAAATCAACAAACTGAAGAAGGAGAAGAACATGATTATCTTGGCTCACTATTACCAAGAGTCAGAAATCCAAGATATAGCTGATTATATTGGAGATAGTTTAGGTTTATCTCAGAAAGCAGCTGATACAGAAGCGGATATAATTGTATTTGCTGGTGTACACTTTATGGCCGAGACTGCTAAGATGCTCAACCCTAAAAAAACGGTATTGCTTCCAGATCTAAAAGCTGGATGTTCGCTAGCAGATAGCTGTCCACCTCATTTATTCAAAAAATTTAAGGCTAAGTATCCTGATCATGTAGTCATCAGTTATATCAACTGTACTGCTGAACTAAAAACACTTACAGATATCTGCTGTACTTCTACTAACGCTAAAACAATAGTGGAAAGCGTACCTAAAGATAAAGGAATCATATTCGCTCCAGATAAAAATCTAGGTGCGTGGTTAATCAAAAAAACGGGTCGCGATCTCGTACTTTGGAATGGTGCCTGCATGGTACACGAGATATTTTCAAATGAAAAAATCACTAAACTACAGATCAGACACCCAGAGGCAAAGTTCATCGCTCATCCAGAGTGTGAAGCTCACATATTAGATAAAGCTGATTTCATAGGTTCTACTAGTCAACTGATTAAGTTTACTCAAGAGAATAAAGCTAAAGAATTTATCGTAGCTACTGAATCTGGTATCCTTCACCAGATGCAACTCAAGTCTCCTGACAAAACATTCATTCCTGCTCCCCCTAATAATACTTGTGCATGCAATGATTGTCCATTCATGAAGCGTAACACTATGGAAAAATTATATCTCACAATGAAGTATAATCTTCCTGAAGTAACACTCAGTGATGAAGTAATCGAAAAAGGTCTTCCATCTATTACAAAGATGTTAGAGATTAGTAAGGCGGCTGGATTGTAAAATCATGAAAGACTTCCTCAACATTGTGTATATAATCGTTGGGGTTTCTGCTTGTTTATTTTTGTATTTATTGATGAGTCCTACTCAAGGTAATTCTATTAATCCAAGAGGGCTTTGTGGGACTACTGCCAAAAATTTAGGTTGTGGGATATCGATTTTTCCAGGGTATGGTAATCCCAAAGAAGGAAAGAAACTCTTTCGAAATAACTGTGCACAATGTCATGATAAAAGTATGACCAAAGATATGACTGGACCAGCATTATCAGGAAGCATGAAAAGATGGAGTAGAGATACCACTCAACTACAATTATACTTTAGTAATTCTCCTGCTTATCTAGATACCACTACGGATCTTCGTTTGATCGAACTTAGAGAAAATTGGAAACCAACCCTCTCACATAAATTTCAACTCTCTATGCAAGAAGTGAAAGATATAATGAGTTATGTGAAAGGTTCGTATTGATAGTTTGGCGTTGCTATGCAACTACTTTTTTTCGCATGCTACTGAAGTAGACAGGAACACTATACGTTATCGTCAAATAAAGCAATCAAGCCTAATGTCACTTCGAATTCATTGGACAAGCAACGGCTTACATAGTAAACATGCATTGTCGGAGAGAGGCTTTCAAAGAAAACACCTGGACTCCGAAGTCGCACTAAATTACTCGACGTAGGAGAGATCTACTTTGTTTAATTATTAAATAAAAAGAGCCCAAACATTTTCATGCTTGAGCTCTCTGGTAATATTTAAAAGTAATTTCTATTTACTAGAAACCTTTATATCTCTCTACTAACATCTTGTTAGTCTCGCGACTTTTGATATCGTCCATAATAGTTGTGATCTTTCCTAATGCAGTAGTAATTTTCGCATCATCAGGCGTTTCAGTTTGCTTCTCTGTCAATGCACCTTTAATTCTGCTCAATGTATTCATCGATACAAATTTACGGTACATATTGTTAGATAAATTACCAGCGATTGATCCTAATTTTTCGGCACCACTTTGCATTGCTGGTACATCTTGAGTGCTTAGCATATTATAATATTTTCCGTAGAAGTCAAACATAGAATATAAACCAACCGTCTCAAGCTTATCTTCAAAAAATGGTAAATATTTAGCGTCTCCTGTCTTACCGTATATATCTGCGATAGACCCTACTAACATATCAGTATCTTCTTTTGCTAATACTTTTGTGTATTCTAATGCTTGCTCAGGATTAGTATCATACAAAGCACTTACCGCTTGACCTAATACAGGATAAGCTTGTTCCGTTTTCATGATCTTAGCCACAAGAGAAGTTAAGTCTGCTCCTTCTATACTTGCCAATCCATTGAGTGCCGCAGCTCTTACTTTTGAGTGTTTGTCATTAGTCGCTAGACTCATTAATATGTCAGACGCACCCGCTTTAGTTACATCCATTTCTTTGATCGCTTTTGATCTAATAGAGTGCTGAGGATATGCTAACATTTTTTCTTGTAGCATTGAAAAGCTTCCACCTTCTTTCAATTTGTTAACTGCTGTGTAAACGTGTAAAAATTTAGTAGCGTGCTTTGCTTGTGCAGCTAGTTCTGCTTCTGTCTTCGTATGATTAATAATCATCAACGTAGAAGCATTACCGTCCATCACTACGGCGGAAGGTACAGACACTACATCTTCTAATACCAGTGATTGGTTTCTATTATTAATAGTAACACTATACGTAGAAAGTGTTCCATTGGCATCATATAAATCTACTGTCATAGGTAGTACAAAAATCGCAGGAATCTCATCTGTTGGTTCATGCTTCTGCATTACATCCAAAGTGAGCGTCTTAGCTATAGCATCGTATGTATGTGTTACATCTAACTCAGGGTGACCTGCCGCAAAGAACCATTGATCCCAAAACCAATTAAGATCCATACCAGTGATGTCTTCCATTGCGATACGTAGTTCATCAGCTTCTACAGCTGTGTATTCGTTATCTTTAAGATACTTGTTGCAACCTGCAAAGAATGCATCGTCACCGATATTATTACGTAGCATGTGTAAGATGAGTCCACCTTTATTATAACTATGTGCATCGAACATTTCTTCCTTATCATCATAACCAAAATGGATCAATGGATGAGTACCTTGCTGCTGTGCAGATCCAAGGTATCCTCTTAATTCATTAACACGATGAAAATCTGCAGCTTCCGCGCCATCGTGATGCTCTGCCCAAAGATACTCTGAGTAGTTAGCGAACCCTTCGTTAAGCGTTAGATTAGCCCAAGACTCACATGTTACTAGATCACCAAACCAGTGGTGCATCATCTCATGCGCTACGATATAATCATTGTCATTATCTATTAACTCTCTTCCTGTTTTCTGTACAAAATCTCCGAAGATTACTGCAGATGTATTTTCCATTGCTCCAGATACATAATCTCTCATGATTACTTGACTGTACTTGTCCCATGGATAAGGATACTCTAGTTTCTCAGAAAAGAACGTAAGCATCTCTGGTGTATGGTCAAATATTTCTTTAGCATATGGCTCATACTTATGCTCTACCATATAAGTCAATGGCATTCCATTCCATGTGTCTTTTACTTCTGCAAAATCTCCTACACCTACAAAAAATAAATAAGGTGCATGTGGTTTCGTTTGCTTCCAAACATCAGTACGTGTACCGTCTGCATTTTTTTTCGAAGACATTTTTTTACCATTAGATAATGTCTTGTATTTATCCTGTACTGTAAGAGTTATTTCCTGTGTCGTACGCTCATTTGGCTTATCAAAAGTAGGAAACCATTTACTGTTACTTTCTGTCTCCCCTTGCGTCCAGATTTGCATTGGCTTATCTGCTTCTTCTCCGAGTGGATTGATAAAAAACAATCCTTTGTCCGAAGTGATCGCGGCACTTCCTCCAATAGGTGCTTCATTAGGCTTTGCGATATAATCAATGAATACGTTTACTTTTTCACCACGCTTATATTCACGATCGAGATTGATAGTGATATCACGTCCATCGTAATCGTAAGTTGCCGTTCTATTATTGACTTTGATCTCTTTGATATCAAACCCAACAGCATCTAGCATCATTTTACTTTGTGGATAAAATACAGGCGTCGAAGTAATAACAGCTTTTCCAATTACATACTGATTGGCCCAATCAAATTTGATGTCCAATTTGGTATCTAATAAGTCGAAGTAACGTGTTGCACTTTCGTTGTACTTTGGTAATTCGTAAGTTTTCTCTTCCGCTTCAGCAGACACTACCATTTCAGGTAATATTGTTTCTTCTACGATTACTTCTTCGACCATTGTCTGGTCCGCTATCTTTTTGGTAGATCCACAGGCTGATACTAATACTGCGAGTGCAAATAGGAAAGATATTTTTTTGATGATTTGCATTGATATGATATTGATTAGATAATTCTTAATAAATAATTTGATTCCTGCGTCCTTCCAGATTAAATATAGTTGGGCTTTATGACGGCCTAAGCAATGTTATATTTCGAAAATATATTTTAACCCCAGTTTTAAACCAACAGAATTAAATGTTTTGTTTAAATTCTGAACTGATTGTAGATTATTTTCTTCGACAAGATCATCCCTTACACTCTCACTAAAAACGTATTCGAATGATCCATATCTATGTCCAATTCCGCAATAGAGATATAGTCCTTTATATATGTTTCTTTCTATTTCTATATTAAATGAATAGAATTTACCTCCTTCATATACACCCCAATGTCTTGACGTAAAATCTTCCTCAGTATTATATGAATACGAAAATAGAGTGTTGGGTGTTGGACCATTTACTATCCTGTTAGTTACACCATATTCTCCATTTACAATTACATTAAAGTGCTTCAATTCAAAAATTTTCAATAACCCTACTGAATACCCTTCAAACAAATAGCCCCGATCAGTATATCCTCCTCCTTTACCTGACCACATTCTTGGAAAGTCATCATATTGGGATTTTAAAATATTATAAGGATTTTCGAAACCAACACTTTTTAATTCTAAATTTAATTTTTTTAGCGTTATACCAAAAGTTCTATACTTAAATTCCAACCCTACACTTTTAAAGTTTCCATTAGGCGAATATCCATCAGTGATTTTTTCATATGTATCAATCTCGCCGTAATTAGTAAAGGCTTCTGCTTCTACTATAACTCCTACCCTAAATCGTTGTTGAGCATTAATATTTATTACTATAATAAATGATAGTAATAATAGCATACTTCTAATTCTTCTCATTGCTTCTATTTTTTATTTTTTAAAAAAAATTATACCGCTACGCTATGATCTCTAAGCGCATCATTTAAACTTACTTTTTTATCAGTACTTTCTTTACGTCGTCCGATGATCAGAGCACAGTTTACATTGTAATCTCCTGAAGGAAATGACTTAGTATAACTTCCAGGAATAACTACAGCACGCTCAGGTACTTCTCCTTTATAAGTTACTGGTTCGTCGCCAGTCACGTCTATGATATGGGAGCTCTTAGTAAGTATAACTCCTGCTCCAAGAACAGCTTCTTTGCGAACTCTTACACCCTCTACTACGATACATCTAGATCCAATAAAACAATTGTCTTCTATGATCGTAGGTGTGGCTTGTAATGGCTCTAGTACTCCTCCGATACCTACACCTCCAGACAAGTGAACATTACGACCAATCTGTGCACAACTTCCTACTGTCGCCCATGTATCTACCATAGTACCACTACCTACCCATGCACCTATGTTAACATAACTAGGCATCATGATTACTCCTCTCTCCAGATATGATCCGTGACGTGCGATCGCATGTGGGACCACTCTCACACCTTTGGCTTCGTAACCAGACTTAAGTGGAATCTTATCATGAAACTCAAATGGACCAACTTCAATAGTTTCCATCTTACAAATAGGAAAATACATTACAACTGCTTTTTTTACCCAATCATTAACCTTCCAATAATCACCTAAAGGTTCTGCTACTCGCACTTCTCCTTTGTCTAATAACTCTACTACACTACGTATCGCCTCCTGAGTCATTGATGTCTTTAATAAAGATCTGTCTTCCCAGGCTGCTTCAATTATTGTTCTTATTTGATTCATAATGTTTGTATTTGTTTGCGAATATAATACAGATTGACAAAAGACATAAACAGATGCCGATACTTGTCAGGGTGGGTATATTGTTACAATCTTTCTTTAGCTCTCTTGATTAATTCTACTATTTCACTCGTGATCATAGCTGTAGCACCCCAAAGTACATGTTGATTCAGCTTATAATATGGTACATCTTTCATTACTCTATTTCTCACTTGCAGATCTTTAGTGTCTATAATATCCGCTGACAAGAGATTCTCTATGGGAAAAGAAACAATAGATGCTACTTCAGATTCTTGGGGTATAAAAGCTGGTGCATGTTCCATATAACCAAGGAATGGATAAACCAAAAAATTACTAGCGAACACGTATAGATCTGTAAGTTGTCCGATAACATTTATTTCCTCAGGAGGAATACCAATCTCTTCTTCTACTTCCCTGAGCGCTCCTATAAGATATGTCTCATCTTCTACTTCTAATTTACCACCAGGAAAGCTAATCTGGCCTCCGTGCTTGTCATCAGGATGGCTAAATGTCCGTTCGATAAATGCCATTCGGAGTTCGTTACCTTCTGGATAAATTATACCCATAACACAGGCCTTCTTATGATCTTCTGGCGCAAGACGATATTTACTATTAGAGATTACTGGCGAAAGTTTGTTTTGGGCCACTTCACCAGGTAAGCCGTTATTTATTTCCTTATAAATTTGAGTAAGGAGTTTTTTCTGATCCTGTGTTAAAATTGAGTTGGGCATGTATAGATGACAACTTAAAGGAGTTTATGTTTACGTGGTTATCTATGATGATTATTGGTCCATCAATACAAATTTGAATGTTTGAACAATTAATAATCAAAAAAACTAGGCGTTTTCTTCTTCACCTTTCATTTTCTCAGCATTCTCATATACTATAAGAGCCTCAATAACATCATTGAGGTTCCCTTCTATGATCTTGTCGAGACTGTAGAGTGTTAAGTTGATTCTGTGATCAGTAACTCTATTTTGTGGGTAGTTGTATGTACGGATCTTATCCGATCTATCGCCACTACCTACTAGAGATTGACGTTGGGTTTTCTGCTCAGAATCGTTTTTGATTTTCGCCGCTGCTTTTACTTTCTCATAAAGTCTATTCAGTGCTATTTCACGGTTTTTGTGCTGTGATCTTGAGTCTGTACTCTCTGCCGCAATACCTGTAGGTAAATGGGTAAATCTTACTCCTGATTCTGTCTTATTGACGTGCTGCCCACCCGCTCCACTGGCACGGAATGTATCTGTACGGAGCTGATCTTTACGGATCTCGATATCTTCTTCTTCAAACTTCGGCAAAATAGCTACCGTAGCCGCTGAAGTATGCACTCTACCTTGTGTCTCTGTCCTTGGTACACGTTGTACTCTATGAGCGCCAGATTCAAATTTGAGTTTACCGTAAACATCATTACCAAACACCTCAAATGATATTTTACTATATCCCCCTGAAGTACCTTCATTAATGTGAATTATCTCCGTCTTCCAACCTGGCTGAGCGTCGATATACTTGGAATACATTCTATATAAATCTCCAGCGAATATACTCGCTTCATCTCCTCCTGCACCCGCTCTAATCTCTACTACCACATCCTTTTCATCTTCTGGATCTTTTGGTATAAGAAGTTGCTTAAGCTCTTCTTCTAAGATCGACTTATTAGTATTTAGCTCTGAAAATTCCATCTTGGCCATCTCCTTCATTTCAGGATCTGGATCAGCCATCATTTCATTAGCACTTTCTATGCCTTCTAGAGTGGTCTTATACTCTCTTATTTTTCCAACAATCTCACGTAAGCCACTATACTCCTTGTTGATTTTAGTGAATTGCTTCATATCAGAAACAATCTCAGGATCTGAGAGCTTTTCCTCTAAGTAATGAAATCTCCCTTCTATAGCTTCAAGCTTATCTAACATGTCTTAATCTTTATGGATCGCGAAGTTAAGTAAAGTTTTAAGATTGCTAACAAACGTGACTAGCACAGCAAACGCGTGGAATCGGAGTGGAATGCGGCTTCGCAGAAACACATGAGCTCCGATATGTATTTTACCTGAATTTTATTTCACAATAATGCTGTTAAAACTGAATAGAACCTCTAAGTATAGAAGTCGTAATCTGTAGATTTGACACACCTTCAAGTAAAAAGGGATCCACTTACGCAGATCCCCTTCGATGTCCATTCTTGGGATGGTTCTTAAATTAGACTTTATGGGTCTAATTAATCTTCAGCATCTTACGAGCTTCACTATAATCTCCAGCTTTGATCTTATAATAATATACTCCAGATTTATTTAGTTGTTCGGTATTAAGTCTGATCTGATGCTTACCTGCACCATATCTAGATGATTGTCTGTGTACTAATTTTCCTGCATTATCAAATACATGTAGACTAACCTTCTCGGCCTTTGGTAACTCAAATAGTACTTCCGTATACTCTGTAAACGGATTAGGTTGATTTTGAAAAACTGCAAAACCTGGAGTCGCTCCTTTTTCAAACCTTAAATCAATTTCATGCTTCTCATAAGCACCATCGTATGCTATTGCATCTGTAATGTCCGAAGATATAGACCACACATTGCTCAGTTTACCATTACTCTTCACAGCATATGCAAAGTATGCTAATGGTTCGTTTTTACTTAAGTTTGATATCGTCTCGTAAGATGACCAAGCTATAGAAGTTTTAGATGCATTTTTGTGATCTGCCACTTGACTATTTTCTAATGCGATCTGTCCTCCATCTGCAGATACAAACTCTAAGTATTCGGAATCATAATCTACTGTAAACTGTAGTCCTGCCAAAGAAGTAATATCCTCAGCATAGATAGGAATAATTACCGTTTCTCCTGATTGAAGATATTGGTCTTCTGTAAATATTGTCATTGCATTATCGGATCTTATTTCCACGTCTGCCCTTTTGGTGAGTCCATCTTCGATACTGCCATTAACATCACCAATCTTGATGGCTACGAAGTCAGATTGTACCGTTTCCAATTCTATTTCTGGAAACTCTGTCTCTTCCATGAATGGGAATGGATCCTGATCATCTGCAAAAGTATAGTTAGACTCAACAAATCTGAAAGATTCATTATTATCAAACACATTTTGTACACCAAGGATCATTTTACGAAGCTCTATAATATCGGCAACCGATACATTTTGAGATGCGTTGACGTCTGCAGCTATAATATCATAAGGCGAGTCTAATTCACTTAAAGCTAAAATATGCCTTTGAATCAGAACTAGATCTAATGTCGATACCCCTTTAAGATGCTCATCATCTTTGGATGGTGTTATTACATAGTCATTGTACATTGGTACGTCTGCAAAGACATACTCTCCAATGTCATCAGTCATGATACTTGTATTCATCTCTGAACCATCTATTACCATAATCGCATTAGATATTGGCGTATTGTTTTGTGTAGAGACTAGACCCATTACCGTAGTATTTTGATTGAGACCATTTCCACAAGCGTTTGTATTATCTTGTACGTCTACTGTAGTTTCACAAAATGCTTGATTACCAGCTTCGTCCGTTACCCAGATTTGTACTTGTCTAATTCCTATGCTATCACAATCAAATGACCTTCCAAATTCTGTTGGATCGGATGAAAAAGAGAAAACTAAATCATCCGTATCAGTACAATTATCCGAACTACTGGCATTGAAGTCATTCGCCCAAATTTGTACAGTTCCATCTATAGGACTTAGGTCTATAGCTAAAGCAATACATGCCACAGATGGTGGTTTACATTCTTTTACTTCTACTACTCTAGTACAGATCTCAGTGTTACCACATCTATCTGAAACTGTAAATGTAATCTCATGCATACCTTGTGGTAGCATCTCTGATATTGAACTACCTAAACCCGTAATATCAGTCGTACCATCATTATTCATATCTATAGTGTAAGTATACTTTAGATCTTCCAAATCTGTGCAGTCATCCGTAGCTGATACACTCAGTTCAACCAATGCATTACATCCTGACCCTTGTGCACATATTAGTGTGTCCATACATGCTACATCAAACTCAGGCTTCACATTATTAGTCATAAATATATCTTGGATCATAGTCCAAACTCCTACATCCGGATCTACACTAGGTTCATAAACGTTACTATCAATTACTTTGAAAGTACGTCTGACATAGACACAACCAGACGAAGGATTGTCAAACACTAAGTCAGTATGCGCAAATTGTATCAAATGACATTTATTAATATTAATAAATGTTGGAACTCCACCTTGTTCTAATGTTGGAGTATCACTTTCGCAACCTTCGATGGTTATATCTTCAGGCCATGTAATATCGTCTTCAGAAAATGGATTGAAATCTTCAACAAATATTCTCTGAGTATAAGTTGCTGTATTTCCAGATGCATCTGTAATTGTAAATATTCTCATGATAATGCCTTGACCATTTGTAGTCATATCTACGACATCTGTAGTTACTGTAGTACCGAGAGGGCAATTTTCTTTATAGACTCCGTCTTGGCCTACTAGACCATCAGTAAGTACATAAGCTGTATCATTAATGATGATATCTTCTCTATCGTCTCCTGTCAATACAAATGTACCAAAGTCATCAAGATCAGTTAGATCCAATGAATAGTCACAACTTATCGTTACATCCGGAATAGGAATAAGGAAACTCGGGTTGATTTTATCTGATACTTCTGCAAAAGCAGTACACGTATTTTGATTTCCTGCACCATCTGTTACCACCACCTCAATTTCATGAATCGATCCTACGTCTGCACAACAAAAGAAAAGCGAATCGCCTAATATTTCATTATCCATGATATTACAGACATCGTTAATTCTTCGGACTTGTATATCTACATCTCCACAGTTATCCGTGGCATCGAGTACAAAAGATGATCCATATACTAAACTCATATCACTTGATACTGAGATCTGTACAGGCTCAGTTCTACAAAATAGTTGTGGAGATTCATTATCCACCACCGTCACAGTTTGATCAACGACTTTTATGTTTCCACATTCATCAGTTATAGTATAACTAAATGTCGTCTCACCAAGTGGGAAAGTTGCTCTAAGAGTGTCTTCACCATCTATACTATTCACTATTCCATATAGACTACAGTTATCTAAAACCGTCGGTAGCGGTAATGTGATTGTAGCCTCACAAGAATCTAAGCCAGTATTAACCGTCACAAAAGTATCTAATGCAGTAATCATAGGAGCAGTTGTATCTTGTGATACCCAAAATCCTGAATATACTGTATCGGAATTCATACATGCATCAATCGCTATATATCTATAATTTACTTGATATCCAGAGCATACAGTAGGTATAAATGGTAGTGTATCCACAACTATACTGTTTGGCCCACAAGCGTCAATGGCAGAAGCCATAACAGGGTCTAAAAAGTCTTGATTACAAGCAACCGTATCATCTACAGTAATTGGTATAGAAGTAAAAAGCTTGGCATTTATATCAAACACTGGAGCCTCAATATCTATTTTAAATATACGCTGAGTATCGATAGATGTATTACCTGATTCGTCCATCACCGTAAATATTCTCAAAATCAGAGAATCGTTGGCGCAATTTAAAACTGATGCTATATCATTGATACCTATGGATAAGTTTCCTGGAGTACAATTGTCATTCGTTGTTACTATTCCTGTCACTGACGGATCAGATATATCGTCATCACAATCTACCGTGATATCATCTGGAGCTGTCACCGACGGATCAGTAGTATCTTGGATTATTATTACTTGTTCTAATGTATCCAAATTGCCTGAAACATCTGAAATCTTATATGATCTGATATAGGTGATTGGATCGGATCCAAGTACTATTTCATCTGACAATAACATGAAAGATGGATTGTCAACCATACAGTTATCGGTTACTTGTCCTCCAGCAGCTATAAGTCCATCATAATCAACTATAATCGCAGCCTCTGTCAAATTACACATAACTGTAATTGTATCCATCGCTGTAGGTGAATCAGTAAACGTAATTAGTGGTGCTTCCTCATCTACTACAGTAACTAAAACTGAACATGTATTAGAAAGTCCACAATCATCTGTTGTCGAGAAAACAACGGTAGTATTTCCTAATGGAAAAGATCCTGATACCACTCCATTTGTACTGAGGTCAAAATCATTTGTTATCATTAGATTTGAAGAGCAAGAATCAACAGCGGTTACCGTGATCACAGTCATCGCTGTACATACCCCTGGATTTGTACTTATCATCATATTAGCTGGACAAGTGATCGTTGGCGGTGTTGTATCTGTAATTTCATACAGTTGAACACATGTTGATTCGTTACCATTATTATCTTCAATGCTATATGTCCTTTGGTGCATAGTGCTGCAATCAGTAGACCCTAGAAGCAAATCAGAAACCAGCATAAATTTCGTAGTGTCTATTCCACAAATATCTGATGCCGATCCTCCAGCATCTTGGAAGGCTTTGAATGATGTGTAAGGGTTGTTGTCATCAACTCCACACTCGGTCGCTGGCAATGCTGCTGGGCAATTAAATTCAGGTAAAGTATTGTCTTCTACAGTAACAGTAACACTACACGTGCTAGAGTTACCTTCTTCGTCCGCTACAGTAAATATTACTACAGTCTCACCTAATGGATATTCACCAGAAGCATCAGCTCCATCTCCTGTCCTACTATTATACATAGTATCTACAAGACAGTTGTCCCCAGTTATTGCAATAAGGTCAGAAATAGTAGCAAAGCATTCTCCTGCATCTGTATCTACTATTAGATCATCCGGACAAGTAACGAATGGCTCAGAGCTATCCATGAGCAAGATTACTTGCGTACATGTACTAGTATTTCCTACCGAATCCTGAATACTATAGGTTCTGTTGAGAAATGTAAATCCCATCATGATTAGCTGAAATTCTCCCTCAAAAGTAAATGAGGAAGTATCTATAGAACAGTTATCAGAAATATCAGAAGTCGCATCAGCATCGATGAAATGCTGATAGAAATTATACGTCGGTACTGAAGTTCCATCACACATCGCTAATGCCCCTTCTGGACAAGTGATGTATGGTGCTTGCGCATCATTCACAGTCACATTCATACTACATGTGCTAGTATTTCCACAATCGTCGGTTGCTGTATATGTTACTACAGTAGTACCTACTGGAAAGTCTGCAGATGTACCTGTTGTAAAGTCATTAACTACACTCACGCTACCACAGTTATCAGTTGCTATAACTGTCAAATCTACCATCGCGGTACATTGATCTAAAGCTGCATTTACATTGATATCAGTTGTACAAGTGATTACAGGGTTTTCATCATCTGTCACAGTGATTTCATATTTACATTCAAACATCTCGCTCATCATACCCGGTAAGCCATAAGTACGCGAATAAACTTGAGTGCAACTATTGGTCGAAATAAGAAGGTCGCCCATATGTACAAATCCTGTAGTATCTGCTCCGCAGCCAAAATTGACGCTTCCACCAGCATTCATAAATTGAGCAAAATTGGTAAAGATTGGCTCTTCTGATAGTTCGCATTGAACAGTTACATCCGCTGGGCAAGCCAAAGCAGGATTTACACTTACATCTACTGTCGTGGTGCATGTACTTGTGTTTCCACAATTATCTGTCGCTGTAAACGTAACTATTGTTTGCCCTCCTGAAAATAATCCTGACGCATTCGCTCCACCACTATTGAAATCGTTAGAGATAGATGCAATTCCACAAGCATCTGAAGCCGTAGCTAAGTCTATCACAAGCAATGTATCACATGTGTTCATTGTTCCTATTATGGAAAGATTGGCAGGACAAACAATCATAGGTGCGTCTGTATCGTTAATTGTAATCGTATGAACACACGAGTCTAAATTTCCATCCACATCTGCCGCAACATAGGTCCTCAAAATATCATAAGGACACGTAATACCTGACTGTACTTCTGTGGATAAATAAAATTCTGAGGGCTGATTACTTTGACAATTATCTGTAAATAATCCACCGTTGTTTTCAAATGATAAATAGTTAGCAAACTCATCTGGTAAATCACTTGGACAAAAAACCGTAACTAAAGGTGGGCAAGTAAGCATTGTCGGAAGTGTATCTAATATTAATATAGATGTCATACACGTATCCGAATTACCACAAGCATCTGTAACAGTAAGAACAATATCTTGCATCATCCTTACATCATTACATGCTGCAAAAGTAAAATCAGAGGAGAGTGTAAATGCTCCACATTCATCAAAACTTCCACCATCAATTCTATTGACATCAAAATCAACGTCTCCACTTTCATCCAAGTATAAAGTATCTTTCTTACAAATAGCAACCGGTTTTATTGTGTCCTGAATCGTTATAATTTGATCTTGTATGGCTGATTCATTGCCACATATATCTGTTGCTTTCCATGATCTAGTAATAGTAGATATGACTGGGCAAGCTCCCCCTGCAACTACTACATCTGAGAAAGTCAATGTAATTGCATTTGCACCACAATTGTCAGCAACGTCAGTAGGCGTTCCGACATTCATAGTATCTATACTGACTGCACAATTTATTATTGTATCTAAAGGCACAGTAAATAATGGTGGTATATTTTCATTTACCAAAATAGTCTGCTCGCAGGTAGCTAAATTACCCGAGTCATCCATAATAGAATAAACTCTAGTCACAGTCTCTGGGCAAGTAGATCCATCTGAAGATTCACTTACAAATGTAAATGAAGCCTCATTAATCACACCACAATTATCCGTTGCACTACCATTAGCAGCAACAAATTCTGCATACGTTAAGAAAACACTTACTTCTGAAGAACTACATACTCCAATATCATTATCCGCACAAGTCATACTTGGTGGTGTAGCATCTAAAACGGTGATCGTAGTTTCACAACTATCTACATTTCCACATCCATCTTCTGCATAATATTTTACATCTGTATCTCCAACTGGTAGCGTAATGATATCACCAGGATTGGCGGCTAGAGTATTGGTTATCGTTGTAGCTCCACAGTTATCTGTTGCGGTTACTAAAGGTACTTCTATGTTGGCTTGGCATTCGTTCGTAGATGTGCTTACCGTAATATTAGCTGGACAATCAAATACTGGATTTGTAGTATCATTAACTAATATCATTTGCATACATGTAGCTTCATTACCACTGATGTCTTTGACAGTATAAGTACGTTCATATATCATCGGACACGGTCCTTCATCTATGATCACAGGATCTCCTACTAGTAAAAAGGAAGAGTCCAATTGACAGTTGTCCATCACTATAGCACCTGCTGAGACTAATTCTTCTATACTTGTAAAAGGGGTCATATCACCTACTTCGCATTGCTCCATTGTACTTGATGGACATAAAAATACAGGGGCTGTTTGATCTTCTATAGAAACGAGCTGTGGACAGGATAACTCTCCCATACAGTCAGTAATAGACCAGATTATAGTAAATATTGTGTCCGAAAATAACTGCGGTGGTATAGATGCCATTCCATTAAAGTCATTAGTAATACTGATAATTGCACAATCTGACGTCGGCTCTGGAATATCAACTATTACCTCACAACTAGAACTAGGTAAAGTAACACTCACTGGAAATGGACAATTAACTGTCATGGAGGCCATTTCTCTTGGTGGAAATGATCCTTCATCCCAGTCGTCTAGACATGGATATGGATGATTACCAGCTTGTAGGCTAGTTACAGACATTAGGCAGCACAGAAGTGCAGCTCCTGTTAGGTGAAGCAGTCTTATCATAATCGGTATGGGTTTTCCATTTTTTAAAAAGTCTCTGGTTTGGGATAGGGCTTTTTAAAAAAATAAAAATCGGTACTAAACAATATTGCATCATACAACCCATATAAACAGGAAGTAAAACACTAATTTAAAATTGAAATTGGTAGGTTGTAAATCGCGAGAAGACGCTTGCAAATCATTTGATTCACTTAGTTAGAGTCGATTCTCAGGTATTAACTTTGGTTTGGATAAGTAAAGGTAAACAAATAGTTTACATATTAAAGAAATATTTAATATGTTTTTATTTTTCTTCTTGTTCTCTAGCTATAACATTAGTAAGGTCAGGTTGATTTCCTACACCTGCAGACTCCAATGTGATAAACATTGTATGTCCTTTTTCGGGTATATCATATTGTAGAAATTCACTATTTGGAGGGAAGATTCTCATCCTCTTATATTCATCGTTTGGCGATCTGGACCAGAGTACATATGAGTTTTCTTTCTTCGGTGTGAGATGAGTAAGGTCTAGATAACCTCTATATTTTTTTTTGTTACTATATGCCAATACATAGTCTGATAGTGCCAATGATGTACCTGATATAACTGTGATTTTGGTAGCATCATCGATCATCATGTTTTTGATAATTGATCTTGCTGTTGCATTCTTATCTATAATCGCCATGCGAGAATCTACCATTTGAGTTGTCTCAATAGCTTCTGCTGAGTTTTTTACATTATAATCTGATATACTATATGCTATCGAGAGAAATAATATAAGACCTACTCCAATGATCCAATAATACTTGGGTGATTTCATAACTTATGAATCTATACTTAAGATCTTGATTTCGACGCGTTGGTTTTTCTTGCGTCCAGACTTTGTTTGATTATCTGCAACAGGTTTACGTTTTCCGTATCCTTTAAACTTCAATTGACTGCCCTTTACTCCTTTTTTGTTAAGATATTGCGCAACTGCTTTAGCTCTAATTCTCGATAATGAGTCACAGAATTCATGTTTAGGTGTACCGTTAGTATGACCTCCTACTTCTATTTTGACATCTTCATTTTCCTGTAAAAAAGACACAACCTCATCTAATACTTCAAAAGATTGAGATGTAATTTCAGATTTATTTGCTTCAAAATACAAATTGTCGACATTAATTTTTTGGCCTTTAAAAATCTTAGATCGATTAAGATCTTTAAGTATTTTCTTCTTCGGCTGAGTCACAATCTCTACAACCGCCTCTTTTTTGGGTTTATCTTTCGGTGCTCTTCTAAGATGAGGTGGTTTTGTGTTTTTTACCTTCTTTTTTTCTTCAACTACTGCCAATATCTCATCACCTGGACAAGGAATTTGTTTAATATCTGAAGCATTATCAACTAGAACATGACCAAAATATGGATCTAATACTGGAGTCTTGTAAAACGCTTCTAGAGATATAGCCTTTGTATTTATATTAGGTGTAAACTCAAAAGTATAAGTTATCCACTTAGTGTTAGTAATGGGCTCAGACTCCGCAAGTAATTGATTCCGTGGGCAAAAATTAATTCCTCCCCATATCCTAAGTACTGCAGGTTTAGATGGTGGGGTAGTTTTACTTGGATGTGGTGCTGAAGACTTATAAGAATCGTGAGGCATAGAACTAAAGTATGTCTCAGACATGGCTAAATCAATACTAAATGTATAACACTTACCCGATTCTAATGGTTGACTTAGCTTCTGTGATACGGACTCCCAGGTTTCATTCTCTCTAGTCACCATACCCAGATAAGTATTACCATCACTTGCAGCTTTAGTCACTCCAAAAATTGGGTCATTAAGATTTTTTGTATGAATATCTGGCGGTGTTTCACCTCTAAATTCTCTAGTTCCACAATCAAACCAGCCCTTAAGACCAACTAATTCCTCAGCACCTGCTCTGGGTGTATCTTCAAAAGAAGGATTAGATAATGTGATAACGGCATCTTGTCCTATCACCTGATTATAAGAGATAGTAAGTAACAATGTGAAAAATGATATAGTGATCTGCTTCATGTGATATATCTAAGTTTCTATTAATTCTGAAAGTAAGACTACTTGTCATCAGACAGTAAATACAGCTAGTACAACGGCCATAAAGGAATTTATAGTTGCACCACCTACATTGATTAAAGATACTTTAACTCACTCAAGGTTGCAAACCATAACAAATAAGTCGTCTATTCCTTCATTTAAACATTGACAATATACCTTGATAAGGGTGTGTAAGAAAAAAATAGCTTAACCTCGTTTGGCGCTCTACTAAAAATCAAGAAGCTCAATATCGAAAATAAGAATTGATCTATTTCGCGTTCTATTATTCTCTTCACCATAAGCTAAATTTGGCGGAATGAGTAAATGACCATTACCTCCTTTACCAAATTTAGGTATTCCTATAGTCCAACCTTCTATAACTCCTTGAAGATTAAAATTTACATTATCATTGCTATCAAACTCTACATTATCCGTATAGTAGCCTTTATAATTTACGGTAACATTGGATGTAGACGTTGGCTTTTCAGCAGTACCTGGTTCTATGATGACATAGTACATTCCGTCTACAGTAGGAATACCCATCCACCCTTGATCATCCATGTAATCCTTCATCGCTTGGTCGTAACCTACCTCAGAGTCATATAAGTCATCGTCTCCACATGAAGACCCAAATCCCACAAGGAGGCAAAGAAGTAATAGTTGTAGTGCTTTCATTTTTTAATAAAATCTAATTGTATTCAATTATTATAAAGTCAATACTTACCACAAACCACTTTGCTTGTGATAAAATTTAAAAATTCGAAATTTTTGGGCATTCTAGTCGACCAAAGTACTTCATAAGGCTTACTCCTAAAAAGTTATAGGTATCATTGTCTTTGCTGTTTCCTCTTTGATTACCTTCTTGACCGAGATCAATCACTGATCTATCAGATAAAGCAGATGCCGTTGCACCTCTGATAGCCAACAATTCTGCTTGACTAGGGTAAGTACCGCTTACATCGTCTAGATAATCTGTAAATAGAATACGATAAGAATATTCTATGTTGAGACTAAGGTCATAAGAGATATCCCACTTATAACCAGTACCGACTACAGCACCTGCACTTAGGCCAAAATACTCTGATCCAACTGCCTGACCTTCTGTTCCAAAATCCTTAAGGTTGTATTTAACTCCGTCGAGCTCTGTAGTAGGGTTATACTTAAATACCGTAGCCCCAGCTAATAAGTAAGGTGTGAAATTTTCAGTTGTACTACCATGGACATAATTAAAGAAGTTAAACTCCACTGTACTTGAAAAGTCGTAAATGTTCGACTTAAAGCTTAAGTTCCTTGCCTTCTCAAAATTATTTGGGGAGTCTACATCAGATGCCCCTACTCTACCGAAGTTTAAAGAATTTTTGAGTGATATTCTTGTATTAAAGTTCCATCTGGCATTTAATCCTCCAGCGATACCCGGTTGAGTTACATTCAGTCTATTGTTAAGATCACCAAAATAAAAACTTGTACCTAACCAACCGCCTAACTCCCAGCCCTTCTGAGCATTAGTGCTAGATATGAATGCAGTAAATAGTAAGAGGGAAATTAATAATCTCATCAATTATACGTTCGTAAAGGAAATTAAGGTGCAAAAGTAAGAATATCTATGGGTATCTATTACAATTAGAGATTCTTGCTGAATGAACTCATTACATAATAGTAGATATAAAAATAGGTTCCGTCCTATTTCGTAGATCAAAACGCTTAAAGCAATGGATTTGGTATTGAAACCTATGAAACTTTAATAAGGCTAAAAAGAAAAAAGGGGCATGAAAACAAACAGATTGTTTTCAATTGCCCCTAGATAATTAGAATGCTTCTTGACTATCTTTTATATATCTTTTGTCTATAGATGAAATCATCACCACTAACGGTCACAATATACAAACCATTTGTTAAATTATAAATATCTATAAAATTATTTTCTACTGTTCCTGATGCTACTGTCGCACCTGCAACGTTTATAACCTCATAAACCATCAATTGGTTCAATTTGGTATTTATTTGTAATACATCAATTGCTGGATTTGGAGAAAAGCTCATTTCATCTGCCGTTAACACTTTGATGTTTGATGCATCTCCTTCTGACAATGTGACTGATCCAAGTGCACCTGAGTCACCGCCTGTACCACCATTACCATTTGCTGCTATTCCAGATGCAAATACTGTCACACTTCCTGAACCTTCAATTGGTGCCGTCCATGTAGCCGTAAAACCTTTTGTACTACTTGGACCATTTTGCTCTAAGTAAGTACGACCATTAAGAGTGAGTGATTTTGCATTACTGCTTAAATCAGAAAATTCACCCGCTCCACTATTAGCCCCATCTAATACTGCTGTCATCTGAAAACCATATCTACTCGGTGTACCTGTAGCTGCTTCAACAGATACTGCCATGTTATATATCTCTCCTGGAAGATAAAAATCTACCTCAACGCCATCTTTCATTAGCACGATATCCATCTCAGCTCCAAAGGCACCTCCAGATCCGTGACAATTGCTACTAGCACAAGTAAGTCCATCTCCAGGAGCACCAGTTGCACCTTGCCCACTAGCCGTGCCCCTACCAGCACTATTAGATATAAGTGTTGCTCCTGCCGCAACGAGCATAAATGAGTATATGTATTTTTTCATCCAATTGGTTTTTCTAAGTGTTAATTTGGTACGTTAATGAGCACCAACTATAAGTTTTGTCAAACGAATGTAAAACAAAAAAGGCTAGAAGTGTTTCTAGCCTTATAAATTTCTTCTATCCTGCAAGACAAAAATATTACTTTTGGTGTTTTCTTGTTTCTTCTCTCTAGTCGTATTTCTTTCTTCACTTCCTTTCCTCCTCTTCGATTAATCCTCTTTTCATTCTCTTTTTATATCTGTTCAATACAAACCTCTTGAATTCTCTCTCGACCTTAACTAACTTAAGTCTCTTCTTTACCGGTAAAACCTGCTCCAGATTATTCATAAATTCAACTTCTAAATCCAACCTCTTTCTCTTCGCCTCTATCGCTGTTGACAACATTAACCTTGCTTCATCCTCCGTAAGTTCATCTATCTTCTTCTCCGACCTTCTCTCTGTTTCAATCTCTTTTTTTGCATTCTGATATTCATTATATATCGGCCAGAATGTTTGTGATTCTTCTACACTTAAGTCCAACTGTGTTGTAATATAAACCACTCTTTGTTGTTCAATCTTGTCTCCCCTCTTTACTCTTTCACCACCTCTCTGAGCAGATAAACTTAAGGTGAATAGCATTGTGGTTATTAATAAAAAATATCTCATAGTATTTATATTTAACGGTATTATAAAAATTCTTCTAATATTTCATCATCAACATCAAACAGTAAATCGTCCACTAAATCTTCTTCAGAAAATTGACCATCTTCACTCACGAGTACTTCTTCGAATGTTTTATCATCAATAAATTCAAAATCAAAAATATCCTCCACTGATATCTCATCGATAATATAATCTAAATCTTCGCCTATTTCAATCATAGAATAAGACGGTGAAACAGTTTCATTAGTCAGACTAGACCATAAGATCGTTCCTACCGCAATAAATATTGAAGCTGCGATAACATACTTATAGTATGATAAAATAGGATTTACATTTGTAGTCTCTTCCTGCTTGATCTTATGAATCACTTGATCTGGTAACGACTGGAAATACTCTTCCATTTTTTCAGCCACTTCTACACTTTCTAATACTTTATCTGCTAACGTGTCAAAGTAATCAGATGGAACGGTACTCCGATCACTTATTTTCCACCGAGAAAGGGTTGGAGCAATGACTTTTATTTCTTCTCTAGGATTCATTTGTGATTTTATTTTCTATTTTTTTTACTGCCAAATGGTACGATGCTTTCAAGGCACCTACGGATGTACTCAGCACCTGTGACATGTCTTTATAACTCATTTCTTCATAGTATCTTAAGTTAAAAACTATTTTCTGTTTATTCGGCAAAGTATCGATCGCCGACGCCAATTTTAATTGTGCACTGTTTCCGTCAAAATAGCTATCCGACTTAAGTTGGAATACTGTTGATTCTTCATCGTCAATAGAAATAGATTTGTTTCTATTCTGTTTTCTAAAGTGGCTAAGTGATTCGTTGGTTGCTATCCTATAAAGCCAAGTATAAAGCTTAGCATCAGATCTATATTTATCTAAATTGCGATAAATTTTTACTAATGTATTTTGGAGAACGTCGTCTGTATCTTCATGTGTCTTGACCATACGTCTAATATGCCAATATAGTCTTTCTTGGTATTTGGACATCAACATACGAAAACCTTGCTCTCGAGTAATACTGTCTACACACAGTTTCAATATCTGATCATCATTATTTTGTACTTTATCCAAGTATTGATGTGTTGATTTGTTCTAAAAAAAACATTTGCTGATAGGCCGCTGTCCAAAACTACTTTTAATAACAACCTTCGCTACTTTGACTAGCTTTTTGTGTGAAAGTTTAATTTTTATAATGAATTTGTTTTTAGTGGACCTCTTTTAAAAGCTGGTGAACATTAACCTAAGCGTATTTATCCCAATAAGACTGGTATTCAAAAGCATTTCCATATGGGTTATTAATTAACTCTTCTAAATGTCAAAGTCATAAGGAACATGATCGTCCAGCTTGTCTAAGTCAAGCAAGGTATCCTCTTTCCTGATCTCATACATACCAGTAAATCTTGCACCTTCTATTATATCTGAACATTGATACGACCTATCGGCATGTACTATTGTAGAGTATATCTCATCATACCCTTTGACTACTACGAGTATTTCGGCATTCTTTGAGAGTATTTCCGTAAGCTTTAAGTTATGTAAGGGAGAGCTTTCATCTATCGTGTGAACTAGTGTCCAATTAAGTGGAAATAAGAATATACGTTCTATTTGTAATGGCAATTTGGCAAACATCCTTCTGACTCGATCACCATCTTTTTCTAACCATGTCATAGTAACTCTCGCTTCTAGATCTATAATCTTGTCCTTGACCTTATGTACTATTCTAAATTGTAACGATTTATTGCCATCGCGATCAGGCGCTATGAGTATGTGACTACTAAAGGAAATATATGCCCTCGGCTTCGAAAATCTCGCAAAAAACAATCCTGTTAAAAGTGCTACTGTCATCATACCTGTGAAAGCGTCCACCGCAGCTACTAAATTTGACAAATGACCCGAAGGACTCAATCTACCATAGCCTAAAGTCGTGAATGTCTGCACACTAAAGTAAAACGATTCCATAAAATCATCAACTAACTGCACTGGAATAGCTCCAATATGCTCTACTCCAATAATCGTGAAGATGGTAGCAAACACTAGATTACAGACCATAAAGAAGCCAAACACTAGTAAAAAAAATTTCAACCAAGTTGTAGTCATTAGCCTTTGATATACGCTCTTAGCTTCATGACCTTGACGTACCACATTGAAAGAGCCGTCATGATTCAACAACCTATTACTAATGCCTGCTAGATCGTCTTCTGGTGTAAGTACGTGTTTGTCATTAGGTACCTTCTGACGAAACGGGGTATATTTAAATATATTTAAGTCCATATTTGAAAGTATATCTACCTTATTTGATACATATCTCATCGGAGAGCAGTATAAAGTAAAATGTACTCTCCATATTTGCATCAAAATAGATAAAACAAACTAAAGTTTATTAAAATCTGTACATGTTACGTTGGATAAGTCAAACTATACTGAATGTATTGGGCTGGAAAGTGAAAGGAGATCCGTCTAACGAGATCAAGAAGAGGCTCTATATAGTTGCGCCACACACGTCTAGTATGGATTTTTTCGTAGGCATGTTAATAAAAACCGCTCAAGGCATAAAAGTTAATTTTCTAGGTAAGAAGTCTTTATTTTTTCCTCCTCTTGGTTGGCTCCTAACTTATCTTGGTATAGTACCTGTTAAGAAAAACAGCAATCAGATTGACGAAATTATTAAGTTATTTAAGTCTAGAGATGAAATGGCTTATGGTCTTGCTCCTGAAGGTACTAGATCTAGAGTTGAAAAGTTTCGATCCGGTTTCTACCATATTGCACACGGTGCACAAGTACCTATTATCATGGTTACTTTTGATTTTAAAAATAAAGTAGTGACTTTCAGGGAACCTTACTTTGTGTCTGACAATAAAGAAAAAGATATGGCTTATATCCAAGACCACTATGAAGGTGTGATAGGGTATTACGGAAAGAAAAGTTATAGGACATAATCTAGTCCATCAACAAAAAACGATCTATGTTTGATTCACCTAGATTAAAAAGACTCTAAAAAAGACTTTTCATAAGGTAACTTGTCACATTAAATCGTCGCAGTTCCTTTCACTTTAGCAATCACATACTCATAGTATTTAACATATTGTGGCAATACATATTGAATATCAAACTTGCTTGCATGGTCTAATGCATTACTTCTAAATTCCTGGTGGCGACTTTCATCTTGAATAATATATAATACCTTTTCTGCCATCGCTTCTATATCTCCTACATTACAAAGGAATCCAGTCTTTCCTTCAACGTTTACTTCTGGGAGACCACCGATATTGGTGGACACGACAGGGACTTCGCAGGCCATTGCTTCTAAAGCAGCTAAACCAAAACTTTCATTTTGTGACGGTAAAATAAATACGTCCGCGATCGCCAACAATTCTTCTACTGCATCTTGCTTTCCTAAGAATCTTACATCATCACATACACCCAACTCTCTACAAAGTGCTTCGCAGACGTTACGCTCCGGACCATCGCCTACTAAGAGAAGTTTAGAAGGAATTTGCCTTTGAACGATGTTAAAAATTTTAATGACATCTTCTACCCTTTTTACCTTACGAAAATTAGAAACGTGTATAAGCACCTTTTCTCCATCAGGAGCCAAAGCCATTCGGAAGTGATCTTTATTGACCTTGCGAAACCTTTCAAAATCGATAAAATTATATATTACCTCTATCGGTTCTTTTATATTAAATATTTTTTCGGTCTCATCTTTGAGCATCTTGGATACAGCTGTAGTTCCGTCCGAATTATTAATACTAAACTCTACTACAGGACCAAAAGTCTTGTCGGCACCAACCAATGTAATGTCAGTTCCATGCAAGGTTGTGACTACCGGAATACTTATGCCGTGCGACTTCAATATCTGCTTAGCCATATATGCCACCGCTGCATGTGGTATTGCATAGTGAACATGCAGAACATCTAGTTTTTCATATTTTATTACATCTACTAACTTACTGGCGAGCGATGTTTCATAAGGAGCATATTCGAATAGTGGGTAATCTGCACCAGACACTTCGTGGAAATACACGTTTTCATGAAATTTATTGAGCCTAGCTGGACGCTTATATGTAATAAAATGTATCTGATGTCCACATTTCGCCAATGCCATTCCTAGCTCTGTCGCTACAACTCCACTCCCTCCATATGTCGGGTAACACACTATTCCTATTCGCATCTATCGATCCTTTTATATTTTATAGCTTACGACAACTATTCTGTTGTGTCATATATTCAACATTTTTCAATCTTGTACAATGTTAATAGCATTTGACCACTTTTTGCTCACAAGAAGGTCCTGTTTTTTTACCAAATACAAAATAAGGCTCATCAAGCGACATAATACAAGAAACTAAAGTAGCCATACCTTACTCTTGGGTATATAATATATAGATAAGTTACTTATATTTGCAACACAAGGGGATCTGGCCTGATCGAAATTCGTATCAATTCTAGATGTCTTGCTGAAATGCATGTACACTAAACCCTATTAAATTTTACAATTATATATTATAGATAATGGCTAAAGCATCCAAAGAAAAAGAAGAAAAGCTAAAAGCGCTAGGATTAGCAGTAGATAAACTAGAAAAGACTTACGGTAAAGGTACTGTAATGAAGCTTGGAGATAAACAAGCTGTAAATATAGAATCGATCTCTACGGGATCTCTAGGTCTAGATATCGCTCTAGGAATGGGTGGATTACCAAAAGGTAGAGTTGTTGAGATATACGGACCAGAATCTTCTGGTAAGACGACATTAGCTATCCATGCTATTGCAGAGTGTCAAAAAGCTGGTGGAATAGCAGCAATTATAGATGCTGAGCACGCATTCGATAGATTCTATGCAGAAAGCCTGGGGGTAGATACTGAAAACTTACTTATCTCTCAACCAGATAATGGTGAGCAGGGACTTGAGATTGCCGAAAATCTAATTAGATCTGGAGCCATCGATATCCTAGTAATAGATTCTGTGGCGGCACTAGTACCTAGAGCTGAGATAGAAGGTGAAATGGGAGATTCTAAGATGGGACTTCACGCTAGATTGATGTCACAGGCACTTAGAAAGCTTACTGGTAGTATCGGTCGTACAGGATGTTGCTGTATTTTCATAAACCAACTAAGAGAGAAAATCGGTGTAATGTTTGGTAACCCAGAGACAACTACTGGTGGTAATGCACTTAAGTTTTACGCTTCTGTGAGACTAGATATACGTAAATCTGGATCTGCGATCAAAGACAAAGAAGGGAACGTAGTAGGTAATCCGATAAAAGTAAAAGTTGTAAAAAATAAGCTTGCTCCTCCGTTTAGAATTGCTACCTTCGATATCATGTTCGGTCAAGGGATTTCTAAGACTGGAGAAATCATTGATTTGGGCGTTGATAACGAAATTATACAAAAAGCTGGATCATGGTTTAGCTATAGTGGTACCAAGGTTGCACAAGGTAGAGAAGGTGCCAAAAGGTTTATGATTGACAACCCAGAAGTGGCTGAAGAGATCATGACAAAAATAAGAGCTGTATACGCTCCAGAGTTAGTTGATGATATTCCTGAAGAAGAAAGATTAAAACCAGAAGCATAGTTCGCTTCTAATAGTAGATAAAACAATACGAAAGATTATAGTGGAGGCTATCCCAATTGTTTCCGATTTTATGAGAGCGATTTACCTTTGGTAAGTCGCTCTTTTTCGTTTTTAATTAATACTTTTCAGCGGTAGGTCTTCCTTGCTAGCTACGCAAACCGCATTACACTTCTTTTGATCGCACTTACTGCATAAACGCTGTAGTTATTTGGGTCGAAGCCCATGCGTTTGCTACGCAAGCCGCATTACTCTTCTTTTGATCGCATTTACTGCATAAACGCTGTAGTTATTTGGGTCGAAGCCCATGCGTTTCCCACGCAAGCCGCATTACACTTCTTTTGATCGCGTTTACTGCGTAAACGCTGTAGTTATTTGGGTCGAAGCCCATGCTGCGTTTGCTACGCAAGCCGCATTACTCTTCTTTTGATCGCGTTTACTGCGTAAACGCTGGTTTGGTAAGGTTTTTGAACTATCAGACTAATGCACACACCTAAAATATAAGTTCATGAAGACTAAAGAAGAAATCGTAACTGATTGGTTAGCAAGATATACTGGTGTTTCACTAGGAGATCTAGGAGAATATATATTACTAGTTAACTTCAATAACTATGTAAAAAGATTTGCTAAAATGAAAGGGGTTAAGGTTCAAGGAAAGAACCATAATATGATCTCCGCTACTTACAAGAATATAACAATCATAAATTTTGGTATGGGAAGTCCTAATGCGGCTCTCATCATGGATCTATTATCGGCAATTAAGCCTAAGGCTGTACTATTCTTAGGAAAGTGTGGTGGACTTAAGAAACAGAATAAAGTCGGCGATTTGATATTACCTATTGCCGGTATTAGAGGTGATGGTACAAGTAATGATTATTTTCCACCAGAAGTACCCGCACTTCCTGCTTTCGCCTTACAAAAGGCCATATCGACTACAGTTAGGGATTTTTCAAGAGATTACTGGACAGGAACCGTATATACAACCAACAGAAGAGTGTGGGAATTTGATGAAGGCTTCAAAAAGTATCTCAGCAAAACAAAAGCAATGGGTATTGATATGGAGACCGCAACTTTATTCTCAGTTGGATTCTATAATAAGATACCTACAGGAGCGTTACTACTTGTTTCAGATATGCCAATGGTTCCAGAAGGAGTAAAAACTAGCAAAAGTGATAAAACAGTAACAAAGCATTGGGTAGATGATCACCTCAATATTGGTATTGCGTCACTTAGACAGATGATCAACAACTCTGCAACTGTGAAGCATCTTAAATTTTAATAATTAGAAGAGACGAAATCGAGTATGGGGGTGAAAAATATAGATAGCCAACTCAAAGAAGCTGAAGATAATCTCAATATGATCATCAATGCCGAACGTAGACTTAAAATAATAGATAGTGAAATAGATATCGTGGAACATGATATACGGGTTCAAGGCAAAAGAATGAATGAGGAGCTAGGAGATGTTCATGAGCTTGAAAAAAATGGGATTTCTTCGCTATTTAAAAAAGTACTCGGTGATCATGAACAACAATTAGAAAAAGAACGTCAAGAGTATCTTCAAGAAGTACTTTCATACAATAGTCTTATTGACGAACTAGAAGTGCTTAAGTTTGAAAAAAAAATACTAGACAAAAAAGTTAGTGGGAAAAGAGAAGCTGTGGGCCTTTACAAACTCTTAATCGCCGATAAGGAAAGAACTATAAAATTAAGCCATCCGAGAATAGCCGACAGACTTAAAAAAATAGATAATTTAATCGCCGTTAGCAATCAACTTACCAAAGAAACAGAAGAGGCTATTACATCAGGAAACGACGTACTGAAGCATCTCAATCTAATGATTGAAAATTTGAAATATGTCAAACAATGGGGATTATATAGAATGCAAGGTAAAGGCCGTTATAGCAGCTACGAAAAAAAAGGGTATGTTGACAAGGCTCGAAAATTTGTAGGTGTGATACAAGTGAAGTTTAATATATTTGAAAAAGAACTACAAGACCTGTATCCTGATTATGATCTCAACATGGACAACTACCACTTTAAAGCATTTGTTGATAATTTTTATGATGGGTTAATTACTGATTGGATTATTGTCAAAAAACTACAAGTCGCCCTTAATGGAACAGTTGCCGCAACTCACAAAGTGAATAGATTGTTGTCTATGCTTCTTGCGGAAAAAGAAAAAATAAAAGTAACCTTAAAGGGTCGAATAGAAGAACGAACACAATTCCTAATAGACTCTAAACTTGAAAAATAATTAGTGAAAGATATCAATAGGAATATCAAAAAAAGTATCTATTGGAATTACACTTCTTCTGTAGTTATACATAGTATCGCACTTGCGACTACAGCCATACTACTCAAATTTATATCACCTGACGACTTTGGTATATTGGCTACATTATTTATTGTCCTAGGACTAGGTTCAATTTTTATAGGTCAAGGATATATATCTGCGATCATACGAGAAAAAATTATTGACAATACAATTCTCAGTACCGTGTTCTGGATAAATGTAGGATTCGGAATTGCAGTAGTTTTATTTTCATTTATTCTAGGTGATTTTCTAGGCTACTATTTTGAAATCAAAAACATGAAAGAGTACCTTTCATTTTTTTCGTTGGCCTATCTGATGCAAGCAATTAACGTAGTTCCCTTAGCTATGCTTGAGCGCAATCTCGACTTCAAGCAACATTCTATTATACATATCTGTGCTACTGTTGTGGCAGCTATTGTAGCTATAGCCTTAGCACTCAATGATATTGGTGTTTATACATTACTTTGGAGAGGCGTAAGTGCAGGTATTGTTGTTACTATTCTAGTTTGGTATAAGAGCGGTTGGCGTCCAGATTTTATATTTCAATATAGTTCACTAAGTGATATGCACAAGTTTAGTAGAGGTGTATTAGGTACACAAATCCTTCGGTATGGAGCTAACCAATTAGACAATCTTATGGTCTTGAAATTACTTGGAACAACAGACCTAGGAATCTATAATCGAGCGAAAACATTTGTTCAAAAACCAGCTAGAGAAATAAATATAAAAACTAGATCAGTCGCCTATTCGGCCCTTAGTAAACTAGACAACCCTTCAGAATATAGAACTACCCTATTCAAGTTTACATTATTACTTGCAATGATAATTGTTCCATTATTACTTATTGTGTTGATCTCTTCAGATACACTCATATATAGATACTTAGATCCAGAGTGGTATCCCATGATAAACATACTCAAGCTATTGGCAATATCTTCTATCATTATATCTACCAGTATGCCAAGTCAGATACTATTATCTAAAGGTGCTTCCGATACACTATTTAAAACTGAAATGGTTACTAATGCGATCAAAATTGGTGTGTTGTTATTTGCATTTAAATATGTAGATTTATTAACCATCGTGGCTTTGTTTCTAATAGGACAAATTTTGTCTAGTCTATATCAAAACATAGTAGCGTACAGATTTGTAGATGGATACAAGTCCATGATTTGGAAATATCATATCCTTCCTATTTTTATGGCGTTGCTAGTATACGGAATAGCTGTGGTTATAGATCTAAATGTAACTGCATGTATACTATCTATGATTGTTAAGTTAATAATTTGTCTTTCTGTTTTTGGTTTTTATGCGTGGAAGACCTATCCAGAAATACTTAAAAGTTTTACTAAATAATTTGAACATAAGTTAACTAGTTAGGGTAGACACCTTATGTTTGTCTTTCAATTACTTTAAATACATATCGATACATGAGTATATCTAGAGAATTAAATAAAAGGTGTGAAGCAAAATGTGAACTCTGTGGAAGCGAAGAAAATCTCTCTGCCTTTACGGTAACTCCAAAGTCTGGAGAAAAAATAGAAGAACAAATCTCTACTTGCAATACTTGCCTGACTCAGATGGAAGGCGATGATCTTGATAAAAATCACTGGAGATGTCTCAATGATAGTATGTGGAATGCTGAACCCGCTGTACAAGTAGTATCGTATAGAATGCTACATAGACTCAACGAAGAGTCTTGGGCTCAAGACGCCATCAATATGATATATATGGAGCCCGATACAATGGAGTGGGCTCAAGAAGGAATAGAAGATGAATCAGAAAAAATAATCCATAAAGACAGTAATGGTAATATCCTTGAAAATGGTGACACTATCACTCTTATTCAAGACCTCAATGTAAAGGGTGCTGGATTCACGGCTAAGAGAGGTGCTGCAATGCGTCGCATTCGTTTAGTACATGACAATCCTGAGCATATAGAAGGAAAAATAGATGGCCAGCATATCGTATTGCTAACGAAGTATGTCAAAAAGCAACCTAAAGAATCTTAAGGGGAGTATTGTTGTTAATCACTAAAAACAATATTGAATGTTATTGATAAAGGAAATTCAGAAATAAAAAGAATGGCTGGCGAAGATTAAAATATTGCAAAGCGGAATGAGTCGTTGTTATGTAATAGAAAAAAAACTAATTCAGTTTTTATCTAATCTTCTCTACACCAATAATTGCATCCTTATTGATAGGACCAAATATGTGTGGAAATAATTCTCCCACAGATACGGCCAGCTCTTCTTTAAGTGGAGAGGTCGTCTCAAGTAAATCTGCGTCGATAGTCAATTTTAGTAAATCATTTACACCAGTATAATATCTATCTAATACTCCATCTATCTGTTCATCTCTTGACGCATGAATAAATCCTTCTTGCTCCAACGAAGCATGAATATATTCAGCTGATTCTGATTGTTCTTTCCAAGAAGAAACGGTTACGATATGAAAAACTATATTCACTGGATATATTATAATTTTAGCTTTTCTACAAGTTGCGACAAACTATAATTTCCTTGGTCACCAGTAGTCATTTCTTTGACGGCAATCACATTAGCTTCTACTTCGTCGCTTCCTATAATTGCTACAAATGGAGCGCCAGTACCATGGGCGTATTTCATTTGCTTTTTCATCTTAGCCGCATCTGGATATAAGTCAGCAGAAACTCCCATTCCTCTCAGAGCACTTACTTGCTTATATGCATATCTATGGCTCTCTGTATCAAACGAAACAAAGAATATATCAATACTCTTAGTAACAGACTCCGGAAAAAGGTTACACTCTTCCATGACATCATAAATGCGCTCCGCTCCAAAGGAAACACCCACACCAGACATATCTTTAAGTCCAAACATACTAGTTAGGTCTGCATATCTTCCCCCTCCAGAAAGACTCCCCATCTTAAGGTCCGGATATGTTTCAGTATCTGCTACAACTTCGATGATACACCCTGTATAGTAACTAAGGCCACGAGCCAAAGTAAAGTCAAATTCTATTTTGTTATTGAGTGTATAATCGGACATATAATCCATTACCTCTTTCATCTCAGATACACCCAACATTCCTGTTTCGCTATCCGATAACTTCGTAGCAATTAAGTCTATATCGTGTATTTCTATGAGATCAAGTATAGTAGACGCAGCATTGTCATTCATACCCAAATTGGTAAGTTCTATTGCTACTTTATCTCTACCTATTTTGTCAAGTTTATCTATCGCAACAGTAACTCCAATAAAGTTATCTGACTGTCCAGTAACTTCTGCTATTCCTTGTAATATTTTTCTGTTGTTCAATTTGATAACCACATCCAAATTTAATCTTGAATATACCGTATCTAATATCTGCAGTAGTTCCGACTCATACATCAACGAGTCAGACCCAACCATATCAGCATCACATTGGTAGAACTCTTGGTACCTTCCTTTTTGAGGACGATCTGCTCTCCATACAGGTTGTATTGCATACCTCTTAAATGGAAACTGAATATCGTTTTGGTGCATCGACACATACCTAGCTAATGGAACAGTAAGATCATATCTTAGTCCACGTTTTGATATAGAAGATAACATAGCATTACTATTCTTATTTGCTAATGCTTCTGGATTAGCTTTGGCAAGATAATCTCCATTGTTGAGTATCTTGAATAGTAGCTTATCACCCTCATCACCATACTTTCCTGTAAGTGTCTGCAATAGTTCTATTGCAGGAGTCTCTATCGGCAAGTAAGCGTAAGTTTTAAATACTTCTTTGATGTGATCAAAAATGTAATTACGTTTAATAACTTCGGACGGAAGGAAATCTCTAGTGCCTTTGGCGATTGCTGGTTTTGACATAAGTGCTTAGTTAAAATAGGTAATTTGTATTAGGTTATTAGTTTTCTTTCTTTCTATTTCACAGATAGCTAATGTATCCATTTAACATTTTAATAGTCGTCTCTATTTCAATAGCGTACTTATCTTTTGTTGTTGATCAATATATTTACACTCGAGAGCAACATTGAGGTGATCAATGCTTTCAGTCAATGACCCTCTTGCTATTCTACAAAATTGTATATTTTCTTGATCGTGTGAAACCTTCCATAACCTTCGGCAATATTAGGTGGACATTTTCTTGTCGAACGAATTAGTTGGTCTGAAAGTCGAAATTTTACTTCGGAAGGAAACTGTTTTACTAGAACAAAAATATTTTTCTTAGTAAGACAAATCGTTTATAAATTTTCAAATCCCTTAGAATTTTCATCCATATCACCTAACTAAGCTTTACCTCCCCACCTAAATAACAGATTGAAATTGCTTTAAAAATCGAATGTCATTTTCAAATAACAATCTAATGTCGCCGATATTGTAAAGTAACATGGCTTGTCTTTCGATTCCCATACCAAATGCAAATCCTGAATATTTATCTGGATCGATTCCACAATTACTCAACACGTTAGGATCTACCATGCCGCAACCTAAAATCTCGAGATAGCCAGTACCTTTAGTAATCTTATAATCTGTCTCTGATTCTAATCCCCAATAAACATCCATCTCCGCGCTTGGCTCTGTGAATGGAAAGTAACTAGGTCTCAATCTGATCTCCTTGTCAGCACCGTACATCTCTCTAGTAAAATATAGTAATGTCTGCTTCATATCAGCAAAAGATACTTTCTCATCTATATATAAACCTTCTACTTGATGAAACTGACAATGCGATCTCGCAGATATCGTTTCATTACGGTATACACGACCTGGTGCTATAATACGAATAGGGGGCTTGTTTGCCGTCATCATACGAGATTGTACTGATGACGTATGCGTACGTAATAACCTTGTCACAGAATCTTTAAGGTAGAATGTATCCTGCATATCACGCGCTGGGTGATCCTCAGGCGTATTCATCGCAGTGAAGTTATGCCAGTCATCTTCTATTTCTCTCTCTTCTGCTACTACAAAGCCAATACGCTCAAATATATCGATGATCTTACCCATCGTAGTAGCAATTGGGTGACGAGCACCTCCAAATCCACTATAAGCGGGAGCCGACAAATCAATATCTGCCGCTGCTTCACTTTGAGATTGCTTCTTGAGTAATGTCTGTATTGTATTAAATCTTCCTTCAGCTGCTTGCTTCAGTTCATTTACCTTTTGACCAAAATCTTTCTTCTGTTCGTTAGGAACATTTCGGATCTCTCCAAATATAGGTTTGATCGCATTCTTTGAACCGAGATATTGGATTCTAAATGCTTCTAATTGCTCAGCATTATCTATCGTATATGACTGGATCTCAGTCATCATAGCCGCTATCTTATTGAATACATTATCACTCATTTCTTTACTTCTTTATTTATAGACTATTTAGGGCTTCAAATTTTATTCTTTATCTATGTCCTCGTTATGAATAGTCCTAATATTCATCATAATATCTAGATCAAGGCAAAGGTAAGGAAATACTATATATCATTCGATAATCGTCATGAAGAGTGTATAAAACAAAATTGCACCCTACTCAGAGATTGTGATTCTGAATAAGCTTAGCAAGTTAAAGAATCAATAGAATAGCCCTGACGTCGATTTCGACCGTAGTGAAGAATTTTTATTGCTTGGAATACGAGCTGCAAAGTTCTAATTACATAAAAATGGCTCTGTAGAAAAAATCGACAGAGCCATAATATTTCGAATAGCTAAAGCCTACTGCTTAGTCATAATACTCGTACAATCCCCTCCTCCAAGTGGGCTACTTACTGAAGCAGCAAATGAAAGTGTTCCATCCTCTAGTAAAGTACCGTCTCCCACAATAACAATCTCTATTTGGAAAAAAGGTTCAACAATCGTTTGTGTTGGAATATTAAATTTACTTTGATTCTCAATAACTGCTGCTATCTGCAGTCCATTATTGATAACAACTAGATCTTGAGGAGAAGCTCCCGCTGTTATAGATATAGTATAATCGTCTCCTTCGCAATCTACTCCATTCCAGGTACCAAGAAATAAATCTTGTGATAGACTATCACAACTGTCGCCATAGTACCCATCTTCACAATCACATGTACCGTCTATACAAACACCATTGGCACCACAATCCACACCAGCACAAGGGTCAATTGGGTCATCACCACATGCAGAAATCATGACAACTGCAAGACATAGATAAATTAATTTTTTAAGCATTGTTATTCCTTTTATTTAGTTAATAATTCTATTTGATAGAACGGCAAAAATATCAATTTGTCCTTATTGCTCAAAATCAATTTCCTGAAATCAATAAACTCTACCATATTTTTTCCGCTAATCCTTCGGTTACCCATTTAGACCACTTCTCATTATAAGTATGTATTTTATGGGTGGATACACCTTCTTTATTTACCAAGGGTTGGCCTTCGTTTACCCATTCGAAAATAGAGCCAAAAAGATTATATGAATTTGTGTATCCTAATTTTTTGAGCTTCTCCCCTATTTTTTCGCTACGATACCCGATTGAACAGTAAACTACTATACGTTTATCTTTATCTATATCAGATAATACAGATTCGTCAAAATCGTCAAAGCCGACATATCTAGCACCAGGAATATGACTTACTTCAAACTCCTTCACCTCTCTTGCGTCTAGTAAAATCACGTCGTCTTTAATCTGAATCAGATTCTTCACAGTAATCGCTGGTACTGAATAGTTAAGATAAGAATCTACCTCTTTCTCAAATTCTGGATCGATTGTACGATTGAAGTCAGTTTGTGCGTTCACTAAGCTTAAGCTCAGAAAAACAACAGATAATAAAGCAACAATTTTGTGTGTCATAATGTATAATTTCTAATCCCATAAATAGCTAATACACATACAAAGTTCCAAAAACTAACGTTGCATTGATAAGATGATCACCAAAAGTCACAGGTTGAACAAAAAAATTAACTTTACACTATGAGTATGTTTAAGGATCAAATCAATCAAGAAAACCTCCCAAAGCACGTAGCTGTAATCATGGATGGCAATGGCAGATGGGCTAAGAAAATAGGAAAGGCAAGGATCTTCGGCCATAGAAATGGTGTGAAAGCGGTAAGAGAAACCACAGAAGCTGCCGCAGAACTAGGTATCAAGCATCTAACGTTATATGCTTTCTCTACAGAAAACTGGAATAGACCAAAGCTGGAAGTGAATGCACTTATGATGCTTCTTGTGGATACCCTCAAAAAAGAAATAGAAACTCTCAATAAAAACAACATCAAGTTACACGCAATTGGTGATCTCACTAAACTACCAAAAAAGACATATAAAGCTTTGATGGACGGTATGGAGAATACTAAAAACAATACCCGTATGACCTTACACCTTGCGCTGAATTATAGCTCCAGGTGGGAAATAATCGAGGCTACAAAAAAAATAGCAGTACTTGCACAAGCTGGAAAAATCGACCCTAATAACATAGACGAACAAGAGTATGACAAACATCTAGCTACGGCAGGGATTCCAGATCCAGAATTACTAATACGTACAAGTGGTGAGCGTAGACTAAGCAATTATCTACTGTACCAACTAGCATATACAGAGTTATACTTCACTGATAATTACTGGCCAGAGTTTCGTAAAGATGACTTTTACAAAGCATTGATTGACTTCCAAATGAGAGAAAGAAGATTCGGAATGACTGGTGACCAAGTAAGCTAGTAAACAATGCGCTTACTTATCTTATCTCTATTAAAGCCGTGTGAATGCTAAGCTTTCTGCCATCGGCTACAGTCCAAATAGGTCTTACTCTTCCATTGACCGCTGAAATATCATTATAGTCACCAAAGAACACCTTACTATTAGGTGTAAATGGTTTTTCGCTTATCTTTTGGTTGATAAAAGTCTCGCCACCATCTTTGGAGTACGCAAGATATACATCAGTCTGAGCATCATCATAAGCACGGCGATCATAGAATACCACATAAACATACCCCGTACTCGGATCTACATCCATCCAACTAAAAAACTGGTGCTTGCCAGGAGCATCATCATTGACTCTGATAGGATCTGACCATGTAGTGCCATTATCTGTTGATTTAGCTAGCCATATATCAGTGTCTTCTGTTCCGTTTCGTTGATCAGCCCAGTTAATATACATAGAACCACTGTGAGGGCCGTCGCTAATATCAGAATCTATAATCGGCATACCGTTACATCTACCTATTGCAGGCACATCAAATGTCCACCCTCCTGGCTGTGTTGCGATTATCTTATCCTTACCCCATGTCTTACTTCCATCTGTTGATTTATCAAGATATATCTTACTGTCAAAGGACCAACTTACATATATAGAACCATCAGCTGTCTTAATCGGTAATGCACCCTCTGTAGTGAAGTCATCGTCAATACAGTCGCCTTCTAAGTCACTTATGGCTATTGCTGGCGTCCATGTCTCGGCACCATCCTTACTTATAGAAAATAAGATTCTAGATTTATCTATAGTGTCCTTGCTACCATACTTATCAAACTCCGTCCAACTCATCAAGACTTCATTAGTACCGTCTGGTATAAAGAGCCATTGTTTATCGTGATCTTTAATAGTATCACATGCCGGATAAGTCCCATTGTTCCACGTCTTACCAAGGTCCGACGACTTTTGAACCACTATTTTATTAAGAAATTCTTCGTCTTGATATGCCCTTCCTGTGGGATTAGCTAAGTGCGCATAATAGATATTATTGTCACTATCCATTCTGATTACTGGATCTCCATAGACTCCATGTGTAGATCTTAGTTTAGAAATATCCCAGGTCTTTCCGCCATCTTGAGAAAAATAGAACTTATCAAGTATAGATCCTCCAGCAACTATATCCGTATTAGTTGGTGATATACAGATAGAGGGTTCACATGGACCTACTTGGTAGGTAGAGCTATCTATCTTTATATTTTTAAAAGAACTTGCACTTGTTTTTCCCAACACAATCTTTCGTTGACATCCAATAGACATAAGCATACATGCGGCAAAGGATATTATTGGAATTACACGAACTAATGTTTTCATATTTAAATCTTTAATCCCAAAGCTAAAAAGTATTTACGGCATTACGAATATGTAAGATTGGCATTTTTAGATGATTGTAATGTTACACCGAAGGAGTGTTAATCTCTCCTTTTTCGATGAATCATATCTATTTCATAGACGAACGGAGATTTATTCTGGAACGAACATCTGTTATAGAATCGTTAATATTGTAACTACTGTAATTAACTCAATCATTAATTATTTGTAGTTTAACAGAAGCAATTAATCACAGAAGTAAACTAGTATCGATTAAATTAATTGATACATGAGAATGCTCTTAAAAAGATACTTCTATAAAAAGTCAATTAATCATGATCGCAATACTCACTTGGGTTTCTATTATAGCTGGAGGTATCTTGGTACTCCTACTCTTACTATCTCTTCTTGGAGGATTAGATATCGATGTAGATATAGAAACGGGTGGTGGAGAAACTGACACTAGTGCTGGTGGAATTGGTTTGATGAAAGGTGCTCTGACTTTTATTTCTGTTAGTTCATGGGTAATGAAGGTTTTGATGATAGGGCAACAAGGTAAAACATTATCTATAGTGATAGGTGTTATGTCCGGTATCTTAGCATTCGCATTACTTAATTACTTACTTAAAGCTTTATTAAAAAATGAAGCAAATGTAAACTGGAAAATGAGCGATTCATTGTTTCAAAAAGGAACCACTTATCTAAGAATTCCTGGCAAAGGAGAAGGTATTGTGCATGTAGATATTCGCGGTAAATCACGTGAGCTAAAAGCAAAATCGAAAACGGGAAAAGAAATAAAAACGGGTCAATCAATAATCGTTGTCGAAACGATAAATGATTTTGTAATCGTTGAAGTTGACAACTAAATAACAACCAAATTAAAAGTTACCTTAGGTAATTGGACGCACTATATTTATTAATTAGAATTATTTTAAAACTAACAAAAATCAAGCAATCATGGGAGTAGAATTATTAGGCATCGTAGGGTTTGTAGCATTCTTAGCCGTACTACTATTATTATTTTTCATCAGTAGATATAAGAGATGTCCCTCTGATAAGATACTCGTTGTATATGGAAAGACAGGAGGAGAGGAATCTGCAAAATGCTACGCCGGTGGTGCTGCATTTATCTGGCCTGTTATACAAGATTACAGATACTTAGATCTTACACCGATTAGTATAGATGTGAATCTACAAGATGCACTATCAAAGCAAAACATTCGTGTATCAGTACCGGCACAATTTACTGTAGGTGTAAGTAATAAGCCTACACTAATGTTAGCAGCAGCTGAAAGGTTATTAGGTCTAGATCAGCCATCAATCAGGTCTTTAGCACATGATATCATCATGGGTCAAATGAGATTGGTGATTGCCAATATGGATATCGAAGAACTGAATACAGATAGAGATAAATTCGTAGAGTCTGTATACCGCAACGTAGGTAACGAACTTAACAAAATCGGTCTAGAACTCATCAACGTAAACGTAACAGATATTCAAGATGAGTCTGGATATATACAAGCACTAGGTAAGGAAGCGGCAGCAAAAGCAATCAACGATGCGAAAATAAAAGTAGCAAACGAAGAGCGAACAGGAGCCATCGGTCAAGCAGAAGCGCAGCAAGATCAAAGGGTAAAAGTAGCAGATGCTAACTCTCGTGCTGAAATCGGTGAAGCGGTAGCTACGCAATCACAACGTATCAAAATTGCTGAGACCAATAGTATGGCTGAGATCGGTGAAGCCGAAGCTACACAGCAACAAAGAATATCTGTAGCAGAAGCTAACTCTCGCGCTGAAATCGGTGAAGCGGATGCCAACGCATTAGCAATAAAAGGTAAGAATGAAGCGAACATAAAAATAGCAAACTCTAATGCTCTGAAAGATGTGGAAGTAGCAGAGTCAGAACGTAAGTCAACAGCAGCAAGAAAAGTAGCAGCCGCCAAAGCCTTAGAAGAATCATACATCGCAGAGACAGCAGCAGAAAATGCAAGAGCTAAAAAGGAGCTTTCAAGAAAGCAAGCAGAAGAAGTAGTAGATGCAGAAATCGCAAAGCAAAAAGCAGTAATAGCTGCCCAAGCAGAAGCCGAACGTCAAAGAGAAATCGCAAAAGGTGAAGCAGATGCAGTACTCGCTAGATACATGGCACAAGCCAAAGGTCAAGAAGAGCTACTAACTAAGCAAGCAGAGGGTTTCCAAAGACTAGTAGAAGCTGCCGGTGGAAGCGCAGAAAGTGCGATCGGATATCTTATGATAGATAAACTTACTGAGTTAGCTAAAATACAAACTGACGCTATCAAAGAGATCGAAATAGATAAAGTGGTAGTCTACGATAATGGTAATGGACAAGGTGTTGGAAACTTTGTACAAGGTCTATACGGTATGGTCCCTCAGTTAAATGACTTCCTAGAGCAAAGCGGTATGAGTCTACCAGCAGCTTTGGTAGGCAAGAAAACTGAAGAGAAGAATACTGCTGATGATGCTACTATAGAAGAATAGTATTAGCAAAAATTAATAAACCAATCTTTGAGCTCACTTATATATTATAAGTGGGCTCTTTTTAATTGTTAATTCCTGGAAGTAAAGATATAACACTACTTTTTGAGCTCTTCGTCCGATTAATAGTCTAGCACATCTATGATTTCACTTCTAATTCAATAAGCTTATTAAATTAGAGCAATTGACTCTAAATACTGATATCATGTACCATCGTTTAATCTGTTTATTGAGTGCCCTTCTTATATTGTCTTCTTGCGAAGATGAGTTTGTGTATACGCCACCAAAAGGAATCTCTCCTCCCTCTTTATTGTTTGGTGATATTTATAAAGATATACTCATTAAAGATACTCTGGGTATAAGTCGTCAAATAGCGGATGGTTTTCCTAAAAGTGGAATTCGAGAAATCAAACTTGCTTTCAGAAAACAGAAAAATGATGAAGGTTTTGATGTCCAATCCTTTATAAATGAGCATTGGATACTAGCCACACAGAGAGAAACTAAATATATAGCAGATTCGACTTCCAGCATATCAGATATCTCAGCTGAGTTGTGGTCCGCTCTTACTTATGATTCAGCTAATCAACCAGAGTTTTCATCATTGATAGCACTCCCTCATCCGTATATACCAATTAGTGGACAAGAGATTGAGATGAGATATATGGATAGCTATTTTATTATGATCGGATTGGCAGCAGAAGACAATTGGAATATGGTAGAGAATATGATAAACAACTGTGCATACATGATAGATGAAATAGGACACATACCAGAGACAAATAGAACCTACACGACCTCTCGGTCAGGGCAACCGTTTTTCTCTCACATGGTTGAGCTATTGGCCAATCAAAAAGGCAACGAAACCTATACCAAATATCTACCCCAATTAGAAAAAGAATACAATTATTGGCAGAAAGAAAAGATAAATATAGCTGATCATAATGGAATCGGACACATAATCAAAATAGGAGACAAAATATTAAATAGGTATAGTGACCCAAATAGCGAACCAAGAGACGAAAATTATTTAAACGATAGAAACGGTGGAAGTAACCTTTATCGCTCCAAAAGAGCCAACTCAGAATCAGGGTGGAATATGAGCTCAAGATGGCTAGGTGATACCGATCGTATGTGGACTATGTATACAAGAGCTGTAGCACCCGTGGATCTTAATGCATTGATGTATCATCTCGAAAAGACTATAATAAAAGCTTACGATATAGTTGGAAATAAAAACAACATATCAGAAATAAAGTCTAATTCAGATGTAAGAAAAATAGCTCTAGATAGTTTGCATTGGGATGGTCAAAAAAAGATATTCGAAGATGTAGATTATAGAAAAAAAGCAAAAACTAATCATGCCACTTTAGCAATGCTATATCCTCTCTTTACAAACATGTGTAATCAAGAACAGGCAGATGGAGTTGCTTCTTTTATTGAGTCCACTCTTCTCAAAGACGGAGGGTTAATGGACACAGATGAGTATACTGATTTTAAATGGGATGCTCCAAATGGACATGCACCTTTACAATATATAGCAGTCAAAGGCTTAGACAACTATGGTCATAAAAAACTTGCAAAAAAAATAGCGGCTAGATATACAATGACAATTGAAAATACATTTTCCGCCACAGGTAGAATTACAGAAATGTATAATTTATCAGAAACTGATCCCAAAAAAATGGCAGGCATATACGAAGGAAAAGATGCGTACGGTTGGACACTTGGAGTATATCTAGGACTGAAAAAATATTTGTCGCAATAAATTTATACGGTTTAGATTTTGCCGTTACCTAACTACTGTTACGTCCCCGTAGAAATAAAGTTGCTCACCTGTCTCAGTACAGGTGTAATCAATACGATATGGATACACCCCTGTCGTTATTGGTTGACCTCTATAGTTACCGTTCCATCTTCCTAAGATATCATTACTAAAATAAACCTGATTACCCCATCTGTCAAACAATCTAATTTCATCAAACTCCTCTGGTCTTTCTGCTAAAACTTGAAAGTCGTCATTAATACCGTCTCCATTTGGAGAAAATATATTTGGTATATAGAATGCCTTATCAGAACATTTATTAATAAACCTTACATTGATACCATACTCCATATCACAACCTGATAATTCGTCTGTCACACTAAGTATGTATTCCATTGCTTGACCAACATCACTAATTTTTGGGTCTGGACAATCATCACAACTCAAGCCACTAGAAGGAGACCAACTATATGTATAATCGTTATCGTCATCAAATTCTATATCTACCACTTCTGCACTATTGATAAACAACTCGTAATCCGTCTTACCTAATGTAACGTCGATAACTGGTTGGACCATAATATCTACCACTACAGTATCTTCTTCACACAATCCCAGCTTTCCAATTACTAATAGTGTCTGGTCTACCTCCGTTGCATAAATCAATGTATCTGTTTTAGAAAGTACCTTGCCCATTTCATCTAGCCATGTAAAACTATTCACTACTCCCGTTGCAATAAGTTCAGCGTCTTCATCTTGACATATGGTATCTCCAATCGCAGATATATCGGCTTTATATATAACATCTATCAAGATACTATCAGATTGTATACACTCGTCATATGTATATGTAACCGTATACAACGTAGTCTCTTGAGGAGATCCAAATGTAATTGATTCTTCATTAGAACTTAAATTAGCTGTCGGAGTCCAGCGTGGATCTCCTACGCCTGACGAAGCTAGTATCATTTGCTCTCCGGCACAGATACTACCATCATCACTTGTCGTTAAAGCTTCTGTTGGTACTACCGTTACGTAGACGCTATCTCTATAATCACATCCAATTAAACTATTAACATCTACATAATAGTATTGACTCTCGTTTGGGGTAGCAATAGTCTCAAAGCAGCCTAGACATGACAAAGAAATATCATCTTGCCACAAAGGATTTATAATATCATTTACTAGCGTAAGAGTCGTGGACATACCTTCACAAATACCTCTTTCTTCTATTAAAAAATCAGGTATTTCTCTTTCCACTTTTACTAATATACTGTCTGTTTTAAAACATCCGAATTGATTGAATACCGTAACTGAATAGTGTGTGTCATCTTCTGGGTATGCAGATACAAATTCGCAATCCGAACAACTCAGAGTCGGCGAATCTGCCCAAACATATGTTTGTGCATTGTCGAAATTCGTAATGGAAACTACTGCAGTGTCTCGATCACAGACAACTGTATCCATACTTAAAGAAAGCGTAGGACCCAATACAGGTACAACATTAATAATCATCGTGTCCATCGTGCCACATCCATTGCTATGCAAGGCAGTAATAATATACTCAGTAGTATCAATTGGATTAGCCAATGGCTGAAGACAATCTGTACATGATAAATCAAATGATGTATTCCAACTTAGAGTCATGTCTGCTACACCGCTACCTACTATAGCCCCTTCTATCAATACACTATCTCCAATACACATCGAATAATCATCTGGAAGAGAAGGCACAGCATTGGGTAGTATAGAAAATGCTTCACTATATGTATCCATACATCCAAACTGTGATGTCGCTGTAAGGGATACATTTATGTCGGTCACATCGGTATAAATATGAGACCCCTGAACTTCATTAGATGAAACGCCATCTCCAAATGTCCAACTGTATTCCAAAATATCCCCATAAATGTTAGTTGACATATTGTTGAAATTTGCAGTTATCTGTTCACAAACTTGGTCAGAAATAAAATCAAAATTCGCAGACGGAATCGTTCCAATATGTATCTGAGAATCCAATGTAATCGTATCCAAACAATTCGCTCCCTTCGCCATCAAATTGACAGTATATGATCCTGGGTCAACTATACTAAACAAAGCATCTTCCGAAACAAATTCATAGTTTTCTAAACCTATAATTTCCCATTTATATTCGATATTCGAATCCGTCGCTACACTTTGATTAATCAAATTTATTTCTTGGGGTATCACACAGCTTGTATCTGTATCAGACACAAAATCCAAAAATAAAGAATTGACTTTTATAGAATCCGTAGAGAAATCACGTATACACCCATTACCATCTGATAGGATCATTTTGGGCAAAAATGTTCCTGTATTTTCATATTGATACACAATGGTATCTGTCATCCCTGGAGTGGAAGAGATTGATGTTTCTCCATTACCATAATCCCAACCAAAAGTATATACTTCGTCCGCTATGGCAACCAATGTAATTGTTAGTGGCAAACATGAAGAGTCAGAAGTAAATTCAAAACTACCATTAGGGCCATCAACAAATATGTAGTCAACTAAGGTTAAAGTATCTGCACATTGTGGTGAATTACTTGCGATTAGACTTACTGTGAAATTTCCTGGCTCGTTATATAAATGAGAAGGATTGTCAGCATTAGATAGTCCACTATTGTCACCAAAATTCCAAACATATGTTGAAGCGTTTATTGATGTATTGATAAAGTTAGTGATAAGCGGCGGACATGTTTCAAATAAAGGGTCACCAGAAAAAGAAGCTACTGGATTTGCAACGACAATATAATTTTCTTTGCAAAATGATCTTGGGCAATTGTACTGATCATTAATAGTTAGACAAACAGTATAAACACCTTCATCAGTATATGTATGAATTGGAATAGCCTCCGTAGAAGTAATCCCATCACCAAAGTCCCACATATAATTTGTCACGCTTTGATTTGTATTATCAATAGAAAAGTTGATTTCATAATTTGTGCATAATATTGTATCCGAAGCACTAAATTTGGGATCTAATCGAGATCCGTAAATTCCTTCAGCAATATAAATACTATCCGTGCATCCCCAGTTATCGGTGACTGCAAGAGCTACATCATAAAATCTATTTTCTAATATTTGTACATAAAGTGACTCTTCTTCTGAATAAACTGAAGCGTTATCAAAATACCATCTGCGTTCTACAATTTCACCTAGTCGATCGATACTTTGATCTATTATCTGTGAAGAATCAGGAATACAAACGCCTTCGACTATTCCTGGGATCGCTGTTGCCTTGTTTACCAATATACTATCCATAATAATCATAGTGTCCTTACATCCATGGAAGTCGGTAACAATTAAACTAGGACCTAAAAAGAGACCACTTTGGGTATACATAATCGTAGGGTCCGTTACAGACAACGTGCTGTCAATTGTTGCCCCTGGAATTAAGTATTCTATGTACAGGTCATCTTGACTATCCCCGTCAATGTTTATCGTGAGCGGTGTGCATCCACGTGTAGTATCTAAGGTCATTATGGCCACAGGATCGGTGATAATAATAGTATCTGATCGGTAATGTTCGCAACCTGATTCGTAATTAATAGCATAATGATTGATAAAGTATCTACCACGATCAGGAAAGGTATATTGCTCTAGGTTAGTATTAAAGAAGGTATCTCTTTGAGTGGAAGATAATTCCACTTCCCAAAAAGCAGAATCTGCTCCAGTAGTGAAATCTTCTATTGTAACCGTATACGGATTATCACAATCATAATTGACCCTATACCTCACTCCTGGTTCTAATATATTAATATAATCCTCTTTGATAATCGTATTGCCACATCCATTATGATATGCGGTAAGTGAAATATCCCAACTTTTTGCTGTTGTTAAAAAAAGGCTAGGATTTTCTTCTGTCGATAAGGTATCTGTACCATCTGTACCCCAGACCCACGCATCAGCAAAGTCACTAGTTATTGCTGTGAAAACCTTAGGCGTAAGAATACAATCTTCCAATGGTGTAGCCGTAAAATCAACAGAAGGTGGATTTCCAACTTTTATATAATCTTCTATAAATACCGTGTCCTTACAACCTATTTCACTTTCTACAATAAGTTGAACATCATAACTTCCTGTATCTGATATCATGAAGTTGGGATTCTCATCATTGAATGTCTGAATACCAAACCCTCCTAAAACTACGTCATCGTTACTAACTGTCCATTCCCAATTTACTACATCAAGATTAGAAGATATATCGTCTTGCAAAGAGATAGCCAATGGTTGGCAACCTTTTAGTATTGCTTCTGGTAATTTCGCTTCAAACGTTTCTATAATTACAGGAAAATCATCAATACTTGCAGTACAACCATTATCCGCTGTATAATTTAATACTACATTATAAGATCCACTTTGATTTACGAGTATTGACGTCGTATCACCAAATAACAATTTATCCTCACCCAACCCTGTAATCTCCCAGGTGAAGGAACCTGGAGCACTTGCTTCAGCTGTCAATCCTAATTCAATAGGTAATGAGCAAGCAAATTGGTTTTCTACTTCTGCCGTAAGTGTAGGTTTAGGATTTATAAATACACATGGCTTAGTAACTGTATCAATACACTCACCGGAGTATCTTATCATCGTCACCTCAAAACAGCCTTCTGTCGAATATGTATGCCTAGGATTGTTATCTGTACTTGTCGTACCATCACCTAAATTCCAAAAAATACTATCAGACGCTATCTGTGATGTTTCAAAAAATGTAAGTTCAGTATCTTTACATGCACCAGCAGGCTCAACGCTAAAATCTGGTGCACTACCTGGGTTTATTAGACTGGTTTCACGTACGGTATCTACGCATCCATTTTTTTCAATAGCTATCGTAATATCAAAGTTACCTATAGTGTCATATAAGATGATGGGTGGAGTAGGTCCACTATATGTTTGTCCATTACCAAAGTCCCAAGAATATATTGTACTAGCATCTGGATTATTATTTGTGAACTGAACTTGCCACGGTAATTCACAACCACTAATTACTTTAAACGTATAATCGATTGTCGGTTTAGGTAATACCATAACCGCACTATTATTGACAACTGTAGCAGTACAACCTTTATCATCTTTAATAAAGAGCGAAGCTGAATATGTTCCCGGCATTACATAAGTGCTCTGAATTACTGAATCTGGATTATCTAATATAACTAGGTTCGTAGATCCTCCTACATCCCAAATCGCTTCGGTAATATCTCCATTTACAGAGTTACTTGTATTAGTAAAGTTTACTTCATGAATAGAACATCCTGAAGGCCGGTCTATTACAAAATTTGCAATTGGCTTTTCCCATAATATTACAAACCCTTCTCTGCATAAGGTATCCGTATTTCCTACTTCATCGATAGCAATGAGACAAATGTCATAACTTCCAGGATCTGTAAAGATAATACTTGGACTTTCTTTGTTGGCGTAGGTGCCTGCCAAATCCCATTCCAATTCTATAATTTCTCCTTCTGTACTACTAGACAGGTTTGTAAAAATCACTTCAGTACTTACACATGATCGTGTGACTGACGCACCAAAATCTACATTAATTTGTGTAAACCCTATAGGTGTCAGTAAAATATAAAAAACCGTAATTAGAAATAATCTATTAGTCAAAATCTCCTCTTCTTTGAATATTAAAAATGTTATCGCACATTGCTAATTTTGATTAGCAATGTAAAATAATCTCAAAGGGATACTTCAACTGAATTAGTTGTTGGACCAAAGGTAGTTTAAAAAATACTAGGTAAAACCCCTATTTATTTTTCTTCGTATAGTTGCAGTAGAAAGGTGAAATCCAAGAAATTTTAATTTATAATATTGACTTGATAGTTACTTGAGTTTAGTCAAGTAATAATCTTCTTTGGCGCGCATAGTAATCTTCTCTGAATCAGAATAATCACCATAACCACATAAGTGTAATATTCCATGCGCAATCACTCGATAGAGCTCTGTAGTAGTAGAAACCTGATAAGATTTTGCATTATCAGTTACACGATCTATACTGATATAGATATCTGATTGTATAGCTTTCTTGTTATTTGTAAGTGGGAAAGTGATAATATCGGTGTAGTAATCATGTTCAAGAAACTTCTTGTTGATGTCCAATAGATACTCATCAGTACAAAATATGTATTGGATCTTTTCTATTCCGCACTTCTCCTCCGCTACAAGGTTTGTTAACCATTGTCGGATATTATCAGAGCACTCTAATTGATATTTTATATCCGCTTCAAAAAATTCTATGTTATGATCTATCGTCTCATCCATGAATAAAGGTAGATATAATTAAAACTATGATACTTGTCCAAACCGCATTTGCACTGTGCAACCATTGTCTTGGTAATCAACGCTATCAGCTAAACTTTTAATTATAAATACTCCTCTTCCCCCACAGCACTCTATAAACTCTTCAGTAGTGGGATCTGGTACATTATCTGGATCAAAGCCTAGTCCTTCATCCGTAACAGAAAAGACAACCCCTTGCTCACCTTCTGTCATATGGATTTTGACAAATTTACTTTCATCTTGTGCATTGCCATGTATGATAGCATTATTGACTGCCTCAGTAAGGCTAATCAGTATATCCGCATATCTCTCACTACAGATATGGTTCTTTTCGATGATCTCCTTAAGATAAGGTTCAATCATCGCAATATTGTTTGTTTTTGATTCGATTTTAAGTACAGCTTTACCCATATATCGTCTACAAAATTTGTACTGTCATATTCGTTACTCTATGCAGTTCGTGTGTAAGTTTACTAATTCGACTTTAATGCCTTGTAATATTCGTCTACTAGATATTTGTAATAAGGTCTAAGTTCAGGTGAGATAGATTTATACATTTCTATTTCTGCTTCACGTTTCTTCAAGTATTCCTGAAGTGATGGAGGCAGCTCTCGTTTCTTGTCTGCACCAGTCTCTGCTTTACGCTTATTGTCAAATTCTCTTTGTCTATCTGCTTTCTCAGCTTCTAAGAGTCTAGTGACTATATCCTGCTGTCGTTTCAGCGTTTCATTATTAAGTTTTTTATTGACTAGGTCTATTTCAACTTTATTCATCTCATCGATGATTTCCTGTAGACCTCCGTCAGTTCCTTTTCCTTCTTCTTGTCTTTCTTTTTGAAGGTCTTGAAGTGCTTTTCTTAAAGCGGCTTGTTTAGCTGCCGCTTGTGCAAAGTCTTTAGCGCTTCCGCCTTTTCCGTTTTTCTGACCTTTGCCAATTTTATCCAACGATTTTTGCATGCCCTGCTGTCCTTCAGAAATCTTATCTGACGGTTTTCCTCCATCTTTTCCTTTTCCCTTTCCTTTTCCTCCTGGCTTATCACACATCTGACTTCCAGGCATACTCGCAGCTGCTTGTTGTTGCATCTGATCCATTGACTCTGCTAACATTAGTGCTAGATCGTTGAGATTCGTCATCGTTCGACGTTGATGATCTTTAGATTGAGGTATTTGTCTCTCTTCAAGATATTCTAGAGATTCTTTGAAGTTAACTTTTACCTCTGCGACTTTCTCTATTACAAAACTCTGGATCTCAGTAACTCTATTACTAAGGGCAATTAAACTATCTTCTATAATCTCAAAATCGTCTTTAAGTTTAAACTGGCCTTGTACTAATTCAACATATTTAGGCGTATTTGCCTTAGTTACATTGAGACTATTGGCAAGGCCCTCTTGATCAAACGAGACGGTAACAAGATTCTCCAACAACTGTCTGATGGCTTTAATATCTTCCTCCGCTTGCTCCGAATCCCCTGACTCCATACTAGATTGCAAACTTCCTGCCATTTCTTTCATCTTACCAGCAGCACTCTTTTGAGATTTAGAAGCACCTTTACTATCGCTTCCTTTCATCTGCTCTTGACTCTCTTTCTGTTCTTCTTGGATCTCATCCACCTTCTCTTGATTCTCTTCTTTATCACCCATATCTTTAGGCGTCTCTAACTCTTCATTTTTCTTTTCGAGATCATCCATCTCTTTTTCAATATCCTCCATTTCCTCATTCAACTTTTCTTGCTCTTTTTGAAGTTCGTCAGTTGGCTTCTTTTCTTCTTCTGTATCTTTGGCTAACTCTTCTTGCTTCTCCGCTAACTCTTCTAGCTTCTCGATCAACTCATTCATTTCCTTTTCTACTTCCAAAGTTTTATATAACTCAAGTAGACGATCCATTTCTTGCTCCACGGTTTCATTGTCCATCTCAAACTGTTCCATCATCTCCAGCGCACTATCCTTCTCTAGTTCCTGCATCAGATCTTGAATCTTATCCATCAACTCCTGCTTCTCTGGATCTAGAGCTTCTTCCATCATTTGCTGTAGCTGCTCTTGCTTCTTTTTTATCTCTTCCTTCTGTTCCTCAAACTCTTCTTGCTTCTTCATATTCTCATCGAGCTTATCTTTAGCCTCTTGAAGTTTTTCTTGAATCTCCTTTTGTTTTTCGAGAAGTTTTTCGAGCTCTTCTTTATCCTGCCAGTCAAGCTCTTTTTTAGTCAACAGTTTTTCTCTCAGCTTCTTAAACTCTTCTTGCATTTTCTTGGCATTCTCAGAAGCCTTCTTCAGGTTTTCTTTTATTTCTTCCTCATTGAGTTGTTCCTCTTCTTTAAAATCTTCTAACGTTGGCTTCTCAAAATTCATCAAACCAGTCTTCGCTGTCTTACTACCATTCACAGAATCGTTATCGGATACTTGAAAATAATACGTTAACTTATCGCCTGGTACTAGTCCAAGTTCGTTGACATCCAACATATGATCATACTGCAGTTCCTTGACCTTTGGGTTGCTAAGATTAACCACTTCAGTTTTCTTATTCCTACCATCCTTATCTACTATCGTATAATGAAAGTTAAGTGTGTTAATTCTATAGTCATCAGATGCCGTACCTACAAAATACATAATGTTGTTCTCCGTACTATCTTTGAATTGTTCTACACTGATCGTTGGGTGTTGATCTTTTACAACATTGATAGCATAGCTGATAGAGTCCGGCATCGGTATCTGCAGATTGCTCATATAAAGCATGTATCTACTATCTCGTCTAAGCTTCTTTGCGTATCGATAATAGTTTTCATCCTTACGCTCAGTAGAAACTAGATCACCACTCCCAAATTTAAGAGAAATGTCGTCCGTATATTTAGTGTTGAATTCCCAGACCGCTTTGGTTCCTTCCGGCACTGACATATCACCTATATTACGAAGCGTTTCGTCCTTACGTCCGATGTAATTAGGGTAGTCGAGTTTTATAGAAAAATCACTAAGGTTGGGTTTTCTTAATATTTTGAGCGTATTGATATCATCAGTCACAGAACCAGAAAACACTCTAAATTCTGTATCCTTCTGTACATTACGGAAGTCGTAACTAAAACGATCGTTGGCTACCTTATTCATTTTATATTGAAAGCCATCCACCTCTATGAAACTCTCATTAGGAAGTACGGTTCCATCCACTATAACCTCTAAAGTGTAATCTTGATATTGAATTACTGTGTAGTCATTGTTCTGGACTTCAAATGAGAAAGGAGCCTCTCTCTCGAATTCCGTATCACTATTCATAATACGATAGGTACTGTCTTTAATGATACTCGGAGCCATAAATATGATTCCCAAAAATATTAAGAATGGAGGTAGTGCATACTTTAGATATTGCCTGTTTTTTCCGAGATCAATTGCCGATTTAAAAGGTACCGGCTTAATTTCTAATGTTTTTTGTTCGATACTCGCATATAGAAGTTCCTTCTGTGATGAGGTCCCTTCTTGCTCTTTGAGTTGTAATACATTCAGTAGCTTATCCTGAACACCAGTAAAATGATTGCCAATTATAGATGCTGCGTTCTGATGTGAAATAACACTACCTAACCTGAAATATTTTGTCAATGGGAGTAGTATCCAATAACCAATGGCTACAATCGATATCGTTAAGAATCCCCAAAAAATGGCTTTCCTTACTCCCATATCGAAGTAAAAATTATGCTCTAGTATATTAAACAACAGAAACAAGCCCAATAAGAGAGCTAAGGAGTATAATCCACCCTTAATCAGTCGATTAATGTAGAACTTACGAATGAAGCTATCAAGCTTCTGTATTAAAAGGTTATAATTGTCTGTCTGCATCTGCTTAACCACGGGTTTTTATCGAACTATATCATAAACGAAAAGTCCGTCTCTATAATTCCAAAAATCGGAGATATTAGCGACATATGCCAGTTTTAGAGAAGTATAATGTCTTAGTTATAACGATAATAGGTCAGATATAGTTATAATATGGGATTACAACCTTTAGAGGGAGACTCAGAAGGACTAGATATCTCGATGTAAATAGAGAAAAGGCAAAGCCATAACAAGTAAAATTAATAGTAGCAGGTCAAGAAGTGATATTGGAATATAATGAGTACGCATGGTAATAACTCTTATGAATACAACAAAAGAATAAATACCTGAGAAACAACACCGATAAGAATACTAATAGAGATTAGTGTAATAGCGGTTAAATCAAATATTGTGAACTATGGGCGTTGTTAACTCAGGTCTTATGGTTCTTGTCAAAAATGATACGTTAATCCTACTCCGTTTGAAGTAGTTTTAATTTTTAGTTGTCCGTAGTTTTGTCCGCTTTCCTGTTGAATTTGTTTCAATGCCATCTTAATTCTTCGTTTACCTATCCAATATTCTATCACGCCGAATAATGCCGATATAATACTAGTTGCAGAAGCTGAAATCATCGCCATTCCTAAAAGTACTCTTGTTGGTGTGTCATCTGGATGTAAAGACTTAAATCTTAGATAAAAACCAACGTCTGCTCCAAGAATAACCAAACTGGCAATTGCATATGACTTTGCAGATTTAATGTTTTTTGATCCTTTACGATATAGATCAATATCGTGTTCTAAATAATTAAATAATTCCTCTTGTCTTTTAGATTGATCGTCCTCTTTTTTTTGAGCAAAAGATGATAAATAAAAAACCATTAGTAATGCTGCCATAAGTACTTTCATGATTCTTAAAATCTAAAAATTTAAAACCAATCCAAATCCATTATTTGTAGGTTGTAATTCCATTCCATATTTTTTTCCAACTTCCTGTTTAGCATAGTTCATTACATCCTTTTTTTTTCCTTTACCTTTGAAATGTAATATAGTCCCTATTGTTCCTGTGATAGCTGAAGCTACGGAAGAGATAGCAAGAAGTGCTACCAAAAGTATTAGATTTCCTATATTGTTTGTATCACTAGCCCCAAAAAAAATTAATACATCAGCTCCTAAAAAAACTAAGCTTGCAATACCCAGTTTTTTAGCTACAGATAAGTTTTTCTGTCCACTCTTATAATGGCTATATAGGTCAATGTCGCTCTTAATAAAATTCAATAATTCTTGTTGCCTATTTTCTTTACTTTTATTAGTATCAAAAATATTTTGTGCCTGTATTGAAATAGAACAAAAAAGTATTGATACGGCCGTAATTAGTAATTTCATTTTGCTAAATATTTTGTAGTCATTTATAATAATGATATCGATACAACTATCTTTTGGTATTTATTTTTCAAACTAATTTGAATGATAATGACATTTAATTTTGTCTGATTTTTCGCTGGATTATATCAATTCAATCTCGTTCATATTATTTAATGAGCATACTAAAGAAACACCACCATTTGTACCTTTTATTTTCCACTCCATTTTAATTATTCGTTCAATATTTTTATTTATTAAAAACACAATTTTTTTTCTGGGTTTAGATTTGTTGTAATAAATAAGAACTACAGTTCCTGTATTGAATGCCAAAAATCCGGAAGCTAAAAATGCATATATCTATCGTATATGTTAACCCGTGGCTTGTGTGTGCTGCTATATTTTAAACCAATAATATTGCTGCTAATTGTGTAAATTATAATTTCACTTTTCTTAGTTTAAAATGTATAAGTAAATCCTATCCCATTGTCAGCAGCTCCTATCTCTAAATATCCAAAGCCACTATATCTATCATAATCTATTTGATTCATTTTGGCTCTTGCACTACCTACTTTCTCTATGCTGCTTAGTTTAATTACCAAACCTACAGTAGCAGCACCCATAGAAGCCATAGATCCCCAGTATGACAAAGAATGTGCACTAGACTGTTTGTCTGTCGTGGCATAGCCAATAAGCGATATTCCTGATAATACCGAAGTAGCTATGCCCCATTTGTTAGCGAGTTTACTTTGTGTCACCCCTAAGTTATAGTGCCGCTGAGCTACATTATAAGCAATGTCAAGGTCGTAACTTTCTTCAGGCTGTATTTCATCCGACTGTGCACTCAATTGAATACAGCAGATGAGGTTAAATAACATTATTGCATTTCTCATGATCTAGGAGTTTTTTTGTTCCTTTTGATACTCAAATGTACATTGACAACCCTTCCTGATTTAGGAGTTTTTTTAAAACCTAATTCCCATTATAGGTTTTATAGTGTTTGTAACCTCCGTTCGATATAAATACTGTCTACGGCTTAACGGCTTCAATAATGATTACTTGGTCATTTTGAGATATCTCTAATTGTCATAGAAATAGAAAAATGATAATGTTTCATTTTGTAAAGTTTTGGGGCTTCACCATTAGACACACCTTCATAAGGTTGAGTTATGCCTAATGAGGTAGATTACTCTTGTTATTACCCTCTATTGGATAAAATTGTTTCTTATTATGAATCAAATATATCTTCAGTTTGGATGCTATGCTGGGGGTTTGTTGGTTGTGCACACCCTATTTTGGGCAACCTATGTGTTTATCATTTACTTCTAATCGTTTTCAACCTTGTATAACCATTATCTATATTTAGCTCTAGAGTCTCATGTTTACAGGGAATCTGGAATAGATGTGCAGACGAAGTGGAGAAGCTACACATCAGAAAAATATATTAAGTATTTTTGCGGATCATTTTTTTAAACAAGTAATCATATGATCAATATCACACTCCCAGACGGAACAGTAAAACAGTATGATGCAGGATCATCAGCGATGGATGTCGCTATGAGCATCAGTGAAGGACTAGCGAGAAACGTACTCTCAGCTACGGTAAATGGCGAAGTGTGGGATGCGACCAGACCGATCCATGCAGATGCTAGTCTTGTACTGCATACATGGAAAGATAAAGTAGGGAAATCTACATTTTGGCACTCTTCTGCTCACATAATGGCAGAAGCAATAGAGGCTCTGTATCCAGGGACTAAGTTTGGTTATGGACCTTCGATAGACACCGGTTTCTATTACGATATTGATACTGGTGATAAAACACTAACGCCTGACGACTTTAAAAAGATCGAAGATAAGTTTATGGAACTTGCTCGTCAGAAAAACTCTTTTGAGCGAACTGAAGTAAGTAAATCGGATGCCTTGGCTTACTTCACTGAAAAGGGTGATGAATATAAGATAGAAACGATAAATGATCTAGAAGATGGACAGATCACATTCTATAAGCAAGGAAACTTTACTGATCTATGTAGAGGACCTCACATACCTAGTACGTCACCTATTAAGGCTGTCAAAGTGATGAGTCTTGCTGGAGCATACTGGAAGGGAGATGATACACGCCAACAACTCACAAGAGTATACGGAGTGACATTCCCAAAAGCAAAAGAGCTGAAAGAATATCTTGTGCTACTAGAGGAAGCGAAAAAGAGAGATCATAGAAAACTGGGTGCTGAACTTGAGTTGTTCATGTTTTCAGAAAAAGTGGGTGCAGGACTACCGATATGGTTACCAAAAGGAACTCAGATCAGAGAAAGACTTCAAAATTTCCTTAAAGACGAACAAGAGAAGAGAGGATACCAAATGGTTGCTACTCCACACATCGGACATAAAAACCTTTATATAACTTCTGGTCACTATGAGAAATATGGAGAAGATAGCTTCCAGCCAATCACTACACCTAGAGAAGGTGAGGAGTTTTTACTAAAGCCAATGAATTGTCCACATCACTGTGAAATATTTGCCCATAAGCCACACTCCTACAAAGAGCTGCCTATGCGTATTGCGGAATTTGGTACCGTATATAGATATGAGCAATCTGGAGAATTACATGGACTCTCTAGAGTAAGAGGATTTACCCAAGATGACGCACACATATTCTGTATGCCAAGTCAGCTCAAGGAAGAGTTTCTCAATGTACTGGACTTAACAAAGACTGTACTGCAGAAAATGGGCTTCGATGATTATACCGCTCAGATATCTTTGCGTGATCCTACGAATCCATCTAAGTATATTGGATCAGACGCGAACTGGGAAGCCGCAGAAAGCGCAATAATAGAAGCAACCGCTGAGTCAGGACTAGAAACAGTTACTGCATATGGTGAAGCAGCATTCTACGGTCCAAAGCTTGATTTCATGATCAAAGATGCACTCGGTAGATCTTGGCAGCTTGGTACGATTCAAGTAGATTATAATCTTCCAGAAAGGTTTGAACTAGAATATACAGGATCTGACAATCAACCTCATAGACCAGTAATGATACATAGAGCCCCATTTGGTTCTATGGAAAGGTTTATGAGTATATTAATAGAGCACACTGCAGGTAAATTTCCTTTGTGGTTAACACCAGATCAATTTGCGTTACTTCCTATCTCAGATAAGTATAATGAGCTGTGCGAAAACATCAAATTGGACCTTGCTAAACTCGACATTCGTGGATATGTAGATAGTCGTGCTGAATCTATTGGTAGAAAAATTCGTGATACTGAGGTTAATAAAATACCTCTCATGATGATCGTAGGTGATAAAGAGGCTGAATCTAACACCTTGTCTGTGCGTAAGCAAGGTGATGGTGATATAGGAAGTATGACAGTAGAAGAGTTTGTTTCTTACTTCCAAGGGCTAGTTGAAGCTGAATAAAACAATAATTTATTATTGATATACAATCGTCTTTCGCTTATTGAGCGGAAGGCGATTTTTTATGTAACGGCATCATTTCTTAATGGTTTCCCATTATAAAACTTCAATTTCTTGAATATATCTTTGTCTTATAGACACTGTAGTTAAATTGCAATCCATTATTTATAACCTAATCTAGTGGACTTTCTCCTTCCAATATCTAATCCCTAATAGACATTAACAACTATTTAATGACAATTCGGTTATCTGGTATATGCAAAAATTATATCTTTGCAACACCATTAGACATTCAATATCAATAAATTATATATTATGAAAAAATTTACTTTAATATTCACAATGACGATCGCTATGCTCTCTACCCAAGCGCAAGAGATCAGTACTGATCAATGGACCATCATGACTAAGACAAGTGCTACATGGTGTGGTAACTGTGGATCATGGGGATGGGACATGTTTAAAGACCTAATAGAAGATAATGCAGATAAAAACGTAATTATTTGGTCTTCTCACAATAGTGGGGATCTAGACAATGAAGCATCCATAGACATTAACACAGGTTGGGGATCAGCTGGACAGCCTCAGTTTTTTGTAAATAGTGACGAGTTTGATATTAATCAAGGTAACCCAGATCAATCAAGAGCTCAAATCAATAGTTACATCGATGCCTTGGTGGGATTTGGTGCATTGGCCGGAGTTGGTGTAGATGCAACATATGACGGTGAAACTCTGAGCGTTACTGCTAAAGCAGAGTTCCTTTCTGATTTGGCAGATGGAGATTATCGTTTAGCTGTATACCTTTTAAAAGACCACGTAATATCTAACCAAGCTTCCATTGGATCTAACGCGGACCACAGATACGTACTTACAGACAAAATTACAGAATCATCTTTCGGTGAGCAAATAGTAGAAGGAGCCGTTCAATCTGGTGCAACATATACTGTTGAGGCTTCTAAAGACATAGCAGATATAGATCTAGAAAACGATGAAGTAGTAGTAATACTTTGGAACCTAAGGGTAGACGGAGTATATGCATTTTTCAATGCTAATAGAAATAGTATTACAGAGAGTGGTACTTCAGCTACAGTTGATATTTCTGGTATATCAGATATTACTACAAAACAAAACGATGGTGAAATTATCTTAGATATTACTGTGGAGCAAAACTTAGGGCTTTTACAAACAAGACTTATAAACGTTAGCGGTCAAGTGATCAGTTCTCAAGAAATAAATACTATTAATGGTACAAACCAAATTAGATACAGTACTAATAATATACCTGCAGGTACATACTTAGTACAGGTCACTACTAATGGTAAAGTACACACAGAAAAAGTGATAATACTATAAATTGTTACCCCTTGATGTTACATAACTTTTTATAGAAGTTATGAATCAAAAAAGCTCAAGCAGATTGAATTCTGTTTGAGCTTTTCCGTTTTAGAATATTACAATTAGATGAAGGTACATCATTGCGTTTACCAACTATAGAGTCTATCTTTACCTAAGAAAGTATAGACAAGTTTTAACCATATAGTTAAACTTATTTTATGGAGGATATGATTTTATACGATAGATTGCAATTTGCATTTACTATCACTTTTCATTATATATTCCCACAGCTCACGATGGGATTATCATTGATCATTGTTTACTTTAAGGGTAATTTTCTCCGTACACAACTTGACAAGTATAATGTTGCTGCAAAATTCTTAATGAAAATATTTGCGGTAAATTTTACCATGGGAGTCATCACTGGTATTCCGATGGAATTTCAATTTGGGACTAATTGGGCGAAGTTTTCCGAACTCACTGGAAGCATAATAGGACAAACTCTTGCGATGGAAGGATTGTTCTCTTTTTTTCTTGAATCATCCTTTTTAGTGCTATTTATTTTTGGTGAAAAATTGATGGGTCAGAAGCTTCATTTTCTAACTGCTCTTTTAGTTTTCTTAGGTTCTTGGGCTAGTGGATATTTTATATTAGCCACCAATGCATGGATGCAACATCCAGTCGGCTATGAGATTCTAGACAACGGAAAATTTGTCTTAGAGAATTTTTCAGCACTGTTCAGTAATCCTTGGTTGCTTCCTGCCTTTCTACACAATCAGATGGCCTCTCTGGTCACATCATCATTCGTAGTGGCGAGTATTGGTGCCTTCTATATATTAAGTAAGTCACATATTGAATACGGAAAATTGTTTCTATCAACTGGTGTCTTTTTTGGAGTTATTTCTAGTTTCCTTGTTGCTTTTCCTACTGGAGATTGGAACGCAAAAAATGTGGCAAAATATCAACCTGCTGCATTCGCTGCGATGGAAGGAATATTTGAAACAGAACACGCTGGAGCAGAAATAGTACTAATCGGTCAGCCCAATATGGTCGAAAAAAAACTCGACAACAAAATAGCAGTACCAAATGTACTTAGCTTCTTGACCTACCAAGATTGGAACAAGCAAATTTCTGGTATGGATAATTTTACAGAAGAGCAACTACCGACTAATGTCCCAGGATTATATTATTCCTATCATATCATGGTTGGACTAGGTACAATATTTATTGCTGTGATGAGCTTAGCTTTTTTCTTTTTATGGAGAAAAAAATTATACTATATGAAACCATTACTTTGGACGATAATGGTGTTAGCTCCATTTGCATACATCGCTAATATCACTGGGTGGTACGTAGCGGAGTTAGGAAGACAACCCTATTTGGTTTACGGCCTGTTATATACCAGCGATGGAATCTCACCAACCGTATCTTCTGGTAATACACTATTCACTTTATTAGGTTTTATTGGGTTGTACTTTTTGTTGGGAATTTTGTTTCTAATCCTTGTTGGTAAAACCATTTATAAAGGACCCATAGCACAAAATCACTAAATCATGGAAATCTTTTGGTACATAACTATTGCTATTGTCTTAGCCATGTTCTTCATTTTAGATGGTTACGATTTTGGCGCAGGAATAATTCACCTGTTCTTTGCTAAAACAGAAAAGGATAAGGAAGTAATTGCTAAGTCCGCTGGTTTGTTTTGGGATTCTAACGAGGTTTGGTTGGTTGCAGGTGGAGGAATGCTCTTTATGGCCTTTCCCACTTTCTATGCCTCAGTATTTAGTGGCTTTTATTTGCCACTGATAATTGTCCTTTGGCTAATTATGCTAAGAGCTATAGGCCTAGAGTTTCGAAGTCAATTCAAATTTCAAATGTGGAAAGATATTTGGGATAGCTCTTTTGGTGTTTCTAGTTTATTACTTGCATTGTTTTTTGGAATTGCCTTAGGTAATATTATTAGAGGTGTAAATCTTGGAGGAGTAGAAAGCGGTGTGTCTCTTTACGAAAGTCAATACTTCTTCTTACCCCTTTGGGACAGTAGCTTTAGCCCACTTTGTGAATCTCCTGGAGTGATAGATTGGTTTACGATTATAATTGGGTTTATCTCAGTAGTTACATTAGCTATGCATGGAGCAAATTGGATTATTCTTAAAACCAACTCCTCAATAAATAACAAGCTTAAGACCGTTGTGTTTAGATTAAATATTGTCTTGTCCATACTCACTGTAATCTCTTTGTACGCATGGCAAATGATAAACCCAGCCGCATTGAATAATTTTACAGAACAACCACTTTTTATATTATTTCCCTTGCTATACTTTACTGGTGTTATTGGCTTATATTTTGTCAAAAAAATAAAAAATGACCTATACCCGTTTTTACTTTCTTCACTGTTAGTACTGGGGGGCATTACCTCGTCCTTAGCCTCTCTATTTCCTGTAATCCTACCTTCGACTAATGATATCAATGGAGCACTGACCATCTATAATACAACGACTAATAGCTATGGATTATCCGTTGCCCTCAATTGGGGTATTGTTGGACTTATACTTGTAGTTGTTTACTTCATTATACAAAAAAGAATGATGTCCGGAAAAATTGATAATATGGACTATGGACACTAATACCTAATGCTAAAAAACATACCTTTGACTGAATCTTTAATGTCATTAATCAGTATTGCTATAGGAATATTAGGGGCAAACATGACTGGTTATTATAAGCCAAATGTTTCCTATGATTTTGTAGGCAATACTATAGCTGGAGTATTTGGAAGTATTCTAATTATAAAGTTTTTAGGTCGATTAGGGTTTGATCCAGTTTCTATAATGGAATCCGGAAGTACGAATTGGTCACTTGTTCTACTTAATCTTATTGTTTCGTTTGTGGCAGGTGGAGCATCCATATTTATTCTAAATAAAATACAAAAGAAGTTGAAGTCAAAAGAAGAGTTGTTTGCTCACTTAATAAGCAGTTTTAGAGTTGTTAGTTTTTTGGAGGGTGTATCTTACATCCTATTAATGCTGGTAGCCGTACCATGGAAGTATATGGTAGGCGATGCACATTTAGTTAAACTGTTGGGAATGCCTCACGGAATACTGTTTGTACTCTATGTGATATTAGCATTGCTCATCAGAGCTAAAATGAAGTGGGATATTAAGTCCACATTTATTGTGTTGATTGCTTCCCTTTTACCATTTGGTACATTCTATATTGACCGTAAGTATTTTAGTGAAAAATAAACCCTCTATTCTACATATGCCTTACGTCGTACAATAGCGTATTTTCCATCTCCTATATCTATATATCCTTGATCGTAACAGAAGTAATATAACTTACCCGCTTTGGTTTCGTACAGGTTCGTGAAGTAACTAAACTTAAACCCCTTGTCTAAAAGTTCTGTTTTAGTCGTCTTAGCTTTATCATTAGGATTAAGTGCTGCAAGGATACGTCTGTTTTTACGTAACATATTATTCACATTCCTCATGAAATTAGTAGAATCTCTATTGTTCTCATTATGATGAGCAGTACGACATTGATCTGAGCAATATCTCTTATCCGCTCTACCGTGAAACTTATCACCGCACACTTCGCATTTCTTTGGTTTCATTCTTTATCATTTGTATACGTTTACAAATTACGCAATAATCCTGACTCTTATGAAAAGTCGAATAGAATTGAACATCTTTGGTCTAAAATACCTTAATTCGAATATACCAGAATAGGTAGTGCAATAATGCAGCAAAAATGGTACAACACTCTATATGTCCAACTATAAGTATTATTCTAAGGATGATGCACTCGATGTGCTAAGGAAGTATTGTATCTACCAAGATCGATGTCATAGCGAAGTACGTACTCGTCTACTCAAACTAAAGATATATGGTGACGATCTCGAAGATATTATCGTGGAGCTAATACAAGACGATTATCTTAATGAAGAGCGGTTTGCTAGGTCGTATGTAAGAGGAAAGTATAGAATGAAGTCTTGGGGTAGATATAAGATCGAAAGAGGACTCAAAGAAAAGCGTGTATCTGAATATTGTATCCGCAAAGGAATGACAGAAATACTAGAAGAAGAATATTTAGAAAACCTGGAAAGAATGCTTCGTAAAAGAGTGGATATAAGACCCTCAACTAACGAACGAATGCTAAATATGGAACTTATGAAATTTGCGCAATCCAAAGGATATACTTATGCCGAAGCAAAGGATATTGTAGGTGAGTTATCTAGAGAAAAGTATCCTAAGTAAGCTATGTGCTAAAAAGTAGTATGTGCTTCGATTGAAATCAACCACTCCACCCTTCTCTATCTAAGCTTCTGTATTGAATCGCTTCTGCTAGATGTTCTATTTTTATGTTTTCACTTTCTGCGAGGTCAGCGGCTGTACGTGCCACTTTCAATATACGATCATATGCTCTTGCGGATAATTGTAGCTTGGTCATAGCCGTTTTGAGCAATATAACTCCAGCACTACTAAGTGAACAAACATCTCTAACCATTCTGCTCGGCATCTGAGCATTACAGTGAATCTCCGGATATTCTTCAAATCGTGTTTGCTGTATCTCTCTTGCTTTTATTACTCTCTTTGTGATGTCCTCACTAGACTCACTTTTATACTCGTGGCTGGCTAACTCTTCATAAGACACTGGAGTAACTTCTACGTGCAAGTCGATCCGATCTAATAATGGACCTGAGATCTTATTGAGATACCTTTTCACGACGCCAGGACCACAAGCACAATCTTTTTCTGGATGATTATAAAAGCCACAAGGACATGGATTCATACTCGCCACTAACATAAAGCTAGCAGGATAATCTACTGATACTCTTGCCCTAGATATTGTCACTCTGCGCTCTTCCATCGGTTGACGAAGCACCTCTAATACCGATCTCTTAAACTCTGGTAATTCATCTAAAAATAATACACCGTTATGGGCCAAGGATATCTCCCCTGGGTTAGGATTAGATCCTCCGCCAACTAACGCCACATCACTAATCGTATGATGTGGTGATCGGAAAGGGCGCTCAGATATAAGTGACGCATTAGTACCTAGGTGACCAGCTACACTGTGAATCTTAGTTGTATCCAATGCCTCCATCAGAGAAAGTGGCGGTAATATCGTAGGGAGCCTCCTAGCGAGCATGGTCTTACCCGCACCTGGAGGACCAATCAATATAACATTGTGTCCACCTGCTGCAGAAATTTCTAATGCTCGTTTTATATTTTCTTGACCTTTTACATCATTAAAATCGACGCTATACTTCTCTTTGTTTTCTTTGAATAACTCTCTAGTATTATGTTCTTCTGGTTTGAGGATCATGCTATTGTCTAGAAAACCTACTGCTTCAGTAAGGTTTTCTATTCCATATACTTCTAGATTATCTACAATTGCCGCTTCGCTTGCATTCTCCTTCGGTAGTATGATTCCTTTGTAACCTTCTCTTCTTGCCTGTATAGCTATAGGTAATGCTCCCTTAATAGGCCTTAGTCCTCCATCTAAGGCAAGTTCTCCCATTATTAGATAATCACCCAGCCTTTCATCTGATATCTGCTTTGTAGCCGCTAATACACCAATGGCTATTGGAAGATCATACGCTGATCCTTCTTTACGTATATCTGCAGGCGCCATGTTGACGACCAGCTTTACTCTTGATAGTTTGTATCCGATGTTCTTTACTGCTGACTCTACCCTTGCAAACCCCTCTTTAACAGCATTATCTGGCAAGCCTACCATAAAGTAAAATTGCTTACCGGCCATTACCGTTCCTCCTGCGTTTACTTCAATAGTTATTGTCTGGGCTTCTACTCCTTGGACAGCACTGGCATAGGTTTTTACTAGCATATATATTGATTCTAATTTTTATGTAAGCTAAATTACAATATTATCTCATCTACGACTTACTGCCTCTTGCCTTGACGGTTTCATTATTGTTACTTTGTTATATGAATACACTCAAATCTATATTGGTAATAATATCAATCACCATATTCTTATCCAGTTGTGCTTCTCTTAAAAAAAATCAGGCAGCAACTACTGATCCGTCTCAAGCAATTGCTGCCATTAATCAAATCAAAAAATCAGGTATCGTTGTCATATTTCCTACGGATTATAAAAAAGAAAAAGCACTCATAAAAATGGCCAAGACAAACCCTTCTTTACTAGAAGACTTGGAACTACTAAGATCAAAAAGAAAAGAACGGCTTTTGATTTGGCAAAATACCAAAAAAGAATATTCATTCAATAAAATGTCAATCGTTCCTGACTCACTGTTAAAATCATATATCGCGAATCCAACCCTTGGTGAAGTAATTTCTGAAAATGGTAGTCTTGAACAATCAACTCTAGGAAATATTTATGTCCTCTATACTGACTATGGCGGATTCGAAGTCAAAAAGAACGGTCACTTTTTGCCTAACCCGTTTCCAAATAAAGTGCAGCCTGCTTGGGGATCGAGCATGAAGGAGTTACTTGGAGTACAATCTCAAGAAAAAAGTGTCACTCGGTTTTTTACTGAACTTGGTCGGCAGTTAAATTCATTTTATATCCAAACACAAGTGGAAGGAGAGAACGGGTTTTTTTCAGGCCAATCACAAATAGAAGGGAACTAATCATTCACTTTAGCATTGTATAGGTATACATTACAATTACACTATGGAAGATATCAAAGTCACGATAATAGATAGAGAGGGAGTGTCACATGAGATAGAGGTGCCTCTAGGTGTTGATCTCAATATGATGGAAGTTGCCAAGGCCTCTGATTTGCCGGTAGAAGGTACTTGCGGTGGTATGGCGCTGTGCGCATCTTGTCATTGCTACGTAGAAAGTGAACATGATATATATAATAGATCTGATGACGAAGAAGATATGCTGGACCAAGCTTTCTTTGTAGAAGATAATAGTAGACTAGGATGTCAAATAAAAATTAAAGAGGAAATCAATGGTCTAACTGTTAGATTAGCACCTGTAGATTAATACATTTCTGATCCATCGTTTTTAAGTAGTCGATTGTCTATTAAACATGGTGTCGTCCAATCTTCGCTAAAAAAGGCTGCCTTGCAAAGCAAAGCCATCTGGATTTTCGTGTGCTAATAATTGTTGCTTGATATGTAGACCTGAAGCAAATCCAGTCAATGCCCCATTGGAACCGATCACTCTATGACAGGGTACTATAATTGGAATTGGGTTTTTACCATTAGCCAATCCTACTGCTCTCGAAGCTCCAGGGTTATCAATAAACTTGGCGACCTCACCATATGATCGAGTTTGTCCATTGGGAATATTGACAAGATAAGTCCATACCGATATGTAAAAGTCACTATATCCATCCCAGTCCAATTCAACAGAAAACACTGTTCTTTTTCCATCAAAATATTCTAACAATTCTTCGGCAGCTTGCTTTGTAAATTGATTGATTTTTTCTTGCTTTTCTTTCGGTTTATCCTTAAGTATTTCGATGCTTCTTAATCCAAGATTCGATGCTTGTATTTTGAGATATCCGATTGGTGTTTTTATGACTTGAATACCATCCATTACAGTTGATTTAATTGATCCGCACCAAACTGTCTAACTAGTTTATTATAAGCATCTGGTAGGATAGAACTAAACCTCCTAGGATGAGTAAAGAAGTGATTAATTGCAACTGTTGGGATATCTGTTTTATTGAACCCTATGGTTTGTAATATTTTATCTTGAGAATGATAGCCCACCTCTTCTAACTGCTCCCAAGTAATATGATCTAAGTATGTAAAATCTTCTTTTGGAAATACTCTTTGAAATGCTTCTGCGTATCCATGCATAGCAATATTATAGTGTTTCTCAGAATTGATCATACCCGGAATAAGGTGCTCTATGGAAAAAATAAAAATCCCATCTTCTATATCCGTTTCTACTGTGTGAAGAAACTGATATCTCGGCGTAGGAAATGGATGTTTATACAAATAGATGCGATCCATATCACCCAATAGATAATCCTTCTTGGATATCATCATCTTCACCGCGTTAGACGCAACTATAGCTTGTATATCATCTGGTACATCATGATGCTCACTTCCTACACTTGCAAAAGCTCTTCCCTGCATATACATAACCAGTCGATTATCGTAATTCTGTCTCTGGTCTGGATGCAGAGATTTATAGTATGGATCATATTTATTAAGCCATGCGGATATTGGTGGATCCAACTCTACTGGGTTGCGTTCATTCCACCAGAAGTCTATTTGTCCTTGAAAGATAACTACTGCAGTAGCAATAACTAGAGGGACCAAAATCCAGATCATCGCGTTTTGGTATCCAAGCTCGTAACTCAGATAGAGTATAGCGAGTATAGAAACTACAATAGGTAATGACAAGATCCGAGATAGAGAGTGTATACGCATGTGCAATTATTTTTTTTAGATGAGTCTGTAAATTATATAGTAGACTTCTTTTACGAAACCTCTTTTCTAATTCAGATTAAAAGAACCTAAAAAAGAAATTCCAATTTTCAAACGATAAAAGGACCATGCCTAGTATCAAGTTTAAAAATTGGAATTCACATAACTAAATATGTGGTGGTTTATTACAGCTTTTTCTTCGCAGCTTGTATGATCGGTGCTACTGAACCTTCGTCTCTTGATATAAACGCAACTACCTCGAGATCATCTATTACCCACTCTGGAATCATAGGACCTAATTCCGTAGGTATTGTAAATGAATAATTACGACTAAATTCTTCGCCGGACACCAAATCAGAACTTAGAATATCACCATTGGGAACACTAGTCATACTCTTACGTAAAAAGTGATTAAACTCATAATCTTCTAGAGTAGATCCATTCGTTTTTTGATAATCTAAAATATGACTCTGTGTCACATAGACTCCTATATTATAATTTCCTTGGAGATCAAGTAAGGCATTACCCGTTACGGTTACATCTAGGACTCCACCTACTACAGAAGCTTCTATCTCAAGCTTAATTTCTTGGTCTGCTTTTAATAATTCCTGTACGAATATTCCCCATGCTGGTGGTGCGTCTTTGATTATATTTCCATCTAAAATTGGATTTCTATCCGTCATGGCGGCTGGCTTAGAAAATATCGTAAAGCTTTGTTCGATCATAGATGATTCCGTAGTTCTAAAATCATATATGCTTTTATCTTCAATAGGCTCAGTTAGGAAATCTCCATGAATTGCAACAGCTGCCACGTTTTTTGGAAATGATCTAAGCAGTTCTTCAACCTTAGCTGCGCCTGCTGGACAACCCGAACAACTTGCTCCAGTAAACTCCTCAATTAGTATCATTTTACCACTAATTGGAGGTACGAAATCTGGAATAGTAAGTGGTTGTTCCTCACAAGCAGAAAGCATAGTGATAGATATAATGGCTATTATATATTTGATTGATTTCATAATTATAATCTTTTCTTTTTATTTAAATTGTCGAATCTTTTAAAGACTAGAAATTAGACGTCATATTAAATCTTACTCCAGAGAAAGCTGGCTCAAGACGACATACACCTCCATTACAAACAACACCTTCTACTTGTTTAACATACCTCAAAGAAAATCTATTTCCTTTGTTGATATAAACCGCTCCCACAGTAGGATATAGTATTTTTCTTTTTTCTCCTGTTTCTGGGTCTGTTGGTATTTCTGTCTTTTTAGTATTTGGTGATACATTATACATTCCAGACAATTCGAATAACCAGTGTGGAGCTAAACCTATTTCAACCAGACCATATGCCCAGCTACCAAAATCTTGATTTGTAGACATATACTGGGACTCAAACCGAATAGACTTCTTACGTGATAATTTATAAAGAAACTCCATGTACGGCGTCACCGTAGTTACGGTTGGGACATCTGGTTTGGCTTCGTAGATCTCTTGACTATACTCTTGTAGTTGAAGACCTCCGGCAAATTGCCATTTTCTTTTTTTCTTGTACGTTACTTCTACTAGTCTTTCATCATATAACTGAGTACCATCTAACTTCTGGATGTTAGAGTAGTTTAGATTGGTACTCCATGCCTTATTAAATTTATAAGATAAATCTACCTGAAATGCTTGTTCACTCAGCAACTGAGTCGCTGGACTATATCTACTTGTTAATCGATAAGTATTTAACCTATTCATCGGTGGTATGAAATTTACTAAACCAAGGTTAAGTCTTAATGTAGGGTCTGCTCTAAAATCAAAGTTTTCTGTGCGTTTTCCTTCCACCGTTAGTCCTAATCCACCAATAGTATATCCTAGAGATGAGTAGTATATATTTCCAGACTTCTTGACATATTTTCCAAATGTTGAAGGTGCCATAAATTCTTGCTTCTCTGCATCAATATCGAAAAATACTTCTTCTGACTTATGTGCAATCTCAGCATACCACGTAATGTTCTTGTAAGACAGTGTATTGTAGAACGTGGTTAAATACGTATTATACTCTGGTATTACTTGGTCATCTAGTAGGTAGAACTTAATAACATTCAACATGTTATTAATCACTTCATCACCTGTCGTTCTATTTACTATACCCACACCCGGAGCAAGAGATACTGGTGAATCTTCGTTACCAAGAGCATAAAATCCTTCCGCATACGCACCTCTAATAGATCCTTCGATAGTTCCAAATTGTTGTTTCTGCTTACCGGTAAATGCTTTTACTTTAAGGTTATCCATGAACTGGTAAGATACCGCACCTCCATACAGCGCATTATCGATAAGTTGCGGTCTCACTTCGTACGCTTGATAGATAATACCACTACCTATCTGATCATAAAGGTATCCTGCCTCTAAAGTCAACTTATCTGTCGTTCTCTTGATGAACCATCTTCCAATTCCTTGCGCTGAATAAGATCCTGTTGGATTAAGCAAGTTTGAGTTTTGGAACATGTCAAAACGAACACCCATGTCATAGCCCTTTATGCTATAATTAAGATTAAGCCACATTTCTCCCCCAGTCAAAAGTCTATCGTATTGAGGGATATTAACAGCACCAATAGTAGAATCTCTTTGAAAGTAATTAAAATTGGTCTCTACACTACCGGAAAGTACGCCTCTATCTGGACCAGCAGACTCCTGTGCAAAAGATGTAATAGCGAATAAAAAACACGCTAGTAATGGAAATAGGTTTCTCATTTACATTTGATTTTTAATAATTCCCTCTAGGGTTTATGTGTGACAAACTTGGGTTAAATGCCTTGGCAGCCATTGCTCAGCCTACTTTTACCGTTTTATTCGCCTATTAATTGATACTTTGTAGACACAATATCATCATTTTTAACTTTATTTTAAGTTCAGATATGATCCTTCACGGAACTTGCACTCGTTTTAATACTGTTAATGTGTTTGTGATGACATACGTAATAGATCAATGTATCTATCATTGCAACTGTTAAAACCAACTAACATTCGAAAATCAAAAAATCAAATACAACATGAAACACTTACTTTTAGCACTTACGACATTGGTACTTATGTCTGCCACTTTTACTGGTGACAAAAAAATGCCTAGTGCTCAACTGAAGACTTTAGAAGGTAAAACAGTAAATATCCAGGATTATTTGGGTAAAGGTAAGCCAGTAGTGGTGAGCTTTTGGGCCACTTGGTGTTCGCCATGTAAAAAAGAATTAGATGCGATTAATGATGTATATCCTGAATGGGTAGAAGATTATGGCGTAGAGGTAATCGCTATCACAATAGATAACGCTAGAGGTATGGCTAAAGTGCCTGGAATGGTAGGATCTAAAGGTTGGGAATACACAGTACTCTCAGACAGCAAGCAGACATTGCAGCAAGCGCTTAACTTCCAGACTATACCGCAAACTTTCTTAGTAGATGGTGAAGGTAATATAGTATACACTCACAATGGATATAACCCAGGTGACGAGTATGAGCTAGAAGACAAGATCGCAGCTTTAGTGAAGAAGTAGGACTAGTAGAATTAAGAATATATAAGCTCCCTGTTGATGATTCGACAGGGAGTTTTTTGTTTACCCAAGAAAACTTATCAATTACGCATTTGAACGATTAAAAGAGTGTTGGATTCTATTTGTTCTTGATCATTTCTTGACATATTTTGTTTTCTTGAAACAGGTCTTTCAATATCAGATAAATCATTTGAATATGAATCGATACAGCCCTTGCTTTTGAGTCAAATATAAAGTCCTTGGGGTATATAGTATTTGAGCCAGATTTAATGACTAGACCCATAATCTTTCCTGAGTCATTGAGTAGTGGTGATCCAGAGCTTCCTTTTGTACCATCTGTATCGGATGCAATAAAGCAGATTTTATTACCATGATTCTCAATAAAATTAACGTAAGTCTCCCCATCAATAGATGACGTATCTTGTTTCGACATAATTTCTTCAAGGGTAGTTGGCCTCATCTCATCTATGCCTTTTTCGTTGTAATTCATGATCTTACCAGGCGAAATCCTCAATGAACCATTGGCATCAGGTGAAAGAAGTTTATTGTCCGCTATTTTTAGTACCTCTTTAGTTATCAAGTTATTGACCGAATCAATTTTCTCATAAAGTAATATTCTAGAAAGAGAATGTTTTTCTACAAGAGGAATTATTTGTTCTGCTATTCTGAGCATGGGATCATTTAGATTTTTCATGCGATCGTGATCATTTAGCAGTTTCATCGCAGATTCAAAATTTATAAACTCCGTGGTCGTGAAGCTAGAGTCTACGAATTCATCCTCACTATCAAAGTTTTGTAGCAACGTAGTATGGCTTGAAGTAAAAATTCTATTATCCTTTAAATCAATAATAGCTTTCTTGAATGCACTTTGTTCATGTAAACTTTTAAGATTAGGTGCAGCAGAATAGGCATGTTGTAACATCCCTTTGAGTATGGCAGCGTCTTTTATTATACCAATACTCTCCCTATATTCATTTAATCGTTCCAGGAAAGTATAAAGCCATATTCCACGACTGCCAGAAAATTTTTGAATAAGGGGTTCAATCGTTTCTAATTCTTCTAAATATTGAGCCAACTCAGAGAATAGATTTTTTGAAGCTTCAGAATGAGCATTTATGAAATGTTTTCTTCTATTCAAAAACCCAATGACCTCTCCTTGTTTCATTCCAGAAATATGATTCTCGTATTCTTCAATTTGTCTTTTTAGAACCGCTATTTCATTTCGAGTACGAACATCTTCGGTTTCAAATTTAATTTTGAAGGCATCATTTTCTCCACCTCTTCTCGTCAAACCAACCCTTGCTTTTTCTAATTTTGTCTCAACTTGATAGTCCTTAATAAAAAGTAATTCATTCGCTGTCTTATGTCTAGTAGTTTTTTGTGGATAGCCTACAATGTATGATTTCTGATTTAGGTTATTTCCTTGTAAATCGATTTCTAGATGAAAACTCGAACTATTTATAGGTGAGTTATTCTCATATATTCTGAAAAATAAAAAATCCATGATTTCATTTCGATCTATTACTCCAGAGCTATAATCCGCAGGTGGTAGAAATACTAAACGAATATCATTGTAAATTTTATACCCATATAGTATTACTTGATTGGAATTAAACACTTCTTTAATTTCCAATTTCAATAGACTCCAGCCTTTCTTCTGCCTAAAGGAATACTTAATTTGATCAATTGCTATTTTCTTGTCGCCATATTTATTTATAAGCTGATTGTAGTCATCTGTTACGTTGCTATAGTTTAGCAACTGCTGTATTTCAAAATTCTTAACTTTTATTTCATTCGATTTATTGTTAGTACGGAATCCATTCCTCAATATGTCTTCCTCAAAATAACCCGTTCGAATTGCATGGTTTACAGTAATTAAAAGTCCATCGGATGACACAAATACTCCGGAAAATGAATTATTCATTCTGACTACGGACTTTTGTATCGTCTCTATTTGACTTGCGTTAGAAAAGGAATCAAGGTCAGTTAATTTGGATTCAATTAAGTATTCATATGGATACAGTTTTCCATAAGACATAGCAAAATCATCTTGACAATAAATAGAAGATGAACAATAAAAAACTAACGTTAATATAAGGTACTTCATCTTTTTATGTAAACTTAGGGTATTATAGATTTATAAAATAGGCTAAATGGGACACTCTATTTTATAAATTTCCAATAAGTCTCCAAATTTTTTACCTTCCTAGTAGATTTGAAGAATTCCGTTGGACTCATGTTGGTTAATTTTCTAAAGTGCTCAATTAATGCGGATTGGTCGTAGTATCCGTTCGAATATGCAATTTCAGATAAATTGTGTTTTTTCATTTCGTCTAATCTAATGTTAATCGCCTTTCTAAAAAAAACAATATCTATATATTCTTTGGGATTACAACAAAGATGCTTTTTAAAATGCCTAGTCAAAGTTTTACGACTAATGTTCAGCGAAAATGAAAGGTCTGAAACGCTTATTTTTTTATTAGATTCTACAATTAGCGATACGGCCTTCTCAATTATACCTAGTTCAAATTTTTTTTGATGATTAGAGAAGTAGCTATCTAATATTTCAACTTTTTTATCAATATCCGCTGCATCAAAAATTTTATTTAAGCACAAATGAAATTCTTTATTATTTGCAAAAGGTTGGAAATCAATTTCTATAGAGTCTGAATAGAATGTATCGATCGTTTCGTTAAAGAATCTATTTATTCCCAAAGGTTGAAATACGATGCCTACTTTTGTAAAAGGACCTAAGATATCTGCGTGAATTGGATGGCTAACATTATGTGAATATGCTATGCAGTAGTCTATTCCCATATTTTGCTTAACTACTGAACATGGTTTCTTAAAAGAAATACTAGAGTTTTTGTATATGGTCAATGCTTTTTTATAATGAGGGTAATAAATAAAGCTAGTTTTTCCAGAGTTCGATTGATGGAAATAGTAGTATGAAATATACTCTCTTACTTTTTTACATTGGGGTGTTTTGGTAATAATTGTTGCAGTCAAATTTTGTTTTTTGATGAAATGAATCAATGTATACACATTGCTATTCCGGTATCCCAATATACAAACTTCCGCCTATCCCTTTTTTGTTACAAACATCTAAAAAGTAAAAAGCCCCAGCAAAACTGCTGAGGCTTTAAATACATCTTCTATTTTAAATTTCTGTTTCTTTCGAGCGTTTCGTAACGAGGAAATGTCTCGTTTCGATATTTCCGTTTTCTTAGGAAAGCCTTGCTGCAATTCGTAACGAGGAAATGTCTCGTTTCGATATTTCCGTTTTCTTAGGAAAGCCTTGCTGCAATTCGAACGAGGAAATGTCTCGTTTCGATATTTCCGTTTTCTTTAAAAAAGCCTTGCTGCAATTCAAAACAAGGAAATGTCTCGTTTCGATATTTCCGTTTTCTTAGGAAAGCCGGAAATTAATTAAACCGCGAAGCTCTCTCCGCAACCACATGATCTAGCCGCATTAGGATTGTTAAAGTAAAATCCTTTTCCGTTAAGACCACCAGAAAATTCTAGTGTCGTATTACAGAGGTATAAGAAACTTTTGAGGTCCGTTACGATCTTCATACCGTTATCTTCGAATACTTGATCGTTCTCCTTGTCTTCATTATCAAAATCCATCTCATATGTAAGACCAGAACATCCGCCACTCGTTACGGATACACGAACGAAATAGTCTTCACCTAATGTCTCTTTGGACATAAGCTCAGTTACCTTGTTTTTAGCGCTATCTGCTATGAATAACATAATGTGAATTTAATTGTGTTTTAATAACTAAGAATAATTGATCGTCACCTTTAAGTGAAACGTATATATTGACTTTTAATCAGGCGTTCTTAGACTTGTAATCAGCGATGGCGCTTTTGATAGCGTCTTCAGCTAAAACACTACAGTGAATCTTTACTGGCGGAAGAGCTAATTCTTCTACGATAGCCATATTGTCGATAGCTAAAGCTTCGTCTATACTTTTTCCTTTCAGCCATTCTGTAGCTAAGGAACTAGAAGCGATTGCAGATCCACATCCAAATGTTTTGAACTTTGCGTCTTTGATCATACCAGACTCTTCGTCTACTTCGATTTGTAGTCTCATGACATCACCGCACTCAGGTGCACCAACTAGTCCTGTTCCTACAGTGCTTTTAGACTTGTCTAGAGTACCCACGTTTTTTGGGTGGTTAAAGTGCTCTATAAGTTTTTCTGAATAAGCCATTTTATGTTGTTTTTACTTGTGTTCTATATTATTAAACGATACTAACTATCTATTAAGTTCCTAATGCTCTGACCACTCTACAGCGTCAAGGTCAATACCTTCTTTAAACATCTCCCAGATAGGACTTAAGTCTCTCATATGGTTGACTCCTTTGGAGATCATTGCAATCGTCTGATCAATCTCCTCTTCCGTAGTAAACCTTCCTAAGCTAAATCTAAGCGAAGAGTGTGCCAGATCATCTCCTAGACCTAATGCTATAAGTACATATGATGGCTCTAATGAGGCCGACGTACAAGCTGATCCTGATGATACTGCTATGTTTTGGTTAAAAGTCATCATTAGACCTTCTCCCTCTACGTGCTTAAATGAGATATTAGCTACGTGAGGCATACGGTGCTCCACATTACCATTAACATACACCTCTTCTAAAGTATCTTTGAATGCGTTTTCTAACTTATCTCTCAGAATAGATAATCTAGCTGCGTCAGCTTCCATCTCCTGCATAGCAATCTCTGCTGCCTTACCAAAACCTACGATCCCTGGTACATTAAGAGTACCTGATCTCATACCTCTCTCGTGGCCTCCGCCATCCATTTGCGATGTCACCTTTACTCTTGGATTCTTTCTATTTACAAAAAGAGCTCCTACACCTTTAGGTCCATACATCTTGTGAGCAGTAAATGCCATTAAGTGTATACCTAATTCTTTGGGGTGTGTCTTGATCTTACCAACAGCTTGTGTAGCATCTGACATAAATAATACGCCATGCTTTTCACATAGTTCACCTATTTCTTTCATAGGTTGGATAACACCCGTTTCATTATTAGCCCACATGATGGAAATCAATACAGTCTTGTCCGTGATCGCCGCTTCTAAAGCTGCTAGATCGACACGACCATCTCTTTTTACATCAAGATAAGTTACTTGGCCGCCCATTTTTTCTACTTTCTTACAAGCATCAAGTACGGCTTTATGCTCAGTTTTGAGTGTAATGATATGATTACCCTTGCGGCTATACATTTCGAATACACCTTTGATACCGAGATTATCTGCTTCCGTAGCTCCAGATGTAAAAATGATCTCTTTGCTATCTACAGCAAGCAAATTACTTATTTGCTCTCTAGCATAATCTACCGCTTCTTCAGCTTGCCATCCAAAAGGATGGTTACGACTCGCTGCATTACCAGGTATCTGATGAAAGAAAGGTAACATTGCTTCTACTGCTCGTGGATCACAAGGAGTAGTAGAGTTATTGTCGAGGTATATTAATTTCTGAGAACCCATTATATGGTATTATATTTTTTTGATTTTGGCCTATATATAGACGATACGGTTTGAGCGTGCAAATATAACCATATTCTACCTAAAAAGGTTTGTCCTATGGCCGATTAAGATGATAAGACGTTTGCTTTCGAAAGTCGACGACATTGCCACAAACAATATCATACTAACAGGACAGTCCGTTTAAGGAACATCAATAAGATATTGGCCTATATTTGTTTACCGAAAGACTATATAACATCAAAGAATCAAGACATTGGGAAAAGGACCAGAAATAGAACAGTCATTTGCAAAACCTACATTATCTGAGTGGGTTGCTAAAATCAACAAAGACCTCAAGGGAGCCAAAACTGCGGACGAACTTCAATATAACATCGAAGAAGGGCTCTCTATAGATGCCATACAAGAATACAAGGCCAAAGACCTCAAGGCAATAACTCGTGATCGCGATCATATAGTAGGGTGCCACGTAGACACTAGTGCTTCTGATTGTAATGCTATAGTCAAAGACTTACTCAATGTGGGTGTCAATACGTTGATATTCGATGCTTACAGTGGAGTAGACTATGCTATAGTTTTGAAAGGAGTCATACTGGATTATATCCAGATAATCATCTCTCCAATGGATGATGAGGCCGAACAATCGTTGTTATCCTATCTACAGGGGCAAAATGCGGACATGAAGAGAATATACACTCCTTCTTCTACTCGTAACCTCATACATGTGCCGCATATGGGATCCGTGAGTAAGCAGCTTTCGACATTATTAGAGAAAGTAACAGCTTCTAATGCAGAAGAACTATTAATCGTCCTAGATGGCCAAAAGGATTTTCTTTCGGAAGTATCAAAAATCAGATCTGCACATATTCTCATAGCCAATCTAAATAAGGCATTAGGTACAGATATCAAATACAATTTACTTTCTCATACCAAGGCGGCTAGAGAAGGTGTGCATGAGCTTATACAATCTTCCTTTATGGGATTAGCGGCCATTATCGGAGAAGCTGACGGGATCATATCAACAACTCTTGATCCTAAGTATAAGCTTAACGCTGTACACACATATAATCTATTAACCATGGAATCCTATTTAGGTAAGGTTAGTGATCCTGCGGCTGGAAGTAATCTTATTGAAGAAATGACTGAAGCAATATGTCAGAAAAGCTGGACGTTATTTCAAGAGGGTCAAAAATAGGCCGGATCGTAAGAGAGTCTAAATTGCAACATGGTTAATAAATAATCACGTGATTTAGGGAATCCGGCCATTTTAGAGTAATTCGTAACTCTATTATAAATAACAGAACTTATTCTCTAAACGTGGATAGACATCTATCTGTTTAGATCAAGATTAACAGGATTGCGGTTATATCTGAATGTCATGTTAAAGGATTAATATTCTAGTGTCAAATAGTTAAGACGAAGAACATGGTCTTCTCTCTTATAATTAATACTTGACAGGAGTTCATTCTTTTTCCACGTTGTACCAGACCTGAATTATACACTTATACCCATTTGAATTTTCAGTAGTTTTTGAAAAAGAATTTGAGTAGCACTCTGGTTTAAACCTATTTTCCTCTCGTTTTGCACATACTAAATTATTGTTGAATATGTTTGTTACTGCATTTGGAATTTCTTCAATTCCTATCAATTCACATTGACCATTATAATCAACGTAACATTTGTTATTTAGTGATTTTGCAAAGCCAACAATTTGAAAATTATTCTTATCTAAATTATCTTTTAGAATTCTGTTCCTTAGTGATCGCTTATAATTGAGAAGCCAGTTGCAGTAAAGTGAATCCGTTTGTTCATTCGGTAACCCTCCTAATTCTTCAATGATTCGTTCCATAGTTGGAGCTAAGTAACTATAGTTAAAAATTGACGTTGCCTTTTGATCTATTTTATTCTTTTGTAATTCGGAATCATTGTATTTAGCATTACAATTAATTAGCAACAGAAAGACAACCGACAGGTAAATTTTCATTGTAATTATTTTAATTCTAAGTAGCACCTTAAGATAAACAGTTTGTTTATTGTGTCTTGGAATCAGAGTGCCTAATTATAATATCATTTGTGGCATTTGTGTTGATTGGAATCAGTACGAGTAATTTGTTGTGTTTGTGTTGATTGGAATTAGTGCGAATAATTATATTACTTGCTTCGTTTGTGTTGATTGGATTCAGCACGCGTGTTTCCTGCGAAAGCCACGCTTTCGCTGAATCTGTCCGAGCGTTTTTTATCTTCGATAAAAAGCCGCTCTACACCTAAAATTCTTCTTCGAATTCATCTTCATTTTCTTCTTCCTCTTCTTCGGGTTCAACATATCTGTTCGCTCTATGCTTATCACAATCCAATTCTAGTATTTCGTCCGGAATTACGAATCTTGCTTCTGTATCAAAATCAATTTTTTTATCGGCTTCTACCCTTTTCATAAACTCTGCAAAAAATGGTCTGGCCATCTGACTACCGGCACCATCTGAAATAGATCGAAACCTCATGAACTGTTCTTCACCACCGACCCATGTTCCGACAATAAGTTCTGGAGTAATACCCATAAACCATCCATCTCTATAATCGTTGGTTGTTCCTGTTTTTCCTCCCACCTCACTTTTGATATGACTCAATGCATTTACGGCACTAGCGTTTTTTAACATATCTACCATCGCATGATTATACTTTGGGTTTAGCGCCTTTCTTTGAACCGATGTTGCAGAATATATAAGTCTACCTGTCTTGTCTTCGATACTTGTTACAAACATTGGTTTGGTATACGTACCATTATTAGCATATACCGTATAGGCACCTGTCATATCCATTACAGACAGATCTGCAGACCCCAAACAAATTGAAGGTGAATTGGGGACTTTATGTTTATTTATTCCAAATTCTGAAACTAAGCTTCTTACTAATTCCGGATTTCCAATCTCCATCATGAGTTTTACGGAGACACTATTTTTTGATTTTTTCAAACCTTCTTTTAAGGTAAGGTACTCTTTGGAAAAACCATCAGAATTACCTGGCGACCATGATTCCAATAGTCCAAAGTTTGCATCTTTGGCTGGGATCGTATATTGTATATCTTGTATCTCGTAACAAGGTGACATAGCTAAATTAGCTATCGCCGTGGTATAAATAAATGGTTTGAATGTAGATCCTACTTGACGATTAGAATTAATATGGTCGTATTGGAAATATTTATGATTGATGCCACCAACCCAAGTCTTGACATAACCCGTCTTTGGGTCTACAGCCATAGACCCTAGTTGCATGTGCATCATATGATACTTGATACTATCTCTAGGACTCATCGTTACTGTCTTTTCTCCACTTGGTGTGTATGCAAATACCTTCATGGATATTTTCTTCGCAAAAACTTTTTTTGATTTTGACTGTAAAGCACTCCATTGCTTTTTGAGTTTAGGCCAATGTTCACTTGCTAGTATCTGCTTATATACTTTTGATTGATCCTTACTTATATCTCCTACCTTTACTAATTTAGATAGGTGTCCAGTTTTATCATCTTCAGCGAACAAACGAAATATATCTCCATCCAGTAACCTTACATCCTCAATAGATGCAGATATTTTTGTTGAGATTTCAGATAGATATGAAGCTCTCATTTTTTTAAATCTTTCTGTTTTTCGCACCTTACTGCTGAGTGCTGATTTGCGTCGTCTTATTTGTGCATCTTCTGCTTTGTAAGTCCATATATCTTTATCCTTCCATCTGTCGAAAAATTTATCTTGTAGCTTACTCATGTGTACTTTGAGCGCTGCTTCTGCATGTCGCTGCATATCAAGATCTAAGGTGGTTTTAATTATAAGACCGTCAGTATAAATATTATATTTTGTTCCGTCTGGCTTAGTAATATTCTCTTTTTTTAGGTGTTTCTGTACCCACTTATTCAGCTCTGCCCTAAAGTATGGAGCTGGACCATCATAATGAATAGACCTCTTGAAACTAGACATGTCAATTGGTTTCTTATTTAATTTTTCATATTCATCTTGAGTGATATATCCATTTTTCAACATTTGGTTCATAACCACTGACCTTCTACGTAATGCGTTCTCTGGTCTTCTTTTCGGATTGTAGAAGTTTGGGTTTTTTAACATTCCTACAAGTACAGCTGCTTCATCTATAGTGAGCTCTGATTGGTCCTTACCGAAGTAAGTAGTCGCCGCAGCGCTAATACCATCTGATTGATTAAGGAAATCGTATTTGTTGAGATACATGGCCATAATTTCGCCTTTGGTATATCTCTTTTCAAATTCTGTAGCAATTACCAACTCTTTAAGTTTTTGCCAACTTCTCAAAACAATATTTCGACTACGTTTTGTAAAAAATTGCTTTGCCAATTGCTGAGTTATTGTACTTGCTCCTCCTTTCTTTCCGAGATATACGAATGCTCTAATCGTACTTCTTATATCTATTCCTGTATGCTCAAAATACCTTTCATCTTCTGTTGCTACAAGAGCATTTACGATATTGGGATTCAACTCTTCGAATGTGACATTCTCTCTGTTATATTTAAAGAACGCTCCCAATGGTCTTTCTTTATGATCTAGCACTTGAGTCGCTAATTCTATTTTTGGGTTTTCTAGTTCACTCGTATCTGGAAGTTGTGTCGTGGAGATCAAAACGAAAACGGCAATCATAGCAAAGAGTCCAGCAAAGAGGGCTAACCACATGATCTTGATATAACCTGAGTAAAGATTTGATTTCTTCTCTACTTTCTTATTTGATTTTTTCTTAGCCATAAATTTTTGCGCTTAAGTATTTTGAGATAGAAAACTTCGATTTGATAAAAAGACTCACATTAAGTGTGTGTTACTACCAAGGAGCAAAAGTATTCAAAAGATACAACATATTATAATTAATTAACATGTGTGTTGTTCTCAATTTCTTTTGTTTGAGTAGCAATACGGTGTAAATGTAACTGTTGGAGAAAGAGGTTAAACATAATAACGAGTATTCGTGGGTAATTATTGAGTATTCGAAAAGTGTTCAGTTTCCCTGGAGGAAAATGCTACTATTTTATCCTTCTCGCCGTAATGTTACAAAACTCCTCTTTGTCAGAAACATCGAATTACTCGTTTCTCTTGTTTACCTTTTCTGCGAAAGCCGGAAACTTTATGAACCAAAAACTATTGATAGCTCGTTTATGAATTAGAATCAACACATGTGATCTATGAAAATCTGGAAATACATAATAATACCATTACTCGTCTTACTCGCAATATGTGGAGCTTGGTATAGCGGATATAAGTCTAATCTATTTGAAAAGAAAGTAGAGGAAAGTTCTACTGTATTACTCAATCGTATAGAGAAAGTAATGAAGCTTGTAACTGTGGAAGGACATATTTCTGAGTTATATAGCTACAAAGATCATTATTCTTTTGACTTAGCTCCTTTCCGAAAAAAAGCTCTACTTAGAGTAAATGCAAAGGCTTCGATAGGATATGACTTTGAAAAAGTAGAGTTTAATATAGACCAAGAAAACAAAACAATAACCATTAAAGATTTTCCAGAGCCTGAGGTTTTATCTATAGATCATGATTTGGATTACTATGATATTACGCAAGGGACCTTTAATTCATTTACTAATGAAGATTACAATAAGATCAATAAAAGGGCTAAAGAATATGTAGAAAATCTGGCTGGAGATGGTGATCTTATAGAAAGTGCTAAAGAACAAAAAGAAGAACTAATTTCTACTATAAGTTTACTTTTAGATGGATTGGGGTGGAAGCTTATAATCGAAGAAAAAAAATTCTTAGGGTAAAGTGTGAAAAAAATACACTGTTTATATATTATAAATTCCTTTTTTTCAATTTGCAAAAATCTAGAAACAGAGATGGTGAAATCTGTTCGAACAATAACTTGAAAGTCGATTCAATAATTATTTTCGAAAAAATTTAAACGGTGGAAAGTGTATAAATAGCTAAGTATACATTGTAAAGGAATTCCTTTTTAAAGTTGTCAAGCAGAGATTATATGTAACTATCAAAGTCTTTTAATTTTCTTCGTAACAAAAAAATTAATTGTAATAAATCAGATACAAATACAAATCCCAAAGTATCATAGACACTTTGGGATTTGTATTTTATTTACTGTCGATTGGAATATTGGTCTTGTTATCGGAGTCCATTGTTTTCGGAGTCCATGTGTTTTCTGCGAAAGCCACATTTCTACTCCGACGTCGTGTTTTATAAAAACAAAACACTGGTCTGCAAAAGCCACATTTATATTCCGGCGGCGTGTTTGTTAAAGAGCAAACATTTGCTTAAAAGAAAGTTGCTCTATTATCTGCAATCTCTACATTTTTCTTTAGCGCTTGGATAACCTTTAACTCTGCCTGACTTCTTGAAGATGTTGTCTTCAATTTTCTCATCTGTGGAAGGTTAGTTACTGTACCTTCAGTTTTGTTTGTTGGTGACAAAAGAAAAACTCCTGATGTACCTATTATAGCTGATGTCTCGTTTACATTTGTCGCAAAAGCCTTAGCGATTACTTTATTTTCTGATCCGATACCAGCGATAAATGATGCTCCCATAGATACATTGTCTGCTGTACCTACTTCAGAACCATACTTAGCTGCTGCCGCTGAAAGATCCGTTCCTAAAGATCCTACAATTGATTCAGCTTTCTTAATATTAGCAACTGTCGACTCTAATGTGCCTCGCATAGATTCTGCTGAAAATAAACCTGGCTTCTGAATACTTTTAAGTGATACTATTACATACTTATTATCAAAGTAGTTAACCTTATCACTATATGAATATACAGTAGGTGACACTTCTCCGATTTGAGTATCATACTCATAGGCCCACTTTACAATATCTCTAGAGCTATTATCAGATCCTAAAACGCCGACGCTGTAATCGTTTGCTTTAAGTGGACCAGAAGTCTGAAAGTTGTAACCATTTGTTGATGCAGCAGATGACATAGCTGCCATATCTCTATTTTGAGAAATAAGGTCATTTATCTTGTCATTTAATTTGTTCTGCGTCTTTTCTGTAGGTATAATTGGCGTACGTACGTAAGCTATTTTATACTTATTATCTCTGTTGTTGTAAATTAGATCATCTACCTTGATAAGGTGAACACCAAATTGAGTTTTTACTTTATACAATCCTCCAACTCGTCCGTTAAATACTGCTTCATTAAATGCAGGCACCATTCTTCCTTGTTGGAATGTTCCAAGGTCTCCACCTTTAGCCCCTGAACCTGTATCTTCAGAATTGTCTTTAGCTAACTGTGAAAACTTCGCTCCTCTATCTAGTTCAGTACGAAGACTGTCTATGTAAGCATCTGCTGCAGCGTAATCTCCTGGCGAAGTAATATTTCTTAAAATATGTCTTGCTTCTGCTGAATCAGGCATTACTTTTTTATCCAAAACCTTAGCCATAAAATATGCACCTTGCTCTTCATAAGGACCGTATAAGTCACCTATAGATACTGCATTAAGCTGACCTTTTAGGCCATTTGGAAGATCACTATTACTAAAGTATACACTTGACCATACTCCACCATTGTTAAACGCTACAATTGAATCACTGTCGGCTGTTGCATTTTTAAGGGTTTGGCCTGCTTCCATTACATTTTTCTTCCAATAAGCACTATCGCTTGCAGATGGATATACATCTACTACAGCATATTGTATTACTCTTGTTTCTTCTTTGGAAGTATACTTCGTCGAATTTTCTTTCATGTATGCTGTTATATCAGCATCCGTAACTTCAATTTCTGTGTCGATTGCATCAAAAGGTATCTTAACATAAGACATACTCAATGAGCTATTACTAGCTGCTCCTGTTTCTTCTACTAAGAATTTAGGTGTGTAAATCGCTTTAGATACTATGTTGCCTATTTTGTTTTGTAACTCAGTTTTTTGAATTTGCTTTTCTTGCTCTATCCAAAAACTTTCGAATTGTTTAGGTAGATCATCGTTACCCTCTATCATTTTTTTGTGCTGGAGAAGTGTAGTTCTGTCGACTTGCCCTGTTTGACCATTACGGTAATTATTAGAGATAACAGGACTAAGTCTATTTCCAAACTGTAGATCCATAAGCTCTGCTTTCGTTACTGCCAAACCAAGATCACTTGCTTGCTCTTCAACGATTGCTTTTTCTACGAAGAAATCCCAAAGGCTTTTTCTTCTAGAAAATACATCAGGATTACCACTGTATAGTGCAGTTTCTGCCTTACTGAAGTCTCTGTAATCAAGCTTTTGACCCGCAATCTCACCCATGTTCATTGCTGCTCCTCCTCTGTTTGCGCTTCCTTGCATATCCATAAGAATAAATGCAGCTAATGCAAGACCGAGAACAATCAGTACAAACCAAAAGTTTTTTCTAATAGTACCTATTAATGCCATTATCTATAAATTATAGTGTTTGTTATTAAAGATGAAGTGGTTTAAAAACTATTTCTTAAATCTCTTCAGTGGTTTGATACTGAATTTGATATACATTAAAAACAATATAATCGGCTCAATATCAGAGTTCAAAAGTGCCGCAAAGGTAAATTATTTAAGGTATTTAACAAACTAATCTGGCATGTTAGTAACTATATCTGCAATACTAGCATTTAGTCGGAGATCATTAGGCAACATGAGCGTTTGAGAAAATTAGTAGTCTTCATATAGTGTGTTGCTATAATATATATTGGTCTATTAATGAATAGTTGTTGTTCTTTAGCAAACCTTTAGTCGATAACATTGTAATATATAAGCTGGTTATTGGGTTCATTTACATACCCTTGATATGGCATAGTAAGCGATTTTGTTAAAATCGGCATACATATCTAGTTAATAATTACGACCTTTACAGTCTTATAAAAACAACAATACATAGATGGAATTCATACTTACAGAAGAACAATTAGCAGTAAAAGCCGCAGCAAGAGAGTTTGCACAACAAACACTTCTACCGGGAGTAATAGAAAGAGATAGTAACATGATCTATCCAACCGAACAAGTTAAAGGTATGGGAGAGATGGGTTTTTTAGGTATGATGGTATCTCCTAAGTATGGAGGAGGGGGTATGGATACCTTATCTTATGTGTTAGCTATGGAAGAGCTTTCGAAAGTGGATAATAGTTCTAGTGTGATCGTTTCTGTAAATAACTCACTCGTTTGTTGGGGTCTAGAAACTTATGGTTCTGAGGCACAAAAGGATAAATATCTACCAAAAATAGCTTCTGGAGAGACTATTGGTGCATTCTGTCTCTCGGAGCCTGAGGCAGGAAGTGATGCTACGAGCCAAAGGACCACTGCAGTAGATATGGGTGATCACTATATATTAAACGGAACTAAAAACTGGATTACTAATGGTGGTAGTTCTAAGGTTCACCTTGTAATCGCGCAGACCGATGTCGAAAAAGGACACAAAGGAATCAATGCATTTATAGTAGAGTCAGATTGGGACGGTGTAGAGATAGGCGCGAAAGAAGATAAACTAGGCATCAGATCATCTGATACACATACTATTTTATATAACGATGTCAAAGTGCCCAAAGAAAATCGCATCGGTGAAGATGGATTTGGATTCAAGTTCGCAATGAAAGTACTTTCTGGTGGGCGCATCGGTATTGCCGCTCAAGCATTAGGAATTGCGGCCGGCGCATATGAGCTATCGATTAAGTACGCTAAAGAAAGAGAAGCGTTTGGTAAGCCTATCAGTCAGCATCAAGCCATAGCATTTAAGCTTGCTGATATGTCTACTGATATAGAAGCAGCTAGACTGATGGTATATAGAGCTGCTTGGATGAAAGATAATGGTCTAGATTATACCACTGGTGCTGCTATGGCGAAGTTAATTGCATCAGACGCTGCGATGAAGCACACTGTAGAAGCTGTGCAAGTTCATGGTGGGTATGGTTTTGTAAAAGAGTATCATGTAGAGCGTCTTATGAGAGATGCTAAAATCACTCAAATTTATGAGGGTACATCTGAGATACAAAAACTCGTAATCAGTCGTGACATTCTTAAAGGAACACTTTACCAGCCGATGTGGAAACCAAGCCAATCATAGATAGGTCTGGGGTTGAGTTTACAGAAGTTCTATTTATAGACTCTAGATTACTACGTACTCTTTTACTGAATATAAGTTTCTGAAAATGGGTAGGACATTTCATCTTTGTACGATATCAGGAATACCGCTAAAGGTCCATTGGACTTTTGGTTTAACGTTGCTATTTGTAGCATATGTCGTCCATCTTCATAACCTCTCAATAGCAGCAAGTATTGGTTTCGCATTATTGGTTTTGGTCATGTTTTTCTGCGTTATACTTCATGAGTTTGGGCATTCGTTTGCTGCTCGACGTTACGGTATAGACACGCTAGATATTATTATCTCTCCTATTGGTGGGTTGGCTAGATTACAAAACATTCCTGAGGAGCCAATAAAAGAATTAGTAATTGCGCTTGCTGGACCAACAGTGAATGTTATCATCGCCACTCTTGTTGGCTGCTATTTACATTTTGTCTTGGGAACAGAGCTTATTCCTAGTGGTGACAATCTTGAATTACTTGGATACTCAATTGATTTTCTAAAGTTTGTCTTTACGATAAATATCATGTTGTTTGTATTCAATCTTATTCCTGCATTTCCAATGGATGGCGGCCGTGTACTCCGAGCACTTTTGTCTCTCAAACTTGAACGCGTATTGGCTACCCGTGTAGCGATGTGGATGGCAAGATTAATAGCTTTTTCTTTTGTGTGTTATGCAATACCTTCCCATAATATTACCCTTGGACTCATAGGAGTATTCGTATACATCATGTCTGGTAAAGAATACGCCTACGTTAAAATGATCAAAAAAGTATCTTCTAAAATATCAGAAGTGGTGCAATCTCAATATACTTCTCTCATAATTACAGATCCATTTCAAAGAGCAGTAGATGCTTACCAAAATGGCAATGAAAAAAATTTCTTGGTCTATGACGAAGTACAAAATTTAGTGGGTGCAGTTCCAGAGATATTTATAAAAGACGCTATAAAAAATAAAAGTATCCCAGAAACCATCGCAGACCTAATGAGTACTAAAGTTGCCATCATCTCGAAGAATTCAATCTTAAAAAAAGTAGCTAATATGATGAGTCAAGAAGGTATCGCTATCTGTGCAGTAAAGGATGAAAATAAAATAGTCGGTGTAATTGATCGATATGCCGTAGAGCAATTTATGAAAGCATAATTTATACCATTTCTGCTTGAAATTGTCGCATATATTTAAGTAAATATAAAGTGACATATCCAAACAGCAATGGTATTACCTATTCAATACTTCCATTACAATATCATAAAACTGTGGTGCAGCGGCCAAAGTCTCTTTACCCGTAAAGCCTTCTTCATCTCCCACATAATTAGATACTTTTCCGCCCGCCTCTCTTACTATCAGTGTACCCGCGGCAACGTCCCAAGGGTTGAGCATAGACTCATAGTATGCGCCAAATCTTCCACACGCAACATATGCCATGTCTAAGGCTGCAGATCCCATGCGCCTTACACCGCGTGTGTTCATCAGCCATTCTTTAAGGTGTGCAAATAGCTTGTCTATATCATAATCGTTGCGATAAGGGAAACCTGTAGCAATTAATATATCGTTGAAGTGTTTTCTCTGAGATACTTGGATAGATTTACCATTAAGGAAAGCACCTCCATTTTTGGTAGCATAGAATTGTTCATTGCTATTGACTTCGTGAACTATACCTATTAATAATTCCCCTTCATAAGCAAGCGCTAAACTAACTGCAAAATGTGGTACGCCCATAAGTGAATTGGTCGTACCATCTAATGGATCAATAATCCACATATATGGCTTCTCAGAATCTTCAACTGTATCCTCCTCGGTAAGAAATCCTGCCTGTGGAATAATCCTAGAAAGCTCATCTACAAGTATTCGTTCGGCACCTTTATCTACATGAGAAACCAAACTGTTTAATTCCTTCTCCTCAATATCTGCACTTGTGACTTTTACTATTTCTTTTTTTATATAAGCTGAAGCTAAAGTGACAGCATGGCGTGTAAATAAAAGCGTTTGAGGTAAATTCATTTTTTCTGTTTTATAATCAAAAAAGGGCTCGTCATTAGACAAACCCTTTCAATTTTATTCGTTGTAATACCTCCGATATAAATCTTTGGTAATACTGCTAGAAAAACTATCCAACAGCATTTTTATTTATGTTATCCCATTTCAGCTACTACCTCTTGTACCTCTGGCACCATACGCTTGAGCATACCTTCGATTCCGGCTTTGAGTGTCACTGATGATGAAGGGCATCCACTACATGATCCTTGTAAGATTACTGTAACAGTTCCTTCGTCAAATGATTTAAATTCTATGTTTCCACCATCCATTTCTACCGCTGGTTTTACATACGTGTCGATTAGTTCTTTGATCTTTTTCACTAATTCCGCTTGCTCTCCTGTATACTCATAAGCTACACCCCTTTCTTCTTCAATTTTGGCCATCGCCTCAGAAAAACCTTCAGTAAGTATCACTTTATCTGCCTCTACATATTCTTTGATAAATTGCTTAAGAGGAAGCATAATATCATCCCAACTGTAATTAAACTCTTTGGAAATCGTTACGAAGTTATTACACACGTACACACCTTTGACGTACGGAAAATCAAATAACTCAGAACCAAGTGGAGACCACTCTTTGGCCAGTGTTTCTTCTCTGAAGTCTGCCGTTCCTTTATATAGCATCTTATTAGTAACGAATTTGAGTGACTCCGGATTAGGTGTCTGCTCTGTGTATAACATTACTGGGCTTTTAGTTGCTGTATCCATTATGTATTATTTATATTATTCTATGTATTGATTCTATAGAAACGCACTTAGCGCTAATAAGTTTCTTTAAATCTTGTATTATGCCATATTGGTGAATATGTTTTGCACGTCTTCATCGTCTTCTAACTTATCTAGAAGTTTTTCGATATCTGGCATCTGATCGTCCGAATAGTCAACAGGGGACGTGGGCAATCTTTGCAAATCGGCCTTTTCCACTTCAATATTCATTTTTTCGAAAGCTTCTGTCAATGTACCAAAGTCCTTATAATTTCCGTAAGCATATACCGTATCATCATCAGACTCAAACCTCTCAAGACCATAATCGATCATCTCTAACTCCATCTCATCTAGATCCATTTCATCGGTTTTCTTGAATTCTACTACGACCTTGCGATCAAATAAATATTCTAGTGAACCGTTAGGCACCATAGATCCTCCGGTCTTGGAAAAATATGACTTTACATTTGCTACTGTCCTTGTTGTATTATCTGTTGCACACTCAACAAAAACCAATATTCCATGGGGTCCTTTACCTTCGTAATTGATCTCTGTATAGTCTGTTGCATCTTTGCCTTCTGCTCTTTTAATAGCTGCAGTGATATTATCCTTAGGCATATTCTGCTTCTTGGCATTTTGGATTGCTAGTCGCAGTGTAGGATTCATGTCTGGATCAGATCCCCCACTCTTAGCTGCCACTGTAATAGCTTTGGCTAGTTTTGGAAATATCCTAGACATGGTTGCCCACCTCTTCTCTTTAGCTGCTCTACGATATTCAAATGCTCTTCCCATTGCAAATTCTCTTATTTGATGATTATACTAGTATTTCTACAAAGATAATTGAACTTATTATGATTATGAAGTCCTAATTGTACTACTAAGACTACAAACATAGCCAATGTGCAGATAACAACACATATCTAAGTAGCTGTATGTTATCGAACTAGCTAGAAAAAGTGACTAGAAACCAAAAATGGAGACAAAAAGGTGTCTCCATTCAATAATCTAAAGGTGGTGTGAAGCCAAAAACTTGATTTCACAAAACTAATATAGGTAAAAACCTAGTCAAAGGATAAAAAAACATATATAATTTTAAGAAACAAAGATAATATTCAATAAAATTCTATGTGGAAGACCCTTAGTTAAAAATCATTGATGTCATATACAGTTTTCTTAGCTTCAGGATTTAAAGTTACTTTTACGACACACGAAAAATCGCCTTTCTTGAATAAATCAAAACAGTGGAAGTCTCTTATTGGGAACAAGGGATATTTTACCATTTGGATAGTTTCTCTATTCACAACACTCGCAGTACTATTCATCGCAGGTTTATACCTCTGCTACAACGAATCTAGAACTAATGGTACCGTTCTCAATGATTTCGTTTTGGCCAATATAGAACCTAAGGACGTGAGCACCTTACTATTTTCTATTACCTGGGTTTGTATCTTAGGAGGATTACCCATACTATTACGTACTCCTGATAGAGCTATGAAAATATTTTGGGGTATTAGTATTATGGGGCTTACTAGGTGTATAGTTATGTATCTAGTACCTCTAGATCCACCTATTGGTATTATACCACTGAGAGACCCATTTGTTGAAGGCGCTTTCTATGATAATAAAGTTCTGGTTAAAGATCTGTTCTTCTCTGGACACACTTCAAATATGGTACTATTAACCTTGTTTATGGATATTAAGTGGGTTAAGATAGTCTTTGCATTCGCTTCTGTTTCTGTTGGTTACCTTCTTATGGTCCAGCATGTACATTATGCGATTGACATTATAGCAGCACCTTTCTTTGCGTATCTTGCATATAGATTAGCAACAACTATAGCAGAAAGATTGGTATCAAAATATAACTTACCACCTTCCAATCCAACACAGTAATTAGACTGCGATAAGGTATTTCTTGTTTATCTTTTTCGAAATCATTTAACTTAAGTGTAACCTTTTACAAAAGTTAGGGTAATAGAATGTGTAAGTGCTTAGGAATTAACAATTCTATATCTTACAGATCACAAAAATCTAACAAGCTACTTTTGTATACAGACGAACATATTATGTAATCGGTCTCAAATGGTGATATTGCCCAATCGGCTACACTATTTGAACGATACCATGTAAGTATGTATAACTACTTCCGAAAAATGAATCACGGAAAATCTATAAGTGAAGATTTGGCGCAAGAGGTATTCGTCAGAATGATAAAATATAGTAATAGTTATAACTGTGATTATAAATTTAAACCCTGGTTATATAGAATAGCTAGCAATGTACGCCATGATCATTTTAGAGAGCAGAAGATAAAATACGATACTGGAGAAATACCAGAAATAATAAGTGTTGATGATAATATAGTTGATATACAAATAGAGCAATCGCGTAAACTTCAAACTGCCATAAATTCCCTTCGAGAGGATCAAAGAGAGATACTTGTCTTGAGTAAGTTGCAAAAGATGAAGTATACAGAAATAGCGAAAATTAAAAATACGACTGAAAGCAATATAAAAACAGTAGTACATCGAAGTATCCATAAATTAAGAAAATACTATCAAGAAAATAATTGGTTATGATAGATTGGGAAAATAAAATAATAGCTCTTGTAAACGGAGAACTTACAGAATCAGAATCCTCGGAAGTAATGACTGCTGTAGAAAACTCAAGTGAGTTACAACAAATGCTGTCTGCATATCAAACCATAGAATCTGATATAAGTGCTTGTACTGAAGAACTGCCGTCTAATAATTTAAATTATCTTTTTCAGAAACATCTAGAAGAGGTACAAAATAAAAGCCGAGATAAATCTGCTAAGACATTCTCACTAAATCCTTTTTTAAAATATGCAGCAGCGTTTATAGTTCTTTTTGCAGCCAGTGTTACTTTATGGAATCAAATGGATACAAAAATATCTACTGAACAATATGCCATAAATAAAATTTTGTCAGATATGGAAAGCAAAACTGACACCGAAAAAATTAAAGCTCTTTATATAAACAATCAACCTTCCGAAAATAATCAATCCAAGATAAAGCAAGTACTCATACAGTCATTAAAGAATGATAAAAGTAGTAACGTAAGATTAGCAAGTGTAGAAACACTCACGGAATATATAGATGATGAACAAGTAAGGAGTGCATTGATCAGATCGTTGGGATCAGAGGAGGACCCTCAAGTACAAGTGGCAATAATAATGGCACTTTCAGAAAGTAAAAGCGAAGAAATAATAAAACCCTTAGAAGAAATAATTAATAAAGAGGGGGGGTACAAATTTGTGAAAGACGAGGCACATCTTGGCCTCATGAATGTCAATTCAATATAAATAATTACTCTATACGATTTTAAAATAATTAAAATTTTCAATCCTATGAAAAGCATATATATAACGATAATTATTTCACTACTGTGTGCATTATCATTGCAATCTCAGACAAGAACAAACACTTGTACAGAGACAAATACTAAAACCAATCACCATAACGATGTACATGTAGATGTGCATATAGATCATAGCAATAACCATTATGGCGGATCACATCATAATACCGAAACCAGACAACATAAGGTTAGTTTCAACTCTGGTACTTTAGAGATCAACGGAATAGGAGATTTAGAAGTTTTATCGACTACAGGATCTGATGTTATTATCGAAAGTGAAATAGAAGATCATGATCACGACGAAAGATCTAAAGGTCTTAGATCATTAAATTCTGCTGGTATAGACGACAATACAAATATGGGTATATCTGCTGTACAAAGTGGATCTACCTTAACACTCACTCAAATCGGAAAAGACTGTAACTGTAATGGTGTAAAAATATATGTTCCTCGGTCTGTCAAAATATCTGTAAACCACAAAACTGTAGATGGTGAACAGGTTAAGATTAGTGGAATAGATAATGAAATAATAATCTCAACGCTCTACCAAAATATAGATATGGAAAACATTACTGGACCAGTATCTGTCAAGACAGTATACGGAGGAGTAGAGGCGGACTTTGGAACAGTAAGCCAACGTGCCTCTATATCCATCAATGCTGTATATGGCTTAGTGGATGTATCCCTTCCTAGTAATACAAAGGGTAATCTAGAACTCTCTGCTAGTTATGGAGAAATACTTAGCGACATGAATGTGCAAGTAGAACAAAATGATGGTATGCGCAGCCTATCTACCACAAAAGTAAAAGGTACTATAAATGGAGGTGGAGTACTTATCAGTCTAAAGTCATCTTATGAAAATGTATATCTAAGATCTAAATAAAATTACTTTCCTTTTCTATAAAAAGGAGTCACACCTAAAAGTATCAAAATGAAATTTGTCTTATCGCTAATTGCGCTCTGCGCAATACAGACTTCCTATGCCCAAAAAGTAATAAAGAATTCGTTCCCTGGAAATGAAGTAACTGAAATCAGGGTAGACACGGAATATGCCGACATAGAAATAGAATCGTATAATGGAAGTGAAATATCTATAGAGGCTAGTGTAAACATTAATCTCAATATGGATAATGATGGCTATGCTTTGGAAGCTGATAATCGTGGAAGTACTTTGTTTATTTCCTCAGAACTAGATACCGAAAATATTCCTAAACGAATAATTATTAAAGACAAAGAAGGAAATACAACCGTCATAAAAGATGGAGAAAACGCGATGAGTAATATCGATTCTAATAACGACAATTACACAAGTATAAACTATGGATATCAAACTGATATTACTTTGAAAATTAAAATACCTAAAAACAAGGATATTAATATTGAATCAATATATGGTGATTTATTGGTATCTGGAAAGTATAATGATCTCAAAGCGAATATCACCTATGGAGATATAGAAATAATACAATCATCAATATCACCCGATGCCACGATAGAACTTAATTCCACGTATGGCCATGTAGACTACTCTCTACCAAAGACGGCAAATATAGAGTTCAACCTATCCATAAGTTATGGAGAAATATTTACAGATCTTGATGTTATCTCTTCCAAGGATAATGTATTCTTATCCAACAGTTGCAACAATAGCAAAGGAGGACAATACACTTTGAACGATGGTGGTAGTATCGCTAATATTACTGCTACCTATGCTGATATTTATTTGCGCGGCAATTAGTATTCTTACGCTTGCAACTAAAACATAAAAAGTAAGTCTATAAAATAGATAGTGAATAACAATAATAGAAAGGGAGACGCAATCTAACTTTTCTATCTGAAGGCCACTTCAGGAATCTAACAAACGATAACAATAACATTAAGTCCTCGTACTCTACTGTATAGGTGCTAGCCATTGGTACGTCTATTACAGAGTAGTATAAAAATGCTAAATCATGAAGATCACAACTCTATTAACTACTATCCTGCTGCTCTGCAGTCAAATAATCCTAGCACAAAAGAACCTAGTCGCTAGTCGAGTTAGCAACAAAATCACTCTAGATGGTCGCCTAGATGAAGCTGAATGGCAAAATGCAGCCATAGCTACTGACTTCACTAACTGGCAGCCACAAGCTGGTAATACTCCAAGCCAAGTTACTGAGGTACGAGTGATCTACGATGATGAGGCTGTATACATAGGTGCTTACATGCACGAAAATAGTCGTAACGATATTATGACTGAAATTACTGAAAGAGATAATCTTGGAAATACAGATTGGTTTGGTATTGTACTAGATACTTATGGTAACGCCACAGAGGCTGATGAATTTATCATAGCATGCACAGGGACACAATTTGATGCTAAGGTGGGATCCAATGGAGAAGATGAAGATTGGGATGCCGTATGGTTCGGAGAAGTTCAACTAACCGATAAAGGATGGTCTGCTGAAATAATGTTACCGTATAGCGCATTACGTTTTCCGAAAAAAGAAGTACAGAACTGGAAAATCAACTTTATGAGAAGGCAAGCCAAAACTGGTGAAAAGAATTCGTTTCAATACCTCGACCCAGAAGTAAGTGGGTTCATTACGCAAACCGCCAATTTGACTGGTATAAGTAAAATCAAACCCCCTTTAAGATTATCGTTTTCTCCATATGTATCGGCTTATGCACTTCACAGTAAAGATAATAGTCGCGATCCGATCAATAGTACTGGATATAGTTACAATGGTGGGATGGATGTCAAGTATGGTATCAACCAATCATTTACTCTAGACATGACATTGATACCAGATTTTGGACAGGTACAATCAGATCCACAGGTTCTAAATTTGAGTCCGTTTGAAGTACGATTCTCAGAGAATAGGCCATTTTTTACAGAAGGAACGGAGATATTTGGCAAAGGGGATCTCTTCTACTCGCGTCGTGTAGGTGGAACTCCAATCGGGTATGGCAATGCTTATAATGCAATGGGTAGCAATGAGCAGATAGATGAAAATCCTCAAGAGACACAATTATACAACGCTACTAAGCTTTCCGGTCGGACTGCCAGTGGATTAGGTATAGGATTATTCAATGCCATAGCGGCAGAGACTCACGCTACCTTAAAGAATACTGAAACTGGAGAAGAAAGGAGAATACAAACCGGACCTATGACTAACTACAACGTAATCGTACTGGATCAAAATTTGAGAAACAATTCCAACATTGCACTTACTAATACTAATGTATGGAGAGCTGGAAATAATTACCACGATGCTAATGTTACTGCTATAACCAGCAATATAAAGAACAAAGCACAATCGTACCAAATTGACGGTGGTCTGGCTTATAGTCAATTACTAAATCCAGAAAGTGAAAATATAACTGGTATTCAGTATGAAATTGGTGTAGGTAAAATCGCTGGTAACTTCAATATTTTTGCCAGTACTGATGGTACGAGCACCAACTACAATTCTAATGATCTGTCATTCCTTCAAGAGACTAATGTAAGGGAGTATGATGTGAATATGCAGTATAGCATCAACAATGCGTTTTCGTCATTTAACAGAGCCAATTTTTGGGGTAATGTATCATTGGGTACGTTATATGAATCTTCTGATTTCCGTTACTTACACATCAATGCTGGATGGTGGACGGAAACCAAAAAACAATGGAACTTCAATATGTGGTATAATACCCAGCCGAAAGCTGCACATGATTACTTTGAACCGCGAACACCTGGAAGGTTTTACAAGAGACCAGGAATGGTTAATACAGGATTTTGGATGGGTACAGATAATCGTAAGAAACTTCACCTTACATTTTCAGTGTTTGGTATGAAGTGGTTCGAAGAAGGAAGAAAGTTTGGTGAATGGGATCTAGATGCTAGATATCGAGTAAGCAACAAGTTTACTGTTGGATTAGGTACGGGAGTAGATCACAATTGGAATGATATAGGCTTCGTCAATAGTGATGCTAATAATATATACATGGGTCGAAGGGATAGATACTTGGTGCCCAGTGAAATATATGCTAGATATTCATTTAATAAAAAAATGAATCTGAGGTTTGATCTGAGACATTACTGGGTTAAAGTGTTCTACGATAAATTCTATTCTCTAAATGAAGATGGAACATTGACTGATTCCAATTATGAGGGCTTCCATGATTTAAGTTATAATCAGTTTAATATAGATATGACATATCGTTGGAGGTTTGCCCCTGGCAGTGATATATTCATTGTTTGGAAAAATAATATTTCTCAATATGACGACGACTCTAATATAGACCACGAGAACCTCAACTACTTCAAAGATGGAGTGAAAACATTAAGGGATCTGCCTCAGAATAATTCAATCTCTGTAAGGATCGTTTATTACTTAGATTATAATCAGCTTACTAAATAATCAACTGTCGTAATCAACTAAAGTTAAATTAATATATGAGAGATGCGTCTTTAAGAGGGTGTGTCTCTCTTTTGATTTTAGTACCTTCATTCCATGTTTCCAGATTTTAATATTTATTCTAGTCCATTGCTCATACTGGTAATCCAAGGTTTAATCCTATCTGGCTTATTGTTATGGTCATATAAGACTAAAAATAATTTAGCAAATCTGATTCTTGGTATTCTTCTAATAATCACGTGCTACCATAGGACAACTTATACCGTTGGATTTATGAGTTGGTATGATACCTACAGAAATACAAAAATTAATTACTTCCTTATTCCCCTGAGCTTTGCAGTAGGGCCTTTGATATACTTCTACATCAAATCTTTTGTAGATCGAAACTTCACATTCGGTAAAAGAGAATTTATACATTTTATCCCTACCCTACTTTATTTCGCTTATAGAGTCGGAGTATACTTATACGATAAATCACAAGCCGGATTCGCCGATACACAGAATGGAGTTTTTATGCAATCTGACCTTTACACAGGAATAGATATTTTTTATGTTGTGGTGAGTTCTATTCAATTATTATTGTATTTAGTGTTCTCCATCTACTCATATTATCAATACCGTAAAGCTTTAGTGCAACAATATTCGAACACTTACAAGTCAGAACTAATTTGGCTTAGGAATTTTTTATTCCTCTATTCCTTTCTCTTTGTATATGATATAATCCAAATGGTAACTAACGAATTCATTTTCAACCTAGGGTGGACAGGAAGGTGGTGGTATCAATTTTTCTCAGTACTCATTGTAATCTATGTTGGGATTAAAGGTTATTTCACGGAAATGGAAACCCTTAAGAAAATTGATCTTTCTATTGTACCACTCTCAAAGAAAGAAAAGGCTACCACTGTCACATTTGATAAAACAGAAGACCTTAAAAAATTACAACACTTTGTAACTGGCGAAAAAATATATCTAGATCCCAACCTATCTCTTACACAACTCGCCAAAGCAGTAAGAATGAGCCCTTCTTTAGTATCTGATATTATTAATCGTGGATTAGGCCAAAACTTCAACGACTACATCAATCGATACCGTGTAGAAACTATTGTGAAAAGACTGAGTGATGATAATTATGCTCACCTCTCCATTCTGGCAATTGCTCTAGATAACGGGTTCAACAGTAAGGCGACTTTTAATAGAGTGTTCAAAAAAATTACTGGGAAACCTCCTTCAGAATATCGCAAATAAAATATCACTTTATCTTCTGGTTATCAATGACTTACAATAATGTGAGACGTCTCAATATTAGTATGAGACCTATTATGATTGTATGAGACGCACACAAGCCCTCCTTGTCCCATCTTTGACTTGTTAATTCTAAGAGTTGCTTTTGTATAAAAGTCAACTGCAAATATTTCAAACCAATAAATACCTAAACACTATGAGACAATCATTCATTATAATCATCAGCCTAATAATAAGCCATACTACCTATAGTCAGATCTACGGTAATGGCAACCTTACCACAATCACCATAGATATTAGTGGTATAGAGGAAATCGATATAGAACTTAATGCCAATATCACATTAGACTATAGTGCAAAGGAAAGTATGACGATCACAGCCGACGAAAACGTTATAAAGTATATGGGCCGAAAATTCAAAAATGGTAAACTTACATTGGATCAAATCAAGTGGATCGAACCAAGCAAAAACCCAACAATTGTTATTGGAACACCTAACCTAAAGAAAATTTATCAAGGCACTCACAGCTCTACATATATCACCAATATCAATAGTAATAGGTTATCTATAAAGGGAAACGTAGGTAAGGTATTTGCATCAGGATCCTGCAAAGAAATAAGAGTAAATGTAAGTGGAACAAGTGTAGATCTAAGTAATACCAAAATAGAAGAAGCGGATATAAGTATAGACGGAAACGGTACCGTTACGTTAGGGAAAGTAAATATGCTTGATACAGATCTAGAACGTAACTCTAATCTCGTTTTACTATATGAGCCTAATGAATATCTAGGGAATAGTGAGAAGAATATAAATGAAAATATAAATGATCGTGATTTTTTTCCTAATTCTGATTTGAAATTTATCCAATTTAAAATCAAGAATAACTCTTGGTCTAGAAATCATTTCTATGTGGTGGGACCTAAAAAAGATGGAAGTACATTTAGTTACGGATTTCCTATGATGCCTGGATTTAGCAAATCAGAAAAGTGGTCTGTTGGAACTAAGATCTATCAAGAAGGAAAAATGGGGAATAGGAAATTATTAGTTACGATTACTGCAGAAGACAAAGGTACCGTCGTGAATTTGTTTTAAGAACAGTGGTCTAAATTTTAAAATTGTATTTTGTAGGAACACAAAATATAATATTAAGATAATGGAAGCATCAATAGAGGTAAATGAGACAGAATATTTTCACAAACCAAGTCTTGTGTTGAGAGTTAAATCTACAATCCTTGATAGCATCATATTAATTATATTGATGTTCATTGTATTTGCTGTACTTAACCAATTCAGTATAGAGTCTACAACTGTTAAGCGCATTTGTATGTTATTCATTATTCTATATGAACCAATAACCGTTACACTAGGAGGAACTGTAGGCCAAAGAGTAATGGGCTTAAGGGTTAGTGATTTTTCAAATTATGTAAATCAAAAATCACATAAAAATATCAATCTTATAAATTCAATACTTCGATTTATCGCTAAGGTATTTCTAGGTTGGATTTCCTTATTAACTATTCACTCCGACGATTATGGAAAAGCAATACATGACTCCATAGGAAAGTCACTTATGACCTTTAGAATATAGTTTATACAATAAAGCAGCAATCGAAAAATCGATTGCTGCTCCTATCATCGACCATAAATAGTCAACTATTATTTTATACTTCCTAAGGCTTAATAACCTTCTTTGCTCTGTTGGCTCTTTGCATTGGATTTTCTCCAGCTGAACCTCCTCTTTGTCTAGAGCCTCTTTTGAATGTTTCAAATCTGCTAGTTGCTTGTCTCGCTGGATAGTAATTGTTATTAGTATCTACATCGGCAGTCTCTAAAAATGGATCCAGTACAATGTTTTTCACTTCCTTATCTGTAGGGAAAACTTTAGTTACTTCCTCCGCACCAAATTTCCAGATCTCAGCTGGTATTCTGATTACTTCAGTAGTACCATCTACATATTCAAATTCTAAAATGACTGGCATTACAAGTCCACCCACTCTTTTGATTTGTACCTCATAATAATTCTTTGTGCTATTTAATAATGCTTTGTCTTCTTCGGACATGTCAGCGATACTCTTTTCGTACTCCTCTTTATCGATAGCATCTTTAGCTAACTTATCATAGTTAGTATAGTAGTCATCAAGCGTTGGATCTTTTTCGTTATACGTTTGCTTAATCTCTTTTTCATTACGAATAGTACTAATGTTTTTTCTCTCTTTAGCTGCGTCTGCTCTTGCTACTTCTTCTTGCTTACTTGGATCTTTTGGATCTGCTTTGAAGTGCTTCACTGTTCCTAATGCTAGATCAACATGATCGTTAGTATAGAACCATCCTCTCCAGAACCAATCTAAATCTACACCTGATGCGTCTTCCATAGTACGGAAGAAATCTGAAGGTGATGGTGATTTAAATTTCCATCTTTCTGAATACTCCTTAAATGCGTAATCGAATAACTCTCTTCCCATTACAGTCTCTCTCAATATATTAAGAGCTGTTGCTGGTTTAGAATATGCATTAGATCCAAACTGATAAATAGATTCTGAATTAGTCATAATCGGTGAGATACGAGATTTATCTCCACCCATATAAGATGTAATTTTCTGTGCTTCTCCTCTACGTGATGGATAATTACGTTCAAACTGTTGTTCAGATAAATACTGAACAAATGTAGTCAGACCTTCATCCATCCATGTCCATTGACGCTCATCAGAATTGATAATCATTGGAAAGAAATTGTGTCCTACTTCATGAATAATTACACCTATGTGTCCGTACTTCATACGCTCACTATATGTACCATCGTCTTCGCATCTTCCGTAGTTGAAACATATCATTGGATATTCCATACCCATGCTACCATCAATTGACCAAGCTACAGGATAAGGATAATCACAAGAGTAATGTGAGTACCAGTACATTGCGTGTGCTACTGTCTTAGTACTATACTTAGACCATAGACAATCACCTTCTTTGACGAACATACTCATGGCCATAGCAGTCTTACCATTTGGTAATTTTACGTTGAGTGCATCCCAGATAAATCTTCTTGACGAAGCAAATGCAAAGTCTCTAACTTGATCCGCGTGGAACTTCCAAGTCTTAGTGTTGCTTGCTTTTCCTTTCATACGATCATCCGCTTCATCTTTTGTAGCGATCAATACTGTATTTACAAAACTCTTTCTTGCCTTTTGTAGTCTACTCTTTTGACTAGCTGACAATACTGCAGATTCATTTTCTAATGTTCCTGTTGCTGCTACCAAATGATCAGAAGGAACAGTGATCTCCACATCAAAATCACCAAACTCTAATGTGAACTCTCCCCTACCTAGAAACTGTTTGTTCTGCCATCCGTCTTGATCAGTGTATTTACAAAGTCTTGGGTAAAACTGAGCGATACAGTATACATTATTATCATCTTCTTTAAAGTGTTCGTATCCTGATCTTCCGCCGATTTCTCTTGTATTGTTGATGTTGTACCACCACTTGATAGAAAACGATGTCTTCTCGCCAGACTTAAGTGCATTCGGCAAATCTATACGCATCATTGTCTTATTGATCATATACTTCATAGTACGACCATTTTCATTTTTCACTTCTTCTATATTAAATCCACCTTCGAATGATGGCTCTAATGCAGCCAAAGCTCTAGTACTAGATTTTTCTCCTAGTTCGCTAGTCTTAATATGATGTGAATCCGAATCTTTTGACCTTACATTCTGATCCAATTGCACCCATAAGTATGTAAGTTGATCTGGTGAGTTGTTCGTGTATGTGATGGCTTCTTCACCAAACAATTTTTGCTTATCATCATCTAATCTCATTTTGATCTTGTAATCAACTTTCTGCTGCCAATAGTCAGGACCTGGCGCTCCAGATGCTGCTCTGTATCTATTAGGATCAGGAAGCTCTTGATTAAGTTGTTTGAATGGATTGTTGTTGAGGTTTTTCTGCTGTGCGCTACCTACAAATGCGATAGACATGAAAAAAAATATGAAAGCAATAATTCTCATTGACAAGGTTTTTATTTATTGAAATAAAGGTATCTCTGGTGTATAATAGGTGTTTTAACCCTTAAAAACTCTAAAGTTAAACAATGGTTGCATCTCTCAAAGCCAAATCTAGGTGAGATTTCTTATATCATAGTGACTTGTATCCACCGAGTCAGTAGTATATCGTCTATTTCAAAGTAATCTCTACCCTCACTCATACCTTGATAGATTAGTCCTTTCTCTATACATGACTTTACCGCTCTACGTATCGTAGAAGAATTAGTAAATCCATACTTCTCCATAAATTCACGACCATAGGGTTCATATATTTTACCTTCTTTAGCAAAAGCTTCTATTACATTCCATTGTCCTTTGCTTATAATTCTCCGCAACATATAGTTAACGTCCTCTCTTTCTTTGAGCATCGTTGTTTTTACAGCGATGATATCTTCATTGCTAATTTTCTTTGAAGAAAAACTATACAGTCTATTACAGACAAGTTGCACATTATAGGTCCTATAGTTACACCAATGCAATAAATCATATATCTCGTCCTTTTCTATCTTCTTTTTATTAGCCTGAAAATGTTTGAATATAAAGTCTGCATATACTTCAGGATTAATATGTGTAAGCTTTACAAATTGACCAAAATTATAAAATGGTCGATTTATATTGTCAAACATCTGCAGAAGCAAGTGTTGGTCACTCCCAGAAAATATAACATTCAAATTGGTTATGGACTGTATTAATGTACGTAAATAGGCCTCCGTGCTTTCTTCTGGGTAATTAATGATCTGCTGGAATTCATCAAAAGCAATTACTACATTTTTAGATATAGATGAAATCAGACCCAATATATCTGAAAACGTACTTAATTGAATTTTCTCATTATTGAGATCAAATGTAATATTGGGCTGGCCGGATAACTCATCATAATTAATAGTAGGACGTAGCTTTTTAATGCCTGACCATATCTTCTTTCCGAAGCTTGTATCCTCTTCAAATGCTCTAAGTAATGCGCTTGCGGTCTGATTAAGAAGGTCATTAAACGATTCTGTAGGTAATAGATCTACCCAAATCGTAATATACTTGTTATCTAATTGCGTGAATACATGTTTGATAAGAGCAGATTTACCTTGCTTACGTCTTCCATACAATACTACATCTCTATTATTCTTTATAGCGTCTAATAGTATCTTAGTCTCATCTTTCCTATCACAGAAGTATTCTGCGGAGTGGTAGCCTTTGGTTACAAACGGATTAGATGGTTTCATAATTACAAGTTTTAGTAAATATACTTAATGTATATTACAAAGTGTATATTACAAAGTGTATAACAACAAAATTGCCATCGTCATAATTTTATTAGGATAAGAAGTATTTTTACCTAGCAAACCTCAGCTCCTTCCAAGTTTATCGGTGCTTGGTATACTTTGGCTGCATCTCTACCGTGATGGTCTTTACCGTATATTTCCCTGGCTGCAGCTTCTATATTATCACTTGTAAATGTATTTCTACATAAGGCAAACATGCTAGGCCCAGATCCACTGATACTAAATCCTAATGCGCCCAATTCCATAGCCTTTTGCTTCATTTCATCAAACTTAGGTATGAGGTGCGAACGCTGAGGTTCTATCACTACATCTTGTAAGCAACGTGATATCTTATCAAAATCACTACTATACAGAGCGGCCACCAATGTTGCGGCGTTACCAGTTTGAGTAATCATCTGCTTAAGTGTTACTTGATCAGAAAGAATAGACCTACTCTCACTAGTCAGTATTTGTGCAGGTGGTAATATCACTACATATCTCAGACCATTAGGAACATATAGCTTGGTGAAGTCTAGTGTTGCATTATCTCTGATCAGAATGATACCACCCATCATACTTGGTATGACATTATCTCCATGCCATGCGCCAGAGGCTACAGACTCACCAGCCATGGCAAATGGTAATAACTCTCTCTTGGTTAGCTTTGCATCTAGGTAGTGATTAAGAGCTACTACCGAAGCTACTGCACTAGCTGCTGATGATCCGATTCCTGTTCCAAACGGCATTTTCTTCCTTATCTCTATATCTATAGGATGATCAGGTATACCGAGATGCTCGAGCATTTTGATTACAGATACACCAGCAGTATTCTTAATAGGATCATAAGAGAGACCCTTTCCTTTTGTGATTCTACTTATAACTGTTCCTGGCTCTTTCCCCTCTTTAATGATCACTTCATCTCCTGGCGCCTCCATTGGAAAACCCATTATATCAAAACCAACTGCTACGTTAGATACCGTTGCTGGCGCGAATGCTTTTATCATTATTACTCTAGTTATTGTATTAATTGTAAAGGTATGTAATACTAATTAGCATTCTAAATACTGCATATATTTCAACCAATGAAATCTGAAAAATACTCATCATAGATTAATAATATGCGTGTATTATTCACCTTGGCCAAATTATTAGGCATCTAGTATCAATTAGAAATGGACTATTTTGATCCGCACAGCACTTCAAAACTTTAGCTACATTTATTTTAAAACCTATATGAGTTTCTCTAGATAATGCTCGTCAATTCCATATTGTTTTTTAAGTGCAGCAACTTCGGCAAGTGCTTCAGGTCTTACGCTGGACTTCTCCGCAGTAATCAGTAGATTCTTACTGGTATGCTCTGAAGATATAAACTCCATAATTCTAGTCTTGTACCCTTTTGATTCGAGAAGTAAAACTCTGATTGCATCAGTCAGCCACTCCGCCATTCTCTCTTTCATAATACCGTGAGCTAAAGTTGAATTAAGCCCGTCATTGCCTTTCATGTTTTTACGTATCTGTTTATGACAACATGGGGATACTACTATAAGCTTAGCCTCCGCTTCTATACCTTTAGCGATAGCCATATCGGTAGCTATATCACAGGCATGTAACGCAATCACCATATCTGTTTTGGGTATATCAATTTGTGATATATCACCGACTTCGAAGGATAATCCTGATAGATTATGCTTTTGAGCTATCATATTGATATCAGAGACCAACTGAGGTCTCAACTCATAACCAACCAGACTAACATCATCTTGTAGTGTACTAAGGTGACTATAGGTAGCAAAACTTAGATAACCCTTGCCACAGCCCATATCAGCAATAGATTTGATTGATTTCTCTTTACAAAGAACATCTAGTATCTCAACAAATTTATTGATCTGGCGATATTTCCTTTGTGATGGTTTATATACTTTACCTTTCTCACTACTAATCCCTAAGGATCTAAGGAATGGCGCATCTTCTTTGATCAATCTATTCTTTTGATGATCGTGAGTGTCATTGGAGGCCAATTCTGTATTAGTCGCGATCATCTTGAGGCTAGCATTCTTTTTATTAGACAATAGGCGATACTCTACATTATTGAGTGTTAGGGTTGCATTAAAAAATTGATTCTCCAACCAATCAGTACAAAGGTCTGTGAAATCCAAAATTGTATAATTCTTGGTTACATCCTTAGTAATATGTCTGTATACTACTGATATTAATTCTTTTCCCTTGATCAATACCCGTCTAGCAATGATAGATTTTAAGTCTGATGATTTCCTCATCCTTTTAGACATTTGCACTTGCATGGCCTGAGTGTCGATATCTATCTCGGATATCTTATCAATAAATTCTGTTATGGTCGCTGCTCTACTAGACAATATAGTTTGGATTTTAATCTCTACAAAGGTATGGCTTTTTGCTACTTTTGTACTCTATGTTAGACTTCTTCAATAATGTAATATTCGAAATAGGTGATCGGACGGTAAATATCGCCCAACTCGTATGGATGATTATGTTTTTGATCTCTTGGATTATCGTGTTTCGACTTTTTAGTACCAATGGAATCAAGGAGCTATATGGAAACTATGAAGTTAATCAAAGACAACAAACAAAGCTTCGGTGGATACTTGGTCTATTGCTTGGCCTGACTTCATTAATACTTATTGCTTGGCTTTTCAAATTAGATGGTATTCTTGCTACTGTAAATGAAAAGGGAATTACTATTGTTCATATCATCAAAGCACTATGTGTTTTGCAAGCAGCAAGATTACTCGATTGGACTATCTCTAATATATTTATACATGGCTATTATAGAAATCGAGAAAAATTAAAGGAGCAGCGAAAAGCTAAATTATCTAAAGAGAAAGATGAAAAGTCTGATGAGCGTGGAACCTCCAAAATAGTACAATACATTGTCTATATCGTTGTCTTTATTTTCTTGCTCCGTAGTCTGAACCTTGATTATAGTTTCTATGATTACAAAGTAGGAGAAGAAACAATAGCATTTAATTTCAGCAAGATCTTAAAGGTGATTTTGATCATATTAGTAGCTCGATTAATCATCTCAATATTGACTCAAATCATACTCTACGGTGTATATAGAAATAGAAAAATAGATGAAGGATCACAATACGCAATTAATCAATTATTAAAGTATGTAATCTATGTAGCTACTTTCATTATTGTGTTACAAACACTGGGTATTGATATGACTTTGGTACTTGGAGGTGCCGCTGCATTATTAGTCGGTATTGGTCTTGGTCTTCAACAGACTTTCAATGACTTTATTTCTGGAATTGTACTGCTCTTCGAAAGAACAATATCTGTTGGAGATGTCGTTACTATCAATGGAAGTTTTGGAACAGTAATAAAAATTGGAATGCGATCTAGTATCGTAGAAACTAGAGACAATATGACCGTCGTCGTACCCAATTCCAAATTGGTAAATGACTTTGTTAATAATTGGTCGCATCATAATCCAATAGTTCGGTTTGAAGTAAATACTGGTGTGGCTTATGGAAGCGATACGCGATTAGTTAAAAAAATATTATTAGAAGCTGTACGTAATATACCACGTGTACTTTCTAGACCAATGCCTTTCATAAGATTTACCGATTTTGGTGATAATGCACTCAATTTCCAAATCTTATTTTTTACGCGAGATCACTTATTTAATGAAGATATTAAAAGTGATATTAGATTTGAAATAGATCGATTATTTCGCGAAAACAATATAGAAATACCATTTCCACAAAGAGATGTTTGGATTCGCAAAGAAGATGAATAGAATGTAATGATTCCTATCTTTTCCAGTAAATACTTTGCTTGTGAATTTTTTGCTGATATTTAATAAAACTATTAGAATAGCTAAATATGAATATTTTTAAATTATTAGAAAGTGTAATCCTAGTTGTTGTTAGCATAGTAACATGTTACACTCAAACAGATCTTATAGAAGTCGAACGGGAATATAATGAACGATCAAATAATTACAAGATTGTTGGTCATAATAAATCAAATATTGCTTACGTTGTGGACATATCATTCTATAACACCAACAATATGGTATCTCAAAAAGGTAACAAATATAGTGTGACTCTGAAGCCAGGTAGACATACTATAGGAAGAATTAATTCTTTAGATAAAAAGAATCGCCCTTCTTTTGGTTATAGGTTTGCATATAGACAAGGAAATATGAATCCTAAGCCGGATAAAAAGATAACTTATCTGCTTCCTATCGCTCCTGGAAAAGAAACAAACTTATTAGAATTAAGCTACCTTGGCGAAAAATACGGTAAGAAAAAAGAACCTAAAGGATGGTACAATATTTCATTTTCAACTGAAGAAGGTGATACCATTTTTGCTTCTAGAGCAGGTGTAGTAACTCGCGTAAAAGATAATCTTGAAGTTGATTTAAAAGAAGGAGCCTATAGTTATACTAAAGATGTTAATCAAATAATAATAGAACATAACGATGGTACATATGGAAATTATTCGGTTTTTAAGAATGGCACAATAGAATTAAAAATTGGCGATAAAGTAATTCCGGGTCAATTTATGGGAATTACATCCGGTGCAGATTATGGTAGTGGTTTTCATTTAAGATTTAGTGTTTATCATTATGATGTAGAGGCTAATAAAAAAAGGGGGAAATCTGAAAATTATATTTATGAATTTATTACTCCTAAATTCTTAACCTTACAAGGCAAAGATGAGCTTGTAATAGGCACTTCATATACCGGAATAGTTGATAAAGATATCATTATGGATGAAATGTCACGTCGTGAAAAAAAGAAGTGGAAGAAAAAAAATCCTGAATAGTTTACTAATTCATTTCGATAGACACAAGTAAAATATCTTATGAGGTAGTGACTGTCTAAAAGATGTACAAGCTGGAAGATTCAGATTTTACGTCTTTGGAGGCAGTTGAATTATTATGATCTAGATTGGGTATTGCAGTATGATTATTTAAAAGAGTACAAGACGATCTAAGAACAAAGGATATAATCTTATGGGTAAAAAAGATGGAGTTATAGGTAATTTCACTAAAAAAAAATTAGTTCATTTCTAAACTAAAAATAATATACCTATTGAAAAAAGAGACGAAGAAACTCAAAATATTTAGGAACACTATAAGTAATATTTTTACTGTTTATTTAACGCTACAGAATACAACCAATAGTTTTCACGCTTAAAGTTATCACTAGACATCTCTTGCCATAAAACAGCATTAGGAAATCTTTTACTGTCTATAGGTTCAGGGCTTAGTAATACTATACCGCCTACTTTTTTAAATTCAGTAAAGAGATTTAATTCTGACTGTGTTGGTATATATACTTTCTCCAACCATTTGAAATATGTGAATGTCTCTCCAGACGGAAGTTCGTATAATGGTCTATCGGCATAGGCACCGACTGGTGCAGTTTCAAACTTATTAATTACTACCACAGGAACATTATCTGGCACTTTTTCCTTTATAAATAAACCCATCATCTGAGCATTAGAAAACGGAATCTGAGCATCAGTGATCAAGGCTCGGACCCCATGAATCATAGGGGATATCATCAATACTATTACTAGTGTATATCTAGATAATGACCAATTAGAATTATTACAATGTGAAAGAATTAAAATTAGTATAAATAATAGATATACCATTCCCCATTGTCTTACTCCCCCACTGAATATTAAGATCCCAAATAATATAAATGATAGTAAACCAAATAGAATGGTAAGAAGGCTTCTTCGATCTCTAACGAAAATCCAAACTAAAATAAATAATACTACAAGGCTCAAAATAAACCCTATAAGAGAAACACCATTAGACGCAGTATCATCTATTAGTCCTATAGCAAATACATTAGCCAAATGGCCTTGAATACTTTCGTGAATTACTTCGGTGGATAATGACTGTTGATTATATGCTCTAGTAAAGTCATCTTCATTACCTCTTGGAAATACTGTTAATACAAATAGTAAGAATCCGGCGATAGACCATAGAAGTATCTTTTTATCAAAGATTAATTTTTTGCCTTCCTCATTCAAAAGAATATAGACTGTGATTACTGCAGCTATAATAACGCCATAGGCTTCTGACTGACATAGTAACAAAATAACCAATCCTAAGATCCAAGATCGGTTTCCTCTAATAATCATATCCAAGGCCATAAGAGACAATAATATAACCAAGATATAACCTCTATTAATTACTCCATATTCGAATACTACAAAATAGCTAAGCGATATCAATACTTTCCATAAGCTTGGTAGCTTGATTCTCATAAAGAGATAATAAAAAGTAATAACAACCAATGTTCCATGTGCTACCTGTAATAATATATGTTCCTGAATCGGAAGAACTGTCCAAGCTTTGAGATATAAATACCAAAGAGATGGATGGCCTTCATAATTAAGAAATGCTAACATGTTACCTAATCCCAGATCACGTGAAACTAACCAAGCTTGCCATTCATCCTTCCATAATTCATGAAATGACAATTTATACACGATTATTGCTATCGACAGTAATACGCAAAAGAATAAATTGACCTTCTTAGAATCAGTTAGAAATTTCTTTAATATTAAATTCATTATAACGAAGAACGTAATTTTTACGGAGATAGGAATTTTGAAATCAATTTTACAAAAAGAATATTCATATTAAATGTAAATTTTATATGACGTTGTAAATTGTAAAATCGGAAGAAATGTGATGATATTGAGTCAAGGTCGATAAAATGACAAAAAATAGTGAGAAAATAAGCGTAGTAATTATTTATAATAATAATTATGTAATACATTGAAAATCAATTACTTATATCTAAAATATAGAAGATATAAGCCGATCAAAATCCAATAGACGTGTCATTACCCTGATCTATGGTAAAATATGCTCTGTATAAGGCTTACAAAATGAGGTAAATTGGATCACAGTAACTTACTATTTCCCTTGTGTCGATTTTGATCCCTAATTGTTTTTTTCTCGATGTTCTTTTGAAGAGCTTGAGTAAGATCTACTCCAGTTTGATTGGCTAAGCAAGTAAGGACCCAAAGAACATCAGCCATCTCATCTGCTAGTTTTTCTTTTTGCTCTTCAACTGAAAGTGACTTTTTCCAGGACTGCTCCCCATACGTACGAGACATAACTCTAGCCAACTCCCCTACTTCTTCTGTCAGAATAGCCATATTAGTTAATTCTGAAAAATAGCGAACTCCTATGGTTTTGATCCAAAGATCAACTTGAGATTGTAATTGCTGTATAGTCATTTGATTCATTTATTAGTCTTTGCTTTGGCTATCTATAATAATAGTAACGGGTCCATCATTTAATAATTGGACCTTCATATCTGCGCCAAATACTCCAGTTTCAACGGATAATTTTGAGTGATCTCCTAATGATTTACAAAATTGTTCATACAATGGAATAGCTTGTTCAGGTCTAGCGGCTTTGATAAAAGAAGGGCGATTACCTTTCTTGGTACTGGCATGTAAAGTAAATTGACTAATCACCAAGAAAGATCCATTTACATCTTGGATAGATAAATTCATTTTATCATCTGGATCTGAGAATATCCTCATGCTAGTTATTTTGCGGACCAGCCAATCTATATCTTCTTTAGTATCTACAGATTCGATTCCTAATAATACTAATAAGCCAAGATTTATCTTGCCATTTACTTCATCATTTATAGTAACACTTGCTTCTGTAACTCTTTGGATAACTGCTCGCATATCGTCTATATTTGTGTAACAATAGACCTTAAAGGTAGCCCAAATGTTCTTCAATTTTATTCACATTATAAATAATAATACTATTTAAGGCTCTACTTTTTAGATGATTGAATAAACCATTATCAACAGGTATTTTGTGGGTAAGTAGTACACTTTTAGACGTCTAAACAGTCATCAATGGATTATGTATTAGCTATCCTAAAATGTGTTTATAGAGCATAGTTTATCCTCAGCCGATTCACAGTCAAATTTGATGTATATAGATACTAATAGTCTGTGTGAGTAATATATACACAATTATGACAAACTTGTTAATTCATTGAAATATAGAGGATTAAAGCGCTTATAACTATGGATAACTTGATTCTAGATCTTAAGGTTTAAACATAATAGTAATCGACGGTTTTTATTTATAGACGAACTGACGCTGCTAATAGTAAATACTTTTCTTTTTAAATAAAATAAATATTTATTAATAGCAGTGTGAGTAGGAAAACGAAATCAAGATCGATTGAGTAGTTTTGCATCGTCAACAAATCCAAACCACTTCAATTTCAAATCTCAGCGAAATGACAAAACATCCAGCAATTCAAAAACCCTATCCCAACGCACTCAAAGTGTGGTTGTACATTGGATTGTTCATGCTGCTAGTGCAAGTCGTAGTTGGAGGGATTACGAGATTGACAGGATCAGGATTATCCATTACCAAGTGGGAGATTGTAACCGGTACTATTCCGCCAACTAATGATACAGATTGGAATATAGAATTCGATCTATATAAAGATACACCGCAGTACCGAGAGATCAATGAGGGTATGAGCCTATCAGACTTTAAGTTCATTTACTTCTGGGAGTATATTCATCGATTCTGGGCTCGTACTATGGGATTGGTCTTTTTAATTCCCTTTGTCTTCTTTTGGTTGAGGGGGCATATTGACAAAACGTTAGCAAGAGGCTTAGGCTTAGTAGTATTACTGGCTGTATTGGCGGCTAGCTTTGGCTGGATAATGGTGGCTAGCGGTCTTATAGAGCGCCCATGGGTAAATGCTTATAAGCTCGCAATTCATCTCAGTATTGCTTTTTGTGTATATGCTGCTTTACTTTGGACATTCTTGAAGGCGTTTCATGGACGTATCGCAACAATCGATGTAAAGTATATTAGACTTATGAAAGTCTTCATGATTCTGCTAGCTGTTCAAATTTTTGCTGGTGGTGTAATGTCAGGTATGAAAGCAGGAGTGATCTACCCTACCTGGCCTGATATGAACGGCGATATTATTCCACAAGTCATTTTTAACACTAGCGAATATACTGTTGAGAACTTCAATTTTTACGACCGTAATTTGTTACTTCCTGCTCTAGTACATATTGTACATAGGACTATCGCATATATTGTTTTTATTCTAGGAGTATATATAGGAATAAAGATTATCAGATCGACCGAACATTCTACTTTAAGAAGAGCTGCTGGGATGTTGATTATAATGTTGATAATGCAAGTTGTCTTAGGAATCTGGACAGTGCTCTCATGTCAAGGAAAAATTCCTGTGTTACAAGGTGTGCTGCATCAAGCTGGTGCTTTATTCTTGTTGACCGCTTCATTATATTTGTTTTATTTGTTGGATGGAAAGTCTTCAAAGTCCGTTGAGAGTTAATAGTATTGTATAAATAGTAGATACTTATATTATCTTTAATTTATCTAACAGTTATATAATATGAAGTATAAAGCAATTGAGGAGAATGGGTTTACTTATATAGAGACCAATCCAGGTAAAGAACCACTAGTTCTCTTACATGGGCTCTTGGGTACACTCAGTAACTTTACGGGTATAGTTGCCAAGTTTGGAGATACTCATAATATTGTTTTTCCTATATTGCCCATTTTCGATCTATCACTAAAGAATTCTGGTCTAGGAGGTTTATTGAAATATATTGAGTCTTTTGTTGAGTTCAAAAATTTCTACAATATCAATCTTTTGGGTAATTCATTAGGTGGTCATTTGGCTCAGCTGTATACTCTGAAGCATCCTGATAGAGTTGATTCTTTAATATTAACTGGTAGTTCTGGTTTATTTGAAAATGCAATGGGCAGTACTTTTCCAAAGAGAGGTAATTACGAATACATTAAGAATAAAGCGGCAGACACATTCTATGACCCTAAGATAGCAACCAAGGAGTTAGTAGATGAGTTATTCGAGGCTGTTAATGATAGAAACAAGGCCATAAGAATTATAATAACTGCCAAATCTGCTATTAGACACAATTTATCAGACAAACTATCGCAGATAAATTGTCCAACTCTTTTAGTATGGGGTAAGCAAGATGGTGTGACCCCCTTGTTTGTTGGCGAAAAGTTTAATGAACTTATTAGTAACTCAAAGCTTGTTGTTATAGATAAATGCGGTCATGCTCCTATGATGGAGAAACCCGATGAGTTTAATGATATCCTTTTGAATTTCTTAGAAAGCCTAAAGGTAAAAATATAGTTTCACGTGAAACATGATTAAATGTAAAGCCAGACTGTTTGTTCAGCCTGGCTTTATTGTTTCACGTGGAACTGACGTTTAATAGCCTCTTTATAAATTTCTACAATTTTGGATAGTCTGCTCCGTTCAATTTTATTGATTGTAAAATCTTTAGAAATCTGAATACATATTAATTAGAAAGAAGTCTTATCTACTGGTATATGATTTATGATCCTTCAAACTCTAAAGCCAAATTTAAACTCGGTACTGTTTGGATGTTTATGTAGGTATTGTAATTATTTTCGATGGTCTACGATAACGAGTGATAGGATTTGACATAATTTAGAAACATGTCCTAGAGATAGAGTATAGATGTCAGTTGTAAATGCACTATCTTTTCTCAATATTTTTGCGAAGTTAAGGATACTATCGCAGCACCTATAGTCTGGAGCCATGGACTTTCTCTACAGTATCTAATCCCTCAGATTGCCTTCCGAAAAGCAGCTGAAGAGGAGGAATATAAAAGTAATAATAAACGTATGTCTGAATAGTGTTTAGATGATCTTAACCGCTAATACGATAAGAGCGCAAAAGTAAATAGTAAGTTTCTGGTGTCTTGAAGACGTTTCATCGAATTAGTGTAGACGACTTTTAATGTCTAAATCATATTGTTTCTGAGGTATCTGAATCAGAGCATTATTGTTATTAATATTTGTTTCACGTGAAACACTAAACAGAAAAGCCCCAGCAATTTGCTGAGGCTTTTTTAATATATTTTAAGATAATACCTACTTCATAAATTCAATACTATCTTCTATGAACTTAGATAATGCTTCTCCCTTAAGCATATTCTGATTCAACATTGCTAGTCTATGTAGATAACTAGCAAACCTATCTTTCTTCTCACCAGCTTTCATTTTTAGAAGCTTCCCTGATATCAATTCATGATTGGTGTTGATGACTACATTGTGACTATCAGGAAGCATTCCCATATCCATTCCTTGCATCGCTTGCATTTCTTTCATACGACGCATAAACTCTGGACGAGTAATAGTTACTGGATGATCATCTGGAGAGAGAGCTTTCATCTCAATCTGTCCACCGCTTAGATCACCTAGTGCTTCGGTAAATAATGTTTTAATCTTCTCTTGTTCTTTCTCAGATAGAACTGATTCTTTCTTCTCATCCTTTTGGATGAGATTATCAGGAGTTTCACTGTCTACTCTTACAAAGGTTACACCATCTGCTTTCTGCTCTAGATGTTGCATATAGTGATTATCTATCACAGTATCCATTTCTAGTACATTGAAACCATGATTCTTACATGACTGAATGTATGAATGTTGCTCCTTACTATTGTTAGAGTAGATCATGATTACTTTATCATGCTTATCAGTCTGGTTGTCTTTGATTGACTCTTTATACTCTTCGATAGTATAGTGCTTTCCTTCGATGTCTTTCAGTAAAGCGAATTTGTTGATGGCCTTAGCATTGAACTTCTCTTCTGTAAGCATACCATACTTAACGAAGGTTCCTATCTCTCCCCATTTTGCCTCATAGTTATCTCTATCCTTCTTGAAAAGGCTAGCTAGCTTATCTGCTACCTTCTTAGTGATATAAGAAGTAATCTTCTTTACATTGGCATCTGACTGCAGGTATGATCTAGATACATTCAATGGAATATCTGGAGAATCGATAACACCATGTAATAACATCAAGAACTCAGGTACGATACTTTGTACATCATCAGTTACATATACTTGATTACTATAGAGGTGAATTTTATTCTTTTGTACCTCCATACTGTTATTCAACTTTGGGAAGTATAATACACCTGTAAGGTTGAATGGAAAATCAATATTTAGATGGATCCAAAACAATGGTGGTTGGCTAAGAGGGTAGAGTTCTTTGTATAATGCTTGATAATCTGCATCCTTAAGTTTAGCTGGTTTCTTCTTCCAAGCAGGTGATGGATTATTCACGAGATTTGCAACTTCTGTTTTGATCTCTTTACGATCTTCGCCTTCGCCCTCATAGCTAATTTCTGTCTTTGTTCCAAATTGAATAGGGATAGGTAAGAATTTACAGTATTTATCTAGGAGCTCCGCAATCTTGCTTTCTTCCAGATACTCTAATGCATCATCACTGATATGTAGTACTATGTCAGTACCTCTGTCTTTTTTGGTAGTATTTTCGATATCGTAAGCTGGATCACCTTTACATGTCCACTTGACAGCCTTAACTGACTTTTTGTGTGATCTAGTAATCACTTCTACTTTTTCGGCTACCATGAATGCTGAATAGAATCCTAGTCCAAAGTGGCCAATGATAGCTGCTTCATCCTCGTATTTCTTTAAGAAGTCCTCTGCAGAAGAAAAAGCTACTTCAGTAAGATATTTGATAACCTCTGACTCTGACATACCGATACCTCTATCAGAAATTGTCAGTGTTTTAGCTTCTTTGTCGAGCTTTACTTGTACCGTAAGATCACCAAGCTCTAGGTCTTTATCACCTTTAGATACTATAGTCTTGATTTTAGTAGTTGCATCTACTGCATTAGATACGAGCTCACGTAAAAAGATCTCTTGATCTGAGTAGAGAAACTTCTTGATAATTGGAAAGATGTTTTCCGCTTGTACTGAGATATTTCCTTTTGCCATTGTATGATTTAGTTTTGTATTATTAGTAACAAGTTGAGTAATTCAAATCATATGCCACGACCTTATATGTGTCAATTTGTCATAATATATGCCTTAATGGAATAATATGAATATAAATTACTGATTATCAGTTACTTATAATTAAATTAGTAGTTCTATTATATATAAATTGAATTGGATTACCTTGTGATTTACTATAGAAACAATATAATTTGAAGATAAACATTACATATACAGGTCCTAACCCTCAGCGAGTACATTATGTACTAGGATTTATCCAAGGTCATCCCTATATGCCGAGACATGTGCGACTAGCAATGAATGATTGGACAGACTCAGATATACGGATTGATTATACACCGAGAGATATTCCTTTAGAGCCTAATGAATATTTTTTACCAGCTCAAGAACAATTCTTTTCCGCTGCTAAGAAATCATCTACTTGGCATGCGAATGAATATAGTTTTGCTAAAAGAAAACTGTACAGTGTAGAGCAATTAGAAGGGCCGAATTCTGCATTTATTATTGATCGTAAATTTGGTTTTGATGTCTTAGAGGCTATTTTTTTTCACCTTACTAGACTCGAAGAATATTATTGCGATAAGTCTCTCAAAGATCAGTGGGATATGATGGAAGAAAAACATCATTTTTTAGTTCGTAATAATTTACATCAACAGCCGATTGTAGATAATTTAGTTGAATCACTTTTGCTTGCAGTAGGGTTGGAGCCAGTCACATTTAAATCTGAACTTACGATTACACATGATATCGATGTGCTCAGAAAATTTCCTAATAAATTTAAATCTATCCGCGCTATAGGAGGAGACCTTAAAAGAAATAAATCTTTAAAATCTCTTTCTAAGATATACTCTTTATATAAAGATACTGCTGCAGGAAAGGTTAAAGATCCGTATGACACTTTTGACCAATTATTTGTAGATAATAAGCATCGAAAGATTGTCTATTTTATGGCAGGAGGTACTAGTGATAATGATGAAAAATATGAGATCAATACTGAGTTATTTAAATCTATAGTAGACTTGGCTAAATCTCGTGATTATCAAATAGGGTTACATCCCAGTTATAATAGTTATGATGATTATGTAATGATCACCGAGGAACGAAATAATTTACAAACCGTTATTCAAGGTAAAGTCAGAACAAGCCGTCAACATTTTTTGAGATTCTCTTTTGATGAGACTATTACTGCATTAAGCGACAGTGGCATTTATGAGGATAGTTCGTTGGGATATCAACATAGGATTGGATTTAGATGTGGAACGGCTTTTACTTTTTTACTTTATGATCTTAGAAGAGATCGCAATAGTAGGGTATCTGAGACTCCGATGATAATAATGGATGGTGCTCTATTAGATGAGTGTCATGGTGATGTAACAAAGGCACATAAATTACTAATCGATTTTATAAATAAGTATTCTGATAATTCTCATTTGACGATCAATTTTCACAATACGATTTTTGATCCAACACGATATGATGAATTGGCCATGTGGAAGATGTATCATACTATAATAGAAAATTACAACTAATGAAATTTCTTATAGTATCGGATATGTTTTCTTTAGATAGCTGGCTCATAGAAGGGAAGGATCCTGAGATCATGCCTGCGGTATATGAGTTTTATACCTACTTGGGTAATCATAACGAACATACATTCGACGCCGTAATTGCACATCCAACTATCAATAAAGTTGTAGAATTTCCTAATGGTAGTAAGATATATATTCATAAGTTGAGTGTGCCATTCCACTACATCAGAAAATTCACTTCTCTAAGATTTCTAAAAAAGAAGGCCAAAGAATTACTAAAAGAAAATCAAGATTACACACACGTATATGGGATGACTATATACGCAAATGTTGCTAGAGAAATAGGTGTAGAATATCAACTTCCTTCTATAGGTCGATTGTTTGGATCATTGATATGGGATGTATTACAAAAAGGACAATGGCTGAAATCTAAAACTAGATTTCACTATCAGATGAGAGAGATAAAAACCCCGTGTGATCTTACTATATGTACAGAGGATGGGACCGAATTTGACAAAGCAATAAATAAGTATAGTCCTGAATCTAAAGTATATATGATGTACAATGGAATCAATCCTACTTTGCGCGAAAAACTGAATTCAATATCTACTATATCTTCTATCGATAGTTCGAAGAAAATACGATTTTGCTTTATAGCGAGATTGACCTATTGGAAGAGACAAGACTTAGCTCTTGATATTATTTATAAACTAAAACACAAAGGATTAAATGTATCTCTAGATATATTCGGAAGGGGTGAAACAGAAAGTAAATTGAGATCAAAAATTAAAGATTTAGATTTATCCAAAGAAGTAACCATTAAAGGATCTATACCGCATGATAAAATGCCAAGTGTACTATCACAGTATCAAGTAGCTATGTTTCTATATGACGCTTCGAATCTTGGCAACGCGATGTGGGAGGCTTCACTTTCTGGTAGGTTAATATTTACAAGGGACACAGGAAAAACTGCAAATTTATTTACTCGTAGTAATTCTATTATTATGTCAGGCGAGAACACTAATAAAGCGGTTGATGATTTTATTCAATTATTAGATAGTGATCTTACTCTACCTCAGTCCTCTAGAAATAAAATCAATTCACTATTACCTAATTGGGAGGATCGATTGGAATTTGAAATGACTATTATTTCTAGTAGATAATACTAAAAAATTAATTGCTGTGAAAGATAATATTTGAGACCATAGAATAATAGTATTCAATAATAAATAATAAAGTGACCGTTTAATATCGTTAAGTATAAAAGGAGATTTAGCTCTTTCGATTTTTGATAAATATAAAATATAAATATGACGTACATATTTTCAATACTCTTTACGATTGGTTGCTTGTCTATCAATGCACAATCGCAGCAAGAATATTGGTTTACTAGCCAAGCCGAAGCAATGACTTATGCCGTTGAGCATGATGATAATATCTTGATGGTATTTGCAGGAAGTGACTGGTGTAGACCTTGTATCCAATTTAAAAAAGACGTACTTGAATCCATTGATTTTAAGAAGTATGCACAGGATAATATTGTGATTCTTTATTTAGATTTTCCATCTAAGAAGAAGAACAAACTATCAAAAGAAGCAACTAGTCATAATGAGGGGCTGGCAGAGAAATATAATCAATCAGGAACCTTTCCTAAGATTGTATTACTTGATAATAATATGATAAAAATTAAAGAGCTGAATTATGAAGGACAGAGTTCTGAGGAGTTCATAAGAATGGTGAAGTAACACATGATTAAGTACATCGCACATATTTTTTTACTCTTTAGTTTGACTAGTTGTCATGGTCAAACCCCTAATACTAGAGAGAGTCATAAGGAAGTGTTGAAGTTGATGGGTACCAGATTTGAATTGACAGCTACTGCCATCGATAAATTAACTGCTGAGAGATCAGTAATAGATGGTATCCAAGAAATTAAAAGAATAGAAGCTCTTATATCTTCATGGCAGTCTACTTCTCAGACGAGTGAGATCAATAGAAATGCAGGAATCAAACCTGTAGTGGTAGATAGTGAACTATATGAATTGATCGCTAGATCATTAAAGGTCTCAGTTCTTACTCAAGGTGCTTTTGATATATCGTTTGCTAGTATGGAGAGATTGTACAAGTTTGATAAAGAAGAGCAAGAGTTACCTTCCGAATCTACGAGAATGAAAGCTGTTGGTCTTATTGATTACAAGTCTATCATTATGGACCCAAATAATCGATCCGTTTACTTAGCTAAAATCGGAATGAAGATTGGCTTCGGTGCTATAGGCAAGGGTTATGCAGCTAACAGAGCAAAGATTGTTATGCAATCCAGACTAGGTATAGGTGGAGGAGTTGTAAATGCGGCAGGAGATCTAGTAGTATGGGGAGAGAATGGCAAAGAGTCAGGTTGGACTATACAGATTTCTGACCCTAAAGACATAAACAAAAGTTTGGGGTGGATTACTATTCAGAATGCATCAGTAGTGACATCTGGGGATTATGAAAAATACTTTACGAATCAAGGTACTCGTTTTGCTCATATCATAAATCCTCAAACGGGCTTGCCCACTACAGGAATCAAAAGCGCAACTATTGTAAGTCCTGACGGTGAATTAGGTGACGCAATAGCTACAGCAGTATTTGTTTTAGGGCCAACAGAAGGCCTAAAATTAATCAACAAATTAAAAAACGTAGAGGCTCTTGTCATTACCGATAATGACGAGATACTTACTTCTAAAAATTTAGAACTCAATAACTATTAAGATATGTTGAAGTCAATATTAAAACATTCATGTGTGATACTTTTGGTGATTACTTTTCTATCCAGTTGTGTCTCCGTAAAGGCATATCAAAAGATGCATCTCAATGATAAAGAAATGGCTCTTGGTGACAAGAAATTAGAAACGTTCGAGATTAACTTTCAAGCTTATAGAGAAGGTGCGGCTGGAGCTAATGGAGGTAAAGTTGGTGGCGGTTGCGGTTGTAATTAACCAAGAATTTATTCTTAAGAAAAAACGAATATTCAGTATGTTAGATATAAAATTATTATTTCTGATAGGATTATCTTTTGTAACAATCTCATTGAGTGCTCAGGAGGGATATCAGATGAAGCCGAATGAGAAATACATAGAAGTAGATTTCCTTTCAAGTTATTATAATCAAGACGGAAACAATGGAGCTGTAACAGGAGGAATAGGCACAGAAGCACTTACGGACTTTGCCAATATCCTTGTTGTAAATGTACCATTAGATAGTACTAAGTCTGTCAATGTTTCTCTGGGCGTAGATTATTATACTTCAGCCTCTACAGATAATATTGATAACAATTTGTCTTCAGCCTCATCCAAAGATGTGAGGTCTTATGTTAATATTGGTTACAATCAAAAACTTCTAAATAGTGGATGGACTCTCGGTGCTAAAATTGGAGCCTCTATAGAATACGATTACTCTTCCATCAATGGAGGTATTAATCTTGCTAAGGAACTCAATAATGGAAATACGGAATTTAGCTTTTCGGCACAAGCCTTTGTAGATCAGTGGAAACTGTATTTACCAGAAGAGTTGAGAGGTGAGGTAACGGTACCTACCACATCTAGGAATTCTTACAATGCGCAACTGACTTGGTCGCAAGTAATTAATAAGAGAATGCAAATGTCTATTTCTGCGGAAGCGATATATATGGAGGGATTATTATCTACGCCTTTCCATAGAGTTTATTTTGAAAATGAAGCTTTACCAGATATTGAAAGATTACCAGAATCTAGATTAAAAATTCCTTTGGCTGTAAGACTTAATTATAAACCGACTGATAAATTAGCGATCAGAACATATTATAGATTCTATACTGACGATTTTGGTATTGATGCACATACGGCAAGTATAGAACTTCCATATCACATTAATGACTCTTGGACTGTAGCCCCATTTTACAGATTCCATATTCAGTCTGGCTCAGATTATTTTAATCCATTTGCAATAGCCAATTCAAGTGACGAATTCTATACTAGTGATTATGATCTTTCAGAACTTTCCAGTAATAAATATGGAATAGGTATTGGATACACTCCGCTCTATGGATTAGGTAGAGTAAACCTTCCTTTTTCTAAGAGATTACTTATGTTCAATTCTATCACCTTCAGAGCATCACAGTATTCAAGAGATACTGGCTTAGATGGATACGCTTTTGCATTAGGTCTAAATTTTAGAATATAAAAAATCTCTCAATCTCTTTATAACTGTTGAGAGGTGTTGCTTTCAAAAATTCATATAATGATTGATGTAATTAAAGCGTTACTTATAGCGACTCAAGGGATTGATAGTTCCACGTGGATGTAATCGAATATAAATTTACTTTCGAGACACTTCATATACATTCAAACAAGAATTTGATCCTGGACATAATTCTTTAACGTTAGTAACTGTATATTTTTCTTTCAGTTTATTGAGCATTACAATGAACTGAGAGTTTCGATTACTCTGTGCAACCGTAGCTCCAGAAGATATAATGGCTACTTGAAATTTTCCGAACTTTTCAAAAGCTTGTTCGACATGATATTCATCATTAACAAGATTTATGTCACTCCATTTTTTATCGGTGGCATATGAATAGATATATCTAAATATTGGTGTTCTGTTATCCATATCTATGAACGTTAATCGATCTTCACTTATTGATTTTATAGCTCTGGAAAATTGACCATATTCCGATTGTTTGATAGAGGCTTTATAGTGGATAGTGAAATTAGTCAATGCAATCATGATAATTACTAAAACACTGATATATGATCCCCTTATCCATTTTTTTTCTTTGAGGTAATAACCAATAGCTACTACAAATATTGGAAGAGCAGGAATCCAAAATCGACCATTAAGTAATATACCATTAGTATAACCGCTATATACATGAGCTACATATCCGTAGACTAGATGTAAACACAGAAAAGAAATTAGCCCTAACGCAAAAGGCTTTAAATGTACACGTGGAACTTTGGTAAACCACAATGGACTTAGTGGAAGTAGAATCAATAAGACTATCAAATATATTACCAAAGTATCTGGCAAAAATTCTATACCAAAAGGATAACCCTCTTTAAGTAATAGTGGTTTAGTGGTGAGATAATAATAGCCAAAAAATCGAAATGACAAACCACTTAAAAACGCAAGGCTAGAATAAACATAGTTGCAACTTATAAAGAAAGCTAGAGGTGCAAGTAATAGAATGTTTGTTTCCCTAAAAGCCACACTTAGTCCAGTGATAAATGCTAACCATAGATAAGCGTTGGATCTTTTACTGTAGTATAAGCATACACCTATTGCGACAAGCAGTAGACTTGGCATCTCGCTCATAGTAGTTCGAGCAATAAATATTAGAGGGAGAAATAAATAAAGTACGGAAAGTGAAATTATTGGTAGGTCTAATTTTTTCAGGCACCTATACATCATCAATATAGAAGTAAGAAGAAACAGTAATCCACCAAAATAAATTAGAGGGTTTCCTATTCTACGTAGAATAGAAAGTAAAAACGATGTGCCAGGAGGGTAGTGGCCCTCTATTAAAGTATAGGTAGTACCAGAGACAGCATCTATAATAGTGTTGTCTATATTACCGCCTATCCAATTACTAACTTGAAAATAATAGCTGACTTCATCTGTAATCATTAATTGACTGGGTGGCCAGATGATGTTACAAATGAGTATTATAAAAACCGGTATTATGAGATATGTATACTTTGTATTCACACTATATCTTCCAGTCAAAATTAAGCTCTACTGCACAGTGATCGGAATGTTTTACTTCTCTGTAATGCGCACTTGATTTTAGGGTGGGTACAATACTATCAGTAACAGAAAGATAATCTATTCTCCATCCTTTATTATTTCCACGAGCACCAGCACGATAGCTCCACCAACTATATTCTTGTTTTTCTGGGTATAAATGACGGAATGCGTCTGTAAAAGGTCCATCAAACCATTCTGCTAACCAAGCTTTTTCTTCCGGTTGACAACCTGATCTTTTGTCGTTTTTCTTAGGGTTGTGAATATCAATATCTTGATGTACCACATTATAATCACCAAGGATTATTGTATTGGGTCTTTCTTTGATCGTTTCAAGAAAGAATGGTTTTAGATCATGTAGAAATTCCATTTTGAATGCATGCCGCTCCTCACCCGCACTTCCACTAGGGAAATAACAGTTGATTATTGTCAAATCACCGAAATCTGTACGTAGTATACGCCCCTCTCTATCATATATTTCTTGGCCACACCCTGCTACCACTTTTGTGGGCTCTACTTTAGAGAAAGTAGCAACTCCACTATATCCTTTCTTTTCTGCGCTATGCCAATGGTGTTTATACCCCAACTCTTGAAGTAAGGTCTCATCTATTTGTTCTTCTAGTGCTTTGGTCTCTTGGAAGCAAACGATATCATAATCTTGCTCTTTTATCCATTCAAATAAACCTTTTTTCATGGCCGCTCTTATTCCATTGACGTTGTAGCTTGCTATTTTCATTATACTTTCGATTTGTCTAAGTCCAACAAAGATCGATAAAAATGCATCATTTGAATTGAATATTGAGCTATTATTGTAAATCAAGCACTAACATATTATATATTTATTACATTTGTTGTATGTATAAGGGAAAAAAAGTAGTGGCAGTTCTGCCAGCGTATAATGCGGCTCAGACACTCGAAAAAACATATAATGAGATACCTAGAGATCTAGTAGATGAGGTTATTCTCTGTGATGACTGCAGTAAAGATGATACCGTTGCGGTAGCTAAGCGTCTAGGAATTGATCATATTATATCTCATGAGGCCAATAAAGGCTATGGTGGAAACCAAAAATCACTTTACAATAAATCTCTAGAGTTAGATGCTGACATTATTATCATGTTGCATCCGGATTATCAGTATACGCCTAAGTTGATTCCAAGTATGGTTAATATAATAGGAGAAGATCTATATCCTGTGGTATTGGGCTCACGTATATTGGGTAAAGGTGCACTCAAGGGTGGAATGCCTATGTATAAGTATATAGCCAATAGATTTTTGACGGCCACACAGAATTTCTTATGTGATTATAAGCTTTCCGAATATCATACAGGTTATAGAGCATTTAGTGCTGATGTGCTACGAGGTATTAAGTTTAACAATAACGACGATGACTTTGTATTTGACAATGAGATGCTAAGTCAGATTATATACAATGGCTTTGATATCGGTGAAGTAACCTGTCCGACTAAGTATTTTGAAGAAGCTTCTTCCATAAACCTTAAGCGAAGTATCCAATACGGATTAGGTGTATTGAGAGTGTCATTAGTACATAGATTATGTAAGTGGGGAATAGGTAAATCAAAATTGTATTAAAGATACTTTAGTAGTACGATGCTAATCTATACATTGCAGTGCAATCATATTACTTATGACGACTCTAATCAAGCAAATACCTAACATTCTGACCACTGTACGTGTTCCGATGTCTATTGCTTGTGCCTATTTTACGTTTCAGTCAGACTATAAGAGTTTGATTATCGCGTTTGTGCTATTTTCTATAGCCACAGCTACCGATTATTTTGATGGATATCTTGCTCGACTATGGAAGATCGAATCTAACTTTGGTAAACTACTAGACCCAATAGCTGACAAAGTATTGATATTAGGAATATTAGCCGGCTTTTCATATACTGGTCTGATTCCTTGGTTTATTACGATCATTATAGCGATCAGAGAAATATCTCTCACCGTTTTTCGACTTATCCTCGCTAATAGACCCAAAAAAGAAGTACTTCAAGCGATATCTTCAGGTAAACTTAAGACCGCATCACAAATGGGAGCTATAGGTAATTCCTATTTACTCCTCTTGTTTGAAGATCAGCTTTCCGCTTATATTAGTTATAATGTTATTCATTGGATCATATTGGTAATGATTGGAGTCGCAGCTGTACTTACTATATACTCGGGTATTGAGTTTTATCGAGTTCATCAAAGGCAAGTAGATTCCATATTTGAATAATATACTTTGGAGAAACAACTTGTAGTATCTATAGCTTACTTAGTAAGATCAAATCTTTAAACTAATCAGCTATCTTTGCCCACTTATATATCACGTACATTATTAATAGTTATTAATTTTATACTTCGTAATTCGGTTTTAAACCTTTGGTATTATAGCTATCAATGTTTTTAAGACAGGATTACTATTTAAGATAATTTCGAAACAATTAGTCTAGTTGGTTTTAAAAAATAACAGAAACAGCATATGAATATTCTTCTATTAGGTGGCGGTGGACGAGAGCACGCGATAGCAAGGTCGTTAGCGAAAAGCAAACGATTAAATCATTTATACATTGCTCCAGGTAATGCAGGGTCTTCTGATTATGGTACCAATGTTTCTTTAGATATTCTAAATTTTGACTTGATCAAATCTTGGTCTTTAGATCAAAAGATAGACATGATTATAGTGGGACCAGAAGCACCCTTAGTGGAAGGTATATATGACGCTATCAAGGGAGATGATAAGACTAATCACATTTCAGTGATAGGACCATCAGCTGATGGAGCGATGCTAGAAGGAAGTAAGGCTTTCGCCAAAAAATTTATGTCTGAGTTTGATATTCCTACAGCAGCATATCTAGAAGTAACTAACGACAATCTGGTAGAAGGAATCAATTATTTGAAAAGCAACGTAGGTCCATATGTATTAAAAGCAGATGGCCTAGCCGCCGGTAAAGGTGTACTCATTATAGAGGATACACAGGAGGCGATTCATTCACTTAAAGAAATGCTAGCAGGACAATTTGGAGAAGCATCCGCCACGGTTGTGATTGAACAATTTTTGGATGGAATAGAGTTTTCTGTTTTTGCACTTACTGATGGTAAGGACTATGTAGTATTACCAGTTGCGAAAGATTATAAGAGAATAGGCGAAGGAGACACCGGTCTTAATACAGGAGGAATGGGTGCAGTATCTCCCCCTCCATTTGTGACTAAGGAACTAATGCAAAAAGTAGAAGATAGGATTGTAAAACCAACAATCGACGGTATCAATGCAAGAGGTTTTGATTATGTGGGTTTTGTTTTTATAGGATTAATTAGAGTAGGAGGTGAACCCTTTGTGATTGAATATAATTGTAGAATGGGTGATCCAGAAACAGAGGTCGTTTTTCCAAGGATACAATCAGATGTAATAGACTTAATGGAAGCCGCATCACGTGGAACATTATTAGATTCAAAAATCGAAATTAATCCTCTTACAGCTGCAGCTGTAATGCTCGTAAGCGGTGGATATCCGGAAGCATACCAAAAAGGAAAAAAAATCACGAATGTTCCAACAACTTCTAACTCAATTATATTCCACGCAGGTACTAAGGTGGAAGAAGAACATCTAGTAACCAGTGGTGGTAGGGTGATTGCAATTACTTCGTTTGGTGAAGACCATAAAGCAGCATTAGTTAGTGCCAAGAGTATTGCTGAAGAGATTCAGTTCGAAGGAAAATACTATCGTAAAGATATTGGTTTTGACCTATAGATGAATTATACATCAGGTGACATATCTAAAATACTCAATGCTACTTTGGTCGGCGCTACCGATTATGTGGTCTCTAATATAAGTATTGACAGTAGATCTATTTCTTCTGATATATCCAATACGATCTTCATAGCTATTGCCGGAAACATCGTCGATGGACACAACTATATACAGGACGCTTATAACTTAGGTGTCAGAGTTTTTTTGATTGATAAAAAAGTAGAAGTACCAGCAGATGCCATTACGATTACTGTAGATAATACTTTAAACTCTTTACAGAAATGGGCGGCCATACACAGAGCAAAATTTGATATTCCTATAATTGCGATTACAGGTAGTAATGGAAAGACCATTACCAAGGAATGGTTATCACAATTACTATCAAATCATTATAACGTAGTCAAATCACCAAAGTCTTATAATAGTCAAATCGGTGTTCCTTTGTCTGTATTACAAATGGATGGAAATCATGAAGTTGCCATATTCGAAGTAGGAATATCTCAACCCAATGAGATGAAAAATCTGGAAGAAATAATTAAACCCACGATTTGTATTTTGACTAATATTGGTGATGCACATTCTTCGGGTTTTGAAGGTGAAGGATTATCTAACTTGGAGAAAAAATTAAAAGAAAAATCAATATTATTTGAGCATTGCAATGAGGTGATATATTATGATGGTGATGGATCATTATCAAACGGAATAGACTTATTAAAATACTTTGGCGAGAATAAAAAATATATAAATTACAGTTATAAAGTACTACCAGATAAAACAATAAAATTTAGTTTTTACGGTAAATCAATGGAATTGCAATTACCATTTTCTGACGAAGCTTCGATACAAAATATGCTCGCTTCTATTTCCGCGATGTGTTTACTTGGAGTTGATGTTTCAAATATTGAAAATGATCTTACGCATCTGGAAAGGGTACAGATGCGTATGGAAACTAAGGCTGGAAAATGGAACAGTACTTTGATTAATGATGCTTACAATTCTGATCTCGAATCATTAAATAATGCTGTACAGTACCTCAAGCAAATAAAGGCAAAAAAACCATTGATTATATTATCAGATTTGGAGGATAATCAGGAAGTAGATATACTATATTCTAAGGTGGCGAAAATACTTAATGGTATCGATCATGTTCTGATTACCGTTGGAGAAACCTCTCAAATATTAGAGAGTTTAGTGACGGCTCATTCAGCTCATTATTCTCACACAGATAAAGTAGAAATTTCTAGATCTAACATCGAAGAACAAACTATTCTTTTTAAGGGAGCGAGAAAATTTAAATTTGAAAATCTTTATAAAAAACTTTCAGCCCAATCTCATTCTGCATATTTGGAAGTTGATCTTTCAGCGATGGAACATAACCTATCGGTGTACGCAAGTATGATACCAGCGAATACTAAAATAATGACGGTAGTGAAAGCTTCTGCTTATGGTAGTGGTGCCAAAGAACTGGCAAAACACTTGCAACATAGACAAGTGGCTTATATGGCAGTCGCTTATGTTGACGAAGGTATCCAACTTAGAGAATCTGGTATTCAAACTCCAATACTAGTACTTAACCCTGATCTTGACCAACTGGACGATATGGCGGACTATCGATTGGAGCCAGAAGTATATGATATCACACAGCTTAGACATCTTGTCGCTCATATGGATATATCATTACCGATCCATCTTAAGTTAGACACTGGGATGCATAGATTGGGATTTAAGAATAATGACTTAAAGGATTTGTGCGACCTTCTCTCAAATAGTAAAATTAGGGTAGCTACAATTTTTTCTCATTTGGCGTCGAGTGACAATTCCAGCCATAATGAATATACTTATGTGCAGATGGCACAATTTAATCGGATGTATTCCCAACTCTCTTCTGTACTAGGTTATAGTCCGATCAGACATATGGCTAATACGGCTGCCATATCTAGATTTCCTGATGCTCATTATGATATGGTAAGATTAGGCCTAGGCTTATATGGCATAGATAGTCATCAAAATACTGCAAAGCAATTGGAACGTGTACATACATTGAAGGCAAAGATTATCCAGATAAAATCTCTGTCTAAAGGTGATGCTGTTGGATATAATCGAACGCATGTTCTTCAAAGAGACAGTGTAGTAGCGATTGTCAATATTGGCTATGCTGACGGTCTAATGCGTGGTAGTGGTAACAGTAAGCATAGGGTCTATTTGCATGACAAGTATGTACCCATTATAGGAAATGTATGCATGGACCTTACCATTATAGATATAACGGATGAAGGTACTGCTCAGATGGGAGATGACGTAGAGATTTTTGGAAAGAAAGTCGACTTAAGCTCTTTAGCTGAGATAAACAACACGATACCATACGAGCTATTAGCGGGTATATCCACAAGGGTTAAAAAAGTGTATGTAAGAAGCTAATTATAAATTTCTAATACGCTACATTTGTTCACTATGCCGATAATAAACTATATAAAGAAGCTGATTAAGAAGATACCAATAGGTCTTTCTAAGAATCATCAGTATGATATAGATACTCGTAAAATCATTAACAAAACACTTCTTAATGATAGTAACGCTATTGATATTGGCTGTCATGAAGGAGAGATTCTTGATTACTTTCTTAAATATGCACCTTGTGGACAACACTATGCTTTTGAGCCATTACCACATCTTTATAAAAACCTCAAAAGTAAATATACAAAGCGTGCACGTGTATATCCACATGCTTTGTCCGATAAGGATGGTACCACTAGTTTCCAGTATGTAAAAACTAATCCAGCATATAGTGGAATCAAAAGGCGTAGGTATGATAGACCATCGGAAGAAGTAATCGAGATCACGGTAGATCAGACAAGGTTAGATGAGATGATACCCGATGATATCCGTATTGATCTTATTAAAATAGATGTAGAAGGAGGTGAATATTTGGTTTTAAATGGATCTAAAAGAATTTTAAAAACAGATAAGCCATTACTTATATTCGAACATGGAAAGGGAGGTGCAGATCATTATGACGTAACTCCAGATATGATTTTTGACCTGTTGGATAATTATGATTATAATATTTATAATTTAAGTTCTTTCCTTAAAGATAAAAGGATATTAGATAGGATAGAGTTTATACGTCAGTATGAGAATGAGGAAAACTACTATTTTGTAGCTAACTAGACATATGGTTTTGCTGTAAAAGCTCTACCATTATTTCTTTTATAATGCAGATTCATACTAGTTGGCGTTCACACTAATTAGCGATACTCTAAAAAGTAATCGGAATTAGATAGCCAAACTTACTTTCTTGTAGCCTACAAAACAATTTTATCTGGTCTATCGTACAATATTAGAGTAGATTCTTTCTTTTCTATTATAGACTTCAATCAAACTAACTCTTAGATGAGCCACTTCAAAAAGCAAACGATACTATTTCTAATTGGATGCATAGTCGTACTATGTACTGTTGAATCATATACCCAAAGTGATTTAGCAATTGGAGATTGGGATGCACACTTACCTTATGGTGAAGGCAGGTGGGTTACACAAAGCGCAGATGAAATAATTTATTCTACTGGTATTTCATTACTCTATCTAGACAAAGATGACCTTAATTCAAGGTTTGTTGATAAAGTAAGAGGGTTAAGCGATGTAGGTATTTCTAGATTAAAGTATGATGATTTCAATGATCAGCTAATCATAGCTTATACTAATAGTAATATCGATATTGTTAGAGGTACAGAGGTTTTTAATCTTCCGTTTATCAAAGAAAATTCAAACATATTGGGAGATAGACAGATCAATGATATCTATGTAGCAGATGCTAATTATGCTTATTTGTCCACGGCATTTGGGATAGTTCAACTTGATCTTCAGAGTTTAGAGTTTGCAACCACTGTATTTACTGAATTGAGAGTTAATCAAGTATCTGGTCTAGGCGAAAGCCTCTATGCCGCTACAGATGATGGATTATATAAGGTAGATGCAACGCCAGGCGTAAATATTGGTGATTTTGGTCAGTGGCAGCTTTTGGGAGAGTCCAATGGGTTACCAGGTTTATATGAAGCGTTACATACAGTTCCATATGGAGATGCGATATATTTTGCTGATGAAGACATTGTTTATAAATCGACAGATGGCAATATTTTTACCGCTCTATATGAAGATACGTTGAGTAATCAAACTATAAAATATCTATCTGCAGAACAGTCCAAACTTATGGTCGGTTTAAGAGAAGATCCGTTTAAAAGTTTTACTCTTTTCTTCGACGAAAATGATGAGTTTATAGTCGGCGGTGCATCATGTATAAATAGAACATTATTCGGAATAGAAGATGAGCAAGGTAGAGTCTGGTACTCTGATGAATGGTATACAATAAGGCATACTGAGACCTATACAACAGGATGCTCAATGGATACTTACAACAGTCCTTATTCATCGACGGTAAGTGACATTAATACATACAATGGTAAAGCTTACATAGCTTCTGGTGGTGCTACAGAAAGTTATAATTACGACACTAATGGAGGAGGCGCTTATATTTATGAGGACGGGAATTGGAATAATCTTAATAACTTATCAAATAGTGATTATCAGGGGATGAAAAACCTTTTTCAAGTAGTTAAGAATCCAATTACTAAGAAAGTATACTTTGGACTTTTTGGCCAATCCGGAGATATTGGTTTATTGGAATATGATGAAGAAACTGGGCTGACTGAAAAGTATAATCCAGATAATAGTAAGTTACAATTTGCAGAAGGGGATTTTGGAAATACTCGGGTATCAGGTCTAGCTGTAGATAATCAAGGAAATGTATGGATGACTAACCATGCAGCATTAAAACCTCTAGTGGTTTATACGGTGGATAATGAATGGCAGAAATATGATATCCCACAAAATCAGTTTGTGGCTAAGGTTAAAATAGATGATCAGGGATATAAATGGATGATAGTAACCGGAGCTGGTGGTGGTGTAATTGTATTTGATGATAATGGTACACTAGCTGATCCTACGGATGATAGAACACGTCTTATTAATAATGGGAATAGTGAATTGCCAACTAACACGGTGAGAACTTTGGAAGTAGATAATGATGGTAATGTGTGGGTAGGTACTTCGGAAGGAGCTGTAGTATTTGAATGTGGAGGATCGGTATTCGATGAAGATGTATGTAGAGGAGTGCATCGTAAAGTTGTTGTAGATGGTAATGTGGCATTCTTGCTGGAAACGGAAGATGTATATGCTATAGAGACTGATGGAGGCAATAGAAAGTGGTTTGGATCACGTAATGGTATTTTTGTGCAGTCTTCCGATGGCGAAGATCAGATAATCAGATATACGAGTGAAAACTCACCTCTTTACGATAATACAATTGTTGATTTAGAATTTGATCAGCAGACCGGAATTATGTGGATAGCAAGCAATAAGGGCTTGCAATCTATTAAAACAGAAACCCTTGGTGCAGAAGAAAAACACGCCAGTAATGTATATGCATATCCTAACCCAGTACGCCCAGAGTACGTAGGACCTATTGCTATTAAAGGATTGGCTAATGACGCCAATGTAAAAATCACAGATATCAACGGTAGATTAGTATATGAAACTACATCACTAGGTGGCCAAGCTATTTGGGATGGAAATGACTATAACGGGCGTAGGGCAGATACTGGAGTATACTTAGTGTTTAGTAGTGGCGGATCAGCATTTAGTACTCCAGATAGTTTTGTGAGTAAGATCTTTATAGTCAAATAAGGTTGGTCTATTACATATAATTGACATTTACGTTTGGAACTATTATTTCTATAGTTAAAGTTCAATATTAATTAGTGTGTTGAACTGTCATCAAATTGATGAATTATCGATGAATCCCCTATAGTTATACTAATTCGACGTTAGTGGCAACCATATATATGCTAGATGAGTTAACTTTGCATAATTTTATAAATACTTGTTATTTTTTAAAGCAATGCGAATACTACATTCAATATTTCTTATAATTTCTATGGCAGCCGTTTCTTTACTGTCGGCTCAATCCGTTACTAAGGTATCCGGTAGTGTAATGGATGCTAATACAAAAGAATTACTTCCTTTCGTAAATGTATCCTTCAAAGGCACTAACGTCGGAGCGTCTTCTGATATTGATGGTGATTATGAAATCAGTACTAGATTTCCTAGTGATACACTTGTGGCCTCTTATCTTGGATATGAAGACCAATACTTTATTATTAAGAGAGGGGAAAAGCAAAAAGTTAATTTCAAATTACAGTCTTCTGGAATTGCATTGAAGCAAATTGTATTCACGGAGCAAAAAGGTAAGTATAGTAGAAAAAACAATCCTTCTTTAGATCTGGCTAAAAAGGTAACGGCCAATGCATATCAAAATCACCTCAAAGGATTACCCTATTATAAATATGATCAACACGAGATCGTTAGAATGGATCTTAATAATATTACAGATAAATTTAAAGAAAGGAGATTCGTTAGAAACTTAGATTTTTTGTGGGAGTATGTAGATACTTCTGATATTAACGGACGGACATTTTTACCAATATTCCTTAGAGAGATTATATCCACATTCTATTTTCGTAATCAACCAGAAAGTGAAAAAGAATATAGGCATGCAGTCAATTATACTAATATAGTAGAGAAGTTAGGCCTTAACACGATTAACAATGCGATAGACGCACTTTATACGGATGTAGATGTCTATACAGATGTTATTCCATTGCTTGAAAATCAATTTGTAAGTCCACTATCCAATGTAAGCCCAGGCTTTTATCGCTATTACATTCAAGATACAACAATCGTTAATGGAAGAGAGGCAATCAATTTGGCTTTTATTCCTGAAATAAAAGGAAGTCTTGGATTTATAGGAAACATGTTTATTTCCAATGACGATAGATATACAGTACTCAAAATAGATATGGGTATTGTAAAAGATATCAATCTTAACTTCGTGAGAGACTTAAGAGTCATACAAGAATTCGAACCAATCGGAGACAACTTTATTAAGACTAAAGATGAAGTAATAATAGATTACTCCATTACAGAAGATGGATTAGGTGTGTATGGAAATAAGACCGTTTATTACGATGAGTTTAATTTTGATGCGATAGAAGACGAAAAATTTTCTAGTGTAAAAAAAATCATAAACAATCCTGATGGGTTGATTCAAGATCAAAGCTATTGGAAAGAGAGTAGGATAGGGGAACTTAGTAAAAATGATATTGATACATATGAGCTACGAGACACACTAATTAACGATAAGTATTTTAATAGATACATGTATCTCGGAAAAGTTTTGACTTCAGGGTTCTTACCTGTTGGTCCTGTCGAATTTGGGCCATGGGCTACATTTGCTAGTTTCAATGATGTCGAAGGTTTTCAACCAAGATTTGGTGGATGGAGTACATATGACTTCAGTAAAAAAATTCTACTTCAATCATATATTTCATATGGAACTCGTACAAAGCAATGGAAATATTCTGCCGGAGCAACGTTTACATTTAATGAAAACTATAGAGATAATCCAAGACACTTTTTCAGAGCTATTGCAGAGAAAGCTTCGAGTTTTCCCGGCCAAGATTTACAATTCTTTAGTCCAGATAATGTATTGCTTTCATTCCGAAGAGGAGAGACTACCAGAATGTTACTTACGGATAAGTACGAACTGATGTATGAAAAGGGAGTAGAAGGATTTAGTTTTAATATCGGAGCTAGACACAAAACGATAAAACCCTATGGAACTACTCGATTCTTAGCATCAGACCCGATTGAAAACGAAGAGGTAGAGTTCAATCAAATACAAACCAACGAAGTATTCGGTATGTTTAGGTTTGCTCCTAATGAGCAATATGTACAAGGAAAACAATATCGAACACAAATATTGAATGAGTACCCAATTTTTACCTTGAACTATACGGTCGGACTAGATGGTATAGATGCAGGTGATTATAACTACGCTAGGCTAGGGCTAAATATATTTAAGCAATTTGAATGGACAAGAACAGGAACGACAGATATTATATTTGATAGTGGGAAGACATTTGGAAACGTTCCTTATGTTCTTAACTATATACCGGCAGGAAACCAAACCTATGGTTATTTTCTTAACTCTTATAATATGATGAACTTCTTTGAGTTCTCTATGGATCAATATGTTTCACTAAACATAGAGCATTACTTTTACGGGTTTATATTTAATAGAGTTCCACTTTTTAGAAGACTAAAGTTGAGAGAGATAGTTACGTTTAAAGGATTGTATGGATCTCTTTCTGATGCCAATAATCCCTTAATGGATCCCACACTTGTTCAATTTACTGAAGGGGAGAATGGAGGACAAGCTACTTTTACTCTAGATGATAAGCCATACATCGAAGCGAGTTTTGGTGTATCTAATATATTTAAAGTATTAAGGGTAGATATCGTAAAACGATTTACCCACTTGGATAATCCAAATCTACCGACACTCTTTGGCACAAAAGGAATGGGTGTGAGGGCTAAATTTTTCGTGGAGTTCTAGTTATAGAAGATTGGAAATTATTTCTTGTATTTGCTCTATATTTTTTTCTGAGTTTCTTTCTTGAGCAGCTAAATTTGTATTCTTTTTGTATTGATCAATTTTGGAGACAGACATTTTTTGTATTGCTTTAGCTAGAGATTTCGCTGAAAAATCCTCAGATACTAGACCTAATTCGTACTCTAATACTAAATCTGACATAGCAGGTGTAGGTCCGATTACAATTGCCACTCTTCCTTGAATAAATTCAAAAATTTTGTTGGGTAATGCGTAAGTGTTATTGAGGTGTGTAGGAAATAAAAGATACAGTCCTATGTCGTATTGATTGATTGTTTTTTGTATTTCTTTAAACGGAATGGCATCCAAGATTGAAACTTGATTATTATTTTCTGTCAGTTGGATAAGGTGCTGTTTGTATGTTGGATTATTATCCATTAGATAGAGGTCCAATATATAATTATTACTTAGAGACGAAACTGCTTCTATCATCAACTCTAACCTTCTTGCTGGTATAGCCGCGCCGTGACTGATGATTCGGATATTTTCTTTTGATGTAGCTCTAGGAGAAAGATCATAGAATCTACAAGCGTTGTCCAAGAGGGAACAATTGATATTAAACTGTTCTTTATATAAATCAATTATTTGAGGACTGACCGTTGTGAAGTGTTTCACATATGTTAGATGATTAGTAAACATCCATTTTTCGTATTGCTGTTGAGCTTTGGAGAAGCTACCTGTCTTTTTATCATCCATGTAATATTCGTGTAGATCACAATAGATAGGAGTATTATTTTTCTTAGCGATTCTATGGGCAATAGGTAATGATTCTGTTTCATTACAAATGATTATATCATAAGTGTTTTTTGCTAGAGACGTATACACATAGTTATTATTTTTACTCCAATAAAGGGATTTGTATTGCTTGGTAACCAGTTTTGTGATTTGAGTAATTCTATTGGAACTTGCGCTTCTACCGTCAAGGTTAAATAAGTCAAGATCGTTTTCAACACCTATATGTAGTGAGCGCCCTGTACCGACGCATGTAAGGCTATATATAGAATGAAGTGATTCTATTTGTTTTAGCACTCGTGGGTCCCTATTGAGATCTGTTTTACATAGTATGAGTATTTTCTTTTTCATATCTATAGATCGTTAATGTTTTGAATCCACGGAGTTATATCAAAATTTACTATTTGTTGTAAACCTTTCATTTCAGGTAGTAATTCATTTTGAATCATCTCCTTCGAAGATGTACTCAAGGCCAAGGTCATTTTGTTGTTTCTCCTATGGTAGTATTTGGATTTAATGTTAGACACTACTGACTTAGGAAACATTTTTTTAATAATAGAAAAGAATTGGCTCTTTAGCATTCCATCTATTTTTCTAGGCATTCTAAAATCGGTTTCAGCAGCATTATCTCTCCGCATTATCCCTTTAAAAGGAATAGATAATTTAAGAAAATCAAGTAAATGTTTTTTTGTTATTGAGTTATTCAATTCTGCACTATTTAGAATTAGTATGTTATCTCTCCCAAAATAGTTAATATAGTTATTAATATGACTGTAATATCTACTACAGTCTAATAACAGGCTATGTGTTTCTAATGCCTGGTTAAGAGAAGAGTTTAAATCGCCCCTTTCGTAGGACATTCTGTAATGCGATCTGATCCTATCTATTGGATTTCTAACGATATATATAATTTTGGCTGAAGGATTATAATTGTGGATTTCTTCACTTATAGCATTTGCATTTTTAATGTCTGCAGTATAACTTGTAGAGGCTTCTAGTTGTATTTTATAGTCCCAGTCAAATAAAGAATGATAGGAATCTATGTTTTTAAATTTAGGAACATTAAAAAAATTTGGTTCTTTATCTTTAGATAGAGAGATGTCTGGGTGAGTAGAAAGTAAATTAGCTAAACTTGTAGTACCACTCTTACGAGAACCAACCAAGAAAACACCAACCTTTTTATTGTTCACACTTTTCATACTCTATTTAGAATTGTATTAAACCTTTCAGTCTTTGGAATATTAAAGTTAAGTTACTAATTGATACCGTACCTTGTGTGTTATTTATTTTTTTTGCTTGTGAGAGATTCTGTTTGGCGGCAGAAAGAATAAAGTCTTTTATTTTGTTTTGCTTAATTTCCATCAGTAACCCAGCACCGATATTGTTTTCTATTAAATCCCAGTTATCATCTATAGTTTGAATTACAGATATTTGTAATTGACTAAATCCTTTTTGTATATCATCAAAAACACGATTAATTGTTCTATTGGGATGTTGGTGGACTATACTAGTACAGTTCTCAATGATTTTTATATTGTTATTATTCACGAGGGGTATAATAAATTTGAAGTCTTCGCCGTAAAATAGATTTTCGTTAAACCGACTACTTCTGATTAGTGACTTATGAAAACAGAAAGGCATTAGATTGAAGTAACCTTCAAGGCATTGAATTATACATTTATTATACTCGGTACTAGGAATAATTTTATGGAGAACATTATTTTTAGAAATACTTGTTCCGGCAAGCAATAATTGATTCTGATGACCATCAATTTTATTTTGGAAGCATAAAAGATAATTATCAACAAGTTCATCATCACTATCTAGAAAGCAAATGTATTCTCCTTTGGATTTCTGAATACCGACATTTCTTGCAGCGCTTCTACCTTTATTTTTTTGATATCTATATATTATGTTTTTAGCGTCTAGTTCTTCCACGTATGATTTAGTGTCGTCGGTAGATCCATCATCTATAATGATCAGTTCCCAATCTTTATATTCCTGCGCTATTACGCTTTCTATTGCGCGCTGCAATAGAACACGTCTATTATAGGTAGGTAATACTATAGAGAACATTGGTGATTTCATTGTACGGAAATATTAAATTTTGAAATCCAAAGTCCTGCATTTATGACGCGCCATAAAACATTATTATCGCTTTTTAATATTAATTCTAATTTTTCTCGATTTACAAAGGGCATTTTATCCAAAGCATCAGAAGCAAGTTTTAAGTAATAGACTTTATTCGTATTCATCCATTCATTTTGAGGTGTAACGAATCCCATTTTATCTGAACGGTTCAGAATCGAAGTTGGCACAATTCCCTTCATGTTTGTTCTGCAAATACTTTTTGTAACACCTTTTTTTAACTTTAATTCACTAGGCATATTTAGACAATATTCTACTAGTCTATAATCCAAAAAAGGTAAACGGGACTCAACGCTATAGGACATACTATTTCTGTCTTCATATCGAAGTAGTGCTGAGATTCCTAATTCAAAAAGTAATTTATAACTCATTTGAAATATATCACCCTCTTTACCGCGATGAAATCTTTTCTCATTTTGTTTTTCAGTTAGATCATACCAGTCTATAGCCCTTTTTCTTTTATTCCTTTCATAGAACAAAACACTTTGAAGAGCATCAACTATTCCAAATGATCTTAAACGCTGAAAATGATACAATTCCTGAATAGCAGAAAGAGGTTTTGTTTTGATATTCTCTTTAAAATACCCAATACTGAACTTATCATATCCGCATAAAATTTCATCACCCCCCTGTCCACCTAAAATAACTTTTACACCTGCTTTATTTACACTTTCATATATATGCGACTGTGCCATAACGGTGACTCCTGTAAATGGTTCATCTTGATGATATACTAAACTATCAATATTCGCTTTGAGGTATTCTTCAGTTGTAGTTATAAGGTGCGATGGTATGTCATATTTTTTATTCACTGCTAGTGCATAGTTACTTTCATCTAACTTATGACCCGGATAAGCGAGTGTATAGGTATCAGGTCTTAAATTAAGTTTATTAGCCATAAGCGAAACAATGCTGCTACTATCTAGACCCCCTGAAAGCGTTGCTGCTAATGGCACGTCAGATCTAGTGCGTAATTTTATAGAATCTATAATGAGGTCAAAAAATTTTGAACCATCGTTTGAGTTTGATTTATGAAGGTCATAATATCTAGTTATCGTCATCGTGCTAATCGCTAAATCGACAATGGCATAATGTGACTTCGGTATTTGGTAAACACCAGCGAACATAGTTTCTTCTGTATGGTCAGTCATGTTATAAGCAAGGTATTCTAATAGCCTTGGATGATTAACTTTGGGTTTCCAGTCTTTGGCTGCTTGGAATGCTTTTATTTCAGAGGCTAAATATATTTTATTAAGTATGTTAGTATAGTACAGAGGTTTAATACCGAATCGATCTCTACATAGGACTACTTTATTTGTTTTCTGATCATAGAGCATAATAGCCCACATTCCATTAAACTTTGAAAAACAATCAAGGCCCCATTGATCATAGGCTGCCAGTATCACTTCAGTGTCAGATTTAGTGGTAAACTTTTGGCCAAGACTAACTAACTCATCTTTTAGTTCCAAGTAGTTATATATCATCCCATTGAATACGAGGTGCAAATGTGATCGATGCATAGGTTGATCACTGCGTGCATCTGTATCTATGACAGCTAATCTACGATGACCCATGGCTACGCCACCCTTGATGTAGAACCCTTCTCCATCCGGACCTCTATGAGCAAGAAGGTCTGTCATTGATTTTATATCTTCGACCTTTGGCTCAATTTTGGAGTAATCTATTATAGCAGCTATACCACACATAGAAGCAAGATATGCAAAAACATGATTATAGGCTTTATAGTAAGCAAAACGATAAATTACCTTTGTTTCATCAACCTTGGTGGTTAGATGCTTTAGCTAATGCTAATAATAATGAATGGGATGTAGCACTTAGTAGATCAAAGGACGGTACTATAATAGCGGCTTGGCCTTATTTTAAAGGGCTAAAGCTGGGTATGGATATATCTTTATCTCCTGTTTTAGCTTCATATCTTGGTATTTGGATTGATTATCCAGAAGAAAATTGGAAGCATGAGACTCGTCAGAGTTATCAAAATAATATTGTCAAAGATTTGATTTCCCAACTTCCAGATTTTCATTTGATGAAGCAAAATTTCACACCCACATTTGATAATTGGAAAGAATTGTATTGGGCGGGATATGACCAAACTACGCATTATACTTATTTTCTTGACGGCATTAAGGACCATGAGAGTATATTTTCTGGATTTAAGTCCAACCTACGTACAAGCATCAAGAAGGTTGGACATACTTTTTCTATAGGGGATACGAATGACTTAGCTGCTTTTTACGAAATAAATAAGATGAGCTGGAGTAAACAAAAGGAAGACATTCCCTACAGTCTTGAATATCTCAAAAAACTTGATGATGCACTTGTTAATAATGGCCATCGATATATTCGTCTTATCAAGGACGCAAATAACAATATTGTTGCAGGTGCTTACGTAGTTAGAGACAACTACACAGCTTACAACCTTATGTTGGGCACAGACCCTAACCACCGACACAGCCGAGCTGCGGAGATCTTACTATGGGATGTAATACAAGAAATGTCCGAACATGTTGATCAATTTGATTTTGAAGGTAGTATGATTGAGGGCGTTTCGCAATTCTTCAAAGCATTCGGTGGTAGACAGCAACCATATTCAGTTATATCCAAATCTAAAAACAAATGGATTAGTATTGCAACTAGGTTATTTAAAAACAAAAAGTTTTAGTCCCTCCGCTCTTGATAATAAAGAGATTAATAATTGCGTTACCACTGGATATCAAAAATGTTTACGATCCCCCAGAAGGATGTTGGTCCAAATGTTATTGATAATGATAAAGGTAGTAAGTGGTGATTGCCTTTCAAGCGTATGAATAGATAAAATATTTCAATCAAATATATTTTGCGCCTTAACTAATTGTAGGCGTCTAATAGATTTACATCAATCATAGATTTCTCCAATGATTTTCTATTTGGCGCGATTTTTTTATTGATATACTTTTCGATAATAAGCCCTCCAATCGGAGCAGCAATAGCTCCTCCACTTCCTGCATTTTCCACATATACAGCTATTGCAATTTTGGGATTTATTTTTGGAGCAAAACCGAAAAATACAGAGTGAGAAATCTTACGTTGATTTTGTGAGGTACCTGTTTTACCACAGATGTCAAGCCCAGGGACATATGCCGTAGTTGCCGTTCCTTGAGATATTACTTTTTCCATTCCGTCAATTACAGGTTCAAAATATTCAGGATTAATCCGTACACTTTGGCGAGTTAAGTATTCGGCAGGTATCGCTTGAGAATTACCGTTGATGGCACTCAATAAATGAGGTTTATAATAATGACCACGATTTGCAATGATAGCGGCAAGGTTGGCCATTTGTAAAGTGGTTAACTCTAATTCTCCTTGGCCAATACCTAAAGAAAGAATATAAGACCACTTCCAACCATTGACTACATCTTTGTAAAGTCTGTCATAGTATTTAGAGTTAGGAATAAAGCCTTCATTTTCATAATGGTAATCAAGTCCTGTTTTTTGTCCGAGTCCAAAATCACTGAGATAGTTTACTATAGTATCAAGTCCTGCTCCTGGATTATCATATCCATTTACTAGAAGACACTCTTTCATTAGCTGATAGAAATAAGAATTGCAACTCCATTGTAGTGCGATGCCTACATTATATGGAGTAGGATGGTTTCTACATCCTTGGGCGAAACCACGTTTTCCAACCTCGTAACTACCATCACAATATATCGTTCTATCGGCTTGTGTGACTCCCATTTGCATTGCTATAAGAGCGAATATGGGCTTAAATATAGAACCCGGCGGATATTTTGATATCACCGACCTATCAAGCATAGGTTTGTTTATAGTATCTGACAACAGGTCATTAAATGCGGCCCCTCTATTGACATCCATTTTTAGGATATTGGGATCGTAACTTGGAGAGCTAATCATGGCCAATACTTCTCCAGTCTCTGGCTCAAGTGCTACGATAGCACCTCTCTTATTTTGCATAAGAAGTTCACTATATTTCTGCAGTACAAGGTCAATCGCTACATTAATATCTTCACCAGATATAGCACTAGAATCTAAGGATCCATTTTCATAAGTACCCACATCTCTACCCAGATTATCTTTTAGTAGATAGTTGAGTCCTTTGGACCCTCTAAGCATATTGTCGTAGGATTTTTCTATACCACTGACACCAATAAAATCTCCAGTTTGGTATTTTCCTTCAGACCTATCAATTGTTCTTTGATCTACTTCACCGAGATATCCTAGAGCGTGCGCTGCGTTTTTATGTGGGTAGGACCTTGTATTACGTATGACAGGATAGAAACCAGGAAATTCGAATATTCTTTCTTGAAATTTAGCGTATACCTCTGGTTTTACTTTAGAAAGAAAGGTAAATGGTACCGATTTATGGTACCTACGACTTTTCCAGTTTTTGTTTAATAAAATAGGGAATGTATCTATCGGAATTTCTAATAGATTGCAAAAGGCAACAGTATCCATACCAGCGTCTACTTTCTTGTACGTTGCTTTTATATCATAAATCGAAGTGTTGACTACAAGTAGTTCATCATTACGATCATAGATGAGACCTCTACTCGGGTAATTAATTTGTTTATCTAATGTGGTTCTACGAGCTTGCTCACTATACTTAGATTCGAATATTTGTAGTTCGGCAGATTTGTACACAAGCAATAACGCGCAAATACAAAAGAAAGCAATGATGATATTTTGTCGGTTGTTATATTTATCCATAATCAATAATCGCTACGGAATATTAACTGATATAACATCACTATTAGTATCGATGCGATGAAACTGAATATTGTATTCATAAGAATTTCAAAAAAGAAAACAAATGAAAAAGCTTCAACAGCGAAGTAGAAGAACAGGTGTGTAAAAAACAATAGAGAAGCGTAACTTAAAAACCAACTGAAACCCAACCTACTTAAGGTAGGGCTTTCATCAACATTATATCCACTATACGGTTCTAATAATTTTATCACAAAATTTCTGATATAAGCGGTAAACACTAAAGCACTTGCATGAATTCCATAAGAACTATAGAAAGCATCAATAGATAAACCGACCACAAAAGCAATAGTGATTTGCAATATCTTAGGTGTACGAATTGGTAAAAGTAGAATGATAATAGGATAAATAAATAAGTGGATGAACGCAAAGTCACCCATTTGAAATGCGATACGTCTAAAGACGAGACCTTGTAAAAGGACGAGCAGTACAGCTCTAATTACACTTTTAGTAATTAAGCTATTCATTCGTATTGTTTTCTAAATTTAGCCTTTCTTCTTTCAGCCTATTATTAACTAAGTAAGCATAAGACAAATTATTAAGGTCATTGAAAAGTGTTACGTCTATTACATAGTTACTACTTCCTTTTGCTATTTCAAAATTACTGATCGTACCTATGGGTAAGTCTTTAGGAAATATCGAACTATAACCAGAAGTAACAACCACGTCTCCAATTGAGATGGAAGCGTGCTTAGGAATAGTTTCTAATGTCATGATACGAGGATTACTATCTTTCCAAACCAGGTTGCCAAAGAAGTCTAAGCCTCTAATAGAAGCACTTATACGTGACTGACTATGAAGTAAAGGTATTACCTGGCTAAAGTGATCACTTACTTTAGTAGTGATTCCTACTATGCCTTCAGCACTAATAACACCCATCATTGGTTTGGCGCCATCCATACTACCTACACATAAAGTGAAGTAGTTGTTCCTTAGGTGAATAGTCTTGTTACAGATCTCAGCTGGGATAAAGGAATATTGTTTGAGAAGTAAGGTGTCTGATATTGTATCTACAACTGTTGTGATACGCTGATTAATTAAGATATCCATCAGCTTAGCGTTTTCTCTGATGAGGCTATCGTTCTGATCATCTAATTTAAGATAATCAGAAAGTTGGTCTACATTATTGTTTAAGTTTTCGAAGAAGATAGACTTTGTGTTGTTATAGATATCACCATGCTCTTTATTGCTATTGATGATTAGCGTAAAGCAAATGATCTGAAATGCAATGAACAACAAGTGTGTACCATACTTGATAAATATGAGTAGAATATTCTTCATATGGATGGCAGAGTATTTCTATAGATTTCTTCTACCAATGAGGAATGTATATCTGTCAGAGTTTTTGAGTGCAAGACCAGTTCCACGTACTACACATCGAAGCGGATCTTCTGCTACTTGTACTTTTAGTTTTACCTTTTTGGACATACGATCTGCCAGCCCTCTTAGCAATGCTCCACCTCCTGTAAGGTAGATACCTTGTTGATAGATATCAGATGCAAGTTCTGGAGGAGTATCTTCTAGGGCCTTGAGCACTGCCTCTTCTATTTTAGCGATAGATTTGTCTAATGCTTCAGCTACTTCAGTATGATTAGTAAACACTTGCTTTGGAATACCAGTGAGTAGATCACGACCATTTACAGGAAATTTTTCTGGTGGATCCGGTAGATCTACGCTAGCAGCACCTACGTGTATTTTTATTTGTTCAGCTGTACGCTCACCTATCAGTAAGTTGTGCTTACGCTTCATATACCCTATTATGTCACTTGTAAACTCATCACCGGCAATACGGATACTTTGATCCGTAACGATACCAGATAATGCAATTACTGCAATTTCTGTTGTACCACCTCCTATATCGATTATCATATTTCCAATAGGTTCTTCTACATCCAAACCTATTCCTAGAGCCGCAGCCATCGGCTCGTGTATCAAGTAAGTCTCTTTACTATCTACATGATCCGCAGAATCTAATACGGCTCTTTTCTCAACTTCCGTAATACCCGATGGGATACAGATCACCATTTTCATGTGCGTGAAGAATCTTCTTTTCTCTCCGATGAGATTGATTAATCCTTCTATTAGACTTTCGGCTGCTTGAAAATCCGCAATTACACCATCTTTAAGAGGACGTATCGTTTTTATATTTTCGTGAGTTTTTTCGTGCATCTGCATGGCCTTGTAACCTACAGCGATAACTTCATTGGTCGTTCTGTTGATAGCCACAATAGACGGCTCATCGATTACTATCTCATCGTTTTGCATGATCAGGGTATTTGCAGTACCGAGATCCACAGCAAGTTCTTGAGTAAAAAAGCTAAATAATTTCATTAATAATTTCTCTTCCAGGTGTTACTTAAAATTCAAAACATACCAAATACTCTACATGGTAGAAGTATCTACTTCAAAAAAAGGGGGATATATTATGGGGAAGAACTCTTTTTTCGACCCTATTCCAAACAAGAAATAGTACCAAAAGTGAGCCAGTATTTGTAATAAGTGGCAATTTAGATAATTTATATGGATAATACGCTGAAAACAAGGTCATTGAAAGTAAAATATTCTCACTTTTTGCATAAAAGTAATTTGTAGTCATTTGATATCAGACAACCATGTAACGCATATGAAATAAGACCATATTATAAATCAATGGATGCAGTATATTCTAGGCTATTAATGAGATTTAAAAACCAATGTGAGTAAGAATTTATGCTTCTAAAATTATGTATAACAGTTGATAATATTTAGAACGAAATAAAAATGCAGAGTCCACCAATAAAACAATGTGGCTTCTTCTGCCGTTTTGTCTATTGATGTTTTATTTTTACAATCCGGTAAACACCTGTATAGGTAATATAACACTACAAAGAAAATTTGCATGAGCAAGAAGTATAATTCTGATAAAGAAGCGATAGATGGGTTAGCAAGGTCATTCCAAGAGCTAAAAGCTGAAATTGGAAAGATAATAGTCGGACAAGAAGAAGTAGTAAATACGGTATTGATTTCGCTCTTTTCAAATGGTCATTCTCTTTTAGTTGGTGTGCCGGGTCTGGCAAAGACTTTATTAGTTAGTACTATTTCAGAGGTGTTAGACTTGGAATTCAAAAGGATCCAGTTTACGCCCGATCTTATGCCGAGTGATATTACCGGATCTGAAGTAATGGACGAAAACCGTAAATTCAGATTTAATCATGGACCTTTGTTCTCTAATATAGTACTGGCCGATGAGATTAACAGAACGCCGCCCAAAACACAAGCCGCTTTACTAGAGGCGATGCAGGAGAGATCTGTAACTATAGGTGGTGTGAGACACGACTTGGCAAAACCATTTTTTGTACTTGCCACTCAAAACCCAATAGAGCAAGAAGGTACTTACCCACTTCCAGAGGCACAGCTAGATAGGTTTATGTTTAATATACCTTTAGATTACCCTTCTTATGAAGAAGAGTTGCAGGTTGTTAAATCTACTACATCTACAAAGGTTAGCGATCTTAATACGGTAATGACAGGTGAAGAAATTCTGTTTTTTCAAAACTTAGTAAGAAAGATTCCTGTAGCAGACAATGTACTAGAATATGCTGTAATGCTGGCTTCCAAAACTAGACCCAATACAAAGTTAGCGACGACAGAAGTGAATAAATATATCTCATGGGGAGCTGGACCAAGAGCCTCACAAAACCTTATATTAGGGGCTAAGTCACATGCTGCTGTAAATGGTAAATATTCACCAGATATAGAGGATGTAAAAGCTATAGCTGATTATGTACTACGCCACAGAATCGTACGTAACTATAAAGCTGAGGCTGAAGGTATAACCGAAAGTGACATTATTACTAATTTGCTATAGTCGTCACAACACACCAATATTCCATACAAATTCATCTATTTAGTAGCGGCTAATTACCGATGGTAATGTCACCAACATTTATGATCTACAGCATATCCTCTGTAGATGGTATATTTGTAAATATTGTTTTCACTAGTACCAATCTATATTGGTATTGCAAGGACTACTAATAATGTATAAGCTAATAATCATATCGCTGTGTTTTCTCACGCTCGCAAGTTGTAACGATGAGGTAGCTAATCAATTTTCTCCTAAACCATCTGCTTTAGGAAGACTTAACGAAATTGAAATTATATCTGATGATGAGGTTTGGGATGGTCCCACAGGTGATACCATACGATATTACTTTGGTTCTTCGTACCCAATAATGCCTACACCAGAGCCTATTTTTGATATGCGACAATTTACTCCTGGTGACTTGGCGTCCGAGCCGTTACGTAAAGAATTGAGGACATATGTGGTGGTTGCAGACCTTCAAGATGACGAATCTGCTACAACTAAGATGATCCGCAAAGATCTGGGTGAAGAGAGATTTATGAATCTCAAAACAAGTAAAGATTATAGTAGTACGATCGGTAGAGAAAAATGGGCACGTAATCAGCTATTAATCTATATCATGGGTAATGGAAAAGCAAACGTGCATAAAGCAATTAGAGAAAACTTTCCTACTATAGCTAAAAAAATAAACGAACATGACGAAGAACAACTCATGGCGTCTATATACTCAGTACGAAGAACTAGTCCAGGACTAGAGCGTAAGGTAAAAGAGATGTATGGTGTTGATATGGCTGTTCCTGGAGATTTTAAACTAGCGGTAGAAGATAAAGACAAAAAGCAACTTTGGTTTCGTAGAGACGATAGTAGAAGTGGAGCTATTCTAAATTTAATGTTCCGCAGCGAAAAATATGAAGACCAATTGCAGTTCGACACTGAGAGGATAAAAGGTACTCTTAATACTCTTAGTAAGCAGTATGTAAAAACAAACACTCATGGCTCGATCATGGTTATCAATGACGAGGACCTTCCTGTATACGACTATAGCTATGATATAGATGGCCAATATACAAGAGAGTTAAGAGGAGTCTGGGAAATGACAGATAATTTTATGGCTGGTCCATTTGTGGCTTATGCGATCAACCTTAAGGAACAGAAAACAATATTATATGTCTATGCCTTCATCTTTGCTCCTGGGCTAGAGAAGCGAAATTTGGTACAGCAACTTGACTATATCGTTAAAAACGTAAAGGTCAATGGAGCAACGTAGCAAAGACTAAATAATAGCTTTTGGATAGTCTTCCAATATAAAAAACCTCATTTCATCGAAGATATAGCTCTGTCACTCTATTAATCTGTGGACCTTCACGATTAAAAATTTATCTTAGTGTGGATTTTTAAAAGGTACAAAAAGCTCCAAATTGAATCCATTAGAAAATGTAAAAGTAGCATTAGGCTCGATCAAGGATAATTTCCTTAGGTCACTATTGACACTATTGATCATTGCAGTAGGCATAAGTTGTCTGGTAGGTATGCTTACAGCTATTGATGGCATTTATTACTCCATGAATAATAACTTTAATAGAATGGGAGCCAATTCGTTTACTGTACGTAGAGCGGATGAAACAATCAAAAGTAGTAAACGAAGAAAAGTAAGTGAGAATATACTTTTTGATCAGGCAATGGAATACAAAGAGAAATTTCATTATGCCGGATCTATAGTTTCTGTAAATACATGGTGTAGCGGTAATGCAGAAATAAAATTTCGTGATAAAAAAACAAACCCCAACACGAAAGTTGTTGGAATAGATGAAAATTACTTTACTACTTCTTCATACGAAATGAAAGCGGGAAGAAATTTTTCTATTAACGAGATATCAAGTGGAAATAATAAAGCAATAATTGGTAAAGACATAGTTAAAGATCTTTTTGGTGGAAAAGATGAAAAGGCAATCGGTCAAGTCATCTTAGTAGAAAATAACAGATATAAAGTTGTAGGCACGCTTGATCAAAAAGGATCGTCATCTGGAGGATCTAATGATAGACGAATATTTATTCCATTGCTCAATGCGAAGAAGATATATGGATATCCCACTAAGCATTATGAGCTTACCACAAGTATGAATAATCCAGCAGTAATAGATGATGCAATATCTTCTGCTATTGGACGAATGAGAGTGATACGAAACTTAACGGCATCTGAGCCTAACGATTTTACAATCCGAAAAAGTGACGGTGTACTCAATCAGTTGAAAGATATGACATCATCTCTCAGAATAGGAACAATTGTAATTGCAGGACTTACACTATTAGGTGCAGCTATCGGTCTCATGAACATAATGTTAGTAACAGTGACTGAGCGTACAAGAGAGATCGGTGTTCGTAAAGCATTAGGAGCAACTAGTGAGAATATCTTGTTTCAATTTATGATAGAAGCTGTAGTTATTTGTATCATCGGAGGACTAGTAGGAATCGTATTTGGAATACTGCTTGGACTCGGAGTCACCAAGCTTATTGATGGTGTTTTTGTAGTCCCTTGGGATTGGATGCTTCTTGGTATTATTGTTTGTGTAATAGTAGGTTTAGCAAGTGGACTCTACCCTGCATTGAAGGCATCTAGGATGGATCCTATTGAGTCACTAAGACACGAATAATCTTCGAATCATTTTTAATTGTTCGCACCACACGCAATAATAGTTAGGTAAAACGGATCAGGTTACTTTATTATTCATAGTTTTTCTATGGGTAGAAATCTATACAATCCTATCAAGTAAGAGTTGAAGAAAACACCGTTTTTTATAATCTTAATAACTGATCTCCTACAGAACAAGACATACATTTTTTCTCATCGCAATATTGAGTTTTCAATTGAATCAGACCTTGCGAAAAATAAGCAGAATCGGCTTTGACGCCCAATTCTTTCCAGAGCTTGGTAATCTTATTTATTTCAGGTTTAGTAGACTCCAAATATTCTATGGACTTGTCTTGAAAAGGTTCTTTACCAAGTTTTTTTCCAAATAAAAATAGAAGTGGGGATACTACATTGATTACAACTATTTGAATAAGGTTATCTCCGATAGGCTTTTCTTTATAAATAGAATTTTTGTCAAATCTATAATGATCGTTCCAATATTCCGAAGGTGCAACTTTTATAAACTGATGTACTTCTTTAACGTTTTTAGCTTCGAGTATCTTTGAGAAAATCGATCTGTGATGATACATAAGAGATGCTAGTTGAGCTATCCTTACTGTCGGAAAATTGGCTGGTCGCATTCTTGCAAATTTCCAACCCACTGTTTCTATATGTTGTAATTGGTATTTAGTAGAAAGGTGGATATACTCAGATCTCAATTCCTGGTAGTATTCATCGCCATCGCTAGATTGTAACATCCCTGCTTGTCCAAACAATAGTGCTTCTATCTTTTTCAAATCATCTCCTATTTTCCAAAGTATATTGATGTCAAAAGATCTTGCCAACTGTTCAAAGGGTTCTGCATTAATTTTAAGTCCCATATACTTCGCAAGAGCAATAAAGAACACCTGATTCCAATCGTTCTCTGTATGCTTTAGTAAGTTGGTCAGATATGTTGTCTTAGTTTCTAGGCGCTCTATTAAGATATTGTGAAGCCACAGATTCATGCGACTGAGATCAACATTTGATATTAATTTTTCGCAAGGAATACGTAGTTCGTTTTGCATCAACTCTACGTATCGATTCAGTAATTTTTTTTCGACGTATTGCGATATGACAAGGGTAGGAATAGGCGTACCGTTTTGATCCATGATTTCCTTATCGTGCTCCCAGACGACATGAAGTACTACATTATCATATGCCGGATCACCAGTGTGTTTGTGTCTATCCCAATCGCTTGAGGAGATATGCATTTCTACATTTCCCGCCCACGTGGTATCACCTATTTTTATCTTACCATTGGAAAAGTCCGGTCCACTATGATGATTGTGTAATCCCCAGTTGAATATTTCAACAGTCAGACCTTCAGTGGTCTTTAGGTTACTATATATAAATCTCTTAGTCTTCCACAGGTAGTGGATTAGATCTTCGCTGATTGCATTCTTAAGCATTATCTATTTTTTTCCGTATACTTTGAAATTGAAGTTGTGATCATCCCTTTCGCCCTTTTGCCGCGGGTCTTCAGAAATCAATGTCCATTGTGAATAATCTATTTCTGGAAAGTGAACATCACCCTCGGGTTCTGCATCTACTTCTGTGATATAAAGCTTATCCACTATTTCCATAGTTTGCTCATATATCATTCCACCGCCAGTTATAAACGCTTCGGTCTCTCCTCTGCTTTCAGCTATTTCTAATGCCTCTGGAATGGAATGAACAACGATACAATTACTTGCAATAAAATAAGGGTCTCGTGTAACGATTATATTGGTCCTGTTGGGTAAGGGCTTCCCAATGGACAAAAAACTCTTACGACCCATAATAATATGTCGCCCAGTGGTTTGCTTCTTAAAATATTTAAGATCCGTAGATAGCCTCCAAGGGATATCATTGTCACTTCCAATTACGCGATTCCTAGCTACAGCTACTATAGATGATATGATCATAATGTAAAGATAATGAAATGGAAATAATCCTACTCTTCTAGTAATTCAAAATCTATCAATCTATTTTCAAGATCTGTCCCTAGTACTTTTACTTGTACACGGTCTCCCATTTTTATTTCATCACCTGTGCGTCTACCGGTAGCAACTAGTCTACTGTCTGCTACATCATAGTTTTCTGATAGGCTACTAAACTTGATAAGACCTTCAGCCTTACTATCGAAAAGTTCTACAAAGATTCCCTTCTCTATCATTCCAGATATTCGGCCTTCAAATGTATTTCCGATTTGATCTTCCATATATTCTACTTGCTTATACTTTATAGATTCTCTCTCTGCTTGAGTAGCATTTCTTTCTTGCATAGATATGTGCTTACACTTTTGCTCTAGTGCTTCTTTGTCTACACGTTTAATCTTCTCCTTTAAATTTTTGAAGAGGATACGGTGTGTGAGTACATCTGAGTATCTACGTATCGGAGAAGTAAAGTGAGAATAGTATTCAAACCCCAATCCGTAATGACCAATGTTTTCTGAAGAATATGCAGCCTTAGACATAGTACGTATTGCTAAAGGTTCAAGCATTTTTAGTTGCTCGTTTTCTTTAGCCGCCGCCGCTAAAGCGTTAAATGATTCAGCAATCTGCTTAGGAGTATCTATATGCATTTTATAACCCAAAGCCTTAGCGAATAGAGCAAAGTCTACCAATTTGTCAGGATTAGGTTCGTCATGTATTCTGTATACAAAAGGAATTTCTATTTTGTCTTTTTTCGCAATAAACTTTCCTACAGACCTATTGGCTAATAACATAAAGTCCTCTACTAACATGTGAGCATCTTTACGTTCTTTTACATATGTATCGATAGGCTTTCCCGCATCATCAAGAATAAATCTTACTTCTTCAGATTCAAATGAAATAGATCCATTTTTATACCTGTTCTGGCGTAAGTTGTGATGAATCTTATTTAGGATATTTAGCTCTTCTTGGAAGTCACCTTCTTTACTATCTAGACGTTCTTGTGCTTCTTCATAAGTAAATCTTCTATCCGAGTGAATTACAGTTCGTCCAAACCATTCTGATTTTATCTTACCATTTTTCTTCATCTCAAAAACTGCAGAAAAAGTATACTTGTCTTCATTAGGGTTGAGAGAACATAGATCATTAGAAAGCTCTTCTGGAAGCATCGGTAATACTCTATCTACTAGATATACGGAGGTAGATCTTTTAAGTGCTTCTTTATCAAGGGCAGAATCTTCTTCTATGTAATGCGCAACATCTGCGATATGGACACCGATTTCAAAGTTTCCATTTTCTAATTCCTTGATTGATAATGCGTCATCAAAATCTTTTGCAGTTTCAGGATCAATAGTGAATGTTGTCGTATCACGCATATCTCTTCTGCGAGCGACTTCTTTTCCAGTTATTTTTCTGGAGATGGCAGCAGCTTCGTCCATTACTTCTTGGGGGAAATGCAATTCAAAACCTTTATCTAATAGGATAGACTGCATAGCCATATCGTTATCTGATTGATCTTGTAAGACTTCTAATATTTTACCATAAAATGCCTTATGTTGATTTTTACCCCATTTTGTTATTTCTAGTAAAACGTGATCACCATCTTCTGCTCCGTTTAGATTTTTATCTTTTATCTGTATCTCGTGTATGTCTTCAGTAGAGGCAGGATACACCGTCCAGATGTTTCCATTATTTCTTATCGTACCGAGTACCTGAGAAAGTGCTCGAGTTATAATCTCAGTTATTTTACCTTCTGGTTTTCTTCTTCCAGGTATCATAGACATCTCTACACGTACGACATCGTTATTCATTGCACCCTTTAGATTTTTAGGGTGAACGAATATATCATCGTCGTAATCATCAGAAATTATATAACCTGCACCCGTTCTTGTCATATCGACTTTTCCGGTAAAGCTTTTTTTAGGATGTACCCTTTGAGGTTGAGACTCGCCGTTCTTGTTATTCCATGTAAATTTATTATCGGATCCGGCCATGATCCATTTATCTTGAGTCATATATTCTAAGGCATTCTGTACAGAATCTTTACTATTCTTTAGGTCTAGTTTGGATATAATACTTCTTGCGTTGTAATATTTGCGCTTATTGGCAGCGAAGAATTTTGATAATGTTTTTATTAGATCTTTTCGTGAGAGAGATTTTTTTGGTACTCTCTTTCTTGATCCCCTTTTTTCGTATGTCATTGTTGTTATGTTTAATGCCTTTCGGCTGCATTCTTCTTTGGGTTTTTTATGCCCAGTAACAGTTTAATTGTTCTGTTATTTTTTGGAAAATTATTTTTCTTCCCTTTAATATTTTGTTTCTAATTATTTTTTTAGAAAATAATTATTGTTCTTTTGTTTGTATCACTTTAGGATTCAGTTTTATTATTGTTGATCTTGTTCCTCTAAGTAGATCGCATTTAATCATCTCCAAAGCTGAAGAGTATATCTCCGGTCGTTTGTATCTCCATTGTAAAGGCTTGACTTTGATCGGCACTATACTCGCCTTGCGAAGAACCAGCTCCTGCAATAATGTGAATAATCATATCTGGATCAATACTAGCAACTGATTTTTTGATTATCTCGTTTTCTGTTACTGTACTGCCAATGATTTTGCGACTGATCATTGTTGGTGTTTCTTCTCTAGCATTTATTGTAAGCAGTATAAATTCATACTTAAGTAATCCACCTTTCCAATACACTATGGCATGGTAGTCTTCATTACTATCTACAAGTACACAGGGAATAATTTCTGTGAATTCATCTAACTCTCCTTCCCACTGCGCTATGACAGTCTGTATGATGGTATTAGGTATTGGTGGATTCTCTTGTGAAAATACGTTAAGAGTTTCGTCTGTAAATACTACTGGTAGCTCCACTTCTGGAAAAAACTGCAGTAATTCACTTACAGTTACTGGTTTTGTTTTGTCTTGCATATATATTTAAATAAAAGCATCATTGTGATATGATCCCACAAAGTTGGTTATATTCCATACAATATCTATTATTAAGTGCATTACGTATTCAAAAAACTAGTTGTAATGTGCATGAGTGGTTACATTTGAGGAGAAATCATTTTCCAGATAGAAAACGCCAAAGAACCTTGTACAGACATATACTTAAACCCATTTTATTCAGATTCGTTCCAGAGAAGGCCCATAATATTACAGTTGGTCTATTTAAAACACTACTTTCTATACCTGGCGGTGGTTGGATCACCAAACAAATGTTTGGATACGAAAGTAAAGATTCATCGGTAACCATAAATGGACTTACATTCCCTAACGCAGTAGGCCTTGCTGCAGGTTTTGATAAAGATGGTAAGTATTATCACGACATGAGCAAGTTGGGATTTGGTTTTGTCGAGATTGGTACCGTAACACCATTACCTCAAGCAGGTAACCCTCAACCTAGGTTATTTAGAGTACCGGCCGATAAAGGAATTATCAATCGTATGGGTTTCAATAATGATGGTGTGGATGCTATGGTAGAGCGTATCCAAAAATACGGAAAACCGGACAATTGCATATTGGGAGGTAATATCGGTAAGAATAAGGTCACGCCCAATGAAAAGGCAGTAGATGATTATATCATCTGTTTTGAGAAGTTGTATGACTTAGTAGATTATTTCGTAGTCAATGTAAGTTCACCTAATACACCAGGATTAAGAGAACTGCAAGATAAAAAGCCTTTATCGATCATATTGAATGCATTGACGAAGCGCAATAGAGATCAGAAGCCTTTGTTTTTAAAGATAGCGCCAGACCTTACCGAAGGACAACTTAATGATATCATAGAACTAGTAGAAGAGACGGGTATTACTGGTTTAATAGCCACTAATACGACCATAAGTAGAGAAGGACTTTCCACAAGTCTTACTCAAGTAGAATCAATAGGTAATGGTGGACTGAGCGGAGCACCCCTTGCAAACAGAGCTACTGAGGTGATCAAGTATCTACACGATAAGAGTAATGGCTCATTCCCCATTATTGGAGTTGGTGGGATATGTAGCGGTCAAGACGCAGTAGACAAAATAAGAGCAGGAGCATCTCTTATACAGATTTATTCTGGCTTGATATATAGTGGTCCAGAATTGGTTAAAGAGGCGAAAAAAGCGATTGCTGAAATGTGATTAACATAATGGCTCACACATGCTCATAGACACGGGAATCATTGCTTATTTTAATCAGAACGGATGTTTTAGAAGCGAACAGTTGGTTAAAAACATACATTCGTGATCAAGGTATCATTTTTGTATATCAAAGTATAATGGAGACATCGAAAACCTGTTCAGAGAAATCACTGATTGGTTGGATCATATTGGACCTTTTAAATGCCCTGGTTGCACAAGATTTTTTATGAAATACTTCAGCTTCGGTGACATCGTGTATAGAAGCTGTTTAGACGATTTCTTTTCATAACTGTCTTGAAATCAACAGTTTTTGAGATAAAAGGTTGTTTTTTACGCCACTAATCCTAAAGTCAGGTTAAAAAGGCAGCGAATCCAATGCAATTACGTAATACTATAGTTAATATTGCACCCAATTTTCGATAAGATATATGCATAAGATAAGATACTATTATTCCCTTGTTTTTACCTTAGTATTAGTGGCTTTAGCCAATATACTTCAAGCACAACAAGATACTAGCGCTGCAGTGAAAGATACGATGCCTGTGATCGATTATTCACAGCAGGATCTACCTTTGTTTGATAATGGGCAACAAGGCACCTATGAGATTGGTGGAATCAATATTATAGGAGCGGTCAATAGAGACCGAAATGCGATCAAATCTCTTGCAGGATTTCGTGAAGGAGATAAGATACAGATTCCAGGTACATTGATACCTAAAGGGATCAGATCTCTGTGGAAACTTAGATTGTTCGAAGATGTTCAGATTATTGCTGAAAGATTTGAGGGCGAAGTAGTTTTCCTTCAAATTGTACTTACTGAAAGACCAGTACTATCAAGATATTCTTATTCTGGAGTTAAAAAATCACACCATGATGACCTCAATGATATAGTAAACAGCGTAATGAGTAAGGGTGGTATTGTTACGGAAGATCAAAAAAGACTTGTCACTGATAAGATCAAAGAGCATTACATGGAAAAAGGTAAGCTTGATACCGAAATAAAAGTAAAAGAAGTAGCTGATAACAAAAAGAAGAATACTGTACGTCTAGAATTTGAAATAGACACTAAGGACCGAGTAAAAGTAGAAGATATCGTAATCAATGGTAACGAAAATGTAAGTGATCGTAAGTTGAGAAAGAAGATGCACAATACTAAGAGAAAGGGTACTTGGTTTCGCAAGACGAAATTTATTAAATCTGGCTATGAACAAGATAAAAAGGACGTAATCACCCACTATAATAAAGAAGGTTACCGTGACGCTAAGATTGTAAGTGATACGGTATATCGTGAAGCGGATGGCGACATCATGGTTAAGTTAGATATCGAAGAAGGTAATAGATACTTCTTTAGAAATATTACTTGGAAAGGTAATTCTTTATATAGTGACAATCAGTTAACTAGAGTGCTTGGTTTAGAGCGTGGAGATGTTTATAACCCTGAACTTTTAGAGAATAGACTAAGATTTAGTCAAGATGGACGTGATATATCTTCACTATTTCTAGATGACGGTTATCTTGGGTTTGATGTAAGACCAGTAGAAGTGGCTATCGAAAACGATTCTATTGATCTTGAGATGCGAATATTCGAAGGACCTCAGTTTACCATAGATAAAGTAACTATCGCAGGTAACGATAGGACTAACGAGCACGTAATCAGAAGAGAACTTAGAACCAAACCAGGCCAAAAATTTAGTAGAACTGATATAATCAGATCACAAAGACAAATCATTGGCTTAGGATATTTCAATCCAGAAAGTTTAGATATTCAGACACCGGTTAATCAAGGTAGAGGAACTGTAGATATTGCATACACAGTAGAAGAAAGACCTGCAGATCAATTAGAGTTATCTGCTGGATATGGTGGATTCAATGGATTGATTGGTACGTTAGGAGTTACATTTAATAACTTCTCTTTAGCCAATATCAGAAACCGTAGTTCGTGGAGTCCACTACCTCAAGGTGATGGACAGAAACTGTCATTAAGAGCTCAATCTAATAGTAGATTTTTTAGATCTTATAACTTCTCATTAACTGAACCTTGGTTAGGTGGTAAAAAACCTAACAGTTTTACTGTCGGTCTTGTGCATTCGGCATTTGACTATAGTTCGTTAGGTAGTGGTTCGTTAAAGATTACAAGAGGTTTTGTAGGGTTAGGAACACAACTCAAGTGGCCAGATGATTTCTTTGTCTCTAATACCACTCTAAATTTGGAGCGAATTACATTGGAAGACTATGACCGTGGTGGTTTCTTTGTTCAAGAAAACGGAAGTAATATTGCTATAAAGGAAGGAAATTTCAATAACTTTAGTTTAAAGCAAACATTTACAAGGAGTTCAGTAAGTGATCCTTTGTATCCAAGAAGAGGGTCTAGAGTTTCACTTTCTGTACAATTGACGCCTCCATATTCACTATTTAGAGGTGATGATTATTATCAACTTTCTGATGAGGAAATTTTAGAAGTAGAAAGACAATTAACATTAGAATATGGTCCTGCAGTGCCTCCAACGAGAGCAGAAATATTATCGGAGGTACAAAGTATAGAAAATGCTAAAAAATTCGAATGGCTAGAATATCACAAATGGAGATTTGATTCTGAATGGTATTTTAATATATACGGTAAGTTCGTAATTGCAGCGAAGGCTAAATTTGGAATACTCGGAACGTATAATGATGATATCGGTTATTCTCCATTCGAAAGATTTGAATTGGGTGGAGATGGACTAAGTAATCAAAGTGCAGGAATTACAGGTAGAGATATAATAGCTCTCAGAGGATATGAGACTAATGATCTGAGTCAAAATCGTCAAGGTGGTGCAACGGTATATGATAAATTTACTATGGAACTTAGGTATCCATTATCTCTTAATCCTAACTCCTCTATATACTTACTATCATTCCTACAGGGAGGAAATAGTTGGGCATCTTTTGATGAGTTCAACCCATTTGATATGAGGAGATCTGCGGGGTTTGGAGCAAGAATATTCTTACCTATGTTTGGTTTATTAGGGTTTGATTATGGATGGGGATTCGACAAAGAACTAGGAAGTAACGCTACCGCAGGACAATATGGTAAATTCAGTATCATCTTAGGATTTGAACCAGAGTAAAACTTTTGCCTGTTAAACCTATATTAATTATGGGTAAAGAAGAAAGTAAATAACACTATTTGGGGTTAATACCAATATGGATAATAATAAACAATTGAATATGAAATCAATATTAAACTACACAATTATAGCTCTATTATCAGTAGCTAGCATTACGTCAATATCAGCACAGAAATTTGCTCATATTAATTCACAATTATTGATGGTAGAAATGCCAGAGATGAAAAATGCAGACGCCCAGATCCAGACATATCAGGAGAGTCTAATGAAGAAAGGACAAGATATGGTTCAGGCTTTTGAGGCAAAGTATTTAGCCTATGCAGAGGAAGCTAATAAAGGTGTACTGAATAAAATCCAGATGCAACAGAAAGAAGGAGAACTCGGTAAAGAGCAACAAGCTATCCAATCTTACGAGCAGGAAGTACAATCTCTCCTCGCGCAAAAAAGACAATCTCTTTATAAGCCTCTTATCGATAAAGTAAAAGTAGCGATTGAGCAAGTAGGAAAAGAAGGAGGGTATACAATGATATTTGAATCAGGGAGCGGAGTACTTGTGCATGCAACCGAAAGTGATGATATCATGGCACTAGTAAAAACAAAAGTAGGAATGTAATTTTTCTACTTCTGTACATATAAGAAAGGAGGCTGTCACATTGTGGTTGCCTCCTTTCTTATTGGAGAAATATTTAACAAAATTCCTTTTACTATACGTTTTTATAATATTGAAGGCTTAACTTAATTTCGTTCTCAGTTATTTTTTGATCTATAACTGCACTACCAATATCATTGAGAAGTGTACACCGAGTTATTCCGCCTTTATTTTTTTTATCGTGCTTAGTGTTGGATATTATATTATTTATATCAAGTATAGACTCCGGATGTCTATCATACAGATCTAGAATCATTTGTGTAATCTCTTCCAGAGCCTCTAGAGAAAGAAGTTCTTTTTGATAAGAGATATGAGACTCGCAAATTATTCCTATCGCTATGGCTTCTCCATGCAGTAATGGAAATTCATTTTTTAGATTTTCGCTTTCTATAGCATGACCCACAGTATGACCGAAATTCAATTTTTTTCGAATAGATAGTTCTAAAGGATCCTCTTCGGTGATTTTATATTTAACATAGACAGACTTATATATATCTTCTTTCCAGTCGGCGTGTGTCAACGGATTGATTGCATTTATTTGGGACCAAAGATTTTTGTCTGATATAAGCGCATGTTTTATCATTTCACCAAATCCGCTAAATAACTCTCTATTAGGTAAGCTTTTTATAAATTCTGGGAATATATATACTGCATTTGGATTGAGTATTAAGCCAATCATGTTTTTATACCCATTGAGATCAACACCCAACTTACCACCGACAGAGGAATCTACTTGTGAGAGAAGTGTTGTAGGTACATGTATAAACGATATGCCACGCATATATGTAGCGGCACAGAAGCCTCCCATATCTCCTACTACACCACCACCAAGTGTAATCACAAGACTATGTCTATCCGCACCGAGGAGCATCATCTCTTTCCATATTTTGGTACAGGTATCTATGGTCTTATATTTTTCACCAGACTTAATAATGATAACATTTAACTGCTGATTGAGTTTTTGTTCTAATATAGGTAGGCAGTGATTTTGTGTGTTATCGTCGACTATACAGATGGTCTTAGAATAGTTATCTTCATTAATAGATCTAGATAGTTGGTCCCATTGATCGAAGTAGATTGTGTAATCTTTGCACTCTATGTTTGTCGCGTTGAATATTGACATAAGTCCCTGTTTTGAAATGACACATTAAAAAATTTAATAATGTGTTTTGTTGGGATTGCAAAAATACAGTATTAGATAGTGATTTTCAAGGGGTTACTTATTGTTATTATTGTCATTGATGGTATTCGACAACTTCATAGACCATAAATCAGTAAAGAGCTAATCATAAATATCTTGTAGATGTATAGTTGTTTTACAAAGCAAAGCTGGATATCAGATCAAAGGGTTCGTTTGGGTGAATTGACATCTGATATATTTTTATCTTTGCTGACAATCATAATCAAGTGGAATAATGGCAGATAAGAGCAGTGAGTATCAGATACTCAAGACAGAACAGAAAGCGCTAGAGATCAACCTCAACAATAATATTTATGGGACTTTTGCGGAGATAGGTGCGGGTCAAGAAGTAGCGCGTAACTTTTTCCAAGTTGGAGCAGCAGCGGGTACTATAGCTAAGACCATGTCGGCTTATGACAAAAACTATAGCGACGCTATATATGGCATAGAAGAATCGGGTCGCTATGTATGTGAATCACGATTATATAAGATGCTAGACCACGAGTATGAACTTATGGAAGAGCGTTTGTCCGTGTCTCATAAAGATGCTACTTTTTTTGCTTTTGCAGATACGGTAGCGGCTATCAATTACTCGCGTACAATCAAGGGTAATGGTTGGTTAGGTATAAGGTTCCAGACAACGCCTGGAGGCGCACCTAATGATCTGGTAATACATACGCGAATGCTGGATAACAACAACCCTCAGCAACAAGAGGCTGTAGGGATATTGGGAGTCAATCTCATATACGCTTGCTTTCACTATGCCAATGACCCAGAGAAGTTTATACGTAGTCTTAATGATGGGATCAAAGGAAGAATAATGGTTGATTTGGTCCGATTGACAGGACCCTCTTTTGAGCATGTAGATAATCGTGTACTTGGGTTATATCTTGTGAAGCATGGATTAACAGAGGTTACTATTTTTGATGAAAATTCGAAGAGTGTACATGCGTCGGAGTTTTTGTATAAAAAATCTTTGATGGTAGTACGTGGTAATTTTAAGCCACCAACTCTTGTTACAGCGGATGTATTTATGAGTGGCTTCAATCAGTTTATAGCCGAAGAATCAGTTGATCCTGAAAAGGCATATATGATCACCGAGTTAACGATGGATTATTTATTCCGTGAGACCGGTCGCATCGATGTAGAAGACTTTCTAAACAGGGCAGATCTTCTTTGTGCTTTAGGACATAAAGTGATTATCTCTAACTGTAATGATCATCAAGCATTGATTAATTACATGAGTTACTATAGAGTATTAAATCTGGGACTTGTAGTAGGTGTCAAAGAGCTACAGCAGATTATCACAGAGAAATACGAACAGAATCAAGACGGTAGATTATTAGTGGCAATGGGTGAATTGTTTACTCGTCACATTAAAGTATATGCTTACCCTAAATTAGATGTTGATGGTACGCTTATCACAGCAGCGAATATGTCTGTTCCAGAGGGAATCAAATTTCTGTACAAGCACTTATTGGATAGTGCACAGATCAAAGACATCAAGATTTTTAACAAAGAACAGATGTCAATTTTACCTTGGGAAGTAAGAGAATCTATATCGGCGGGAGAGACAGACTGGGAAGATAAAGTACCTAAGAAAGTTAAGAAAGTGATCAAGACAAAAGGTTTGTTTGGATATAAAAAAGCCACTAAATAATGAGGCTATGTGTTTACATGTTATTATGTTCTTTTTTACTTCTACAATGTAAATCGGAAGAACCTGTCCCTACAAAGTCAAAAGCTCCAGTGGAAATGAAAGTTAAAAAACCAAAATTGCCTCCTGCAGACTTAGATTATATCATGGGAAAATTCGATCCGTCCAAACGCAAAGAATTTGTATTGATCCCTCGAAAGTACGCAGATAGAGAAGGTTTATATCTCAGGAAGCGAGCGTTAGATTCATTTGTCAAAATGAGAGATGCCGCTGCAAAAAGAGGTATTGTGATGGAGATCAAATCTGCTACGAGAAATTTCGATTATCAGAAAGGAATTTGGGAGAGAAAATATACCGGAGCCACTAAATTATCTGATGGTACCAATGTAGCAACAGACATTATTGAAACTAAAGATAAGTGCCTTAAGATACTCGAGTACAGTTCTATGCCGAGTACTTCACGACATCACTGGGGTACAGATATAGATATCAATTCATTTAACAATTCTTACTTCGAATCAGGAGAAGGCAAGAGGCTATATACTTGGATGCTTACGCACGCAGCCGATTATGGTTGGTGTCAACCCTATACTCCTCATGGTCCTGATCGACCTCATGGTTACTATGAAGAAAAGTGGCACTGGAGTTATATGCCATTATCGCAAATTTTAACGCAACAAGCCGAGGCGGAATTTAAAGATGAAATGATAAAGGGGTTTATGGGTAGTGAAGCCGCTACTGAGATCGGAGTCGTAGAGAAGTATGTGCTTGGAATTAATAAGAGATGCCGCTAGGGTTAGAATTAAAATTCATTTTATTTGAAAGTAAAAATTTCAAAAATACTAAGAAAGGCTTTTCATTGTATTGATTAATAGCAATACGGATATATAGGATTAATACAGATATACACTGATATTACCTTTGGTAATAAAATTACGGATTCACAATAAAATTCCTTGATGTTCTTGTGAATGTGATTGTCATTCTGAGCAAATGAAATAAGTCGAAGAATACAATTTACAGTGTTACTACATTTTCGACCTTGTGGAGAAATATTCCTTATCTCAGCAATGTATTATACCATTTTAGCCATAGCTAAGGTGAGTATTTCAAACGATTAAATTAGGCAGAGTTACATCAATATATGCGACAGTTTCAAGTGGATTTGGTAATACATTAGAAATTAACAAAGACCACTTATAAGATTACAAATAGATATAATTAATTGGAACGCGGATCGTGCGGATTAACACAAATGTACACGGATATTACCTATTGGTAATAGATAGAAATTAAGCGGATGAACAAAGGTTTTTTTGATTGGCTTTTGTGAATTCGATAGTTATTCTCAAGAAACAAATTGAGTCGAAAATTACAATCCTTAGATAACTCTAATTTCGATCTTGTAGAAATACAACTCAATATATCAACCCAGTACAGTTGCAATTAGTGCTAACAAACACTATTTATAAAGTGTACTATCTCTGAGATAATCACTCACACTATCAGGAACATAATACTTGACAGATTTGCCTTCTTTGATCATGGTACGGATCATCGTTGCCGATAATTGAAGTAAAGGCGCATCAACTATATGTACATTTGGATGGTGTTGTAATGGACCCAAATCATAAGATGGTCTTTGGTAGACATAGATGTTATGGTTCTCAATTATTTGCTCGTGGTTTTTCCATTTATGGAAGCTTCCTAGATTATCACCACCCATTATTAAATGGAAGTTATACTTAGGGTGTTTCTCTTTGAGGTAAGTAAGTGTATCTATTGTGTAAGAAGGTTTTGGTAGATCAAATTCTATATTGCTTGCTCTGATCTTATCATGGTCACCTACTGCTAACCTGACAAGGTGTAATCTATCATGATCTTTGGCAAGTGAAGCTTTCGTCTTGTGTGGATTGTGAGGAGACACTACCATCCATAGCTGATCTACATCTGTATGTTCGACGATGTAACTAGCGATGATCATATGACCAACGTGTACAGGATTAAAAGACCCGAAAAATAATGCGACGTTCATTTCTTATAACTCGACTGTATTATACTACTTGAAATCCAAACAGTACAAAAGATCAAATACACAAAGAATCACAAATCAATCTAATGACTCATCATCACTGGCATGACAAGCATGAGTAATGTTTCGTTATCATTTTGCTCAGAAGGCAATAAGATACCGGCACGGTTAGGTGTCGAGAGTTCTATTTTGATCTCATCAGACTCAAGTACTCCAAGCATCTCGATGAGTAACTTTGCGTTAAATCCGATAGTCATAGGTTCTCCAGTATATATACAAGACATCTGCTCCGTAGCTTCGTTAGAGAAGTCAAGATCTTGTGCAGATATCGTCATGCTATTTTCTGTAATGTTGAGTATAACTTGATTCGTAGTTTTGTTAGAGTAGATTGCAATACGCTTTAGTGAACTCTGGAAATCTCTACGACCTAATGTAAGGAGGTTAGGGTTTTCAACAGGTATTACTGCGTTGTAATCAGGGTATTTAGCATCGATCAATCTACAAATCACCTTAGATCCGCCTACGTTGAAGAATACGTTTTTAGGGTTGAAGCTAATTTTTACTAGTCCCTCCTCGTTTGCTATTGCACTACGAAGGAGTCCCAGACTCTTTTTAGGTATTATGAATGAAGAAGCTACATCAATATTAACATCACCAAAGGTATACTTCACAAGCTTGTGAGCATCTGTAGCAACAAATATGATTTTATTGTAATCCACTTGCATAAGTACACCAGTCATTGCTAACCTTAGTTCATCTGTACTAGTTGCAAACATCGTCTTAGTGATGGCGTTAGATAGTCTTTCAGAGGCAATCTCCACAGATTCTACATCTTGTTCCGTAGGTAACTCTGGAAAATCTTCTGCTGCGTCACCAGCAAGCTTATATTCACCATATGATGATTTTAATGTGATACCTCTATTTTCGGTATCTACGCTAAATACGATTGGTTGCTCAGGTAGCGCCTTTAGAGTCTCTAAGAGAATCTTGGCAGGTACCGCGATCTTACCATCTTGCTTACCAGATACATCAATACTGTTTATGATTGATGTCTCTAGATCAGATGATGCTATAGTCAGTGTGTTGCCGGCTAAATCAAACAAGAAATCCTCTAAAACAGGGAGTACTGGATTAGATCCAATAGCACCGTTAGATACTTGTAGCTTCTTGAGTAGGTCTGATGATGATACTTCGAATTTCATGAGCGGAGTCGTATTGTGAATTTAGCTTACAAAAATAAGCTAATCAAAGGGATAGACAAGTATTAATATAGGCTTGATGCTAACATATTATCAACGATATGATGTGAGCAATGAGATCAGTGATTATTTAACCCCATTTTGGCTACGAATCAAGAGGTTTTATTGACATTCTTACAAAAAGTAAGAAAAACAAAAAGCCGCTTAAGTATAACTCAAGCGACTTTTATGTGGTGCCTCCCAGATTTGAACTGGGGACACACGGATTTTCAGTCCGTTGCTCTACCAACTGAGCTAAGGCACCTTGTTGGCTTTTTGTAAAGCGTGTGCAAATTTATCTTCTTTTTTGATTTTGTCAAACAAACCAAGCATATTTTGTACTCGTCTTCAAGTATTTAATTTTTCAGTTGTGTAACCCCCTGTTAATCAGGGTAATAACTAATGAATAGAAAGTAATAGAGATAGTGCTTGTTCAGTATTTCCTGCAGCTATCAATTCTTTAGCACTTTGATGAGTTGTATTGACATCCATACCATCAATAGGTTGAGCTTTTTCTGGGAGTTCTTTGAGCCCTGCCATAGTAGCTATATCGTTGGCACTAAGAACATCACTTTTTCGGATAGCCTCAGGAAGACCATCATAACCAATAGGAATATCAGCTACAGACTGATATATTGAACTGACTGCCGCTCCACTAGCCCTCACGTAATAAGTACGTCCCATGCGCCCCATGAGATCGATTTTGTGTGGATTGATACGGTTTCCTTCTAATACCTTTTCATCAATGTGGATCATGAGTATCTCACAGATTATTAGATGGCCTGCGCCTCCTTGATCTCCAAGAGTAATTATTTCTTTTACTCGACATTCCATATTAACTGGTGACTCTGCTACTCTTGGGGCCTTTACCAACTCTGAAGGCTCAGGAGTAAGACCCGTTTTTTCAAATTCACTGACATCCGTAGGATAGGAAACGGAACTGATAGCCATCTGACGTACGATATCGTAAGACACCATATTAATTACTAATTCCTTTTGAACCTCCGCATTATGTAAGGTATCCTTTGTCGTATTATCCGCTACTTTTCTATTAGAAGAGAATACTGCGATAGGTGGGTTGCTACTAAATGCGTTGAAGAAACTATAAGGTGCTAGATTTTCAACTCCATCTTCATTGACACTACTGACAAATGCAATTGGCCTAGGTGCTATAGATCCCAGGATATACTGATGTAGGTCTTTCGTTGGGGTATCTTTAGGATCTATTCTTCTTTTCATGGTACTATTCTTTCTATTTATAAAGTCTTTATTCTATTGTAGTCAATCTCACGATCTCTATCTTTAACTATTTCTGTCACAACTTACTTTAATATACAAGAGTTATCTTTGACTAAGCCTCCAATAGTGATTTAATATTGAAGGTTATAAATCACGTTTTGATCCAAAGTTAATAGATATCGCAGACAATGAATAAAATCCTGAATACACTTCTCGTTCTATTAGTAGTTGCTTATGCCGTTTACTACTTCTACAAGAAACCCAAATACATCAATGGAGAGACGGCTCCTGAATTTACTGCTCAGCTTATTGACGGTTCAGAGTTCTCTTTAGAAGATATGAAAGGAAAGTATGTTTTATTAGACTTTTGGGGCAGTTGGTGTGGTCCTTGTCGACAAGAGAATCCAAGTATAGTCAAACTATACGATCAATTTAATGGAAAGACCTTTACAGATGGATCGGGTTTTGAAGTGGTAAGTGTAGCTATTGAAAAAGACGAAAATAAAATGAAAAAAGCAATAGCTAAAGATAATCTCAAATGGAAATATCATATTCCCCAGTTGAATAGATTTAAAAGTCCAATCGTGATTCAATATGGTGTCAATGAAATACCTACTAAATATTTAATTAATCCAGAGGGTTATATCATGGGTGTCAATCAGACGGCAACCGAGATTGAGAGACTGTTAGGGGAGAGGGTGAAGTAGGTTTATTTTTATTTTAAGAAACAATATATGGCCTCCTTTTTCGAGTTATGGTAGGACTTCGAATAAGTTCAGAGTGACAATAGGTTGATTACTTAATTGCGCGGAAAAAAACTATCTTCCTAGCATGCTTTAGTAGCAAGCAAACTAAATAATTACGAAATAACCTCATCTAAGGAAATATTTTCTACAACCCAATCCAAAGCTATTCGATACCCATCCAAACCTTTGCCATGTATAAATTTTACACTGGGTTCAGTTATATAACTATGTTTTCTATAGTCTTCTCTTTCTTGTATGTTAGAGATGTGAACTTCTATTACTGGAGTAGATATGCCTTTGACACAATCGCCTAATACTATTGAAGTATGAGTGAGTCCACCAGCATTAAGTACGACCGCATTATACTCAAATCCTATGCGGTGTAGTTCATCTAAGATTGCACCTTCGTGATTGGATTGAAAGTAAGAAATATTAAGATTAGGATATTGCAATCGAAGTTGCGGAATATATTCGTCAAAACTTATATCTCCATAAATCTCAGGCTCACGAATACCCACTAAATTTAGGTTAGGTCCGTTGATGATAGCGATATTCATTTCAAGATATTTAGAGAAATTCTTTTGGGTGTAAAGCTAATGTTAGTTAGCCACCTCAGTCATAAATTTAATGCGAACTAGTTGCACTTCTTCCATTGTGATATCTTCTTCTTGTAATTCTCTCACGGCGCTTTCTACGCTTTCGTCTTCGGCATCGTCATTGAAGTAATCAAATATTTCTTCTACAACTTCTTCGTCCATGTTATCATCTAGATAATAATCGATGTTAAGTTTGGTTCCCGCGTCGACAATCATATTGAGTTCGTTAAGCAGATCTTCCATGCTCATACCTACTTGTTCAGCGATATAATCAAGTGGAATTTTTCGATCGATACTTTGTATGATGGCAACTTTATTTCTTGATTTATTAGCAACTTGCTTTACAGCATGTTCCATAGCTCTATCGATATCATTCTCTTCTACGTACTCTTTGATTAATGATACGAATGGCTTACCATATTTAAGTGCTTTACCAGCACTTACTCCTTGGATCTCATTCATATCAGGAAGTGATATAGGATAGTAAGTAGCCATGTCTTGTAGTGAAGGCTCAGAGAATACAACCCAGGGTTTCACATCATGACGCTTTGCTTCAGACTTCCTTAGGTCTTTGAGCATTTCCATTAAATTTTCATCTAGAGCACTTCCTTTGGCAAAAGGATTGGTGATGATATCAGATGCCTTTACAGCAGAGAAATCTCTATTGATAGGTATTTCTACTTTGTAAGGTTTCTTTATGAATTCTCTACCAGCTTCAGCTACTTTTATAAGCCCGTATTGTTCAATCTCTTTATAAAGCAAATTGTTAAGAATGGCATGGCGGAATATTGAATGCCAAAATACTTCATCATTGTCTTTACCTGCTCCGTAAAGATCCATTTGATCAAACTTAAAATTACGCATGTCCTTAGTCGATCGTCCTTGAGCAAAATCAACTAACATTTTGATTGTATAGTTTTCGCTTAACTGAATTACCATCTGGATTGCGAGGCTTATTTCTTTAGTTACTTCTATTTGCTCTTTTGGATATTTACAATTGTCACAAAGTCCACAAGTTTTTTTACCGTAGTCTTCTCCAAAATAATGGAGTAAAAAGGATCTTCTACAAGAACTCGTTTCTGCATATGCAATGATCTCTTCCATAAGTTGTGCACTGAGTTCTCGCTCAGCCACTGGTTTGTCTCGAAGAAATTTTTCTTGTTTTAATATATCTTTGTAAGAGTAGAAAGTAAGACAAGCACCTTGTAGTCCATCTCTTCCTCCACGACCTGTCTCTTGGTAGTAATTTTCTATACTCTTAGGAATGTCATAATGTATTACAAATCTCACATCAGGCTTATCGATACCCATACCAAATGCGATAGTTGCAACAATCACTTCTAGTTCTTCTCCCAAAAATTCGTCTTGTACTCTACTTCTTGTTTTAGCATCAAGCCCTGCATGATAGGCAGAAGCGACGACACCATTTACAGACAGTATTTTTGCTATCTCTTCGGTTGACTTACGAGACTGCACATATACGATTCCTGTTTTACCAGGCATAGTTTTCACAAATTGAACAATCTCTTTTATTGTCTGATCTTTATTGATCTTTGGTCTTACTTCATAGAATAAATTATCCCTATTGAATGAACTGATAAAAATGTTAACAGGATCCATTTCCAAATTCTTAACTATATCAGACTGGACTTTAGGAGTTGCTGTCGCAGTAAGTGCGATGATTGGTATTTCTTTATTGATGGAATCTATCATCGTACGAATACGGCGATACTCTGGACGAAAATCATGTCCCCACTCGGAGATACAGTGAGCTTCATCCACAGCTACAAATGATACATTAGCATTTTTGAAAAACTCTATATTTTCTTCCTTGGTTAATGTCTCTGGTGCTACGAATAGCATCTTAGTTTTACCGGCTAATATATCTGCTTTCACTTCTTTCATTTGCCCTTTATTGAGCGATGAATTTAGGAAGTGAGCTATTTCGTCATTTTGATTGTGGCCTCTGATGGAATCAACTTGATTTTTCATTAGGGCGATCAGGGGAGAAATTATTAGCGCAGTACCTTCGGTAAGAAGTGCAGGTAATTGATAACATAGTGATTTACCACCACCAGTCGGCATGATCACAAAAGTGTCTTTGCCACCCATGATACTACGTATGATTTCTTCTTGTTCTCCTTTGAACTTGTCAAAACCAAAGAAATGGCCTAAAGCGTCGTGAAGTGATTTTGTGTCTGTTGGGTTATTCATGATTGCCGTTTCTGACATTGTTACTTTCGATTTTTGCTAGGCGCAGTTAAATACCAATTTCTTCCTTTTTCTTTCTGGCTAACATTTAGACCGTAAAAAACATGTACGTCACATACTTGATTGGCTAAAAGTTACTGAAATCGTACAACAGGAATTATACCTTAATTATATGAAGACCTTTGATTTTAATACACTATTCACTAAATATAACTAATAATTACCAAATTATGGTTTGATTGGAGACAAAACACATTATTAATAAACATCAAGTGAAGTTAAGTATTGTTTGACAGTATTAATGTGTTGAATTTTGAATACAACATCAAATAATACGGAGATGACCTCGGAGAGGTGTAAATTTGATTGTTCAAAACAAAAACATCTTGAATACTAAAGTAATGAATATACGGGAGATTGCATTACAAACGATCTCCATAGAGTCGCGTACTATACGAAACCTATCGAATGCTATAGATGATACCTATGAAGCAGCAGTCAATGCTATTTACAATTCTAAGGGAAGGGTAGTAGTAACAGGCATAGGTAAGAGCGCTATCATAGGTCAAAAGATCGTGGCAACAATGAACTCGACAGGAACACCATCTATTTTTATGCATGCGGCGGACGCGGTACATGGCGATCTCGGAATGATAAGAGAAGATGATATAGTTCTTTGTATATCTAAGAGTGGTGAGTCTCCAGAGATCAAAGTACTTCTTCCATTTGTCAAAAGCTACTCTAATCAAGTAATTGCGATAGTTTCTAACCCAGATTCTTATTTAGCGACTCATGCAGATCATAGTATCGTTATTCCTATTGAAGAGGAAGCTGATCCCAATAATCTCGCGCCAACAGCAAGTACTACGGCACAAATGGTAATAGGTGATGCACTTGCGATATCGCTACTTAGTATGAGAGGGTTTACTCAAAAGCACTTTGCTAAATTTCATCCAGGAGGTAGCTTAGGAAAGCAATTATATACTAAGGTGTCTGATCTAATGAGTGACACTGATTTACCTCAGGTATCACCTACAGATAATATAAGAACAATAATAGTATCTATTACTTCTGGAATGAAAGGGGTAACCGCAGTAATTTCTGATAACGGTCTAGTAGGAATTATTACAGATGGTGATCTACGTCGAATGTTGGAAAAAGAAGAAGATATCAGTAATTATTCTGCTCAAAATATAATGAATGCCTCTCCTAAAACAATAGAAGCAAAGACATTGGCAGTAGATGCGTTACAGATAATGAGAGAAAATAGTATCAGTCAATTGTTGGTTGTGGCAAATGGAGGTTACGCAGGTATATTACATCTTCACGATTTGGTAAGAGAAGGCATAATTTAAAAAAATCAAATAGTTACGTATTAAAATAAATTTAGTTTGGTGCTAATTAATTTAGTAAAAGGATTAAAATTCTAGTTGTCTTTTTGATCCAATATTGTAATTTCTACTCTTCGATTTGCCTTTCTTTCAGTTTCATTTCGATTGCCATTAAGAGGACGTGTGTGTCCATAGCCTTTCGTTTTTATTTGAGATTCCATAGCTCCTTTTTTGATCAATATTCTTTTAATAGCATCTGCTCTATCCTGTGATAGTTTTAGTAAAAGTTCTTTATTACCAACATTGTCGGTGTGTCCCTCTATTCGCAGTTGAAGATCAGACCTACGAATAAGAACAAATGCCAAAGCTTCTAACGCTGGAAAAGATTCTTCTAATATATCAGGCGTAGAACGTACAAATTTTATGTTCTTGAGAAGAATTTTTTTGTTGGCCACCAAGTCTCTTTCTATTCCATCGAACTCTGATACTATTTCTTGGGTAGGCACCTTCCTTTTGACTTCTATTTTGGGATTGCCAGACTTTGTCATAGTAAGGATTAGATCTACTTCATTGATACCCTTCATAGATAATTCTAGTGGGTCTATCAGTTCGATCTGAGATTTCAAACTACGGTTTCTAGCCATGAATTTTATTGGCTCTGTATCTTTAATAGTGTACACTAACTTACCATCACGAGTATTAAAAAAATCGTCATAACCACCTTCATATCCAGCTCCCCATTCGATCATAGCCGCCATAGGTTTTTGACTGGTCCCATTGATCGTTTTGATGTTGACTTTGATTTCGTTTTCGAGTATTGTGTCTCTAATTAGCCTGGCAGTATATATATCACTACTGCCGTCACGATTAGTACTGAAGTATATTTGATCACTATCCATAGTAATGTATGGATGAGAGTCGTCAGCAGTAGAATTAATTGGCTGTCCAATAAGGCGTGGCTGTGACCATTTTTTGTAAGAGTAATCTAGTCTATCGCAGACATAGATATCCATTCCACCTACTCCACCAGGACGATCAGAAGAGAAATATAGTTTGGTCCTGTCTTGTGAGATATATGGTGTAGCTTCTCGGAATTTTGTGTTGATTTGTCGACCTAGATTAATCGGTCTACTATATATGTTTTCTAGTATTTTTATGCTGATATAGATGTCTTGATCTCCAAAAGAATCTTTCGCATTCATGGCGAGAAATATATGTTGGGCATCAGTACTCATGGCAAGATTGATGTCAGAGCCAGTTAGCTCGAGATCTTTTATTTCTATAGATATAGGAAAAGAGAAGGTTTCATTTTTGTTAAAAATTACTTTGGAAAACCCAGTGGACATACCACCTTCTGCACCGAACTGATTGATGACTACGAATGTATTATCCATGTTGTAGTTAGAGCAGATCGAGTTAGGTAAAGCATTGTTAATAGGTGTACCAGGATGGACAGGATAATTGATCTTTGTACCATTCACACGTGAGTACCAAACATCTTGGTTAAAAGTAGTCTTTGAAGGGTCTACAACCGATTTTCCTGAAATCAAAGAATAGATATGTTTTAACCTTTGATTGTAATCTTCTTTTGATAAAGTAGCGTATTTGTCTTCACCATTCTCTACAAGAATCTTCACAAAATCTGGCGATCCGACTTTTGTGTAGAATAGATATTCTTCACCATAACTCATCACAGGACATATTTCGTCATACATATCTGAATTTATCGGTGCAGGCAACCGCTTTACGCTATGTTGAGCCAGCAGAGACATGCCAGATAAAGAGAGTAGTATAATTAGAATTTTGCTATTCATAGTTACTGAAAAAGATTACAATAATCATGCTCAAAGTTACTTAACGCACTAATTTAAATGAATATGGGTTTTAACTGTAGGTGTAAAGTTGATATCATTTTGGCATTTTCTTGAAGCTTCTACTGCTTTTGCTAACCATCCCCATTACTCTCTATTGACCATAAACGGGTATTGTACGAAATGTCATTTACTAAATAGATACACCAAAGAGATTAACTTTTGAGGGAAATCTAGTGATAATTAAGTTTTTCACAACTTTTAGGATGTAACTATGCATCTTTATATTACGTTAGAATTGTGAAGACCATCTAACACTTTTATGAGATTACGACTTTCAATAGCATTTATATTATTATCTGTAGCTATAGTAGCACAGAAGCCCTTTCATATGGCAGTCCCTCCATCGCAAGAGGTTGACACTATTGACGTACCGATCCAAGAAGTTATCTCACCAGAAGTACAAGACAGCAATTTAACGATCATCGATTCACTTACCATGATGGAGCCTGATTTAACTGAACTTTCTATCAGAGGAAAAGTATACTCAGCGTTGATTACAGAAGACGGTGACACGCTTATCATGGATGTATTTAGCGATATTAGTATCACATCTATGCGATCGTTTGATGATGATGCAGATTACAAGAAATACCTGAAGCAAAGAAGGTATGCGAGTAAAGTCTATCCTTATGCTAGGGAAGCGATTCGAATTTTTAGAGAAGTAGAATGGGCAGAAGAAAATCTCAAAAGACGGGAGCGTAAGAAAAGAATAAAGGAGTTAGAGAAAGAACTCAAAGCTGAGTTCGAACAACCCCTTTCTAAACTTACCAAGTTACAAGGCAAGATCATGATTAAAATGATCGAACAGGAATTAGACGAGACTATGTATAATTTGATCAAGTCTGTGCGTGGAAGGTTTACCGCATTTTACTGGCACAACTTCAGTAAGCTGTATAGTTATGATCTTAAAGAAGGCTACAATAAGGGTGATTACCCAATATTAGATGCAGTCCTTTCGGACTTCGATGTATCATTCCGTCTTCAGAGCGAAGGGGATCTTAAGTATCTCAAAAAGAAAAAATAAAGTTATACGGTTTGTAATCTATGCCTTTCTTTAGCACCTCTTGCACGAATACCAGAAGAACCATGAGGCATTCTATATTCTATTGCGGCTATAACTTCCTCTTTGAGTTCAGGATATTGCATAGCTATATCAGCGCAAACAGTCATACCGAAAGCCGTGAAGGCAATAGGGTACTTTGGGTTAGATAAATATTCTAAACATCGATCATAAACATCTGATTGCAATTCTTCAGGGATTTCCATAAACTGAAAAGTTCTTAGTGTATTACGGACCACTGCGTCATGCTTGGGCTCATCAAGGTTGGATACCATCCTCGGCAAATATGGTAGTAATATTAGAGGGTGTTTTTCGGCTATTATTCCTACAGGCCAGGCGGCATGTTGACAAGTACGCAGATGATCACTAAAGAAGCACTGCATGAGTTCGTCTATTCGGTTCTCATCTTGAAGTATAATATCTACTACGGTTGCGGCCATCTTCTTCGATTGGCCTGCTGCCAAAATAGATTCTATTTCACTTATCATGATTTAATTTTTGTATGTCTAATTCGCGATAATGCCAAGACAAAGGTAAAGGGGTTTGATCAATTAATCATGTTCATACATTATCCAATAGGAAAACAGTATTAGTACGTTTTTAACATTTTTAGATCAAACATACTGTATAGATAGACGTTAAACTCAATTATCAATTTTGGTAATAATATAACCACTTCAACCATTTAGGCACGATTGTTGATTATCAACAAGTTATAGTTTATTTTATTTTTTAATATGAAAAACGTACCGCAATGTACTTTTCTTATGTACTTTTGCGGCCGATTTTACATAACGTGCCTTAACCCAGTACTATTAATAACCAAGATCAAAGCTACTACTACCCATAGATAGCTATTACTCTCCCAGGTAATTTGATTTTGGAACGTAAAAAACATTACCATGAACACTATTAAGTGTATTACTCTTAACCTTGTGATACTATCTATAAGCTTATGCTTATCAGTATCAAGTTACGCCAATACGGTTGACCTATTCGTAGATGCTGAGGTAGAACAACGGTTCCAAAGCATGACATCTAGTATAGACTTGCGCTACACTGCCGAAGTAAAGAAGAAGATCAAACAATACACTGTTTCTCAGCGATCATCAAGTGAGATACTTTTAGGAAGGATATCTATCTATTTTCCGCTTATTGAGTCTAAGCTGAGAGAGAGAGGAATGCCAGATGATCTCAAGTATCTTGCGGTAATTGAGTCTGGTCTCATTCCACATGCGAAATCTGGAGCCGGAGCAGCAGGACTATGGCAATTTATGAAACCTACAGCCCGTATGTATGGCATGAAGATAAACCGTACAGTAGACCAAAGAAGAGATCCAGAGATTTCTACCGATGCAGCGTTAGACTATCTACAATATTTATATGATAAGTATGGTGATTGGGCCTTGGCCATGGGAGCATACAATTGTGGTCCAGGTAATATGAACAAAGCTATTCGTAAATCTAATAGTAAGGACTTCTATAAAGTAGCGAAATATCTTCCAAGAGAGACGAGAGAATATGTACCGAAGTTTGTCGCTATGAGTTATCTTATGAATTACTATTATTCACATGATCTCACACCTAATATGCCAAATAGTAATGTACTTAATACTGCCACAAGCAGAGTACTAGGTAAAGTAAACTTCAAGGACATAAGCGTTAGGTTCCAATTGGATATAGAGACAATTCAGTTTCTAAACCCTACATACATTAGAGATTTTATACCTAAAGGACCAGACCATAAACTAACTTTACCAACAGATAAAATGGCAGACTTTCTATCAGGAGTAGAGTCAGTGGTGCCACTCATTTTATATAATCACATCAATGGAAAAAAGCGCATGTTATCTGCTATGAGAGATGCGATATATGTTGATGCGGTGCCTTCGATAAATATGTATGAGTCTAGCATTACTACTGCACCTAGTTTGCCAAGTGGCTACAGTACTTATATTAATAATACTGAGGCATATCAACTGAGCAATAAGAAATATATCTACCATACATTACGTAGAAAAGAATCTCTTTCAGACGTAGCTAAAAAGCACGATATGGAACTAACTAAGCTTATGGAGATCAATAGCTATTCATCGGCTAATCTTCCAGCTCCTGGAGACTCAATAAAAATTATCACAGAGGGTTAGACAAAAAAGTTAGTCCGTCATTTGAGATAGAAATAAAGAAATTTTGAAAGTGCTGCAGATTCATTTTTGTAGCACTTTTTGTTTTTCTACTTATGTACAGCAGGTAAGAATTTACAACAAAAAGCCATCATTAAACGAATTCTGATTATCGTATTAATTAAAATACATAACGAATCATTTTTTTGGTTGTCCAAGGCAATCCAAAGGTGCTTCGTTAAAATTGTAATAAGTCTTTTTGAAAAGAGATACAGAAAATAACATTCAATTAAAAGCACACTTTGATCCCTCGAAAGGGGGTTTTTGACAAAAAAAAGAGCTTCTTATAAATAAGAAGCTCAAATTGCTTTGTTGACCTACAAGGACTCGAACCTTGAATAACAGAACCAAAAACTGCCGTGTTACCAATTACACCATAGGTCAGTGTGTTAGCGGCTGCAAATTTATAATAATTTTCATTTAATTGTAATCCTAAAGCGAAAAACTTTCTGGATCATTTGGTCTCAAGGAGTTGGAAGGAACACTAATGTTATTTACCTTCTATGATGCTATATATCGAACCTAGGTTTCGCCCTCTACCATTATAGTCTAATCCATAGCCTATTACGAATTCATTAGGGATCTCAAAGCCGACATAAGCGATGTCCAGATCGTGTTGTACAGCGTCTGGTTTGAGTAATAAACTGCAGACTCTCACTGATTTAGCTCCTTTATCCTTAAGTGTAGGTAGGTAAGCTGCCAGTGTATTTCCTGTATCTACTATGTCTTCAACGATGATTACGTGTCTGTCGGTCATGTCTGGCTCTGCTGCATGGTCTATCTTAACCTTGCCTGTGGACTCCATACCCTTATATGAAGAGACTCTCAGTAGCTGTAATTGACACTCAAAATCGAATTGTCGACATAGGTCAGCAGCGAATATGAAAGCTCCATTAAGTAGAGCAATTACTATTGGTGGTTCGTCAGATGTATAATCTTTGTTGATTTGCTCCCCTAAAGACGACACTCTACTGGCAATATCAGCAGCAGATAAATATTCTTTGAATTGGTATTCACCTAGTTTTACGCTCTTCATTACTGTAATCCGTATTTGTCTATTAGATATATAAGGCTTGTCATAGCTGCAGCTCCTAGCTCTAGCTCTCGTTTATTGACTGCTTCGATTCTATCAATGTCAGTATGATGATAGTCGAAGTATCTTTGCGAATCAGGTCTTAGGCCTATAAGTAAGCCCTTTTGTGATTTGAGTGGTCCTATATCTGCCCCTGAACCTCCTGTGCTAAACTGTAGACCATAAGACTCTAATAAAGGAAGCCATTGACTCACATGTCTGTAGAATGGCTTTAATACATCTGCATGACCTTCAAAACTAAATCCTCTAGGTACAAATCCACCAGAATCAGATTCTAATGCAGCAAGATGATATTCTCCTTTTTCATTACTTACGCGTGCATACTCTCTACCGCCTGCAAGGCCATTTTCTTCATTTTGGAACATGACACACCTAATAGTACGCTTAGGCTTATACCCAAGCTCCAGCAGAGTTCTGACCACTTGTAAGCTATGTACACATCCTGCTCCATCATCATGAGCACCAGCCCCTACATCCCAGCTGTCGAGATGGCCACCTACCAAAATAATTTCATTCGGAAATTCGGTACCTTTGATTTCACCAATGACACTGTGAGAAGTTCTTTCTTCCAACGGTCGCGCGTTATTTTTGATAGATACACTTACCTTTTCTTTGTGTAAGGTATTGCTTAACATGTTGGCATCATTAGTTGATATAGATATCGCAGGTATCTGCTTGATTCCTTCTTTGTATATACTAGTTCCAGTATGAGGCACATCATCTTGTCTAGTGGTCATAGATCTTACTAATACTGCTACAGCGCCATACTTTGCCGCCTTTGATGCACCATATACTCGTTGGTCTACAGCTCCTCCATATGCACTAAAAGTCCTGATCTGTGTCGGATCCATAGGGCGATTATAGAATACGATTTTACCTTTAACTATATCTTCTCCAAGAGCATCTACTTCATCCAAACCTTGGACCTCAATGATTTCCGCCTCTAGAACTTTACCATTGGTACCGATCATATTACCTAGAGAAAGTGCATTGAGCCGCTGTGGTCTTGGAGAGGTCATGTATACCTCTTCTTTCTCCCCTCGATCCCAGTAATTGACTTTGCATTCTTGAGTCCATACCTTATCAAATCCAATGGCATTCATCTTGAGTTCCATGAATTCTACTGCCTTTACAGATCCTGGTGAGCCGGCTAACCTAGCTCCTACATCAATTGTAAGCTCAGTAAGCCAATCGTAACACTCCCCATCTGTTAGAATTTGATTGTGTATACCCTTGATAAATTTTGCGTCTACATCCTGTTGATTAGTATCATCTTGTGCTGTAAGCATTGTACCTGCTAGGCAAATAGCAGTGCAAAGTATAGAATGGAAAAGTAATTTATTCATATCGTTGAATTTATTCATCAGAGTATGCTTACGCATACAGCTATATATATAGTTTAAAGGCAAAAATTATACTAGAGTCTCTATACAGAGATGTAATATTACGATTTCCAAATATTTATTAGTTCTGATTACTTTGATTTGGTGTTGAAGGTCGTTTTATAAAAATCATAACAACACTCCACCCAAAACTCCTTATCTTTGACATATGTATACTACAGCACGTCTTGGCGCTAAATTAATATCTATCATCATGCATCCGATGTTTATGATGACTTATGTGCTATTGATCTTATTTAAGTTTAATCCATATCTATTTGGATTAGCAGGAGATAAAGGGCAAGAGCTGTTTTTGATAACAGTGGTGATTCTGTCTGTTTTTTTCCCATTGGTAGCGATATTGATGATGAAAGCACTCAATATGATCGAATCACTTGAGATGAAAAGTAAAGAAGAGAGAGTGGGGCCACTCATCGTTACAGGTGTTTTCTATTTGTGGTTATTTATGAATATCAAGGATAATACGGCGATCTCGGAAGTGTTTTCATTCTTTGTATTGGGATCTACGATTGGCTTATTCGTTAGTTTCTTTGTGAATAACTTCTCTAAGATCAGTCTTCATGCAGTGGGTATGGGGGGATTATTGATGGGTATCTTTTTTATAAGACAATACTTTACTTATGGTCATGCTCAGATTTCTTTGGGAGGACTTGGTGCATATAACATACATATTAACTTAATACTCGGTATAGTGATATTACTTTGTGGATTAGTGGCTACTAGTCGATTGATCTTAGATGCGCATGATACTAGAGATATATCAGGTGGATTTTTAGTGGGAGTGGTATCTCAAATTATAGCATTTAATATTTTCTTTTAAAAAATTTAAATTTAACCGAAAAGGAAGGAAATGGCGCTAATTAGGAGTACAACAGCTGTTTATCTTTGGAAAACAGCATTGATTTCGAGTTTATTCGTTGATTTTGTCCACCTTAATTAGGTCATTGTAATACTTAACAATTTCTTACGAACCTGAGGTAGCCTACATTCGTTTTTTAATTATGAAACATACCATACTACTTTTACTCATCACAATATCTGCTAGCCTGAATGCACAGATGGAATCCAAAGAGAATTGGAATACTCTAGGGATGGTGACTATAACTAAAGAATATGATGAATCCATGGGCATGGAGATCCAAAAGCCTATTGTAGGAATCATAGCTCAGCAATTGGATGGCAAGGAAGTTGAACTGTCAGGTTTCATCATTCCATTGACTGGAAAATTAGCTCAAAGTCATTTTATGTTATCGAGATACCCACAAAGTATGTGTTTTTTTTGTGGTAAAGCTGGTCCTGAGACTGCGGCACAAGTTTTTATGAAGGATAAGAAGAAGGTAGAATTTACGGAAGACAAAGTAACGATAAAAGGCATATTGAGAATCAATGCCACAGACATGAATAATCTGCTTTATACTCTAGACCAAGCAGAGTTGATTAAATAAGTATACACGAAATATTAAGATGAAATATATAGCAACCCTAGTACTAGCAATGACAATAATGGTGGGATCTGCACAAGTGGAAAGCCCATCGAAAGGAACATGGAAAACACTAGGCAAAATCACATTTAAAAAAGTGTATGATGAACTTATGGGCTTCAAAGTAGATATGCCTGTATTTTCGGACCAGATCAATGAATTAGAAGGCAAAGAGATTACGATCAAAGGTTACATAGTGCCTACTGAAGGTTATAAATCGCATACTGAATTTATACTATCAGCATTTCCTTATAGTATGTGTTTTTTTTGTGGTGGTGCAGGTCCAGAAACCGTAATGGAAGTAGAGTCGATAGAAGGTGTAGAGTTTTCCGCGGATCCGATTATACTTAAAGGAATACTCAGACTTAACGATAAGGATATCAATCACCTCATGTATAAGCTTGAAGAAGCTGTTGTAGTAGAAGAAGATTAGAAAGATCAAAATCAAGTGTCAAGATCAAGTTCAAAAGAAGCGTATTAAAAAAGAAGTTGAAAAGAATCAGGTTTTGAGAATTTCGGAATAATAAAGCTTAAAGTTAGTCCCTCAATTCGCTAAAGAAAATATTAATCTTAGTGCCGCATCGTAAAATTATCCACGTAGATATGGACGCTTTCTTTACTTCGGTAGAGCAAAGAGATAATCCTGCACTACGAGGAAAGCCGATCGCTGTTGGTGGAAGCGGTAGGAGAGGAGTGATCGCTGCTGCGAGTTATGAAGCTCGAAAGTATGGCGTTAGATCTGCTATGCCAGGATCGAAAGCAGTACAATTGTGTCCACATCTAATTTTTGTCCCACATAGATTTGATGCGTATAGAGAAGTATCTAATCAGATTAGAGAAGTATTTGCTGAGTACACAGATATGATAGAGCCGCTGTCATTAGACGAAGCGTTCTTAGATGTAACAGAGAATAAGATGCAACTCAAATCTGCCATCAATATCGCTAATCAGATCAGACGTAAAATCGAAGAGCGTACTCAGATCACCGCTTCTGCAGGAGTATCTATCAATAAATTTTTAGCGAAGATTGCTTCGGATATCAATAAGCCTAATGGTATCACGGTGATACTACCAGGAGAGGTAGAATCGTTTCTTGAGAACTTAGACATAGACAAATTTTTTGGAGTTGGTAAGGCGACGTCCTCTAAGATGAAAGGTATGGGAATCTTTACAGGAGCCGATCTTAAGAAATATAGTTTGATAGAACTGGCGGAGCGATTTGGAAAATTTGGTAGATACATATACTACGCCGTCAGAGGCGAAGACAATAGACCAGTAAAAGCTAATCGCATCAGAAAATCTATAAGCAAAGAGACAACCTACAATAATAACTTAGTTACTGATGATGTGGTGCAAGATGCTATAGCTCAACTATCAACTCAACTTCATGCCTCAGCAGACAAGAGAAATATATTGGGTCGTACGATCAATCTTAAACTGCGATTTGGAGATTTTGAGACACTTACAAGAAGTAAGACCATCAACCATTTTACGAATGAACCTCAGCTCATAACTCAGATGTGTCTTGAACTCATAGAAGAGGTAAATGTTTCTGAAAAAGGCATCAGATTATTAGGCGTAGGATTATCTAATCTGAATACCGAAATGAAAGCGGACTATCAGTTGAGTTTTGATTTTGGCACGTTGGATGCTCCAAAAAAAAACCTTAAACTCTAGCATTGGTCTTTATTATTTTTTATCCTTGTTATATAGATGGAAGATCTTATGTTTTGACAAAGACAACTAACAATATTCGTATTTATGCGTTACTATTTTTAATACCTTTAAGTCTATGATAAAAACCCAAAACCTATCATTTCAGTATGGTTCTCAAAAACCGATATCTTTTCCGGATATCAATTGCGAATCTGGTGAGATGATGCTTGTATTAGGTCAGTCTGGAGTAGGAAAGACAACTTTATTGCATTTGTTATCTGGCCTGATCATGGCGAAAGGAGGAACTGTAACCATTGCAGATCAAGACCTGTCAAAACTATCTCATAAAAAACTGGATCACTTTAGAGGTCAACATATAGGAGTGATTTTTCAAAAATTTCATTTTATCAAGTCACTCAATGTGCTTGAAAATCTAACGATAGCACAAAAGTTAGCAGGAAAACCGATAGATGAAAACCGATGTAAAGAACTATTAGATAATCTTCAAATAGGCCATAAAGTAAATAGTAAAATCAACGAATTGTCACAAGGTGAAACACAACGTGTAGCGATAGCGCGAGCGTTGGTTAATAACCCAGCAGTCATCTTAGCGGATGAACCTACTTCAGCATTAGATGATACCAACTGTCAGGCAGTCTTAGATTTGCTTTCGACGCAAGCCAAGCAATCTGGTGCAGCTCTAGTAATAGTGACTCACGATACTAGACTCAAGGATATGATAGACCATAAAATTACGATATCATGAGTGTACTAAAGTTAGCATGGAAAAATATTGTTTCTAACCCTCTGAATTTACTTCTGAGTATAATCTTATTTGGATTGGGCATTGGATTAATTTCTTTTTTGATGTTGTTAAATACTCAATTGTCAGAAAATTTTGAAAAGAACCTAGCAGATATAGATCTTGTAATAGGAGCGAAAGGTAGCCCACTTCAGATGATACTTTGCAGTATGTATCATATCGATAATCCAACGGGAAATATTACAGTAGATGAAGCCAAAGCTTTTCTTAATCCTACACACCCGCTCTTAAGTATGTCGGTACCACTAAGTCTTGGCGATAGCTATAAGAGACATCGTATTGTTGGTACTAATGATGGTATGCTCGAATTATATAATGTGGAACTTGACCAAGGTAAATTGTGGACGCAAGACTTAGAGGTAACTATCGGTGCAGGAGTTGCAAGATCTACAGGACTTAAGATTGGCGATAGTTTTAAGAGTTCACATGGATTCGATGATGACGCAGATTTAGCTCATGATCATAGTGCTTTTAAAGTAGTGGGAACACTCAAGCAAAGTGGCTCAGTGGTAGATCAATTGATATTGACTAACCCATCTACTGTATGGGCAGTACATGATCATACTGCCGATGACCATGATCACGAAGGACACGATCACGCGCATCATGATCCTCCAGTAAGATCAAACGAGGAACTATTAGAGCACCCTGAGAAAGACATAACGTCTCTACTTATAAGATACAAAGACAGGACAAATTATCGTACGCTTAGTCTCCCTAGAGCGATCAATGAAAATACAGATATGCAAGCGGCATCACCGCCTTATGAAATCAACAAACTTTATTCTCTTATAGGAGTAGGTACTGATGCGATAAGATGGCTGGCGATACTCATAGCATTCGTGTCGGCGATCAGTATATTTTTGTCTCTATATAAGTCTATGAAAGAGCGTAAGTACGAGTTATCTCTTATTAGAGTAATGGGGGGCAGTAGAAGTACTTTATTTATGCTTATAGTATTGGAAGGTATCATCTTAGCGATCATTGGATATGGTGTGGGTATGATCATTAGCCATGGAGGCATGGAGGTGATGTCTAACTTTCTTCAGTCTAGCTATAGATATGATTTCACTGGATTGAGAATGATACCTGGAGATGCTTGGTTATTATTAGGATCGATTATCTTGGGTGTTGTTGCTGCATTGATACCAGCGTATCAGGCGAGTTATACAGATATACAGAAGACGCTTTCCGAGAAGTAGAGGATTGTTGATTTTTAATATGGGTTTAGATTACATTAAACCGCTAAGGGAAAGAAAGATCGCTAAGAAGATTTTGAATTAAGAGATATAGAAGACGCTTTTTGAGAAGTAGTGGGTGTTCGTTTTTAGCTAATGGGATTAGGATAAATTGAATTGCTAAGCTAAGGAGTAAAGAATCCTAAGTAGAATTGTTTTTTGTATCCGCATAGCAAAATACTAGGCGTAAAAAAACCGCATCCAGCAGAACGAAAAGATACTTATTAACTAAAAAAGTCTTTCTCGAGATTGGTTTATTCTCTGCTGGATAACGGTCTTACTTATAGCGTATTGAGATAACGCTTTACTTCTTCAATGCTTCTTATTTGATTAATGTCCTAAATGGATCAGCTGAATGATCGTATTGAGACAAGTTGTACTTTTCTATTTTGGCGATCAGTTTATTACTGTAACTGATGTCGGTAGCATATCCACATTCTTTCAGTCCATAGGCCCATCCTTTATAATCTGTTTTGTCTAGATCAAAAAGCTTACCATAGTGAGCAGAATACATCAAAAAATTAGAATGATCCACATAACTTTCAATCGTATTATTATAAGATCGAAAGCAAGATTCTATTAGATCTCCCCTTGAATTAAAATCATCATCCTCATGATAATATTTTTTCCCTTGCCAATACGATTTACATTTAATACCAAAATGGTTGTTAGCTCTAGTTGCGAGATCACTTTGTCCATAGTTCGACTCATGTAATCCTTGCGCTAGTGTAATACTCGCAGGTACTCCTGTTCGATACATTTCTATTACAGCTAATTCGGCATAGGCATCAAGGTAACCGTATGCGAGATCTTCTGTGGTATCAAACCAGGTAAAAGAAGTCAACGGTACAATACACGCTACACAAATCATTAGTCTACTCAATCTCATCATTACTTATGTGGGTTGGAATTAACAATTACAATAGGCAAAAAAATCATTCGTTTTTTGCTGGGATACTATGACTACCTAACAAACAAGTACTATGCCAAAACCAATAGGCAAACAGAAACTTAATGTTGTAACTTGTTGATATACAATTAAATACGGGTGTAATGTTTATTCAATACAACAATAATGTTTTTTGGGATAGTATTTGCAGTGTATAATATACTACGTACGAAAGAGATATTTAATTGATGAATAGATATATACTAAATCTAAATTGGATGGTAATGGCTATGATGCTTACTATAAGCTCATGTGTACCGCCAAGTAATGAGGTCATTACAGATATTAATATAACGAATAGTGATCCAATGTATCAGAGGTTATACAACCATCAGGATAATCAAAATGTGGATAGCTTATTAGCTTTTTTCAATGACGCAAACCCATCATATAGACTTATTGCTGTCAGAGCCATGGCAAGTATGCAAAGTGAAGCAGCTATAGACTCTTTGGTTCTTAAACTTTCTGATCCTGTGCTTGAGATACGTACGGCAGCAGCATATGCATTGGGACAGATAGGAAATGCAGAGACGGTTGATCCTCTTATGAATGCTTTTGTCAATCGCGATACTGTTGATGTAGATAATAGTTTTAACTCTACAATATTGGAAGCTATAGGGAAGACAGGAAATAAATCATTACTTAATGCCTTGTCTTCAGTTAATAATTATCGTTCAACAGATACATTACTTCTAATGGGTCAAGCAAGAGCAATATATAGATATGCAACACGAAACATAACAACGCAAATTGGTACTGAACGGATGATAGATATTGCAAGTAGCGAGACCTATCCTAATCAAGTAAGAGTGATGGCATCTAATTACCTCGCTCGAGCCAAGGAAATTGATATTACAAAAAGCCAATTTAGGTTAGCAGAGGCATTGACAGGATCTAATGACCCAAATATCCGAATGGCGATTGCGTCAGCACTCCGAAAAGTTACGGAACCTGATATATTGAAGATATTACAATCACAGCTTATCGTAGAAAAAGATTATCGTGTAAAAGTGAATATAATTAAATCACTTGGGAGTTATAATTATATCGATAATATTGATTTGATAATAGATCATCTGGAAGATGAAAATATACACGTAGCTAATGCCGCGGCACAATACTTAGTAGATCATGGAAATAGAAGTGATGCAGAAATCTATAAAACATTTGCATCTAAAGATATAGATCATTCTGTAAGATCGAAAGTCTTCGCGTCAGTATTGAAACACTTGCCTCCATATTACACTGGCAGTAAAAGTCGAATTAGGACAAAAATATTTAAATACTTAGATGAGCTTAAGGACAAACCTTATGTCGCAAAACACTATGTATCTGCATTAGGCTATGATCCGTATAATTATGCCTATCTCAAGGAGGCAGCAATAGATAGTGGAGCAACAGTGGTCCGTACAGCAGGGATGGAGGCCTTATCTAATATCTTATCCAGTGAATCTTTTATCAAGACATTTAGATCTCGAAGCAATATCGTAAAAACTGAAATTCTGGAAATCATTAAAGAACAATTTGTTAAAGGTGATGTAGGAACCATGGCAGTGGGATCAAGTATTTTAAGTAATGAAAAATTGGGATACAGAGATTTAATAAAGAATGATAGCTTCCTTATCAAGGCTGCGGCAAAGTTATCTTTACCTCAAGAGATAGAAACATACAATGAGATAAAGAAAGCTTTAGCCTATATTAACAATGTGAAGTATGAAGCAGAGAAAACAAGCTTTAACCATGCCATCGATTGGAAAACGTTAGCTACTGTATCAGATTCAACAATTGCGGTTGTGAAGACCAACAAGGGAAACTTTACAATTAAGTTATTCGGTACTTTGACACCTGGATCTGTAGCCAATTTTGTAAATCTTGCCAACAATGATTTCTTTGACAATAAAACTTATCATCGTGTAGTATCTAATTTTGTAATCCAAACCGGCTGTCCACGTGGTGATGGGTATGGTTCGCTGGATTATTCGATTAGATCTGAATTGCCGCAACAATACTATGACGATGAAGGATATGTAGGAATGGCATCAGCAGGACTAAATACTGAAGGGACACAATGGTTTGTTACTCACTCTCCTACACCACACCTTGATGGGAAGTATACCATCTTTGGAAAAATAACTGAAGGAATGGATGTCATCCATCAAATAGTCGAAGGAGATAAAATCAATGATGTGATCATTACAATAAAGAGATAAGATTAAATCGATAAACAATTCTATAGTAGCGAATAATCTTATTTTTGCAGTCCAAAAAGTACTTTCAAATTTTAAACCTAATTGCATGAAATTTACGACTCTATATAAAGCATTATTAGCAATAGCAATTATCGGTCTTTTTGCTATGTGTAAATCAGAATCCAAATCAAAAGATTCAACTTCGAATACCAAAGCAGAAAAAGGAGAAAGTATCAATGTAAAGGTGGATTCATCGATGGTTGACTATACGCGAACAACAAACCTAGAGTATGTAAGTTTACCGCAAATGCTTAGATGGAATATTATCTCCAAATCATTATTGAAGCTCGATAATAACCCTAGTGGGTATGTAGTTACAGATACGATTTCTTGGATACATCCTAGTGGCAAAAGTTACATGTCTATGTCTCACTATACAAAGATCAATGACGAGACGGTAGATTATAAAATGTTTTACGAAAAAGTAAAATCATCTTACCCGTATAATGAATACAGTTATACTAAATATAGTGTAAGTGACATAGATATGTATGAGATTAAACTTTCTAACGATAAGACACATAACTACAAGCTAGTAATTCCTAAAGGTAAAGAGATCATATCAATCGATTTACAATCGTATGATGATGGTTATAATGAGGAAATAGAAAAATTCATAGAACAGATTCCAGGCTTGGTTACTATTCATTAGGTATAGTAATATTTCAGTTTATTTATAATAGAGATCAAAAAATAGAAGTGCTATTCTAAATATCTAAATATCTAAATATTCTTGAAATAACTCTACAAATTGACCAACATGATATCCATCTACAAGCGCATGGTTGACACTAATGGCCACATTCATAATCATCCGATTATCAGTGGTAACAACTTTACTGAAAGATAATTCTGGGATAGACTCCAGTTTTCCTGATACGGGTTCTTTTTGACTCGTAAAGTTGAACCAAGGCATAGCCGAACAATGAATGCAATTGTCACCATTGATTGGAGGGTACAGCTCATGATTATTTTGAATTCTAAGTTTTTCCTCTAAAAAACTATTATAGAAATTATCATAGTCATCGTTAAAATGGATCCAAGAAAATCCAAAAGTATTGTCCTCTCTCATAATAGTAGCAGATGCATGAATTGTATCTACATCAAATACTTTTCCCTCTTTGATTCTATATCGCATATTATCTACTTGGTTGATTGACTTCATACAGTCATGTAGATATCGTACAAAAAAACTCTTTCCGTTTATCTTGCTCTTTTGATAAGCATTTGTAACATCTAATGGTACAGTAACTGCAAAGAAAGGGTTACTCAAGGCAACAAAGTGTTGGTAGTGTTGCTTTCTATTCCAAGTGTCAATGTTTATTTCTTTCAAGGAGGTATGATATTAAAGATGATATAATATTTTTCTTGCGCTATCTAAAGTTAGGTATTGATCATTATCCAATGTCTTAACATCTACAGTTTCATGTTGCCATGTAGTATGGAAAGGAATATGTATTGCTTGGGCTCCGATATCCAGAAGCGGAAGTATATCTGACTTCAATGAGTTTCCAATCATAAGAAATTCTGTTGGAGTAATATCTAAATGCGATAACACCTTACTATAGTCTTCTTTCTTTTTATTACTCATCACTTCTACATGATGAAAGTATTTTCCTAGACTTGATTTGTTTAATTTTCTTTCTTGGTCCAGTAAATCACCTTTGGTACAAAGTATGAGTCTATATTTTTTAGAAAGGTGTTGAAGGACATCTTCAATGCCATCTAATAATTCTACTGGTTTATTCAGCATGTCTTTACCGATGGCTAGTATTTCCTCTAGAGAATTGTTTGATATTTTACCATTCGATATTTCTATTGCGGACTCAATCATAGATAAGACAAACCCTTTGATTCCGTAGCCATACAAGTCTAAATTATCCATTTCTTTTTTGAATAATTCTTGCTCTACTTTGTTGATAGTTTCATAAGGTGAAAGCAACTTGGCAAATTGATCTTCTGCTTCTCTAAAGAAAGTCTCATTGACCCAGAGTGTATCGTCAGCATCAAAACCGATTACTTTTATTTGAGAGAATTCCATCTTATTGTTTTAAATAGAAATAGTAATTTATTGATATCCTTCAGCTTGCAAATCAAACAACTCAGAGTATAGCTTACCGTGTTTCATTAATTCTTCGTGTGTTCCTATTTCTAGTACTTCACCATTGTTCAGTACAAGGATACGATCTGCCATACGCACTGTCGAAAACCTGTGCGATATAATGATGCTCGTACGACCTTTAGTCAAGCCTATAAATCTTTGAAAAACTTCGTACTCTGCTCTCGCATCCAAAGCGGAAGTTGGTTCGTCTAATATGATAATAGGCGCTTCTGACATATACGCTCTAGCTAATGCAATTTTTTGCCATTGTCCACCAGACAGCTCTGCTCCTTTTTTAAATCTTCTGCCAAGTTCTTGATCATATCCTTTAAGAAGGTCTTTTACCACCTCATCAGCAAGGCTAAGTTCAGCAGCCTGCTTTATTCGATTATCATCATTTACTTTATCTATATTTCCTACTGCAATATTGATTCGTGTAGTAAGATAATACTTTACAAAATCTTGAAAGATCGCTCCGAATAGTTTTTGATACTCTTCCTTATTGTAATGTCGGACATCTACACCATCTAATAGAATGCGACCTCCTGTAGGTTCGTATAGCCTCAGCAATAATTTTATCAGTGTCGTTTTACCACTTCCATTTTCTCCTACGAGAGCTAGTTTTTCTCCTTTCCTCAATTTAAAAGACAAGCCATTAAATACAGGTATATGACCATTAGGATAACTGAAGGTAACGTCTTGAAACTCAACACCGTTGACGATTTCATTTGGGACAGGTAACTGTTCGAATTCAGATTGATCGTTGAACTCCATATCTATAAAATCAAAATAGTCGTGGAGGTACATTGCATTCTCAGTAATGTTACTAAATCGGGTAAACATCACTTGTAACTGATTACGTAATTTATTGAAAGAGCCTGCAAGAAATGTCAACTCGCCAATAGTGACTAGACTTACAACGGCTTTGAGAATAATGAAAACAAAAGCCCCATAATATGCTACAACACCAACTACATTAAACAAAGCACCCCAAACAGATCTTTTGATGGTAAGCTTCTTTACGGATTGATAATATTTATCTGCCGTAGTGGCAAACGTTTTACTAATAAAATCTGCTAAGCCAAAAAGCTTGACCTCTTTGGCGGTAACATCACTCGCGCCAATAACTCGCATATAATCCAGCTGTCTTCTCTCTGGTGCCATACGAGAGGTGAGCTTATAATTGGAACTAGAAAACTTAAGTTCATTAAGTAAAGTAGGAATGATAGAAACGATTAGGAGTAATATCAGAATAGGGTAGAAATATATTAGTGCGGATATCAGCGATATTATAGTAATAAGATCTTGAGCCTGGGATAATGCATTGGACATCAAATTTACTCTACCTACAGTTTGTCTTCGTGCACGCTCTAGTTTGTCGTAGAACTCTGAATCTTCAAGATATTCTAAATCAACTCGTGCTGTTTTTTGTATTAGTTCTACCGATGAATCATTGGAGTATAGATTACCTATCAATGTATCTGTAACTCCAATTAGTCTATTGAAAACATCACTGAAAACAGCGACACCAAACTCTATAGCGATAAGAATATACAGTCTGTTCAATTCTTCAGATTCACCAGAATTAACGATCTTAATTACTTCATCTATTATTTCTTTACCAACCCAGAGTAATATTATTGGAAATATGGACTTAATCAATCGCAACAACACATTTAGTGTAAACATCTTGGGACTGGATCGATATACAGCCTTAAAGAACCTAGGCAGATATTTGAGTGCCACAAAATTCTGTAAATAAGTTGATTTTTTATCTGTCATGTATTAAAGACGAATGAAAGTCTATATTGGTTCATTTAATCAAAGAACCTTATAAAAAGACTATTAGAAATTTAATCTACTTTTAACAAAAAACGCTTGATCACCAATCTCATTAAAACTATACTCAAGCTGAAAAGAGAAGGTATTGTACAGTAGCATATCAAGTGCTGGACCAAAGCCAAATAACCATTGATTGTTTAGCGGATTATCTTGAGTATAATGTCTTTCATTGACATAGCCGTAATCCATATTCCATCGCAACCATGCTTTAATAGATACTTTTTTATACTGCCTAAGCATCATTCTATCCCATCGTCGTGTGATGTCAAGTATGGATAACTTTAGTGCGTTTTTATGTATTAGATAATCAGTGCCATCAATTACATAAAGTTCGTATCCAGTAATAATGTTACCACCGTATCCGAGTCCTGTATTGTTAGCGAATGATATACGGTCTCTAGTAAGATTTGTTTTTCCACGCAGCCTTGTTTCTACTATAAGAGTGTTCCATATTTTCCAGTATTTTTCTACAGAAGCAACTACAGAGAGATTATTATAATCGCCTTCAAAACCAAACCCATCTTTTTTAATATTTGCCTTTAAACGATATCCACCTTCTGGATATAATGTAAATATACGCCTATCATAATCTGCATCGTATTCTAATTGAAAGAAACGAACGTTGTTATTACCATTAATAAAATATTCTGAATTTAAATTTTTCACGACATAATCATCAATACCGTTTTGATGATATGAAAATCTAAATACTTGAAAAAACCTTAATCCGATACGCTTACTTAGAGAGGTACTAGCTCTAAACCTTCTGAGTAAAATTCTTTCATCAGGCAATTGTTGAAAAGAAGGTTTATTTCCTTTGGTAAGATAACTTATCTCTTTTTGTTCGGCATATAGAATATTCGTTGATAGTCCCCATCCACCTCTTAGATAAGGATATGAATATTTAAGTTCATACTTACGTGTATATCCGAATTGCAACTTGAGTTTCAATCTATCTTTGTTTCCGGTAAGATTAAGATGATCTATTCGGGCACCATAATTTACTCTATCTAAACTTCTCTTTTGTTCCTTCCACCAAACATTAAAACTTCTATCCGCCAATTCAAATATAGGAGCTGGATATATATACCAGTTTTCCTGTAGATTCACTTCAAGGTCTAGCCTATCAGAATTTTGGTCCCAGTTTTTAATGTTGATTTTTACAAAAGTAAATAGTCGTGTATTGAGTATACGTTTTTCTTCTAATATTATTGATGCATTAAGAGCATCTAGTGTAAGGGTATCTCCTTTCTCGATAGCCATCTCGTATTCGATGACACGATCTTTAGTTTTCTTGTTACCAACGAAAAAAATGTCGTTAACAATGATGAAATCTCCTTGTGCAAATAAGCTTTGCGTTGCAACGGTAACAGTTAGTAATAAGAATACTACTCTTAGGAAAGTGATGACGTTCTTACTAGTTAGAGATTTATATCGATAGTATATATTAGACATTGAGATAACTCATAAGTGAATCATAGCGGTCTTTTAAAACATCCTCGTATTCATTCTCGGTAAAAGCTCCAGAGATATTATAATCAAATCTCTCTAAAGAAGCCACTATACGTGAAATACTCATTTGGTTTAATTTGAGTGTAATCTGTATTTTTGTACTGTCTTCCATACGAGTAAGGAATGTTGCCAATATAGATCCTCCTTCTCCTTCTACAATACGTGCTATTTCTGCTAAAGAGTAATTTATCTTGTCCGTTTCGATTACGAGGATAGACCCAGATTCGGCAAAGGAAAAACTCACAGCATAAAAAGCGATTAAATCTTCTTGAGTAATAAGTCCTAGATATTTACCGGTGTTATTGACTACAGGTATGACGGTAAGTTTGTTTTCAGCCATCAATTTCATCACTTCAAATAAGTGATCATTCTGATTAGCATAAGGCTTAAGCATGCTTAGCCTATATGAACCTATGGCTTCGCTCATATCTTTGTCAAGGATATCTTCCTCAGATATCATCCCTAAGAGTTGCTCATTGTTGACGATAGGAAGGTGTTTGACATGGAAGATTCCCATAATCGCTAGTGTTTCCTCTCCAGTATCAGAGGTGCGTAGGCAATCTATAGTTTGTGATATGAGTTCTTTTGCGATCAAAGGGAAATATGTTTTTATGTATTAACGTCTAAGAAGCTTTTTACGCTCCGTCACAAATTCTTGTTCAGATAATAAACCTTTTTTTCTGAGTTCCGCGAGTTTATTAAGTTGCGATAATAAAATATCATCAGTTAGATTGACATCTTGATCCGAAGCCGCTATTCGTTTACTTTCTCTGGATTGTTGTGCTTGTTGAGCACCTAATTTGTATCCATTCGCTTTGAAGTCATCAAACTCAGGCTGAATTCTTAGAAAAGCCAGGTCATCGTGAGACTGTATTTTTTCAAAATCATTGAAACCTAATTCTACTGCACGGTTAAGATGAAAGAACGCTTTATCCTTTTTCTCGGTAAGAGAATAAGCTGCTGTGATATTCCAGTGCAATGCCACATCACCTTCGCTTATTGCCAAACCCTGTTCGAAATCAGCAATAGCTCCATCAAGATCAAAATCTTTATATTTAGCGATACCACTTTTTTTGAATGGATTAGATTTACTGAAGTTATTGGTTGATCTACGTGGGGATTCACTAGTTCGTGCCTGCCTTCTTGGCGGAGCAGTTGTTCTAGTACTTCTATTTCGCTCGCGATTTTGATTTCGTTGTTTACGTTCTCGACTTTCGTTTTGCGCCTTTTTATTACCTCTAGTCATCATCGCTATAATACCACCGATAATCAATAATGGCACTATGCCAATATCGAATAATGTTACAGCGAGAATAGCCATTACTACATAGAAGACCATTGGATTTCCTCTTCTCTTACTCATCTAAAATATTTTACACGTTAATATAGCGATATCGTCATTAAATTCCTGCTCTCCTCTAAATTCATCAATCTCTGCCTTCAATTTCGTATTGAAAGTTTCAGGATCATCACTGCCATTTTGTTTAACAAAAGTTTTGACCTTTTCATCTCCAAAGTACTCCATTTTATCATTTTGAAGTTCGATAAGGCCATCAGTAAAGCTAAGAATCAAGGCATCATTAGACAATTCTATTTTCTCTTCATTAATTTCTGGTAATTTATCAAATGCACCGATTACAGTACATCCTTGATTTAGCTCTCTGATCTTGCCATCCATGTATAATAATGGCGGATAATGACCAGCATTGATATACTTCATTGTTCGCTTCTCAGTATCTATCTCTGCTATAAAGAAAGTAATGAACTTATCGGCTTTAGTAATACGGTGTACTGACTGGTTAAGGGCGAAAACGAACGTTTCCAAATCTCGGTATTGAAATATAAGACTTTGTATCATAGCTTGAAAATTGGCCATGAGTAACGCTGCAGCAACACCTTTACCCGAGATATCTGCGATACACATGGCAAACTTACGCTCACTAAACTGTATATAATCAAGATAATCACCGCCAACATTAAAGTGAGGACGATAAATACTAGATAGCTCAAAGTACTCACTTTTGGGCATTTCTTCTGGAATCAGCATTTGCTGTACATCACTAGCCAATTCCATCTCACGATTATATCTCTCTTGAACCAGCTGTCGCTTAAATAGTCGTTTATTCTCGATAGCAACGGCTATAATATTGGTAATCGTTGTGATGAATTGTATCCTATTATAAATATCTTTTTTGTCTTTTATTCCTCCAATTACTGCGTATGCAATAGGAGTATCTTTATGGAATACAGGAATAATTATATCAAAATCTTGTAGGCGCTTATCGTCGTCATCCTTAATTGTATGAAGCCTATTATGTTCGAGTAGTAATTTAATGAATTCGTCTTGCGAACTAGTATCGAACCCTATGGATGTTGCACATTCCCAGCCTTCGTCTTCTATGATGAAGAGTGCCATCTTGTTGATTGCCATCTCCCAACTAAGAAATGACTTATACATATTAAATAGACCTTCTCCAGATACATTATCATTGATCGCCTGAGTAATCGTCAGAAGTGATTTAATCTGTAGCTGTTTGAGGCTAAGTTCTTTCTCCAGTTTTTCTAATAATGCTAGTTCTCTATTCATGTATACGTTTGTGAGCCTCTAAGATATAGAATTGGTTTTGCTTCGTTAGCTCTGTTCGTACCTAAAGACTATTGATTTGTCTTATTTTTAAAATACTTCCTAAATATAACTTTCTAATAAAAAACAAAGTCTCTGTAAAGAAGTTATACCTTTGATATTATTCAAAATTATCAAAGCACAAACATGGCGACTGGCTCTATCGACGACCAACTATTATCATTATCATCAACACATAAGAGTGTGACATGGCGCAGTCCATCAAATATAGCTATCGTCAAATATTGGGGAAAGCATGGAATACAGCTTCCTCGCAATCCATCTGTTAGCTTTACACTGGATGCGGCTCATACTGACACGACCGTAAGTTTCGTAGAGAAAGCCATCAAAAACAACGAAGTAAGCATTGATTTCTACTTCGAAGGAGCACCTAATGAGGTATTTGCGGATAAGATTACTAGTTTTTTAGAAGGCTTAGATGATGAATTTAGCTTCTTACGTGATTATGAGTTTAAGATTGAAAGTAGTAATTCGTTCCCTCATTCATCAGGGATTGCCTCATCTGCGTCTGCCATGTCTGCTCTTGCTTTGTGTCTAGGTAGTATAGAGAAGATCCTTACGGGTTGGCCAACAAACTCTACAGACTTTTTAGATAAAGCATCTCACATCGCTAGATTGGGAAGTGGAAGTGCCGCTAGATCTGTCTACCCAAAAGTAGCTATCTGGGGAACTCATGCGGATATAGAAGGATCTAAAGATCTACAAGCGATCCCATTTGATAGTGAGCTACACGATTCTTTTAAAGGGTTCCATGATGATATATTAATCGTGAGTGCTGATGAAAAATCTGTCTCTTCTAGGGCAGGACATGCACTGATGGAAGGTAACCCTTATGCACCAGTAAGATACGAGCAGGCTAATAGGAATATGATAGCGACATTGGAAGCGCTGAAAACAGGTGATATATTAGCTTTTGGAAAGATACTAGAAGAAGAAGCCATGACTTTGCATGCGCTTATGATGTGCTCAGATCCAAGTTATATACTTATGAAAGCGGGGACATTGGCTGTAATTGATAAAGTGAGAGCTTTTAGAGCAGAAACTTCTCTTCCTTTGTATTTTACACTAGATGCTGGACCTAATGTACACCTTCTTTATCCTGACGAAGTAGCTGATCAGATATGGCCTTTCATAGAGCGAGAATTGGTTCCTCACTGTGTAGATGGTAAAGTGATTCGTGACCGAGTAGGATCAGGGCCTAGGTTAATGAGTTAGTTATATAGGAAACAACATGAAAGATACATTCCGTTGGACGTATAACCGTTTGCATCTTATCATCTCGGTTATAATTGTGGTGCCCACTGCGATTATTTATGGATTTTCACCTAAGACATTGTTGCCTCAGTATTTAGATATTTCGGTAACGACGATTGATCTTTCTAATTTTCTAAGAGCGGTTATGTTCTTTTATCTAGGAGCTTCTTTAATTTGGATCATGGGAATTATCAACACTAAATACTGGAAACCAGCGACCCACTTAAATTTACTGTTTATGGCGACCCTTGGTATAGGAAGGCTAATTAGTATGCTAATTGATGGACTACCTAGCGGCGGTTATATCTTTGGTGTGATTGCGGAATTAGTATTGGCAGCCATTGCATTTTATCAGTTGCGAAGAAGTTCGGTTAAACATCCTTCATACTAAGAGAAACTCTTTTACGCGGTTCATCTACGTCCATCACTTTTACTTTTACTTGTTGATTGAGCTTAAGTACTTCTGCAGGATCCTTGATAAATCTATCTGTGATTTGTGAGATGTGCACGAGGCCACTTTCTTTGATTCCGATATCTACAAATGCTCCAAACTTAGTGATGTTATTGATCACACCAGGGAGCACCATTCCTACTTGAAGATCAGCGATAGAATTAATGCCATCAGAGAAGTGCATTGCTTCAACTTCACCTCTGATATCGATTCCAGGTTTAGAGAGTTCGGCGATGATATCTTTGAGTGTAGGAATTCCTACATCGGCAGTCACATATCGTTTTAGATCTATACTATCCAAGAGTGATTTATTGTGTAGCAGGTTTTCGATTTTTACTTTAGCGTCTTTGGCCATCTGTTTTACTATAGCATAAGACTCTGGATGTACAGCCGTAGTGTCGAGGGTGTTTTTCCCTTCTCTTATTCTTAGAAATCCTGCTGCTTGTTCATAAGACTTCGCTCCCATTCGAGCGACTTTTTTTAATTGTTTTCTATCTGAAAACGCGCCATTTTCTGTTCTGTACTTCACTACGTTTTCTGCTAACGTTGGTCCCAGTCCGGATACGTAAGCGAGTAGATGTTTACTCGCAGTATTGAGATTAATACCTACGGCATTTACACTGCTTTCTACGGCTCTATCTAGACTATCTTTAAGTAAATTTTGATCAACATCATGTTGATACTGACCTACACCGATAGACTTAGGATCTATCTTTACTAACTCTGCTAATGGATCCATAAGTCGTCTACCGATCGATACGGATCCTCTTACTGTAAGATCTTGTTTGGGAAATTCTTCTTGAGCTACTTTGGATGCGGAATAGATAGATGCTCCACTTTCATTAACAAGGTGGATGTCTATTTCTTTTTCAAATTCAATAGACTTACATAGTGCCATCGTTTCTTTTCCTGCGGTACCATTTCCAATTGCAATGGCTTCAGATTTATATTTTTTAGCGAGCTTATAAATTTTGTCTTTAGCATCTTCTACTCGCATCTGCGGTGGATGGGGAAAGATGACAGTGTCGTATAATAAATCTCCATTCTCACTAAGGCATACAACTTTACATCCAGATCTAAAACCTGGATCGATAGCTAATATAGGCTTAGTACCTAGCGGTGCTGCTAAAAGTAACTGTTTCAAATTTTCGCTAAATACATTGATGGCTTCTATATCCGCTTTTTGCTTGGAGAGTTTACGATATTCATTCTCTATAGATGGATAGATAAGTCGCTTCAGACTATCATCTATTGCATCTTGGATCTGGTCTGCGTATTCACCTTTTGAGGTGATATACTTTTTGTCGAGAATAGGTACTACTTGAGCGTTATCTACAGTTAACTTTACTCTTAAGTAACCTGCTTTTTCTCCTCTGTATATTGCTAGTAATCTATGTGAAGGGCAGCGACTAAGAGATTCTGAAAACTCAAAATAATCTTTATATTTAATAGCGTCTGCTTTTTTCTTAGTAACCACTTTACTAGAAATGATTGCTGATCTACTATATACTTTTCTGATACGATCTCTTACAAATTGACTTTCACTAATCCATGCTGCTATAATATGCTTTGCACCTTCGATGGCGCTATCTACTGTTTTTACTTTTGTATTGCAATATGACTCTGCGATCTTGTACAAGGATTTGTTCCCTTGTTGCATTAAGGTCTTCGCTAACGGCTCTAATCCGTTCGAAATGGCAACACTTGCTTTGGTTGTCGCTTTGCGCTTATAGGGCAAGTAAAGGTCTTCGAGAGTGTTGTCTTCCCAAGTGTTATTGATTTGCTGTTTTAGCTTTGTTGTAAGGTTGCCTTGCTCCGCCAATACCTTAAGAATGTACTCTTTCCTTTTGATAAGATCCTGTAGGTCTTTATACGCCTTTTGTATATCGGCAATTTGATTTTCATCTAGTGAACCAGTGCGCTCTTTTCTGTACCGTGCTATGAAAGGTATCGTAGCACCTTCTTTAAATAGTGCTACAGTATTCTGTACAGAAGCAAGTGGTAGATTAGTGGTTTTCTGGATAAGATTAATGAGCATAGATATACATTGTTAATTGTGCACAATGATACGAATGTTGGAGTGAGAATAGAAGTGTTTTGAAGCAAGATTATTAAGAAGATGTTGCTTTGTAATTTTTGGGATTAAAAGGCTATAGGAAGAAAGAACGTCAAGAAGAATGAACTATGGGATCCAAGTGATTTTTTATATATGATTTTGCTTTTACTAGTTTGGTTTTTAAACCGCTAAGGGAAAAGAAAGAGCGCAAAGTGGGGTAGTCTAAGAAATACGTAGGTTTTCTTTGAAATGCACATTACATTTTTGTTGATCTTCTTTTACTAGTTTGTGTTTTAAACCGCTAAGGGAAAAGAAAGAGCGCCAAGCGGGGTAGTCTAAGAAATACGTAGATTTTGTTTGAAATGCACATTACATTTTTTTGTTGATCTCCTTTGTGCTAGTTTGGGTTTTAAAGCGCTAAGGGAAAGGAAAGAGTGTAAAGCGGGGTAGTCTAAGAAATACGTAGATTTTATTTGAAGGGGGAGACTAAGAAAATAAATATCTATGAATGGAATTGGGTAGGGGACATAAGTATTTGTTTTGCAATTATTTAAAAAAATAACGCCTGCCCTTGGGTAGGGCAGGCGCATCAAAACAAAACGAAAAACCAACTTTTATCTTTTGGATTATCTAGTTGTAATCCTTGGCTATATAACTTCTGTTGGTATGATATTGTTACATAGATTTTCTTAATTTAATCTTAATTGTCTTCTTGGCACCATTTCGGACTACATCTAGTTTTACTATGTCACCAACTTTATTAAACTTCATAACACGTTTAATGTCATCTAGTTCATTGATCTGCTCATCATTCACTTTTTTTATGATATCACCTGGCAATAATCCTCCGAACTGAGCGGCACTCCCTCTATAGACATCATCAACATAGAATCCGTTGCTTTCGGAAAGGTTAAAATCTTCTTTTATATCTTTTACGTCATATCCTTCGATGCCCAAGTTGACCCTTTCGATGTCTCCATTCTCGATGATATCCTTGATGATAACCTTTGCAAGGTTAGAAGGAATAGCGAAGGAATAGCCTGCATATACGCCAGTAGGCGTAGCTATCGCAGAATTTATACCTACTAATTTACCTTGATCATTTACTAGTGCGCCTCCACTGTTTCCAGGATTAACCACAGCATCGGTTTGTATAAATTCTTCAATAGTTTTTTCTCCTTCTATAATGTCTAGATCACGGCCAATCGCACTAATGATACCTGCAGTTACTGTAGATTTAAGATATCCAAATGGACTTCCAACAGCCAATACCCATTCTCCTACTTGTACTTTGTCACTGTCTGCATATTCTATCTTTGGAAAAGATTCACTTACACCTTCTATTTTGATAACCGCTAAGTCTGTAGATGGATCCGTACCGATCTTAGTGGCCTTCATTATACGACCATCATTGAGTGTAACATTGATTACATCCGCAAAACCTACTACATGATTATTAGTAACGATATAGCCATCTGTAGATATGATAACCCCTGATCCGGATCCACTTTTAGGTCTATGAAAATTATTGCCAAAGAAGTCTCCACCACCGAAGAAATCATCAAAGGGTGAGCTCCTTCTATTACGTCTAGATTCTTCTTGTCTTTGCATGGCAAGGGTTCTACTTTCTTCTGCGCTGATATGTACTACAGCGTCAGTTGCTATAGCTGAAGCATTCACAAAATCAGTATTTACACCAGGACTTACTACATTAGATGCTCTGACTATTGTGGCGGGTGTATTGGTTTCTATTATTGTAGGGGACTCTGTAAGTTGTAGCCCAAAAATAACGACAAGGCCACCGATGACGCCTGCTGCCGTTAGTGATATGATTTGTTTCATTGTAAATTGATTTTTAATTTAATCCGATCAGTATACGAATCGATCGTTGATCTAAGAAACGGTATATCGGAGTGATAGTATTATAAGGCATTCGAGTTTAACATTGTATTAACTGACAGAAAATACTCTCAACAGATTAGTTAAGTTGTTAGAACAAAAATAATTTATTAAACAGATTGTTTTTATTCAGTCTCGTCTAGTCTCCCCTTTAGAATTACACTAGCTCGTATAGGATAATGATCTGAATAGTTGTTTTTGATGAGATTGTAGTTGAGGACATTGAATGATTCATCAGTCATAATGTAGTCAATACGGAGAAAAGGAATACGGCCGGCATAAGTACTGGATATACCTAATCCTTTTTCGCAAAATGCATCGGACATTGATTCACTTAAGGTACTATAGGTAAAAGAACTTGGAGGGTCGTTAAAATCTCCAGCTAGCAGAATGGGATACGGTGATTTTGCCATGTGTGCCTTTACTTTCTTAGCTTGTTCACTTCGTCTGACGTTGGCCTTTTTATATTTGCTCAAAATACCACCGATTCCAGACCAAGTCTCTTTTTCATTAAGATTTACATTGTCCAAAATCTCTACTGCATCTAGGGATATATTATTTGAATATAAGTGAGTACTATAAACTCGAATGGTATCTGCGGCAAATATTATATCAGCCCAAACACAGGAATTCGTATTGGTTCCAAAATCGATTTGCCCTTGATCTCCCATTGGATATTTACTCCAGATAGTTGCTCCCTTTTTTTCTAGTTTGTGTTTATATATGTCTTTGAATCCTTTTTCAATTATCTCTCTACCAAAGAAACCTGTCTCCTGAGTACAGAGTACATCTATATCATTGTGTCCAGCTATAAATTTTATAAATTCAGCGGATCGAACCTTTCTTTTTTCTTTGTCTCTCGAGTACGCCCAACCGGCATTTTGGATATTATAGCTCATGACATTAATGACGTGTGGAGAACTATTAATAGTGTTAGAATTGAAATTAGCAAAGCTCATTAGATAATTCCACCCGATAAGAATACTTACTATACTTAACCAACTTCTACTTGGTTTAGTGATCAACCAATATATTAGAAAAATTAAATTGAGAATAAGGAAAACAGGGTAAAACAATCCGAAAAAAGAAAGAGGCCAAAAACTCGAAGGATCTACCATTGGTGATAGATACGACAAAAGTAGTACTATTGAGACGAGCACATTTATAGACCACAATATTTTACCTAATAGCTTCACTTACAGATTATGTTTTTTGTTTTGAATGAGAGTTTTTATTTTTTGCTTGCTCTAAATAATATCTCCTTTTCTTCATCTGTAAGGCTATCGTAACCTTTTACTTTAATTTTATCAAGTATGACATCTACTTGTTTTTGTAGATCGTAAGATTTCGTAGCTGTCCGTTTCTTTTTAATAGGCCTTTTATTGCTGGCCACGTGTGTAACCTTCAATGGAGTTTTTTTCTTTTTTGGAACCCCATTAAATTTATCAGAAACCCAACTAATGGTGTCTTGCATAGGTTCTGTAACATCAGATCCATTACGTAGTTTCCAAACGTAAAATATTCCAAACATTAATCCACCTAAATGTCCCCATGCACCACCGCTATTTACAGGTCCTTGTGTTCCTAAAACATTTACAAAGATTATTGCTAGAGCAATCCATTTTATTTTTACATCTCCAAGAAATAAAAGTCTTACAGTGTAGTCAGGTGAAGTCATCGCTGCTGCAGCAACTATACACAATACAGCTGCTGATGCTCCGTGTGCATTGAGAGAAGCTGCATTAGCAAATAGATTTGTAGCTATAAAGTAAACAACGGCTCCTGCAAACCCACCAAGAATATATAATGGTAATACTCTTCTATCATTGAGTAGATCTCCGACAATACGACCAAACCAATATAGTATCAACATATTAAACGCTACATGCCACATGCCTACATGTGAAAACATATGTGTGACAATAGTCCACGGTCTTGTAAGTAATTTTAACGGACTAGACGGTAGATATACCCAGTTGCTAAATGAAGTGTATACTGTGGGAGGAACGAAGGCTTTAAATAAAGCCAAAAACATAAATACTGCAACATTCACAATGATGATGCGAGTAATCATATTTCCAGAATTAAAATTCCGTTTTATATCGTCTATAATAGAAGTCATCATAAGTGTGCGGCTATCTTAAGCTTTGCATTTTCCATACAAATCTAATCATTACAAATCCTATTATGGCTCCACCAAGATGTCCCCAATGCGCTACTCCTGATTGAAATCCAGTCACACCGGAAAACAATCCTAAAGCAATCAAACCTACAGCTAGAAACTTAGCCTTTATTGGAATTGGAGGAAAGAGAAGCATCAACTTCATATTAGGAAATAATGTTGCGAATGCAATAAGTACTCCATACACAGCACCAGAAGCTCCTAGTATACTCCCATTAAGTACATAATTTAATTCACCTAATTGTCCATTCCAATTTCTTCCACTATTCAAAATGGAGAGTCCTTCTGTAGCTACTTGAGTAACTTGATCAGGATCCAAAGCGGCAATCATTCCTTGGTATTCGAACCACTTGATACCCATATGTAATATTACAGCACCAAGACCACTGAAAAAATAGAGTTGTATAAACTTCTTAGCTCCGAGTACTTGTTCCACTAATGGACCTAAGAAAAACAGTGTCATCATATTGAATAGTAAATGCTGGAAATCAGCATGCATGAACATATTAGTGATAATTTGATACGGCTCGAAGTGATTTGATAAAGGAAAGTACATATTCCCTAAACTTTTTATCTCTTCTGGTAATGCTTGTGTACCAAAGAATATGATCACATTAATGATCAGTAAATTTTTAACTACGTCTGTTATTCTTCCCATATTATGTGGTAAAACGTTTTAGTAAGTCATCTAATTCCATGGTGATGAAGCATTTTCGACCATTGGGGCTTTTATATGGAACAGTACAAGCAAACAATTGATCAACTAATTCGTGCATTTCGTCCGCTTGCAGAGATTTACCTCGTTTGATGCATGCTGCATTTGCCATTGAGCGAGCGAGATTTCGATCGATTCCTAGCTGTAATTCCATATTAGAGTGATACTGCTGGAGTAATGTTTCTAGTAGTTTTTCTGGGGATTGATTATCTAAGCCCACAGGTAATCCATGTATGATGAAGCTATTTTTACCGAAATGTTCTATTTCAAATCCGATAGCATTTACCTTATGCAAAATATCATGAAGAAGTGTAGCATCTGCTGGAGTAACGTCCATAGATATAGGGAAAAGTTGCTTCTGTGACATCCCTACATGTTGCTTGAGTTGCTCAAGGTACCCTTCATATAAGATACGTTCGTGAGCTGCTTGCTGATCTATCAAAAGGAAACCAGATTTGATCTGATTGACTATATAGGTATTATGTATCTGGTATGGATCTTTACGAGACTTACTCGCCATGACTACAGGCTGATCTTCATCTTGGTTCATGAGATTGCTCTCTACCGTAATGGCGTGATCTTGATTGGCATTGGCTTGTAGGCCCTGATATAAATCCTCCCAAGAACTGATGTTATCTTTTTGTTGGTCAGTCAGCTTTGGTCCGCGTGATATTCCACCACTTTGCTCTCTTTCTACACCATCACTTCGCATATCGTGCGTCATTCGGCTAGAGAAGTTGGAGTCCATACCAAAATCTAGAGTGGGTGTAACTGTATATGCACCGAGCGCATGCTTGACAGATACTTTTACAAAATTATATATCAGTCTCTCTTCTTCGAACTTGATTTCAGTCTTGGTGGGGTGTACATTGATATCTATCATCGATGGTGACAGCTCTAAGAATATCACATAGAATGCGTAATTGTCCTTAGGGATTAGCTCGTCATACGCTAATCGAATTGCATGATTGAGATAGTTACTTTTAATAAATCGCTTATTGACAAAAATGTATTGGTCGCCTTTCTTTTTCTTAGCCGCTTCTGGCTTGGATATAAATCCTGAGAGTTTTAATATATCAGTGTCTTCGCTTACAGGAACCAGCTTGTTATTGGCATTTTTGCCAAATATACCTACGATACGCTGCCGGAGATTAGCAGGAGGTAGATGATAGACTTCATTACCATTGTGATACATAGTAAAAAATATATCAGGATGCGCTAAAGCCAATCTATTGAACTGGTCCATAATATGACGGAGCTCAACAGGATCAGACTTCAAAAACTTGCGCCTAGCGGGTACATTGTAAAAGAGGTTTTTTACCGAAAAACTAGTACCGACATGAGTTTCTATAGGTTCTTGTTTCTTTACTTTCGATCCCTCTATCAGTATGCGTGTGCCTAATTCATCATCTTGAGGTTTTGTGAGCATTTCTACCTTGGCAATAGCTGCAATAGAAGCTAGAGCTTCCCCGCGAAAACCCATAGAGCTAATACTAAACAGATCGTTAGCTTCTCGGATTTTAGAAGTAGCATGTCTCTCGAAGCTCATACGAGCATCGGTGGCAGTCATACCTTTTCCGTTATCTAGTACTTGTATGAGTGTTTTACCGGCTTCTTTTATGATGAGTTTGATCTCTTTGGCACCTGCATCAAGCGCGTTTTCCATTAGCTCTTTCACTACAGACGCAGGCCGCTGGATTACTTCTCCGGCAGCGATCTGATTGGCTATTGAGTCAGGAAGGAGCTGAATGATATCAGCCATACGTTTTCGTTTTACAGTTTTATAAATTCACATATACCAGATTATAAGGCTTTTCAACCTGTATAATGGTCGTTTTTGATGATCATAAATTATTGGATCAAGCTGCAAGATACATCAGTCCAAAGGTATATTCTAAGGTTTTGCACTAAGGTATTAGACATTGTTTCAACAATTGAATGTATAGGTATGCAAACCACACATCAAATTAATTTCTATATAATAAACTTACATACATAAAATAAGGCTAATTTCGCGGATTAATTCTATTCATATGCATTATCCAGAACGTTACCTAGTTACCGCTGCACTTCCTTATGCTAACGGCCCTTTACATATAGGTCACTTAGCTGGTGCGTATATTCCGGCGGATATCTATGTGAGGTTTCAAAGGATGATGGGTAAAGACATAGCCTATATCTGTGGATCGGACGAAAACGGAGCCGCAATCACACTTAGAGCTTTGAAGGAAGGAAAGAAACCTGAGGATATTGTAAATGAGTATGATGCTATCTTTCGTAAATCCTTCAAAGAAATGGGGATCTCTTTTGATATGTTTCATAGGACATCAGACCCTTCACACCACGAGACGGCTCAAGAGTTTTTCAAGACGTTATATGATCAAGGAGAATTTAAAGAGGAAGTGTCTGAGCAATATTACGACGAAGAGGCTAATCAATTTTTAGCAGACAGGTATATCAAAGGTACATGTCCTAAGTGTAGCTATGATGCTGCATATGGAGATCAATGTGAAAACTGTGGATCTACACTTAGTCCAACAGAACTAATAGAACCTAAGTCAACGATTACTGGTTCAGAGCCAGTAATGAAAGAAACAAAGCATTGGTATCTACCTCTAGACAAGTACGAAGGGTGGCTCCGTGAATGGATCACTGACGGTACTGTAGATGGTGAAGAAATGCATGATCCTTCAAAATGGAAAAATCATGTACTCGGACAATGTAAGTCTTGGCTGGATGGCGGTCTATTACCAAGGTCTATGACCAGAGATCTGGATTGGGGAGTAGATGTACCAAAATCAATAGAAGGCTCAGAAGGAAAAAAATTGTACGTTTGGATGGATGCGCCAATTGGCTATATCTCGGCTACCAAAGAGTGGGCTAAGAAAAACGGTAAAAACTGGGAAGATTACTGGAAAGACGATAAAAGTGAATTGATACATTTCATCGGAAAAGATAATATCGTTTTCCACTGTTTGATTTTTCCATCTATACTAAAGGCACATGGAGGATATATCCTTCCTAAAAATGTACCCGCCAATCAATTTATGAATCTTGAGGGAGATAAAATCTCTACATCTCGTAATTGGGCAGTATGGGTGCATGAATATCTAGAAGATTTCCAAGGACAACAAGACGAACTCAGATACTACCTTATCAAGAATATGCCTGAGCTTAAGGATAGTGAATTTACTTGGTCAGGATTCCAAGAGATGAACAATAATGAGTTAGTAAATAACTTAGCCAATTTTGTCAATCGTGTTATCGTTCTTACTCACAAATATTACGATGGTGTAGTACCTGATTTTGATGAAGATCTGATGATCGTCGGACCAGAAGGTGAAGCCGAGACTGCATTTCATGACAGTGAGATTCTTAGACTCTTCGATGATGTACATGTATTATGTCAGCATATAAGAGATTATGATTTTAGAGCGGCTTTAAGCCAGTTGATGTCTATCTCATCTAAGGGTAATCAGATCTTACAGTTTAACGAACCTTGGAAACTACAGAAGACTGATCCTGAGACTGTGAAAGTTGTAATGAATTTAGCATTGCATTATGTAGCAGTGTTGAGTACGGTGATGAGACCATTCCTTCCGTTTACATCAGATAAGTTACAAGGGATGCTTAATCTAGATGTGATCAAAGAAGAAGATGAAATGCTATCGATGCTTGATCTATTAGCAGCAGGAGAACTACTCTTCCCTAGTGGGCATAAGATCGGTGAACCAACACATTTATTCAGTAGAATAGATGACACTGTAATCGCAGCACAAAAGGCTAAACTTGTAAAAACTGTGGAAGAAACACCAGCAGTAGCTGCTACAGTAATAGTAGAACCTTCTCCAATAAAAGATGAAATCGCTTTCGATGATTTCATGAAAATGGATATCAGAACAGCTACAATATTAACAGCCGAAAAAGTTAAAAAAGCGGATAAGCTTCTCAAGCTTGAAGTAGATATGGGATCTGAGAAACGCACAGTTGTGTCAGGTATCGCAGAACACTATAGTCCTGAGGAGGTGATCGGAAAGCGTGTATCTATTCTAGCGAATCTTGCACCAAGAAAGATCAGAGGCGTAGAGTCTAAAGGAATGATCTTAATGGCAGAAGACGCAAATGGAAAACTTAGTTTTGTCAGTCCAGAAGATGGATGGCAGAATGGAGCTACTGTGAGATAATGAGTTAGTGTCAACGAATGTTGCTCAACGGTTTGGCTTAATACTCTTTTGAAGTGATCGGTAAGCTCATAGAGATTGATGAGCACGATTTTCAGTTTACTATTCTAGTAGAAAGGAACAATAATTATTATCAGAGATAACGATATGTTCGTTTAATTTTACGATTTATGAGAGTGTGATTTTCTTCTTTGCAATCTCTCCATGTAGTCGCGCTGACCAATCAGAAAACCTATTCATTGGCAATCGCAATAGTATACATTGAGATCTTCACATTTGGATATATTTTTTTCAAAGCCAAAGCACAAGCCTCTAGTGTGGCACCAGTAGTAACTACGTCATCAACGAGCAATATATGCTTCTCATTGAGATCAATGTCAGGCGTTACGAAGAATGATTTTTCTACATTCTCTATTCGTTCGATACGAGATTTTTTCGTTTGTGAAGAAGTGTTTTTGATCTTTAATAATATATCTACGCGATACGGAATATTCGAATATTCAGAAAGGCCTTTGGCGAAAGCTTCACACTGATTATATCCTCTGATGCTCTCTTTAACTTTATGTAAAGGTACAGGGATAATGATATCTATATCATTAAAGTAGTCTACATCTTCGACAATTTCTGCTGCCATTTTACCTAAGAAAACGCCAATAAAAAACTTTCCTCGGTACTTGAGTTTGTGCAGTAGTTCTTGCACGACACCTTCTTTTCGGAAGTTAATATAGGCGGCACCTTTTTCTATTTTGACTCTCCCTAGAAAGTGATTTGTAAATCTGTTATTGGCAATCTTATGATGGTCCGTAATAGGTAAACTATACATACAATCTGTACAAAGAAGATTTTCATGACTGAGGCGATTATTACATCCGGCGCAGGTCTCTGGAAAGAGATTCTTGATTATGCTTTTTAAAGCGGTTTGTGCATTCATTGGATTAAGGTATAAGTTTTTGGAGTAATAGTCAATAGTCGTTCTTTGTTTATATAAAATAGTAGAAACATTTGGAATTGGCTTCTTAGCATCCTTTAATATCCTTAAAGGAAGAATGTGTTTAATAATTACTTGGATGAATTTTGATATGGCATTCGGTTAAAGCCTCGAATACGCAGTGCTGAGACATTCCAGAATATTCATATAATAAAGCCTCTAAAATCAACCAATTACGATTACCTTTGTTATCTACATTAAGTCTAAATAAGACAAATAAAATAATGACAGTCTACGATCTAAGAGAGGGCCAATCAGCATTAATCAAAAGTATACTTACAGATAGTTATACTTGTAAGCTGCTGACGCTAGGATTATTACCTAAGTCCAAGGTGACATATGTAAGATCAGCACCATTAGGTGGAGCAAGATACCTCAAGATAGACGATCACTATGTGGCCATTAGAGAAGAGGAAGCAAAGACGATCCTCATTGAAGAAGTAATGTAAACTATGGCAGACAAGAGACTCTCAGTTGCCCTTATAGGTAACCCTAACGCTGGAAAATCGACCATTTTCAATCTATTGACAGGTTTACGTCAACATGTATCCAATTTTCCTGGGATTACGGTGGATAAAAAGATAGGTGTATTTCAAATAAAAGATGGAGAGAAGGTAGATCTAATTGATTTGCCAGGTATATACAGTCTATTTCCGAATAGTAAAGACGAAAAACTAGTAGTAGATATCATTACCGACCCTACTAATAGTGCTTATCCTGACCTAGTGATATATGTGGCTGATGTCAATAATTTAGAAAGACATTTACTACTGGCTACGCAGTTACTTGACCTACAGATACCGATGGTCATAGTGCTCAATATGGTGGACATAGCAGAAGCAAAAGAGCAATCGATCGATATCTCAACACTTCAAAAAGAACTCGAAATACCAGTATTAACCATGAGTGGTAAGACGGGCTATCAAATAGATGGCCTCAAAAAGGAAATTCAAAACTTTAGATCCAAGGGCATGGAGATGTTCATTAGGTCAAAGTCTTTTTACTCAATGACTGTGGGTGAAAAAGCGCTTACTCAAAATGTAAATACAGTGGTCAATTCAGGTCAATCCTACAGAAGTAAGATACTCGCTCATCACCATGAATGGCTCTCTCATCTAACTGCAGCTGATCGTATACAGATTAAAAGTATAGCTGGAGAAGTAGGCTTTGATAATATCAAAGGACAGATCAGTGAGACTATGAGTCGGTACAACAAATTCGGCCATCTTGTTAAAGCAACGCTTACGAAACCCAATAAATCAAGTCAGTCATTTACTGAGAAAATAGACAATATCATCACGCATAAGGTCGCTGGTCCTATCATTTTCTTTGCGATCATGTTGTTTATGTTCCAATCTATCTATTCATGGTCGAGTTTTCCTATGGACTTGATAGATGGTTTTTTTGGTAGTGCGGGTTCGTTTGTGAGAGGTGTCATGCCAGAAAGTTGGTTTACTAATCTATTGGTAGATGGAATTATAGCAGGACTGGGAGGAGTCTTAATATTTATACCGCAAATCACTATTTTATTTTTATTGATTGCTGTACTGGAGGAGTCTGGTTATATGTCTAGAGCCGTCTTTATGTTTGATGGACTTATGCAGAGATTTGGTCTCAATGGTAGAAGTATAGTAGCTCTTGTATCTAGTGGTGCCTGCGCAATACCAGCGATCATGAGTACTAGGACAATTGGTAATCGGAGGGAGCGACTTATTACTATTATGGTGAGCCCGTTGATCAGTTGTAGTGCTCGTATTCCTGTATATATAGTGCTAATAGGGTTTGTAGTACCGGCAGGAGACGGTTTTTGGAACGCACAAGGTTTAGCATTTATGGGATTATATCTATTAGGAATTGTTGCTTCTTTAGGAGTCGCGTTAATCTTCAAGATGATTTTGCCTAGTGACGAAGAGGGATCATATCTTATGATGGAGTTACCACAATACAAGCGTCCTATATGGAAAAATGTGCTGTTTACGGTAAAAGAAAAAGTACAATCATTCGTAGTCGAAGCGGGTAAAGTAATATTGGTAATATCGGTTGTATTATGGTTTTTAGCTAGTTATGGTCCAGGAACCCAAATAGAAGCAGCAGAAGAAGCAGCGATCACTATGTCTACCGAGCAAGGACTCGAAGGCACGGATAAAGAGAATCTCATCGCTTCAAAGAGAATCGAAGCATCTTATGCTGGCCATTTCGGTAAATTTATAGAGCCAGCGATAGAGCCATTAGGCTTTGATTGGAAAATAGGAATTGCATTGCTCACTTCATTTGCTGCTAGGGAGTTGTTTGTAGGAACGATGGCAACCATATATAGTATAGGGAGTAGCGATGATGAGACTTCTGTTATCGAACAGATGCGAAAAGAATTAAGGCCAGATGGTCGTAAGGTCTATGATTTTGCCACTTCGCTATCGTTATTAATATTCTATGTATTCGCATTGCAGTGTATGAGTACTCTGGCAGTGACTAGAAGAGAAACGAACTCTTGGAAGTGGCCGATTATACAATTTGTCTATATGGGATTGATGGCATATTTCGGTAGCTTGATGGTGTATCAGATATTTTCGTAGTTTGATCTCCTCGGCAGTATCCCATTGGTAGGTAAGCCCAGATTAAATGCCGTTATTTGCTTTATAAATCAATACACATCAATTGCCGAATACTACTGATAATATTGTCAACTTAATTTTGATGAAAGTGAAATTCGCTATGTCATCCTCGGTGGCGACAATAGTAGACTACATCTTATATCAGATACTCGTTAAGTATTTCTTTTCGACGGAGGTTTCTTATGTGTTAGGGGCATCGGTAGGTATGTTGATTAACTTCTTTTTGCAGAAAAAGCACATTTTTGAACTTAATCGACCGTTAAAAATTGCGTTCGTTATTTCATTGCTTGTTTCTATTGGAGGTATTAGTATTGGTACTTACATCGTAAGTATATTGAAGGAAGTAGAAATGCTTGGCGGCAATCAATTTATTATCAAAGCAATTGCAACCGGAACAATGTTTTTTTATAATTTTTATATGAAGCGATTTGCTTTCGAAAAACGATTTATTTAGTCTGAGATCATATCAAATTTATGAATAAGAAAATACAACTAGAAATAATTTGGTGGACGATTACTTTGATAGTGATTGTACTTGTGATGTTTCCCATCTGGTCAGAAGTAGGTACAGACTTTAGATACAACAAGTCTAATATCATGGCAGTGTTTATCTTTATGGTGTATACAAGATTATTGTTTGTGTTGAGACATACTTATATCGCTAGGAATTCATTGATGAAAATTATTTTTGTCTTAATGAGTATCCCTTTATTTGTATATTTTATGGATAGTATTAATGAGTTTCAGACTTTTGTGGATGAGAATGGTGATACGGCATTGCTGTATCAATACAGTGACCGAGTTGCTAACCTTACGAAATACATTAGATATGAATATTTATTCTTCGCAGTGGCAGCGTTGATTACTGTAGCGATGATGCCATTTAGAATGATACTGTCCTTGTGGCGTACTCGTAATAGAGGTACGGTATAGAATGTGAAATTATATTTGAAATCAATTATCTTAATCCAGAGAAATACGATATTTATTTAAATGATCAATCCTATAAAAATTTCAATGAAGACTATTGGATGGTCATTGCTTTTTATTCTGGTTTTCTATTTTCCAGTCATACATTATATCAATCATCTTCCTTTACGTTGGTGGGATGAATCCTTATTTGGTCTTAGAGCATTACATATGTATAAGACAGGGGATTATTTGTCTAACTTTCAGTTGTATGATGGCTTGATGGATCATCGCAATACCAAGCTTCCTTTTACTACTTGGATACAAGTTTTATTTATAAAGATATTGGGAGTAAAAGTATTGGCTTTAAGGTTACCCGTGATCATGATATTTACGGCTACGGTGGCTTATACTTTGCGTTTTGCAAAAATGCATTTATCAAATATTTCTATTGGTGTAATATTTACTTTAGTAATGATCTGCAGTCCAGGTATCGTACGTGATCATATATTGCGTACAGGAGATCAAGACCTTCCTTTTCTTTGTTACCTATTTGTAATGGTGATGTCTTACTTCCAATATTTGGAGCATAAAAATAAGAGACACTTAGTTGTATTTACAATATCAATTACGGCCGCCTTACTCACCAAAAATTTATTAGCAGGTGCTTTTCTACCTGGACTTCTATTATATACGATATACGCTAAAAAATTAAGTGATGTTCTAACAGATAAAAACGTTTGGCTTGCAATTATTTCTGTAATATGTGTTTTCGCAGGTACTATATTTTATCTCAATGCTAGCTACCCAGGATTCGTAGATCGTATGTGGGGATATGAATTGATGGGAAGATATACTGATGCAAAAGATGGCCACAAAGGAGGGTTTGGATATTTTGTTAATGATCTAGCATTTACATCATTTAAAATTTATTTTTGGATGGTGCCTTTGTCTCTTTTGATTTTGTTTTCTAAGAAACTGTCTGCTATTTCATCAAGGTTAATGGTATGTCTAGGGATCGTTTATTTTTCATATTTATTGATTATAAGCTTCGCCGAGACTAAGTTATTTTGGTATGGCACACCGATTATTCCTATCGGAGCGATGATGATCGGAATTGCTATACATCATATTTATTCGGTTTACCTTTCTAATATGACAATTTATTTGAAGTATGGTTTATCCTTTATTTTTGTCGCATTTGTATTTGTAATACCATACAAAGGAATCATAGAAAATGTGTTCCAAGATAATATCATTCATGGTGAAGAACGAATAGGATTATTTATGGAGCTAATCTCGATAGATCATCCGGAAATCAAGTCGTATACCTTGGCTGATAAAGATTTCGGTTCGGCAGCTATGTGGTATAAAGAAGAATATAATATTGAGAAAGGGTATGATATTAAATACAGTAATGTAAATGAATTTGAAATAGGAGAAACAGTTATGACTTGTTTGTATGACGTGACTCCTGATATTTATAATAAGTACGAAGTAGAGACTATTCAAAGTTGGAATAAGTGCCAGCTCATTAAAATTATAAAAGAGAAGTAGTTATGTCAGTAGTAAAAGAATTTAACGATTACAGAGTCAAGATGAATGAGAAGATCATGGCTCAAGATAACAAGGTGATGAAAAGATTTTTTAGCCTTGACAACCAAGCATACCAAGATGGTGCTTTGGATCTCAAGACAAAAGAGTTATTAGGTTTAGTGGCTTCTATGGTGCTACGATGTGACGACTGTATCAAGTATCATGTGGGTACTTGTCATGAACTGGGCACTACGACCGAAGAAGTATTCGAAGTGTTTTCGATCGCTAATCTAGTGGGAGGGTCTATAGTTATTCCGCACACAAGAAGAGCAGTAGAGTATTGGGAAGCATTAGGAGAAGAAGCGAAAGGGTAGGGTTGTATTTATGGCTAGATTGAATTTGTTTGTGGAGTAGAAATGTTTATTAAATCAAAAAAAATTTATTCTTCAACCAAAAACAAATCAGAAGCTATTCGATCCGCGAGTAGTTTTCCTTCTGGAGTTAGTTTATAATGATTATCTTCTAGTATTACATGTTGTGATTTTACGTACTCAGCTATATCATGATGTATGGTAGACAACTGAGGATTAAATCTTTTTTCTAAATCTGCAAGATCTATTCCCCACATTGTACGAAGGCGAGTCATTACATATTCGTTAAATTGATCAGCGTAGGCAGTCTGTTCTCTTTCGTACGGAACTAATCCTTGAGAAATACTTTCTATATATTGTGCATTGTTATTGATATTCCATTGGCGGAATGTGGTCTGATAAGAATGTGCACTTGGTCCTAAGCCGAGGTAGGGTATTGATCTCCAATAATTAGTATTGTGAACAGCATATTTATTGGGCTTCGCAAAACTTGAAATTTCATAATGGTCATATCCTTTTGAAGTAAGTGATTGTATAAGCTGCAAATATTGTTTGCTGACAACGATCTCTTCAGGCAGGATAATAGTCCCTTTCTTTACCATATGATCTAATGCAGTATTGGGCTCTACAGTAAGGGCATAGCTGGAGATATGATCTACATCTAGTTCTAGTGCTTTATCTATATTATACTGCCACGTATCTTGGGTAGATCCGGGCATACCATAGATGATATCTATGCTGAGATTATCTATGCCCGCACCTTTGCAAATTTGTACAGCTTGGAGACTTTCATCAGCATTATGCGCCCTATTAGAGGCAAGCAGTTCAGTATCTATAAAGGATTGGATACCTATGCTTAATCTATTGACGCCTCCATTTTTCAGATTTGATATTTTGGCTGATGTAATATCGTCAGGGTTAGCCTCTAGAGTAATTTCTATATGATCACTCCAACTATAAGTTTTTGCTAGACTTTCTAATATTTGATTGATCTCTGCTGTCTCGAGTAAGGAAGGCGTACCACCACCGAAATAAATGGTAGTAAGTTCTTTTTCAGAGAGAAAGCTATGTTGTAGTTCTATCTCTTTGCAAATCGCAGCAATCATCTCGTCTCTATGTCGTAGACTTGTACTAAAGTGAAAATTACAGTAATGGCATGCTTGTTTGCAGAAAGGGATATGAATATAAATACCAGCCATTGATTATCTTCGTTAAAGAGTGTGTGATAAAACTTATGACAAACATAGCTGAAATAGTGCAGAGAAGTGGCCTTAGTCAAGCGTCGATACGTTTGATTTTAATGTTATGTCTATGTATGGGCTTCACATCCGGTCTATATGCTCAGGAGCACCAGCTTCAACTGAAGGTTACACACGATACAACCCTGCAAACGTCGATAGTATCTATTGATTCTGTGAAAGTGAGATACTATAGCGATAGTCTAGTGAATGCTTGGAAGACTGATGGATACCTCAATGCAGAAATAGATAAAATAGTAGGAGATTCGCTTATGTCCACAGCGATCATTTATCAGGGCTATCGTTATGAAGAATTACAACTCGATATAGATGTAAAGACGAGTAATTTACTCCAAGAGGCAGGAATGGCTAACGTTAGATGGATAGGTGATACATATAGCCACCAGCGTATACGTGATGCTATGGATAAGATTCTTATTTACTTAGAAAACAATGGGTATCCTTTTGCAACAGTAAAGTTGGATAGCATAGCTATAGACCAAGGATCGATTACTTCTAAGTTAGTCGTAAACAAGAAGAATCTTGTCCTCATGGATACGCTTGCGATCACAGGTGATGCTAATGTATCTGATTTATTTATTAGAAGGTATCTGGATATAAAAGCTGGAGATCTGTATAGTCTCGAGAAAATCTTAGATACAAAGAAGAAGATTAATGATCTACCATATTGTAAGTTGAAAAGTGATCCTATCGTTTCTTTTGTCAATAGAAAAGCTGTGCTACGAATAGAGCTTGTAAAGCAACAAGCAAGTACATTTGATTTTATTATTGGTGTGCTGCCCAGTACCGTAAATGGACAAAGAGAATTTACTATTACTGGAGAATTTAAAGGTGATCTCCATAATGAATTAGGTTATGGTGAAAGGATTTATGCAAAATTTGAGAGGTTAAAACCTGAGACGCAAGAGTTAGAACTTAAATTTAATATGCCTTACCTCGGAAGCCTACCTTTTGGTGTGGATACTGATTTTGGTTTGTATAGAGGAAGTACTAATTTTTTGGAGTTGAAATCAAAACTTGGATTGCAATATTTGTTTTCTGGATTGGACTATATAGATGCTTCTTGGTATTTTAATTCTTCGCGATTGATAGAGATAGATACGGCATCCTTGATTACTACTGGTCAACTTCCTTCTCAATTGGATGTAAACTATACAGGTGGTGGAGTTGGTGTTTCTGTTGAAGATGTAGATTATAGATTTAATCCTGGAAAAGGTTGGCGAGGCTCATTAAATTCTACAGTAGGTATCAAATCTATAGTCGCCAATAATACGATTCAGAGTATATCAGAAGGACCCCTTGATTTTTCAGAAGCGTATGATACTTTAGAGCTCAATTCTTTTCAAGCGGAATTACATGCGCAGATAGAATATTATAAACCTATTGGTAGTTGGGCTACTGTAAAAACGTCATTAAAATCTGCATATAAATATAACCAAGAGCAACTTTACGACAACGAACTATTTAGAATCGGAGGTAATCGATTACTTAGAGGATTCGATGAACAATCTATATTGACAGACCTCTATGCGGTGGCTACTGCAGAATTTAGAGTCATATTAGATCAGAATAGTTTTCTTAGTTTTCCATTTATAGATTACGGTAGGGTACATAGTCTTCGAGATGGAAAGAAGAGTTGGGAAAATACATTTAGTACAGGTATCGGTCTCAATTTTGCTACAGGAGCAGGGATATTCAATGTTTCATTTGCGATAGGTAAGCGACAAGAAATACCTCTTGACTTTTCTGCAACGAAGATTCACTTTGGTTATGTGAGTTTGTTTTAGGTAAAGTCTCTTTTGATTCTTCATAACCCGAAATGCCTTAAATAAAAATAGAGATTGAAAAGTATTATTTTTCTACTCATCAACCTCTATTTTTAACCACACTTACAGATCGTAGGAAAGTATCTATCCTTTATAAAAAATCCATTTAGCTAGTTCTTTGAATGAAGCTTTTTTACCGTACATAAGTATACCTACTCTATAGATACGTCCAGCTAACCATGTAAAGAATATTACGAATGCGATAAGTGATATCATAGATACAGCTATCTGCCACATAGGTGGATCCATCGGCAATCGTGACGGCATTACTATGCTTGACAATAAAGGTATCATCGATCCCCAGACTGCTACTGTACTATTAGGCGATTCTACTGCTTTGAATCCGATATATACAGCGAAAACCAAAGGCATCATGATTGGCATTGTTAAGCTATTGGCTTCATTGATGTCTTCTCCTACTGCAGAACCAACTGCAGCGAAAAGTGAAGCATAAGCAAAATATCCTGCAAAGAAATAGAACAATGTAAGTGGTATTATTTTCCACCAATTGAGTTGCGATAATTCTGTAAATACTTGTCCAAGTTTTTCTTTATTAGAGAAAGCAGCTTCTGCTTGAGCCTGTAGTTCTGGATCTAAATTAGGTGCCGCCATACTAGTAGCATCCATTCCAAAGAATGTACTACCTATAGTAAAAAGTAGAATGGATAATAACAACCATATTGTAATTTGAGTAAGTCCTACTAGACCGACACCGATTACTTTTCCCATCATCAATTGAAATGGTTTTACGGACGAAATTATCACCTCTACAATTCTACTAATCTTCTCTTCCATTACTGATCGCATCACTTGCATACCATAGATTAATATGATGAAAAACATCGCATAACCTACTACACCACCAAGAGCCGCACCAACTAAACTAGTCATGGAACTCACCTTTTTATCGGACTTTACCATATTGGGTTGTATACTTATATCGGTGTCTAGATTAGACAGTAATTCTTCTGATATATTAAGTTCACGCAGTTTATAATTACGCACTTTTTTTGAGATGGATTTTTCTAATCTTGAACTTTCATCTAAGGCTAATTGCTCGTCAGAGTGAAAGTCTACAACGTACTTTGAAGATGTAGGATCGTTGATAGGTAGTATTTCTAATACGCCATCATTAGTTCCTTCTTTGTATGCTTCTATACTTGCGGCTAGATCGTTTTTGGTAAAGGTAAATGTGAGATTATCAGTGGCATTGACTTCGCCGTCTAGTAGATTTGATTGGTCTATCACTAATATTTCTTTCTTCTCATCACTTTCGCTACTCATGATGAGACCAAGTGCTCCACCAAATACAACGATACCCAGAGGTGCCAAAAACGTAGTAAGAAGGAATGTTTTATTTTTTACTCTTGTTGAGTACTCTCTCTTTATTATTAACCAGATCTTATTCATTGCTTTCTCCTACTTTTTTGATGAATATTTCGTTGAGTGTCGGTAGTACTTCTTGGTACGATTTGATTTCTATTCCTTTACTGATTAGGTTTTGGAGTAGCTCATTTCCGTTGTGTCCTTCTTTGGCTTGGATCGTTACAGATTTAGCATCATCAGATATAATACTGAAGTGAGGATTCTGTAAATCAGATGGCATGTTACCATCAAACTCAATACGGAAAATATTGTCTTTGTATTCCTGTTGAACTTGATCCACATCTCCCTCGAGGATTACCTTTCCTTGGTTGATGAGTACGATACGATCACATACTTTCTCTACTTGTTCCATTCTATGTGTGGAGAATATGATGCTTGTTCCGTTTCTATTGAGTTCTGCTATTTCATCTTTGATCAGGTTGGTGTTGATAGGATCTAAACCTGAAAACGGTTCATCAAGTATAAGCAGCTTAGGGTTATGAACTACAGTAGCTATGAATTGAATCTTTTGCTGCATACCCTTTGAAAGTTCCTCGACTTTCTTTCCCCACCAGTCTTCGATATCAAACTTGATAAACCATTTCTTAATAGACTCTTTGGCTTCTTTTTTACTCATCCCTTTGAGCTGAGCCAGATATAGAAGTTGTTCTCCTACTTTCATCTTTTTATATAAACCTCTTTCCTCTGGCATGTAGCCCATTTGTGAAGAGGTCATTTCGTTGATGGGTTCTCCATCTAAGAGGATTGTCCCTTCATCGGCAGCAGTGATGGAAGTTATGATACGTATGAGTGATGATTTTCCAGCTCCGTTAGGTCCTAGAAATCCGAAAACGATTCCTTTTGGGATATCGAAGCTAACATGGTTTACTGCAGTATGATTATGGTACCGCTTTACCACATTATCTAGAGATAATATATTCATGTTTAATGATTGTCTTGATTGATGGCTCTAAGCTAATCATTAGTACTAACTGGGCTTTTCTTTTTCGATTAAAAGAATAAAGGAATCGATTAAGAGGATTAAAAAGATATTGTAATCAGCCACAGTTTAAGAAATTTATTAATTCCAAACAATTAACTGTATAAGTGAACTGTTTTGCAACAACTTGTCGTTTATTGGGTACTGAGCGTTGATTATATAACACTTTGGTATTCAATTATTTACTATAAAGTAAGCGCATAGTTGTTAGTGTACTTATAAAAGTTTCATTTTATAGATTGTCCAAATAGCTTGGTTCGTGAAAAATGATATATATTCGTGGGTAATTAGAGTTGCAAAAAATTAAATGTTGAGTAGGGTTTAATGCATTAAACTGAAATCTCAACAATATGACGCACATATTTAGGTGGCCCTGATGAATCTTTTTTTATTGGGGCCCTTTTTATAAATCATCCCCAACACCTCACTTCTTTTAATTTCTTAGGATAGGACATGCTTTTTAGGCACCTTAATGTTAGATGTTAATTTGTAATCTCTATAACTGGTCTATACTAGTTAGGATATACGAAAGATAGTGTCTCTTTTAGATCGGAATTCAAACTATTGCCTACAGGACAACCATGAGCCGCAGCTTCCAATATTTTCCGCTCTTTTGGTGGATGATCGTTAGCAAGATGTATCACTACGTCTAAATTAGAGATACGACGAGGATCTGAGGCCATAGTTTTAGTTACTTCAACAGTAGTACCCTTTATATCTATATTGTGGTTACGTGCGGCTATACCCATGATAGTGAGCATACAGCTTCCAAGCGCAGTAGCCACAAGGTCAGTAGGAGAGAAAGATTCACCCTTTCCTTCATTATCTGTAGGGGCGTCAGTAGATATTAGGGTTCCAGATTTCTTGTGTATGGCTTTGCACCTAAGTTCTCCTTCGTAGAGTATTTTTGCTGTCATTCTTCTTCGGTTTTTGGGTTGTGGTTACGTTCATTCTTATTATCGTATCTTCTATTTCTTTGTTCGGTACGTGATTTATCAGATTCGTCGTATCGGATTATGATTTCCTTGACGAGTCTATGCCTTACTACGTCATCTGCAGTAAGGTACAGTTGTCCTATACCTTTGATGTTTTTCAATATTTCTAATGCTCTATAGAGTCCAGATTTTTGATGTCCAGGAAGGTCTATCTGTGATAGATCACCAGTAATAATGCATTTGGCAGATGGTCCTAATCTTGTAAGAAACATTTTTAATTGTGTGGTAGTACAATTTTGCGATTCGTCTAATATTATGAAAGCATTATCCAATGTTCGGCCTCTCATAAACGCTAGCGGAGCTACTTCTATAACTCTTGTGGACATAAAGTAGTTAAGTTTCTCTGCAGGTAATAGATCATCTAGTGCATCATAAAGCGGACGTAAATAGGGATCCACTTTGTCATTGAGATCTCCAGGTAAGAAACCTAAGCTTTCGCCAGCTTCCACTGCTGGTCTGGTTAAAATAATCTTTTTTACAAGTCTACTTTTAAGCGCTTTGACAGCAAGAGCTACAGCTACGTATGTTTTTCCGGTACCTGCTGGGCCTATTGCAAATACTACATCATTTGTTTCGCTCATCTCAACGAGCTGCTTCTGATTCTTTGTTTTGGCTTTGATTGGCTTTCCTCCACGGCCAAATACAATGGTACTACCGTTACTAGCTTTTGATATTTTATTCTCAAAAGCATCGTTATTTTCTAGCAAATCTTCAATAGATTGTTTGTTGAGTTCATGCTTATCTTTGAGCATACGCACCATTAATTCTATTTTCTGTTTCGCAGCTTGTGTATACTTCTTTTCCCCTTTGAGCTTTATCTGGTTGCCTCTACCAGTGAAAGTTACCTCAGGATATGCCTCCTTTATAAGGTCAAGATTTTGATTGTTTTGCCCATATAGATCTGACGGATCGACAGCATCTATGGTAAGTACTATTTCACTCAATATAGATAGGATATGTTTGTAAGGAATAAAACTGTGCAATATTGCTTCTAAAGAGATATCATGCTTGTACGCAATATCGTGCTATTTAAGAATGCATTTTCATACATTTGCGTTCATTCAAATGTAACATAGTTTACTAGAAAAGCGAAGAATATTTAATGTCTCAGATGCAGATCGTCTCACTTACTACTGATTTTGGCATAGCTGACTACTTTGTCGCTGACCTCAAAGCGTCCATATTATCGCAGTATGCTGCGGTGCAATTTGTGGATGTGAGCCACCAAATTGCCTCTCATGATATTATGCAGGCGGCGTATTATATTCAAAATGTTAAAAAATCATTCCCTGTTGGGACCATTCATATTGTAGCCGTGTACAATTATTACTCGGAACACAGCAAATTTGTTGCTATAGAGAAGGATGGACAATATTTCCTCGGTCCTAATAACGGCGTGTTCTCTTTAGTATTCGATGATCTCGATCCAAGTACTGTCAGGGAAATAGACTTTGGTGATGAAATGTCTTTGACGCAGATTTTTAGTAATGCGGTAGCACTTATTAGTAATGGTATCCCTTTAGAGGATATAGGACCGGTGATATCAGGTTTTCAATCGAAATTGCCTATCAGTCCTGTGATTAGACAGTCGCAGATTAGAGCTACGATCTTGCACATTGATCATTTCAATAATGCAGTAATTAATATTACTAAGGAACAGTTTGAAAGGATTAGAGCTGGCCGAAGATTTGAAATCTATTATAAACAAACAAATCCAATTCGTAGAATTAGCAAACATTATGCTGAAGTAGCCGTGGGTGAGGTATTAGCTTTGTTTGATAGTACAGGTTACCTTGTTATAGCTATTAACATGGATAGGGCATCCGACCAACTTAACCTTATCAAAAACGAGACGATCCAAATCAACTTTATATGATCAAGCGAATAGTTAAGCTTCATATCAGACCAGATGAACAGGAGACATTTAAAGAATTGTTTCTAAAGAGTAAATCCATCATCTTATCATTTGATTGCCACCATGTAGAATGCCTGCAAGCGATAGAAGATCCTTTTATATTCTTTACTTATAGCCATTGGAAATCTGTAGAAGCACTTAATGAATATCGCCATTCTCAAAAGTTTGCCGCAATTTGGAAGAATACTAAAGCTTTATTTGGTGATAGAGCAGAGGCGTGGAGTACGGAGGAAGTAACACCTATCGATAATAAAGAGAATTAAATATCTATCCCTAGGGATCATTTTAGAAGCAATACCGTTATTAATACCATGTGGATATTTCTATACCTATCAATATTACTTTCAGGATCTGTGGATCATGATATACACTTGAGCAAAAGCGAGGTCAACTATGATACTAAGACTCAGTCAGTTCAAGTAAGTATCAGTCTATTTCTTGATGATATGGAGGTTGCTTTGGAAGCTCAAGGTGCTAAAGATGTTAAGCTATTTAGCTCACATGAGGCAGATAATGCGGAAGAGCTTATCGAAAAATATCTCATAGATAAATTGAGATTTGATCAAAGCGGCAAATCACTTCCGTATACCTACTTAGGAAGAGAGATTAGTGAAGATCTATCTGCAGTATGGTGTTATATAGAAGTAAGAGATATCTCTTCAGATCAATTACTTACGGTGACCAACGAGATATTTATGGAAATATACGATGATCAGAAACATGTAATGGTCATCACCCAAGACCACAGTCGTGTAGATCATTGGATCATAGACGAAGCTCCATACAGTGAAGAAATACGATTTTAAACGCTGTGGATTCTAATACTTTCAAAAACATACTAATAGACTGGTACGAAGATCATAAGAGAGATTTGCCGTGGCGTCATACGACAGATCCTTATAAGATATGGCTTTCAGAGATTATATTGCAACAGACGAGAGTAGTCCAAGGAATGAGTTACTATGAAGCTTTTGTGACTAATTACCCTACGGTTTCTGATTTGGCTGATGCTTCTGAAGATGATGTACTTACACTTTGGAAGGGGTTAGGTTACTATAGTCGAGCACGTAACTTACATTACTCGGCCAAATACATAATGGAGTATCATGAGGGTAAATTTCCTACGGAGTATAAAGATGTAATAGCGCTCAAAGGCGTAGGGAAATATACTGCGGCGGCGATATGTAGTTTTGCGTACAAACTCAACTACCCAGTAGTAGACGGCAATGTATTGCGTGTGATCACGAGATTATATGGGATTACAGATGCTATAGATACTCCAGCAGTAGTTAAGCAAGTATATGCGCTGTCAGAGTCACTGATCGATACAGATAGACCAGATCAATACAATCAGGCGATTATGGAATTTGGTGCGATGCAATGCACACCCAAATCACCAAACTGCGAGACTTGCCCTTTTGCTGACATATGTGTGGCTAGAGCAGAGGATATTATCGATCAGATACCCTATAAGGCTAAGAAAATCAAGCGTAAGTCACGATTTTTCCACTACATTATATGGGAAGATTCCGGACAAACACTGGTACAACGAAGAGAAGAGAAGGATATTTGGCAAGGACTTTACCAATATCCACTGATAGAAACGGATAGTTCGAACGAGTTGGAATTGGCCGATTTAAGTCAGAATTATAAAGAAAGTACAATTGTAAAGATGAGTGTTCAAAAAGTCTCAGATGTGCATATGCAAAAGCTTACACATCGCGATATACACACTAGATTTTACCATATATTAGTCTCAGATATTCAATTAGTTATAAAGGAGGATTATTTCTTGGTAGATCAGAAAAAAGTACCAAACTTTGCGCTACCTAAGGTAATAGATTTGTATCTTAGTAAATAGCCTCAAATCAGTTATATTTAAACATTCTTTTTTACTCGACAAAATCCTATTATGATTAATAAAGTGACACTTATCGGCAATCTTGGAAGAGATCCAGAAATTAGACATTTAGAAAGTGGAGCTGTAGTAGGTAAATTTTCTGTAGCGACTAACGAAAATTATAAGGATAAGGCTGGTGAATGGAAAACGATTACTGAATGGCATGAGGTTATAGTGTGGAGAGGATTAGCAGAGAGAGCAGAGAGAGACCTCAAAAAAGGTAGCTTATGTTATATAGACGGAAAGATCACACATAGAAAATATCAAGATAAAGATGGGGTAGAACGCAATGTGACAGAGATTGTGGCAAATGCGATTAGACCTTTGGAAAAAAGAGAATCGAGTGGTAATAAAATGAACGATAACTTCCCTTCAGTAGAATCTCCAGGGATGAATACACCTGCAACTCCTGCACCGGGCAAAGTAGAAGCTCCTGGTCCGATTCAAGCGGATGACGATGACCTTCCTTTTTAATATTTGAATAGCCATTACTAACTAAACATAGAAACTTTGGACCCTGAGCCCCCTGCCGAACTTTTAGCGATTACAGTGCCATTAATGATGATGGTACTTATGTCCACAGGCACAATGTTATCTATTCTATTACTATTAATGTTGATAGTTGCTTCAGCATTAATTTCTGGATCTGAAGTGGCTTACTTTTCACTATCTCCGAATGATATTCGTGAGCTTGTAGATGAAGATAGTGTTAGTAGTCGCAGGATCATATCACTCAAAGAAAAACCTAGGACCCTTCTTGCTACTATATTGATAGCGAATAATTTTATCAATATTGCCATAGTTGTGATCTCCGATAGAATACTTCAAAATATTATCGGAAAAGATACATTTGCTCAGGTTGGTTATTGGCTAAGTGGCACTTTTCTAGGTAAATTAGGTACGGCGATCGAATTGGCACATGTTTTTAATTTATTATTGACCGTTGTGGGTGTTACATTTATATTAGTCCTTTTTGGAGAGGTAGCACCTAAGCTATATGCTAACATCAACAATTTATTTTTTGCCAAGAAAGCGTCTCTTTCACTCAAAATTTTAACATGGATATTTATGCCATTGAGTAGATTGTTGGTTTCGTTTTCTAATTCGATAGAGAGAAGATTAGCCAATAATAATCTATCTAATACGAGTAAAGAAGACCTCGATAAGGCCATCGAACTGACAGTAAATGCAGAAGAGGGAAGTCAGTCTGTTCAGGAGGCAGATATTCTCAAAGGGATCGTAAAATTTAGTGATCACCAAGTCAAGCAGATAATGAAACCTCGGATTGATGTAGTAGCGATAGAAATAGAAGAAAACTATGGAAGTCTGATGACTATGGTCAAAAACTCTGGCTACTCAAGGATACCAGTGTTCGAAGAAGATTTTGATTCGATCAAAGGGATGTTGTATGTCAAAGATCTTCTTGGATATACTCAGGAGGACGCCGACTTTAAGTGGCAAAAACTTATAAGGGATCAAATTCTTTATGTACCGGAATCCAAAAAAATAGATGAACTTCTCAAGGAGTTTCAATCTAAGAGAATGCATATGGCTATTGTAGTAGATGAGTATGGTGGTAGTGCAGGTATTGTGACTCTGGAGGATATTATGGAAGAGGTAGTCGGAGATATCAGAGATGAGTTTGATGAAGACCAAGAAGTAGAATATATCCAGATCGGAAAAGACAATTATATCTTTGAAGGTAAAACATTACTCAATGATGTTTGTCGTATCATAGGAGAAGACACTTCAGTATTCGATAAAAACAAAGGAGAGGCAGACTCTCTAGCCGGGTTGGTACTAGAAATGACAGGGGTGATTCCTAAGCAAGAAAAAGAAATCGCATTAGGAAAGATTATTCTAAAGGTAATAAGCGTTAATAAGAGAAGGATAGAAAAAATAAACGTAAGGAGAAAATAAAGGTATTTTTTATTTTGAAAATTTAGAGATGTTCATGCAGATAAGTAAATATATATTAGCCTTAGTTTTACTCAGTATGTTAATTGTAAGTTGTGAAGAAAAAGAGTCTGTAGCGGTGCCAAAGCCTAGGATGTATCCAAGAGTTGACTTTCCTGAACGTGGATATCAGACTTACTATAATTCAGAATGTAATTACACATTTGAATACCCTAAGTATGCTACTATAAAACAAGATAAATATCAATTTGGTGATCAAGCGGCTAACGCATGTTGGTTCAACTTAGAATTCCCAGATCTAAATGCATCTCTACACTGTGATTATACATCGATAGATAAAGACAGTTTTGGGTCGCTATTGCAAGATGCTTTTAAAATAGTCGGAAAGCATAATATTAAGGCGAATTTCAGAGAAGAAAGTATAATTCAGAACGAGCAAAATGTCAGTGGTTTATTATTTAATATCAAAGGTCCTGTAGCTACACCTCAACAATTTTACTTGAGTGATACAACGAATCATTTTTTCAGAGCTTCATTGTATTTCAATAGTCGGGTTAATCCAGACTCTATGCAGATCATACATGATTTTATCAAGACAGATATAGACCACATGATCAAAACCTTTGATTGGTCCAATTGAATTTGATAGTGGATGTATTTGATTAGCGGGATAGATACCAGATCAAAATCATTCACGATAAAACAACATTTTAGATTGGTCCAAATGAAATTGATAGTAAAGATATGTGATTAGCGAGATAGATTTCAGATCAAAATCATTCACGATAAAACCATAAGTGAGTAAAGCCAAAATAAAATTCATATCGACCCAGAATTAAAGAAAAAAAGAAATTCAAAAACAATAAACAAGAACCAATTGATCCAGAATATAATAGCGCGAATATTACTTAGTCCTTTCTCTTTACTTTATGGTATAGGTGTCTGGTTACGCAATATCGCCTATGATACAGGATTAGTAAAAGCTACAAAATTTAGTATTCCTGTCATCAGCGTTGGTAATCTATCCGTTGGTGGTGCTGGTAAATCTCCTCATGTAGAATATCTTATTGAATTGCTCAAGCCATATATCGATGTTGCAACATTGAGTCGTGGATATATGCGTAAGACAAAAGGGTTTAAACTGGTTAAATATGAGGATACGGCAGAAAGTGTAGGTGACGAACCGTTGCAATATAAACGCAAGTATAATGATATAGTGGTAGCGGTATCTGAAAGTAGAAATACTGGAATACCGATGATCTTACAGCATCACCCCTATATACGGACGATACTTTTAGATGATGCATATCAACATAGGGCAGTTACTCCAGGACTCAACATATTATTGACACAATATGAATTGCCATTTACGAGAGACAGCTTGTTGCCTGTCGGACGACTTAGGGAATGGAAGACGGCATATAAGCGCGCGGATATAATAATAATAACGAAGTGTCCTGAGAACATTACTAAGGCGGACAAAAATAAGTTGATAGAGGAAATTAATCCCTTTGCACATCAGCACATGTATTTTAGTAGGTATGAATATCAGATGCCCTACCATTTTATCCACCTCAATAACAGATTGGATTTAGATCAAAGTCAGCAAGTATTATTAATCAGTGCGATAGCGAATACGGATTACCTTCTAGATTATCTAGAACCAAAAGTAGGAACTGTACAGCATCTTGAATATGAAGATCATCATCCATTTACTGAAGAGGATTTAAGATACCAAAAGAAGGTATATGATAACATGGAAGGAAATAACCGAATTGTACTTACCACAGAAAAAGATGCTATGCGTCTAGAGCCTTATCGCCAACAATTTTATGATTGGGGCATCAATATATATGTCTTACCGATTAAGGTGAAATTCGATTTTGATGAGCAAGAAGTATTTAATGATTCAATAAAAGATTTTCTATTGAAGTTTAAGGTGTAATTGACGAATTACCTAATTGACGTTATAGATTCTCTTCGTGTCGCTTCACCTTTCTAATAATTAATCTTAATCCTTTATCGGAGTTAAAATAACTCCAACTCCAATTGATAAAGACCACTATTCTATTTCTAAAATCTACGAGCAACATTAGATGTAAGAACATCCAAATCATCCAAGCAAATATTCCTGAAAACTTATAGAATGGTAAATCTACTACAGCTTTATTTTTACCGATAGTAGCCATCGTTCCACGGTCTTTATATTTGAAGGGTTTGGTTTCTTTACCCTTGGCCATTAAATTAAAATTGGCACCTAAATGATATCCTTGTTGACTGGCTACTGATGCGAGCATAGGATATCCATTTGTATTAAGTAGGTTGTCAGTGTTGGCGACATCTCCAATACTGTATATATTGCTCGCGACACTTTTGACTCTATGGTAATCATCCGTTTGCACTCTATTGCCTTTAGTAAGCGTACTATCTAATCCATCTATGGGTGCACCTTTTACTCCAGCCGTCCATATCAATGTTTTAGTACTAATGTTCTCCTTACTCGTGATGGCCATAGTACCATTGTAATCTTTGACTGTAGTATTAAGATCTACTTTTACACCCAATTTATTAAGAAATTTTAAGGAATCTTTAGACGCCTTTTTACTCATGTTTTTAAGAATACGATCTGAAGCTTCGATGACTTGAATATTCATCTGAGTGATATCTAAATCTGGGTAATCTTTTTGAAGCGAATTTTTTTTCAACTCAGCAAGTGCTCCTGCTAATTCTACTCCAGTAGCCCCACCTCCAACGATAACAAAATTCAAATATTTTTGTCTATGCTCTAGTCTATTGTGCGTAAGTGCCTCTTCGAAATTTTGAATGATTATGCTTCGTAAATCTAAAGACTCTGTTAAGCTTTTCATGGTGTATCCAAATTCCTCAATACTCTTGATACCAAAGAAATTAGTAGTGGCTCCTGTGGCTATTACTAAGTGTTCGAATTCCACATCACCTATGTCAGTGTGAATTAGATTTTTTGTGACATCAACGGACTGAACTTCAGCCATTCTAAAATGAAAATTGTCCTTTCCGCTAAATGTTTTTCTAATAGGATATACAATGGAGTCGGGCTCTAATCCGGAGCTAGCCACTTGATACATAAGTGGCTGAAATGTATGGTAGTTGTTTCGATCTATAAGAACGACTTGATAATTTTTGCTGTCGATTTTGTTGACTAATTTAAGTCCAGCAAAACCACATCCAATTATTACGATCCTTGGAAGGTCCGAATTAGGAATACTCATTGTTTTATTCATAATGTAGGTACATTAACTACTAATATAAACAAACAGAACCAATACAAGTTTATGTTTCTTGCTGTGAAAGAATATTTAATTTTTGATGTAATTAAATATCTTTTTTAAAGAATTTGTCTAGATATCTAAAAAAATGTCACTCCACATTAAAGCAGAGTGACATCTTTAAACTTTCAATTATTGTCAAATAGTGTTATTTTTTTATTGTACTAAGGCCATCTATTTTCATTGTTCCATTATTTTGTATAAGTGAAGATGGCGACGAATTATTAGCATTAGGAAGTACTTCTACATCATGAAGAATTAAAGATCCGATATTGATTATTGCAGAACCGTTAGATGATGTACCAGATGTAAGGGTTACTTGATCTAGTTCAAGTGATGCATCAGAGAGAATGAGAAACAATGGTCCTGAACCCACAGTTGATATATCTATAGTGTTGCTTCCAGGTAGTGCCATTATCACATCTTTCGTAATTGAAATCTGAGAATTTAGCTTAATACTATTTCCATATAGTGAAGGATTGACAGTAACGATTTCGCCAGATGACATACAACTAATAACATCTCTTAGAGATCCAGGACCACTATCATCCAGATTGGTTACTTCAAGGTTACATCCAGATGCACATGAAATATCTGCTTCCCATCCAGTTCCCGTTACAAAATTGTCACTACGAAATCTCAATGTAATACAACCTGATGCTGCTGTGGAAGTGAAGGGACCCGGTACCGTACTCCCATAAAATCCGCCAGCAGGAAATCCTGCTTGTGTTGCTGGATTACCACTATCGAATTGTGTAGCGTTTATATCATCACCGTCATAGAGATATAATGCATCCCAAGTCGACTCTATATCAAGACTATTAAAAGTTAAGGTGATAGCGCCACTTCCAGCATTAGGACAAAGTGTTATTTCTTGATCTTCAGCATTACCATAATTTGCCGATTGACCGCCACTATCATAATATGTGTCACCACAACCAAACTTAGTAAGGTATGGGCCGCTTGTTAACCATGCTGATTTTGAACTTGTTCCACAATCAGACCTAATGTGAAAATAATATCCGGTGCCACTAGTAAGGCCATTGAGTGATATTGCCAAGCCAGTTTCAGTAGTCGTAGATGCAGGTAATACTCCATCGGTAGAATATGCCCAAATATACCCATTGGAAGGGGTATCAGTTGGGGCAACCCATGATACGTCAAAGCTATTATAGGTTAAGTTCGTGATTTCAACATTTTGAGGTGGATTACATAATGTAGATTCTTCTATAGTGTTATTTTTCCATACACCTCTTCCATAAGTAGCGATATATATCTCATTAGTACTCTCCTTTATTTCTATTTCTTTTACTTCTACATTCGGCAAATCAACATTGAATAAAGTCCAATTAGGAGTCGAGTTGTTTTTATAATAAACTCCGATATCCATACCAACATATAGTGTTTCTTCTTCATCGTTATGTATCGCTATACAGTTGGCAAACAGATTAGGTAAGGTTCCAGAAATGTTACTCCAAGTGGTGCCTCCGTTAGTTGATTTATATACTTTTTCGCCAGATGAAAATTCAGATCTAACCGCATATATTACTTCTGGATCGTTAGGTGACACTTTGACCATGGCAGTGTTAGAACCAGGAGTACTTAATGTAGTCCAGTTTAATCCACCATCGGTAGTTCTAAACATAGTGCCGGCCGTACCAGTATAAATATAGTCTGAGTTACTAGGTGATATAGCCACATACTGAAGGTTTATTGTGGATATGTTATCACCAATATTAGTCCAATTATTACCTTGATTAGTTGATTTCCATACACTCTTATATCCTGCAATAATAGTACTTGGATTGGAAGGGTCAAGTACATAAGGTGTCACCCAAGCTCCTGATGGATTGCCTGGTATATTTGAGCTAATACCGGACCACGATCCACCACCATTAGTACTACGTCGAATATTTCCATTTTGTATGGCGCCATAAAGTACGTCACTATCTAGAGGGTTAATCGCACAATCCATACCGTCTCCACCTATTTCATCAGTCCAGTTGGTATTGTTATTCCTTAGCTTTGATCCATTATCTTGAAGACCAGCCATGACACGATTGTCAGTTTCAGATACTCCAACTTTGTACATTTGGCTGATAACCATGTCACTGGTTACATCTGTCCATGTATCGCCATTATTTGTAGACTTGTAGATTCCTCCATCGTTACCTTCCCATAGAACAGAACCGTTCCATTCCAACAAGTGCTTATCAGCGTGTACTGCTTGAGCTCCGCTTCCTGACCAGTGACTTGAGATCGTCCAATTGACACCTCCATCTATAGATCTCCAATTGTTGACTCCACCTACATTAATAGCTTCTGCATCATTAGGATCTGCTGCTATTACTAGATCATACCAGCCTTGGCCACCGGAATCAGTTCCTGCGGAGTTCCATCCTAAGAGATTGATGTCAGCATTACTTACCATTTGAGTGAATGTATCTCCGCTATCAGTAGATCTCCATACGCCTAATAGACCATTGTCAGCACTATTAGATGCTAGTACGTATAAGTAGTCAGAGTTATCTGCTGTAGTTGCGATTGCTAGTCTATTAGAGCCAGTTATAGTCTGTATAGTATTCCAATTAACACCATTGTCAGTAGATCTTAAAATAGTATTATTAGTTGTAGCATAGTAAGTATTACTACTTGCAAGTGGATTGATATCTATATCTCTAAATGACCCAGTTTGTACTTGTGTCCATGTCGTACCAGCGTTAGTTGTCCTATAGATACCATTGTTAGATGCCAATGTGATGATATCACTATTGTTTGGATCAAAAACCATATTAGAGATTCTACGATAAGAGGTAGATCCCCAGTTAAGTCCAGTTGAGTTCCAAGTATCACCACCATCTGTAGATTTTAATACACCTATAGAGAAGTTGTCATATCCGTCAAAATCACCAGTACCGATATATATTGTATTTGGAGTATTTGGGTCTACCAATATCGCAGATACACCTAGAGCACCAATAAAGTCAGTCTTAGGTAACCACGAAGCACCAGCGTCGATAGTCTTCCATAGTCCTCCTCCAGCAGATCCGACATATATGATATTGTTGTTAGTTGGGTGCCAATCGATAGACATGATTCTACCTGTACCTGCATAACCACTTGTATTAGAGTTGGGACCTAATCCAATCCATGGATCAGTTACATCTCGTGTTTGATCCATGTTATTTCTTACATAACTGTTGAATGTCTTGATATTGTAGTCGGCAGGTGGGAAGTTTCCGTTTTTGTCGATTCTATTTTCCCATCTATATTCCCATCGTCTAATTGGCTTGTATCCTTTACCTTTTCCAGGGGTTCTGTCTTTCCAGTAAGTGTCAAATTCATTCATGACACTATGAAAATCTATTTTACCAGATCCGTCTTCAAGATTAGTCCAAGACTGTGCAGATAATGATGTAAAAAGAAGAGAAATGAGTAGAAAGAGTAAGGTTATGCGGATAGTTACTTTCATGCTGCAAAGTTATTTTTTGTTAGTTAGCTCATATTTAGAAATTTATCAGCAGGCTTATGACAGAAATCAACGCTTAGGTGCTTTAGGCGACCTTATATCGCATAGAATTAAATACTATCTAGTGGGAGGTTGACTTTACAGAGATTTCTGTTGCAGCTGATAAATGTAAAAAACAAAATTATATATTACTACTTAGGCAGTTTTTTCAATTTGCTGAATTTTTCATCTACGATTATTGCTTCTTCGATTAGTACTTGGAGTACTTCTTCATCTATTTCCTCTAGAGAATGGTAAGTTATTCCATAAATCTGCACTCGATTTTTGGCATCTAAAGCGCCTTGAGGATCATCCATCCACCGCCCATGAAGGAAGCATAATTCAATTCCTCCTTCCACACCTTTCTTGCTTTTTTGAGGGTTAGTATAGCAAAGCCACTTATGCAAATCATAGAATGGTACCTTATAACGAAGTTTGTAAGTCATACCATACCGTTGAGTCAATAGATCGTGTAGATAAGATACTATTTCACGTTGTACACCTTCGAGGTTATAGATATAAGATTCTACTGGATTCATTTTAAGTTTAGGCAAGTGGTTGTGAGGTCAACAACCTTATTTATGATGATATTCAAACCAAATATAACTACAACTAACTTTAACTTCAAACTGGACAATGTAATTGCCGATACTAGTGTAGCAAATAGATGAATTTCTTCCTTTTTCAATTAAGTCTAATTGAGATTTGAATTCCAAATTAATTTAGTCCAATGAATCAACTTCTTCATCGATCTAAGTCACGCATCCTAACAAATTAAATTAACTTAGCTTACCAAGCAATCAATATGGAGTTTAGCAATCAGCAAATTGAAGAATCGGAATTACCCTCAGTATTAGATATAAAGTACAGATCGATACAGAAAAAGCATCGAACAGTTTCTATTATAGTCTCTACTATATTGGCATTGATATTATTGGCGATTCCACTTACCATCAATATTCTTAGTGGAGATACATGGTTTTTTGACCATATTATATACATCGTAGGTATATGTTGTGCGGTGTATGGATTTCTCATCTTATTGTCTTTCAAGGGATATGCTAATAAAGGCTATGCGATGAGAGAACGTGATATTATTTTTAAACAAGGCTGGATCTGGCGAAGCTCGACAATAGTACCCTTCAATAGGATTCAACATACAGAGATAGATCAAGGACCGATAGAGCGAATGTTTGGGTTATCTAAGCTAAAGATATTTACAGCAGGAGGATCATCGAGTGATCTCAAAATACCAGGACTGTTACCTGATACGGCGAATCGACTCAAAGATTATATTCAAATCAAAGTAGGAAGAGATGAAGAAGAATAATTTTGACTTCACGATTCCTCAACGGCAATCTTATGTAGCGATTCTGATGATCGTATGGAAGACATACCGAATATTGATCAGACAAGTGTTTCCTTTTTTAGTGATCTTTTTTGTTGGTAAATCTGCGAAAAGTGGTTTCGGTGATTATTTTTTGTATTTCGTAAGTGCTATAGCATTGATAGGTATGATCTATTCCATCTTAGCTTTTTTTCGGTACTATTTTCATATTGAAGAGGATAAACTTATTGTTGAAAAAGGAATATTTGGGAGATCTAAAACTATCATTCCCTTTGAAAGAATACAGACTATTAATTTTGAAGAGAATATAGCTCATCAGTTATTTTCTGTGCTCCGACTAAAAGTAGATACGGCTGGATCATCGCAAAAAGAATTTGAATTTGACGCTATTGCTAAAGATCAAGCATACGCTTTACGCGAATTAATACTGGAGAAAAAATCTAAACTAAAACCTATTGCTGCCAAAGGAAGAAGTGAAGCTGCAACAGTAGAGGAAAAGAAAACGTATACGAGTATACTCAAGCTTAGTATAATAGATTTGATCAAGGTCGGTATTACAGAAAACCATTTTCGATCTGGTAGCCTAATACTTTTTGCGATATATTGGATGTGGGATAATTTGCGTGAAGCAGGAATAGATGCAGAGAAGTATACCGAAGGAATAGATCCACTTGCAGGAGGAGTTATCATATTGATCAGCCTAGCGGTTGTTTTTGTAATATTATCATTTCTATTTTCTCTTTTTAGAACAGTTTTAAAATATTATGGATTAGAGTTTTGGAGGTCTGATAATGGTTTTAAAATCAGCTCTGGACTTTTTACCAAAAAAGATGTTTCTGCACTTGACCATAAAATACAAATGGTCAGTTGGTCTGATAATTTACTGAGAAAAATAGTAGGATACTATCAACTAAGTCTTAAGCAAGCGTCAAGTATCGCGATCAATAATAAATCATCTATTAATATTCCTGGATGTCGTCAAGATCAGATAGATATGGTGACACGTGCACTATACGGTTCTAGAGCTTTTGACGATATAGAGATGGAGTCAGTCGATAAACGATTTATGTATAGACGTATGGTTTTTCTATCCCTCATAGGGATACCTTTTATTGCTTTGGGTTACTTCGATACTAAGCCTTTTTTTATCGTCTTGGGAGTTGTACTTATGATCTACTTTATAGTTACTTCTTACTTCCGTTATAAGAAATGTAAGTTTGGACACAATGAAAAAATGGTAATGATAAGGGGTGGATTGTTTGGTGATAAAGCAGAGACCTTACCTATTATAAAATTACAAAATATAGAGCTTAGTCAGTCTCCTTACCAAAGAAGAAAAAAGTTAGCTAACGTAAAAATTTATACTGCAGCAGGGAGTGTGACTATTCCTTATGTGGGCTTCGATAGAGCAATTCGACTAACAGATTACTTGCTGTATAAAACCGAGAGTAGTAATAAGAGGTGGATGTGATATTAGGCGCAATAGTTAGAATGTATTTGCATTAAAAATTATAGTCAATACGTATTGAAAATTTAATATTGAAGAGTGAAATACTGGATTTTAAATATACTATTGATATTACTACCGATTATTTGGTTCGCAATTGTAATCTATTCATTAATTGGTGCCAATACATTAACGTATCTGTATCGTGATCAAAAAAATAGAGCAGGGTTTGAATTGAAGTGGAGAAGGTTTGGCCCCTCAAATAAGGAAATAGAGAAAATAATTCAAACGTCTAAGGATAATTACACTGTGCAAAAAGCAAAAGATGCAATCCAAGCCAAGAGGAAGTCAATTATTTTCTTATATCTATTTATCGCACTATACTTGGTAACTATATGTCTAAATAGATATTTCATTTGATTGAAATTTTACTAGAAAAATTAATAGTAAAACATTATTAATTGAATATTTCTATAAAGTGTTTTCGGTAAAATTGTAGCAAGTGTAAATACTAAGTAACGAATTTTAAAAAATGGATACGTACATAATTTTGGTGTTATAGCATTAAATTTTTTACCTCAAATTGTAAATACTTCGCTTCTTCTTGTAGGCTAGGAATAGAATTAATATGGTCCGCCAATTCCATCATTTCATCTGCAAACTCTAATCGATAATCTTCATGTAATGCGTTAACAAGTTTTACTAGTTTGACGGCTCTTTTGACCACATAATCATTGAGTTTTTCGGCTAAGTACTTGGATTCTGATTGGAGGCGACCTTTATTTTTATAGAGAAGGCCATTGACCATCATAAGGTTAAATTCAATATCACCCAACTTATCTTTTGTAATGGCTACATGATAATTAATCTTACCACTGATATCTCTCATCTCTAGACGTAGATAGACAGAAGAGTAATATTTATTAGGGTATAGATTAACGCGAGATTCTATATATTCTCGCATATCATCTCTACGAAACTCCAATGTACTCTCTTCTTCTACTAACTTGTAGTGAAGTTGATCTACTAACTTGCTATCCTTAGGTATAAGTCTCATCAGGAGCTTGTCTTTTTCTTTTGCTGGTAACGCCTTGATTTCGGTTTTGAGTTCGTCTGAGAGTTTAGCTCGTGCCATATGGTTTGTTATTTATGTGTCACTAACATACATAATTATTTAATTACATTAATGAATAATAAACATACAATCCTAAGATTGATAATAGGATACACATGCATTATGCTTTTATAAAATATACCTTATATTATCTTCGTTTTGAAAGTACAATAACGAAATCATGAAATTACAAACAATAATAGTTTTACTGTCTTTATTTGCTCTATCCTGTTCATCTGAACGATTTGTAGAGGTGAAGGACGATGATGGTAAACTCATAGAGCGATATCAAGTGGATAAAGCAGGCTCTAAAGACGGTATCTACGAGTCATATAATAGTGGCAAATTGGTGTCTAAGGCCAATTATGAAGAAGGTATTCAATCAGGAAAACGTGTGATCTACTACGAAAATGGCAGTCCAGAAATAGAAGAAAACTATGCTAAAGGACAGCTTGAAGGAGAATACAAGGTGTTTTATGAAACTGGTGAGCTAAAGCTGATAATGAGGTATAGCAACAATACTATCCAAGGTCAGGTGAAGAAATATTATACATCAGGACAGCTTATGGAAGATGTTGCTTTTGTAGATAATGAAGAGAACGGTCCTTTTGTGGAATATTGGGAAGATGGAAGCTTAAAGTGGGAAGGTGCTTATATGAATGGTGATAACGAATTCGGAGAACTCAAAAAATACAATGAAAAAGGTGTATTAATCAGAAAGTTGATGTGTGATAGTCTAGCTGTCTGCAGGACATTCTGGACATTAGAAGGTGGAGTGGATAATGAAGAGTAGATTTTATCGTTACTGGTAAGTAAGAGTATATATATTTGCAGAAGAGCCCAAAGCTATAACCTGATATCTAACTTGGCCTGAGAATCGTCAATACCAAACAAATAATGAAGAAGTATTTACAATATCTATTTATAAGTCTGTCTTTCACCTTTTGTATTCCAAGTGCATATGCACAGTTAGGAGGCCAGCACATCTATGAGTTTCTCTCTTTACCGTCTTCAGGTAGAGTTACGGCTCTAGGGGGTAGCGTTATATCTGTTATAGATGATGATATTTCTTTAGCTAATCACAATCCTGCATCGCTTAATCCTGAGATGCATAATCGACTTAACTTTAGCCACAATATACATTTTGCGGATATCAGTAATGGATATGCGGCTTATGGCAGACATTTACCTAAGTGGGGAATCACTACTCATGCGGCGATTAACTACATAAACTACGGAGAGTTTGTAGCGGTGGACGATAGGGATGTAGTAAATGGAACATTTGATGCAGGTGAGACAGCGATAATATTAGGAGCTTCTAAGCGTATGAATGAAAGAATCATATTAGGAGCAAATTTTAAAACGATCTTCTCAAGATTCGAAAGTTATAATTCAACAGGAATTGCTGCAGATCTTGGATTAAACTATATTGGAGCAGATAGTTCTTTTGTATTCTCAGTTGTAGCTAATAATATAGGGGGAGAAGTAAGTTCGTATACTGATAATTATAGAGGAAGTACACCCTTTAATCTTCAAATAGGATTTACCAAAAAATTGAAACATCTACCATTTAGAGTGGGAGTGATTGCTGATAATTTACAATCTTGGAACGTCAGATATGACGACCCAAATCGTACCGTAGAAACAAATTTATTTGGTGAGACTGAAGAGGAGTCTTCATTAAGCAAGGGTTCGGATAATTTCTTTCGCCACTTTGTTTTTAGTGGTGAGTTTTTGCTAGGCAAACGTGGAAATCTAAGATTGAGAATGGCTTATAGACATTTACGAAGACAAGAGTTAGCTGTGGAAGGTTTCAGATCTTTAGCTGGCTTTAGTGGAGGATTTGGTATTAAGGTTAGCAAATTTAGACTGGACTACGGCGTAGGATATCACCATCTTGCTGGAGCGACTAATCATATTACTATCTCTACTGGACTCAATGAGTTTACTAGCAAATTATAGGTTAATTATCTAATCAAATTATAGTGAAACTTCTCATTCTAGGACATACGATTCCAGAGCCCACTTCGACCGCTGCTGGCACTCGGATGTTACAGTTAATTGATTTATTTCAAGAAGAAGGATATACAATACACTTCGCAACTTCAGCATTATCAAATCCTAGAAGCGTAGACTTGAATTCAATAGATGTTACATTAGATGTCATTCAACTCAACCATCCTTCATTTGATGATTACGTTACAGCCCTTGGTCCTGACATAGTGTTATATGATCGATTCGTAATCGAGGAACACTATGGTTGGAGAATCACTCAATGTTGTCCATCTGCGCTGACTATATTGGATACGGAAGATTTACATTTCCTGCGAAAAGCTAGAGAAAAATCAATCAAGAAATCAGGCGACCTATCGATTATTGATCTATATACGGATGCAAGTAAAAGAGAACTAGCTAGTATTATGAGATGTGATCTTTCATTGATTATTTCTAGTTTTGAGATGATACTACTAACGGAGACATTTGGTATATCAGATTCGATTCTTCATTATTTACCCTTTATCTTAAGTGATTTTCCTCAGAGTTCTGAATTAAAACCATTTTCTGATCGCAATGGATTTATGACGATTGGTAATTTATTCCATGCACCTAATGTAGACAGTATATTATATCTCAAAAATACTATTTGGCCAGAAATAAGAAAAAAATTACCGCAGGCTACGTTATCGATTTATGGAAATTACGCACCTCAGCAGATTAATGAATTACATAATGAAAGAGATGGTTTTTTGATAGAAGGTTGGGCACCATCTTTGGCGGAGGTAATGAGTTCAGCTAAAGTTTGTTTAGCTCCATTAAGATTTGGCGCTGGACTTAAAGGAAAGCTTTTGGATGCGATGATATATGGCACCCCTGCAGTCACTACTAGCATTGGTGCAGAAGCAATGTACGGCGATAAGACTTTACATTTTTCAGCGGATACAGTTCAAGATTTTATACAATTGTCAGTATCTCTTTACACATCAGAATTTCTTTGGAAAGAAAAGCAAGAAGTTGGTTTGCAAGTCTTGAAAGATAACTATCTCGTAATTACCCATGCGCCTAAATTGAAAGAAAAATTAGGAGCATTGATAAATTCAATAGAAGCTCATAGAAAACAAAACTTTATGGGCCAAGTCTTACAACATCAAACAATGCAAGCTACTAGATATATGAGTAAGTGGATCGAAGAAAAAAATAGATAAAAGTTCAAGTTCAAGACCAAAACGAATAAGGTAATAACTAAACGGTATCAGCTAATTTATACTCAGCATTCTTTCTTGCTGGAAGTCAGATCGGTAGTTTAGTTAAAGAGTAGGCTTTATAAATTTTGACTTTTTACAATTTATTTTATTTATTCTATCTCCACTTCGAGACTAGTAACTTGAGCTACATTAAAAGCACCCAATACAGTACTTCCATCTGAAGCTATTATATTGCTTGGAGAGTTAGCTAACGGCTCAGCGAATATTCCATTTCGACCATTAAGTAGTTGATCTCTTACTAATTCCATAAACGCAAAAGTACTATTGCTAATAGAGTGAATCTCTACTTTGCAAAGATCGCCTGTATTCCAAGGAGAAATTTCATCGGCGACTTCAGTAGAATCTGGAAATGGGTTTACCAATTCTCTGATCGGTGGAATAAATATTAGTCCATCAGATTCTGCACCTCCGTCAAATCCCCCATCAAAGGCTAAGTTTATCTCTTCAGGCCTGTTGAGGAATGTTCCATTCTTGAAAGTCTTGATCCAGTAAGTATCTCCTTTGCCTTCAAAATCCCTTGCGATAACCTCGCAGTAAGTTCCTCCATCTACAGAACCTATTTCATTTTCTCTAATTTCTTGTCTGATTTCATCTATTTGTGGACTGCGACCTAACTCAGCTATAGAGGAGTAAATAACATCTTCAATAGTAACATATAGTGTAAAAGATGTTCCATTTCCTGAGAGACTTGAATTTGCATCTGGACGCCATACATATTTTCCATCTTCATAGTCAAATGGAATGAGTACATCTGTAATTCCAATTGCAACTTCAGCATTATCTACAAGAACTGGTTCGCCGTTATCGAAGTATGATTGACTTTTGGTGACGACAATCTCTTGTATCTCTCCAGGAGTATCAGTAAGGAATGCGTCTATCACTATGATAGTATCAGCATCATCTAATGTTACGTCTATCTTATCTTCACAACTAGTGAATAATATTGCTATAGAAAACAAGGCTAGGAAAAGTGAATTTATATTTATTGATTTCATAATATAGTTTTATATCGCGTCTTTGATAAATAGTAAAACGGCTGAAAAAGATCTGCGAAATATACAAGGCTGATCACTTTCGGTTTCCTTTGTTTTACTTTGTAAAGTGTTTTTCATTTTGATAATAGTGTATTCGGTTTTATCGTTAATGTTTTAGGTGCGTTTATTTTTTATTAGCATGATTTTATAGCTCACCTAAAATATTTTATATATCAAAATAATGTTATATCGTTAATGTTTTGGCACTAGTATTTTTTAGTGGTATCAGTTATGTCAACTTGCCATAAACATTCTATTGAAATTTAAAATTGTATGAAACAGATGGAATAAAACTACCGATAACTGATAGTCTATACGCATCTGTATTTACGGGTGCACCAACAGGAATTCTTCCATCTTCTTGAGCGAAAAATATAGAGAATGCATTTCTTCTAGCATATACATTGTAAACAGAAAACACCCAATCCCCTGTCCACCTTTTACCTTCTTTCACTTTCCCTTTTCTCGTGATAGATAAGTCTAATCTATGGTAATTTGGAAGTCGTACATTGTTACGTTTTTCGTTGGCATTATGTGGAATTACGAAACCCTGCACACTATATCTAGTTGTAGGAAAGGTGGTAGGTGATCCAGTATTGAAAGCAAAGTTAGCACTCGTTGTCCATCTATCATTAATATCATAAAACCCAGTCAAACTAAGATTATGTAATTGATCAAATCGAGAAGCATACCATTCCCCTCCATTGATTCCAGGGGTCTGCCTTTCGGTACGAGCTAAAGTATAACTCAACCAACCACTAAATTTCCCTTTCGTCTTTTTGGCCATTAATTCTAGACCATATGCTCTTCCTTCACCTTCTATTAGGTCACCTTCTATAAACTGATTGAGTAATAAATCTGCACCATCTATATAGTCAACAAGGTTATTCATCTTTTTGTAATATACCTCGACACTTAGTTCGTAAGTGTTGTCACTAAGGTTTTGGAAGTATCCTAGAGCTACTTGATCAGCGGTAGATGGTCTTATGTTATTTGTACTTGGTGTCCATACATCGACAGGAGTTGCTGCCGTGGTATTAGATACGAGATGTATATATTGTGTTGTACGATTGTAGCTTGCTTTTATAGAATTGTCTGAGCTCAATTGCATCTGGAGAGATAGCCTCGGCTCAAAATTATAATATGTCTTTATTCCTTCCCAGTCGTCATACTGAGTGGCAGAAGTAGGGATTCTTCTTTCTCCTGGTATACCATCTGCAAATTCAAATGCAGTTCCTTTACCCATATAGGTAAAGGATGATAGTCGTAGACCATAATTAGCCTTTATTTTTTTGGTGACATCGATTTCGTTTTCTACATAGATTGCATTTTCCATCGCGTACTTTTGAGGTAAGCTAAAGTCTCTTTCTTCACCTTCGCTTACTCCGACGGCATTTCCTGGGTCAAAGGTATAGAGTATAGATTGACCTCCAAACTTCAATAGATTTCCTGGTTTTATGAAAAAAGAAAACTCTGGTTTAATACCGATGTTTTGTATGCTTGCATTCCAATCAAATTTGTTTTGTGAGTCGTTTCCAAACTTGATCTGATAATCATAGTCACTATAATAGAAAGTAAGATTGCTAAACAGCCTTTCGCTGAATAGGTGATTCCATCTTATGGTTCCAGTTTTATTTCCCCAATTGAATCCGGCTTGATCACCAAATCCAAAATTATCTCTGCCGAAATAGCCAGAGAGGAACAGCCTATTCTTATCATTTATATCGTAGTTAGTCTTTAAGGTAAGATCATAGAAGTTTAATTCACTCCCATCTAGACCATCTGAAAGAAAAGGTTTGGCCAAAACATCTATATAAGACCTTCTGGCAGCAACGATAAGGGATGATTTATCTTTGACGATAGGAGCTTCTACTGATAATCTACTGAAAATGAATCCCACACCGCCATTGATATTAAGTTTCTTTTTATTTCCTTCTTTCATCCTGACATCTAAAATTGATGATAGACGACCTCCATACCTTGAGGGAATACCACCTTTGTAGAGTTTGACATCTTTGACAGCATCTGGATTGAATACTGAAAAGAAGCCAAACAAGTGAGAAGAGTTATAAACTGGAGCTTCATCTAATAGGATTAGATTTTGATCAATCGACCCTCCTCTTACGTTGAATCCTGTAGCACCTTCACCTACAGAGTTTACTCCTGGAAGTAATTGTAATGATCTGATGATTTCTACTTCACCAAGAAGGGTAGGCATACTTTTGATTGTAGTGATGTCTAGTTTATTGACACTCATACTTACCTCGCGTACATTGCTATCTTCTTCTTTGGCAGTCACTACCACTTCTACGAGTTTGTTTTCCATTTCGCCCATTTCGACATCGAGCTTGTAGTTTTCGGATAGAGATACCGTCTTAGTAATATTACCAAATCCGATATAAGAAAATTCGAGAGTGTAACTTCCCTTTGGTACAGATATCGAATAGAAGCCATATTCATTACTAACTGATCCATTGCCGATCTCTTTCACAAGAGCCGTAGCGCCGATTAATGTTTCTCCACTCTGAGTATCTGTGATATAACCACTTATGGTAAAGTTCTCTTGAGCTGATACTAGGCAAATGCTGACACAGAATGTGAGCATTGATAATAGTTTTCGCATAGGTATTAGGTATGTCTTATTTTTAATGGTATTCGTTCGGCTTAAACCAAACTTAAGGATGCACAAGGTAAAGTAGTGAAACGGTTTTTTACCAAGATTGTTACAGCTTTCAGATGAATATTCATATTTTATCTATGAACAGTCCAATTGAATTTATAACATAGAATCTCTAAAATTTAGTTTTGGAATAGTAGCTACTATTCAAGCTGTTAATTGGTTTGAATGTTTCCATACTTTCGGCAAACCTACGTTGAATGTATCCGATATTCATTAACATATGTCAAGAAGTAAAATCATGGATTTCGAATTATACAGTAGTATACCTAAACAGGATTATATGGAGGAGTGAGGAATCTATTTTCCAGTACCGAGTACTATAAAGGCGACCAATCATTCTTTAGTATTCATTGATTTCTTTAGAGACGTTGCGTACTAATTCAGGATGTAATGATTTGTATACTATGAATTAAAACTTAGCTGTAATTTCTTTTCTGTTGTCTATAACATCATAAACAACCAATACGGATAAACTAAAGAAAAAGATGGGTCCCACTTTATCAGCTTCTAACATATCGTTGATTAATAGTATGGCGCAACTCACAACTATACAGATGAGGGCCGCCATGACGATAATTTTAGATTTTTCATCTTTTATACGATGATACAAAGCCTCTCCACGTACTAGTGCTGCAATCAAAAGAGCGAGAAATATAAGCAATCCAAAAACACCCTGTTCTACAGCTATCATCAAGTAATAATTGTGGATTCCAGATTTCTCAGGATTATTACTTACATAGGTTTTGAATTCGTTTAAAGTATAATCTTGATAGGTATTATAAAAGTTAGCTGGTCCAAATCCAAGCCAAGGCCTATCAGCAAGCATGCGTCCACCGGCGACCCACCGATGCACACGTTCCATAGTTGAGATATCTTCTAGTTTATATGTAGCGGCGAGTAAGTTATCGTAATTGAAATGTGAAACGGTAGATTGATAATCTGGCGCATATTCGAGATACTTCTTATCATTAATCAAATATCCTACGCCTAGAAACAATCCTATAACTCCAAGAGTAACTGCCGGTTTTGTAAGCTTCCATTTGACCATCCAATAAGCGGCAATGGCGATTATTATTGACGCTTGTGCTGCTCTTGTATACGAGAAGTATATACCAACCACAAGGATTAAGATACATAGCGTCAGGAGTATTTTTCTAGTTTTGTTTTCAATATCAAGTTTGCGTAATGCATATACAAATGGTAAGAACATTACCAATATAGCTGCATAACTTACGTGATTTCTAAATATAGGATAGACTACAGTATTGGACGTACGGAATGAAAAGTTGTACCCTGCGTGCCTTACCAAAACCCAAATGACAGCGGCCATAAGTGGTATGAGTAGAAGGTATATAGCCTTCTTACTTTCTAGATGAGACTTGATCAATTTGAAAGGCATAAAGAAAAATGGAACCACATACCAAATCTTAGCGAGTAGATACTTAAATGCTACTATCGGATATTGCGCTCCTACGGCTGTTATAGCTATCCAACAAATATGAAGGATAAGTAGTACAGTAATGGGGTTATACAAATAGCTATAATCAATTTCTTTTATTCTACTGATAAAGAGCAATAAGCCTATACCGGTGATAGCGAGCATGATAGGTTCGGAGGGTAGATCAGTACCTAGTCCATTAGGTAAATACATTTCTACTGAAAACGGTATGGTCAACAGAAACAAAACATATAGAATGCGATAATCCCAAACTATAAACGCAACTCCAACGATTAGAAAAGGTATTAAGAAAAATAATACTTGCTCAAAAAAGATACCGGCACAAAAGAATAATGATGCAAAAGCTATGGCATATGCAAATACCTGTTTGGCATTGAGACTATATAATATAGAATGGCGTAAGCTATTCACTATGCCTTAATTTCTGACCAATTGATTTTTCTATAGTTTTCAACTAAGAAAGCAATAAGAATACTAAGAATTAATGCGGCCAATGCTGTCATGACGAGTAAGATGCTTCGTTTTGGCCTTGATTTATCTATGGGAGTCTCCGCGGCTTCTACTAGTAATAGGGCACTGTATGGTGTGTTGTAGCTAGCTTCTAACTGCCTTTTGCGTTCCTTGTCTAGTGATATCTGATCATTAAGTCTAGAAAGCTCTTGAGTAAGTTTGTCTACTATAGATATACCACTATTATATAGTTTAACCTTCTTTTCGAGGCTCGCTAATTTTTTTTCATTTCCAGTATACTTGATACGTTTTATTCTGACAGAATCTGCTGCTCCACGCATTCTACTATTACGGTACATAGCTATCTCACTCTGCAGAGCTTCCATACTTGAACTGGTCATAGTAATAAGTTCTGCATAAACCCCTCCTTGAGATCTGGAGTAGATTCCGAATCTATCTTTTACTCTAGATAGACTATCGTTTAGTATAATACTTTTTGACTGTTTCTCGACCAGATTACCATCAAAACTTTCAATGGTTTGGAGCTGACTTGCCTTGACCATTCTTTGACTGAGTTCATTAATTTTATTTCGAGCATCGTTAGCCATATCTCTTGCTAGGTCAGGATCTTTATCTTCGACACTTAGATTGATAGCTCCGTATTCAGTTTTTAGGGTTTTGTAGAGACTGCTCAGTTTAAGACGTATCCTTGCTTGTGCTTTTTGACTATCCGGATCTATTTCGTAATGATTATATAAATCATATTTCTCGATTAAGTAGTTGTATAATTCACTAGAGGTAGACAGCGAAAATAATCGATCTAAATCATTATCTGTACCATAGATATAGCTATTACTATTGGAGCTATTACCAACTGGAGCGGGCTGAGAGAGATCTGGATGCCCTGCATAGAATTGGGTGCTAGCCTGATAATAGTTAGGGAGCAACAATAATATAATAGCACTAAGAATTGTGATTCCTATAGTGGCATATGCGATAGGTTTGATCCACTTATTCAGTGTTTTGAGTATACCTAAGAGACTGTAATCTTGATTCATGCAAATAGCGTAAAAAGTTGTTTTCTATTGTGAGACACAAGATTGATTGCTCAAAGAGAATCATGTCGTTATGAATCAGCATTTTGTTTTCGTAGCATAGAGAGCATACTCTTGTCTACTACACCTAATAGTAACGATATACCTAAGCAAAATAATATACTCAGGGCCATACTTATAATCCAATATAGGCCACTATTGTGCCACAATATTGTACTAAGCACACAAAGAAAGCCAAAAACTATAGATTTGGCTATCAGAGAGTAGTCGATTTGTAGTTTCATTTGCGAATGAGCTAGATATATCTGGCCTAGTGTGACTAGATATTGAGTCGCTACGGTGGCGATTGCTGCACCTTCAGCTCCTTTTACTGGAATCAGCCATAGATTAAGTATAACATTGAGAATGACGCCTAATATAAATATTACATTAAGTTCTTTTAGAGATCCATTAGCTATTATCAATGAACCATAGATATGCGAAATAGCCACTGCGAAGAATGCCAACATCATATAGATCAATATCTTGCCATAATAGAGCGTCGCTTCATCATAAATGAAGGGCATGATATCATTGCGGAAAACTATCAATGAGACTGTAATGATTGTACTCATAATTAATATCGCTCTCAGTGAAGTTAGAGTCAACGTGGTTACTGACTTCTTCTTACTTATTAGTGTGGAATACATAGGCAGAAGAAGTGCACCAAACAAATAAGCTAGCATACCTGCTGCTTCAAAGAATCGATAGGCCGCGGCATAAATTCCGGCCTGCTGGCCATTATCATCTAAGAGCCTTTCCAACATTACACCATCTATACGAAGATATATGGCAACTAACAATATCACAAAAGCATAAGGAGCGCTCTGTTTCACTAGTTTGATCAGATAAGACCAAGAGAATACGATCAAATTAGACTTAGCATGAGGCATAACTAGAACCAGTGCAGCTATACAAGCTATAGTATATGCCACCATCTGACCATATATGAACCAATAGATGGTAAATGATTTCCAGTCAGGATAAATCCAAGTTAAATACCCTAATATGATAATCATAATGAGCTTATCCAAAGCGGAGATATAGCTGTCTTTGCGATACATTCCTAGAGCAGATATATTAGTACGCAAGTAGATAAATAAAGTGGCTAAAAAGAAGTTGACTGCGATAAGTGCGAGTATTTTCAATTTTGAAAATTCGTATCCAATGAGGTATGCTATTATGACGGTCAGGGCTATAAACATTAGCCCCAAAAGCACTTTAGATCCCAATATTCTAGGAAAATGAAAAGTGATTCTCTTTGGATCTTGAGCTATAAATCGACTATTATAATTTTGGATTCCGGGATCATTGATCACTTGGAATAGAAAGATGAAATTAAAGAGAGCGAAGTATAAACCATATTCTTCATTACCTACGATATTATGCACACGTGCATCTATACCGAATAAATATAAAGGTTTGATAAGTAGGTTTATGACTACTAAGAGTATAATGTTAACTAAGAAATCTCTGTTTAAACCCATATCTTGCGCACCCTATTGGGTGTCTTTTTTCATCTTTAGTAACTTTAAAACATCAAAGCTATCACTTAGACCACTAGTTTTGATATAAGTGCTTGATTTACTTCAAAATATTACTGGCCGGAAATATGCAAAAAAATACTCTTCTCAATCAATTACAAACGGTATCGGATATAAATAGCTTGTCCAAGCTTGGGAGATTATTTAATAATCCTACGAAGTATGCAAGTGCAATGTATAGTAGGTTTATCTATTATCCGATAAGAAAGAAGGGTGTTCAAATAAGTACGGCTACTTTCTTTGGTGATACTATGGATGTACTACTTCCTGCGGGTACAGATATCTATTTGACTAGTGGTAAAGCACATGATTCGGAGATTAGGCTTTCGGCATACATTATTAATATGTTAGAGCCTTATAATACATTCGTGGATGTTGGAGCTCACTTTGGTTTTTTCTCCTTACTTGCGAGTAAAATTGTAGGAGACCAAGGGAAGGTGCTTGCATACGAAGGAGGCGAAGATACTTACCAAGTACTGCATAAGAACCTTAAGTCCAATCCTAATATCGAGGTCAATAACAAAGTAGTATCCAATACTCAGGGGAAGGTATTCTTTTATCAATTCCCTACAGCTTACTCTGAATACAATAGCTTGGATATCGAGCAATATAAAGACACTGACTGGATAGAAAGCAATCCACCTAAGGTTACTCCGATGGATTCTATCAGATTATCAGAGGAGTTGAAAGGACAAAGTGTAGATATGATTAAAGTCGATGTCGAGGGAGGTGAGTTGGGAGTATTGACTGGTCTAGAAGAATACTTGGTGGATAATAATCCTACGATAATTATCGAATATCTATCAGCAGATCGCAATAATCAATCACATGTATTAGCTGCGCAATACTTATTAGATAAAGGTTACAAATCATACATTATAGATAAGAATGGTAGTGCTACAGGATGTATTGATTTAGCGTCCTATATGAAAGAAGCAGGGTTAGATTCTGACAATATTGTCTTTCTGAGATAACCATTATTACCCAACAATCAAGATTGTACTATAGTGCAAATGAAAATAGCCTACTCATTAATATGAGTAGGCCATTTTATATTATTGAGAGACAATTAGATCGTCTCTTATAGTAATTCTTAGAATCCGTAGTTAAGTCCTACTTGGTAGAACTTCTGAATAGTTCCTTCTTCACCACCTTCAAGAAGTAATGTTTCGAAGTCAGCTTGTCTAAACCCGAAATTAACACCTACTCCGATTCCTCTCCATACTTCGAAAGCAAGAGTATTTAACCAAGTGTACTCTCTAAGAGTTACAGTACCTTCTGGATTAGAGTAAGGTTGGTATGTAGTGAAAGTTGTACTCCAACCTACTTTTTTACCCATTACCATTAACTCTCTACCGTAATCAGCTCTGATCTTTGCACCTAATGCTCCGTCAGATTGTAGATCACCTAGGTTGTTCCAAGCTAAGTGATAGTTAAGTGGGTGTATAACCACAGTTAATCCTTTTATTGGTAACCATGTAGCTCCAATTCCGATATCTGCTGTTCCTGGCTCTAAGAAGTTACCTAGAGAAGTGTTAAGCTCACCTAATGCAGATAAAGCAAGCTTAGGAGTTAACTTGTAACCAGCTAATGAAGATATGTTGATGATATCAACCGTACCTTGGTCAAATAATTTATCATCCGCTTCATTTTCATTAATATCTACATCTTGCCATGCTTTCTGGAAGATACCTTTGTTGTTCCAAAAGTATTTAGCTTGATCTTTGTTAGCAAAAGCAGTGATACCCAATCCTAAACTACTTGATTGAGCTGAAGGATTTGGGTTAGCTTGCCACATATCAGAGTTAGCAAAATCAAAACCTATAGTTCCGTTAAGACCAGTCGTCCATCCAGTAAGTTCTGTAATCTGTGCATCTAGACCTGCAATCTCTCCATTGACAGCATCTATTTTTGTTTGAAAGCCTTTAACTTCTGCAGTTTTAGTAGCTTTCATTGCCTTTAGTTCATCTATTGTCTGTGCAGACATGATACTAGCTGTAAATACTAGCAGAAGGAATAGTTGAATTTTTTTCATTTTCACGTAAAATTTGGTTTATATAATTGAGCAAAATGCTCGTGTGACTTAAAAAATTTGGTTTATTTGGAGCACAACGCTTCTTTAATATAGAACGCAAGATATAAAATAATGTGCATATACATTATGAAAAATAAATTATGTATTATCTGTGTATTTCAACGTTTTGATTCATGAATTTACTCAGAGGTATCAAAACTTTACTGTTTTCTGTTTGAATTTCGACAGTTGATTTATCAATTTTTGATATTACACCATTAATTCCATCAACCGTAATTCTATCTCCAATCTCTATATGCTTAGTAGCGTAGAATGACGCGACATAATTAGCTACTACATCTTTAGAAGCTAGTCCGTAAGCAATAGCAAAAGCGCCCATTATACCACCGATAATCAGTGAAAGGTTTTGAGCAAGGAAATCTGTATTGATCTCTGCTTGCGACAAGGCAAGAATAAATATATTGACGAAAAGAAAATAAAATATAAAATTAGAGATTAATCCAGCTGATGATATACCTAGTGATTTCATTGCCGTTTCTAAAACTTTACGCATAAACTCGGCAAACAACAATCCAAAGATCATAATCAATAAAGCCGTTAGTGCTTTAGGGAAAAAATCAAAAATTCCTTTTATTACATCAGAAACTGCAGGTATATTAAGAACTTCAGCGGATGCTACAAGAAAGAACAATAGCAAAAAATAATAAATCGCCTTTGAGAAAACCACACTCAGTTTTATATCTGCATTGGCTTTACTAACAAGGTCTATCTCATTTAATTTATCACCAAGTTGATCTATTTTAATTTTTTCTAGTGTTTTTTTAAGCCCTCGCGCAACCAATTTAGATATAATATACCCAACGATAAAGATCAATAAAGCTGTAAATATATTAGGAACCATTGTTCCTATCTTAAGGAGCATTTGTTCTAAAATGGGTTGGATATCAGGCATAACTAGGTGTGAATTTTAATAGATTTGGTTTTTTCAATTAACTCTATCCTGGAGTATTTGGATATTTGGGTCTGCGTATAGTTGTTTTGCTGTCGTCTCCTCCAGCCATATTCACAAAAATACCTAAAACCTTAGGGATAAAATGATCTAACATATTACCCACAAAGCTAAACGCACCCATGCTACTAGTAATACCAGACTTGATTCGACTTGATCTAAATTCGACTTTGTCTACTTGAATTTTTTGTAATTCTTTAAAATTATTCATACCTCTTGTTTTTTCTTTTTAAAAATGCACGTCTTTTTAAAAATTGCTTTCTTCTTTAGCGAAGTGGGGACCTCTACTAAATGGCGTCTTGGTATATATTGCTATATTGTTTAACGAACTTTTCTTTAGCTCGTTTAATTTTCATTTTTACGGCACTCTCTGATTTTGAGAGTATTTTTCCTATATCCCTGATTGACATATCATCTTGATATTTCATCAGTAATATTGCTTTGTCTTCTACAGGGATTACATCTAACACTGCTTTCAGCCTAACGATGTTCGTCTCTAGTAGTCTTTTATCATCTATCGTGTCTGGTACTTCTTCTAACTCTCCTACATCATCTACCGAAACACTTTTCCTTTTCTTATCTTTCCTAATACTATCTATGCAGTAATTGTAGGTAATAGAGTATAACCATGTAGAGAATTTAGCTTTCTTATTGAATTTTATAAGATTCAATAGGACTTTGATAAAGATCTCTTGCATAGCATCCTCAGCCTTAGCCTGATTTCTAAGAAGGGAATTACACTTAATGAATACCTTCTTAGAGTATCTCTCGTATAATATGTCGAAGAGATGAGGACTCTGAGTCGCGATATACATATCTACTATCTCATCATCGCTTTGAGAGCTCGATACACTACCTGATATTACTGGGTTTAATAGATTAATTAACAAAATAGTTTTTGGTTGTAATAACATGTAAACATGCTACATGAGTTTGGACGTAAAATTTGTAAAAAGTTACTTTTTTTTGGAATATTTCTTATACTTTTCTCGGAAAGCTAATGAATTGAAGTGTTTTCAAAATTGACTTGTTTGTGACCACAACTCAGTTTTATAGGCAAAAAGTGAATCTAAGCATCAAAATTTCATTTCGACTACTGCCTTTTCGACCTTGCCACCTAACTGAGGTGATAATTTCGACAATTTAACTTTTCCTCCTGTCGTATGATTCAGATCAGTTTTTATTTTATTGATAATATTGAGAACTACTGTCTCCAAAAGCTTCTGAGTATTTTCCATCTCAGCTTTACAGATAGTATATAACTGTTCATAGTTGACGGTGTCGCCTATATTGTCATCAGTACTATCAAATGACTTTACCTCTACCTCACAATCTACTAGAAATGTATTGCCAGCTCTTCGTTCCTCCTCATAGTACCCATGATAGGCATAGAATTCAGCATTTTCAATGGATACTGTTGTTTTCATATGATGGGTCTTGTTATTATTCATGCTAAGGTATATATAACAAAGCTATGAATGAGTCAATACAGTGATATATTCTGTCATGTGCTTGCCATTCTAGAAAATACAAAGGCAACTCTTGATGTTAGTATATTTATATTCTAAGGATACTCTGTAGCGATCACTTGCGCGTCGTAACCTTGGCCCTTGAGCCACGTAGCATATTGCTCTGTGTATCCATGAGTTACATATATGTGATTTGCTCCAGTTTCTTTTACTGCGGTATTGAGCCCTTTCCAGTCAGCATGATCAGACAGTACAAACCCTCGATCTGTTGTCGCGCCCATATTTCTCATTCCAACCCAGCCACTTGCTCTTCCGGCCGAGTAATCTTTAAACTTACGTATCCAAGGTGATCTAAATGCTGATGGTGGCGCTATAATCAGACTGCCTTTAAATCTATTGAAGTGCATACTATTATCGACTTTGGTAGTTTTCTTAAGTTTGACACCTTGCTTTCGGAGCACTTTGTTGGTGTATTCCACTGCACCATTAGTAAGTATCTCTCCTATGCTATGATCTACCAGATTGATGATACGCTGTGCTTTTCCTAGGGAATAGGAGCCAATTATACTCACTTTTCCTGCTGCAGCATTGGCACTCCACCATTCATTGATTTCCGCGAATGTCTCTTCTTGCGGTACCCAATCAAAGGCCGGAAGTCCAAAAGTCGATTCAGTAATGAAATGATCGCATTTTACTGATTCGAAAGGTTCGCTTACTCCATCATTAGCCACCTTATAATCTCCAGAGGCTACCCATACTTCTCCTTTATATTCCGCTCGGATCTGGGCAGACCCTATGATATGTCCAGCCGGATGAAAACTAAATTTTACACCATTGATATCGATCTGCTTACCATAGTCTATACTCTCTATATTGGCTTCATTACCCAGTCGATATCTGATTACGGGCTCAGCACTAGTTGTGCATAAGTAGTAATTGTTTCCCCATCGAGCATGATCAGAGTGACCATGTGTGATGAGTGCCTTGTCTACAGGTTTCCAAGGATCTATATATATACCAGCTCTCTCACAGTATATACCATTTGCGTTGAATGTGATGAGTGCCATAAAATGAATTATTATATAATCAAATAAGAAAATAGTTGTACGTCATTATAAACTGCAGTGCATAATAATTCTACTTTCCTTCGTACACAAAAGGAATAGTATAATTGATGGTATAGTTTGAATCACCTTCTTCTTCTGGAACCATTATTTTTTCGAAGGATAAATAGTTTCTACCTACTTCTAAACTGTCGATTGGAAAGAAACAGAGCATTCCCTTTTCTCCATTATTGGGATGTAAGTAAAAATCGCAATCTACTTTAGAAGGGTTCAAACTAGTTTCATTCAGTTTGAATGAAAATGAAGACTGTATGATATCTTTAATTTCTTTTAGTTCATTGGTGGCAATTCTTCTCTCCTTATTAACGCGATCCTTTTCGAGTTTCAGAATGGCATTAACACCTTTTATCTTATCATCCTTATACAGAATACCAATGGAGTCTACAGCACTATCCCAAGAAGCGCTCCTCAAATCTTTTTCATCATTATCTGAACTGCTAAGTTCTAATATGAGCCCTTTTTTTCTTATCTTATGAAGGTTAGATTTTTGTTGAGATATTAATCTATCATCAGATCCTAGCCCTTTAACAAATACTTCAAAAATACTTCCGCTTACCCGCTTGGAAGGTATACTAATCAAATTGATCCAAGCCTTATCTTTTCGATCAGAGAATTCATCATCGTAATTATTATTGTTGTAAATGTATTTATCATTAGAACTTACATTTCTGTCTATTCGATCAATAATAGGATAAAATTCTAGTTGATTTATTTCAAATTCACTTAAGCTAAGAATGATTAAGAAATATGGAATAATCATCACGAAAAATACTTTCGTAAACTTAGTATCTAAAAAGTTTAAAGCTATGGGTCTCCATAAAAATGAAAAGGTAAACAGGCCTACGTATCTATATATCCAATAGAATATTGCTGAAAAGTGTTTTTGTTTAATTCTTTTTAATAAACCTAAAGTCACAAAGTCAAAAGCTATTATTAGTCCCAATAAGGAATGGAAAATAGTAATTGTCTTAGGTAAAAATCCATTGATGTTGTTAGTGATGAAATAATAGACAAACGCAAAAATGGTCATCAAGTAGATGAAGCAAGAAAATGAAATAAAGAACAGAAGAAAAGTATATGAAAAAATAGTGCTTGCAAGTTTTTCTAACTTTTCTATATATCTATCGAAGGATCCTATTTTTTTTTGATAAAAACCATTAATCCGAGGACTGTAATTTAATTTGTCATAATCAATGTCGCCAGATACATATCGTAGTCCAATAGCACCTATCCATAAGCCTCTGATAAAAACGTGTACCAATAAGTTGGTTGTAGATATCATTATACCTACGCGTATTACGATCAAAGCAAACATGATTAATACAGTATACCATTCTCCTGAATAGAATACATTATCATCAATTCCATTCATGTAATCATTAGCAGAAAATAATCCATAAATAGCAAAACCTGAAATGATAAGTTCTAATTGCCAGCTTTCTTGTTGAAGTTTTTCTAACCACTCAGCAAAAACATTACTACTAGATTTTTTTTCATTCATATTTTTGGATGGATTACTGTAGTAACAAAATTCAATTACTATTTTCTAAATCTACGATCTATACCATCTGCATAGATGTAGTAGATTGATCTAGGACTTATAAGTACATTTAAAATTCCCGTTCGATTTTCAAGAGGGATTATTTTTTCTTCAAGTAACCTTATAGTGTATGCTTTGATACTATTATCTTGGTAGACGTATATGTTTTTACCATCAGTCTGAAAACTCTTAATATCTTTGATAGGTAACACTTTTAGATATTGTCCTAGGTTATCAAATATGATGATACCATACTGTTGGTCATGGATAAAAATTTTATTATCACGCTCTACTATTTTAATAGGATTGAGATCTTCCAGTCGATAGTCGTTAAGATTATTTGTACTCAGTTTTATCTTACCTGCGTCGTTGATTTTTAGTATTTGATTTTTCGAGGGATCGTAGAGCCAGATGTTGCCATCGTTAGATGATGCTATGGTGGTTACATCATTATAACCCCAGTCTTGTAGATTGGATTTTCTGATGAGAGCTAAGGTATTATCAAGGTAGCTAATGATGCCGTAGTCGCCATGATATACTAATGCTTTTAATGGATTGTTAACATCTACATGTTGTATAGCTCCAAGTGTATTGTCCGCGTATTTATAGAGTACTTCTAGATCTTGATTGTATCTTGTTAGCGTTCCTTTTTGATCTACGATATGTAGTTGGTCCAGATTATCGAGATAAACATTATCTATTGCTACATTGATATTTCGGGTATTAGATAGACTGATGGGCTTGGATATTTCTTTGATGCTACCGCAAGAAAATAAATTGAAAAAAACCAGGAATATGATACATCTACTAACCATAAATTTTTTGATTATTGGTTTCAAAAAACTCAATTCTAAGCTTACCATTTTCCATCTTTCCATAAGAGTAATGATGAAGCCAATCTCCTATATTGACATATTCACCGCCATTCGCTAATTGATACTGTATCGGTAGGTGTCTATGACCCATGATGTAATAATCTATATCTTCATGAGTCTTGACATGGTCCTGTGCATATTGCAGTGTCCACTCTTTTTCTACATTGAAGTTCTTTTCTTCTTCACTAGTCATCGCTCTACTTGAATGACTAAACTGTTTCATAATCCACAATCCAGTATTAGGGTGTATCCTAGCATAGAGCCATTTACATAGTCCATTGTCAAATACTTTTTTGATCACTTTATAGCCATAGTCTCCAGGTCCTAGACCATCACCATGTGCCATAAATACCTTTTTGCCTTGGATCGTTTTTACGATAGGTTCTCTATAGATAGGTATTCCATATTCATCTTCCATGTATCTAAACATCCACATGTCATGATTGCCTGTGAAGTAGTACATAGGTATGCCAGCATCTCTAAGGTCTCTAATTTTTCCAAACAGTCGAGAAAACCCTTTTGGAATCACACTGCCATACTCAAACCAATAATCGAATATATCACCTAGTAGATATATCTCTTCTGCGGAGTCGGCGATCTGATCCATCCAGCGGACTATCTTTTGCTCTCGAGTAATACTATCATCTGCTGCGGCCACACCTAAGTGAAAGTCAGAAGCGAAATAGGTTTGTTTGGGCATTTATATAATTTGAAATTCTATAGCTTGTTTTTCGATTGGATTAATAAGGATTAATCTACAAATCTACTATCCACTTCCATAACGCTTTTGCATTCTGGACAAGTACGTTTTTCTTCAGAAGCATAATACTCTCTGAATCTAGGTTGGAAATCTTTTTCGACATTAGTCAATTGAAAATATGTATCGTGCAGTTTGTTATTACAATTATCACAGAACCACATCAGTCCATCTTTCATACTTGAGTCTCGCTTAAGTTCTATTACTAGACCTATTGATTTGTCTGACCTTATAGGTGAGTGAGGTACTTTGGCAGGTAGCAAAAACATTTCTCCTTCCTTGATCGGTACATCTACAGGTTTACCATCTATTTGTATACGTACTATGATATCACCTTCTAGCTGATAGAATAGTTCTTCAGTTTCATTGTAATGATAATCCTTACGTGCATTGGGTCCAGCTACGATCATAACGATATAATCTCCAGCATCTCTATACAGATTTCTGTTTCCTACGGGTGGTTTGAGGTCGTCTCTATTCTCGTCGATCCACTTCTGTAAGTTGAATGGCTTAGGTATAGTCATGTTGTTCTTTTTTTGCTTGTTGGCTAAGATAGTAAATATTAGAAAATAGTCAGAAGTTAAATGAATGATGATGCTCTTAGACCTACGTAGTATATAAGAGTTCTCATTGCAATTATACCTAGCAGTGCTATCGACAAAACACGCGATTGGGCTTTTCTTTCTTTCGAGCCAAGCCAAAGAAAACTGTAGGTAGACAAAGTAATATTGGAGGTGTAATCTCAATAATGAAGACCATTGTCTAACCTAAAATTGTTATTATTTACATCCTCTCTGCAACATACTCGTTTACTTCTTTGAGTATTGGTCCTAGTGCTACTTCTGTCGGGTTATCTACAGCTTTAGCGATATTGTAGAGGACTTTATTTTGTAGTCGACCCTGCTTCATAGCGATGTGATAAGGCACATCTGCGCGGAAGGTTACTAAGCTATATTTACTATAATAATCCAACTCGGCTTCCAACCTAAGTTCTATCTGACGCTTAACATTGAAAACTGGATCAGCGGTAGCATCACGCATCTCGTAAAAATTATCTTCCGCGAGATCCGCTATGGCATCTGCATCTACTTTACGTTGCTCTTGGTATGCTGGTAATATCTTATCCCAGTCATGGTCATGATCTTGTATCAATTGGTCGAGAACTACACAATCTTCCAAGGCGCAATTCATTCCTTGACCGTAGAACGGAACGATGGCATGAGCACTATCACCTAGAAGTACAGTACGATTATATTTCCAAGGGTAACATTTTATGGTACCTAACGAAGCCGTTGGATTAGTACGAAATTGTTCTAGTAGATCAGGAATATGCACAGTTGCGTCTGCAAAATTTTCTTCCATAAACTCTGTGATCAATTCATCCGTATCTAAGCGATCCATTCCCACTGGCCCTTCAAAAGGCGTAAACATAGTAAGCGTAAAACTTCCATCAAGATTAGGTAGTGCAATCATCATATGCCCTTTACGAGGCCAGATATGTAATGCGTGCTTTTCTATTTTCCATCCTCCATCAGCAGTAGGAGGGATATGTAGTTCTTTATAGCCAGTACTCAGCCATTTTTGTTGGAAGTCAAACCTCAATCGACTGCTTTGCTTCTGGAGTGTTCTCCTTACGGCAGATCCTGCACCGTCAGATCCAAATATGACATCGTATTCTTTAGTTGATTCATGACCATCGATGCTTACTGTTAGAGATGTGGAATTGATATCTACTGTCTTTACGTTGGCTTCGAAGTATAGGTTGATATTGTCGCTCTTTTCAGCTTCATCCAGCAAAGTCATATTGAGTCCACCGCGAGATACACTGTTGATATATTCTCCATTTCGACCGCTATAAGAGTACATGGCATTCTCTCCATCAGAAGGGTGAATCATACGGCCATGCATAGGTATAATTTCGGCGGATACTTGATCTCTGAGACCTATCATATCTAGGGCCTTAAGACCTCTATCAGATAACGCTAAATTAATCGACCTTCCGGCTGAGATGTCGGTTTTTCTCAGGTCTGTACGTCTTTCGTAGAGGTCTATTTGGTATCCATACTCAGCTAATCTAATGGCCATCATGGTACCACAAAGTCCTGCTCCAGCTATTGCTATCTTTCCTCTATTTTTCGTCATTAGTGTTGGATATATATTACAAACTTCTCGCTATAATATTCTTCTTCGAATATATCTTTAATAGGATACACTTCAGAATACACTTTGTTGGTGGTTTGAGCGATTTCTTCTTTTACCATTCCTCCTTTTAGGGCTATAATTCCATTAGGAAATGAGTTTTTATGATTTTCATGGATCAAATTATGAGTCCAGTTGACCAATTTCTCTACCAATGCCACAGCTCTAGTAATTACAAAGTCATATTTCATCTTATGCTCCTCAGCTCTTACATGTATACCCTTGGCATTATTCAAGCCTATCGCTTGAGCGACTTCATTCACTACTAGTATTTTCTTTCGGGTACCGTCTATAAGTGTAAACTGTACATCAGGAAATAAAATGGCCATCGGAATCCCAGGAAATCCACCACCACAGCCTAAGTCTAGAACTTTTGACCCCTTTTTGAATTTCATAACCTTGGCTATCGCCAAAGAATGTAAAACGTGGTGTAGGTAGATGTTTTCAATATCCTTACGTGAGATCACATTGATCTTATCATTCCACTCCTTATATAAGTCGCCTAGTTGGGCAAACTGTTCTATCTGAGTCTCTGTCAGATCAGGAAAGTATTTAAGTATTAACTCCAAGTATTCTGTTTTTTGATAAAAGTAAAAGGAATCATAATGATGTAATACATCGCCATAACTATATCATACACTGGAAATAGTAACCACAGATCCATGCAATGAAGTTTCTTACAAATCGGATATTGGATAATTATCATCAATATCCAGTATGCAAGTAATGGTACTAGCCAAATACTAGACTGCGAAAATAACAGAATCAAGGCTGATATATACAATCCCATCTGAGCTATTGACGACAATCCTAAAAGTATCTTATCTGACCACCTATATCTGTGCGAACTAGAGATATGACGTGTCTTTTGTCTGATGAATGATTTCAGAGTCTCTTTGCCTGGACTGTAGACAAAAGAACCTGGTTCTAGACAAATGGTAGTATTATCGGAATTAGCGGCAAAGTTGATGAGTAGATCATCGTCACCTGATGCTATATCGGTATGACTAGTAAACCCACCAGCACTGTCAAATATACTCCGATGATACATTAAATTACGGCCAACACCCATATATGGTCTGCCAGCCAGTGCAAATGAAAGGTACTGTAAAGCAGTGTAGTAAGTTTCATATCTAGCAAACTTACCTACCAGAGTATCAGATTTATTTAAAGGTGCGTAGCCTAAGACTATCTTATGATTTTCTGAATACCTTCCCATAGTCGATGCCCAATGTTTTGGAACTATACAGTCGGCATCTGTCATGAGGAGCCAATCTTTTGTGGCTGTGTTGATGCCTTTTGTTAATGCTAGTTTCTTGCCGTCATGAGAGATATCATTTTTAACAACAATACTATTATCGTTTGATAGTTTGTTCAACTGCATATACGTATCATCCGTAGACATATCATCTACCAATACGAGTTCTAGATTATTAGTCGATTGATTGGTCAGTCCTTTTAGGGATTGGGTCACATTTTCGATTTCGTTATGATAGCAAACGACAATACTTATGTCATTTGTCTTTGACTTACTCTTGTCGTGAGGTGACATTCTATAGACCGATAGTCTAAAGTAGTAGCAAATAGCAAAGATTAGCTTAACTGCAATGAAGAAAAGAAAAATGAAATACAATTTCGGCATATGGTAATCAGAAGTATCGTATTAAAACATGACTAGTATTGGCAAATAGACCATTTGTTTAATAGAGTTGATAATTTAAATGCCAATATATACGTTAAAAAGCATTAATAAGGCTTATTAAGTCATGCAAGATACATGTTTTATACAGTAGGATTTATTAAATTTGCAATGATCCAACACGTTAAACAACAATATGTAACATATGTCGTTTTTCTTTAATATGTTTTCAGTAGTACAAGAATCAACACCATGAAAAAGTTAACAAGAATGCAATCCATGTTATTTACAATTATATTGTCAATTACTGCGACTGTATATACTAATGCGCAGATCGTTATAGGTCAAGATACGCTACTCGGTAACGAGTGGATAGACTTCGATCAATCATATTATAAGTTGATGCTTGCAGAAGATGGTCTGTATAGGGTAACTTATGAAGAGTTACAGGCTGCAGGATTACCTTTAGAGTCGTTAACGGGTGCTGAGATACAGTTGTTTTACTTTGGCCAAGAGCAATCTATTAGCGTAAGTACTGATGGATTATTGTCTAGTGGAGATTATATAGAATTTGTAGGTGTCAAGAATCGTGGAGAGTTAGATAAGCATCTTTACAAAGAAGAGTCTGATCAGCTAAACCCTAGATATAGTTTATATACCGATTCGTCAGCGTATTACATTACTTGGGATCAAGGAGTAATTGGAAATAGATTACAAGAACAAACGGTAGATCTTACAGGAAACATTCTTGATTCTGAGCCTTTCTACATGCATGAAGATATAGTAGTGTTTGCAGATAGGGTTAATAAACCATCCGAAGCTCAAGATGTTAGATTTTCCCAATATATGCCTGGAGAAGGATATTGTAGCGACCTACAAGGTACGAATACATATAGTCATACAGTCAGTAATAAATTTGAAGCAGGACCTACTCCGACATTGTCTATTAGGCTTTCTGGAAATAATCTGCTTCATAAGGTTGATGTCAGTCTTGATAATAACGTAAAACATACTGCGGAATTTGGAAAAAACGAGACTAAACAATTAGATATAGACCTCGATGATAGTGATGTAATTAATGGATCTTCAGAAGTAGAAGTAAGAAGTTACGAGTCAACAGCAGATAAAAATACAATAGCAAATAGTGTTTTGAGATATGCCAGAGAATTTGATTTTGAAAGTATGGATGAATATCAATTTACTCTTTCACCATCAAATGAAGAACGTTACATAGTTATAAAGAACTTTAATATTAATTCGAATCAGATAAATATAATAGATGTAACAAATGGAATTAGGTATACACCTATTGTCGAAGGTGATGTTATCAAATTATTAATTCCTGAATCGGATAAAGTAAATTCGTACAGAATAAATAATACTTCAGCCATTAAGTCTGTAAGTTCTATCGGTGTAACTCTAATGGTGGACTATAGTCAAATGATAGGGGTGCAGTATTTAATGTATACATCTAAGCAATTTGATAGAGATGGTAATGATGGAGTAAATTATCTTAGAGCTTATGCGGATCATAGAGCATCTGAAAATGGAGGTTCGTATGTGCCGGCAATTATTTTTGTAGAAGACTTAGTAAATCAGTTTGGATATGGTGTGTCTAGGCATCCATTAGTTATGAAAAATCACGCAAGATGGGTGTCGGAAAATTGGACTGATGCGAAGTATAATTTTTTAATTGGCAAAGGTTTAGAATACGCAGCGAGTAGATCTCCTGAGCAACTTAATGATCCGAGTCCTTTAGTTTTAAAAACAATATTGCCGACATTTGGTTTACCCGGATCTGATAATTCAATGATGGCGAAGAAAGACGATACTCAACCTAGAATCCCTACAGGAAGAATAGCCGTGACTTCTGTTGAAGGTATCAAAACGTATTATGAAAAAGTAACGACTAGAGAAAATCCAATTAACTATCCTAGTACAATTGAAGGAAGATTGTGGACTAAAAAGATTATTCATCTTGCCGGTGGCGATGAAAATATTCTTAGTCTAATAGAATCTAGTTTGGATAATATGGGGAATATACTAGTCCAAAATAGATTTGGTGCAGAAGTCACTACTTTTAGTAAGCAGAGTTCTGCCAATGTTACTAGTTCTCTACCTTCTCAGATTCTGGAAGCAGTAGACCAAGGAGCATCTATACTATCATTCTTTGGCCACTCTTCAGCGGGTACATTTGATTTCAGTATAGAGGAAGCCTCTCAGTATAATAATGGAGGAAGATTACCAGTTTTACTTTCTATGGGATGTTATTCAGGTAATATTCATACGGCTAGTAAAGCATTAAGTGAAAACTTTGTACTTGAGCCAGAAGTGGGCTGCATTGCCTTTCTTGCATCTTCTGGATCTGCCTATATTACTCCCCAAGGAGATCTGGGTGAAAGGTTTTATCAAGCATTAGGAACGGACGAATTTTATCATGGGACTATAGGTGATATGGTTCATTATTTACTAGAGCTCAATAACGATGTAGAGAATACTTTTGTATCTCTTAAGACACTCAATGAACAGTTTACCCTTCACGGAGATCCTGCGGTTAGAATACAATCCTATTATGATGCTGATTATTCAATCGATTATAGTTCTGTGAAGACTAACCCAAGTATAGTAGGACCGGAAGACGCAGAAATAAAACTATATTATGACATAGTTAATCTTGGAGAAAACACATCTGATTCGATAAATGTAAGAGCAATACAGACACTTCCTGATGGAACAGCAATGGATACTTTTTATCGCCGAGTAAAAGGACCTGGACACAGTTATACAGATACTTTTACCATTAAAAATCCGGGCTTAGAAGGCATCGGTGAAAACTGTATTTCGATAGAAGTAAATTATGATGGCTTAGTTGCAGAAGGTCCATCTCCAGGAGCATCAAACAATAATCTTTTAGGTGCTGTAGAGGGAGAAAATGGTTATTGCTTTTATGTTTTAGATAATTCTGCTAATCCAATATTCCCAGAAGAGTTCGCTATAGTTAATGGAGTTCAGCCTAAATTGATTGCTTCTACAAGTAATATTTTAGCTGAAGATCGTAAGTATTTCATGGAATTAGATACAACATCTTTATTCAACTCTAACATGAAAGAAACTAAAGTAATTAATGAAGGTGGGGGTTCACTTGTGTGGGAGCCAAATACAGAATTCGTTCCGGGTGAAGTATATTATTGGAGAGTAAGTGCGGATAGTACAGATATCAATATTGGATATCAATGGAGAGAAAGTTCATTTATATATCTACCTAATAGCTCAGAAGGATGGAACCAAAGTCACTATTACCAATTTTTACGGAATGATCTAACAGGCATAGAATTTGAAAATAGAAAGCTTGATTTTATAAACGAGGCAATAGGTATAAATACGACTCTTCATATTCCACAATTTGATTTGGATGGTGATGAAGTAAGATGGCCTAGATGGAATCAAGGAGATTTTAAAATTAGTAGAATGAGGTCTTGGGATTATCCAGGGAGTGCTGGTGTCGCAGTATCTTATAGAGATGATAGAATCGGACCATTTGAATATAACCAAGGAACTGGACTACACGGTAGTTGGAACCAATCAGGAGGTATAGGTACAGAATGGTTATTCATATATCCTATGGATACTCGTGAAAATAGAATCGATTTAGTGAATATGCTCGAGGAGGTAATACAATCTGGACACCACGTAATGGTATATACGTTTATCAATGACTTAGCGACTGCAGACCTACATACAGAAGATTGGGCATTGGATTCTTTAGATAATAGTGGTAAGAACTTTTTTAATGTGTTGGAGACTCAAGGGGCAAAAGATGTAAGAAAACTAGAAGAACGAGGAACTGTATTTTGGGGTGGAATCTATACTAAAGATGAAAACTGGAAAGATGAAGATATCGGTGCTACAATACTGGATGAAATTGCGTTATCTGCAGAATTTCAAATAAACTATAAAGAAGGAGATTTTAACACGCCAAAGATTGGTCCTGCTTTATCTTGGGATAAAATGATTTGGAGCGTAGAAGATCAGATGCCGGAAGATACATATATGGCTTATATAAAAGGTATTAAGGCCAATGGAGATATGGATACATTGTTTACAATAATAACTGAAAGCGAAGTCGACCTTTCAGGAATAGATGCTACAGAGTATCCTTTCTTGAGATTAGATATGTATACATTTGACGAAGTGAATCGTACACCGGTTAATATTAATTTTTGGAGAGTATTATATGAATCTCCACCGGAAGCAATACTTAATAAGGACGATACATTTGTATTTAACTCGGATACTCTTGAACAAGGCCAAATTATGGAGTTTGCAATAAAGGCAGAAAATATAAGTGGAAAAGACATGGACAGTCTACTAGTGAAGTATACTATTACGAATTCTAATAATGAATCTATAATCAAGTATGATCGTGTTGCTCCATTGGAGTCAAATGATATTCAACAATTGAACTTTACTTACGATACAAAGACTCTTTCTGGAGATCAACAATTTAATTTTGAAATTAATCCTGATGGTGATCAACAAGAAAAATTCTTATTCAATAATTTTGGAGTGAAAGATTTCTTTGTACGCAAAGATGAAAGAGAGCCCGTATTGGATGTAAGTTTTGATGGCATACATATTATCAATGGTGATATAGTCGCTGCAAATCCTTTTATCTTAATAGATGTACGCGATGAAAATGAATACTTACTTTTGGACGATCCAGAAAAGATAATGGTTTCATTGGTAGACCCAAGTGGAAATAGAGTGGATTACAATGTCTCTAGTCCTGAGCTATCCTTTGAACCAGCAACTGAGACTAATAAAAATCAAGCAAAAATATCTTTAGAGCCTACCTTAACGCAAGATGGAGATTATAGATTATTAGTGCAAGCCAGTGATGCAACGGGAAATATTAGCGGTGATAATGATTACGAAGTTACTTTTAAAATTATATTAAGAGAAAGTGTTTCTAATGTACTAAATTACCCTAATCCATTTTCGAGTCAAACACAATTTATATTTACACTTACTGGAACTGAAGTACCAGATGATATTAGTATTAGTATTCTTACTGTGAGTGGTAAAGTGGTAAAAGAAATATCTAGAGAAGAGTTAGGACCATTACGTATCGGTTTAAATAGAACAGATTACAAATGGACTGGAACTGATGACTATGGTGAAAAGTTAGCTAATGGAGTCTATCTTTATAAAGTTAATTTGCCTGCAGATATGGAGCGTTATGAAAACGCAGTTGCTGATAAATTCTTTACCAAAGGATTTGGTAAATTAGTAATTATGAGATAATATCTCCGGTTTAGAATAAAGTAAAAGTCCTTTGATCATTATTGATCAAAGGACTTTTTTATTTCTTGAAGATCGATTTAGTATCATTCCAAAGATCATATTGCTTAGAGCCAAATGGACTAAACATTATAAATAATGCTACTGGTAGTAAATGAATGGAAAAATCCGGACCAACAGTAAGAGCTATGCCCAGATGAAATATAATTAAAACTAAACCCCATATTCTATGAAGCTTAAATCGAAATAGAATAATGATAGATAGAAACTCAATACAATAACCAGCAATATGAAATATGGCTATCCAATATCCTTGGTGATCTATAAGTAATTGCTGGAAAAAATATTCATTCCCAGAAAAATACGAAGTCTTAGCACTTTGAAGCGTTAATCCGTTTGGTGACAATGCAGAAGTAACTCCCCATTTTATTTGTTTGGCTACTCCCAGTAATTTGTAAAATCCGGATATCGAATATGTGGCTAACATGATAGTCTGTATTCCAAATATTGCTTTCAATAAATCGCTTTTATATGAAGTTGATTTTTGATTGGGTAAGAATATAAATACTATAGATGTAGTGACCACCATATGTAGATAATGATCTACTGCTCCAAAGGAAGAAACCAATGATAAAAATTGAAAAAGAGCAATGAAAACTATTATTCTTACTAATCTACTTTGTCTCCAAAAGACTATACTCAAAATACTACTCCCAACCAGTAGTATGTAAATAAATCGAATCGCAGATCTCCATTCAAAATGAGATATCCAGGCGCTGCTCCACTGTGGCTTAAATAGACTTTCTGAAGAAACAATGTCAGTCCATGAAGGAAATTGCGAATTGAAAGTTATCGATTGGAAGGCAACAATAAATACAAAAAAATAAAATATGGATACTAGAGTAGAGCCTTTGGCGTAATGTTCTTCGTTTTCAAATATGGATTGCCCATTGTACTTTGCTTTACTCCAGAAAATATTAATTAGATTTTTCATTTTATCCTTTTTAATATTTCAAATTGCATATAACTACTCTTTTTTGTTTCTACATAGTCACCGGATAGTCTCACTAGGTCTATATTTCCTTCTATTTTTTCAATTATAAAATGAGTAGAATCTATCATTACGTTATTCGATCGGATATATTCTTCTCCAATTTCTACTAGCCAACTGGGATAATACTTTCTTTCAATGGGTGTAAGTTCTTTATTTCCATATAACAACAGATGTGAGTCTCCACAAGAATCTGTAATCTGTAAATCGTAATTAGAATAGTCGTATGGTATAAATGTATACAGATTAAATAGTGAGAAGGGTACAATTTCTTTTCCATTCCCAAAATACTTGGGATAGAATGCTAAGATAAAGTATAGACATATAAGTGCAGGAACACCGTAGTGAATTAATTTGCTGCCTTGATTTGTACTATTCATGATGTAAATATAATCCACGTTTCTTTAATATACATTTTTAGCCATTAGCTACTTATCTATATTACATCTAGTTCTCTTTTTGTTACCTTCACGCTCCAACTTAGTAATATTAGATTATGGCAGAGAAGAAGCTATTCCTACTCGATGGACATGCATTAGTATATAGGGCGCATTTCGCATTTATCAATCGTCCATTGATTAACTCCAAAGGGATCAATACTTCGGCAATCACAGGCTTCGTGAGGTCTCTATGGGATATATTGGTGAATCAGAAGCCAACTCATATTGCGGTAGCATTTGACCCAAGAGGTGGCACATTCCGTCACGAACAATATCCAGAGTATAAGGCTAATCGTGATGCGCAACCAGAGGATATATCTATAGCGATCCCTATCATACAAGAGATTCTTAAAGGATTCAAAATTCCTGTAGTAATAGTGAAAAACTATGAGGCCGATGATGTTATCGGTACGTTAAGTAAGCAGGCTGAAGCTGAAGGATTTGACGTGTATATGGTAACTCCGGATAAGGATTATGCTCAGCTAGTATCGGATAATATCTTTATGTATAAGCCTTCTCGTATGGGTAATGGTATAGAGGTACTAGGTGCTAAAGAAGTCAAAGAAAAGTGGGATATCGAACGTGTAGATCAAGTCATAGACGTATTAGGCTTACAAGGCGATAGCGTTGATAATATTCCAGGTGTGCCTGGTATAGGGCCTAAGACGGCGGTTAAACTCCTAAAGCTTTACAGCGATGTGGAAGGAATATTAGCTAACACTCATGAACTGAAGGGAAAGCAAAAGGAAAATCTAGAGAACTTTGCTGAGCAAGCAAGGCTTTCTAAGGATCTAGCAACAATCAAATTGGATGTACCGATCAATTTTGATGCAGCAACATACATTCTAGAAGAATTCGACAAACCTAAATTGGAGGTTCTCTTTAAAGAGTTAGAGTTTAGATCATTAGCGATACAGATATTAGGACAAGCAAAGAAGGAAACACAGCCAGGAGAACAACAAGATTTATTCTCTGGATTTTCTGCAAATTCTTCAAAGCAAAAAGCAAAGGCTACTAAGGCATATGCTGTAGTAGAGAAGAACATCGAAAATACAGAACATGAATATATACTGGTGGATACATCAGAAAAACGCACGGCACTGATCAAAGACCTATTGAAGCAAAAGACTGTTGCGTATGATACGGAAACAACGGGTATAGATGCACACCAAGCAGAGTTAGTGGGTTTGTCATTTTCTTGGGAGACAGGGAAAGCATATTACGTACCTACACCAGAGAATCAAGATGAAGCTAAAGCCATCGCTGCAGAATTTTCAGAAGTGCTGGGGAGTCAAGATATAGAGAAAGTAGGTCAAAATATCAAGTATGATAACATTATGCTTAAGTGGTATGGCGTAGAAGTATCTGGGCCTATGTTTGATACTATGATCGCTCATTACCTATGTGAGCCTGATCTAAGACATAAACTCGATTACTTGACTGAAGCGTATCTCGAGTATAAAATGGTTCCTATAGAGCAACTCATCGGAAAACGTGGTAAAAACCAATTGACGATGAGAGATGTACCGGTAGAGAAAGTCGTGGAGTACGCAGGAGAAGATGCAGATCTAACATTACAATTATTACCAACGCTAACGGAACTACTCAAAGAGAATGAAAGTGAAGAGGTATATCGTAAAATAGAAGAGCCACTGATCAAAGTACTAGAAGAGATAGAATATAATGGTGTTCGTATTAATCCTAAGTTTTTGCAAGATTATTCGGTAGACCTTGGTGAACGTATACATGATGTCAAATTAGAAATCTATAAGCAAGCCGGAAGCGAATTTAATATAGGTTCTCCTCGTCAAGTAGGTGAGATCTTATTTGATCGATTGAAGGTGCCATATAGATGGCGTAAGACTAGTTCTGGTCAGTATTCTACTGATGTAGAAAAGCTTACAGAGCTAGCTCCAAAACATGATATCATTCAGCATATACTTCAGTATAGGAAACTTAGTAAACTCAAGTCGACTTATGTAGATGCATTACCATTACTAATTAATCCACGTACAGGAAGAGTACATAGTAACTTTAATCAAGCAAGAGCTGCAACTGGAAGATTGAGTTCGGACAAACCTAATTTACAGAATATTCCTATTAGGGATGAAGCAGGTAGAGAAATTCGTAAGGCTTTTGAGCCAAGAGACAAGGATCATATTTTATTGGCAGCGGATTATAGCCAAATAGAATTGAGATTGATCGCTGAGATAAGTGAAGATGAAGCAATGATGGAAGCTTTTATCGCAGGTAATGATTTCCACAGAGCAACTGCTGCAAAAGTATATGATGTACCTTATGATGAAGTGACTGCTGATCAAAGACGAAATGCTAAGACAGTTAATTTCTCTATCACATACGGTGCTGGAGCTACAAATTTGTCACGCCAATTAGATATCAGTAGGGGAGAAGCCAAAGATCTTATTGATAATTATTTCGAACAGTTTAGTGGTTTAAAAAGATATATGGATGATACCGTGGCTTTCGCAAGAGAGAATGGATATGTGCAGACTAAACTTGGACGTAGGCGTTCATTGAGAGATATAGATTCTCGTAATGGTATGCTTAGATCCAATGCCGAGCGTATGGCGATCAACACACCTATCCAAGGTACTGCTGCGGATATGATTAAGATTGCAATGATCAATATCCATAAAGCATTGAAAGACGGAAATTATAAGACCAAAATGATCATGCAAGTTCATGATGAATTAGTATTCGATGTACACAGATCAGAATTAGAAGAGATCAAAACTTTAGTAGAAGATCTAATGAAAAATGCATTGCCAGATTTAAAAGTACCCATCCTAGTAGGTATGGATACAGGAGAAAATTGGTTGGAAGCACATTAGTAAATTGACAAACGTATTTACATTATAATTTCTCTTTTAGGAATTGACCAGTAAAAGATTTTTTCACCTTTACGATACCTTCTGGTGGACCTTGATATACTAGGTGTCCGCCAGTCTTACCACCGGTAGGACCCAAGTCGATTATATAATCGCCCATCTTAATGACATCCATATTGTGCTCTACTACGAGTACTGTATGCCCATGTTCTACTAATGCATTAAACGCATCCATGAGCTTACGGATATCATGAAAGTGCAAACCAGTAGTCGGCTCATCAAAAATGAAAAAGATATGTTTACTATGATTTTCTCTTGTCAGAAATGAAGCAAGTTTAACTCTTTGTGCTTCTCCGCCAGATAAAGTACTAGACGACTGACCCATCTTAATATATCCTAGGCCTACATCATAGAGAGGTTGTATACGTGCTATGATATCTCTTTTCTCTTCGAAGAAATCTAATGCTTCTTCTATGCTAAGATTAAGTACGTCATGGATGCTCTTACCGTTGTACTCTACTTCTATGACATCATCTTTAAACTTCTTACCGTTACATTCGTCACAGACTAATTTTACGTCCGCTAGGAATTGCATTTCTACAGTAATCTCTCCATCTCCTTTACAAGTTTCGCATCGCCCTCCATCTACATTAAATGAAAAGTGCTTTGGCGAATACCCTCTAATCTTACTGAGTTGCTGACTGGCATATAATTTTCTGATCGCATCGTAAGCTTTGACATAAGTCACAGGATTAGATCTCGAAGATTTTCCGATTGGACTTTGGTTGATCATCTCCACTTGAGTGATGTTTTTTATCGCTCCTGTAATACTATCATGTCTTCCTGGTGATTTGCTGATCGCTTCGTTGAGTGCTTTTTTAAGCGCAGGATAAAGTATATGTTTTACTAATGATGTTTTACCAGATCCTGATACACCACTTACTACAGTTAGAGTATTAAGTGGAATGGTTACATCTATATTTTTTAAGTTGTGTTGTCTTGCACCTTTGATCTCTATCTTGTTGGAAGAAGTACGACGATGTGTCGGCAGAGGCAATTGTTCTTTTCCACTTATATAAAGAGAAGTAAGGCTTTCTTTTACTCCTTTTTTGAAGGCTTTGTATGGACCGTCAAAAACGATGACGCCACCGTGTATTCCTGCGCCTGGTCCTACATCGATTATGTAATCTGCATTAGTAATTACTTCTTCTTCATGCTCGACTACGACAACGGTATTTCCTAAGTCACGTAGTTTCTCAAGTACCTTCACGAGTTTGTCAGTATCCTTTGGATGTAATCCTATACTTGGTTCATCTAATATGTATAACGAGTTGGTTAAGTTACTACCAAGAGTACGTGTAAGGTTGATACGTTGAGTCTCTCCACCAGACAGAGTGCTTGACATACGATCTAGTGATAAGTAAGACAAACCTACATCGATCATCGTTTGTAATCTTCCTTGTACTTCGACTAAAATTCGATCGGCTATTTTAGCATCATGCTTATTAAGTTTGATCTTATCAAAGAATACAAATAACTCATCTATTGGAATATTAATTAATTCAGAAATATTCTTTTTCGCTACGATTACATACCGAGCTTCTTTGCGAAGTCTACCACCTTTACATTCATTACAATTGGTACGACCGCGATATCTTGCAAGAAGTACTCTATTTTGAATTTTGTAAGTCTTGGCTTGAAGCTGTGCAAAAAATGTTTCTACACCATCGAAGTAATCGTTTCCTTCCCAAATTAATTTCTTCTCATCATCGCTTAATTCTCTCCACGGCTTGTGAACAGGAAAATCAAACTTATGTGCGGATTGGATTATTTGATTGAGCCATGCTTTTCCTTTTTCTCCTCTCCAACAAGCTATTGCTTCGTCGTATAAAGATCTACTATCATCAGGTATTACTTTGTCCGGATCTACTCCTAGGATACGTCCATAACCTTCACATTTAGGACATGCTCCATAAGGATTGTTATAGTTGAATAGTTGGTGCGTCGGTTCTTGAAATAGGATACCATCTAATTCGAAACGACTATTGTAAGAGACACTTTTACCGCCCATAATCTGGACCACACAATCGCCTTCACTTTCTGAGAAAGCAGTCAATACAGAGTCGGCAATTCTTTTCTTATTTTCTTCTTCGTCAGATACCGCAAATCTATCTATCAAGATATGAATCGACTCTTTGAGTTTAGTGACAGATTTACTGAGATTCTTATCCTTGCTTTCTAGCTTTTCTTCTATATCTATTAATTCACCATTGATATATAATCTATTGAACCCCTTTTGCATGAGTAAGTATAACTCCTGGTGGAGCGTACGTTCATATTTCTTTTGGATTGGTATCATCAATATGATCTTGGTTCCCTTTTTTTGCTTTTGGATGTACTCCACGACATCGGATACTTCATGCTTACGTACTAGATCACCAGATATAGGCGAGTAGGTCTTACCGATACGAGCAAATAGCAATCTCATGAAATCATATATCTCAGTCAGTGATCCTACAGTAGATCGAGCATTACTGGTCGTTACTTTTTGCTCTATGGCAATTGCTGGACAAATACCTTTGATGAAATCTACCTCAGGCTTTTTCATCCTATTAAGAAACTGACGGGCATATGAAGATAGACTTTCTACGTATCGACGCTGCCCCTCGGCATATAAGGTGTCCATGATGAGAGAAGACTTACCAGACCCAGATAATCCAGTCACTACTATAAGTTTCTTCTTAGGAATGAGGACTTCCACATTCTTGAGATTATTAGATCTAGCTCCTTTGATATGGATATACTCTCTAAGTGACTGGTATTCATCAGACTTAGATTTTTTAGGTGCAGATTTGGATTTAGTCGCCATATATTATGCTATGTATCGTTGAAGTAGTATCAATCATGCAAGATCAAACTTATTTTTCTAAAAAATGAAGATGTCTCGACAAATACTGAGTTATCATGATCTAAAACTATAAACATAGATAGAAATAAAGAGTTCTTATAGTCTTTAAGTGGTTTGAAGAAAGATCTGATCAATGATGTAAGTCTAGCACTAGTCTTGTTTTAGATAGATGGTCTAACTCCGGATAATGCAACGATATAGGTTTCTTGCTCATCTCAAAATCAGACTATTATAATAGTAGTTGGTATTAATCATACTTTATCACTTCTCAAGACAGTCCTTCTCTAAAAACAATTATCTTAGCCTCCGATAATTAGTAGTGGATACAATTGGATAATAGAGATAAGGAAAATCTCAAACAAAACGAATATATGACAAAGCCTAAAATAGGGATTACAATAGGGGATATCAACGGTATAGGACCAGAGGTAATCATCAAAGCACTGAGTAATAAGCAGATACTCAATCAATGTACTCCTATCATATACGGGTCATCTAAAGTGATTGCATATTATAAAAAGGCATTGGACGCCAAGGACTTCAACTTTTCTATTGGTACTTCAGCTGAAAAAGCAGCAAATAACAAGATTACGGTAATCAATTGCTGGGAAGAAGAAGCAGATATTAAGCAAGGGGTAGCGACTCAGAATGGTGGCAAATACGCTTATATCGCTATGGATAAGGCGACTCAAGATTGTATAGCAGGCCACATCGATGCAGTAGTAACAGCTCCTATCAATAAGCAAGCTATGAAAATGGCCAATTTTCCACATGTAGGACATACAGAATACCTTACAGAAGCGACAAAATCTGAAGGAAGCCTTATGATGATGGTAAGCGATTCTCTAAGAGTTGCACTAGTAACTAATCACTTACCAGTAAGTGAAGTTAGCGCGAATATCAGCAAGAAAGGTATCTTAAGAAAATTGAAAACGCTTAATAAGACGCTGATCGAAGATTTTGGTCTAGAAAGACCAATAATTGCAGTACTAGGCCTTAATCCTCACGCTGGAGATGAAGGCGTAATCGGAAAAGAAGATAATGATGTCATTAAGCCTGCAATTGCAGAAGCTAAAAGACAGGGCATCCTAGCTACTGGTCCGTTTCCAGCAGATGGGTTTTTCGGATCTTCAAAATATAAAAAAGTTGATGCAATATTATCAATGTATCATGATCAAGGTCTAGTGGCTTTCAAGGCGCTCAGCTTTGGATCAGGAGTTAATTATACTGGAGGACTTCCTATTATACGTACGTCTCCAGATCATGGTACGGCTTATGACATAGTAGGAAAGAATGAAGCTAGTCCTGGATCTATTAGGTCTGCTTTATACTTGGCTATAGACTCAGTAGTGCTACGTAAGCAATATGCAGAAGATAGAGTTAATCCAGTGAAGAAATTTGAAATCAAGGATAAACGTAGAGGAAGGAGAGATTCTAAGTAAGATCCTGTTGAGGCAAATAATTTTTGTCCCTTTGTAAAATAAAATATTCTAAACCTAGGACAATTGTTGCGAAAGACAACTTGGGTAAAGTAACAAAAGATCAGCCAACGCTTCTTAGGCGATGTCTGGTCTTTTTCAATTCATAACATCATGTCGAACAATACTAAAACCAAATATGATCTTGCTTTTGAGAAAGCACTAGGAATGCTCAATCAGCAACAACTCAATGCTGTAAAGCAAACCGAAGATCCTATTATGGTAATGGCGGGTCCTGGTACAGGTAAGACTCAGTTACTCGGTGTGAGGGTAGGTTATATCCTTCAGAATACAGATGCTAAAGCACATAATATATTGTGTCTTACATTTACTAATGCTGGAGCAGTAGCGATGCGTAGTAGACTGTTATCATTCATTGGTCCTGAGGCATATAATGCGCATATCTACACGTACCATGCTTTTTGTCATAGTGTGATACAAGATAATATTGAATACTTCGGAGGGTATCGAGAACTACAACTGGTATCTGATATCGAACAGATAGAAATACTAAATCAGATTATAGACGAGCTCCCTAAAACTAGTCTGCTCAAGAGATTTAAAGGAGATTTATATTATGATCGCAGCAATCTACTTAGGTTATTCTCTACGATGAAACAAGAGAATTGGAAATCTGAAATGGTGGATAAAACTATAGCAGATTATGAATTGGAAATGAGCGAAGATGAGTCCATGATCTACAAGAATAGTAGAAAAGGAAAGTATGAGAAAGGCGATTTTAAGCAAGCGGCTTTTGATAAGTTTATGGCGAAGTATCGTAAGACTAAAGAGGCGGTTATGCTACTTGGGAAATACGATCAACTATTGTATGAAAGACAGAGGTATGATCAGCAGGATACGATTCTATTTGTAATAGACGCTTTCGAACAAAATGAAAACCTCAAGCTGGATTATCAAGAGAGATACCAATACATCTTGGTAGATGAATATCAAGATACAAATGGATCACAAAACGATTTGGTCTTTTTATTATCAGACTATTGGGAAAAGCCAAACCTATTTGTAGTAGGTGATGATGATCAAGCGATCTATAGATTCCAAGGTGCTAACATGAGCAGTTTGACAGATTTTATTTCGAAGTTTGATCCAGATAGATATGTTCTTAAAAATAACTATCGATCTTATCAAGGAATATTAGATAGTGCATACAAATTGATCAGGCACAATACTGACAGAATTGGTAATCTACAAAAAGTAGAAAACGAAGAAGATGATCAATATAAACTTGTAGAAAGCAGAACAGATAAAAAGGGCTATGGCTCTAATCCGATTGTGCATAAGTATCAAAACAAGACACTCGAACAGGCCGGACTAGTAAGTAAAATAACAGAATTACATTCGCAAGGTGTAGCGTATAAAGATATGGCCGTGATTTATCGTGGACACAAATCAGCGATAGACTTGGTAAAATACTTTACGCTCAAAGATATACCGTTACAAATCAAACGAAAAGTAAACGTATTGGATCTTCCTGAGATCAAAAAAATTCATAATGTCATGCTTTACCTTGCTGGTGAATACAGCAAGCAAGATTCAAGAGAAGATTTAATATTTGAAATATTACACTATAACTATTTTAAGATAGCGCCAAGAGATATCGGATATATAGCTGCACATTGTTCTAACTACACTGATGTATTAGAAGATGATCGTAAGTGGAGAAAAGTAATTGGTGATGAAGAGCAATTGCAGAAGCTAGTTCAAGATCCAGAAAGCATTTTAGCGTTCTCAGTAATGCTAGAAGAATGGATCGGAAGCATACCTAATATGACGCTTCAGAGGTTGTTTGAAAAAGTAATCACACAATCAGGTTTACTGAATGATATCTTGATGGATGAGGATAAGACTTTCCGCCTGCAAGTACTAAATAAGTATTTTGATCTCATCAAAAATGAATCAGCGAAAAATCCTGATTATACATTAGATACTTTGATTAGTAATATTGCGATCATGCGTGATAGTAGTATCAGCTTACCATTGGAGAAGGTAATACAAAACGAAGATGGAATTAACTTCATGACTGCCCACGGTAGTAAAGGATTAGAGTTTGAGTATGTATTTATTATTGATGTCACTAAGAAAAACTGGGAACAGAAAAACTCTGGTCGTGGATTTAAATTTCCACCAGACCTTGTGCCTATTAGTGAGACGTCAGATGTACAAGATGATCGTCGATTATTTTATGTGGCATTGACCCGTGCTAAGAACTTTGCTTATATATCTTATCCTCTTTTGGATGATGATGGAAAAGATCTAGAGACGGCAAGATTTATATCTGAACTAGGTGAACACATCTCTCCAGTGGAGGGTGTAGTAAGTGATGAACAGACATTAGATTACGTAGCAGGTCTGATGACTTACACTGAAGGTACACCTGTGCTAATAGATCGTGACCTTGTGGCACGATTGCTCAAGACATTCGCAATGAGTGCTACAGCGCTCAATAAATTTATTAGATGTAGATTATCATTCTATTTTGAAAATCTTCTTCGTGTGCCTATGGCAAGATCGGCAACTATGGGGTACGGTAGTGCGATCCATTATGCATTAGAAATGTACTTCAAAGCAATGGAAGCAGATCCAGAAAGAAAGTCGCCTGATCCAGAAACTTTGACGACACACTTTATTCTCGGAATGAAAATATATAGATCTCACTTTACTCAGATAGAGTTTGATAATTTTAATATATTAGGAGAGAAGATACTCAAGGAATATTACGACGAGTATAATCACCAATGGAATACAGCCAAGCAAACTATCTCAGAAAAAAACATTAAACATACGTCTATAGGTGAGATACCAATCAAAGGTAAAATCGATAAAGTAGAAATATTCGATGATCATGTAAAGGTTATCGATTATAAAACAGGAACATATAAGAAAGATAAGCTTGCTGGTGTAAGTGATGAAGATCAAGGAGGTGATTATTGGAGACAACTAGTGTTCTATAAACTACTCGTAGATAATGATCCTACACTCGATTGGAAGATGAAGTCAGGTACGATGGATTTTGTAGAGAAAGCAAAAGCTAAAAAATCTTATGATAGGATAGAAATGCCAATCTCTACAGAAGATGAAGAAGCGGTTACTAAGCAACTACAAGATTCTTGGGAAGCAATTCACAATTATGAATTTGAGCAATTCTGTGACAATGAAGATTGTAGATGGTGTAATTTTGTCAGAGACACAAGTACGATCCAACCAGTAGAGCTAGACGAAACATATAATGAAGTGTAAGTTTGTGTTTTTTCAAAAAAAACACAAACAACGAAACGCGCATTTCAGCGTTTCGAATTAGATAGAGAATAAGTCAAACGCGCATTTCAGCGTTTCGATTTAGTTAATGGTTAACTCTAGTTCTCATTTCAACGTTACGAAATAGTGCTCGTACAATTGCCTTAATAAATAATAATGGACCTCTTAAAGATTCGCGTAAAGTGTGTATATGTTTTTAAAGGAGGGTCTCCACTTTGATATCAGCGCAGTCAAAATCAGTTTTATTGAAAAATGGTCTTAACTCCCACCCAACATCTTTAATATCTTAAATGTATTTTCTAGTCCAAGCACTGAAGTAAGTACTCTATGGTGTACTGGCAAATCAACTAAATTTAACTTAAGACTCGTATTGTGCATGGCACTCAATGCTTCTTCAGGATATACCTTATAAGCCATTAGATATTTATGGTATAATTGATTGTGAATTGCCTTTTCTCTTTGCTTGGTGAGAATATCATTTGATTTGAGATAGTGTGTTAGGAACTTCATCAGTTTTATTCCAGTCAAAGGGAAGTCTGCTCTCTGAGAGATAGAAGCTTTCTGCTCGTATACGATAGATTCCGATTGGTTGTAGAAGTAAAATTGTTTTCTTTCGATAATTAATTTTGCCATTAATTCTTTTTCCTGATGCGAAGTATAATTGGTATTCCACCCTCCGATATCAATCAATGCTGATCTTCGCCAAAGATTAGAACATGTCCATCCAATCTTACCATTAAGAAGTGAAAGCCAAAGGTCATTCATTTCAGAGACTTCATATTTGATGGTTGTTCCTTTATTGGTTAATTCTGTAATAGGGCTGCATACCACATCTACCGCATCGATAGTGCTAATCGATAGCTGATTATATATTTTTTTGGGAAGTAGTTCGTCATCAGCATCAAGATATTGAATCCAATCTTTTTCAGCTAATAGCATACCTAAGTTTCGAGCGTTATTTGCGCCTTGTTTTAATTCTAAGTGAAGTGAAATTTCATCATACTTAGTAGCGTATGACGAAGCGATAGTATTAGAATCATCGTCAGAGTTATTATCTATTAATAATATCTGTAGTTGTACACCTTGTTGGGCCAATACCGAATCTATTGCACGCGCGAGTGTGTCTTTAGAATTATAAAACGGTATGATGACCGAGGCCTCCATTAGTTTTTTCCAAAGACCTGTGCAGGACCGTTATTGTTAGCTACAATTATTACTTTTCGCTTATTGGATCCAACTTCTATGAGCAATGCATCTCTGGCATCTAGCGAAGCATATATTCCAGATTCTTTTACTGATAAAGGATCGAAATTACCCTTTCCGTCATTGAGTAATATTAGTCCAGTACCGGCATCACTTCTTGTAGTTTCCACTTCTCGATTGTGATAGTTACCTGCGACAAAAAGATCTATATCTCCATCATTATCATAGTCATTAGGTACGATAGTGAAGATTGGCGCTATTTGTGCCTTGTTTGGTAGTTTGTGTATTTTAAGTTTTCCAGCACCTTGGTTTTCGATCCAAACGCTTTCAAACATCTGTACTTCTTTGAGTGCAGCTCCTTCCATTTTGTCATCAAGAATATCTTCTATAGATGCCGTAGCGAAAGCTTCGTAATCTTCAAATTTCTCTTTAATAAAAGGCATCTGCTGTGATGAACATTGACGACCTCTAACAGGATATAAAGTACCATCTTGGTCATAGTAACCTAGATAAACATCATGAGTACCATTGCCGTCAAAATCTTTAGTGAATAATTTGAAAGGTTCTTCTTCTGACGCTTTAAATTTAAGATTCAATCCTAAGTTACCTGCGATGTAATCATCATCACCATCACCATCTATATCGGCTACAGTTATTTCATTCCACCAGCCACTTGAGTTGGTCCAAGATTCGCCACCTTCGTATTTTGAAAGTTTTCCGCCATCATTATTATATATGGTGAGAGGCATCCATTCACCGACTAACAAAAGATCGAGATCATTATCTTGGTCGTAGTCTGTCCAGACAGCATCAGTAACCATTCCTAGATCAGCGAATATTTTACTAGCTTCTTTATCTACAGATAATTTTCCACCTTCATTTATATATATAGTACTGCTCACATCATAACCGTAGAAGCCAGGAACTTGTCTTCCTCCTGTGAAAACATCTATATCTCCATCGTTATCAAAATCTGCTGCTGCTACTGCAGATCCACTTATAGATAATGATTGGAATGATTTGTCTTTTTTGAAAACTCCTTTGCCATCATTTAGGTAAAGTCGATCTTTATAGTTTTTATTTCCATCTTCATATTCGTTTCCGCCACTTACTACATATAGATCTTGATCACCATCTCCATCCACGTCAAAAAATGTCGCTCCTAGATCTTCACTCTTTGCATCTAATTTGAATTCAGAATCATCTAATGGTTTAGTGAAATTTCCATTAGAGTTCATAGGAAACAATGCGCCAGAGTTGTTAGCACTTGCTCCAAAGAAAACATCAACGGTTCCATTACCATCTACATCCGCCGATGCCATAACTGGACCAAGTGTAGACATTTTATGTGGAATCAATATTTCTCTTTCGTAATCATCAAAATCATTTTCATTATGTGATACTGGAAAGAATTTAGTGCTAGTAAGATCACTAAATAAACCAAGTGAATTTTCATTGCTTTCAACAGTAGTTGTTTGTGTGTAATCTATATTGACGGTTTGATTCGCGTCTACATCAGATTGTACGTATTGCTTTCCATCAGGAAAAGTAACCGTAAGTTTATTTACTTTTCCCTCTACTCCTAATCCGAATAATGCGACTGGCTCACTGGCAGATAAAAAACCTCTAGTACGTGTGATTTCTATCAGTTGTGTTTCTCCATTATTGTAATCTATTTCTATACGAGCACCATCACATGGCACACCATTTTTATTGGCATAAACTTTAAGATAATTATTTATTTTTTGGTCCTGCGCAACATTCTTATAGATTTGACTTTTGTCATTCATATGATTCATAACAAGATCCAAATCACCATCATTATCAAGATCTGCATATGCACCACCTTGTGTCCATCCAGCAAAATCTAAGTTCCATTTACTAGCGACATTTTTGAAAGTTAAATCACCATTGTTTTTAAACGCAGCATTTTCTAATCTGTGTGACGGTGCAGCAATTGCTAATTCATAAACACTTTGATTTATTTCGGCATCACTATACGTACCTGCGCTTTTATTGTGTGTTGCTACTAGATCTTCAATGTCGTGTATGTAATCTTTATTTCTTACATCTCTGAACAGGCCATTAGTAACGACTAAATCTTTGCTACCATCTAGATCCAAATCTGCAAATAAAGCGGTCCAACTCCAATCAGTATTCGATACTCCAGCCATCTGTGCTATTTCAGAAAATGATCCGTTACCATTATTAAGTTGTAGAGCATTGAACATATACTGGTGATGGTAACCAGCATTAACAAGTTTCCAAAACTTGGCAGGATTCATTCCGCTCATATTGGTTTTACTTCTGTAATTATCAGAAGCTACCATATCAGATGAAAACATATCTATATCTCCATCATTGTTAAAATCTGCAAGATCGACACCCATACTAAAGTTACTCATGTGCTTGAGTGAAACATGAGCAGCATTCGAAAATGTTCCATCTCCTCTATTAACATAGAAGAAATCTGGCTCTTCATAATCGTTGGCTACATAGATGTCTACAAGACCATCACCATTGAGATCTGAAGCAGTAGTACTAAGCGCCGCTGCAAAATTTTTGACACCGGCAGATTCAGTTACTTTTGTAAATTTTTGATTGCCTTCATTTCTATAGAGATTATCAGTGAAAGTATAATCTACTTCTACACTTTGCTTTTTAAGATATCTTGCAGCTGGCATTTGATTACCTACATATAGATCGAGGTCACCATCTTTATCCATATCAAAGAAAGTAGCTGAGGTCGAATACCCCATATCTGCTACTCCATATTCTTCCGCTTTGTCCACGAAAGTCATGTCTCCATTGTTAATGTAGAGAACATTTTTTCTATTGTTTTTATTTGGTAACAAATACTTACAAACATAGATGTCTAAGAAACCGTCACCGTTTACATCTCCAATACTCACACTTGAAGACCAAAGGTTGTTTTCTGTGATTCCAGCAGTATTACTTATATCTTCAAATTGCATATCGCCCTTATTCAAGTACATTGCATCAGTTACTTGATTTCCTGTAAAATAAATGTCAACAAGTCCATCATTATTAAAATCGGCTAAGGCTACTCCTCCGCCATTAAATATTACATCATATTGGATATAATTAAAGTCAGGACTTTCTGTAATAATATTAGAAAATTCAATACCTGTAGCACTAGATGGTACTACTTCAAATAATTCGATTTCTGAGGTATCTACGTGTTGAGTATTTACAGAAGTATCGTTAGAACACGATATAGCGAAAACAGCTACTAGAGCTATGAAAATATGTTTCATCATAAGGTAAGTCTATTATAGCTCGCAAATATCGTAAATTATTAAGTTTTAAAAGATTGATATTAGTTATCTGCTTGTATTTATTGACAATACCGTGTACCATTGATTCATTATTACATTTATCTTTACATTATGTCCATATTGAAGTCGATATTCATATTTCCGATTCGGGTTTACCAAAAGATTATATCACCAATCTTGGGGCCTACTTGCAGATATCAACCAACCTGCTCACACTATATGGTACAGAGTATACATGAATGGGGAATATTCAAAGGTATGGGGATGGGACTAAAACGAATATCACGATGTCACCCTTGGGGATCGACAGGATATGATCCAGTGCCGAATAATCCTAAAAAGAAAAGTACTGTAAATCTCAGTAAAGATCAGAGTAAATAAGAACTAAGACATGTTAAGAAGACCAAGAAGGAACAGGAAATCACCATCGATAAGAGCTGCTATCGCTGAAACGCATATTGGTGCTCAGCATATGATAATGCCTTTATTTCTGGTTACTGGATCAGGGATAAAAGATCAGATCGAATCGTTACCAATGGCCTATAGATGGAGTCTAGATACGATGATGGGTGAGATAGGCGAGTGTTTGGCATTAGGCATAGATAAGTTTATGATCTTCCCTGCGATACCGGAAGAACTCAAGGATAAAACTGCTACTTATAGCCACGATCCTGATAATTTCTATTTAGAGGCAGCCATAAAGATAAAGGCAAAGTATCCAGATGCTTGTCTTATCAGTGATGTTGCTATGGATCCATATAGTTCAGATGGCCATGATGGATTGGTTAGAGATGGAAAGATTCTCAATGATGAGACTTTACCCATCTTAGCTAAGATGTCTGTCGCTCAGGCTAAAGCCGGATTTGATATGATCGGACCATCGGATATGATGGATGGTAGGGTAGAGGCTATACGATTTGCATTGGATAATGCTGGATACACCGATACATCTATCATGTCATACACTGCCAAATACGCGAGTGCGCTTTATGGACCTTTCCGTGATGCGCTTGATTCAGCACCTAAGGCAGGAGATAAGAAGACTTATCAGATGGATCCTGCTAATGTCAACGAAGCCTTAGTAGAAGCACAACTTGACATTGAAGAAGGAGCTGATTTCATTATGATTAAGCCTGCTTTACACTATTTGGATGTGATACGAGCGCTTAAGACTAGTTTTGACATACCTACTGTGGCTTATCATGTGAGCGGAGAATGCGCGATGTTATATGCCGCCTGCGCTAATGGCTGGTTAGATAGAGAAAAGATGGTTCCAGAGACATTATTAAGTATACGTAGAGCTGGAGCGGATTTAGTGATTAGCTATTTCGCTAAAGAGTTCGCAGAGTCATTAAAGTAAATAAGACCAAACATATTTGAAAACTTTCCAATCTACAGGCATAATATTCCGTCGAATCAAGTACTCAGAGACGAGTCTTATCGTAGATATATTTACTAGAGAGAAAGGCATTAGATCATTTATATTTAGTGGGGTGCGTAAGGCCAAGGCTAAGGTATCAGCCGCTATGATCGACCATATGAACATAGTCAATATTATCGCTTACGATAAGGATAATGATAAGCTTGCAAGAGTCAAAGAGATACATCTAGACCATAGATATAGGCATATTACTACGGATGTAGTCAAGTCATCATTAGGTATGTTTCTATTGGAGATGACTAGAGATTGTATCAAGGAGAAAGAGCCCAATGAAGAGTTGTTTGACTTTATAACTGAATGGTATAAGTATTTAGATAATTGTGAGCATCAGTTATCCTGTTTTCATCTTATGTACCTATTGGGCTTAAGTCGATTTTTAGGGTTCGAACCTATGAATGATTTTGATGCAGAATTGAGAACTCAATTTAATCTATTGGACGGCAATTTTGTTCATATCAGTAATACCTCTAAATACCTATTGCCTGTGGAGCGTTCAATATTTGTCAGACAGCTGCTTAGTGCGGATATGACACAACTAGAGCATATCAGAATACCTAGAGATGTGAGAGATGAGTTACTCAAGGATATTATTAAATTCTATAGGCTACATGTAGAAAACTTCAGAGAACCCAAATCCTTAGCGGTAATACAGGCCGTTTTGCGATAGTTTTTAACTGCATGGCCATTCCCAATCGCTAAAGTCGTAGGATACTGTCTTGAGTGAATAATGCCACCATTCCGTACGTATCCCAGTCAGTCCATGGGTTTCCATTAGCAATTTTAACAGTTTTCGGTTTTTTCTGACTATCGGATTAGGATGATCATAAGTCCGATGAGCTTCTTTACCAAAGAAGTCATATTCAGTACCCATATCTAGTTCTTCACCATTTTTGTCTACTAGAGTAAGATCAACAGCGAGACCTCTATTATGCATGGACCCTTTCTTTGGTGGGGTCACATACATAGCGTTAGGTACGATATCCCAAAGTTTTTGCTGTGCTGGTCTGGGCCTGTAGCAATCAAACATTTTGAGTCCATAACCATACTTTTCTTGAATGTCATTATGTATTCTATTGATCTTAGCCGCTAACTCTGGTCTAAGAAAGCATCTGGCACACTCGTATATCTGAGCCTCTGTGAAATTATTATCTGTGGCATAACGTATATCAAGGAGTAGCCTTTTATTGTTAATGATTTCTTTCCATTGTGTTATATCGTAATCTATTTCAGGCTTTTCCTCTATATTTGCGATTGTATTCTCAATTATAGGAGTAGGTAACGATTCTACATCTGTTGATGACTTACATGAGAAACAAAAAAAAGTTAAAATCAATCCCAACGATATCAGATAATCAATTCTGAAAATTATTAATTTATTCATATTTATTATACAATTCAATTTTATAACTCTCGCGGTTCGATTATCGTTGGAACAGCGAGAAAATCAAATTTAAACAAATGAAAATACTTTCTAATTTTAGATTCTTGTTTATGGTTGCTGCGGCATCATTTATGTTAGTTAGCTGTGGCGAAGATCTTATTGATGGTGGAAATCCTGGAGGCGGATCAGAGACTCAAACAACAATTAACTTAGAGGCAGGACCTGACCTTGTGACTTCAGTAACTAATGTTGCATTGGGAGGTACATTTACTGTAAATCTTGTAGCTAGCGCTGGAGACGATGCTTTAAATACATTACAGGTTTTTGAAGATGGTGTTTCTATCGTTGATTTCAGTAGAATCATGTACAATGATGTTCCCGCTGTAGCAAATCCTATATTGCTTCTAGAAGATAGCAAAACTAGTGTTGATGTAGAAATCAAAGTGGCTGCTCATACAGAAGTAGGAACAAGAACATATAGATTTACCATTACTGATGATGCAGGCGATGCAGAAAGCGTATCTGTAGATGTAACTACAGTAGGGGCTCCACCAGTTCTAACGCTTAATGGAACAGCAGCAATAGACGTTACACTTGGATCACTTAACAATGTCAACCTTACAGCTGTAAAAGGAGCAGGAACGATTGCTTCTATTGGTGTATCTATTGATGGTATCGTGAGTGATATCTCGGATTTGGCTTTTGATGGTGTGGATTTCACATCTAACCCTCATGCACTAGAAGGTGACTTAACGCAAGGTTTTGATATGAAGGCTCTTACATTTAGAGCTCCAACAGTTGCAGGAAATTATGTTTACACGGTTACAGTTACAGACCAATTTGGACAAGAGTCTACTACAGAATTTACTGTAAATGTGGCTCCAGCATCTACTCCATTAGAAGTACTTACAGGAGTATTATTTAATGCATTAGGACCAGCAGGAACAGGTGGATTAGATCTTGATAATGGTATGAGTACAGGATCAAGTGATGTCGCAGCTGAAATTAAAGATCAAGGAGCTGCAGGAACTTCAGATTGGGCACAACTTATCGCTCCTGTAAATGGAAGTCTTCTGTTTCTGATGACACCTGGAGAAGATGGAGTATCTGAGAACTTCTCATTTGCAAGTATCGACTCTAAAGAAACTCTAGCTGGTCTTGCGGGATCTGGATTAGGAGTATCACAATCAGGTACGGTAGTAGCTGGTCAAATATACAGAGTAGAAAGAGATGGAATTTCTTATGCTTTCGAAGTAGCAGAAGTAAACTATATCTCAGCTGATAATTCAGACAACTATGTACTAAACATAGTAAAATAGGTTTGATATAATTAATGAAGGATTTCATCGATTACAATATATTAGCCGAACAGATTTATTTCTGTTCGGCTTTTTATTTTATAATTCCTTTTGTGTTACGAATCGAAGAACTGCTTTTTAAAAATCTACTTCTAAAGTCTAAATAACTTTTACTCTCTTTCCATCAGATATCAAGTTCAATTTTCCATCTTTGGACTATAATACAAATCATAAATATGTATACCTCCAAGCAAGAAAAACTGTATTACGATATATCTAAAAACTGGTTGTCATCTCCGGCTAATGTTTTGGAGATAGCTGAGCTAAGAGACGCGCTTAGATATCACGAATGGAAGTACTACGTAGGGAACAGCCCTACACTAGCAGACTACGAGTATGATCAACTATACAAGCAATTAGAGGCTATAGAAGAGTCTAATCCAAATCTCATAACACCAGATAGTCCAACTCAAAGAGTGGCAAATGATCTAAGTGGTGATCTAGATCCTGTGGCACATGTCGTACCGATGCTATCATTGTCTAATTCATACAATTCAGAAGACTTAGCTGGATTTGATAAATCAGTAAAAAGATATCTCAATATTCCTGAAGACCAAGATATAGAATATAGTGTCGAACCTAAATTTGACGGAGGAAGCATCGCAGTTTTATACGAAGATGATTTCCTGATCAGAGCAGCGACTAGAGGAAACGGTACGATGGGTGAAGAGATGACGGCTAATGCACGTACGATGCCATCTATACCGCTTAGAGCGCCTTTAGCAGAGTTAGGTATATATAAGGCAGAGATGCGAGGAGAAGCGCTGATACGTAAAGATAATTTTGCTAAGATCAATGCTCAAAGAGAGGCAGACGGTCAAGCAGTATTCGCAAATCCTCGTAATGCTGCGACAGGCGGATTGAGAACAAAAGATCCTAATGAAACACGAAATCGTGGATTAGAAGCATTCATCTTTCAACTGGCATATGCGGTGGATAAAGAGGGTAATGACAAACTACAAGAACTGCAAACACATTATGAGAGTATAGAATTGATGGGCCGTCTTGGATTCAAGATACCTCGCAATGAGATGAAGAAGTGCAGCAATATCAAAGAAGTAGCAGAGTATTGTGCTGGATGGGAAGTGAAACGTGAAAAGTATGAGTACGAAGTAGATGGTTTAGTAGTCAAGGTAAACGATCTCAAACTCCAAGAGCGGAGTGGAGCTACACAACACCATCCGAGATGGGCGATAGCCTATAAATTTAAAGCGAAACAGGCGACGAGTATATTACGAGATATAGAATATCAAGTCGGAAAGATTGGTTCTATCACACCAGTAGCTAAGATAGAACCTGTGCATCTTGCTGGGGTTACAGTCTCCTCGATATCATTGCACAATGAAGATTTTATCAAGACAAAAGATCTACGATTAGGTGATACCGTGCTGGTAGAACGTGCTGGAGATGTAATACCATATATTGTAAAGTCTATGGAAGAGCTTCGTGATGGTAGCCAAAAACCCGTAGAGTATCCTACAGTTTGCCCTATCAATACGGATACTGAAAATCCTGTAACTCTTGTGAAGGAAGAAGGTGAATCTGCATGGCGATGCCCAAAGTGTACCTGTGGACAACAAGACCTCCAGCGTATGATATTTCATGTATCCAAAAACGCGATGGACATCGATGGATTTGGTAAGTCTTATGTTGAGACTTTCCATGCACATGGCTGGCTAAAAGATATCAGCGATGTATACAATTTAGATTACGATGCTATACAAACTCTTGAGGGTTTCGGCTCTAGATCAGCAGAAAAACTGATGAAGGCAGTCAATAAAGCAAAGAGTAATCCGATACATAGATTACTCCATTCTCTAAGTATCCATCACCTAGGAAAAAAAGCATCAAAATTAATTGCAGCTGAGATTGATCATGTTCTTGATTTGCAAAATTGGGATATAGAGAAGTTTACTTCGATAAAAGATATAGGACCGGTAGTCGCAGATAATGTAATTGCATATTTTTCAGATCCAGATCATATTGCTATGCTTCATCGTATCGAAGAGCGGGGTGTTAATATGAAACAAACCGAAAAAGATAGACCCATAGAAGTAGCTGAAGATGCTCCATTATCAGGAAAGACAATTCTATTTACTGGATCGCTCCAATTGATGGGTAGAAAAGAAGCGCAGAAATTAGCAGAGCAAAATGGTGCTAAAAACATTTCGGCAGTAAGTAGTAAACTAAGTATCTTAGTAGTAGGAGAAAAAGCAGGATCTAAACTCAAAAAAGCCCAAGCACTTGGGTCAGTATTGATCATGACAGAAGAAGAGTTTGTGGCTTTGATACAAGGATAAAAACACGTAACGGGAATTATATTACTACGATTAGGAGTTTAAATTATTAGAAACTAAAGAGGTAGATGTTAGATAGAGTTATAGGTAGACATGAGGGAAAAGAAGGAGGACCATTACTAGTTGTTTTAGGTGGTATACATGGTAATGAACCCGCAGGCGTAAGAGCTTTAAATCTTATGTTTAAAATGCTTGAAGTTGAACCTATTACAAATCCTAATTTTGAATATAACGGTACTATACTTGGACTAATCGGTAATAGACAGTCGTATATCTTACAACAGAGATTTATTACAAGAGATCTCAATAGGATATGGAAAGATGATAATGTAGAAAACATACTTAATACTGACAAAAATCTACTTCAAACAGAAGCGTTAGAACTAAGAGAAATCCTTGATCTGATACATACGGAATTAAATAGTCGTAAGTACAGTAGATTAGTGGTATTGGATATGCATACGACTTCTAGTTATGGTGGTATATTTACACTTCCTACTAATGATCCTGAGAGTTTGCGTATCGCTTTAGAATTGCATGCCCCTGTAATCAGTGGAATGATTGATGGTATCGAAGGCACTACTTTACATTATTTCAGATCAGATAATTTTGACATTCCAACAGTGGCTGTGGTATTTGAATCAGGACAACACAATGAAAATTTATCTGTTAATAGAGCGATCGCAGCGATTACTAATTGCATGCGTACTATTGAAGCTATACAAGCTGAAAACGTAGAAAACGTACATGATTCTTTACTCATTGAATATAGTAAAGATTTACCTATGTTATCCCAATTGCATAGTATGCATCCAATAGCTGAGGGTGATAAATTTCGTATGTTACCTAACTATAAAAATTTCCAAGAGGTAAGTGCTGGTGAAGCTTTAGCCGAAGATAAAAATGGTGAAATTAAATCGCCAGTAGATGCGATGATACTTATGCCTCTATACCAAGAGAAAGGTGAAGATGGGTTTTTTCTTATTCAAAAGATAGAAGGATATTAATATGGCAACACTAGTTGATGAAAAGACAATAGAGAGTATAATAGAATCTCTAGAGAACAACGAAAAACTTTTGGCATTAGAAGCAAGATGGAAAGAAAAATTTCCTGCTATATCAGACTACCTCAATCAAGATAGTTTTTCTCTTTTGGTTGAAGAGGAGAAGGCATATGTAAGTTTTATTATAGCTGTCATATTTTTGTCTTGGGAAGTGAAGTATGGCGAGTTTGACAAAGATCTAAAGCCCAAAAAATTGGAAAGAATCGAAGAAGCCAATTGGGAAAAACTTAATAACGCTAAAGGAAAAACATTCAGAGAAAAATTGGACAACTTCTTTGAGGGACATACTCAAGAAGATCTACTTGCTTTTATAGAAGATAGTATCCAAGATGATGAGGAACAGATGGTAAGTGGAGCGGCGAGAGATATTGTTTTTATCTGTGCTGTTACAGTATTGGATACTATTATAGATAGAGAAGAATCCAACCCTTTTAATAAGGCTTGGTAATCCCGACTCAATAACCCAAAATGTTTTTATCTATCTTGTCTAATTGCTATTAAAAGGTGTTGTCATAAAAATGTTAACGATAGGACATCAACCTTTATTAATAACTAAAACGTTTTAAATTTTTTAGATAGTACGATGATTTTTTTTTGCTTTTGCGACCAATCTATTGCTTAAATAAAGTTTGATCTATTGAATCGGAATACGTGTTCATTTACTCTGATTTCGATTCAATCCACTTCTCTAAGTTAGGGCAAGTTCCGTATCTGTTATCAACATTAATATATGTTGTTTTAAGTTTTTCTGTCACCCAATTATTGAAGTATAGAGATTTCTTACTTTCCTTTGCGAATTTCGAGATCTTGTCGTAATCTTCTTTGAGGTTGGCTCTATGCGGCTTTGTAAGAGACTTAAGTTGTACAATTCTATAAGAGTAGTCACCTGTAGGACTTAGGACTTCCATAACGTTGGATATTCCATCTACATCTAGGTCAATTATCTCTAAATAGATGTCCGCTTCTAGCTGGTTTGTTTCAAAGAATGTATTTTGAGTAGCCGGATTTTTCATCCTTCCACTATTACTATAACTCGCTACATCTTTTGTTCCATATTTCTTTACTGCTCTTTCGAATGAAATCGAATCTATTTCTATCTCAGCTTTTATTTCTTCTAATTTCAATTTAGCAAGATCATTATCAGCGGATGTAATGTTAGGCTTAATAAGTATATGTCTTGTATGTATCGTGTTACCTCTACGCTCAAGTAATTGAATTATATGGAATCCAAATTCTGTTTCTACGATATCAGTCATCATTCCCACCTTGAGGTCATATGCCGCTGCCTCAAAAGCAGGAACAAAAGTTCCTCTCTTAGCGAAACCGAGATCTCCACCTCTTTTTCCAGACCCAGGATCTTGAGAGTATTTTTTAGCTATTTCCGCAAAGTCGGCACTTTCACTATTGAGTTCTTTTTGAACTTGCTTAATTCTTTCAAGTGCTTTTAGCCTTTCTTCTTCGTTGACCTTTGGCTTAATCACCAGCTCACTTACTTCTACTTCAGAGTTAAGGTAAGGAAGGCTATCTGTTGGAAATTGGTCAAAAAACTCTTTTACCTCACTTGGAGTAATCTGAACCTCGGAAATCAGCTTTTGCTGCATACGCTCCGATAGGATTTGCTGCTTTTGCTCATCCTTATATCTTTCTTTCATTTCATTGACAGAGGCACCATAGTAATCTTGGAAAAACTCTTCGTCACCATTCATCTGTCTTAATATAGATTCAAATCTATATGTAAGCTGTGCATCTAGCTCCTCATCACCCACTTCGATACTATCGAGACGTGCTTGATATACAATTATTTTCTGTGCGATCAGATTTTCCATCATTTCGCACTTAGCATCTTCGGTTACTCCAGGCTTGGTTTCCTTAATATATGCATACTGACCTTCGAGTTCTGAAAGGAGTATATATTCACTACCTACTTTAGCTACTACTTTGTCTAATAGTATTGGCCCCTGTGCTATTGTTGTCGTAGCTACGAAAGCTATTATAAGGATTTGGATATATTTGATCATATCGTTTTTTCTCTGCTTGATTATTAAGAACTATCAATTTAATAGATTCTTACTTTGTTACCGTTGATTTCTCGTTGATAGAGATCTTCTTTGAGTTGGACTATCAGTTTTGATTTTCGCTGGTGCAAAATTATCTTTTTTATGTTGCTAGTTACATAAGCTAACGGTGGATCTTCAGATTTGTCTAGATACTGTAGTATTTTAACAAAATATTCGTTCCCATCCTTCGCTTCTTGTATTATTTTGCTCGATTTAAGGTCTTTTTCTTTGATGTTGTTTGGTAATAAGCTCAATATTTCATCTACAGAATACCAAATATCTTCATCCAACATCTTGAGTACGGCTACATTATCAGATATATATGAATCTATTGACTCCATATTATTAGCTTTCCAGTTGGCATAGAACCTCTCTAATCTCGGTGTTTGACCGTTTATGACTACTAATCGACACCTTATTAAGGATTCAGATAATCGAAACGCATCATCGTTTTCTTTGTAGTACTCGGCTATTTGTTGTTCAGTAATCGTCGTATCTAAACGATCGGTTACCATTGCGTTTTCATAATTATACAAAAGCAGAGATTCGCGGTAATCTTGAACTAACATATCGATGTCTATATCGCCAGATAATGTTTTTTCAGCCTCCACAAGCATGAGTTGATCTTTAATCCATTTCTGGACATATACATTCTTTATATAAGTGCTATCATTTGAGTTTTTCGCCTTGTTAAGAAGTCCACCATCCTCTAGCTCATCAAGATACAATTTAGAGCTTGCTACTTCTGCTAAGACAGGAGCATCAGACACACGCTGTATCTTATCTGATTGCTTACAAGAAGCAAAAAAGAGTAAGAAAAATATCGCGATATGTAAAATTCTACTTTTCAATTATATGGTATAACCTGAGAGATTTTCTATTTTTTTAACTGCTTAACAACTTCTTCGTTAAGTGTTACAGTGTATTTCGCTTTCAGTTCTTTCACCCATTCTTTTTCAAGTTGATCTTGATAATCGGCGATTACGTATCCTCTGGCTTCTTCCAGAGTTTTAATCATAGGTTTGTAGATCTTCAATATTTTATTGAATGTCGCCTCTCCTGTTTTGTCATCAATAATTAATTCAGATCTCGCACCTTCCTTCCAATCTATCGTACCCAAACTCTTACTAGCTCTTTCGACCTTATTAATTTCTGAAGATAATAACATCTGATCTTTTTTATTAAACTTTTCTAGCAACTCTTTATCATTCTTCTTTTTAGCACATTTATATACATCCTTTGCTTTCTTTTCATCGACAGTTTTTACTGTATATGTAGCTAGTTCCGCTCTAGGTAACCACATGTAGTCAGTTTTGTTTGCTTCGTAATACGTGTATAACCCAATTGTATCTTGTGAAGCTTTATCCCACACCTTTTGCTTTGACGCTTCGAATAATAATATACCTTCTTCATATTCTCTCATCAAAGATTTATACTCAGGGTGTCTTTCTTCAAGGTTAGATTGTTCGTATTTAAGGGTAGTTTCTTTGACATATCCTTCAAGCATTTCCTCGATAGACTCCGCAATTGGATCTTTCTTGTCATATCTTAATCTCATACGTGTATTAGACTTGAGATAAGTAATAAATTGGCTCAGCTTGTAGTCTTTCTTTCCACCGTAGGTGAATAACACATCATCTTTTATCTCCGCGGCTTTCCACTTATAAGTGTATATCTCAGGAGTTTGCGCGTTTACGAATCTATTCAGTGTATTATTATTCAGTTTGTAGCCGGCGTTCTTTTTGATTTCCTCTACTACGCGTTCTTTTTGAGTTTCGTACCTACTATCTTTTTTGAGGGAGGCTAAGGTTTTTGCTTCGAATGTTGGATATTTATCTAAGTCAATTTTTTCTATTCTTTTAATGATATGATATCCTATTTTAGTTTTTATAGGACGACTATTGTCGCCATCTTTATCGAGAGCAAACGCCGCTTCTTCAAAAGCACCTTCATAGACCTTTATTCCAAATGGGGCTAATTCTCCTCCTTTCTTCGCTGTCTTTTCATCATCAGAATTTTTCATTGCAAGCGCTGCAAAATCTCCGCCACTAGCCAATTCGGCAAATATTCTATCTATTTCTTTTTTGGCAAGAGTCGGATTCGTTTTATCAGTTCTTTTAAGGATATGAGCAACCTTAATTTTACCTCTGGCAGGTCTGCTATCTGTTACCTTCATGATATGCCATCCTAGCGGTGATCTTACTAGATCTGATACTTCGCCTTTTTTAAGGTTATACATTGCGTTTTCAAAATCATAAAATCCTGAAGGTAACTTGGCTGTCAACCATCCAAAATCACCGCCTAATTTGCCAGAATTTTTGTCTTCAGAATATTTTTTAGCTACAGTAGCGAAGTCTTCACCTCTCTTGATTCTATTTAATAGGTCAATAGCTGCCTTTCGCTTGCTTTCTATTTCACCGGCATTGGCTCTCTTTGAGATAGACATGAGTATATGGCTTAATCTTACGTCTTCTTTCTTGCGATCGTAGAGCTCTTGGCTTAATGCCTTAACCACCTCCTTGTCCATGATATAACTATCTGCCAATTGTTTTCTATACCCATCTAGCTCTTTATTGAGTACAGATACGGTATCTAGACCCATAGACTTAGCTTCTGCAACCTTCAGTTTGAATTTAGTGTAGAGATCAAGGTATTCATTAAGACTCATGGTTGAATAGTTGGCTCCATCGCCATTATTCTTCTCATAGATATATCGAAACTCTCCTACAGTAACATCTTGTCCAGCAACAGTCATCAGTACGGTTTCGTCTGATTGTGCATACATAGTAGAAGTGGCTATTAATAGTATTGCAAGTATCTTTATTGTTTTAATAAAATCCATGGGTACAATTAGTTATTTGAAATCAATTTGAATATAAGCGCAAAAATAGAAAAATAGAAGATGATAAATCATATAAGCCTAAGATGCGAGTTGACACTTGTTCTATCGTGACAGATCTATTGCAAATCAAACGTTTAAGATCATTGAACAAAGGCCCAATATGTTAAGTTTTTTAGATCATAAACGATCACGATACGGTTAATAAATAGAGTAAATCAAACGTTTAAGATCATTGAACAATCACAATAAGTTAAAATATATGTAAACGATCACACCGTTTCGAATCTTCTACATTAGCTAAACAAATATGATGCTAAGATCAGAAACGGCCACAAAGCCTAAATATATAAGAGGCTCGGATCAAATAATAGTAAAGAACATGAATCCCAACAAAGCCAGAACAAAATATATCAAGACACTTATAAATCAGGTCATATATCCAATTGAGTAATATGTAGCAACTTCTTGCTATCCTAACTTATATTTTTTATATTTGCAGCGAATTAAGACATTACGAGAAGAGGGAACGTTGAGTTCCCTCTTTTTATTTTACCTATCTAACTTTTATATTAGCATTGGAAGAGAAACACATAAAGAAGCTAGCTCGAAAAAGTATAGAGACTCTGGAATACACTGATTGTTTTATTACTGAAGTAAAGGTAGCAGGCAATAAAGTTGAAATTTTTCTAGATAGCGATGATGGGATCAGTTTTCTTAAATGTAGAAAGGTAAGTAGAGAAGTAGAGGCAGTAATAGATGAAAAAGAATGGTGGGACGGAAGGTATACCCTGGAAGTATCATCGGCAGGGATCGGTAGACCATTAGTAAGCCAAAGACAATACCCAAAGAATATCGGCCGACAGATGGTGATAAAAACTATTGAAGGAGAAAAAGTAAAAGGAGAACTGACAGCTGTAGATGATGAAGGGATCACATTGACATATGAGGTGATAGAGTTGCAAGGACAAAATAAAAAGAAGAAAGTCAAAGTACAGAAGGATCATCCTATTAAATGGGATGTTATAGAAGAGGCAAAAATTAAAGCAAGTTTTTAACTCAGATACTTATCTGAGATAATGATTAACAATATATAAATGAATTTAGTAGACTCGTTTTCGGAATTTAAAGCAGGGAAAAACATCGACAGGCCTACCATGGTCCGTGTATTGGAAGATGTATTCCGTACTTTGATCCGTAAGAAATATGGTTCTGATGATAACTTTGATGTAATCGTCAATACACAGAATGGTGACCTCGAGATGTGGAGGGTACGTTTGATCGTACCAGATGGTGAGGTTACGGAGCAAGACAAGCAGATATCATTCTCTGAGGCTCAGGCAATCGATGACGATTACGAAATCGGTGAAGAATGTTATGAGCAATTAACGCTTATAGAGTTTGGTCGTAGAGCGATCATGGCAGCACGTCAGACACTTATCTCTCGTATTATGGATCTTGAGAAAGATGAAATCTATAAGAAATATATGGATCGTGTGGGTGACATTGTGCTCGGAGAAGTGAGTCAGATTATGAAGCGTGAAGTATTGATTCTTGACGATGTTACGGGTAACGAATTAGTAATTCCTCGTAATGAGATGATCCGTGGAGACTATTTCCGTAAGGGAGATATGGTTCGTGGTGTGATCCGTAGAGTAGAAATGAAGAATAACAATCCAGTAATTGTAGTCTCGCGTACAGATACCACTTTCTTAGAGAAATTGCTAGAGCAAGAAGTACCTGAAATAGAAGATGGCCTGATTACTGTTAAAAAGATAGTACGTATACCTGGTGAAAGAGCTAAAGTAGCTGTAGAGTCTTATGACGAACGAATCGATCCAGTAGGAGCATGTGTAGGTATGAAAGGATCAAGAATCCATGGTATCGTACGAGAGCTCAAAAATGAGAATATAGATATCGTAAATTATACTACGAATATCAACCTATATATACAGAGATCTTTAACTCCAGCAAAAGTTTCTAGCATATCGCTAGATGACGAAAAAATGAGAGCTTCAGTATTCTTAGCCGCTGATCAAGTATCATTGGCGATCGGTAAGGGTGGTAGTAATATCAAACTTGCAGGAAAGCTTACAGGATATGAAATCGATGTATATAGAGAAGATGCAGAACTAGAAGTAGAAGATGTAGCTTTAACAGAATTTAACGATGAGATCGAAGATTGGGTAATAGAAACTCTCAAAGGTATCGGATGCGATACTGCGAGAAGTGTACTTAACCTAAGCAAAGATGAGCTAATTAGAAGAACGGATCTAGAGGATGAAACTGTAGAAGAAGTTCTGAGAATATTAGCGTCAGAATTTGATCAAGATTAGGAGTTATGAGTTCCTATTTTTTAAATTGGCTGAGCCAGTTTGAAAAAGTCTTGAGTAGTCCCACTATGCTGTGGGATATAATAAAACATTAAAGAAACTAACAGCCCATATGGCAGTGAGATTAGTAAAAATTGCGAAGGAATTAAATGTTGGTACAGCTACCATCGTTGACTTTTTAGTAGGAAGCGGATTCGAAATAGAGAATAAGCCAACTTCTAAGATCTCAGATGATATGCACGATGCCCTCTTAAAGGAGTTTAGTAACTCTATGGCAGTTAAAGAGAAGGCAGATCAACTTGTAATTGGCAACCGAAAGGAAGAGCCTAAACAGGAAGTGGCACCCCCACCTCCTCCACCCCCACCTCCGGCTCCAGAGCCTGTTAAGGTTGTGGAAGTAGTGAAAGAACCAGAGGTTGTACAGCCTAAGGTCGAGGAAGTAATCCCAGAACCACCAGCAGCTCCAGAACCTATACCGGAAGAAACAAAGCCTAAAAGTGATGTTATCGAGGCCAGAGCCAGTGCTCCAGGACTAAAAGTGATGGGTAAAATAGACCTTACTCCTAAGCCAAAGAAAAAGAAAGAGCCTAAACCAGCTCCTGTTGCTAAAAAGCAAGAGGTGAAGAGTGAGCCTAAGAAAGAAGCTCCTAAAGCTGAGCAAGTAACGGATAAGCCTAAGGAAAGTCCTAAGCCAGAAGCGACTAAGAAGCCAGAAGAAATAGTGCGAGCAGCCACTCCACAGTTGAAGGGTCTTAAAATTATGGGTAAGATCGACACTAAGAAGTTTGAGAAGCCTAAGAAGGAAACTCCTGCTGAGAAAAAGGAGAAGAGAAAACGTACTCGTACTAAGGTAAGAGCCACTAATGTACAAGGCGGTAATAGAGGAGGAAGTAATAGAAATGCTGGTAAAGGTGGTAGCAGCAAAGGTAAGTCTAAAAGAGACGAAGTAAAAGAAGTTTCCCAAAAGGAGATCGACGATAAGATCAAAGCAACAATGGCGCGTCTCTCCGGTGGAGGTAAAAAGAAGCGTCAGAAGATAAGAAGAGATAACAGAGAGGACAAGAGAGAGAAGCAAGAACAAGAAGAACTAAAAAATGTAGAAACGACATTAAAGCTTACGGAGTTTATCTCTGTTTCTGAATTGGCGTCTCTTATGGAAGTAGGTGTTGGTGATGTGATCACAACATGTATGAATCTTGGAGTAATAGTTTCTATCAATCAAAGACTCGATGCAGAGATAATTGAACTAGTGGCTGAAGAATTTGGGCACGAAGTTGAATTTATCAATGCGGATGATCAGGATGATCTCATTGAAGAGATTGTAGATGATCCTGCTGACCTTGTAGATAGATCACCAATCGTAACCGTAATGGGTCACGTTGATCACGGTAAGACTTCGCTACTGGATTATATTCGTAGTGCAAGTGTAGCTGATGGTGAGGCCGGAGGTATCACGCAGCACATTGGTGCATATGAAGTAGCCATTGGTCCAGAAAAGAAAAAGATTACATTCCTAGATACACCAGGTCACGAGGCCTTTACAGCCATGAGAGCTAGGGGTGCTAAGGTGACAGACATTGCTATCATCATAATATCTGCTGATGATCGTATCATGCCACAGACTAAGGAAGCAATCTCTCACGCTCAAGCCGCAGGAGTTCCTATGGTGTTTGCGATAAATAAGATAGATAAAGACGGTGCAGATCCAGAGCGTATCAAGCAGGAACTAGCATCTATGAATCTTCTAGTCGAAGCTTGGGGTGGTGAATACCAATCTCAAGATATATCTGCTAAGAAAGGTCTACACATAGACGAACTACTAGAAAAAATATTACTTCAAGCTGAAATACTTGAGCTCAAGGCCAATCCTGATAGATTAGCGATAGGAACAGTAGTGGAAGCATCTCTTGATAAGGGACGTGGATATGTAACTAAGTTACTTGTACAAACTGGTACACTGAAGGTGGGTTCACCATTAGTAGCTGGAGGTCATTCTGGTAAGGTTAAAGCTATGTTTAACGAGAAAGGTAAACGTGTCAAAGAAGCTGGTCCATCAACACCTGTACTTGTATTAGGTCTAAGTGGCGCACCACAAGCCGGTGAGAAGTTTAAAGTAATGGAAACAGAGCAAGAAGCTAGACAGATAGCAACTAAGAGAGCTCAGATCGAAAGAGAACAAACTAACAGAGCAAGTAAGCGTATTTCTCTCGACGAGATTGGAAGACGTTTGGCTCTTGGTACATTCAAAGAGCTTAATATCATCATCAAGGGTGATGTGGATGGATCTGTGGAAGCATTGGCAGATTCACTTATCAAGCAATCTCATGAGACAGTACAAGTAAATGTGATACATAAAGCTGTAGGTCAGATCGTAGAATCAGATATACTATTAGCATCTGCATCAGATGCAATCGTAATTGGATTCCAAGTAAGACCATCATCAGGAGCACGGACTCTGGCAGATAGAGAAGGCGTACAAATTAAAACATACTCTATTATCTACGAGGCGATCGATGAGATCAAAGCGGCGATCGAAGGTATGTTAGAACCTACAAGAGAAGAACGTATGACTTCTATGGTAGAAGTTCGTGAGACTTACAAAATCTCTAAAGTCGGTACTATTGCAGGATGTTACGTTACAGAAGGTACGATCAGTCGTAACTCTAACATACGTATCATAAGAGATGGTATCGTGGTATATCCTTCTAAAGAGGGTGTAGTAGGAGAGCTTGCGTCACTGAAGAGATACAAAGATGATGTGAAAGAGATTAAATTCGGATTCGAATGTGGACTTAATATCAAGAACTTTAATGATATCAAAGTTGGCGATATAATCGAATCATACGAAATTATAGAAATCAAGCAAACGTTGGATTAGACGAATAGTTATAATCAATTTTTGACTAAGAATTAGGAGCGACAACTATCAGTTGTCGCTCTTTTTTATTTTATAGCCTTTTCTGGATGTGATTTTTTTTGTGATAGCCCCATGCATATTAGTGGCTTAAATCTATTAAAAAGTCCTATATATGGGGTTAAACAAGAAAGTATTGCTTCTAAAGTCATTCAAGGTTTATACTTTTATTAGCTTTGGCGTTTAAGTAATTTGGTAAAAAGTTAAACAGAATTGACTGTCAAGCGTTACTCTGTTTAATATAAGTGTCTACACCAATAAGACTACATGATAGTATACTCCATCAAAGATCTAGAAAAACTCTCTGGCATAAAGGCCCATACTCTCAGGATATGGGAGAAGAGGTACTCTATTATCATGCCTCAGCGTACTCAAACTAATATCAGGTATTACGAAGATAGTGATTTACAAAAAGTGCTAAATATTGCCCTTCTTCGTAAAAAAGGCTATAAGATTTCTAAAATTGCTGAACTCAGCGATACAGATATTGTGAGACTTACAGCGGAGCTTTCGGAGGTTGATGTTGAATTTGAAGATCATATCGATGCATTGTCTATGGCTATGTTTGAGCTTAACGAATTCAAATTCAATAAAATATTAGACCACTATATTGATCAAAATGGATTCACACATACTATGGAGGAGGTGATATATCCTTTTTTGGAGAAGCTTAGTATGATGTCTATGGCGGGTTCAATAAAATCTGCACATGAGAGTTTTATCACTTACTTTGTACGACGAAAGTGTATCGCTGCGATAGATAATATTAAACACAGTCACTATGACCAAGGACCTAGTTTTGTGATATATCTGGCGGAGAAAGAAACACACGAACTAAGTTTACTCTATATACATTACCTTTTGAAAAAGCAGGGTGTACAAGTTATAAATCTAGGTTTAGGTGTACCGTTGATTGATGTTGTCGACACATGTAATATCAAGAAACCTGATTATTTATTTACCATGATCAATGATAGTTATAGCCATGGAACTCTTCAAAGCTATCTTGATGATCTCCTCAAATACTCTAACAATAGTAAGGTAATCGTATCAGGATATCAGACTGTTGCAAATAAGATAGTAACTCATGAAAGGCTGCTACAACTAAATAGTTTAGAAGAAATCAAGCGATTAATAGACAGTATAACTACCGAATTCAACAATTAGAAGTAGAGAATACATCAATTGTTAGTTTTAGAGTTATGCTTTAAACTTTTTTGTAGCGATATTTGTGTTCAACATTCTATTAATTCAATATTTTATAAAAACAACTATGAATAAATTAACCAATACATTAATGATGTTAGCAATGTTCCTCGTAGTAGGATCTATGACATCTTGTAAAGATTCTGAAGGTACAAAGGCAGAAGTATCTAATAAAGGCGAAGTAGCAGCAGCTACAGGAGTAACAATGGGAATAGATGTTACTAGAAGTAAAGTAATGTGGGAAGGTACTAAGCCAACAGGAGCTCATAATGGAACAGTAAACTTAAATGGTGGATCTGTATCTGTAAAAGACGGTAAAGTAACGGGTGGTAACTTTACTCTAGATATGAACTCTATTACTTGCTTGGATCTAGAAGGAGATAGTAAAGCGGGACTAGAAAGTCATCTTAAAGGCACAGCAGAAGCGGAGAAAGATGATCACTTCTTTAATGTAAAGAAATACCCAACTGCAAAATTTGAGATCACTAAAGTAACCGGTCTTGCAGGAAATGCAGAAGCTAACTCTTTAGTATATGGTAACTTAACGATGAAAGATCAAACGAAACAAGTAAGTTTCAAAGCGAATATCAAGACAGATGGTAAAATGTTGAAAGTATCGGCTCCTAAGTTCACTATAGATAGAACACAATGGAATGTTACTTATGGTAGTAAGTCAATTTTTGACGATCTAAAAGATAAGTTTGTAAATGATGAAATAGGATTAACAATTGAGCTAGCGGCCCAAGGCTAGTCTTTCATTTTAAGATATATAAGAGCTGATCCATTTGTTTGGGTCGGCTCTTTTTGTTTTTTAAAGTTTATTTTCGCTTTCTCAATACTAAATGATAAAATATGCAATACCTATTACTAGAAAACATCAATAAGTCGTTTGGTGAGAAGGTGCTATTTGATGATATCAATTTGTCAATAACCAAAGGAGATAAAATCGCACTAATAGCTAAAAACGGAAGTGGAAAGACTACTCTTCTCAAGGTAATAGCAGGTACTGAAGGGATAGAAGGTGAAAAAGCAAAGATCCAAACCGCCAAAGATATAGAGATAGCCTATTTAGAACAGGAGCCATATTTTCATCCAGAAGCAAGTGTTTTAGACGCTGTATTGGAATCAGATCATCCATCCATACAAGCCATACGCGTATATGAAGAAGCGATGCAAGCAGGAGATAATGCGGCACTAGAAGCAGCTATCGTCAAGATTGAAGATCTTAAGGCATGGAATATTGAGCATCGAATGAGAGAGATACTTTCTAAGCTTAATATTACAGATCTAAAGCAGAAAGTGGGGCAACTCTCAGGAGGTCAAAAGAAGCGTATCGCTTTGGCAAAAATAATACTTCGAGATCCTGATTTTCTGATACTTGATGAGCCGACTAACCACTTGGATATAGATATGATCGAATGGCTAGAAAATTATCTAGAATCAAGTCAGCTCACGATATTTATGGTGACCCACGATCGTTATTTCCTAGAGAGAGTTTGTAATACGATCATAGAGCTTGACAGAGGTAATGTATATCCTTACAAAGGAAATTACTCTAACTATCTAGAGAAGAAAGATGCGCGTATGGCTAACGAATCTGTAGTGTTGGATAAGACACAGAAGCTATTCAAAAAAGAACTTCAATGGATACGTCGTCAACCTAAAGCAAGAAGTACTAAGGCAAAATCAAGAGTAGATGATTTTCAAGATATAAAGCAAAGAGCGCATCAGAAGTTAGATGATGAAGAAATGACGATACACATCAAGTCTGCTCGTATGGGATCTAAAATTTTGGAAGCTCACGGCTTGACAAAATCGTTTGGTGATAAGCACATTATTAAGGGCTTCAACTATAAATTTAAAAAAGGAGAACGAGTAGGTATCGTTGGTCCTAATGGTGCGGGTAAGTCAACCGTACTCAAATTACTTACAGGTGCTCTAAAACCTGATGGCGGAAAAGTTGTAGTTGGAGATACTATAGTGTTTGGGTACTATACCCAATCTGGTATGAATCTTAAGGAAGATAGACGAGTGATAGATGCAGTGCGTGATATTGCGGAATACATCCCATTAGAGAAAGGGCAAAAACTTACGGCTGAATCTTTATTAGAGAAATTTTTATTTCCTCGAGCGCAGCAGAGAGTTTACGTTTCGCAGCTTAGTGGTGGAGAACGAAGGAGATTGTATTTACTTACTATCTTAATGTCCAACCCTAACTTCTTGATACTAGATGAGCCTACTAACGATTTGGATGTACTTACACTGAATGTATTAGAAAATTTCTTGATGGACTTTCCAGGTTGTTTGATTATTGTATCTCACGATAGATACTTTACTGATAAGTTAGTTCAGCACTTATTTATCTTAGATGGTGAAGGAGGCGTGAAGGATTATAATGGGAACTATTCAAAATATCGCGAAGAAAAATTAATAGAAGTACGTGAACAGCAACGTCTCGATAGAGAAAAGCGAAAGGCAACAGAAGTAAAGGTTAATACTGTAGAACAAGCAGCCAAACAACTCAGTCATGAAGAACGTAAAGCGGTCAAAAGACTTGAGAAAGCAATCGAAAAATTAGAGGAGAGAAAAGAAACTATTACTCTCAAATTTGCTGACGCGGATATTACACCAGATCAGATTGCTGAAATGTCCAAGGAGTTAGCAGAAGTAAAATCACAATTGGAAGAAAAGGAAGAGGAGTGGTTTATGCTTTCTGAAGGATAGAAATATAAGCTATACTGAGGCTATGATTTTTTTCAACGCTGTAAAAATTATTATGAAAAATCATCAGTGATGTATACATCGGAATCGAATAGCTCAAAACCAACAAATAGAAATTTTAGATTTCTAAACACGTTCTAACTGAAAGGAATAAAAATAGCGTTGGATAAATGATCCAACGCTATTTTTCATTCTAAGTATTTAATGGAGTTTTTATAAATCCATCTCAATAGTATCTCCAGTGTTAAGTGGATCATCGTCTTTTCCTTTGTCCGCTGCAGTCTTTTCTTCTTTGACTTCAACTTTCATATCGTCGTGAACCTGAGTAACCTTTAGGACTTTGTGATCTATTAATCTATTTCCAAGAGCTTTCCATCCTTTGACATCTATAAACTCTACAAAGTCAAGTGTACCCTCATGTTTTTCTCCTCCAGTTTTATAACTGTATTTGATGACAGGGTTAGGGTGTGCACTTACATAATATAATTTCGATCCGTCAGCATCTGATATGTATGGATATTTATTATCTAGTTTAGACGTTTCGATATTAAATCTTTTGACCATTGTACGGCCTTTTTCACCATCGTAATGGAGTGCAGATATTACATCTCCCTTGCGATATCGAAATACTTTTAGAACACTATTATGATCGTATTTTTTATCCACGAGAAGTTCTGATAATTCATAACTACCATCTTTATGCAGCGCTATGAGTTGATCACCATCATCAAATGCCCCTAAGTATCGGCCTCTCTCTTCGGTGTTGACCCTTCCACTTACATCATCTACCCAGACATCTACCGCAGCTAATGATGAACTACCGACAGAAACTTGAGTTACTTTTTTAACTGGATATTTGGTAACAATGTTTCCACCAGACGCACGACCTTTTATTCCTATTTCTCCGAAATCAAAATCGAAATTTTTCTTTTTAGCGGTTGAACCCTGTGATAATTGTACGTTTAGAATTTCACCTTCACCATTTGGATTGACAGTGAAGTATAGTACTTTCGATCCTTTGGCACCTTTAGTTAAGTTGTATTCTTTTTCTCTAGTGATAGACTTTACATTAAACCTTTTAGCCATAGATCTACCAGTTTTGGCATCTATGTAAATCAGGTTGTAAGTGGTGCGATCATCACCTTTTTTCCATACCGCAGCATGGATTATATTTTTACCAACGAATACTTTATCAGAGATACGCACTACTTTGAAAGTACCATCTTTCATAAATGCGATTACATCATCGATGTCAGAACACTCAGAAATGAATTCATCTTTTTTCATTCCAGTACCTACAAAACCTTCTTTATAGTCGACATAAAGTTTTGCATTGTTCATGACTACTTTACGCATCTTGATTGTCTCAAAAGACGATATGATTGTACGACGCTCTTTCCCTTCGCCATACTTCGATAATAATCTTTCGAAGTAAGCGATTGAAAATTCAGTTAAGTGAGCAAGGTTATGTTTTACTTCCTTGATTTCTTCTTCGACTTTAGATATTAATTCATCCGCTTTGAATGAATTGTATTTAGAGATACGTTTGATTTTAATCTCCGTTAGTTTAGCGATATCTTCATTAGTGATATCTCTAATCATCATTTTTCTCTTATCCTTTTTCTTCAGAGGATCTGAAGGAGTAGCTACATATTTTTTAAGACCGATGCCTATTGTTTCTATTACTGCCTCCCAAGTTTCACATTCTTCTATATCACGATAGATACGGTTTTCAATGAATATCTTTTCGAGACTGGACATATGCCACTTCTCTTCAAGCTCAGCAAGTTTTATTTTAAGTTCGAGACCGAGTAGTTGTTTAGTTTGCTCAGTGGATATTTTTAGTATGTCGTTTACTGTGAGAAACATCGGTTTATTATCGACGATCACACATGCATTGGGTGATATAGACACTTCACAGCTTGTTGCTGCATAGAGAGCATCTATGGTCATATCTGGAGATACACCAGCAGCAAGGTTAAGCTGTATTTCTACATCCTTCGCAGTGTTATCAATTACCTTCTTGATTTTTATTTGACCCTTATCGTTAGCCTTGAGTATCGAGTCTATAATTGTATTCGTCGTAACACCATATGGTAGTTCTACGATTCGGAGGGTATTCTTATCTACTTGCTCTATCTTGGCTCTGACTTTGATTTTTCCACCTCGCTTACCCCCATTGTAATCAGCTACATCTACAGTACCTCCAGTCTGGAAGTCAGGATATATTTTTACTGGTTTGTCTTGTAGTATCTTGATGGATGCTTTGATGATTTCGATAAAATTATGCGGCATGATCTTCGTCGAAAGACCAACTGCGATACCTTCTACACCCTGCGCTAGTACCAATGGAAACTTGGCGGGTAATGTGATCGGTTCATTTTTACGACCATCATATGACATCTGCCAATCCGTAGTCTGTGGATTGAAGAGTACATCGAGAGCAAATTTTGTCAGCCTAGCTTCTATATACCTGGCCGCGGCTGCACTATCTCCTGTTCGGATATCACCCCAATTTCCCTGGCAGTCTATGAGTAGATCTTTTTGGCCAAGGTTGACTAAGGCGGCACCAATAGCTGCATCACCATGCGGGTGATACTGCATAGTCTGACCTATGATATTAGCCACTTTATGGAATCTACCATCGTCTATCTGCTTCATAGAGTGCAATATTCTACGTTGCACTGGTTTCAGTCCATCATCGATATCTGGTACGGCACGTTCGAGTATTACATACGACGCATAGTCCAAGAAGTATTCCTTGTACATGCCTTTGAGCGTGATCACCTTATCTTCGTCTTCTTTATTGTTCTCTTCCATAGTGTATTATTGCAATCCCCAAAGATATATTATTGAATTATCAATAGTGTATTTGTTTGGTACTTAATTGGTTAACTAAGTAAATTAATGTTCGTGCAAAGCTAATTCGCAAAATAGGGTACTCAAAAATTAGAGAAAATATTTATTTGGCAGGTATATAACCCTATAGAAGTAACATTAAGGCATTTAGATGCATGATTGCTTTCAAGTAATATAGTAGTATATATCTAGTTCTATTAGTCTAGGCAAATTGATGGTGAACAGATTTAAAGGGGGTTCATTATATTTTGAAGCACCATGGCTTTACAATGCAGTTTACTCTTAATGCTAACTTGATTATTCTAGTACTGCTGTGCATGTACATAGCAATCTACACCGCTTCGTTTTAGCTCATTGGATACTTTGAGTGCCGCTTCATAAGTTGAATACCTCGATGCTACCACTGAGTGATATTGCGAGAGATCAAATACTACTAATTGAGAATTATCATAGCCTAGTTTAGATAATCTTTTTTGCATATCCAAAGCATAATCTTTGATTAAGAAACTACCTGCTATTACCATGTATTTACCACTAGTATTACCTTTCGATACAGTATTACTATATGATGGCTTAGATTGAGAAGGTCTATTGACTGGTTCTGAAGGTTTAGACTCTTGTTCGTTAAGATTATCCTCTACTACTTTATCTATTTCTGTATAGTCGATTTGATCTTCAGACTCAGTAGTCATGTCAGACGGATCGTCTGTGATATCATCTTCCTGGTCTTCAAAGAAGTCGTCTTCATCATACGTTTCTTCTGTCGTATCGTCTGCACTAGCTGTAGTTGAGGTTGGTGTATTGTTTCCCTCATCCGAACCACAAGACTTTACTATGGAACTAAGCCATAGAAAAAGGAAGAAGAGTACAACAGCGTAAATTAGTATTTTGAGTAGTCTGTTCATCGTTATTTGTAGTTTTCCAAGTAATAGATGTAATCAACAGCTTATTGGGGATAAAGAGTTGCAATCCATAAAGATACAAATATAAATAATATTACATGTGTTTTGATAGCACTAATAATATTTTAATGATTTCTTGTTTGTTTTATTCGGCGGAAACTACTTTTTTGACTATAACTCTGTCCACTTCTCATTGCTCTTACCACTTGCGACCACGGCATAGACGAATTTCATTCCTCTAACACCGTCATCTACTGTAGGGTAGTCCATGTATTTGTCATCTGGCATTTCTCCTAAGACCCTAGATCTGATGCACATAGCTACATTTCGATAGATATTAGCAAATGCTTCTAAGTAGCCTTCTGGATGTCCAGCTGGCAACCTTGTGTGATCATTGGTTTGGTCATATAGATTACCTACTCCTGTCCGATAGATCTGAGTGGGTTGATCGAGCCATTTTACAGTGAGACTATTGGGCTCCATTTGTTTCCATGAGAGACTCCCTTTTTCACCATAGATATTGATATGAAGATCGTTTTCTTCACCAGCGCTAATCTGACTGGCGTATAGGATACCTCTGGCACCGTTGTTAAATCTTAAAAGTACATTCCCATCATCATCTAACTGGCGACCTTCGACTAGGGTACTTATGTCAGCGCAAAGTTCTGTGATCTTGAGACCAGTGATGTATTCTGCTAAGTTTTCAGCATGAGTGCCGATATCTCCCATAGCACCTGCGATTCCGGATTTACTTGGATCTGTACGCCAGCTAGCTTGTTTTTGATCTGAAGCCTCGAGAAGGGTAGAAAGCCAACCTTGTGGATAGGCGACTACAACCTTACGTATCTTACCGATCTCTTGATGTGCGATCATGGCTCGTGCTTGCTTGACCATTGGGTATCCAGTGTAGTTATGAGTCAGCGCGAAGATTAGTCCAGTTTGTTTTACTAGTTTTTGGAGTTCTTCGGCTTGATCCATATCAAAGCTTAGCGGCTTATCACAAACTACGTGGAATCCGTAATCAAGAGCCATTTTGGCTGGTCCATAGTGCATATGATTAGGAGTAACGATAGATACGAAATCCATACGTTCGCTTTCAGGTAATTCTGCTTCTCTTGTGATCATCTCTAAATAATCATTATAAACTCTATCTGCTGGCAGGAAAAAATCTTCACCGGAAGCTTTAGATACTTCTGGTTTACTGCTGAATGCGCCACATACTAACTCGATCTGACCATCTAATGCTGCAGCCATACGATGCACACCACCGATAAATGCACCACGTCCTCCACCTATCATTCCCATTCTTATTTTCCTCATAACTATAGATAGTTTTTTTGAAATAAAACTGTATATACTTCAAGAAGAAATTCAACTTTCGGTATCTCCTCCTCTTAGTGATATTAACTTCAGAAATTTATACGATGAAGGTATTAATCTTTGGCTAAGTTTAAGAAAAATTAAGTAATGATCGGTAAGCGCGTAGCGATTGATGAGTATTATGAGTGTATTAATTTTTCGTTTTTTCCTCTACATTTTTGCTCATCAATCTCTCCTTTTCAGTCGTGCTTACCGATCAATAATAAGTGCCATCTCAAATAATATTATACTTGAATTTATAATCTTTTAATAAGCACCTCCCAAACCTTTTTTAATTGACCTCCAGACTCATGAGCTACGGCAATTACTTCTTCTAAAGTCGTCTCTGTTATTTGCTCTGGTGGATAGCATACATTAGATACTATAGAACAAACCATAGTGTTGATCTCAGCGTGTTTGGCTACGATTACTTCTGGTACAGTGGACATGCCTACTACATCTGCTCCCATAATATGAAGCATATTGTATTCTGCTGGAGTCTCTAGGCTTGGCCCTTGAAGACTTACATATACGCCTTCATGATATGGGATATTAATTGAGTTAGCCGCATCTTTAAATTTACTTCTCCAAGACTGAGTGTAAGCCTCTTTCATATCAGGGAATCTTAGTCCTAAGCGATCATCATTAGCACCAGTTAGTGGATGATCTGGCATAAGATTGATGTGATCTTTGATAAGTATCAATGCACCAGCATGGTACTCGGCTTTGAGTCCGCCGGCTACATTAGATATCCATAAATTATCGATACCTAAAGCTTGCACAACCCTGACTGGGAACGTCACTTCTTTTGCCGAATATCCCTCGTAACAATGAAATCTACCACTCATGACCAAGACATGCACTCCATGCCAAATCCCTATAAGAAGATGGCCTTCATGACCTTCTACAGTGCTCTGAGGAAAATGGGGGATATCACCGTATGGAATAGTATGTAGAACGTTTATATCGTCTTTGATACCAGATAAACCTGTACCCAATGTCATGGCTACTTTAATATCTCCGTCATAAATATTTTTGATGAATGCGGCGGCTGTTTGTATTTGATTATAGTAAGTGTTGGTATCGATCATTGGAATCAAGTGGTTTTTACTGCAACGCGGTTTAGTTGGATTAACAAAGGTTTAAACCTATAGTACTAAAGTATTAAAAGACTCAACGGAATTCAACTATTTCTCATGGATTTAAGGATTTTTAATGGAACACAGATTGAGCGGATTGACACTGATTTGCACGGATAATACTAAAGTATTAATTGATTTATCAGATTTTCAATTGGCCTGTATATCTTCGAAGTAATTCGTGTGAATCATTTTTAATTTTTGTTTTATTATATTTTTACCAATCGGCAGAATATATCTTTCTTTTAAACTCAGGTCTTGTTCCGAAATTCAATAGAAGGCCTACTTCGATATTAGTCGCTTTCAGATAGTTGACCAATTGAGCTTCATGTTGTTCTACTAATTTACCTTTTGCTTTCAATTCGATGATTACCTTATCGTCTATTATCAAGTCTGCAAAATATTCACCCACTAATTTATTATCGTAATAGACTTTGATAGGCTTTTGTTTTGTGGCAGTTAATCCATGCTTTTTAAGTTCTATAATCATTGAATTTTCATAGACTTTTTCTAAAAATCCATGTCCAATTGTATTGTAAACTTTGTAATACGCTCTGATAATTTTTTCGGTGATTTCACTGTGCTTCATATTCTAATTATTTAGGGTAAATATCGATGAAATCCCTAACTAATACCGTTTACGTTTTAAGATGTCATTAATTTTGGTAAATCAGCTCAAAACGTAACGGCATTATACCAAAATAATAAGCGACATTCTTCAGCAGAATTGGTAAAATCCATAAAAGCAAATATCTCTGAAAATCCATGTTAATCTGCTCAATCCGTGTTCCTATTACACAACATCATTTTCGTTGAGAGGGCAGGAGCCCTTCAACGAAAGTTATGCTGATGAGCTTGCGATTAATCCTTTCATCGAATCTATCGGAGTCCACGTGTTTCGGAGTCCATGTGTTTTTTCTACGAAAAAGCCACATTCCCACTCCGACTGCGCGTGTTTGCTGCGCAAGCCACGCTAGTCTAATCCACAATCATCGTCTCGGTATCCAATACTTGTTGCTTCACATTTTCAGGAAGGTTGCGATATCCATATTGTTGATTACGAAGTTGAGGTCTAAATCCTGCATCTTTGATTGCTTGCTGTATCCCATCCGCTGTAAATCTAAATGCCGCTCCAGCCGCTGATACTACATTTTCTTCAATCATAATTGAGCCAAAATCATTAGCTCCTGAATGCAGACATACTTGAGCAACTTTCTTACCGACAGTAAGCCAAGAAGCTTGAATGTTAATCACGTTAGGTAGCATGATACGGCTCATGGCAATCATACGTACATATTCATCACCAGTACAATTGTTTCTTGCTCTTTTTATCTTTTTGAGAATGGTGTCTTCATCCATAAATGGCCAAGGAATAAAAGCCAGGAATCCTTTGGCATGCTCTGGCTTTTCAGATTGCACTTGACGGATGGCAGCTAAATGTTCCATACGCTCTAGATTAGTCTCTATATGTCCAAACATCATAGTCGCAGATGTCGTAATATCTAACTGGTGAGCTGCTCTCATGACATCTAGCCATTCTTCACCGCCACACTTACCTTTAGAGATAAGTCTACGCACACGATCGTCAAGAATTTCTGCTCCGGCTCCTGGTAGTGAGTCTAGCCCTGATTCTTTGAGCGCTTTGAGTACTTCAGTATGTGATTTACCTTCCAGTTTAGCTACGTGAGCGATTTCTGGTGGTCCAAGAGCATGTAGTTTTAAGTTAGGATATAAGCTTTTGAGTTCGCTGAATAGATCGCAGTAATACTGTAATCCTAGATCTGGGTGGTGTCCTCCTTGAAGAAGTAACTGTTCTCCACCGTAAGCAAATGTCTCTTCTATCTTTTGTTTATAAGATTCGATATCTGTAATGTAGCTTTCTTCATGTCCTGGACGACGAAAGAAGTTGCAGAATTTACAATTGGCGATACAGACGTTGGTTGTATTACTGTTTCTGTCGATGATCCAGGTAACCGTTTTTTCTGGCACTTTCTGGAATCTGAGGGAATCTGCCACTTGCATGAGCTCCGCAGTGCTAGCATTTTCAAATAAGAAAACGCCATCCTCCGCAGTTAGCCATTCTAGTGCTAATGCTTTATCTAATAATGAGTCTATTCGCTTTTGCATATATCGATAATTGTGATGTAAAAGTAACAAGATACTGGGGCGAGAGTTCTTAATTAGGGTACTATTCGCAAGTTAGGATTAAACTAAAGCTATAGAAAGAACAATATTGGACTATATCCATTATACATAGATATAAGTAAGGGATGCAAGGGAGACATTATTGGGTTTAAGATATTGAATATGACCTAAGATCAATTCATTGTCATATTCCCTTATAAAGGCACACTTTGTTATTTCGATTCCCTTACATTTGTGTGTGCAACAATCTTGTGAGGTACTCACTTACTTCATAAAGGTTGCAAAGTAAATTAATCAATATAACGATCAACAAAAACAAAGAATATGGAGGGCATAGTAAGGTCAACAAAGACCGATCTTTACGCTGGACATGATTACTACGGCGTAGATGATCTACTTTCTGAAGACCACAAGCTCGCAAGAGATGCTGTGAGAGACTGGGTAAAAAAATCAGTAAGTCCAATTATCGAAGACTGCTACGAAAAGGCAGTTTGTCCAACTCACTTATTTAAAGAATTAGCAGATATAGGTGCATTTGGCCCTAGTTTACCTGAGAAATACGGGGGAGGAGGAATGGATGAGATCGCTTATGGTATCATCATGCAAGAGCTAGAGCGATGTGACTCAGGTCTTAGATCTATGGCGTCAGTGCAAGGTTCACTAGTGATGTATCCGATATACAGGTATGCCACTGAGGAGCAGAAGATGAAGTACTTACCTAAGTTAGGTAGCGGTGAGTTTATCGGATGTTTTGGTTTGACTGAACCTGATCACGGATCTAATCCATCAGGAATGACGACTAATATCGTAGACGATGGAGATGCATATATCCTCAATGGAGCAAAGATGTGGATCACCAATTCTCCAATAGCGGATCTTGCTGTAGTATGGGCGAAAGACGAAGAAGGGAAAATCAGAGGAATGATAGTAGAGACGGGTACACCAGGATTTACAACTCCTGAGATACATGGTAAACTATCACTAAGAGCAAGTATCACAGGTGAGCTAGTATTCGAAGATGTAAGAGTACCAAAAGAACAAGTATTTCCAGATATCAGAGGACTCAAAGGGCCTTTATCTTGCTTATCGAAGGCTAGATATGGAATCGCTTGGGGAGCCATCGGAGCAGCATTAGATTGTTATGATTCCGCATTAAGATATACAATGCAAAGAGAACAGTTTGGTAAGCCTCTTGCAGGATTTCAATTGACTCAAAAGAAGTTGGCAGAAATGATCACTGAGATCACTAAAGCTCAACTGATGGTATGGAGACTAGGAACTTTGGCTAACGATGGTAAAGCTACACCAGCGCAGATCTCTATGGCTAAGCGTAATAGCTGTGAGATAGCATTAAACATCGCTAGAGAGGCACGTCAGATGCACGGAGGTATGGGAATTACTAATGAGTATCCTATCATGAGGCACATGGCAAACTTAGAGACCGTACTTACTTATGAAGGTACCCACGATATCCACCTATTGATTACAGGAATGGATGTTACTGGATTGAATGCTTTCAAGTAGTCTAAAAGATTACAATACAAATTATATAGAAAAAGCCACTCGTATTAGCGGGTGGCTTTTTTGTTTATACGATAGAGTTAGTTCTATTATTCTACATTCCTTTCGATTCCTGCTAATTCAATTTGATAAAATCTACCAGGCATTGGATCAGGGAAGATAAGGGGTAGAGTATTATCTCTTACAAATCCACAGAAAGTAACTTTGATATCTTCTTCTTGGTATGATGCATCCCATTCATCTGGAACGTACCAACTATTGACTTCAACATCACTTTCGACAACGATCGCCCAACTTTCGTAACAAGTGAGAAACTTCGTATGACCCACAATATTACTAATTGTAAATTGACAGTTTTCGTCAAGGCAGTTTAGTTCACTATCACAGATTACATCTGGCGTTTCTTCTGTTTTGTTACAGGATGCAATCATAATTCCTAGGAGAGCAAGAAGTATTATATTTTTCATATTGGCTAATTTAGTTATTCCGAAAGACGGTATTACTTTTGAAAAGGTTGGTCAACACATCAACTTTTGTAAAAATAGCATCTTATACAGATAAGACTATTTAATGCGTCATTAAGTGGTCTTATCTTTATTATAATAAAGCGCTGATAAATGAAATACACAATTGTCACCATTTGCATGGTCTTTTGCACTATGATATGCTATGGCCAAGATCTATCTATTGCAGATCAAGCTATGCAATCTCAAGATTATTCTTTGGCATATAAAATCTACACAGAATGCTATGAAGCAGATACTAACGATGTTAATTGTTTATATCTATCAGGTCTTTCTGCTTATCGAAATGGAGATAATATTAATGCCAAAAAGAAACTGCTCAAGCTAGAATCTAAAGATACTTTGCTTAGTAAGGCATGGATCAATCTGGCATCGATTTATGAAGAAGAAGAGAATCCACCTAAGGCTATAAAATATTATACGCGACTTCAAGAATCAAATCCTCATATAGCAAGCTATGCTAGGAAACTGGGAAGACTCTATAGAACAGCAGACAGTAATATGGACGCATGGAAGTATTACTCTATTGCTTATAAAAACAACTCTAGAGATATGAAATGTGTCAAAGGGTTAGCAGAGATAGCAATGGCAAATGGTCAAGGCGGATTGGCGGATAGTATCATAATAGAAGGATTAAAAATAGATTCAACACACATAGGACTTAATCTACTTAGGGCCAAATTAAAGTACAAAACAAAAGAATATCAAGAGACGGCAGATATTTTGAAATCGGTTTTAGGGAACTATGATTTTAATGCTTACTATCACAAATTATACGGTTATGCATTGGTCCAAATTGATTCTTCAGAAAAGGCCATTTTTCATCTATCAAGAGCATTAGAATCTACTCCAGAAGATGAGAAAGTACATTATTATCTTGGCAAAGCTCATGAGCAATTAGAAGATAATACATCTGCAATTTTTCATTTTGAAAAGGCTACGGATTATTCTGTATCACCATCGTTAGGAAAGTATTTTAGAAACTTGGCAAAGCTACATGATCAAGAAAAGGATTTACCGAAGGCAATAGAAGCATATAAAGAAGCGTATCGGTATGGTGGAGACCCTAAAATGTTATATTACCTAGCTAGAGCATCAGATATCTATTATAAGGATAAGAATATTGCGATCAAGTATTATGGGAAGTATATCGCAAGTAGGGATGATACTAAGACCTATAAAAATTATGCAAGAGAGCGAAAACAATATCTAAAAGAACAGATGCATCAAATTAAGTAATACTAATAGTATTAGAAATATCTATCTTCATATTAAATTAGACATTTAATCATATGGGATTTTTAGGAAATAGTCGTAAGCCGAAGCCATTTGGATTTATACCAAGGTTTTATGATGAGCAAAAAGAGGAAAGAGAAAAACGTCTCAAAGCTCTTGATAATCCTGATGATATCGATATAGCGAAGGATAGAATTAAGTCTGGATTACGAGCTACTTACCGAGGTGATGTAGGATATAAAAAGAACCAGACTAAGAAGGCAAATTTGAGACTCTTCTATATCATTATTGTTCTCGTATTAGTCTGTTACATGATTTTGAGATCTACAGCTATCACTAATTTCATGGAGAAGATTGGAGGGTAAATGTTTGCTTTTGCAAATACGTCGTCTGAGAAAGAATGTGGCTTTCGAAGAAAACACATGAGGTTCGATAGGGGAATTAAATTATGTTACTTCGTAACGAGAAATTTCGCTTGCTACTGAAGTAGACAAGGACATTAGGTATCGCAGCAATAAAAACAGTACAGCAGATTTGGAAGTATGAGTCCTAATGTCACTTTGGCTTGAGCCGAAGTTAATAAGTGTACTCGACGGAGGAGAGATCAATTAAAGGAGATCGATGTTACTTGTAACGAGTATTTCGCTTGCTACTGAAGTAGACAAGGACATTAGTCATTGTATCAATAAATAGATTTAGTAGATTTGTAACAATAGAACCCTAATGTCACTTTGTCTTCAGTCGAAGTCAACCAATTCCTCGACCAAGGAAAGTTCATCAATCTCCTATGTAATAATTTCCATTATACTTTTCCCAGCTAGATACTATTCCAGCTTTCACAGGGTTGTTGAGTATATAAGCAATTACATTATTCAGCATTTTCTCATTTCTGATGTACATATCATAGCTTTCCTTGGACCAGAGTTTGCCTGATCTTTTCAAGGCTATATTAATATATCTGGCTGAAGACCCTTTGATTCTTTTCATTATATCATATAATGGAGTGTAATTGATTAGCAAATTTTCTCCGACTTCAATGTCAGGTAGATTAATGTCGGTATCAATTAACATATGGACATGATTGCTCATAATACTGTAGCAAATAAGATTGTATAACGAGCCGTCATGTTTATGTAACTGCTCTTTGATAATTTTTGCAATATTGGATTCAGTTAAGTAATGAGGACCCGATTTAATACTATCTATTATATCGTCGAACTCGACTAGATATTTTTTTCTAAGTTGAAATATGGTGGCATTCCTTTCCTTGGCAGAAACTATTGATTTAGCACTTGATATTTCACCTTCACACTTTATTTTTATCCGATCTATTGATGATTTTGGAAGGCTACCATGAAGTCTGAAAGTGACAAAAAAAGTGGCACCAATTGGATTAATATGGTTGAATTTTTGGCGGTAATTGTTTCCAGTTATCATAATATGAAGACAGGTAGAAATCTAGAATTTATGGAATGTGTTGCTATGTCACTGATTTTTTGCGCTTGCTACTAAAGTAGACAAGGACATTAGGTATTGTAGTAAATTTCAGGAATAGAAGCCTATCGTTACTTTGGCTTGAGCCAAAGTCAATTAATCCCTCGACCAAGAAGAGATCATCAATCCTATCTTGTTAAAACGATCCGTCAGACTCTTTATAAATTACAGCAGACACTACTTGACCAACAACTTTTAAAGTACGTTTAGAAACGATATCTATATTGTCTTCATGCGTATGGTGATAATGTCCAAACGATGTTTCTCCAGATGTTTGATCTCGTGGCATGTTGATAATATCTACCATTGGGAAACCTCTTTTTTTCATTACGTGAAAATGATCGTCCATTACACTTATGGCTTCATAATCTTGGAAGTAATCACTATATCCCATTGCTTGTGCAAGTTTCCAGATTTTCTTCAATTCATTTTCAGCATTTACTAAAGTAAAATTTTCATATCCAAATTGAGCGTCTTTAGCGCCAACCATATCTAGTAGTATTCCAAATTTTGCTTTATAGTTGGGCACATGAGGATTGTCTCCCCAATATTGCGAACCCAAGCACCAAGTAAAGTTGTCACCAGAGTTTCCCTGATCTTCTGCATCAAAAAGTACGATATCTATTCCTAGATCAATTGGATTTTCTTTAATCATATTTGCGATCTGTAGTAAGATTGCCGTTCCTGTAGCGCCATCATCAGCACCCATGATTGGTTTGTCTTGCATAGATTTATCTTCATCCTTCTCAGCGATTAGTCTACTATCCCAGTGTGCAGCGAGCATAATACGATTAGTATCGTCAGGATTAAACGTAGCAATAATATTATAAGACTCTTTATCTTTTAAACCTAAAAAGGAAGCTTTAAATTCTTGTACTTGTACCTCGGCACCAGTTGCTTTAAGTTGTTCTACAAACCAATCTTTCGTTGCTTTATGTTCAGGAGTTCCAGGGATACGATGACCAAATGATAATTGCTTCTCTACTAATTCATACGCCTTGTCCCCATCAAATTTTGGCACTTTTACTCTTGGTTTTTTTATGGCCGGCTTTGGTGTTGGTTGTGTAGCCGTATCAGTTTTACATGACGAATATCCTAAGAGTAATCCTAGCGAAAGTATGAGTATAGATATATGCTTCATCCTATTGTTCAATGTTTTGGTGTCAAGACGAGATCTATTATAAGTAGATACCTTTGGTCTTTATTATTTATTTACTTAGTAACGATTCTAATGGCTATTAAATTGACCAAGTCGTTCCATCTTTTCCATCTTTGATTTGTATCTCTAGCTCTTTGAGACTATCACGGATTTTATCTGAGATGCCCCAGTTTTTGCTTTCTCTTGCTTCAGACCTAAGTTCAATAACTAACTGCATCAATCCGTCAAGGACTTCTCCTCCAGCACCTCCAGCTGTATCGTCCATCAGACCAAACACATCAAAGATTATTCCTACTAGTTTTTCTCTTACAGTATCCAGTGTCTCTTGAGAAACCTCTGCTAAAGAAAGTGTACCTGATTTCAAACTATTGATCTTAGTAACGACCTCAAATATACTTGCGATTGCTCTAGGAGTGTTAAAGTCGTCATCCATATGTGTGTACACATCTTCGACGAGGTCTAATAATTCATTGTTGATTGCCCCATCATTATTGTTGGCAGTACCTTTTATATTACTGAGTGTCTTGAGACCTTCCATAAATCTCTTGTAACCTTTCTCTGCCGCCTGTAGTACGCCATCAGTAAGATCCGATGTAGATCTATAATGAGATTGTAAAAAGAAAAATCTAACTACCATAGGACTATATCCTTTACTGATATGCTCGCTCTCTCCATTAAACAGTTCTGGTGGCATGATACTATTCCCATCACTTTTAGACATTTTTTTGCCATTCATGAGAAGCATATTGGTATGTAACCAGTAGTTAACTGGAGCACATCCGCATGATCCCATATTCTGAGCGATTTCGTTTTCGTGATGAGGAAACTTAAGATCGTTACCTCCACCATGGATATCAAATCTTTCACCAAGATACTTGGTACTCATAGCAGAACACTCAAGGTGCCATCCAGGAAACCCTTCAGACCATGGAGAGTTCCACTTCATAATATGCTCAGGAGCTGCTTTCATCCAGATCGCAAAATCCGATGGATGACGTTTGTCCTCTTGATTTTTGAGATTGTCCCTAGACTCAGCTTTCAGATCTTCGATCTTACGGCCAGATAGCTTGCCATACTCTCCAGTATCTTCGGCTAATTTCAATGTATCGAAGTAGACGGATCCGTTGGCTTCATAGGCGTATCCATTCTTGAGGATCTGCTCTACCATTTCGATCTGCTCTATGATGTGTGCAGTAGCACGTGGTTCTATACTAGGCTTCTTAGTGTTGAATACATCCATCATATGATGAAACCCATTAGAATACTTCTGTACCACTTCCATTGGCTCTAGCTTCTCTGCTCTAGCTCCTTTGAGGATACGATCTTCGCCATCGTCAAGTAAGTGCCCTACATCTGTGATGTTACGAACATATCTCACCTTATAACCAAGGTGAACGAGATATCTGTATATCATATCGAATCGTACAAAAGTCATACAATTACCCATATGTACATCATTGTAGACCGTCGGTCCACATACATACATCCCTATATATCCTTCTGTAATTGGTTTGAATACTTCTTTTTCGCCGCTAAGGCTATTGTACATCTTAAGCTCTCTATTCATAGCCGCAAAAATACGATGTTAATATGTATATAATATATAGATTGGTGTTAATGTGTATTAATACAGAATTAACAACTTAATGCTGTCTAAAATCCGATACAGGAAATCTACACCATGGTTAAAAAGCCTAGTCGTAGCGTAAGGGATATGCCTGCGCTTTTGCATTGATATAGATCACTTGCCTCGATATTTTTATCTGCGACATTAAATAATTAAATCTTTATGCGTGAGACTTATACAGTTTATGTTATTTAATGCCGCATAAATAAGTTAAATGGGGCAAATTATATGCGGCATTAAGTTGCATAATCTGTATTATTTCTTTGTAAACAAATCAGGTCTTAATTTTCAAAACAAAAATGACTCTCAAACCGAAGCTCGAGAGTCATCAAATAATATTTATTAGTTAGAAATTATTATCTCATAAGAGTAACATCTCCTTTTATTACAATTGGTTCCGAATCGTCAATAGCTCCAGATAATATAGGAATTATATAATAACCATAAACTTCAGCTGGTGCGGGTTCATCATCTATATTTCCATCCCAACCTTGTAGTCCATTGGTGTTATTATAAACTTCAGCTCCCCATCGATTATATACTCTAAATTCTTCATAACCAATAATAGCAGGACCTTTTGGGCCAGCAAGGTCTACCATTCTAAAGAAATCATTTACTTTATCTCCATTAGGGGAAAATAAATTAGGAACTTCGTATTCTAAAGGTATTACCGAAATTTCATATCTTCTGAATAGGCATTCTTCAAGATTGGTATATGAAAAAATATACGTAAAACATTCGTTAGTATTGGAGTTGGCTATAAATGGGCTCACATTTGATATGAGTGGAAAAGGTTCTTGAATAATAATAATGCTATCTGTGTTAGCAATGTTATTTAATATTGTGGTATCAAGTAATGTTGCAGATATTCCGCGTGAGACTCTTATAGTATCTATTATTGTCTCAATGGAAAAGTCTGTAAAATCCAATTCCAAAGTTTCAACAACCTCACAAGCATCTCCTTCAGATTTTAAAGATAGAGTTACGACAGTTTCATTCCCTTGAACATTATCACCAAAAACCTGCGTAATTGGATCGACATTGTCAAATACTTCTCCCAATCCAAAATCCCACGACCAAGACTCAACTCCCATAGTATCTATCAAAGCAAACGTGATGCTATCACCTCTACAAATAAGTTCATTTAATACTTCAAATTTTCCTTCGGCACCCACTACAGTAAATGATGCTGAAGTAGAATCTGAACAACCATAATCAGAATTAACAAAAAGTGTTACTTCATGTGTCCCTCTAGGGAAAGTTAATGTAGGGTTGCTCTCTAATGAAGCACCTCCTGCTCCTGCTGCCCAAACATAACTCAAAGGATTGTCGTTAGCATTAGATTCATCCATAAAATCTATGGTTCCTGGGAAACAGATTACGTCATCTGGACCCAATGCAACACCTTCGCTGGATGCGCTAAAAGCAGCTACTGGTGGATCTGTTACAAGTATTTGAACACTTTGCTCATTTTGGCAACCTGTAGATTCTTCAGTAAGATTGAGCGTTACATTATATGTTCCTGATATATTGTACTGTATTGTTGCTGTAGAGTCTGAACTAAATTGATTATTACCAAAATCCCAAACATAGTCAAGAGTAGATCCCTGATCAGTAATATCAGTAGCTATAAAATCAACTTCTCCTCCAATACAAATTGGTGCTGGGCTCGCTGATATTTCTGTCAAAGGACGATAAACATCTATATTTCTTTGAATAGTATCTTTACAACCCAGAGCATCTTCAACGGCTAAAAATATGGGTAGCTCTTCTAAATTAAGACTGAAAAAATTAAAGGTTTGAGTTGGATTTTGAGCTTGCGAAAACTCATTGATACTTCCAAGTCCGTTAGCTCCTTCCAAATAACTCCAGCCTACTATCGTAGTATCACTAGTAGTTAAATCTGTAAATGTAACTTCACTTGGAAAGCAAATAGGTTCTTTATCAAATTCGAAAGTAGGTTGAATAGTAAATACATCTACAGTATCTGATGTAGATTGTGTACATCCATTAATATCTTCAATGGTAAGTGTCACTACATCTATTCCCGTATTTGGAAAGTTGTGTTGAATCACAGCATCACCTACACGACGAGGTCTCCCATTTTTTTGGAATGACCAAGTATATCCTTTGGTACAATCATCATCTACATCGGTACACATTGACGCATCAAGATCATAAAGTGCATTGTCACAAAGATTGTCAGGAAGATCAAATACAGGAACAAGATCTCTCGCATGTATTACTACTGAGTCGATATCACTAGGACATCCTGTGTTTATATTGAATGCTTCAAGGTATACCTTGTAGTCGCCAGACTCTGGGAAAGTGTGAGTGAAATCAGAATCAGTATAGGTTACATCTACTCCAGAGGGATCCTCTATAGTCCATAATATGCTGGTAGCCATTTGACTACTATCCGAAAGCATCACAGCAAGTGGAGCATCACAATTGACCATATACCAAAGGTCCGCTAATGGTCCACTGACTGTAATGACATCTTCGTCATTGATCACAGTTCGACAACCATTATAGTCGACAGTATATTCTACATCGAATGTTCCAGTATTATTTAAGAATGAGTGTAATAATGTACTTCCTCCTTCACAGTGGTGTGATCTGCCATCATCAGTACTAAGACTAAAGGCATCGATCCTAGGATCGATATTAACAGCATTGAGTACAATAGTATCTCCAATACAAACTTCTGATTGATCTAACTCGTATTCTATGGTAAGTTGTTCACCTACTTCTATTAATGTAGCCCATGATGTATCTATACATCCAGCTTCATTTTCAATGACTAATGTAACCAAGTATTCTCCTGGATTAGTGAATGTATAATTATGATCATCACCATTGGTAAATGTCTGAGTATCACCATTTCCATAATCATAAGTATAAGTAAGGATCGGTTCGAATGATGTACTCGTATCTTGGAATGTTACTCCTAGTGGTGCACATCCATGATGAACACTAGGTATAAAGTGTGCCTCGGGTAATTGTTGTGAATAGTAATCATCTAGTTCAGCAACACAACCCTGGAAAGTTGTAACTACTAATTCTATTAATACCGAATCTTCTATATTGACATAAAATGAATCTCTAGGAGGAGTTTCATATGTTTCGGTATGTGTCATGCCTCCTACTTCTCCAAACCAAACATAACTAGCGAATGGTTCTGTTGTGGTAATATTGACTACAGTCGGATTGATACAAGTATTTTCTGGGTCGATAATTACTTCTACCATTGGATCTTGAATGAATACTTGGAATGTAGTATCTACAATACAATTTGCATCTCCACCTAATTGCCCTACCATAGTAATAGTTACAAGCCCTGCTTCATTGAAAACTACAACAGGTTCTTTGACGTCATCTCCTGTGAGTAACATAACAGATTCAGGAAAAGTCCATTGAAAGGTATTGGCTGCGGTATTGTTAAGTAAAATGGTAGACGTACCGATACAAAGGGTATCATTAAATCCAAAATCTGCTAATGGAGCTCCGATACTTACAGTCCTAGTAAAAGTAGATACACAATCTCCTTTAGTAAGGCTTAAAGTTGCTTCATAAACTCCTTCTTCTGTATATTGGTGAATAGTACTTGTAGGATCAGTAGATGAACCACTGTCTCCAAAGTCCCAGCTATATTCAACGCCATTGAGTGCTTGACCACTAGCAAAGAATACTGTAGCAGGCACATCACAAGTTGCGCTTGGATTTGCTGTGAAAAATGCATTTAGTACTGGTTCAGCCGAAACATCTACTAAATTTTCAAACAATACAGAATTATTACAACCAGCGATGTCTGTAAGTATTTCTAGTTTTATAGATTTTAGTCCTGGTTGAGCATAAAAGTGGATTGGATTCTCTTGACCAGATGTCGCTCCATCTCCAAAAGTCCATTGGTATCCAGTAACTGTTATTCCTGCAGGCACAATACTATTGTTAGTAAATTGAAATCTACGTGGATTACAAGGGTCTATAAGTGTAACATCTATTTGTATATCAATGTCTGGAAGTACTGTTATTGTAACTGTACCTACTTCACTACCACCTGTACCAGCATTTAGTGATACTTCGTAGACTCCTGGCGAAGAGAAAATATGTGAAGGTGAAGCATCATTTGAGCCTGCTGTACCGTCCTTAAAATCCCAAAAGAATCCAGTCTGTCCTGCTGGAGGCGAGAAGTTTACTTCGAGAGGGACACAGCCTTCGGTAACACTAGCAGTCTGCGCACTAGCAAAATGAGAGGCTAGTGTGAGGATGCTGATTGAGAAAAGTATTTTATATATCGTATTCATATTATTTGTCTTTATTCGAGTTATCGTTTAATTGTGGTTCCGATTGTTTCCTTCAAAAAACGTTGTCGATGTTTTGATAGAAAAGCGAAAGTATTTACCACATCTTTCGAGTACCATCTAACCATTTATTAGCCATCTTTAAATACTGACCTCTTGTAAATCCACAGTCGCAACCGTAGTAAGACATTATATTACCGACATCCGGTTGATAAAATTCTCCGTTGATATCCGTTCCAGTAAATATGAATTCGCAATTTTCACCTAACCACTGTATGTCAGATCCTTGAACATATGGATCTGAAGGAGTATCACAAATCAAATCTCCTACTGTCTCACAATTGGATCCATTGACATTTTCTACTCCATTCCCTTCAAAGGTATGCAGCAAGCCAAACATGTGACCCATCTCATGTGGTAGACATCCACCACTTAGGTATATTTTAGCATCCGCTTCATTGTCAATAGCCGAATTGGCAAACCCACATAAAGTAGGATCATCAAAACGATCTACGAGATAGATGTTAATTCTATTTTCTTCGTAGAATAATCTATTGATTTCGTCAACTCTGTAATCTCTACTGAGTGAATCCCATGACCAGTTTTCGATTGTATCTATTTGGCATAGTTCAAATTGAGCACAGATCGGTGCGAAATATTGATTGGTAACAGCTATCTGTCCTTCCATTGCCGCTACGTCCCAACTAGTGGTACGCAGGCTATCTAATGTGACATGGAAATAGACTGAAAAAGTCTTGTTGATACATGGTAACTCTTTGTCGAGAGTATGTAGGTCTTGAGCGCTTAGGCTCAGAGTACACATGACTGTTGCGATTAGTAAAAGGATATATTTTTTCATATTGATATTATTCTTCTTGCTTTAAATTTAATTGGGGTATTATAATCGAGGACAAAGTAAGACAGGGTCTATTTTGGGTTTCTTATTCCAAAATATAATCTTACTGATCCCCAACTCAAAAGCTCCAAGACCGCTATTTGCGTCTGCAGCTCCAGATAAAGTGTGATCATATCCGATACCGACTTTCCATGTGCCATAGTTCATGCCAAGTAATAGTTGTGCAGCATCGCCTAGCCTATAACCAAGACCTGCAGTAAGTGCTGTATTTTCATTGAGTCGAAATGCACTATTAAGTTGTGCTTGTATATTGGTTGCTCCACCCATAGCAGAGATGTATATCACAGGTGCCAATGCAATACCGTCACCCGCAAGGAATGTATATTGAGCATGAGCATTGAACCTCATATCTATGTCGTTTTGTACCATTATACTCGAGTCATTCTGAAAAGAAAACTCTGAAGGAATCAAATGGCCAAGTGCTAAACCTAACTCTAGAGTATTAGTCTTGCCAACTTTGCTTTTCAGTGTAACCCCAGCATTGACATCACTAAAGCTGTAACTAATTTCTCTTGGCATTCCAGTCATTGGATTTATCAATTGGATAGGGTCTAGATAAGTGCCGCCAGTCTGAAACCAAGATTCGGTCTGAAAGTTAGAAGGGTCTAACGTTAGGGTATTTCTTCCATATTGAGCTCCAAATGTCAATATGTTTTTACGCTTTTTGTCAAATGACCAGTGATAGGCAGCATTCAGCATGTATGAAGAATTACTAAGATCTCCATCTCCAGCCTTATCACTTACTATGGTTACACCAAATGATGTCCAGTCTCCAGCACTAAATCCTAAGCCAAAGTTGGCATCTATAAATAAGGTAGGAGTAGTATAATTACTGCTTGTACCTTGAGTAGATGTATTTGGATTGATGTCTTCGGCTTTAAACCAAACTCTAGACTGCTCTCTGTAGAGAATCCCGGCGCGGAATGACCCGTAGAAATTTCCAGTATTGGCTGGATTAAAGAATGTGGGAGCAAAATCATAGCGCGTAAAGTGCTCGTCTTGTCCGAAAGTACTGCCAATGCTCAATAGGCAAATGCAGCATAGGAATAAAATTTTTCTCATAGGATAGAGCTTTTATTTGTATTTAACCATCAGTTTTACGCCCAATACGTCAAGCAAATTCTAATTTAATATTCATTGCGAGGGTGTACTTGCGACTATTATGGTCGTTTTATTATATATTTTGATCTTCTAATTAAGTAAATATCCGCGTATATATGATATACCTATACAATATAGGGCTTCTGTAGCGATTTGAGTATAAAATCATTGTAATATCATAAGTTGTTGTTTCCAATTGACATATTCTTTAGACTAGTATTGGTCAACAGTCATTACCAGAATACAATATTCATTACTTTTGTCATCGATGGCAAACCAAGAATCATTATCCTCGATTGTATGGCAAAAACTCCGAAAAAGAGGTTCTGCTATGCTTGGGCTTGGTATCATACTAGTTTCGATATTCTTAGCCTTGTTTGCATATGTCATTATACCAGAAAATACTCCTAATGCCAATAGGCAGTTGCCTGAGATCGCACTTCAGCCACCTCTCTTTAATACAGACTGCTTTAAGTACCAAAACGCTGCAAAAGATTTTGATAAATCATGGCTATCTAGTGTATTTACTGGGTACGAATCTAATGATGAGCATATACCGTTTCAAAATTTGGAATTAATAGGAAGCGAGCTACAAGTGACTAATCACTATGGGCAGATCAGAATATTGCCATTTGAAGATCTAGGAATAGAGAAAATGACTCTTACTGAACTCAAGTCCAAACATGTGATCAATAGGAAGTATTGGCTAGGTACAGATAGGTATGGCAGAGACATATTGAGTAGGTTGATACTCGGTATAAGGGTATCTCTCACCGTAGGCTTACTCGCAGTAACGATATCCGTGATTATTGGAATATTCTTAGGGAGTATCAGTGGATACTTTGGTGGATGGTTAGATCAAGTTATTTCATTTATGATTAATGTCTCTTGGTCCATTCCTACGTTACTGTTAGTATTTGCGATTGTATTGGCTTTGGGTAGGGGAGTTGGTATTATATTTTTGGCAGTAGGTCTTACCATGTGGGTTGATGTTGCGAGAATCGTAAGAGGTCAAGTACTTCAGCAAAAAAACATGCAATATGTACAAGCCGCCAAGAGTATTGGCATCTCGGAATTACCGATTCTAGCAAGACATATCTTACCCAATATAGTAGGACCTATACTTGTAATTGCAGCTGCAAATTTTGCAACTGCAATATTGATCGAAGCAGGACTAAGTTACTTAGGTTTTGGTATACGACCACCAGCACCATCCATAGGAAATATGCTCAATGAACAATATGGATTTGCTTTGAGTGGTAAGCCGTTTTTAGCGCTTGTTCCAGCCATTACAATTATGCTTCTGGTCCTCGCTTTCAATTTGATTGGAACAGGACTGAGAGATGCGTTTGATGTAAGAGATTAACTATATTTCTATTCTAAAGAGCATACAATTTTAGTACTATTAAAAACTGTACATTCCCGTAAAATTAAGACTGGAAGAATTAAATCCGACATTGGTAAAGGATGTATTCCGTAATCCTCCATATGAAGCGTTATAAATTAGTGAAGGTATAGTTTCTATACCGACATTGATATTGTCAGTCAGTTTGTAGCTGAACCCTAATACAAAGCCAATACCCAACCTATAGTTTCCTTGAGATGAATCATCAATTTTTCTATGACTTACACTTGCCAAAGTTTCAAAACCTAATATCATATCAAATTCTTCAGTGAGTTCTTTTCTGGTTTCTACTCCTGGAGCTAAACCAAATCCAAAATTATAGGCATTATTTCCACTTCCATTATCTGAGATATTAATAAAAGCATTCACTGTACGGAGTCTAAAATATTTATTTTTGTCAATTTGATTTTTATAAAAAAGAGCATATTCATTATTTGAATTTAGCCTAACACCAATTTCTTGTTTATCGTAATTTTCTTGAGCAGAGATAAAGAAAAAAGGGACTATTGTAAGAACGATTACTGGGATTAAATTTTTCATGGATATTGGTTTTTTGGTTATTATATGAGGGTAAAATGTTGTTTTGAATTTAATCGATGGATTAATTTATATAATACATTATTAAAGACTTATAAATGATAAAAAGTGTTGGTGAGAATATTGTATTTGTATATTCTATACTTTGTAGAACTGCAGTATCGAAGTGAATGCTGCCGAGTAATTCGTTAATAAAAGAATAAATGTTGTTTTCGAAATGTGAGGGTCTGTCGCTGTAAACTGTAATTTCCATTTACAGTAATTGTTACATTTCAAAGGATCGGTAAGCACACAGTGATTTTTGGGCACGAAGATATGGGAGCATGAGGTGATGATTTTGTGCAGAGTATTTCTACTCATAGATCTCTTCTTTTCGTTGAGTTTACCGATTAGAAAGTTGCGTTTATTTTTCAAGTCGATATGATGTTTAATGGTAGGGTAGATACGGTGAGACTCCTAAGCAAGAAGTGATCGGTAAGCTTAAAGTTTAAGTGAAGTCATTTTGTGAATTAGGGACACTAATGATCAGAGCATAATAACCGTTACATTTCTAAGTGATTGATGAGTATGAAGAATGGGAGCACGATGTGATGAGTTAGTGCAAGGTATTTCTGCTCATCAATTTCTTCTTTTAGTCGAGCTTATTGATCAGAGAAACGCGTTTATTTTTAAGCTGACATGAGTTATTTGCAGGATAGATAGATTGATGCTCCTAAGTACAAAGTGATCAGTAAGCACGAAGTGATTGATGAGCACAAGGACTTGGAGTGTTTTTGCTTCAATCTCTTTTTTTGTAATCGCCGCGTTGTGCTTCGCGTCTTCGTAGTTCATGTGTTTGCTATGGCAAATTAAATTACGCTACGATGAGTGTTTTTTTAATGAGATATTCTTCATGTTCGGAGTCAACGTGTTTTAAATAAAACACTGCCTGACTCCTCTTCAAAGCGTTTTCTTCGAAAGCCGCGTTGTGTCCTCACGTTTTTTCCTTACGGAAAAATACGCGCTCTACATATTTCTTCTATACTGTCCGCCTACTTCGTAGAGGGCTTGTGTGATCTGTCCAAGAGAACAAACCTTTACTGCAGCCATCAATTCCTCGAAGAGATTTTCATTCTTTACAGCTTTCGCTTGTAATGCTTTTAGCTGCGCAGGAATTTCTTTTGTTCCGGCATGATGCAATGCTTCGAGGGTATCTATTTGTTCTTGCTTTTCTTTTTCAGTGGCACGGATAACTTCCTCTGGTATGACTGTTGGAGATCCATCTTTTGATAAGAAAGTATTCACTCCGATGATTGGAAATTCGCCTGTATGTTTGAGTGTTTCGTAGTAGAGAGATTCTTCTTGGATCTTGCTTCTCTGATACATAGTTTCCATCGCTCCGAGTACGCCACCACGCTCTGTAATACTATCAAATTCTGAAAGTACAGCCGCTTCTACTAAGTCGGTAAGTTCTTCGATGATGAATGATCCTTGAAGCGGATTTTCGTTTTTAGATAATCCTAATTCGTGATTGATAATCATTTGGATCGCCATCGCACGTCTTACACTATCTTCTGTAGGTGTAGTGATCGCTTCATCATATGCATTAGTGTGAAGCGAGTTACAGTTGTCATATATGGCATAGAGTGCTTGCAGCGTAGTACGGATATCGTTAAACGAAATCTCTTGTGCGTGTAATGATCTTCCTGAAGTCTGAATATGATATTTTAATTTTTGTGATCTTGGATTAGCGCCATATTTTTCTCTCATTGCTTTGGCCCAAATCTTACGAGCGACACGTCCGATTACTGCATATTCTGGATCGATTCCGTTGGAGAAAAAGAATGATAAGTTGGGTGCAAAATGATTGATATCCATTCCTCTCGAAAGATAATATTCTACGAAAGTAAATCCATTGGCTAAAGTAAATGCTAGCTGAGTAATAGGATTGGCTCCAGCCTCAGCGATATGATATCCAGAGATAGAAACTGAATAAAAATTACGTACTGCATGATCGATAAAGTACTGCTGTACATCACCCATTAACTTAAGAGAAAACTCGGTAGAAAAGATACAAGTATTCTGCGCTTGATCTTCTTTGAGAATATCTGCTTGCACTGTTCCACGTACAGATGAAAGCGCTTTGGCTTTGAGTACTTGGTATATATCAGCCTCTAGTACTTCGTCACCTGTCAGTCCGAGTAGCATCAGTCCGAGGCCATCATTTCCTTTAGGAAGATCTCCTCTATATTTTGGTCTAGTAAGACCCTTATCGTCATACTTTAATTTGAATGCTGCGTCTACTTTTTTCTCTAATCCATGCTCTGTGATGTACATCTCACATTGCTGATCTATGGCGGCATTCATGAAGAATGCACAGATCGTAGCGGCAGGCCCATTGATCGTCATCGATACAGAGGTCTTAGGATTACAAAGGTCAAAACCAGAGTATAATTTCTTAGCATCATCCAAACAACAAATGCTTACTCCAGAGTTACCAATCTTACCATAGATGTCTGGTCTGTGATCAGGATCTTCACCGTAAAGTGTTACTGAATCAAATGCCGTAGAAAGTCTCTTAGCAGGTAAGCCTTCAGACACATAGTGGAAACGCTTATTAGTACGCTCTGGTCCACCTTCTCCGGCAAACATACGAGTCGGATCTTCACCTTTACGCTTAAATGGGAATACTCCAGCAGCATAAGGAAATGCTCCTGGCACACCTTCTTGTAGATTCCACTTGAGTATATCACCCCAGTCTCTGTGTTTAGGTAGTACTACTCTAGGTATCTTTGATTGCGAGAGTGAAGTGGTATGTGTTGGTACTCTGATTTCTTTGTCTCTTACTTTATATATGTATTCGTCGGCTTTGTATCTCGCTACCGTATCATCCCAACCTTCGAGCATTCGCTTGCAGCTACCGTCCATGTCCTCCATGATTCGGTCATATTTTTCATTGAGCGCTTTACCGAGATCACTATCAGCTTCAAATTGGGTCATACTGGTCTTTAGAGCATGAGCTTGTGAAGCGTATACAGATTGCTTGAGTACCCAATTATCGTAGTTACGATTACTTTCCGAAATTTCAGAAAGATACCTGACTCTTGCAGGTGGAATGATATATATCTTTTCGCTATCTCCAGTATCGAACTCCATCTCACCTTTAAGGTCAGCCTCTGTACGTTCGTTTATTGCAGATATGATATTGTTATATAGTGTGTTGGTCCCAGGATCGTTAAACTGGCTGGCGATCGTACCATATACTGGCATTGTCGATGGATCTTCATGCCATAGATCGTGGTTACGTTGGTATTGTTTCTTTACATCACGTAATGCATCGAGAGCACCACGCTTATCAAATTTATTGATAGCAATCAGATCAGCGAAATCTAACATGTCGATCTTCTCTAGTTGAGTCGCTGCTCCAAACTCTGGAGTCATAACATACATACTTACATCTGAGTGATCGACGATCTCTGTATCAGACTGACCGATACCACTTGTCTCTAATATGATCAGATCATAGTTAGCAGCCTTAAGTATATCTACAGCGCCTTGTACATGCTTCGATAATGCTAGGTTAGACCTTCTTGTAGCCAATGATCTCATATATACTCTACCATTATTGATGGCATTCATACGGATACGATCACCTAATAATGCTCCACCTGTCTTACGTTTTGATGGATCGACTGATATTATAGCTAGATGCTTATCCGGAAAATCTAATAAAAATCGTCTTACCAACTCATCTACTAGACTGGATTTTCCCGCTCCACCAGTACCCGTTATTCCCAGTACAGGTGTATTCTTAGTCTCCACCTTCTTTTGTATTGCTTCTAGCACTGCAGCATGTTCGTCACCATAGTTTTCTATTGCAGTGATGACTCTGGCGATACTGTGTACGTTGCTTTTGTCTAATGTTTCTACTTCATCATTGAGAGTTTGGCCGATAGGAAAGTCGCACTTTTCCATCAGGTCATTGATCATGCCTTGGAGACCCATCTTACGACCATCATCTGGAGCGTATAATCTTGTGATACCATACTCGTGCAGCTCAGCGATCTCTGTCGGGAGGATCGTACCGCCACCACCACCAAAAATTTTGATATGGTTGCATCCACGTTCTTTCAGTAAGTCATACATGTAACGGAAGTACTCGTTGTGCCCACCTTGGTAAGATGTAATGGCTATTCCTTGTACATCCTCTTGGATTGCTGTATTCACGATTTCATCTACAGATCTATTATGACCTAGGTGAATGATCTCAGCTCCTGATCTCTGCATTATCCTACGCATGATATTAATCGCAGCATCGTGCCCATCAAAAAGAGAGGCAGCTGTTACGATTCGGATCTTATGTTTAGGTTGGTAGGGTTTAGCTGGTATCATAGGAATTCCATTTTTCTTTAATGCTCAAAAAACACTGTGTAAGCGAACAGTTGTTCGGTTGACCAAAGATAAGTTATTTATAGGAAGTCTGTTATCGTTTATATCGGAGATGACCTATTCCTGGTTAGTATTTTGAGTATAAGTTGATTAATGATTGACTTACTACTGATTCCAACCTAATTACGCGAAAATAGGCTATACAATTGGACTATTATCTTGTTATAAGCCCTATAAAACAACTACATTTTGTTAAAATGAATAAAATAAAATAAAATAATTTTGATTGGTAAAAGGACAGCGGTATAGTTTGACTGTTGAATTTTGTAATGCATAACTTCTTATATTTCAATGAGTTAAAAATTCATTAAACAACTGCTGTATTCTGACCTTTCTTTCTAGCGATCAATTCTAAGTTGAATTTCAATATTATTTCTTTTTATAAAGCGCTACTTATTCGACATTTCGCAGTCTAACAGTAGGAATCTGCAGTGAAATATCCGCAGACTACCGCAAAATAGACGACAAACACATTACTTTTTACTTATCAACAGCTTCAAACAAATGAAAAGAATAACTTGGATTATCATAATAATACTGTGGATATTGTTAGGGTTATGGCTATGTAATAGATACATATGTAATAGCTACATAGCAGCTCCAGCAGAAGAGATCGCAGAAAAAACACAAAAAGTGATTCCTCCTGTAGTTACCACTACGAAAGCTGCAGATACATGGTCAGTGCGTGACGGTTCTGCGTTCGGTTTTGAATCTCCAAATTATATCTCATTTAACAAATCTAGCTTTGCTCACTTAGCAATGGCTTCTGGAGTGAACGGAAATATGGGAGATCTCGTAACATACCTTAAAGGGCACAAAGAAAGAGGGGTTACCATTACTGGAAGATATGGAGAAGGGGAAACGAATAGTAGTATACTACCTACGTTAGGTCTGGCAAGAGCTAATGATATTAAATCTTGGATGCAAGGGAAAGGTGTACCGGCAAGACAAATAGAAATTGCTGACCAATTGATACCTAATGCCAAGTGGGCCAATAATAAACTTGTTCATGGTATCGATATTGATTTTGATGCATTGTCAATGAACGACGATAGACTGAAAAACATTAAAGACCGTCTCGCAGGCAAACCAATTACTTTATATTTTGGTACTAACCAAGATCAAATTAATCTGACTGCACAGCAACGAACTGATTTTGCAGATCTTAATTACTATTTAGATAGAGTAGCAGTAGCTAAATTATCTATTGCAGGTCATACCGATAATGTTGGTAATCGTGATTACAATGTGAATCTATCACAACAGAGATCAGTATTTGTTAGAGATTACCTGATAAAGAATGGAGGTATAAAAACTAACAGAATGACAACACAAGGATATGGTCCAGATAGACCAGTATCATCTAATGCTACTAATGATGGCAAAGCTAAAAATAGAAGAGTAGAAGTAACACTCAACTAAAAATAGCACCACATTAATTTCTAACTTGATAAAAAAAACACAATGAATAAATCAATGATTTGGATAGTTCTCCTAATTATAGCAGTCATCGTACTCATAGCATGGTTCCTTAGTTGTCCTCTTTGCGTGCTTCTACCTTTATTATTTATGCTTGGTGCTGCTTTTTTCGGATGGCTAGCAGGGTTAAAATGGCTAGGTCTCAAATATTCTGAAGAGGATAGACAAAAAGATCAAATAGATTTTGACAATAGATATAGCACCTTATCTAATGATTGGACTGGTAAGTATAGTGGTTTGCAAGCCGACTATGATGGCTACAAGTCGAAGTCAGATAATAAATACAAATCACTATCAAGCGAATATAATACTTACAAGACTGATTATAGCTCTAAGTATTCTTCTCTTAATAATCAGTACACTACACTAAGTAATAATCATACGGCATATAAACTTGATGCTGAATCTAAGTATAAGGCTAATAATTCTGACTGGGAAGCTAAGTACAAGGATGCCGTATCAGATTGGGAAAGCAAATGGAAAAGTGCAGATAATAAGCGTTCGCAAATACAAACTTCTTACGATTCATTACAAAAGGATTCAGCAACGAAGTATGACAAACTTTCTCTTGAATTTAATAATTACAAAAAAGATAGAGATGTCAAGTATGGTGATCTAAAAGCTAAATATGATGCCTTACTTTTACAATTAGATAAAGATAAAAGTGAAGCCAATAATAAGTATACAGCCTTAGCTACAAACTTTGATAGTTATAAAGGCGAACAGACAAATCTGTATGCAACCTTGCAGTCAGACTATGATGGATACAGATCTGAAGAGTCTGAGAAATACTCTACCTTGAATGCTGAGTATAATAAATATAAAGCTGATAATGAAAGTAGGTACGCTTTATTGCAATCGGAGTCTGATTCTGCTAAGGCAGAAGCTGAGGATAAGTATAATACTTTAGCAGCTAGCTTTGAGAGCTATAAAGGTGAGCAGACTAATTTGTATATGACACTCCAATCAGATTATGATGGATATAAATCAGGAGCATCAAATAAGTATTCTGCATTGCAAAGTGAGTTTGATAAGTATAAGAGTGATAATGAAAATAGATACTCTTCATTACAAGCACAATACGATAGCAGCCAGAGAGAATCTGATGATAAGTACAATGCTTTAGCGGCCGAATTTGATAAATATAAAGGTGAACAAACTAATCTTTACGTAACACTTCAGTCGGATTATGATGAATACAAATCAGGAGTAACAAATAAGTATTCTGCATTACAAAATGAGTTTGACCAGTATAAGAGTGACAATGAGAATAGATATTCTTTATTACAGGCTCAAGCCAATAGTGGCCAGACAGAATCTGATGATAAGTACAATGCTTTAGCGGCTGACTTTGATAATTATAAAGGCGAACAAACTACAAGATACTCATCGCTCAAATCAGAATACGACGGATATAAAGCAGAGCAAAGTAATAAATTTACTTCTCTTCAAAAGGAGAGCGATGAAAACAAGTCGGCTCAATCTAATGTAAGAAATCAGCTGACTGATTTACAGAATCAATTGAAGAATTACAAGGAAAAAGCTGATAATAAATATAATAATCTTCAAGTTGAGTATTCTAAGTACAAGGAATCTCAATCAGCAAAGATGGAAGATGACAAGAATCGTAATCGCGATCGATATGATTCGTTATCCGCAGAGTATAAAGCTTATATGGCGGACACTACTAAAAAACTTGCAGCCAAACCTACAGAAGTAGAAGTGATCAAGGAAGTCGAGAAGATAGTAGAAGTAATCAAGGAGGTAGAAGTGATTAAAGAAGTAGAGAAGATAGTGGAGAAACCAGTAGAGGTTATTAAGGAGGTAGAAGTGATTAAGGAAGTGGAGGTGATCAAAGAAGTCGAGAAGATAGTAGAGAAGCCAATAGAGGTTATCAAAGAAATAGAAGTAATCAAGGAGGTAGAAGTGATTAAAGAAGTGGAGAAGATAGTGGAGAAACCAGTAGAGGTTATTAAGGAGATAGAAGTGATTAAAGAAGTAGAAGTAATCAAGGAGGTAGAAGTGATTAGAGAAGTAGAGAAGATAGTGGAGAAACCAGTAGAGGTTATTAAGGAGGTAGAAGTGATTAAGGAGGTAGAGAAGATAGTAGAGGTGATCAAAGAAGTAGAAGTGATCAAAGAGGTACCAGTAGAAATCATCAAAGAAGTGGTGGTCGAGCGAAGTATAGATTTCGAATCATTACAAAAGATGATGCTTGGCATGGAAAAAGTAGAAGTATCTCGTACTGAAACGGAAAGTAAAGGAGAAGTGCGAACGGTAAAAGCAAAAGCAAAAGCAACTGCAAAGGCAAGTAAAAGTAAAGTGAAGCCAGTCAAAGCAAAGACTGTTAAAGCAAAAGCAACGACAAAAGCAGGCGCAAAGGATAAGCTTACTAAGATAGAAGGAATCGGTCCGGCTATTCAAAAGTTATTATATGCTGATGGCATTTATACTTTTGTGCAACTAAGTAAATCTAAAAAGAAAAGATTAGAAGAAATATTAGAGGCTGCGGGTTCAAGATTCCGTATGCATAGTCCAACTACTTGGCCAGAGCAAAGTGCATTGGCAGCAAATGGGGAGTGGGATAAACTAAAAAAATTACAAGATAAACTTGACGGAGGACGTAAGTAGTCTAAATCAATTGAACTGATACTTAAATACCAGAAAAATGGCCAAAGAAAAACTAATTAAAAAGGAAGCTCTCATTGCAAAAATTGCAAAAGTAGCTGGAATATCTAATGCTAAAGCGACTAAAGCCTACGAATGTGTATTGAAGGAATCTCCTTCGTTTCGTAAGCAATCGATCAAAACTGTAAAGGCTAAAGATCAAGTAGCAGTAGTCAAGAGTCAAGTTAAAATCAAGAAGGTTGAGGTGATCAAAGAAGTCATCGTTGAGGTAGTCAAAGAAGTGATCAAAGAAGTGAAAGTCGTAAAAGAAATTCCTGTTGAAGTGATCAAAGAGATTACTTTGATCCGTGAAGTGGAAGTACCTGTGGAAGTGATTAAAGAGGTGCCTGTAGAAGTCATTAGAGAAATAGAGGTGATCAAAGAAGTAGAGGTAGTTAAATCATTTGATATGGCGATGCTTCAAAAAATGATGACTCAAGTAGGTACAGTAGAAGTATCACGTACCGTATCTGGAGAAACTCGTAATGAGAAAGAAGCAGTAATTGTATCTCGTCGAGAACTAAAAGCTGGTGAGGTATCTAAAGGCAAAGTGGTAAAATCTAAATCAAATAAGACATCAGGGAAAGCGAAATCATCAAAAGCACCGACGAAGGCAAAAATTTCTAAGTCGTCTACAAGTAAAAGCAGTAAGGGTAGTATAGCAAAAAAGGATGACCTGACTAGAATAGAAGGTATCGGACCCAAAATTAGCGAGCTGTTACAAAAGGCAGGAATTAAAACTTTCAACAAATTGGCAGTCACTAAGATTGAAGCGATTAAGAAAGTACTCAGTGCTGCAGGTCCAAGGTATCAAATGCATAATCCAGGATCATGGCCAAAGCAATCTAAGTTAGCGGCAGATGGCAAATGGAAACAGTTAGATAAACTGCAAGATGAGCTATCAGGAGGTAAATAATATTTATCGCTAATTTACTCAGCAGTAATAAAGAATTTGAAGAGGCTATCTTATCATAAGATAGCCTCTTTTTATTTTAAATAAGTATCGTTGCAGTAATAGAATTAAGGATGGATTATCTAATTTATGAATTTTCCGCAATCAGGTTTATCGGGTAGATTGGACTTTACTAATTTAAATTGAAAGCTTTTTCATAAAAGAATATATGCGGAAAAGCAGCATATTAGCAATGATATTACTCTTAATATGAAACCACCGCCATGAAAAACCTACTTACAGTCTTCTTAGCTTTATTACTGATTAGCCAATTATCTTACTCCCAGATAGAATTAGTAAGTGATTGTAATTCGATTTCAGTAGTCCACGAACTATCCTCTTTAGATGGTTTCTCTGCAAATTTAGAATCCAATGGAAATTCATCCACGATGCTTTTTTGCCAAGGAGACGGTGTTGTCGATAATCCAAATTGGTTGGCTTTTACTATAGATCCATATTTTGAATATACGCTTCAAGTGACTTTTAGTAACTGTGTTCCAGGTCAATCATTTGAGGCCGGCGGTCAATTAGGAATTTATGATTCCTGTAATGATTGGAGTAATCCAATTTATTGTTTTGTCGACGAAATCAATGGTACGCATAACATACCTGCTGAAACAGAATTCGAAGTGGGTACCACATACTATTTGCTCTTAGATGGTTTTAAGGGTTCTGTTTGTGATGTCAATATAAGTGTTGAGAGATATTTGCCAATGGAATCAGTAACAGATTGGTACTATGTAGCAGGTAGTTTTGGTGGATCTTCTACCTATTGGTATAGTGACATTGGTGATACTCTTATTAATGGCCTTGAATATAGGGTAATAGAAATTTCTTCGAATCCTGACTTTCCCTATAATAGATTCCTTCGAGAAGATGCAGATCGTAAAGTATATGAGTACTCTTCGTTTAGTGAACAAGTGAATCTACTTTATGATTTTGCTGCTACTTTAGGAGATGTTATCAGTACGGCCAATGGATCTTTTACGGTAGTAGATATTGATTATGTAGAGAGTGAGTATGGACCATTGAAGCGATGGAAACTAGAAGGGCCTGGTCCTCCTATATATGTAAGAGAAGGTATAGGTAGCGAAGACTTGTTTTTGGCCAACACGGTTTCGGATCCTGTGTTTGGTTTGCTTTGCGCATATCATGAAGAGGATAAGTTGTACGGTAATCAAGATTGCGACCCAGCACCAAGATGGTTGACAGACAGCACTTTCGTTTCTGTAGAAATATGTGAAGGAGAATTGTACGAATTTGGTGGGAACCAATATATAGAGAGTGGTATATATATGGACACATTGATCAATGTGGCTGGCTCGGATTCTATCATTATATTAGAATTGAGTGTACTTAATATAAGTACAAATAACATTCAACATACTCTGTGTACAGGAGACTCAATTATAGTGGATGGAACTATATTCGATGAGACGAATCCATCTGGAACTATTTTGTTTCCAAATGGCGCTGCAAGCGGTTGTGATTCTATTGTGATAGTAGATCTGTTATTCGTTAATAATATTATTGTCAACTACCAATCTATTATCTGTGAAGGTAACTTTCAAATATGGGGAGGGGATACTATTAATGTTGCTGGCGATTACTCTTTTGATTTAGTTTCTTCAACGGGATGTGATTCCACGATTAATTTGTCTGTACAAATAATTGATGATATTGTTACTGAAATGTTTTTGGAGGCTTGTAATGGAGAAGCTATAATCATTGATGGTGAAACCTATACAGAGTCAGGCATTTATCAATCCGTATTTTCAGCGTCTACAAGTTGTGATTCTGTAGTTATATATAACCTTAGTTTTTTGCCACTCGCCTTGGAGTCCGACACATTGTTTTTCTGTCCAGGTGATAGTGTCATAGTAAATGGAGAGTTCGTTTTTACTGAGGGAAATTATCAAACCGTTTTCAATGATATTAATGGTTGTGATTCTATACAATCGATAAGTGTGATTGAGTTATTACCATCTGATTCGGAATGTCTAACGAGTGTAGATGATCTTCAGTCTTTGGATTTAAGTATCTCACCGAATCCGTATAACCATTCACTATCTCTTTCTGCTGAGGAAGACATTCAAAGTATTGAGATAATAAACGTATCTGGAATACAAGTTGACAGCCGTACTCAACTTGGTAGACAAACATACACCTATGATGGGAGCGATCTCGCTGCCGGAATATATATATTGAAAGTAAGATCAAAAGATAAGATAGCGATAAAACGAATAGTGAAAAATTAGCAATGAAATCAATATTATTTGATCAGCGAGGCTGCGGTATAAGCGCATCCAATGGATAGTCTTAGATATTACTGCTTAAGATGGATTGATGATAATATTTAATAAGTACGAACTGTATTGAATACGTATTTTTTGATTTGAAATTGTCAAACTAGACACCTATGACAGTTTACCAACAATTGCATTCATGTTAAATATTAACTTTGCTTTCATTGGTAATGAAAAGTTATGCTATGAAGAACACATTCTATTTTACACTGATACTCTTAATTGGAATATTTATTTCGGCATGTGATTTGGACGAAGATCACGATCACAACGGCAGCGAAACTACTGAATTTAATTATAGGATATCTATCAATTCACCTTCTGTAGAGACTAAGAACCTTATGGATACTATTCACTTACATGTCGACTTTATAAGTGATTTGAGTGCTCCTGTTCATCATGTTAACATAAGAATATATAGTAAGTCAACGGGAGATGAAGTATACAATGCACCAGGTGAAGCACATGTACACGAACAAAGTGGTACATACTCTTGGCACGATGATTTTGGATTAACTCAGGAAAATGGAATAATGCAAAATACGGACTATGTACTAGAGGCTAAAGTCTGGGGTCATACTGAAGGGCTCGAAGAGGTAACAGAATCTATAGAATTCAATGTAGCCCAATAATAATTATATCACTTCTTTCTTATATCCTGTCGGTGATACACCTACATTATTCTTAAAGAATCGACTAAAACTTGCTGGATCATCAAACCCCAGTTCGAACGCGATTTCTTTAGTAGAATTTTCTGTGTATTGCATCAATCTTTTGGCTTCCTGTACGATCCTATTCTTTATCACTTGTAATGGTGAAGGTCCGCTATTTTTGGAAAACAAATTACTAAGTGTCTTTGGTGACTTATTCATTAGACCTGCATAATCTTGCACCTGATGGTATTCTTTAAAATGCTGCTCCACTAATAAATTGAATGATCGGATAGTATCCGACTCATGATCATCGATTGTATTAGACAAGTATTGTACTTTACCTAATCTGGTCACTAGTATGATCAGACGTTTCAGAAGCATACGCATCATCTCACCTTGTATGTCTTTTTCGCCATATTCATCTTCAAATATCTCGGTCAATAGATGAAGCTTACGTTGATGTTTTTCATCTAATTCTATGAACATGTTTTTCTCATTGCCATAGAATATAAATCCTACACAACTGACCTCTTGATCATGGTCAATGACGCAGTAGAAATCTCTGTTAAACTGCCATGCAATAATATCCTTAGGTGTCTCAAAATTAAAACTATCACTAACCATTAAGGGCAATACTGTTTGGCTGGGAAAGTCATATTCTTCTCCGTCTATCGATACTTTTTGACTGGGGCCTGTATTCCAAGCAATGGTAAGTAGTGAAAATTCTTGATCTCTAAAATATATACGATCAAAAGATTGTTCATCCTTGACAAAGTGTAATAAAGCTGAAGTGGAAGCTTCAGAATAAGAAAGTATCATACAGTTATGAATTAGTCTGGTACAATTAATTGAAGGCGTAATATAGTAAACTCAATATGCTTTCAATAGTTGATTAGGTAAATGTCTTCTGGATAACATCTTAGCATCGCATAGAAATATAAATGTAGATTATGTACCGATCATAGATCCGGTATGGCTCTTTTAGATTAATGTATTGATTTTCTTATTTAAGGTAATAATCTAGTAAAATAAAAGTTCAGTAAGGCATCTTTTATGTGATTCATACTATCGTCACAGGAAATTCTGTTTTACTACTTTGAAAATTGACAATAGTATAGGCTAGGTACACATTATATTTAGCCTTACATTTAGTACTATCATTGATCGATTAGACTAGTCATTACCACAATACGTCTAATCTGAAATATCAGCTTATGAATCAACTATTAACGTCATTACTTCTTGTTTTTTCATCTCTACTATCGGCACAAGTCTATGAAGACTATATAGGTGCTGGACAAAGTGAAGATGTAACATTTACTAGTAGTGACAATCAATCAGATGGATTAGCAGCTATGAATGGGGCTGGTCTTAATTTGGACATGAGAGGTTCTTCCAGATTTTTGGCCCATGCGACTATGGGATACACCATAGATGATGTACAAGCATTGACAGCGATCGGAATAGAATCATGGATCGATAGTCAGATGGCTCTTTCAGCAAGTAATTATACTGTGCCAACAGTAGATTTAATTTTTGCATTATTAGAGCAGTGTAATCAAAATTTAGGAGAGGAAATTTGTGAAACTGTATTTATTCCTAATGCTGGGATGTGGAGAGTTACTTGGTGGGATCACGTAATGAAAGGTGAGGATCAACTCCGACAAAGAGTAGCTCTAGCTTTAAGTGAGATATTAGTCCTGTCAGATCAATCAGACTTAGAAAATTCTCCTCATGGTCTTGCAGCATATTATGACATATTAGCTTGTAATGCTTTTGGAAATTATGAAGATCTATTGATGGAGGTTACGCTTAATCCATCCATGGGATTTTATCTGAGTCATATTAATAACCCTCGAACTATAGTACTTCAAAATACTAGACCAGATGAAAACTATGCCAGAGAGATAATGCAATTGTTTTCTATTGGTCTCTACGAACTATGGAACGATGGAAGCCGAAAAGTTGATATGACTACTGGGGAGTGGATTCCTACGTATGACAATGATGAGATCAAAGGATTAGCGAAAGTATTTACAGGACTAAGCGGAAGTGCATGGTATACAGAAGATATAGATGCTCCGATACAATTCGGATTTCCATTCCAAGCTTACGATTTATTACAACCTATGCAGATGTATGAGATATGGCATGAGCCAGGAGAAAAGACAATAGTAGGAGGACATGTAGTTCCTGCAGGTCAGTCGGGTATGGAAGATATAGAAGAGGCGGTTAACGTCCTATTTAATCATGATAACGTAGGTCCATTTTTAGCTGAAAGGTTGATACAGCGACTGATAAAATCTAATCCTACGCCAGCATATATTGATAGAGTAGCTTCAGTATTTAATGATAATGGGGTAGGAGAAAGAGGTGATTTGGGAGCGGTAGTAAAAGCAATTCTTTTGGATGAAGAGGCTTACGAGTGTTTCTGGATAGATAACATTAGTAATGGCATGCTACGATCACCTTTGTTGAGATATACGCAGATGATGAAAGGCCTGAAAGTAGAGTCTGATACCGACATATTTTTTAACACTGGTGGAGTGTATGAAGTACTCGGAGGACAAGCACCACTAGGAGCACCGACAGTATTTAATTACTATAGTCCTGACTATGTACCGAATGCTGATTTTGCATATGAAAACTTAGTAGGACCAGAGTTTCAGATATTAAATTCTTCGACATCCTCTAATTATGTCAATTACATGTTAGTAGCTTTTATGAAAGACTATCTCAACAATAGATTTTCACTTACAGGTACGAATAATGAAATCGAAAATATCCTTAACGGAAATGATGGCATTTATAATCCACATGATCCAACTAATAATGAGAGTTATGCGGCAAGGTTTGGTGATGAACTTTGGATGGATTTGGGTTATGCGCCATCCGACCTTATCGACTATCTAGATATATTAATGTGTAACGGTTCTCTTAGTGATGATACTCGATTACGATTAACAAATTCTGTAAGTAGAGCAGATTTATTTACACCTATAGATGCAGCACATTATGCAGCTTATATGATAATGATAAATCCAGATTTTACGATTCTTAAATAAGATACTTCGAACAACTTTATATTTTTTAAAAGAAATACAATGGCAAAACATAAATATAGTAGAAGAGATTTTATCGGTGCAGCACCTTGCTTGGCATTGGGTACTACAACCTTATTTTCTTCATTAGTAAATCTCAAGGCTATGAATGCTCTCATGGGTACTACAACCGTGGTAGACGATGAATATAAAGCACTGGTTTGTATTTTGCTATCTGGAGGTAATGACTCATATAATATGATTATACCTAGAAGCAATAATGAATATAATGAATACGCAGCGGCAAGATCTAATCTTGCAATTCCGCAAGCTGACTTACTGCCTATTACACCTAATACAACCGATGGCAGAGAATATGGATTGCATCCAAGTATGAACGGTCTGCAAAATTTATTTCAACAAGGGAATGCAGCTTTTGTCAATAATGTAGGTACACTAGTAGAACGAGCGACTAAAGCGGAAATAGAAAATCAAAGCGTTAATCTTCCACTTGGATTATTATCGCATGTGGATCAAGCGATGCATTGGCAAACTGCATTTCCGCAAGAGCGAACATCGACGGGTTGGGGAGGTAAGATGGCAGATATTCTTAAGTCCATGAATACTAACGATGAAGTATCTATGAATATCTCACTCGGTGGAAATAACATATTCCAAAGAGGGGAGGAGACATCAGAATTTGCTATTAATAACGATGGCGGTGTTTCCGTATTTGGGTATGGTAGCCCAGAGCCATTTCTCGATCTTATGACTTCTGATATTACTAGTATGAATAACAAATTATATGAAGATGTATTTAAAGATTCATATAAGGGTGTATTGAAAAGAAGTATAGAAAGTAACGAGTTTTTTAATGAAGCTATTGAAGATGTAGGTGATTTGAATACACAATTTTCACCAAACAGAATATCTCGTGATCTTAAAATGGTTGCTCAAAGTATAGCTGCCAGAAATACGCTTGGAGCTAAGAGACAAATATTTTTTGTGCAGATGGGTGGTTACGATACTCACGATGATCTTGGCAATCAACACGCCACATTATTAAATGATCTAGATAATGCATTAACCGAATTCTATACAGCTACAGAAGAGCTTGGTGTAAGTGATTGTGTGACTGCATATACGGTATCAGATTTTGCACGTACGCTTACAAGTAATGGTAACGGTACCGATCACGCATGGGGAGGAAATGCAATAGTAATGGGTGGAGCTGTAAATGGAAAAGAAATGTATGGTGAGTATCCTATTATTGGACTCAATACTAATCTAGAATTAGGTGGAGGAGTATTAATTCCAACTACTGCTGCCGATCAATATTTTGCCGAGATCGCTTTATGGTTTGGTATATCTCCAAACGATTTATCATTGATTTTACCCAACATAGGTAATTTTTATGATGTCACTTCGGACGACGCACCGATAGGTTTTTTGGGCTAGTAAATTCGATATTGATATTGAAATAAATGGCTCGCAAGTAGATGAAATAAACTTAGTAAATAAGATGATGATCTGGATATTATACATGACTAAGAATAATAAAATAAGTATGAAGTATATAAATATTATAGCAGCAATAATCGCAGTAACTGTGAATCTATCAGCACAGTGTATAGATGATACACATAGTCCTTTTCAGAATCAAGGATGGATGTCTTGCAATACTAGTATAGGTCCTATACCTGAGCGAGGTGATGTGCATTGGTTGCAATATGACTTGGGCCATGTCTATGTTTTAGACTCTCTTTTTATATGGAATCATAATGTATGGGGAGAAACCGAAATGGGGGTGAAGACCATTATGATCGATTATTCTATAGACCAGCAAAATTGGATTTCTGCAGGCCCATTTACAATAGACAAGGCACCTGGATCTTGGAAGTATCAAGGATCTATAGGGCCTTCACTTAATAATGCTCAGGCTCGGTATGTTGTCGTATCTGTATTGGCTACACACGGTGAGGATGTGGCCTGTGCTGGCGTAGGAGAGTTTCTATTTTATATAGGAGAAATCGTAGATGTAGATGAAGCAGAAATTTTAGAATTAGAATGGACGATCTCTCCTAATCCTACAAAAGATAATATTACGATTACCTTACCTATAGATATTGATCTTTTTACTTTAACCTTGTATAATTCCTTGGGAACTAAAATTTCAGATTTGCCTTTGCCAGCAGGCAATTTGATTACATTGCCGGCAAGTAACCTGCAGAATGGATTGTACTATGTAAATTTTCAATCTGAAATGGGCACAAGTAGTAAGAGTTTTGTGAAAGTGGATTAAATACTAAGAGTTTCTCTTTCGCTTAATCAATCTGATTACTTCGATGAGTATTACCATTGCGAGTATATATAGATCATGATTACCTTCGATAATAGCTACTCCATATTGATTTTTATTAGTCATCATTTTTCGAGATATTTTTGCAATATCGTCATCCCCAAGGTAGATAGTGTATTCATTACCTTTCCAATTCCCATTGGCTATATATGTTGCATATTGGCTTGTAAGAGTATATTCTTTCGATAAGATAGCTTTAGTCATTTCTCCAATAGCTCTCCCATTTTCTAAAAATATAAATTTGAAAGCACCAAAGCTTAAGGGACGGTTAATCACTAATACCTCTTTACCTTCATTATCTTTGAAGTATAGTTTTGTATAAGCGATAAAACCTTTAGTTGTAACGGAATATACTAATTTTTCATCCTTCTGTATTTCGAATGATTTTCTAAACCATCCTTTTTTCGATATTGTATATTTGTGAAATTCCATATCTTATTTAACGGCAAAATGTATTCTTGATATTAAGTCATGTGGATGAGTATCTTTTGGACTATTTCCATAAGTTTCAAATGGATGATAATTCTTAACTATCTTTAATTCCTTAGATCTGATCATGGTTTGTAAGGTACTCCAAGCATTACCTAAGTGTTCGTAAGGACCTATATGTTCTAGAGTATATAACTTCGCTGATTCATGTTTTCCGAGTTTGTAATGTGATGGGAAATCGACAGGTAATTCATCATAAGGGACTGTAGCGGTATATATACAGATGTCTTTAACGGCATCAAATTTATGGTATATGCAAAATGCTTCATGAGGTCTCATACCTTTATTTTTGTATGCATATGGCATTAAATCTTCAAAATTTTTCTTCATACTTTCAGGCATTCCAGTAATTGTACATTCCTCTTTGATGTATATGTAATTACAGCCCTTGTATTGACTCTCACCAAGGAAATTTAACTTTGAGTGTACTTTCCCATCCTGCGCATAATCACTTAGTAAATTGAGTCCACGATCGTAGTCCATTCCTATATATGTTTCCATCATCTTTTTCATCCAAAACATAAACCAAGGTAAAGTACTATCCATTTGCCATTGCACTTCTGTACCACCATCTTTTTCTAAAAGCTCCATTCGCACTTTGGCTTTTGATTTCCAAGGCTTCAAAAAAGTTAAGTCGTAATTGACAAATTCATTTTGACTTTCGCCAGTAATTTGCATATTTCCAGAACCTGTCCTTGGGCCTTCCCAAGAATACGATTTCTTACTGACTACATTTACTTCAGTATTGGGATCCATTATAAGCCAAGGAGACCATGCTTGCCATTGACCCAGATCTGATACAATGTCATATACTTTATCTATTGGTGCTTTAATCTGTTTTGATTTTACGACTTTTACTAGTGGCATTGGATATATTATATTGGTTTTTAAAAAACTCAAGTTAATGAATACAATTACAAAAGTAAAGTATTCATTGTTGGAGTACCTAAGGCTACAGAAAATGGAAGAAGAAGGAATTACTATTTTTGAGTTCTAGCAATCATGATTAGAGCGATCACAGAAAATACCATATTAGGTAACCAAACTCCAATCGCTGGAGATAAGGACAAGTTACTACTAAATGTAGTTGAGAATTTGGAAATAATAACAAACGCAGCACCAAGTACTACACCTGAAGCTAGATGAAATCCCATACCACCACGAACTTTTCTAGAGGCTACTGCTACGCCCAACAGTGTGAGTATTAATATTGTAAACGGATCAGCATTACGGCGATGATATTCAACTAAGAATTTTTTAGCAGTATCCATTCCTTTGGATTTTTCATTGGCGATATATTCCTTTAGATCTGGCGTTGTCATCATCTCCATCTGCTTAGTATATCGTATAAAATCCGCAGGTGCAAAGTTGAGGATGGTATCCATTTTTTCACCTTTGCCTATGATCAGTTCTTCTTTCATTCCGTCGAATGTATGTATCTCATAATTATTGAGCGTCCAACGGTTTCCTATATTACCATCAGGATGCATTTCTTTAAGTTTGAGACTTCTTGCTTTGAGTACATATTTTAACTGATGATCTGCAAACCTTTCAAGTCTAAAATTTTGTGGTGTACTATCTCTTAATCTGAAATAGCGTATATATACTTTTTCGTCGGGTTGAGTAAAGAAGTGAATATCATTTGATAAAGTTTGCTTTGCTGATTTTTTAATATGCTTACTTTCAAATTCGTTTTTGATCTTGGTACTATTTGGAATTACATAATTATTTCCGACCCATAATAAACTTGCAATAATAGATGCAGCAATCATAAACGGTGCTAATAATCGATAGTAACTTACCCCTGAACTTAGTATGGCTACAATCTCTGAATCCTTGGCCATCCGAGAGGTAAAAAAGATGACAGCGAGTAAGGCAAAAAGAGGCCAAAGTAATCCATTGATCCAAGGAATAAAATTAAGATAATAATCAAAGATGATCTCTTTGGTGGTCACAGTATCACGCATAAACTTATCCACCTTTTCAAAAAAATCGATAGTAATAGCGATCATAGTGATCAGCACTATAGTAAAGAAAAAAGTACTGAGGTACTTCTTAATGATGTATATGTCTATTTTTTTAAACAATGTAATTATAAGCGTTGGGTGATTACAGGTAGTATAACGCTTTTCCACTGGGTAAACGTCCCCTCTTGTATTTTTTCCCTAGCGGTTCGCACCAACCATAAGTAGAAACTTAGATTGTTAATCGTCGCTATCTGCATAGCAAGATATTCTTTGACTTTAAATAAATGACGGAGATAAGCCTTGGTGTGATCACGACTAGTAGCCGCTTCGCTATCCACATCTATAGGGCTAAAATCTTCTTTCCATTTCGCATTTTTCATATTGATAACACCATTTTTGGTGTAGAGCATACCGTGTCTTGCATTACGAGTAGGCAGTACACAATCAAACATGTCGATCCCTAATGCGATACATTCCAATATGTTTTCTGGTAGACCGACACCCATGAGATATCTCGGTTTATCTTCTGGTAGTATATTCGTTACAACCTCAGTCATTGCATATAGTTCTTCTGCTGGTTCTCCTACTGATAGTCCACCGATAGCATTGATAGGCATATTCGTGCCTGCGATATACTCGGCGGACATCTCTCTTAGATCAGTATAAGTACTTCCTTGTACGATAGGAGCTAATGTTTGCTCATAACCATAGATAGGATCAGTTTCATTGAATCTTTTGATGCATCTCTCTAGCCATCTGTGAGTCATATGCATCGATCTACGGGCATACTTATAATCACAAGGATAAGGTGTACATTCATCGAATGCCATAATAATATCTGCTCCTATTTCTCTCTGTGTATCCATTACAGATTCTGGTGAGAAAAAGTGCATAGAACCGTCGATATGGGATCTAAATTTTACACCCTTTTCAGTGATCTTTCTCATGCCTTTGAGACTGTATACTTGATATCCACCGCTATCGGTAAGTATAGGTCTATCCCAATTGATGAATTTGTGAAGACCACCTGCTTTTTGCAGTATGTCAGTCTTAGGCCTTAAGTATAAATGGTATGTATTACCAAGAATTATATCTGCATTGATTGTAGTCTTCAGTTCTTCCTGATGTACACTCTTGACAGAACCTTGAGTACCTACTGGCATAAAGATCGGTGTTTGTATTACACCATGATCAGTTTGTAGTATTCCCGCTCGAGCTGAGCTTCCTGGGTCTTTATGTGTTATATCAAATTTCAATACGTTAATTTTTAATTTTTAGATTCACTACACCGTTAAAATTCAGTTAGGGCTTTGCGAATCGGAATCCAGTTTTTTGTAAAACAATTATTTCAAAGTTTAAACCCTGACTTTTCTGTTCTCTTCATCTTGTACTCTATCTTCTCAATCTTGCTTGATCCATTTTAAGCAATACTCCCATCATTATACTAAATCCGAGTAATGATGATCCACCTTTACTTAAGAATGGCAAAGGTATACCTATCACAGGCATAAGCCCCATAGCCATACCTATATTTATGAAGAAGTGGATGAATATGATAGACGCAACACTATAAGCGTAATACGTTATGAATCTATTTTTGCCTCTTTCAGCTATTATAGTGATTCTTATCAATAACAGGGTGAATAAGAAAATTACCATAAAACTACCTATGAAACCTTGCTCCTCTCCTACAGTACTGAAAATGAAGTCAGTAGATTGTTCAGGCACGTAGTTGAGTTTAGTCATTTCGCCTTTGAGGAATCCTTTTCCTTGTATACCTCCAGAACCAATCGCAACCTTACTCTGAATAATATTATATAAAGATCCATAAGGATCACATTTGGTAGGTCGTAGCCAAACATTGATTCTATCTTGTTGGTGTGGTTGCAATATATTGTTAAATGTATAACTACTCACAAAAGATAACGCTATGGCTAGAAACACTGGAGCAGTTACTACAGCTAAGAAGCTAGATTTACGATCAATCAGATACCAAATCGAGAATCCAATAAGGGCTGAGGCCGCTATCAAAATACCATATAAGTGATAACCATTGTGGTATATGGCTATGGACATCGACGCCAACACTAATAATAGGAGGCCCGCTCTAAGAGGCTTGTACTTATTAAATATAAGAACCGCAGATCCAACTAGTAATGACAGTAATGTTATTGCTTTAAAACTATAGACTAACGATCCTATGAATATAAAAAATAAAAAGCCAGCTATAATGTAATACACAGAAGATATACCGGACCGATAAAGTACAATGAATAACGATGAGAAAACTACTGCAGATCCAGCGTCGGGTTGTAAAAGTATAAGTATTACAGGACCCATGATGATGCCTACAGCACCCATCATATATTTTATTGATTTTACATTAATCTTATAAAAGCTCAAAAAGGAAGCCAATGCTAGGCTTGTACCAAATTTGGCTATCTCAGAAGGTTGAAATGAGAATCCACTAAACACAAACCATGATCTAGCACCTTTGATTTCGGTACCAAGGAACAAGACTACTAATAGTAAAAATATCGAACCAGCATAGATAATATATGACAGACTGTTCCATATCTTTTCGTCTATCAACTGTACTATTAGGAAGGCCATTACCGATATGAATACCCATATTGTCTGTTTCCCTATAGGACTATTAAACTCTATAAATGATTCGGAACCCTCTACATATGTAGCGGCATATAGCATGAGCCATCCTACTATGAGCAAAGAAAAGAATACACTCAAAGTGATCCAATCAATTCCAGCTCTATGCTGCTTGAGTGTCATATTTAGTATGCTATGAGCTCATTCTTTTCTATATCACTAACTACAGGAATAGCTCCCCTGAAGTTTCTTTTGATATCTATCATAAAATCCATAAGATCCATTTTTGTCTCATAAGCACCTACACGTACTTGATAATATGGACTTACATGTTCCCATTCCATATGTATATTAGGGTACATACCAGTAAATTTAGCTCTGGTATTCTCCATTTTGCGACGATCTGGCGTAGTTATGATTTGTATTCTATATCCCTTGATAGTAGACTCTGCCCTTTCGTTGGATTGGTAGTTACGTAGCATTTGGGATACTTGGTCGTCTTCTACCACAGTCACCTGAGCATCTATGCTGTATGAGATTATAATGAGAAGAATGGCTGTTGTATATCTTAGAAACTTCATGTGCATGATATTAATAATAAGGAGTAACAGAGAGATAACGGATACTATTTCTCTAAGATTGTAAAGATAAGGAAGTTGTGGTAATTGAGTACAAGTTATAGTTAGTGACTTATTTATGATTATCACGTCAAATGAACGAATCTTTAACCGGATTCTGCAAATAGCTTAACAAAGCCGTGAAAGACTATCATATTTATGATAGTCTTTCTCATTTAAATTAATTATTTCATTTAAAAATTAGGACTGCAAAATAATTGTAAGTTGTTGATAATCAACAATTAATGATTCTGTGCTTATCGTTGTAGCTATGAAATAAAAAATATCGAATGATTAGAGATTAATGATAGGTTATCGTCGTGAATAAATATTATGATTCAATTCATTGGGAATAAAACCTCAAAACGGTCACATTAATTTGTTGCGTTACATTCAATGTCACAGAATGAAATATCAATAGGTTTTAGATTAACTCATATCTCTGACCTCACAAATTGGATAATGTTTCTTATTAGTATATTTATACCATGAGGACGATTGCAGTCATATACTTATTCTTTATATGCTTATGCGTTTCTATAGCGCAAAGTGTTACCGTATCCAAAGAGATGCCTTTAAAGTCTGACTTGGCATATGACTTATTAGGTCTAGTAGGTGAAAACATTCTTTTATATAGAGATCGTGGTAATAACAAGTACAATGTTGAAGTATTTGATAAGGACATGGCTTTTGTAAAAGACAGAGATATAAAGTTTGAAAAGAAGAAAGTAGATGTGCATGGTGTTGTAGCGAGAGATAGTAGCTTCAATTTAATGTATAGCTATAAGGAGGATGGTGAGATTATACATATGATACGGAAGTATAATGGTAATATGATCTTACAAGACAGCACCGAACTCTTCCGTTTACCCAAGACATTCAAAAAAAAGAAATATTTACTAGAAACCTCAGAGAACAAGAAATTTTCAGTCCTTTTTAATTTTGAGGATGATATGAAAATGGAATTTTATCTCATCAGACACGATAGCTTGGATGTACTCCATAAAAAGATTTTGGAAGTCAAAGATCTTGACCTTAGAGATAGATTTAAAAAAGCACAATTGACCAACAGATCTGAGATACTTATCTTATTGGAGAAAAAAAATAGTCGATTTAGTAAAAGTGATAATCACCTTGGGTTATTTATCATGGATAGGGGAGTGGGCTATAGATATACTCAGATTAACAACTTTGATAGAGTCGTGAGCGATGTAGATATGGCTTTTGATAATAGAAATAGACGTGTCTGTGTTGTAGGTCTTTGGCATGATAAGCACAAAGACTCCGCAAAAGGCTATTTTTACCTTAATAAACCTTTTGTTACTCTGGCTGAAGAAGAAGAGATCATATTGGAAAGTTTCATTCCTGAATTTTTAGCTGAGGCAAATAGTAAAGAAATCGGTAAGACGACAGAACTTAAGGATTTTGTACTCAATCAAGTCTTACTTAGACAAGATGGTGGCTTTATCTTTTTTGCAGAATCACAGAGAGAATATACAAGACGATCTAGTTACCAATCTTCGTATGGTAGGGGACAAGGCTTGTCAGGTTGGATGGATCACTTCTTTGAAGACGTAGTGGCTATTGCGGTCCATCCTGAGGGCAAAGAGCATTGGAGCAGAGTGTTGTTTAAAAAGCAATTTTCTCAAGATGATTCGGCGATTTTTTCTTCTTATTTTCTCATGAAAACGCCTTCTAGATTAAAGTTAGTATTTAATGATGAGATAAAAAACAACAATACAGTCAGTGAGTATATATTAGATCCAATAGGTCGGTTTAATAGAAATAGTTTACTGTCTACAGATTACCAAAACTTAAAAATAAGATTTGCTGATGCGGTGCAGATATCATCCAATGAATTTATAGCGCCGAGTGAAAAAAATAGAAAGTTATCTTTAGTTAAGATAGCCTATTAAATTACATTTAGTATATTAAGACAATGTGCAAAGCAAGTAATCAATTTCCCAGGAATGATAATTGCTTTTTTGATAAAAGAGAATAGAGAAGTATGTATGATATTATTCTAGCAATGATTAGCTCATTTGCGCTTACATTCGTGGCCATACCGTCCATAATATCGGTAGCTCGAAAGAAAAAGCTATTTGATGAGCCAGATCACAGGAAGTCACATACTGTGAGTACACCATCTTTGGGAGGGATTGGTATATTCGCAGGAACGCTATTTTCTATCATACTGTGGACACCCTTTAATTATTTTGGAGATCTGCAGTACATATTATGTGCATTCATCATCATTTTCTTGATAGGCGCCAAAGATGATATTGATCCTATTTCGCCTTCCAAAAAATTATTAGGTCAATTATTTGCAGCTGCGATACTTGTTTTTAAAGCTAACATCAGATTGACCAGCTTATATGGTATTTTTGGTATAGGTGCATTACCTGAGGTTGTAAGTATTGTACTTTCTATATTTACGATTATAGTGATCATCAATGCATTTAACTTAATAGATGGTATTAATGGGCTATCTGGAGGTATCGGATTATTGATATCCATTACAATGGGATCTTGGTTTTTCTTGATTGATAGGGTTGAGATTGCAATTGTTGCTTTTTCTTTGGCAGGTTCTCTCATTGCTTTTCTCAAGTACAATGTTACTCCAGCCCAGATATTTATGGGTGATACAGGTTCTCTATTATTGGGATTGGTTTGCTCTATACTAGCGATCAAATTTATCGATATACATAAGGATCTTGGAGACCATCAGTATGCTTTTAAGGCGGCTCCATCACTAGCAATAGCAGTTATGATATTACCCTTGTTTGACACATTGAGAGTATTCATTATCAGGATTATGAATGGCAAATCTCCTTTTTATCCTGATAGGTCGCACATACATCATCTTATGATAGATTGTGGCTTTTCGCATATGAATGCTACCTATATTTTATTAGCTGTAAACGCTATATTTATTTTCATTGCTGTAGGCTTACAAGGAGTTGGTAATTTATATTTACTCCTAATACTTGCTACTTTAGCAGTGCTTTTGACATCTATTTTGAAATATACTGCAGATAGAAAAAAAGCAGTCTCAACCTAGCTTAATAAACTTCTCATATGCCAGCATGGATATTCGTATTTCTCGGTGGAGGGCTTGGCTCTGTAGCTAGATGGTCTATCGCTAGATGGCTAAATCCTCAAGAAGGATCATTTCCATGGGGCACTTTTGTTGCAAATGTTATTGCCTGTCTTGTTTTGGGAATGCTAATGGGATATCATCTAAAACATCCTATGGACCATCAACATAAATTACTGCTTATGATAGGTTTTTGTGGAGGGTTTAGTACTTTTTCTACCTTCAGTGCGGAGATTTTTCATTTACTCAAAAGTGGAAATCACCTTCTGTCTTTTGCTTACGTAGGTACTAGTCTTATTGTCGGATTAATAGCTGTTTTTGTAGGAATGAAATTTTTTAGTGGTATGGATTAGATCACATTCGCCTTTGCATGATTTCTCCATAAGTTTCATAGTCCAGTGTTTGGCCAGTACTAATTACAAACAGTTCTCCTTCTCCGGTTAATTGAGCTACTTCACCTTCGACTATTATAAAATCATCAGTCTTAGCATCTTTTCCATTAATACTTATTTTTCCGCTAAGTACATATAAACTATGAATAGTATTTATTTCTTCTATACTATGACTGCCGTTAAGTTCCCACCTTTGAATACTTATATTATCCGTATCTAATTGCATGATTCCTTGGTCCCCTGCATAGTGCAAGATCTTTAGATCACCTTGTACAGAAGAAGGTATTTCGGCTGCTGGATAATCGTTATAGCTAGCAGGTTGCTGCATAGTTTTTTTAAGATTTGGATCAACCCATATTTGAAACATGCGACCATCCTTTGCCATATGTTCTGCATGACTAATTCCATTTCCAGCTCGTATAATTTGCGCATCTCCTACATTGAGTTCTTTCCAGTCTTTAAGTTGCGTATCATAGTGACGTATAGTTCCTTCGATCACAAAAGACATAATCTCAAAACCCTCGTGTGGGTGTAATCCTATTGTACTATCTGCTTTAGCAATTGCATTAGCCCAATAAAATAGTGATGAATAAGGCTTAGTATGCCCTCCTTCTCTTGGAAATCCAATTGGCTTATTTTCCACTATTTCTCCACCATTAAAGGCTCCGTATGCTTGATTTTCTTTATTGATGATCTGAATACTCATAGCTACTTATTTTTCTTGCTTAACATTAGATGGAATGTAATGTTGTAATTAAATGTATTAAATTGATGCAGAAGCTTCCAAAACGATTTAGAAATTATTTTAGGCATTTTTTTGTTCCGTTTTGGGCAATGCCAAAACGAAAACTGCGATAGCAGAGTAATGTTTGACCAAATTATTAGTGCAGTAATATATAGTTAACTGTCCAAATAATTTGTTTTGGTCGCTACAGAAATGGATGAATATTTAGACAAAAACTAATTATTGCTTTTTCTATTTTTTCCAAACGGTAATGTTATTCCTAAGACAGGTATTAAAAAATCAGCTTCGGCAATTTTAATGATAGCGGCATCGACCGCAATATTATTTTTAGTCGTATATCGTATCCCTAGATTAAGAGATACTAATTCAGTTTCGAATATAACGCCCTCCCCTATAAAAGAAATTTTTTCGCTTATTGGAAATGCGGCGTTGAGATTAAGTAAGATTGGACTATTAAGATTATCTCCATTATATAGATAAGAGGCACCAATAGTGAAGTTAGTCCTTTTAGATCCTAAAGTTGTATTTACGAAGGTTAAGCTAGCAAAATCACCGCCGAAGGCAAACACTGTTGTACCTATACCAAAGGTTACATTATTTTGGCCAAATGAAAGCTTAGGAGCGAAAAACATAACAGGTAATCCACCACCAACAAATATAGACGCAGATTCAAATCCAGTGCTCAATGTAAAATTATCTGAAAGACCAAACGTAAATTGATTTAGAAAAACATTATAATTTCTATAGTACATATTTCCTTTCCCCGCGGGGAGTGCACTCGGAAAAATGAAATAATTTTCTGGATAATTTTTTCTTTCTAGTTCATCTATATCGCCGACGACAGCAGATTCGTTAAGTTTAAATTTTTCTATTAACGATCTTCTTACTGTATAATTTTTTCCATTGGCATTGTAAACAATAGTTTTCTTATCCATCGATATAAAAATTCCATTTTTTATACTGCCATCCTTCATGGTGATTTGAACAAATTCCACATTTTGTTCAAACTGCGCTGAAACTGAATAACTAGAAATTAGTATCAATACGATTATGGTGAAATTTTTCATATTCTTAGTTTATATAATAATCTGCATTCCTATTGTGGCATTAAATTTACGTCCTTTACTACTTTATATTATAGTATTATTAATAATAGAATTATAGTCTAATTCTCCATAACTCCTACTCCAAATAATGCAAAATCATATTTCACTGGATCTTCTGGATCAAAATTTTTCAATGAAGCAGTAAGCTCAAGTACCGTTTGGAAGTCTCTTTGCTTGCGCTTTATTAATTTTAGTTTACGTCCAATACGATCAACATGTACATCCAATGGTATTAGTAGCTGTGATGGTTGCAGTGTATTCCATATGCCAAAATCTACAGCAGTACTACTGTCTCTGACCATCCACCTTAAAAACATATTCATTCGCTTACAGGTCGAGCCTCTTGCTGGAGTAGCTACGTGTTTACGTGTGCGTTGAGGAGCATAATCTATCGCAAAAAAGTCATCGTGGAACCCTTTGATCGCATCGCCAACGTGTATACTATCTTCGGTCATGTACTTTGAAAATGCATTCTCCAAAGTTTCGTTAGCTCTATAGTACCTCTGTAGATAATCTAGAAAGTATAAAGTATCGGTATATTGAAAAGTACGATGTTTAAACGCTTCAAATCGGCTCCTATCTTTTTCTGTATGGTTAATTATAAATTCATACGGAGAATCTCCCATTAGACCAAAAAGCTCTTTTGATTTATTGATTATAGTCTTTCGCAATCCCCATGAGAGCATGGATACCCAAAACGCTGTAATCTCAATATCTTGTTTCTTATTATAGCTATGCGGTATGCTTATTGGATCTTCTGATACGAAGTTGGAGTTGTTATACTCTTTTACTTTGGCATCTAGATAGGCTTTGAGTTCTGCTTTCTTCATATCGTAAAGGTACTAGACCGCTAAGATTTTCATAATTATAGGCTTAGTAGCGAGTATTCATCTTCTCATTAAGCTGATTTCCGAGGATATAGAACGAGATTAAGACCAAAAAAATAGCAAAACCAGGAAATACAGCCAACCACCAAGATGAAAAACTGGCTCTAGCATCGGATAACATACTGCCCCAACTTACTTCTTCTAAAGGAATGCCCAAGCCTAAAAATGATAAAGTCGACTCCAGTAATATAGCGCCACTGATAGCGAAAGCGGTTATTGATATTACACTCGTAAGTGCATTCGGTAAGGCATGCTTTATTATGATTTGGATATCCGAGAGACCTATGGACTTGGCGGATTGTATGTATTCTAGATTTTTGATTTGCAATATCTCAGCTCTTACTAGTCTAGCAAACTTAGGCCATCCTATTAAAGATATAATGATAATTACGTTCCAGATTGAAGGTTTGTCAAATATGGCTATTAGAGCTAAGATGATGAATAAATTTGGGATGCTTTTCAAAACCTCTATAATCTTGGTCGTAATCAAATCTAACGGTAAGCTGATCGAAGGTTTAGTGGTTGCTGGAATGTATCTAAGTACTGACAACACCAAAACACTTACGATTACAACGAGTAAGAAGTAGTAAAGTAGACTGGGATCCAATACTATAGGGTAAATGAAATAATATAAACCCATTAGTTTAATCAGAATAATGAAGAGTAATGCAAATAGATTGATTTTCCATCCATCATCACCGAAATATCCACCTAGAAGTCCTAAGTATAAGCCTAATAATAATGAGAAGAAAACGGATAAGAGCCCCACTTTCATTGCAATCGTGGTTCCATGGACTAATCCTGCTAATACATCTCTACCTAGATGATCTGTACCCAGCCAATGTCTGTATCTGAGCGATGAAATCTCTTGATTATCTAGTGGTCCTACGCTTATATTTACTTTACTATTGAGTTGGTCACTAGAGTAAGGGACAGGAGGCATCACTGTCCATTCAAAAGTAGATTTATTATAAGTTTTACCCTTAATTAGACCCATATCAGATAGTAATTCGTTCCCTACTGGAAAACAAATATATCCCTCATACTTGGCTATAAGAGGTAAATCATTAGCGATGAATCTACTACATAATCCGATTACTAGAAATATACCAATCACCCACTTAGCTACTTTCAGAACTTTAGGAGATTGTACTTGACGATATAGTAGTGTTGTATTCTTACTCATCTCCTTTGTAGGTTATCCTGGGGTTAAGTAATGCATATAGTATATCACCAATGAGAAAGAATATTACAGTCACTAAGCTTATGAGCATCAGTATGGCATAAACAACATTCCAATCTGATTGAGTGATACTACTATACATCAGACGCCCCATTCCTGGGATATTGAAAATCACTTCTATGATCAATGTACCCGCTAACGCTAAAGGTATTCCGCTGATTATAATAGTAACAGTTGATATCATGGAGTTTGGAAGTATATGCTTCCACATCGTTCCCCACTTATTTACGCCCTTGGCTTTTAGTGTAGTGGCGTACTCTTTTGCCGATTCTTTGATAAGATCTGCTCTAATAACTCGAGTGAGATAGGCTATATCTTTTAGGGAGATACATATTACTGGCAGGATCAATCGTCCAAAGTATTTAGCCAATAAACCAAAGACGCCTGTTTCGGATTCCGAATAAAATGAAGCTGGCGAAGGAAAAATGTCTAACCACTTGCTATAGGTATCTGTAGTAAAGTATACTATAAGCAAAGTCGCCATCCAAAATACAGGTACCGAATATATCGCTAAGCTTATGGCACTTATCCATCTATCTAAAGGACTATTAGCATAATATGCAGATAGTGTCGCTAGTGGGATCGATATGACTAATGAGAATATCAAACTCATTAATATAAGCAGTGCGGTCCATTTGATAGCAGTCCATATCTTAGTATATACGGGCTTGGCATCTAGCATTGATGTGCCATAATTGCCTATTATAAATGCTGAAATCCAGGCATGATATTGATTATCTAAGCCATGCCAATGTAATGCAGGTAGATGCCAGTTTCTATGAATACCATCTGCTGGGATCTGTAAAAGTAGTTCTGTGATATCATCTATTTGAGGAGTATCTTGGTATTCGTTAGCCAAGTAGATAAGTTGCTTACGGATCGGTCCTAATTGTTCAGGCTTTCTTAATTGCGAAATACTCTGTTTCCAGTCTCTTTTGAAAGAGAGTGAAAGCTCATCTTTAAAGTCAAAGTATTTATTTTCAAAAATACGTATTCCAGCAATATATTTTTTTGCAGATTCTAAAGAGATATTCGCTTGTATCAGCAATTTAATATTGTCTCGATTATAGGTGTTCACATCACTCCATTCTTTATGTAATGGATAATGACTCGGTTGAATCGTCACATAGAATATTGGTTTGTCTTTTCCTAGTTGTTTGACTTTCTGCTCATATTGTTTATAATAATTAGCTACAGACACACGATCGTCTTTTAACGAGACACCTTCTAGTGCTAGTGCTTGACTTATTTCATCACCAGGAGTAGAGATACTTAGTGCAAAAGCCAATATACTTACAATTAAAAGTGTAGGTATAATCATCACTGATCGTATGACGATGTGTCGCAACATACACGTATTTCTTTTGTTTTACTATTTGAGAGTAAAAGTATTGGCCATATATCCTGGTCTTCTTGCAGTGGATGTAATATTCCATCTGTCGCTAGCTACCATACGTTCTGAGGGTGCATATAGAAATATCACAGGCTGTTCTTCATAAAGAATTTCTTGAACCCTTGCATATAATTTATTGCGAATAGAAGGGTCATTGGATATTTGTATTTCTTTCGTAATTCTATCCATTTCTTCATTTTCAAAGCCATAAATATTTCTACCTCCAACCTTAGTATGGTCACTATGCCATCTCGTATAAGGGTCATCGAGTATGAGATCTTGCCCTATTACCATTGGAGTCATATCGAAATCCTTTTTATCAATATGTTCGCTTTGTATTTGTTTAAATGGCTTTTGTATAATGTTTATTTTGATTCCTGTACCTTCTGTTGCTTCCTTCATAAGTAATGCAATCTGTTGGCCCAGTTTACCTTGTGATACATACATATCTAGGATGAGTTCTGTGAGATTACCACCAATTACTTTGTCAATAGTACCGTCGTTGTTACTGTCTTTCCATCCTGCGTCACTTAGTATTGATTTAGCTTTATTCACATCATATGCTATAGGACTGAGTTTGGTGTTGTAGTATTTTTTTCCAGGATGTATAGGTCCAACAGTACGTGATCCATTTCCAAAGTCAATTGACTTTATTATATTTTCTACATCTACTAAGTGCCCTAATGCCTTTCTTACTGACTTATCGCTGAGTTCTGGACTATCATTATTAAGTGCAATTATGTAATATTTGGTTAGACGTGGAGTAAGATAATTATAGGTATTTTCTTCTTTTTGTAAATTCGAAAAAGTAGCTCCTGTTACTGCTGGAACTAGGTCCATATTTCCATCTTTAAGTTGTGTTATCGCTGTAGTTTCGTCAGGTAGGATATCGAATATAATTTGTTTTGGTCCAGCTACAAGGAACGGATTTTTAGAACCACCTGCCCAATAGTTTTCCTTACGTTCTAGTATGATATACTCATCCGTAACCCATTCACTAAGTTTATATGGTCCGCAACTGTTTACTATTTCTCTACCATATTTAATACCATTCATATCATCAGCCCATTGCATTATTGTAGAGTCTTGAGCTATGATTTCATTGAGTATATTTTCATCTCCAACATCCGTCAAAGAAAGATTAGTTGTTAATCCCTTTGGGTCATAAATGTGAGCTGGATAAGTTTCGATAGTACAAACGGTTTCTTTAGCTAATAGATAATCTTTTGAAAATATGACATCAAATTTTTTCGGATTATTTGGATCTATAACGATATCAGAAATGAATTGCAAATGAGAACGATATCCTCCCGCTTTTACCTTTATATTCTTGGCAGCTTTTACAGAGAAAATATAATCTCGAGCAGTCACATCTTTACCATCATCCCACTTAGCTTCACTCAAATATTCCAGAGTAAACTTTATGCTACCGGCATTAGGTCCCTCAGTTATTTTCACTTCTTCTGGTATTGCTTTAATCAACACAGGAATTAGTTCTAAAGTCACAGGATCAAAATCTGCTAATTGAGGAAATATATACTGATATACATCTCTAGCCGAAGGACTTGGATATATATATGGATGTAATTTGTTAGCATCTCTTTTCTTTCGGATATGAAGTATTCCGTCTTGCGCTAAAGTTTCCGATTGACCTGTTTCCGATTTACAAGAAAATAGAAGACTAGTTATGCAAAATAGGATGAAGAGATAAAGGGGAGATCTATTCATTGGATAAATGTTTAGTGCTGGATTAAATTAATGGTCAACAAGATACTTGATTTTTTTACATTCAATACAGGCACTATTACATCATTGTTTCGCTTGTAGAACTATCAATCATATATTCTGTTATACAACACAACAAACAAAGCCGCAAATTGAAAACTATTCTCATCGCAGGAGGCTCAGGCCTCGTAGGTACTCGGATTACTGAATTATTAGATCCTAATGAATACCATATTAATATCTTAACCAGATCTCCTAGACCACCAAAAGGTAATATTACTTACCACGAGTGGGATATAGAGAAGGGTACCATTGATGACCACGCTTTGGATGCAGATTACCTCATCAATCTTACTGGTGCAGGGATCGCAGATGCGAGATGGACCAATAGTAGGAAGGAACTCTTGATAGATAGTAGAGTCAATAGTACATTGCTCATACAATCAGCGATGAAGAAGGCCAAGCGAAAATTTAAAGTCGCGGTATCTGCTTCGGCTATTGGGTACTACGGAGAGCAAGGAGATAACATTTTGGATGAAAGCAGTAACCCAGGAGATGAATTTTTATCAACTTGTTGCATGCTTTGGGAAGACGCTTCTAATAAATTACAAGAAGTGGCAGATCAAAATAAAATACTTCGAGTGGGTGTAGTATTGTCGACTAAAGGAGGAGCATTACCTAAGATTCTCATGACTAAGGCGATAAGAGTATTCAATTATTTTGGTAATGGCAAACAGTATTATAGCTGGATTCATATTGACGATATCAGTAGAATGTTCATTAGTCTTCTCTCTGCTCCAGGTGAACATAGCATCTATAATGGAGTAGCTCCTAGACCATTAACTAATAAGAAATTTACTGAAGAAGTAAGAGATGGAGCAGGCGGCGGATTAGTCTTACCTGCACCAGCATTCGGACTTAGAATAGCACTTGGTGAAATGGCCAAAGTGGTGTTAAACTCCAATAGAGTAGTCCCTAAAAACTTTACGTCGGAAGAATTTAATTTTGAGCATCCTGATTTAACAGAAGCGGTTAAAGATCTATTGGTAAAGGGAATATAATTAGACGTTTTTACCTCTAGACCTTAAGAACTATTCCATTTAGAGTGCAGTTACTATCACTAACAAAAAAAACAGCGATCACTTAAGCAATAGCTGTTTTTATATCTGAAATCAGTAAGTCGATCTGGGAATCATCAGTTATCCATGGTCAACTATCAATTAATGTTATCTACTCAAAAACATATTTCTCTGACTCTCTAACTCTCTGAAGTAAGGATCTTTCAAGTCCTTTACAAATCTAATTGCCTCTCCAGTAGATTTCATTTCTGGTCCTAGATTCTTATCTACATTAGGGAATTTATCAAATGAGAATACTGGTACTTTGATCGCATATCCTTCCAGCTTTCTCTCTACATTAAAGTCTTTCAACTTATTGGCTCCGATCATTACTTTGGTTGCGATATTGAGGAAAGGTACTTGATAAGCCTTAGCAATAAATGGTGTCGTACGCGATGCTCTCGGATTAGCTTCGATTACATATACTTGCTCTACACCATTCTCGTCAGTCTTGATAGCAAATTGGATATTGATCAGTCCCTTAATCTTCAGAGCATGAGCAAGTTTGACAGTATACTCCTTCATTTTTGCCAGAGCATCTTCACCAAGACTGTAGGTTGGTAGCATAGCAGAACTATCCCCAGAGTGTACGCCCGCCGGCTCTATATGCTCCATGATACCCATGATCATTACATCATCTCCGTCACAGATTGCATCTACTTCTGCTTCACGTGCTCTTTCTAAGAACTGATCCACAAGTACTTTATTATCAGGCATGTGCTTGAATATACTCAACACATGTCTTTCTAGTTCTTCGTCATTGAGGACGATACGCATACGCTGCCCACCTAATACATATGAAGGCCTAACAAGCACAGGATAAGTTACTTCATTAGCAACTCTTATGGCTTCTTCGACGTCGGTAGCTACACCAAAATCAGGATATGGTATTTCTAATTGCTTGAGCATATTAGAAAATCTACCCCTATCTTCGGCTAGATCTAAAGCATCGAAGCTTGATCCTATAATCTTGATACCGTGATCTTTTAGTTTCTCAGCAAGTTTAAGAGCAGTTTGTCCTCCAAGTTGAACTATTACACCTTCAGGCTTCTCTAGTTCGATGATCTCTAGTAAATGCTCCCAGAATACGGGTTCAAAGTACAGCTTATCAGCAACATCAAAATCTGTAGAAACTGTTTCTGGATTACAGTTCACCATAATCGCTTCATAACCACATTCTTTGATCGCCATAAGACCGTGCACACAGCAGTAGTCAAATTCTATACCTTGACCAATACGGTTGGGTCCAGATCCGAGTACTATTATTTTTTTCTTATCGGATGGGATACTTTCGTTTTCTGTATCAAATGTGGAGTAGAAATATGGAGTCTGTGCCTCAAACTCAGCGGCACAAGTATCTACCATCTTATAGGTACGGATAATTCCAAGCTTTTTACGCTGCTTAGTTACTGGTTCTTCATCGATTCTCATTAACCATGCGATCTGTGCATCCGAATAACCTACAGACTTGAGCTCCCTAAAGAAGTCAGCAGGAATATCTTCAGGTACATTATATCTCATGAGCTGATCTTCGTACTTGACTAGTCTTTTTATCTGCTCTAGATACCATCTGTCGATCTTAGTAAGTTTGAAGATAGTATTGACAGGCACACCGAGTCTAAGTGCATCTTTTACTCTATATATCCTATCATCACTAGGTACTTCTAGTCTCTTTAGTATGTCTTCAGTACGGATCCATTCTTTTTTATCCGCTCCCAGTCCACTTCTACCGTTCTCTTGAGATTGACAAGCTTTCTGTAAAGCCTCTAGGAAAGTACGACCGATGGCCATTACCTCACCCACAGACTTCATCTGTAAACCTAGCGTATGCTCAGATCCGTAAAATTTATCAAAATTCCATCTAGGCATCTTTACGATTACATAATCTAATGTAGGTTCAAAGTATGCCGATGTTGTTTTAGTAATTTGATTTTTAAGCTCATCCAGATTATATCCGATGGCAAGTTTAGCAGCGATTTTCGCAATAGGATATCCAGTGGCTTTACTCGCTAGTGCTGATGATCTCGATACACGAGGATTGATCTCGATACACATGAGTTGTTCTGTCTCAGGGTTTTGAGCAAACTGGACATTACATCCACCAGCGAAGTTACCCATTGATCTCATTAGTTGAATAGCATCATTACGCATCTTTTGATAGCAAGTATCGGACATTGTCATTGCAGGTGCAACGGTAATACTATCTCCAGTATGGATTCCCATAGGATCGAGATTTTCCACAGTACAGATGATTACGACATTATCATTAGCATCTCTAAGTAGTTCTAATTCATATTCTTTCCATCCCAATACTGCTTGCTCTACCAGCACCTCATGAGTAGGTGATGCATTAAGGCCACGTCTTAGCGCTTCATCAAATTCTTCTTCCTTGAAGCATATACCTCCACCGGTTCCTCCCAATGTATACGAAGGGCGTATTACTAAAGGAAATCCGATCTTCTGAGCTGCATTTTTACCTTCTAGGAAACTATTAGCTATAAATGATGGAGCAACGTATTGTCCCAGTTTTACTACGTGTTCTTTGAATTTTTCGCGATTCTCCGCAAGTTCAATCGCATCGATATCTACACCAATCATCTCTACGCCAAATTCTTCCCAGAGTCCTTGTTCTTGGGCTTCGATCGCTAGATTTAATGCTGTTTGTCCACCCATTGTAGGTAGGACAGCATCAATTTTTCTTTGGCTGAGTATCTCTCGAAGACTTTCTACTGTAAGAGGCAACAAATGGATATGGTCCGCCATCACTGGATCGGTCATAATAGTTGCAGGGTTACTGTTGATAAGGCTGACTTCGATACCTTCCTCCATCATAGAGCGAGAGGCTTGAGATCCAGAATAGTCAAATTCACAGGCTTGGCCTATGACAATAGGTCCGCTACCTATTATAAGTACGGATTTGATAGAAGTATCTCTTGGCATATTGGATTAGTTAGTGGTAGTCCAGAACGCTCGCAAATATAATCTCCAAACTCCTATTAATAGAACATTTAGCAGGAATGATTTCACATTATTTTATAGGTGTAATTTTCAAGTATTTTCTCGTAAATATCTTAACAGGATTGACTGTATACTTTTGAAGTTTTTGTTGCGGAAGTAAAAAATTCACGTTTTCATAAAGTTTCTTGAGGTATTCCGATTTTATTTTGTCGCCTTCGATTACAATCCAGACCATCTTTTATACTCAATTGTGTAATCTTAATTCTCTTCACATCTTTTACTCACAAGAGAGCATCTATATATCGGTCGTTCGTTATTTTCAACAATGATTTATACTTTTTGAATGTTTTCGAATGACAATGAAAAATTAAGAACTTACTAAGTTAGAATTAGTAGAACAGTATATTCGCAACTAACTAATAACAGCATAAGAAATTGAAAAAAGCATTAATTACAGATAGAGTACATCAGCGCTTAATAGAAGGGCTCGAAGAAATGGGATACAATGTAGATTATGAGCCAACAATAGCATTAAATGGGGTACATGAGCTTATTGAGTCCTACGAAGGTATAGTGATTAATAGTAAAGTGAAAATGTATAAGGAGCTTATCGATAAGTCAGTGAATTTAAAGTGGATTGCTAGATTGGGCTCTGGTCTAGAGATTATAGATATCCCATATGCAGAAAGTAAGGGTATAGCAGTGATGAACTCTCCAGAAGGCAATCGCAATGCAGTAGCTGAGCATTGTCTTGGTATGTTACTGGCATTGTGTAACAATATAATGACGGCTGATAGAGAAGTAAGACAATTTCAATGGAATAGGGAGGCCAACAGAGGAATAGAACTTGAAGGTAAGACAATAGGAATCATTGGATTTGGACAGATGGGTAGTGCATTCGCAGCAAAACTGTCCTCTTGGGCACTAGATGTTGTAGTTTATGATAAGTTTAAGCAGCTATCTTTTGAAGAGCATCGTAATATTACAGCAGTAAGCGAAAGCGAAGTCTGGTCTCAGGCTGATATCATTAGCATTCACTTACCTTATAATGATGAAACGCATCACTTGGTCGACAAAGCGAAAATTGATCGATGCAAAAATGGAGTCATTATAATTAATAGCTCTAGGGGAGCTATTGTACATACCGAAGACCTAGTGGAAGCACTAGAGTCAGGTAAGGTAGGCGGTGCTTGCCTGGATGTGTACGAAAATGAAAAACCCAATACTTACACTGAACAAGAGAAAAAATTGTACTCTAGATTATTTGAGATGAATCATGTAATACTGAGTCCTCATGTAGCGGGATGGACTAAAGAGTCACTCTACAAGATTGCAGATACTTTGGTCAACAAAGTCAGATGTGTTATTGCGGACTAGAGCAACACATTAATTTTGGTAAACCATTAGTATTTTATTAACATTGTGTGTTCGACTGACGGCATTCAAGGCTTTGATATTTGACTATATCAGATACTCTTACGCAGTTAGTTGATTTACAATACATTGAATAACTGTTTTATATAACATATTTACAACTGACGACTTATCCAACTTTGAGTAATTCGCAGTAAATTTTTTTACTTCTTATTTTAAATAAAGTAAAGCATGAAAAAAATCTTACTCCTTTTGGGGATAGTGGCTATGTTTACGAGCCTATCTATTGCCCAGACATCATTACAAGGAAAAGTTACTGACGCTACGTCCAACGAACCAATTCTTTTTGGTACTGTAGCTCTTATGAAAGATGGAAGCATCGTAAAAGGTGTAGAAACTGATCTTGATGGTAACTATTATTTTTCAGATATCAATCCTGGCATGTACGATGTCGAAGCTAGTTATGTTGGATATACTGCAGCTAGACTAACAGGCGTAGTCGTGAAAGCAGATAAGTCTAACAAACTAAACCTTCAGATCGCTGAAGGTGTATTGGCAGATGAGATTGTAATTACGGAATACAAAATTCCTCTTATCGAATTTGATAATACAACTACTGGTGGTACAGTTACTTCTGAGGATATAAAATCTCTACCTACAAAAAGTGTAAATGCAATAGCCGCTACTACAGCAGGTATTGCAGCACAAGATGGTAGCGATGATGTTTCTGTAAGGGGAGGTCGTCCAGATGGTACTGTTTATTATATAGATGGTGTTAGGGTAACTAATGCAGCACTTATTCCTCAGTCAGAGATATCACAATTGCAAGTAATTACCGGTGGTATAGAAGCTAAGTATGGTGATGTAACAGGTGGACTTATCTCGCTTACTACCAAAGGACCATCACAGCAATACTCTGCTGGTGTAGAAGTAGAAACATCAGAACTTACTGATGCATATGGCTATAACCTTCTAAGTGCTAACGTATCTGGTCCTATCTTGAAAAGAGACGATGGACAATCTCTAATCGGATTTAGATTCTCAGGTCAGTTTTTGCAAATCGATGATGTTTCACCATCAGCAGTTGGAGTGTATAGAGCTTCAGAAGAAGATATCGCAGCTCTTGAGGCAGATCCATTATATTTCATAGGTACTACGCAGAGACCAAATGTTGAGCAGTTTAAGAATGCACAATTACTCGATGCTCGACCTAATAATCAAAATACAGATATTGATCTTACAGCAAAAATAGATGCCTTGATCACAGATAATATTGACGTCACCTTCTCTGGCTCATATTATGATAGAAGTGATTTCTTTACACCTGGTTTAAGAGACGGTGGTGAAGGATGGTCAATGTTTAACTGGCAGAATAATCCAGAATTCAAAAGAAATGGATATAGAGGTAGCTTTAGGTTCCGTCACAAAATTGGACAGCAGGCCAACGATCCTTCTCTTACAGAAGAAGAAAGAGCAGAATTAGGTAAAAATATGCTTAAGAATATTTCTTACTCTATCCAAGTTGGAGTAGAGAAAGATAAGTCTAGTCAAGAAGACATCAGATTCGAAGATAGACTTTTCGAATATGGATACTATGGTAAGCAAGAGCGTAGATGGCAAGCGGTAGAAAGCGCAATTTCTAATGTTGATACTTGGACAGGAGAAATTATTGAAGTGGGTAATCAATCATTTGCCCATCAGGGTGCAAGAGAAGTTGTAGAAAACTTTATACCAGGATCAATTAATCCAGTACTTTCTGCCTACAATACAATTAACGGTTTGCCGGAAACTGAATTTAGAACTTCTTTTAGTAACCTTTTCGGAAATGTAGGAAGAGAATACAATAGATTCGCAAGATCTGAACAAGATGTATATAACGGTAATTTAACTGTATCGTTTGATCTTACTCCAGGAGGATCAGAAAAAGGTAGACATAATATTCAACTTGGATTTGCAGTAGAACAAAGAGTTAATAGAGCCTATAGTATTGCTCCTCGTGGTCTTTGGCTAGCAGCAGGTGTCAACGCTAATAATCATATTGATGGTGTTAATACTGATATTATTGTTGGAACATTTGCATCTAGCGAAATTCCTTTAGACACAGTATTTCAACAATATCAAAATGCTATAGAAGCCAATAGTGATGCTAAGTTCTTTAGATCAATAAGGACTCTTCTCAATGATACAGCTCTAGAAGAGTATGTAAATGTTGATGATATAGATCCTTCACTTCTTTCATTAGGAATGTTCTCTGCAAGAGAGTTAAACGATGAAAGGATAGTATCTTATTACGGTTATGATTACACAGGAGAAAAGCTTTCAGGTGATGTAACTTTTGAAGATTTCTTTACTAGTAGAGGCGCTGATGGATTGAGAGATTTCAAAATAGGAGCAAATAAGCCAATATATGGTTCTGCATACATCCAAGATAAGTTCGCTTATAAAGATATTATCTTTAAGATTGGTCTAAGAATGGATTATTTTGATGCTAATACTAAAGTACTCAAGGACAACTATTCTTTATATGATATTTTGACTAAAGATGAGTTTTTTGCTGCAGGCGGTGGTCCTGCTTCAGTACCTGGAGATGCTAAAGTATACTTAGCTGGAGAAGGTTCAGATGAGGTAATAGCATTTAGAGATGGAGATACATGGCTGCAGCCAAACGGTACAGCTACAAGTCCAGCCTTATTGTTTGAAAGTGCTGTAGTACCTGCTTATGCAGCAGGAGACAATTTGGTAGAGATAAGAGAAGATGGATTTGATGTAGACGGTTCATTTGAAGATTACGCACCACAGATAAACTGGATGCCAAGATTGGCATTCTCTTTCCCTATATCTGATGAAGCTGGATTCTTTGCTCATTACGATGTTCTATACCAAAGACCTACATCTAATAATATTCAGACAGCGCTTAACTACTTCAATCTTGGAGCAGGTAACCTGATCAACAATCCAAACTTGAAGCCAGTACGTACTGTGGATTACGAAGTAGGGTATAAGCAGAAACTGACTAGCTCTTCTGCTATGACATTATCTGCATACTACAGAGAGCAAAGAGATATGATTCAAAGAAGAGTATTTACTAACGTACCTTCTCCGATCTTCCAATACGAAACCTATGATAATCTAGATTTTGGTACGGTAAAAGGATTCTCATTTACTTATGATAGAAGAAGAGTAGGAAACTTAAAGTTAACTGCTACATATACATTACAATTTGCTGATGGATCAGGATCGGATGCTAATTCATCAGGAGGTCTCAATACAAGAGGACCAATTAGAAACTTAATCCCTCTTTCTTATGATGAAAGACATAGAATTACATCGACTATAGATTACAGATATGGATCAGGTAAGAAATATACTGGACCAAGAATCGGAGGTATGGACATATTTGCTAACACAGGACTTAATATGATTGTAAATGCCGTTTCGGGTAGACCTTATACCAAAAGACAAACAGTTCAACAGTTTGGTGGTGTAGGATATGAAGGTGCTATTAACGGTGCTAGATTACCATGGAGCGCAACTATTGATGCCAGATTAGACAAATCATTTGATCTAAGTACTGGAGGAGAAGGTGGTAGACCGATTTACTTTAATGTATATCTGCGTGTACAAAACCTATTGAACACAAAAAATGTATACGGAGTTTACTCGTTTACTGGATCAGAAAAAGATGATGGTTATTTAGTTTCTTCATTTGGACAAGACAGAACATCGCAAGTATCTGCTAATGGCCAATCTGAAGAAGTATTCTTAGCTCAATATAATTATAGATTATTGCAACCTGGATTCTTTTCGTTGGCGAGAAGAATTTATATAGGAGCAACTGTTAATTTCTAATAGTCAAGACCAAATACGACTACTACATTAGATCATATTAAACATCAACAAGATGAATTCAATTAAAAGAATAATTAGTATATGTGTCATGGTGGCGATTGCCCAATTGGGAGTGGCACACATTAACCCTAATCTAGCTCCAAAAGACAATGGAAGCAGTGATAACCCAGATTTTAATACTAGTCTAAGAGAGGATTGTTTAGAAGCAATCAATACGACTAATCTTAATATAAATAACGTAAGAGCATTACTCCAAGTTGGAGGTGATGTATGGTGGGACCTTGATAATGGTTCTTATATCGTACCAAAACAAGCGAATAGAGAAGATGAAGTATCGGCTATTTTCTCAGGTTCTGTTTGGGTAGGTGGATTGACTCCTAGTGGAAGTATCAAGTTAGCTGCAGGACCAAATGGAGCATACTACAATAGACAAGGAGCAGTAGATTGGTATTCTGGACCATTAGATGTTGATGGAATTACGGATAAGCCAATTTGTGAAGATTGGAATACTTTTTTCAAAGTTGATGGTACAAGTGTTAGAAATGCCGTAAAGCTTTTTGATAAAGATCCATTAGCATTTGATTGTGAAATGATTGGGAATGATGTAAAGTTCTGGCCAGGAAAAAATAATCCTTTTTGGGGATTAGAGTATGATTTTGATTTGCCAGTAGATCAGTCTTTAGGTGCATTCTGGGATGAGCCAGGAGTAGATGGAAATGGTGATGGTGTATATAATCCTTGTGATGGTGATTTTCCAATCATTAATATTAGAGCTTGTGAACCGATATCTAGAAAAGCGGCATTCGAATTGATTCCTGATGAAATGACTTTCTGGATATATAATGATAATGGTGGTGCTCACCGTATTTCTTTTGCAACTCCTATCCAGATGGAAGTGCAAGTGCAGGCATTCGCTTATGCGACTAATGATGCAGTCAATGATATGACTTTCAATAGGTATAAATTGATTAATAAAGGATCTGAGGACATCAGAGAGACATACTTTGCTATGTGGGTAGATCCTGATCTAGGTTGTTACCAAGATGATTATATCGGATGTGATGTAGGAAGAAGTCTTGCATATGTATATAACGAAGATGCTGTTGATGGTATAGAAGGAGGAGAAACATGTGATGGTGTAAATACTTATGGAAGTAATGTTCCAATTCTAGGTATAGATTATTTTAGAGGTCCTAGAGGTCCAAAAATATATTGTAGAGATATCAACGGTAATATCCTTACTCAAGAAAATGAAGAAGATCCGACTAAATTAGATACAATTTTCTGTGATCCTCCAATTGGTTCTGGTGATTTCGACACACTTTTAGAAATTGGAATGTCAGCTTTTATGTATATGAATAATTGCGGCGTAGGAAATCCTCCGGCGGCAACATGTGATGCTGGACAGTCTACTGAATTTTACGATATCATGAGAGGTATTTGGTTAGATGGAACTCCAGTTACCGTTGGTGGTAATGGATATAATCCTGGAAGCGAGGATGTTACTCAATATGTATTCCCTAGTGATCCTAATGATGAAAGTGAAGATGCTTGGTCAATGTGTACAGCTGATCTTCCGTTTGGAGATAGACGTATGCTCCAAGTTACTGGTCCACTATTACTTCAACCGCAAGCCACAAATGAGCTTATCGTTGGAGTAGTATTCGTACCAGACGAAGAGAGTTACCCATGTCCTGATTTATCAAGATTGCGTACTGCAGATGATTTAGCACAATCTTTATTTGACAACTGTTTTGATATCACAGATGGTCCTGATGCTCCAGATGTATGCGGAATAGAGTTAGATCAAGAAATCATAATGACTTTATTTAATCAATCTACGTCAAATAACTTTGAGCAGTTATATGAAGAAGAAGATTTACAGATAGCAAATGCCACTGTAGAGCCTGAAGAGAAACTGTATAAATTCGAAGGATATCAAATCTATCAACTCGTTAATGGAGGAATATCTCCTTCTGAATTGAATAATATTGATAAAGCAAGATTAGTATTCCAAACGGATCTAAAAAATGAGATAACAGAACTATTTAACTGGACACCTCAAATAAGTCCTATAAGTAACGCTATTATATATACTTCATCTTTAAAAGTAACAGGAGCTGATCAAGGAATTAAGAATAGTTTGAGTCTTAAAGAAGATCAGTTTGCAACAACTGCTGATCCTAGATTGGTCAATAACAAGACTTACTACTACATGGCTGTTGCGTATGGATTTAATGAATATGCCAAGTTTGAAGAGAATACGGGTAATGGACAACCAAGACCTTATATTGAAGGAAGGGGTAATATTAAAACGTATGCTTTCACTCCAAGACCGATCATTTACCAAGAGTTACTTTCAAGTTATGGTGATGTACCTTCGATTACAAGAGTCGATGGTGTAGGTTCTGGACTGAATTTCATAGATATGGAAGATGGTATGTATGATAAGATCTTAGAAGCTAGTGTTAATGGTGCTGCTGCGGATGGTGTAACTTATAAAAAGAACGCTGGACCAGTTAATATCAAAATCTATAATCCTCTAGATGTTGAAGAGGGAAGGTTTAGGCTTGAGTTTTATGGTACAGAATTAGATGAAAATAACTCAACTAACTTTTTAGGTTCAGATACAAGATGGAGATTAACAAATCTTGAAGATAATACTGTAATAGAATCAGATACTACTATCAATGAATCTGGAGAGCAGCTTATTAAAGAATATGGTTTCTCTATCGAGTTAAATCAAATAGCTGAACCAGGTGGGGAAGTAGAAGTGAATAATGGAGCAGTAGGTAGTTCGTTAGATTACGATGATGTAAATGCAGCAAACTGGTTTACAGCTATTCCAGATGGAGGTTTAGGTAATGGAGATAGATTATTTGATTGGATTGGTAATAAAGAAGCTGGTGATCCAACAGATCAAGATCCGAAAAACGAACTCAAGGGAGTTAGTACTGCATTCTATCCATTTACTATGGCTAGATACGCTCTTCCAGCGGAAAATGAACCAGTCTATGTAACTCCAGCTTTTAAAAGAGGCCATGGTTTTTTAATTGACCCTGTTCAAGTGCAAGCAGAATACGGTTCTTTATTATTAAATCAAGACCTTAATAATGTTGATATTGTAATGACTTCAGATAAGTCAAAATGGAGTAGGTGTGTTGTAGTAGAATCAGCAACGACTGATTATACGATGACAGCAGGATTACAAACACAAGGAAATAGAGGACAATTTGATATAAGAGCAGCAGCATCTGTAGATAAAGAAGGTAACCCTGACGACTCAGGTACAGAAGGTATGGGTTGGTTTCCTGGATATGCAGTCGATGTAGAAACTGGAGAAAGGTTAAATATATTTTTCAGTGAAAACTCAGTTTATGATGAAGATATGGCTGAATTCTTGTCAGAAGGTGCTACTGGTGGAGATATGATCTTCAATCCAACTAGTCAATTCATTACTCCAGATTCTCCAGAATCACAGCCAGATTTCGGAATCTTTAATCTTGTGGGTGGAGGACAACACTTTGTATATGTTACTCGTCAAAAATACGATGGGTGTGAGTTGTTATTTGGTGACTTACAACCAAGTAACAATCCTTCAGTTAAATTTAATGGATTATCACTTGTAACATGGTCGGCATTTCCTATTAATTCTGTTGGTGAAAACAATGCTTTGTTATCAGTAGCAGATGGAATTATTCCAAATGATCTTACTATAAAGCTTAGAGTATCTAATCCATTTGGATTTGCTTCTGAAGTCGATCAAATTGGTGACGGGGACAATGATAAGTATGATGGTGCAAAAATTGGCGGTTACCCAACATTCGAATTCGAAATAGACGGTGCATCTGCTAGAGCATTAGCAGCAAATGAATATGAAGGAGCATTGGAAAACGTAAATGTAGTTCCTAATCCATACTATGCTTACTCAGCATACGAAAGATCAGAGTTTGATAACACTGTCAAAATTACAAATCTACCAGCACGAGCAGATATCACTATCTACTCATTAGATGGTAAGTTTATCAGAACTTTCCTACGAGATGAGCAAGACATTATCAAGTCTTCCGACTTTCCAGTACAGACTCAGCTTGGTTTCCCTGATGTATCTTGGGATCTTAAGAACAATAAAGGAGTACCTGTTGCTAGTGGTGTCTATCTGATCCATGTAAGGGCTGAGATAGAAGTAGATGGCCAAGTGCAAATAGAGGAAAGAGTAATCAAATGGTTTGGAATTGGACGTAAATTCGATCCATCTAGTTTATAAGATAATGATTTAAGGAAGCATCATTTCGGTGATGCTTCCTTCTAAACAATAAAAGAAACGCAATGAAAAAATCAATACAATCATTACTACTTATATCTGCTTTCATGGTTACCGCATTTGCAGTGATGGCAGGTAATCCAGATAGACAAGGTGAAGCTGGTGCATCTGAGTTACTTCTTAATCCATGGGCACGTAGTGCAGGTGTTCATTCTATGAGCACAGCTAGTGTGTCAGGGATAGAAGCGATGCGTATCAATGTAGCTGGACTCGGAAGAATGAATAGCGGCGAATTTATGGTAGCTAATACAAGACTTTATGAAGGTTCTACATTAGGTATGAATACAATAGGCTTTGCAACTAAAGTCGGCGAAAGTAGCGCCTTTGGTGTGACACTGACTTCAATGGATTTTGGCGATATAGATATCACAACAGTAGACCAACCCGGAGGTACTGGAGGTACTTATTCTCCAAGCTTTTTCCAAATAGGATTAGGATATGCTTATACATACGAAAACAAGATTTCTGTCGGTATGCTTGTAAGAGGTATTTCTGAATCTCTGCCATCTGCATCTGCCTTTGGGATAGCATTAGATGCTGGTGTGCAATATGTATCAGGAGCAAAGGATAATTTTAAATTAGGTATCTCTCTAAGAAACACTGGTTCATCTATGGAATTTGGAGGAGAAGGACTCTCTTTTCAGACTAATGCTGAGGCTGATAATGGTAACCCATATAATCTTACAGTAAATAGTAGAGCAGAGGATTTTGAATTACCTTCTATGCTTAATATCGGACTGTCATATGACTTTTATATAGGAGAAGAAAATTTCATTAGAGCAATAGGAAACTTTACCTCTAATGCATTCTCTACGGATCAATTAGGTGTTGGTGCTGAGTTTTATTTCAGAGACTTAGTAATACTTAGAGGTGGTTACAAACAAGATCTTGATATAACTGAAGGTCAAAGAAATATTTATACTGGCGCCGCAGCAGGAGTATCATTTATGATTCCTACTAAGAAAGATAGCGAGCGTAAATTTATTATTGACTATGCCTACAGAACTACGGATCCATTTAACGGTACACACAGTTTGTCGCTTGGATTAGCTTTCTAAACATAGTTATTTGAACTATTTAGAATAAAATTGACTTAATATTAGTCAACTAGATATATAGATAGGCGCTTCTCAATTTGAGGAGCGTCTATCTTCATTATTATATATCTTTGTAATAATATCCAACAATTATAAAAATAAGATTATGTCAGATATATCGTATATGACTCAAGGAGGCTATGACAAAGCTAATGGTGAGTTAGAGCATATGAAAACTATAGGAAGAGCTGCAGCATCTAAGGATATAGCCGAAGCTAGAGAAAAGGGAGATCTATCAGAAAACGCTGAATATCATGCAGCTAAAGATGCCCAAGGCTTGCTAGAAGCGAAAATCAATGAATTGGAAAAAGCACTTGCTAATGTGCGAATCATCGATGCAAGTCAATTGGATAACTCGACCGTAACTATATTATCTAATGTGAGAATGCTTAATCTCAAAGTTAAAAAAGAGATCACATATCAGATAGTATCAGAAACAGAAGCGGACCTTAGAAATAAAAAAATATCTGTCAATTCTCCAATTGCAAAAGCGTTATTGGCAAAAGTAGTAGGTGATGTGGTTGATGTAACAACTCCAGCAGGAGCAATACAATTTAAAATACTCGAGATCACACTTTAGTATGTCGACAATATTTACGAAAATAATTAATGGTGATATACCGTGTCACAAGATCGCTGAAGACGATAAGTACTTCGCATTCTTGGATATAAATCCAGTCAAAACTGGACATACTCTAGTCATACCTAAGCAAGAAGTAGATTACATTTATGATCTAGAAGATGAAGTATTGGCTGGGTTAAATGTATTTGCTAAAAAAGTGGCCTCTGCAATAAGAAGTGCTTGTCCATGTAATAGGATAGGAATAACAGTAATAGGGTTAGAAGTACCTCATGCACATGTACACCTTATTCCGATTGATAAACTCAATGACATGAGTTTTGAAAAACCAAAGATGAATCCAACTCAAGAAGAGTTAGCTGAAGTAGCCGATAGGATAAGATCTTTTATATAGAATAAGCAAGCTCTATATTGAGCAATAAGTATAATAGTACAATCATGTTTCCAGATTATGACGTTATAGTAGTAGGAGCTGGCCATGCAGGCTGTGAAGCTGCCGTAGCTGCAGCCAATATGGGTGGTAAGGTATTGCTAGTCACGATGAATATGAATACCATAGCCCAGATGTCTTGCAATCCAGCGATGGGTGGAGTGGCTAAAGGGCAGATCGTAAGAGAGATCGATGCACTAGGAGGATACTCAGGGATCATCACAGATCATACACTTATCCAGTTTCGAATGCTTAACAAGTCCAAAGGACCCGCTATGTGGAGCCCAAGAGCTCAGAGTGATCGTATGGAATTTGCAACTAAGTGGAGGCAGATGCTTGAGGCCAATGAAAACATAGATTTTTGGCAAGAAATGGTCACTGGTCTTGTAGTAAAAAATGGTGTAGTAAAAGGAGTAAAAACTGGAATCGGTTTAGAGATATTATCTAAGTCCGTAGTACTTACAAATGGTACGTTCCTCAATGGTTTAATACATATAGGAGAGAAGCAATTTGGTGGCGGTAGAGCAGGAGAAAGAAACAGTACAGGTATCACTGAACAACTAGTTGGATTAGGATTCGAAGCAGGAAGAATGAAGACAGGAACACCACCTAGAGTAGATGGTAGGACGCTTCATTGGGACCGTATGGAACTTCAACCAGGAGACGAAGACCCTTCAAAGTTTTCTTATACAGATACACCTTATGTCAAAGAACAAGTACCTTGTCATATTACATATACAAGTACATTAGTACACGATACATTGAAAGAGGGTTTCGAAAGATCACCTATGTTTCAAGGTCGTATTAAAGGCTTAGGTCCGAGGTATTGTCCTTCGATCGAAGATAAGATCAACAGATTTGCAGATCGTGATAGACATCAATTATTCGTAGAGCCAGAAGGTAGAAATACGAATGAAATCTATGTCAATGGTTTCTCTTCTTCGTTACCAGAAGATGTGCAATATAATGCATTACGTAAGGTAGTGGGATTCGAAGATATGAAGATGTTCCGTCCAGGATACGCCATAGAATACGATTTTTTCCAACCTACTCAATTGGATATATCATTACAGACGAAACTTATCAAAGGGTTATTTTTCGCTGGACAGATCAATGGTACTACAGGTTACGAAGAAGCTGGATGTCAAGGGCTAATGGCTGGAATCAATGCTTATAAATTTACTAAAGATGAAGAACCTCTCGTGATCAAGAGATCCGAAGGGTATATTGGGGTATTGATAGATGATCTAGTCAATAAAGGGACTAATGAGCCTTATCGTATGTTTACCTCTAGAGCTGAGTATCGCATCCTTCTTCGTCAAGATAATGCAGATCTCAGACTTACTCCAATAGCAAAATCCATAGGTATGAATCATATGGACGATAGAATGGAAAGAGTCCAAGAGAAACTAGATAATAAAAAGGCGATCGAAAAGTACTTTGAAAAATATAGTTTAGATCCTGATGTGATCAATCCTAAATTATCAGAGTTAGGGTCGTCTCCTATCAAGCAAAAAGTTAGACTCAAAAGCATACTCTCTAGACCTAATATAAGCATGCCTACGCTCTTGGATGTATTACCAGAAGTAAAGGAACACTTATCTCAGTACGATACAGAAACAATCAATCTTGCGGAAGTTTCTCTTAAATATGAAGGGTATATAAAAAGAGAGCAAGAGATGGTCGACAAAATGAATCGACTTGAGCAAGTGAAGTTGACCGACACTGTCAATTATCATGACTTAGTATCTCTATCGATGGAAGCCAGAGAAAAGCTTACTCAGATCAAACCAAAAACGATAGGGCAAGCCAGTAGGATATCTGGTGTATCTCCAAGTGATGTTTCAGTACTACTGGTACACATGGGTAGATAATAGGATTTTTCAATCTTGAGAATCAATAAAAAATGCTGCAAAAAATAGAACACATCGGAATAGCCGTAAGAGATATAGATGCTGCAGATCTGCTCTATACATCTTTACTAGGAGCACCTCCATACAAAAGAGAAGTGGTAGAATCTGAGCAGGTCGTTACTTCATTTTTTAGAATCGGAGGAAGTAAGATAGAGTTAGTATGTGCCCTAGATCCAGAAGGAGTTATAGCCAAGTTCGTAGAGAAAAAAGGTGAAGGTATTCATCACATAGCTTATGCTGTTGTAGATATAGAAGCCGAAATGAAGCGAATGGAGTCAGAAGGGTTCAGATTACTCAATGAGAAACCTAAGCATGGAGCCGATAATAAGTTAGTATGCTTTATCCATCCGAAGACGGCTGGGGGAGTGCTCGTCGAACTCTGTCAAGAAAAACCTTAGTCTATCATTAATAATTAAATATGGACATCACGTTATTCCAGTTTGCACTTATACTCGTTGGAGGCTTTCTGGCAGGAGTGATGAATACGCTAGCTGGCTATGGATCTATGATCTCTTTATCCCTATTAATGGACGTGATAGGTCTTCCTCCCAATATCGCAAACGGTACCAATAGAGTCAATGTATTAGCACAATGCTCAGCTAGTTCATATGGCTATTACAAAAACGGAAAGGTAGATCTCAAGTCGAGTAAATGGATTATCATAACGATGGTACTAGGTGCTATACTAGGTGCAATTGTAGTCTTGCAAGTAAGTAATGAGCAGTTCAAGGAGATCTTCAAGTATCTTATTATCCTCATGTTCTTTATGATACTACTTAAGCCTAAGCGATGGATGAGAGAAGTAAGTGAAGAAAGTGAATTTCCTTTACCAGTTCGAATGGTTGCTTTCTTTGCTCTAGGCTTTTATGGTGGATTTATACAGATGGGAATGGGAGTGTTTTTCTTGGTATGTATGGTTTTCTTAGAGCGTAGTACGTTGATCAGAGCCAACGGTATTAAAGTGACCATCGTAGCGATCTATACAGTAGTAGTCTTGGCAATATTCCAATATCAAGGTCTAGTCAATTGGAAAGCAGGTCTGCTCATAGCTATCGGACAGACATTAGGCGGCTACCTTACGGCTAAGTACGCCTCTCAATCTGCCAATGCCAATAAATGGGCTTATTACGTCCTTTTGGTTATTGTAGTAGGCGTAATTATCTATAAGTTCGGTATCGAAACCTAAGACATTAAGCTTAGAAATACCTTAAAATATTCATTTTCTTTACTCTGAGTTCAATTTGTTATATATTTATAGCCTCAAGTCCTAATAATGGTAATTTGAAAGGGCTATTGATAACTACAAAACGCAATTAGAGTATGTCCGATTACATGAGTATTGACCATCTTAGATTTTTACTCTATCAGGTACATGATATAGAAAGTATACTATCATTCGACTATTTCGCTGACTACGATAGATCATCTATTGATATCTTGATTGATTCTGTTAAGGATTATTCTGATAAAGAATTATACCCTTTTTTCCAAGAGATGGACGAAAAAGGAGCCTACTTCGAAGATGGCAAAGTACATGTACATCCTCAGATCGGTAAGATTATGAAAGACTCTGGTGCCAATGGATGGCTAGGAACGACTTTCGACTATGATGATGGTGGTATGCAGATGCCACATACAGTAGCGAACTCTCTATGGCATATCATGGAAAGCGCCAATAATCACGTGCCGGGTTACCTCGGATTGACTTCCGGATCAGCAAATCTCATTCGTACTTTTGGTACTAAAGAACTGTATGATACTTATGGACCGAAGATGCTGGCCGGTGAGTGGGGAGGCACCATGTGTTTGACAGAACCACAAGCAGGAAGTTCATTATCTGATATCACTACTTCAGCTACCGCTAACAGTGACGGATCATATAATATGAAGGGTCATAAAATATTCATCTCGGGTGGAGATCATGAATTTTGCGAAAACTTCGTACACTTAACGATAGCAAGAATAGATGGAGCGCCTGCAGGTACAAAAGGAATATCATTATTCGTAGTGCCTAAGAAGAGGATTAAAGAAGATGGATCATTAGAAAATAATGATGTCGAGACAGCAGGAGATTTTCAAAAACTAGGTCAAAAAGGATACTGTACAACTCATCTAGTGTTCGGTGAAAATGATGACAGTAAAGGATGGCTAGTAGGTGAAGCTAATAAAGGCCTCAAGTATATGTTCATGATGATGAATGGTGCACGTATTGATGTTGGCCTTACAGCCGCTTCTACTGCAACAGCCGCATACTATGCTTCATTACAATATGCCAAAGAAAGACCTCAGGGAAGATTAGTAAGTGATAGCGGAAGAAAAGATGCTACAGCCGAACAAACATTGATTATAAATCATCCTGACGTAAGAAGAATGTTGTTATTGCAAAAGGCAATTACAGAAGGCTCCATTAGTTTACTTTTAGAGTGTAGTAAGTATGCAGATATTGCTCATGCTGGAAACGAAGAAGAGAAGGGCAACGCATTATTATTACTAGAATTATTAGTGCCTATAGCAAAAACATATCCATCTGAAAAAGGTCAGGAATCGATAAGTAATGGATTACAAGTACTGGGAGGTTATGGTTATACTTCAGAGTTTATCCTTCAGCAATATTACCGTGATATCCGTATCATGAGTTTATATGAAGGTACTACAGGAATACAATCTATAGATCTTCTTGGTCGTAAAATACCAATGGCTAATGGCAAAGCACTACAATTGTTATTAGCCAAAGTCACTTCAGTGATCAAAGAGGCTAGTACCCACGATAGCTTAAAAGATCAAGCGAGCCAATTGACAGAAGCATTAGGTTTAATGGGGAAAGTGCTCAATCATTTAGCACCTATAGCAGCACAAGGAAAGATAAATACATACCTTTCGGATGCAACCATATTTATGAAGATGATGGGTAATGTAGTGATTGCATACCAGTGGTTACATATGGGTCTCGCAGCGGCTCAGGCACTTGGCGCAGATGAGAAAGATTATCAAGACGCTTTCTACCAAGGGAAGATTACTACGATGAAGTTTTATTACAAATACGAATTACCATTAATCGCAGGAGATGCAACGACATTAATGGATGATCAACGTATCACAATGCAAGAAGATATTCTTTCTGCTCTGAGCTAAGAAACTTCATTTGATTGAATTGCGTTATTACAAATACAAAGAATTTTATAAAAATAGATATATAAAAAATGAGTTCAGAAATATTCGAAGCGATAAAGACACAAGCCGCTAATGTTGGCCCTTTCAATGCAAAATTGAAATTTGTATTAGATGAGGATATTATACTTATAGATGGTAGCGATGGAGAATCTAATAAAGTTACTGAAGATGATCTAGATGCTGATACCGTAATCATCTGTACTAAGGAAACATTCATGAAGCTTAAAAACGGTGACCTCAATCCGATGATGGCTGTTATGTCTGGAAAAGTAAAAATAAAAGGAGATATGGGATTAGCTATGAAGCTCCAGTCTCTTATTTAATAATACGATTTAGGGATATTCAGAAGTAAGATAAATTTTCAGAGCATGTTAAATTCCTACTTTTTTTCAAAATCATATTTGCAAATTATTGCTTGAATATCTCAGAGGGTGGGTGAACAAACACGCGGAGCGATTTGGGTATTAGTTGTAAGAATTTCTTTCGAGATGTTTTGGCATTATCAAAATAGTGAAGTGAAATTCTGAAGCATAATTGCTCGACGAACTAGATTCAATTCTTTATTCGGATTGTCAATAAATATTATTGTAAAGCTTGACTAGATCTTTTCTGGTCAGCTTTTTTATTGTCAGAGAATAAAACGTCTTTCGAATTAATCCAGTTTGGATGGCAATGTTATACGTCATTAAGTGTTCTAATCTGTATTATGTATAAGATCTGGTATAAATAAACTCACAATTGTAACGAGCCTTTATCATGATATGAGGCTCTTTAATATTACTATATGTAAGATTTTCAAACTGATCCGATCTAGATTTTAACCTTTAGTCTTATTATCTCAATTTCTCTTCATCACTCAATCTTTTTTCCATATCCTTTTTCCTATCTTTCAACTGTAAAGAAATAAAGAGAAAATGGAGATTAAGAGGTTATTCGATTATTTATATTATCAGCAAGCTAACCATCCACTAGAACGTAGTTTCGGTAGACGTCATGGCGAGGCTTGGAAATTTTTCAGCACAGAAGATATCATCAATCATTCTCGTAGATTGGGTTCAGGCCTTATCAGTATGGGAATAAAGCCAGGTGATAAGGTTTCGATATTGGCTTATACAAATAGACCAGAATGGGTAATAGCAGATATGGCTATACAGCAAATTGGTGCTATTTCTGTTCCGTTATATCCTACGATAAGTGCTAAGGAGTATAAGTACATTCTTAATGAAGCGGATGTAAAACTTGCGATTGCAGGATCCGGTGATCTCTATGAAAAACTCAAAAGGGCAGATGTAGATTCTTTGGAGCATATAATCATGATGGACAAAACTCCTGAACGTCATTTTTGGCTGGATGTAGCGAATGATGACAATATATCCAAGCTAAAGAAAATTAGCGCTGATATTAAGGGCGGCGATTTGGCTACGATTATCTATACTTCTGGAACTACCGGTAATCCCAAAGGAGTAATGCTTACTCATACTAACATTATAGCAGCAGTAGAGAATACAATGGTTGCGATGCCTTTGTCTAAAGAAGCAGTAGTAGTAAGTTTCTTACCTTTTTGCCACATATTTGAAAGAGCAGTGATATATGCATATCTCTATCATTCCGCAATAGTATATTGTACGGGTACGGATAATCTAGGTGGTCCGACCGGTGATCTCGCTACGATTAAGCCACATATGTTTACCACAGTACCTAGGCTTCTAGAGAAGGTTTACGAAAAAATATATAACAAAGGATTGGACCTAACGGGACTAAAGAAAAAACTCTTTTTCTGGGCACTTGATTTAACCGATGATTTTGAAATGGAAACTAAGCAAGGCTTTTTCTATAGTATGAAAATGAGTATTGCTAATAAGTTGATTTTCTCCAAGTGGAGAGAAGCTCTCGGAGGTAATCTAAGGGCTATCGTAACAGGTGCGGCACCTTGTCCGGAGAAGATCGCAAGAGTATTCTCAGCCGCGCAGATTCCTATCATAGAAGGGTATGGCTTGACGGAAACCTCACCGACGCTAAGTATCAACAGATATGGAGGGAAAGGTGCCAAATTAGGTACTGTAGGCCCTATACTTGATTGTGTAGATATATTGATAGACTCTAGTGATGGTGACTACCGAGAGGGAGAAGGGGAAATATTGGCGGACGGTCCAAATGTGATGCTAGGGTACTATCAAAAACCTGAGCAAACAGCAGCAGTATTTGTCGAAAAAGAAGGTAGGAAATGGTTCCGTACGGGTGACATAGGTAAGTTAGTGGATGGTCCACATGGTTATAAATACCTCAAAATTACTGATCGTAAGAAGGAGTTACTAAAGACTTCTGGTGGTAAATATGTAGCTCCAGCACCTATCGAAAATAGGTTTAAGGAAGACTTTTTGATTGAGCAAATAATGGTGGTGGGAGATAAGCAGAAATTTGTATCTGCATTGATAGTTCCTGCTGAAGAGCCACTTAAGGAATGGTGCGAAGAGAATAATGTAACTTATACATCACTCAACCAAGCGATAAAAGAATCTAAAGTTATAGCTAGATTTCAAGCTTGTTGCGATAGATTCAACCCAGACTTCAGTCATATCGAGCAGATTAAGAAGGTTAAACTTATAGATAAGACATGGGAAGCAGTAAGGGTAGATGGAACAGATGCGGAGTTAACGCCTACGATGAAGCTTAAAAGACGGGTAATTAGACAGAAATATGCTAATGAAATCGATGAGATGTATAGCTAATTAGGCATCTAGTAATTTTAGCTTTGGCAGGACTAATAATCTGCTTTATCATTACTATCTTTGGATTTACTAGAAGATGTACATCTAAGTGTTTTTAGCATGATACATCTCATACAACTTAGGAATATGAAGAAGTTTATCTATACTGTTTTTACGCTTTGTTTTACATTAACGATCACTGCACAGGTGAGTTTTCAAAGATTGTACGATGTAGTACAAGATTCGACGCACATACTAACCGATGGTATCGCTACTCGTGATGGTGGTTTTGCCACATTAGGTAATAATGTAGTTGTAGAAAATAATGCTGGAATAATTCATAGAGCGATATTTACTACCTATGACTCTAAGGGTGAAATTCAATTAGCCAAAGATATTTATCTAGCGGATAGTACAAGGTTACTTAGTACTTCAGAACTAACACAAGTAGATAATGGATCATTCGTAATATCTGCTAATCTCGATGAAATGGATCTCAGTAATTGTGTAGTGGCTTTAGATGCTATCACTGCAGAACCAATCTGGTCAAGAAGAGTAGCGGATGAAACTCAATTAAAAATAAGCTTAAGCTCAATGCCAGGGAATGAAGTGGTAGCCGGATCTACCAATGTTCAAGAAGGCATAAGTATTTGGTTGTCTAGAATTAATGCAATCACCGGAACAGATGTTTGGGCTAAAGAATATATAGCTCTAGACGAAGATAGTAATGATGCCCCAGCGGATCTATTTGATTTACATGTATCTACTATCGATTCTTCTATAATTATGACTGGACAGTCTGTGGTGGGAGGAACGACTCTAGGATATCATACTACAAAAGTCGATAGAAATGGAGAGGTAATATGGTCTAGACATGTTGAAAGTGCGCCAGAAGGATTAAATTTTCAACCACTTGGAGTAACAGAAGCAACGGATACTTCTGTATATGTAACCGGTAGAATTGCATTCAACGATGGTGTTACATTGATTAATAGCCTGTTTGTAACTAAGTATGACAAACTAGGTAAAGTATTGTGGGTCAAAGAATTAACAGGAGCAAATAACACTTTTCATAATGGTAATGATATAGTAGCACTAGGTAATAATCTTGTCATAAGTACATTAGGTACTGAAACAGGACTAGAAACTGAATCTGGCATGATCGAAATAGATACTGCTGGAGTTGTTCTCAATTCTCAGGTGTACAGAGATACTATGACTTTTTTTGGTCTTGCTGGGGGATTAAGTACAACGATAGATGGTGGATTAGCCTTGTTTACTACACGATTTGAGCAACCATTAGAACTTGTATCAGACATCGTTAAAACAGGAGCAGATCTTACTACTCCTTGTAGTAGTCCTGGATCAGGTACATTAGAAGACGTTCCTTTTAGATCTCTGTCTTTGGGTTGGATTGTTACAGATTTTGAAGATTCTGATACGCTAGAGACAGATATATCTAACGTGAATTATTACGATGTACCTAAGATATCGCCAAGCCCAGACCAATGGTGTCCCAATGAGCAGATTATCGATACACTGGACGCTACACCATCACCTCTTCCTGATGGCGAGATTACATATGAGTGGATGGGACCTGGAGTAGATGGAGCAATGACATCGTCAGTAGTTGGTATGGAAGAAGGAGAATATATGGTTACCGTGACGATCAATGATAAACATTGTTACACACTATGTGATACTGTTAATATTTCAAGATTAAGCGAACCCACAGCGGCTATTGGAATAGACGAATCACAATACTGTAATGAGGGTACAATTAGCTTAATAGCCCAATTCACAGGTGTACCAGATATTCAAGATTTCATTTGGAATACTGAAGAAACTACAACTTCAATAACTACAGACGTAGCCGGAACATTTTCTTATTCATTTACGGACGGATGTGGAGAGACGGCATTTGCTGAAGCAATTGTCACACTTCCTATACTAGATTTGAGTGTAAGTACTTTTGTTGATTATGGTGCAGATTGTTCAGACTCTACGGCTACTCTAACAGCAACTGTGTCGCCTAGTGATCTCCAAAATATTGTAATATATGAATGGAAGAATAATACAGTTAGTAGTGACATTATTTCTACTAATAATCCTTTCATAGTTGCTACGGATGGAGATTATACCGTTGAAGTGAAATATTGTAATGAATCTGATGATAGTAATATAACCGTAAATATTCCAATTATAGGAGATCTCCAATGGCCTAAAGTGTTTTTCCCTAGAGGTGAAGAAGAAGTCAATAGAACTTTTGGTCCTTACAATGCTTGTGATAGAACGATTTCGAATTATACGCTTAAAATCTATAACAGATGGGGCAATGAGGTTTTCACATCCGACAATATTGATTCAGAGTGGAATGGTCAGCATGGAGGATCAGATAGTGCCTCTGCAGTATATGTATGGGTAGCAGAGTATACTATAAATGGAGATGACGAACCTAAAATTGACAAAGGAGACGTTACACTACTTAGATAATTATAACTAAAATAGACCAAGGCAATTTTTATGAAGATACATCCATTTCAAGCTATCTATCCTAACTTGACTTTGGTCACTTCGCCAGACTCTTTCTTTGGTAGCATGAAGCAAAATTATCCGGAGTTTGTCAAGTCTGGATTTTTTCATAAGTCAGCACAAGATGCAATCTATATCTATCAAATCGAATCTGAAGAACATAGCTATAGAGCCATCATCGCGGCTAATGATATCCAAGATATAGACGATCGCAAAATACTTAAGCACGAAGAAACACTCTCTACCAAAGAGCAAAGTATGATGCAGTTGATCCTACAGCGTAACGCTATGATTAAGCCAGTACTGCTAGCTTACGAAGGCAATAAGGAGATCAATTTATTCATTGCCAAAGAGATGGATAGTCTGAGACCTTTCTTCAAATTAGATTTTGAAGAGACTCAAGAATCCCACACGCTGTATGCAATTACAAGTCGCAAGAAAGTAGCCAAGCTTCAAAAATTATTTAAAGAAAAAGTAAAGAAGTGTTACATCGCAGATGGACACCATAGAGTATCTACATCATCTATATTAAGTAAAGGAGATCACTTACACAAGGATCAATTAAACAGTTTACTTTCTGTTTATTTTCCATTCGAAGAGTTAGATATATACGATTATAATCGATCTATACAGCTACAAGAAGAAATGTCGGAAGCCCAAATTGTGGTTCGGTTGTCTAAGATTTTTAGGATATCGGAACTCGATAAAGCCGCTAAGCCCAAGAAGAAGCATCACATCACAATGCAACTTGGTAAGAGATGGTATCTATTAAAATGGAAAAAAAGAATCATAGAAAAGTATCATGCAGACGGATTAGTTTTGGATGCAGATCTTTTGAATAGGTATGTATTAGACGACATACTAGAAGTAGAAGATATTAGGACTGATCTTAGGGTGAAGTATATCGCGGGCACCTTAGGTACAGATGGGATAGAAAAGCTAGCTATGGGTGGCGTTGATCAAAGAAGAGTTGGGTTTTGCCTTTTTGCAGTAACAAAGCAAGAGCTTAGATATATCGCTGATAATGGTCTCAACCTTCCTCCTAAAAGTACTTGGTTTGAGCCCAGAATAAAAAATGGGGTGATCGTCCAAGAGCTTTAGTAACAAAATAAATAATAGTCAAATGGGCCGTACCTTATAGGTGCTGCCCATTTAATATTATATGAAATTTGAAAAAGTAAAATAATTTAGTCAGAAAATATTATGAGAAAAATATCAGCAGATTACATCTACCCCATGGATCAACCTCCGATTAAAGAAGGAGTATTGATCGTTGATAAAGATGGCAAGATCATAAATTTAACAGAGAGAGGAGATCATGATCATGCTGATCTAGAGATATACAATGGTGTAATAATTCCAGGTATGATCAATACACATTGTCATATGGAGTTGTCGCATATGATCGGCAAGATTCCAACAGGTACAGGACTCATTCCATTCATAAGTCAAGTGGTTAAGTTTAGAGATTTTCCTCAAGAAGTAATTGATGACGCTATAGCGGCTGCAGATAGATATATGCATGGACAAGGTATAGTGGCTGTAGGTGATATAAGTAATAAAGCAGATACTGCGGCAGTGAAAGCTCTAAGTGATATTAGGTATTATACATTTGTAGAAATGTTTGACTTTATACAAGATAGTATGACTGAGCCTATGATCAATCAATACAGCGAAGTATACGCAAAACATAGTGACGAGAATGGAAATAATAAATCTTACGTACCGCATGCTCCTTACACAGTAAGCGATGGATTATATAAATATATCAAAGACAATAATAAATCAAACAGTACCGTCTCTATTCATAATCAAGAGACAAAACACGAGGACGATCTATTCAATTCTAAGACAGGAGACTTTTTAGGATTTTATGAAGGATTTGGGTTTCCGTTAACTGATTTCAAAGCGACAGGAAAGAATTCTATCTATCATGCAATGTCTCAAATGGATCCAAATCAACGAACATTATTTGTACATAATACTAGGACTACTTCAGATGATATTGCTGCCACTCAGAAGTGGAGTAATCAAGTTTACTGGGCGACTTGCGCTAATGCCAATCTGTATATAGAAAACGCTTTACCTAACTATCAAGCCTTCATGGATGCCAAAGCAAACATGACAATAGGTACAGATAGTCTTAGTTCTAATTGGCAATTATCAGTCTTCGAAGAAATGAAGACGATCAAGAAATATAATAGTTATATACCTACGTCTACTTTATTAGAGTGGGCTACTTACAATGGTGCTAAAGCTCTGGGGTTTGATGATACTCTAGGTAGTTTCACTATTGGGAAAACTCCTGGAGTAGTATTGATAGATTGCAAGTTGGATAGTGAAGAAGAAATAATACTTACTGACGCTGAAGTGAAGAGACTCACTTAGATTAATAGGAATATGTATTGAATCGATATCACTTCAAATTGATCCAGAAATTCTACTACAAAAGATAAATATTATGCTTTTGCGAGTAAGCATCTAAGAGGATCAGAAGCGTCACGATATTAGTAAGAAATACTGCTTTTTCGGACTAAGATATCTATATCTAACAATAGCTTAAGAGCTGACAAAAAGTATCAATATTTAAAGTGGCTATTAAGAATTCCAGTCCACAGATTGTGGACGGAATTTAGACAAGATCGAACATAAACTACGTTGACCAGTTTAGCTATTAGTCAAATTAACTTATTATACTACCTTGATGTTGTTCTTGATATTCTGTATTAGGTCAGGAGATACAGCTGGTCTTGTAACGTTATTCCTAATAAAGTCACGGATGTTTTTCTCTTGATTGAAAATCTTGTGACATGTAGAATCTGAGTCTACTTTGTTAAGAAGGTTTTGTTTAGCGTCGGTAGTAAGAGCGTTATCAAAATACAGATTGATACTTTCTCTTATCTCATTAATGTTTTCAAAATTAGGCATGGCTTTGTTTGATTTATCAAGAATTAATTAAAATTAAATAATCAAAAACAGAAACTATCGATCAGAATAGAACTGCATGTAAGAAGCGAATAGTCGCTTCCCCAAAAACAAAAATAAATATCAAAGGTCAGCACTCAATGAATACTTTCCTTACATAACTTGTCATTATACATTACTCCTCTTCGCTTTTGCCTTTTATTGCTTTGCGATTTCCTCTCTTATCTTCGTACCCAATTTTCTGAGCATATTTTAGGAGCTTTTCTTTGAGCATATTTCTAGCTCTAAACAATCTTGACCTCACAGTACCAATAGGTACATCGATGATCTTAGATATTTCTTCATATGTAAACCCTTCGATATCACATAACAGAACTACTGTTCTAAAATCAATAGGAAGTGAGTTGATCGCTATAGTCACCTCATCACCCATCATATTTTCAAAGATCTCAGCTCTAAGGTCATGATAACCATTACCCGCATTATCATCACTATTGTGATAATTAACGATCTCTTCAAAATCAACTTGCTGAGGACGCTTACTTTTTTTCCTGTATTGGTTGATGTAAGCGTTCTTCAGGATTTTAAACAGCCATGCTTTTGCATTAGTTCCCTGTATGTATTTATCTATGAATCGGTGAGCCTTCATGTAGGTCTCCTGTACAAGGTCATTGGCATCCTCCTCGTTGTAAGATAGGTGGTATGCAAAGGTTTTCAGAGCATTGATATGAGGAAAGAGCTCCTCTTCAAATACTTTTTCGTGCTCGGTTTTTTCTTTATTTCTCAAACTTAAATCAATTGGTAGCAACTATAATATATAATAAGTCTACCTGTTGCTGGCAGTAGACGTTTTGTAATCTCTAGTATTATCTGTGTGTATTTGCTCGCTAACCTTGCATTACTTTGGCACTGAGCATGATAGAATTAATAGAACCTTCATAATGAGGACCTTACTCTAAGTTATAATGTTACACACATCTCGAAAAAACTTTATTTTTCGAGTAATCAGTAATCTTGGATTCTTCGTTAAATACGATGAAAATAAATTGGGGTGAATACATCACACCTAATTACCAACTCTAACTAAAACCCAGTATAATGTACGTGTTTTCTACGCCAACACTGCCACATTCCACAAATGAACGTTTTTAAACATCTGCAATGCTAAAAGCCACGCTTAAATATCAATATTAGCGTAAGTAGCGTTCTCCTCAATAAACTTACGACGTGGCGGTACTTCGTCACCCATAAGCATAGAGAATACTCTATCCGCTTCCATGTCATCATTAATAACGATCTGCTTTAATGTTCTTTCTTCTGGATCCATAGTAGTTTCCCAAAGTTGTTCAGCGTTCATCTCACCCAGACCCTTATATCTTTGGATCTTTACAGAAGTATCATTTTCTCCTTTAGAGTAGCTTTTGATCGCTGCAATACGTTCTTCTTCATCCCAACAGTATACTGAACTTTTTCCCTTACGTACTTGATACAGCGGCGGAGCAGCTATATAGATATATCCTTGCTCTACTAGTGGAGTCATATACCTGTAGAAGAATGTGAGTATCAATGTCGCAATGTGACTACCATCGACATCGGCATCACACATGATAACTATCTTATGGTATCTTAATTTATCTATATTGAGTATACGTTCACCATCTTTCTCCTCGATGCTCACACCAAGAGCGGTAAACATGTTTTTGATCTCTTCGTTTTCATAGATCTTATGTTCCATTGCTTTTTCAACATTGAGGATTTTTCCTCTCAACGGCAGTATTGCCTGGAATTTACGATCTCTACCTTGCTTGGCAGTACCACCGGCAGAATCTCCCTCAACTAGGAAAATTTCAGACTCCGCAGGATCTTTACTACTACAATCAGATAGCTTTCCAGGTAAACCACCACCTGTCAAGACATTTTTACGTTGTACCATCTCTCTAGCCTTGCGTGCAGCATGTCGTGCAGTGGCAGCTAGGATTACTTTATCAACTATACGCTTAGCTTGCTTAGGATTTTCCTCGAGGTAATGCTTGAGAATATCTCCCACGGCTCTAGATACTATTCCTGTTACTTCAGAGTTACCTAGTTCACCTTTAGTTTGTCCTTTAAACTGTGGCTCAGGTACTTTAACAGATACAATCGCTGTCAATCCTTCACGGAAATCTTCTCCAGCAATACTGAATTTCAGCTTAGAAAACATATTGTTATCATCACCGTACTGCTTGAACAGTCTATTGACGGCTCTACGAAATCCAGCAACGTGTGTGCCACCCTCACGAGTAGATATATTATTTACAAATGAGAAGATGTTTTCTTGGTAGCCAGTATTGTACTGCATAGCTACTTCTACTTCCACATTTTCTTCTTTGCCGATTACATGGATTGGCTCTGATATGATAGGAGTACGAGATACATCTAAGTATTTAACGAATTCCTTCAGTCCTCCTTCGGAATAAAAGTCTTCACCTTTAAATTCACCATCAACTTTTACGCGTTCATCTATTAGTTTGAGCTTAAGACCGCTATTAAGATAGCTAAGCTCTTTCATACGATTAGCAAGAGTAGTATAATTGTATACGAGTGATTCGAATATTGAAGGATCCGGATGAAAAGTGATCACCGTACCTGTGATGTCCGTTTCTCCGATTTGCTTTACTTCTGTTTGTGGGATACCTTCGCTATACTCTTGCTGCCAGATCTTACCATCTCTATGCACAGTGGCTACTAGTTTGATAGATAGTGCATTTACACAACTTACACCTACACCGTGAAGTCCACCAGATACTTTATAAGTATCCTTATCGAACTTACCACCAGCGTGAAGTACAGTCATTACTACTTCTAAGGCAGATTTCTGTAGTTTTTCGTGCATTCCAGTAGGGATACCTCTACCATCATCTGTAACAGAAATACTATTGTCCTCATGTATGACCATCTGTATGCTCTTACAGTGACCTGCTAAATGCTCATCTATCGAATTATCTACTACTTCCCACACGAGATGGTGAAGACCTTTTGTATCGGTACTTCCGATATACATACCAGGTCTCATTCTTACTGCTTCGAGTCCTTCTAAGGCCTGAATATTATTAGCACTATAGTTGCTTTTATTTTCGCTCATTTTCTTCTTTTCGAAATTCAAACAAAGATAAGCTTTTTCGGGGGTAAATAGTAGTGATGTGTGATCTAAAAACACATTGATTTAAGAGGTAATCCTTTGATTATGAATGTTTTTCGTGATGGAATAGACACAAGTAGTTTCTATTGTTCAGGTGGCCTCTGTATTAGTTTAAAAATGGGCATCATATTTATCCTATTTACCCATATCTTTGCCTTATATGAATGACTCTAAGGCACATACCATCTATATCTCTCATCTAGAGAAAGTCCCTGCAGCTGCAAAGCAGATCATAGAAATCATAGGTGATCAACGAATTGTATTACTTCATGGTGATCTCGGTGCAGGTAAGACTACTCTCACACAGCAGATAGTATCCACTTTGGGATATACTGGATCGACTAGTAGCCCTACTTACTCGTTGGTCAATGAATATGAAAGCCTTAATGGCCCTATTTATCATATGGATCTTTATAGATTGAATGATATCGATGAAGCTTATGATATTGGATTGGAAGATTATCTATTCTCAGGGTATTACTGCTTTATAGAATGGCCTAATCTTCTCATGGATATGATCGAAGGCGAGCCATATGTAGAAATTAAGATTGAGCATATGGAAGAGGGAATGAGAAGTGTGGAGATCATTATTCATTAATTGGAATTTACTCTAATCTGCTTCATCCTGTGACGATAAATTCCAGTTGATAAAAGGTACAGAACGCTTTTCGTTTTTATTCCAATTGAGCGAATCTCAATATTAAAGCAGAGGGTAAATGCTTACAATACCTCTTCACCAATTCTATCCAAGATGGCTTTTACTTCCCTTAGATTCTTGCACTTTTCTTTGATCACAAGTAAGAAACTTTTAGATTGCTTGAGTGTTAATCCCATCTTCTGTCCATCAGTAGATACAAATTTTAATATCTTTTGAAATAACTCAGATTCGAAATAACTTGACTGTGCATTGGCTACAAAGAAGCAACGTAATTTATTGTTTTTATAGGATAATCTTTCGAAGCCTAATTCTTTACAGATCCATCTTAGACGGAGTGCATCTACAAGTTCGTCGACTTGCTTAGGTATTGGTCCAAATCTATCTTTGAGCTTCGCTTTGAATGAGGTTAGACCTTCTTCATCAGAAATTGTATCTAACTCTGTATACAGTGTTAACCTTTCCTGGATCACAGGAATATATGCATCAGGAATCAACATCTCTATGTCAGTATCGATTTCTACATCTCTAACATATTGCCTCTTCTTATCGAGGTCTTCTTTGAAGAGATCTTTGAATTCTGTTTCCTTAAGTTCGTGTACGGCTTCTTCGAGTATCTTCTGATAAGTTTCGAATCCTATGTCGGATATAAATCCACTTTGCTCTCCTCCAAGTAAGTTTCCAGCACCTCTAATATCAAGATCTTTCATGGCTATTTGAAATCCACTTCCAAGGTCAGAATTTTCTTCTAGAGTACGTATACGCTTCCTCGCATCAGAGGTCAATACAGATACTGGTGGAGCGAATAAATAGCAGAAAGCTTTACGATTAGATCTTCCTACACGTCCACGCAATTGGTGGAGATCACTCATACCAAAATTCTGAGCATTGTTGATTATGATCGTATTGGCATTAGCGATATCAAGACCAGTTTCTATGATATTAGTACATACAAGTACATCATATTTGTAATCAATAAAGTCTATCAATTTTTTTTCTAAATCTCTTGCTTCTAACTGACCATGAGCCATACCTATTTCTATATCTGGACATAATCTCTTGATCATACCCGCGATATCTGGAAGAGACTTTACACGATTATGTACAAAGAATACTTGACCACCTCGATTCACTTCGTAATAGATGGCGTCTTTGATTAATTCATCATTAAATATCCTTCGCTCCGTATGTATGGGTTGACGATTTGGTGGTGGAGTCCTTATGATAGATAGATCTCTAGCAGCCATCAATGAGAACTGTAGCGTCCTTGGTATAGGCGTCGCGGTTAGAGTAAGTGTATCTACATTCACTTTCATTCCACGAAGTTTTTCTTTGGCTGCTACACCAAATTTTTGCTCTTCGTCTATTACTAGTAAACCTAGATCTGCAAATTTTATTTTCTTATTTAATATGGCATGTGTTCCAATAAGGATCTCTATTTTACCAGCTTCTAACTCTTTATATATTTGCGTTTTTTCTTTGGCAGTACGAAATCTATTGACGTAATCTATATTGACACCAAACTCCTTTAGCCTTTCCGAAAAAGTCTTATAATGCTGTAAAGCAAGTATGGTAGTAGGTACCAGTATGGCTACTTGTTTTCCATCAGTTACACACTTAAAAGCAGCTCGGATTGCGATCTCAGTTTTCCCAAATCCTACATCACCACAGATCAATCGATCCATAGGATGTTCCTTCATCATATCCTCTTTAGTCTCTATGGTTGCCTTCTCTTGATCAGGTGTATCTTGATAGATAAATGAAGCTTCAAGTTCATTTTGTAGATATCCATCTGGAGGGAATGCATGACCTTTAGATGCTTTACGTTTAGCATAAAGTTTGATCAGCTCTTTGGCCATATCCCTGACCTTTCTTTTGGTCGAAGATTTGAGTTTTTTCCATGCATCTCCACCAATCTTACTTAGCTTAGGTGGTGTTCCATCTTTACCTTTAAATTTTGATATTTTATGAAGACTATTGATACTTACATAGAGTACATCATTGTTTTGATAAAACAATCTTAGCGACTCTTGCTTGTGACCATTGATGTCAATTTTCTCTAGTCCAGAGTAACGACCTACTCCATGATCTATATGCGTTACAAAATCTCCAGGCTTGAGTTCGCGCATCATCTTGAGACTCATCGCTTGCTCCTTAGTAAAGCCTTTTTTCAGTTTGTACTTATGGAACCTTTCAAAGATTTGGTGATCTGTATAGCAAGCTATATTTAGTTGCTTATCTACAAATCCCGCATGTATCGCTTTATTGACTGGATGAAAATCTAATTGCGCATTAAGATCTTCAAATATCTTATAAAATCTTTCTATCTGTCGACTACTATCTGTAAATAGATAATTGGTAAACCCTTCCTTCTCTTTGAGTTTCATATCCTCGATAAGAAGCGAAAAGTTTTTGTTGAAACTAGATTGAGTATTGGTTTCATAATCTATTACCAAATCTGGATCTATAGATATTGCGCCTTTACGTTCAAGGATCATATGATGATCACTTATGGCAGCCATCGTTTCATTAGGATATATAAATGCTCTCTCTTCAAATGCTTGCTTTAGTTCACTATCTTCTTGAGTCTTGAGGACTTTGGCAAACTCTTCACATTTATCAAAACAGATCTGCAGTTTATCTAGTAAAACATCAAAATCTTTGACCCATACCACCGAGTTAGCATCGAGGACATCGAATAAGGGTACTTTTTGATTTTGCTTAAACTTGCTGTTGATATTGGGAATGATACTTACCGTGGCAATGTTTTGTACAGAGAGTTGATTAGTGGGATTAAATGTTCTGATACTCTCCACTTCATCATCGAATAATTCTATACGATAAGGCCATTCATTACCGTAAGAAAATATATCTATGATTCCACCTCTGATCGAAAATTGGCCTGGCTCGTATACAAAATCTGTCCGCTCAAATCCATAATCTACTAAGATTTCGATCATCGTATCGATGTCCAATTTTTCATCTTTAGTGATTACAATTTTATTGGCTTCTAGGATAGCGGGGTCTACTACTTTTTCAAATAATGCTTCAGGGTAACTCACAATGATACGAGGCTTACTCCCTTTCATTCGTAGTTTATTGACTACCTCAGTTCGTTGTAATACATTACCATTATTCATCTCTTCGAAATGCATCGGTCTCTTAAACGAATCAGGGAAGAAAAGTACTTCTGAAGTTTCGTGAATAGCCTCAAGAGTATTCTGCAGATAAGCAGCTTCTTCTTTGTCGATAGCGATGTAAATGTATACTCTGGGAGAGAGTAGATATGTTGCAGATAAGACAAAGGACTCCTGTGCTCCTATTAGTCCATTTAATCTGATTCTACTAGGAGTTTCCTTCTGGAGGAATTCGTTAATCTTCTTTGTTCTAGTATCTTCTTGGTATCGCGATACTAACTCTTCTAAATTTCCGCTCACATGGCGAAGATAGCAAGATCAAGCTCAAGTGTCAAGAATCAGGATCAAAAATAATAAGTAGTATTAATCATCAATTTTTGAAGCGACGAAGGTTGTCTATAATTTAGAAGCCGAGCCCTACATGCAAGCCTGCACTATAATGTGGATAGTCTTTATGATAAGTATATTCTACGGTAGGTCCGAAGTGTACATTACGCCAAGCCCATTCGTAGATTACTTCTGTATGTCCTGAGAAGCTAATGTCGGATTCTCCATTGATTTTAAATAAAGTAGCACCAGGAGATAGGATCACAGTAATATGCGCAAACGGCCTGTAGGCAAACATACCCATTAAAGATTGACGGCTGAAGTCATCTAAGATGTTTTCGTAACCTACTCCAACACCGATTCTACCACCGACCATGTTATATAGATAATGTCCATGGAATCCAATAGTAATTTTATCAGCATTAGCCAACTTATATGGAAAGACTGCAGCTCCTATCTCGTGCTTGTAATATTCTCCGAGATTGTAAGGACTATGCAGACCATGATGTGTAGCCACGCTTACTTGTGCCATGCACGTAAAAGAGATAATCGCAATGGTCAGTGTTAATATATATTTCATACGGTGATTCATTAGGAGGTCAAAGATAATATTTGATATTATGTTTTTTCTGTAAGAGTATTAACGTCTGAAATCCGTATTCAATATGTAAGCCAAGTGCAAAATGGATTGACTGTAAGCAATCATTGATATTGATGCTAATATAATGTTGAATTTTTTTTAAATAAACTTATCTGGTCGATCTTAAAATCTATTTTTTGAATATTTTCATTTCTTCAGAGAAATCAAGATTGGGGTGTGATGCTAGTATTTTATCTACTAACGAGATTTGAGAGGTAAGAAACGATTTATGCTGCTCAGAACCCGAATTAAACGGTCTGTGTGATGCCGCTCTGACTAACTTTAATATATCAGACCGTAAAGTAGCTTCAGCATGATTCAGTAGATGATCAATAATCTTGCTCCAGATATAATCTATGGCCTTGGCAGTTGGATGTACCATATCATCCTTGTAATACCTATAGTCTCGAAGATCATCTAGTAGTAACTCGTAAGAAGGAAGATATTGACAATTTTCATGACGATCACAGATGTCGTGCACGGCTGTGATTAGGTGAGCTTTGCTTCTATTGTTTTCTACAATACCATCTTTGATGTGACGCACCGGACTTACGGTCAAATGCACTTTGATGGTCGGATTTACCATCTTGATGGAAGATAGCACATGTTCAAAGCTAGTAATGAGCTCGGATGGAGTTGATAATCGTTTCTCAAAGTTATTAGAGGGAAATTTATGGCAATTAGCTACTGGACCGTGGTCTTTGTGATTATAATAATATGCAGTGCCATAAGTAAGGAAGATATGGGTTGCATTAGATATTGATGTTTTGAGGGTATTGATACCCTGATTCATCTGGGATAGCGTCTTTTGTAGATCTAATGTGCTAAGTCGACTATGTATATTCCAAGCTGTGTATTGTCCATCGATATTGATATTAAGATCTTCTTGATTCATATGCTTACCATCGATTGCATTTATGATAGAGGTGTGCAACGGTAGCGGATGGTAGATTATACCTAAAGGATTGACAGTGGTTGGATATTTGATTTCAAGTAATTTTTTTCCTACGTTCTCGGCAAAACAAGAGCCTAGCATAAGTATACGGTCGCTGTAACTAATACTAATGTTCGATTTTTTAAGCCGTAACTCTGTTCTAAATTTCATCTATTCCTTCTATATAAGCCTCAAAGTTAAGAAAGAGTGATAAAGCCTCTTTAATTTATAATAGACAACAACATTTTGGCAACAGTTATCATCTTGTTGCTAACGAATCAATCGTCGTTTGACACACTTAATGATTAAATAATTTGTTTTTGATCCGCTTCATATATCTTTACCGTCGATATGAATTTTTTAGATACAATACTTGGGAGAAATAGAGCTGAAGAGGTGTCAAGCCAATCCGTATTTGGTAGATATAGTGACTCTCAAAAATCAGATACGAAGTACGATCGATGGGACCAAGCACTCAAGGCTTATGAAAATGGTCTATATCTTCAAAATTTCACCTACCTATTAGAGTTCCTAAAAGATGATTCTCTACAGAATCTAAGTTATACGGAGGACCATGGTGTCATATCATTCCAATTTTATCAAGGAAGTAAGTTAATAAAAGGTACGGCGGATAGGAATAAACTCAGAGCCGAAGCGAAGATAGCGGTTACTAGTAAATTAGAATTAGGGTTTACTCGTACTTTGATAGAGCAGAATTTTGGCTTGCAATACTGTCGATTCGCCCTTAGCGAAGATGACGACATCTGCATTATATTTGATACATATGCTGTCGATGCATCCCCTTATAAGGTGTATTATGCACTTAAGGAGTTGGCGTCTAAGGCAGATAAGCACGATGACTTATTGCTCAACGAATATGAGTCTTTGTCTAAAGTAGGAGATCTGCATATATCTAAGGTGCCTCAGAGTGTCAAGGATATTAAATATCAGTTTATACACGATAGGATCACTTCGATTCTAGATCTCTTGGATAGTGGTAAAATTAACATTCAAAAATATCCAGCAGGACTCTGTTATTTGATTATCGATCTTGCATATAAAATAGATTACCTAGTCAAGCCGGAAGGTTATACACTTGATCTCATAGAAGAGATTCACCAGACTTATTTCCAATCTAAGAGTCAAGATATACATACCAAGAACCAAAAGATCACCCAAAAGCTTAAAGAGTGGATAGAAAGGCCTAGAGAAGACTTTGACAATGAAGTGTATGAAGTGATTTCGACATTTGGAATAACGATGCCGTCTGGACACGACAAACTAGCGGAGTGTATTCAGAATGAATTGCCAAATATGGATTGGTACTACGATAATAAATACGATGATGTTGCGCTTGCAATTCCTTCTTATCTTGTCGGTTATCTGATGTTTAGTTATGCATTGCCGGATCCAGATAGAGATTATTTGCATATGCTGTACGAAATAGTAGAGGCGGATTACTTTGCTGAGATGGGATTTCCTAACAAGTATTGGAAGAAAGGATCGCTCAATGTTTCAGCGATCAAAAAAGGTATTAATAAAATAGCTCAAAAGCACGAGGAGAAATACCCTCGGATAAGACCCAAGATGGACGCTATTGATTTTGGCGACCTATGCATATTTAGTAAAACATATATGACGATGATATCAAAGTTGGATATGTATAAAAAAGATGTCAGAAGTTAATGGTCTCAAACACTCATATATCCATAACGGACCTGTATAATAAGGTCATTATTCAGATTGCCACACCATATAGTGTTGGTACAGGATTCTACTTAGCGGATCATGATATCATTGTGACTAATGAGCATGTAGTAAGAGATAACAGAGAAGTTGTAATTGATGGGGAATTTTTTGATTGTCAATTAGTTGAGGTCTTGTATTTAGATGAGATCTACGACTTGGCGTTCTTAAAGGCACCAAGAGGGCATAATATTCCATCCATTAATATACGCGAAGATTCAGAGTTGACTATTGGTGAAGTTGTACTTTCATTAGGGCATCCATTTGGTCAGACTTACCAATACAAAGAAGGAAGCATCGAAGCTAAAGAGTTTGAAGAAAACGAAATACTTTATTACGAACATTCGGCTTTGCTTAGTCCAGGTAATAGCGGTGGACCACTTTTCGATCTAGAGGGCAATCTAGTGGGTGTCAATACTTTCCTAATTAAATCAGGACAAGAAATTGGTTATTCGCTGCCCTTATTTAAACTCAAAGAAGCATTACAGATTTATAATAATAACGAAGGTAGCTATTTCGTGAAGTGTGGAGATTGTAAGCAAGTAATAGCTGATCCTGAGGGAGCAAGTAGAAGATGTACACATTGTGGTAGTAAGGTATCCTATATCAGTCATATACCTGTATATGAGCCAATTGGGATCAACAAGCAGATAGAAGAAATGTTATCAGAGCTAGATCATAACTCAATTCTCTCTCGTCGAGGCCCATATAACTGGGAGATAGAGCAGGGTAGTGCTCTGATCCATGTCGCATATCACGAAAAAACTGGCCTTATAACAGGCGATGCTCACCTTTGTAAGATACCCGATGATGATGTTTTACCGCTTTATAGTTACCTACTTAAGGCCAATTATGAGTTAGAAGGGTTAAGTTTTACAGTAAAAGAAAATGAAATTATACTTTCTTTATTAATTTTTGATCAGTACCTTAATAAGCTCACGGCCCTCAGATTGTTCGAACATCTCTTTAAAATGGCTGATCACTATGACAACATACTAGTCGATAACTTTAATGCTAAATGGTTGACATTTTAGGAGCTTACATTGTAAGGTTTTCATCTATATGTTATGTGTAGAGTCTAATTTCTAATTCTAACAATGTTAAAAAGTCAATTACTTGTTTCAGTGATGCAGCATTATACGATGTAGAAGTGTCTATTAAGTGAGAGAATAAAAAGCTTGATTTTGTTTGAGAATAGATGAATATTACTAATTTTACTCTCCCACGACGAATAAAAATACAGCTGTCACTCTATTTGACTAAACCTTTTAAAGCGTTTTAAATGAAGACTTTATCGAAATTATTGGTGTGTACATTTATTGTTTTGGCTGGATTTACATCAGTTAAAGCACAAGATATACACTTCTCTCAGTTTTACATGTCACCTCTGAACCTTAACCCTGCAATGACAGGTGTTATGAATTGTAAAACAAGATTTGTAGCAAACTACAGAAATCAATGGGCTTCAGTGCTCAAGGCAAATGCCTACAATACATATTCAGCGTCTTATGACCAAAAAGTACCAGTAGGAAGAGAAGATTACTTCGGTATAGGTGGATCTCTTTGGGGTGATGTCGCTGGAGAATCTAGATTCGGAACTACTCAGGGTAGAATATCTCTATCTTATAGTAAGAAGATGGCTGGTTACCGTAAGAAAGCTTCATACTTAGTATTAGGAGTAGATGGCGGTATGACGCAGCGTCGTATTAGTCCACAAGATCTTAGGTGGCCATCTCAAATTACGTCTAATGGATTTGATCCTCTTGCTATAACCAATGAGCCTGGGTTTACGGATTTTGACTTTCTTTTTGCAGATCTTGGAGCTGGACTTTTATGGTTCAGTGTAATAGATCAGAACACTAATTATTATGTAGGCGCTGCATTGCATCACCTCAATCAGCCGGATATATCTTTCTTAGGATCAGTGGAGTCTTTATATACTAGAATGACTATACATGCTGGTGCTCAATTTGAAATGGCACCAAAAATGAGCTTATTGCCTTATATAGTTTATATGGCTCAAGGTCAACATAGAGAATTTAATGGTGGAGCGAGTGTAAGATTTGCTCTCGGACCAAGCAGACTATCTAACCAAAGTTGGCAGTTAGGTGCATGGTATAGATTAGGTAGTAAGGAAGAAGGAGGAATCCACTCTGATGCTGTTATTCTATCTACAAGATTCGATTATGAAAACTTCGGTATTGGATTCTCTTATGATGTAAACATATCTAAGTTAAGTTCTGCAGGAGCAGCTAACGGTGCGTTTGAGTTCTCATTACAGTATCTAATCTGTGGTCCAGAAAATAGAGGAGTATACTGTCCTAGATTCTAGGAGAGATCAAAAAAATAAAATAAAAAGAGGCCTTCGAGTATATCGAAGGCCTCTTTTTATTTGTGTTAAATGTGCGAAGTGATCAGTAAGCTCAAGAGATTGCTGAGCACAAAGTATTATAATGCAACAGGCTTATTTGAAACATGATTATAGGCAAGAGTATTTCTGCTCATCAATCTCTCCTTTTAGTCGAGCTTACTAAACAGAAACGTGTTAAGTAGTGCCAAGAGTAGAATGACTAAGAGATCAGTAAGCCCAAGAGATTGCTGAGCACAAGAATTAGTACCTATAATTAAGCAATTGTTAGCCTTGGGAGCTCAATAAAGCATGATAATAATCTATTTTGACCATTAATTATTTAGATTAAATCTAAATAGTCAACTATACTTGTCACTTTCGACCCTTTGCTGCTGATATTAATAAAGCTTTTTATCTTTGTGCCAAATTTATATAGCTAACTAAAACAGATCAAATTGAAGCCATTACATAGCAGCTTTAAAATTACTGTAGCTCTTCTTTTTTCTAGCCAATTATCTTTCGCAGCGGCGGACTCTAGTCCTAATTATCTACTCTATTCTCTGATTGGAGCAGGTATTATTGCGTTGATATATGCTATCATATCTCTTGCAGATAATATGATGCAGATAGAAGCTAAGAATCTAGGAGCAGATACTTCGGAGAACGACTATAGTATGTTTCCATCATTCTCATCCCTATTTAAGCCAAAAGCAGGAGATCACGTAGACCCTAAGAGACTAGTTGCTCTTAAACAAGGGCATGATATCAAGCTAGTAGGTGGAGCAGATGCAGGAAAAACTATAGCTAACACAGCTCAACATTATGCAATCAAGCCTACCAACTTTAGAGGTATGGCTCCGATTCCTAAGATATCGGCTGTAGCTGGTGATCACGTAAAAGCTGGAGACGCCCTCATGTTCGACAAGAGTAATCCTGATGTAATCTATGCTGCACCAGTAAGTGGTGAAGTTATAGAGATCAAAAGGGGTGCTAAAAGAGCCATCACAGAGGTCATCATCAAAGCGGATAGCGAGGTAACATTCAAAGAGAACACTGTACCTAATCTAGAAAGTACTTCTAGAGAAGATATAGTGAAATTTTTGTTAGAGACTGGAGGGTGGGCACACCTTAACCAGAGACCATTTGATGTGGTTCCTAGTCAAGAGGTTATACCTAAGAATATTTTCGTTTCTACTTTCGCCACCGGTCCTAATGCACATGATCTTAATACTATAGTAAATGGTAGTGAGGCAGCATTTCAAAAAGGATTAGACGCATTATCTAAATTGACAGAAGGTCAAGTTTATTTAGGTCTAGACGGAAGGAAGGGACATTCCTCTCACTCAGCATTCTCAGAAGCAACAGGGGTAGTAGCCAACTACTTCGCAGGTAAGCACCCAGCAGGTAATGTAGGGATACAGATTCACCATACAGCACCTATCAATTCTGGTGATGTAGTATGGACTCTAAGAGTAGAAGATGTAATTATCCTTGGAAGATTGTTTATGACTGGGGCATACGATACTAGAACAAAAATAGCGCTTACAGGAGCAGAGGTAACTAATGGCTATGTAGATACTTTCTTAGGTGCCAGTGTAGGAGAGCTAATTGGACCGAATCTCAAGAACGATCACGTTAGAGTTATAAGCGGTGACGTACTTTCAGGCGATCCGATACCAGCTGATGGATATCTAAACCAGAAGACTAGTCAAATCTCTGTATTAGCAGAAGGAGATAATCACGAACTATTTGGTTGGTTACTTCCATTGAAGCCAAGACCAAGTGTATCGCCTACATTTCCGACGTATATCATGCCAAGTCACGAGTTTGAAGTAGATACGAATACTCATGGAGAGAAAAGAGCATTCGTAGTAACAGGCGCTTATGAAAAAGTGTTGCCGATGGATATATTTCCTCAGCACCTTATGAAAGCAATCTTGGCTAACGATTTTGAAAATATGGAAGGGCTAGGAATACTAGAACTATCAGAAGAAGATCTAGCATTATGTGAATTCATCTGTCCATCAAAATCACCTCTACAGAGTATACTGAGAGATGGGTTAGATACGATGAGAGACCAGATGTAATTAGGCTGAAAAACAAACTTGTCGGCGATTCCGACTTGGGAGAAACGAAAGAAAAATTTAAATAACAACAATATATCTATCCAAATGGGATTAGTTGATTTTTTCAAAAAAATAGAACCGGACAAGAAAAAAAGTCCTGTACTGCATACATTTTACGATGCGGTATACACTTTTGCTCTAGCTCCGGATAGTACTACAGGACCCAAAGGGACTCAGATCAAAGATGGTATGGATCTCAAGAGACTGATGGTACACGTTGTGATTGCGATGCAGTTATGTTACCTTTTTGGTACCTATAACATCGGTCATCAACATTACACAGCAGCAGGCCAATACATGGGCTTTATCGAAGGTTTTCACCTTAAGTTAGCTCACGGTCTTATCCTTATGTTACCTATTTTCTTAGTGACACATGTGGTAGGACTTGGGATAGAAATCATATTTGCCGCTAAGAAAGGGCATGCTGTAGAAGAAGGGTTTCTGGTTTCAGGAGCGTTAATTCCTCTCATTATGCCACCGGATATTCCACTATGGATATTAGCTGTAGCTGTAGCATTTGCAGTAATCTTAGGTAAAGAAGCATTTGGTGGTACAGGTATGAATATCTGGAACGTAGCCTTACTCGCAAGGGTGTTTGTATTCTTTGCATATCCTACTACTATATCAGGTGATACAGTTTGGGTATCAGGTTTTGATGGATTAGCAGAGGGAACGTCAGCTACTTACGGCTGGGGGCATGATATATTTAATACGATTTTTGGGTGGATGGGCCTCGATGGCTTTGATGCCGCCAAGACTGCCGTCGTCGACGGTTATACTGGAGCTACTCCATTAGCATTAGCTTATCAAGGTGGATGGGAAGGCGCGACTGCAGTTTATTCTCCAGGACAAATGTTTTGGGGAGCAATACCAGGATCAATAGGTGAGACAAGTAAGCCTCTCATTATTATAGGAGCTTTATTTCTACTTATAACTAAGATTGCCAGCTGGCGTATTATGTTATCTATGTTAATAGGTGGAATAGTAGGCGCAATGGTGCTTAACGGTTGGGGAGCAACACCATTTATGGAAGTACCTTGGTACAACCAGTTCTTAATGGGTAGTTTCTTCTTTGCAATGGCATTCATGGCAACTGATCCTGTAACGGCAGCATCAACTAACACAGGTAAGTGGTGGTATGGATTCCTTATCGGATTCATAGGTATGATTATCAGAGTAATCAATCCAGCATATCCAGAAGGTTGGATGTTAGCTATTCTATTTATGAATACTTTCGCTCCATTAATCGATCATTACGTATTACAATCTAACATAACAAAAAGACTGAAACGTGCATAGTACTAATCAAGTAATCAAGTTTGTGCTTATAATGACTACACTAGTAGCATTAACGCTCGCAGGACTTTTCACTTTTCTGAAACCTGTCCACGAAGCTAACGAAGCACTTTATAATAAGAAAGCGATACTCTCAGCAGTAGCGACTAAGTTAGACACTCCTTTAAGTGAGATGTCTGGAGAACAGATTGAAGATCTTTTCAAAACTTCTATCGATCAGAAAGTGGTCAATCAAAGAGGTGAAGAAATGTCAGAAGCTGATGTAGTAGCTGCAGGATATAAGGGTGGAAAAGCGGAGCATGTAAAAATCCGTAAGGAAAAAAAGAAATCTGACGCTGATAGATTATTACCATTCTATACTTACACTAATGCTAAAGGTGAAAAGTCTTACATAGTATCTATAGTAGGTAATGGACTTTGGGATGAGATCTGGGGTAATATAGCACTGGAAGCTGATGGTAGTACTATCGCAGGTGTAGCATTTGATCACCAAGGAGAGACACCTGGACTAGGTGCTGAGATCAAGGATAACACATCTTGGAAGAATCAATTTTCTGGTAAAGAACTATATGCCGCTAATGGAGATTTCAAATCTATAGCAGTCGTAAAAGGTGGATCGAAAGGTGGACCTCACGAAGTAGATGGTATCTCAGGAGCAACGATAACTGCAGATGGAGTGGCAGAGATGATGGATAGAGGTATGTCTTATTACCAACCTTATTTTCAAAAGATCAAAAAGTAAGATGTACGAGTAGTACAACTTATTAATTAGATATATAACGATCAAGATATTCGAAAGTCTATCTTATTAACTAAAACGCTAAAATTCTTGAACGATCAAGATGAAGCTAAAAGTTACTAAAACAAAAATTATGGCAGAAGCAGCTGTAGCAAAAAAACAAGGAATGACATTCGGTAAGAATGAAAAAAAACTCCTTGTAGATCCATTAAGTACTAATAATCCGATAACGGTACAAGTGCTTGGTATCTGTAGTGCCCTAGCGGTAACTACTGGTATGAAGAATTCGCTTGTAATGGCAATCGCGGTTGTATTTGTAACTATGTTTAGTAGTCTGATTACCTCAGCACTTCGTAATGCGATACCTAAGCAAGTTCGTATGATCGTACAGCTAGTGATCATCGCAACGCTAGTAACCATAGTTGAGCTTACACTCAAAGCAGTGAGTTATGATAGTTATAAGCAACTTTCAGTATTTATTGGGTTGATTATCACTAACTGTATTGTAATGGGACGTCTAGAGGCATTTGCCATGGGTAATGATCCTTACAGATCAGCATTAGATGGTATCGGTAACGGTCTAGGTTATGGTGTTATATTAATGGCCATTGCTTTTGTAAGAGAGTTATTCGGAAAAGGAGAATTCTTCGGATTGAAAATTATTGGAGCTAGCCCGGAGTATTGGGTAGATACAGCAGCTGAAGGATCTTGGATGGGATGGTACCAACCTAACAACTTGATGATATTATTCCCTGCAGCGATGTTTGTCATTGCGGTGATGATATGGATACACAGAGCATGGAAGCCTCAATTAGTAGACGTATCTTAGACAAGTGTTTGCTAAGCAAACACGTAGAAGAGTATAATGTGGCTTTCGCAGAAAACACATGGGCTCTTAATATAAAGTACAAGTGCAAATCAATATTGCTTGTAAAAGAAAAATTAAAATAAAGAGGGTCTTTAAGAGGTTCTGAATTAATAAATAAAGATTAGTCGAAGTAAGGTGTTTTCAACTTAAACTTCCTCTTAGACTTAAACTTAACAACAGCATGGGCGAATTAATAAACATATTCATCAAGTCGGCATTCATCGAGAATCTGGCGCTTTCATACTTTCTAGGTATGTGTTCATATCTAGCAGTATCTAAGACGGTAAAGACGGCATTTGGACTAGGATTAGCAGTAATCTTTGTACTGGCTATTACAATGCCTATCAACTGGGCTATTAATACATACTTATTAGGTGAAGGAGGAATGTTTGGTACAGACTTAACCTTCTTAAGACTTATACTGTTTATAGCAGTAATAGCATCTATGGTACAGTTAGTAGAGATGGTAGTAGAGAAATACAGTCCATCATTATATAATTCACTAGGTATATTTTTACCATTGATTACGGTGAATTGTGCGATACTAGGTGGGTCGTTATTCATGGTATCTAAAGAGTATGGATTTGCAGAGTCCGTTTCATTTGGATTGGGTGGTGGATTTGGATGGTTCCTAGCGATTATCGCTATTGCCGCCATTAGAGAGAAGATTAGATATTCAGACGTACCTGCTCCATTAAGAGGCTTAGGTATGGCATTCTTACTTACAGGTCTTATGGGACTTGCTTTTATGAGTTTGATGGGTATTGACTTAGCTGCATTTAATTAAGAGACAATTATTAAGAAATAACGATCTCAACCTTGAAGTGACTTTTGTTAAGTCTATGAGTTAAGGTAGTGAATGTTAACGATAGATTCGATTTTAGATATATAATAACTTAAAGAAGATACAGTATGATATTACTTTCATTTGTACCGATTATTTGGGCATTAGTAGTATTCACAGGAGTAATTATGTTACTTTCTATGATGCTGATATATGCTCGTAAGCAACTTGTGCCTCAGGGTGATGTAAAGCTTATTCTTAACGGAGATGAGTCTAATCCTATCGCAGTAGCTCCGGGAACTAACTTATTGACAGCATTATCAGAGCAGAACATATTTCTGCCATCCGCATGTGGTGGAGGTGGTACTTGTGCGATGTGTGAGTGTCATATACATGAAGGTGGAGGCGATCCATTAGCTACGGAGATGAATCACTTAACTCGTAAAGAGGCTGCAGAAGGTAAGCGTCTAGCTTGTCAAGTGAAAGTACGTGAGGATATGCAAGTAGAAATTCCAGCTGAGATATTCGGTATCAAGAAGTGGGAATGTGAGGTAATCTCGAACTACAACGTAGCGACATTCATTAAAGAATTTATTGTAAAGCTTCCTCCTGGTGAAAATCTGGATTTCGAAGCAGGTGGATATATCCAAGTTGATGTACCAGAGACTGTAGTAGATTATAAGGAGATGGACATAACTGCCCATCCTAAGTACCATGATACACCAGACAAATTTCAGAAGGATTGGGACAAGTTTGGTCTATGGGATCTAAAAATGAAAAACGAAGAAGAAATCTTCCGTGCCTACTCTATGAGTAATCACCCAGCAGAGGGAGATATAGTATCTCTAACGATACGTATTGCTACTCCACCTTGGGATAGAGCTAAGAACGCATGGATGGATGTCAATCCTGGTATATGTTCTTCTTATGTATTTGGCTGTAAGCCAGGAGATAAAGTAACTATCTCAGGACCATATGGAGAGTTCTTCATCAAAGAGACTGAAGCAGAGATGTTATATGTTGGTGGTGGAGCCGGTATGGCACCGATGAGATCGCACTTGTATCATCTCTTTCACACATTAAAGACTGGACGTAAGGTTACATTCTTCTATGGTGGTCGTACTAAGCAAGAGTTATTTTATGTAGAAGAGTTTAGAGAGATAGAGAAGCAATTCCCTAACTTCAGATTTGCAGTAGCATTAGATAATCCATTACCAGAAGATAACTGGGTACTCAAAGAGAATCTAGATGACCCAAAAGGAGACGGATTCAAAGGATACGTTCATAATGTAGTAATCGATGAGTTCCTAAGTAAGCACGAAGCGCCAGAGGAATTAGAATTATATTTCTGTGGTCCTCCAATGATGAATCAATCAGTAATCAAAATGGCAGATGATTGGGGAATCCCTGAAGAGAATGTAGCATTTGATGATTTTGGGGGGTAAGCGTTTTTTCGATACATGGGCTCCGATAGAAATTAGTAGATTAGCTAATTGGTAATCAGTAACGAGTTAGATAGATATAATTTATAAAAGCACTTCAGAAATGAAGTGCTTTTTTTATGAGTGCTGAAAGTTTAGCCGTTTAATTAATTAGGAGATTAGCACCATTACTTTTAAGCGTAATTGAGTATTATATTATCTTGAACCTATAGAGGAGAATTTGCTTTTTGCATTCAGCGGATGTAGTTTTGCGAAATAAAATAATAAGATGGCGTACATAACAAAAAACGGACTTAAACTCCACAAGAATGAATGGTTAGTAGATGGCGCTAAAGCTCTTATCTTATTAGTTCATGGATTAGGAGAGCATAGTGGTCGATATGAGTATCATCAACTGGCTAAAGATTTTAATAAGGCTGGATACAGTGTGACATCTTTTGATCATAGAGGAGGAGGAAGATCTGAAGGGTTGGTAGCCCACATCGATCGGTTTACGCAGTTGACAGATGATTTGGCGATAGTGGCTAATGCAGAAAAGCCTAACGGTATTCCTTTTATATTACTCAGTCACAGTCTGGGCGGTTTGATAGCTACTCAGTACCTAATTGACCATACCGATCATCCTTTTGACATGGCAATATTTTCGGCTCCAGCAGTAAAAGCTGACGATAGTATGGCGCCAATTCTTAGAAAAATAGCGCCAATTATGTCTAAATTTTTTCCAAAGTTAGCTGCGGCTAAGTTGGCTCAAAATATGATATCTAAAGATCCAAAAGTGAGAGATCGATACCAAGCAGACCCATTGATCTATAAAGGAAGGATTCGAGCTCGTAAAGGATATGAAACCTTAAAGAGTATGGAGTACATTTCTGACAAATTTGCTGCTATAAATTTGCCAATATTAGTAATGCACGGATCTGATGATAAGATTACAGATCCTATAGGAAGTCAGATGCTTCATGATGGTGTTTCGTCTAAGGATAATACACTCAAATATTTTGATGATTTATATCACGAAATATTTAATGAACCAGAGCGTGGTGATGTCATTAAGTATGCTGTAGATTGGATTGGAGAGCGTTTGTAATTATGGTGTTAATCTTTTTTAGTTTGAAGTTTTTTAAAAAGTAACATCCTTCTTAATCATCTCTCCATCCCTATCGATAGTTACTTCCACAGTACTACCAGGTTCAAAAGCACCCAGAGCTTTCATATAACTCATCATATCTACGATCTCTCTATCTCCCATCTGCTTCACAATGTCACCTTTGATAAATCCGGCATTACCAGCTGGCCTTCCTTCGCGAACGCCATCCATACGCATACCTTTTCCACTAAAAAGATAATCAGGAATAACACCCAATGTAACTTTGAAATCTGGAGTCTCCGCAGATTCGTCTTTAGTCTTGGTAAATTCTAATGGAGCGTCTATACTTTCAACAATGTCTATTATAAAACTTGATATGTCTACAATACCATCATAGTTAACTAAGTGGCTATCGTCTCCTGGCTTATGATAATGCTCATGTTGTCCAGTAAAAAAATGTAGTACCGGTATATCTTCTAAGTAAAACGATGTATGATCAGATGGTCCTACTCCTGAGAGTTGCTTAGTAACTTTAAATTGGTAAGTGTTTACTTTATCTAATGTAGCATCAAAAGACGGAGAGGTTCCTACACCATGTATGGCTATCTGACGATCTTCATTGAGTCGACCAACCATATCGAGGTTCACCATCATATTGATGTTTTCTTTTGCGATAGTAGGATTTTTAGCGAAGTAGTTAGATCCCCACAGTCCTTTCTCTTCTCCTGAGAATGCGATGAACAAATAGTTATGATCACTATATTGTTCGTCTTTAAATTCTTCAGCCATTCTAAGTATTGCAGCTACACCACTGGCATTGTCGTCAGCACCATTGTGTATTGCTTTTTCTCCTGTATGTAAAGATCCATCTCCACCGTATCCAAGATGATCATAGTGAGCACCTAGTACTATTGTTTTTGCTGCGGAGTGATCAAGATAACCAACTACATTGTACCCGTCGATTACCGGATCTTCATCAGATGGCATATCATCATGAGGATTGGTTTTGATCTTTTTGGTGTAGTGTTGTAAGTAAGTATTACTATCACCTTTAGCTGAGAGACCTATTGTTTTCATTCTCTTTACTATGTACTGCGCGGCTTTCATCTCTCCTGGCGTCCCTGTTTCGCGTCCTTCCATGTCATCGGCGGCTAGTATTTCTACATCCTGTTGAATAGTGGATTTCACTGAGGTGTCAACTTCTTCTAATGAAGTGTCGGTCTTGCAGGATGCAAAAAGTGACAAGCATAGTACACTAGCGATTAAGTATCTCAATGACATATTGTTACATTTGTAATTCATAAAAAGTTGTTGATAGTCTTATTGCTAAACTATGTTTAAAGCCTAAGATCAAGAACGTCAACAAATTTTTTGAAATTGATCTTCTAATAAAAATGGAATATACAAAAATGAGAATATTAATACTCTTACTCGCCATAGTTACTGTCTTTTCATGTAAGCAAGAATCGAAAGATAATAGTGCAACTCAAACAGAAATTCAGTCTGAAATAACTGATACTTTGCGTAAGCCACAAGAAAAGCACCTTAAAAACCTTCGCCAACTCACATTTGGAGGTGATAATGCAGAGGCGTATTGGAGTTTTGATGATAAGCAGCTTGTATTCCAAGCTAGAAATGAAGCATGGGGAACAAAGTGTGATCAGATCTACATAATGGACGCTACTCAGGATTTCAGAGATGGTTCGCAACCCAAGATGGTAAGTACTGGAAAGGGTAGAACTACATGTAGTTACTTCATGCCTGGTGATAAATCAGTAATCTACGCCTCTACTCACGAAGGTGATGCTAATTGTCCACCAGAACCAGAGCGTAGAGCAGATGGTAAGTACGTATGGCCGATCTATAGTGATTTTGATATATATACTGCAGACCTAGAAGGTAATATACTCAAGAAGCTAACAGATGAGCCAGGTTACGATGCAGAAGCAACTTTATCTGCACAAGGAGATAAGATTGTATTCACTTCACTAAGAACTGGTGATCTTGAGTTATTCACTATGGATATCGATGGATCTAATGTAAAGCAAGTAACTAGTGGTTTAGGATATGATGGAGGAGCGTTCTTTTCTCCAGATGGGACTAAATTGATATTTAGATCTAGTCGTCCTACAACTGATGAAGACGTCAAAATATATAAAGACCTTCTTGCTGAAGGACTAGTAATGCCTACCAAAATGGAGCTTTACTGGTGTAATGTAGATGGATCTAATATCACTAAGATTACCGATTTGGGGAATGCTAATTGGGCACCGTTCTTTCACCCATCAGGGGAGAAAGTAATATTTGCTTCTAATCATAAAAGTAAACGCGGATTTCCATTCAATCTTTATATGATCAATTTGGACGGTTCTGGATTGGAGCAGATAACTTATGATGAGACTTTCGATAGTTTCCCAATGTTTTCATATGATGGTAAGCAGTTGATTTTTGCCTCTAATAGAAATAATGGAGGGACTAGAGCTACCAATCTTTTCTTAGCGGACTGGGTAGAGTAGAAATAAGTAAAAGATTGATTTAAGAGTTTGGAATTACAAGAGATAGATGATTTATTCAGCCCATGTGAGTTGGTCAATAGATTAAGCTATATGTTTAAATCGTTCTTTTTAATTGAAAGAAAATTAGTTGAGTTAAATTAGAAAATTGGAACAAGTTTCAGTTTTTTTAAATTCTAATATTTTCTTATTACCAATATATCATTGATAATCAAGTATATTTTCAATAGATATTTTCACGGTTTCTACTTAGTAACCAGCTATTTTAAAGTTTTTGTAGGTTTCTCTTGTGACTTTGTTAAGATTTGACGTCATAATCTTTGTGAAAGTCTATTTCACGGTTAAACAATCATTATAATCTTTTCAAAAACTATAAATATGGAATACCTAGAAAATCTAACCTCTTCACTAAGTACTCAATTTGGTAGTAAACTACCTGGCCTTTTAGGGGCTTTATTAGTATTAATAATTGGCTTCTTCGTTGCTAAGATTGTCAAGAAAATTGTGTTGAAGCTGATGGCGAAAACAGCTATAGATGAGAAGATTGGCCAGAAAATGCAGACATCTGTGAGAATAGATAATTTCGTTGCAAAATTGGTTTACTACCTTATTGTATTGTTTACACTCGTAATAGTACTTGATTTGTTAGGAGCAGGTGACGTACTCGCACCATTACAAGATATGCTAAGTAAATTTTTAGGATATATACCTAATATTATACTAGCGGGAATATTAACATTTGCTGGATATATCATCGCATCAATTGTATCAGAAGCTACTGGTTTCTTATCTGAGCGACTGGAAGGTTTTGGTAAAAGGATGGGAATGGATTCAGGATCAATGGATTTATCTAAGATAGTAAAGCAGATCGTATTCATCATCATTTTTATCCCTATCCTTATCATGGCTTTAGATGCTTTGAACATGAGTGCTATATCTGAGCCAGCGAAAGAGATTTTGAGTACCATGATGAATGCTATTCCAAATATAATTTTTGCAGTAGTGATAATCGGAGTATGCTTTATTATCGGAAAGTATGCAGTTGCAATAGTAACTGATCTACTTCGTAATCTTGGATTAGATGATTTATCAAATAAGATGGGACTGAATAAAATGATTGGGGAAACTTCGTTATCTGGTTTGATCGGTAGCTTAGCAATGTTCTTCATCATGTTTATGGGAGTTATATCAGCGGCAGACAAATTGGAGTTGACACAAGTACAAGATATACTTAACAATGTTATGCATATAGCGGGTAAAGTATTCTTCGGTATGATCATATTAATGGCAGGAATATTTATATCAAACTTAGTATCAGATATGCTTTCTAAGTCTGAAGGAAATAGCTATTTAACACCTGTTGCTAAATTTGCAATCATGGGTATATTTTTAGCTTTTGCTCTGCATACAATGGGTATAGCAGAGAGTATTGTTAATCTTGCATTTGGTCTGACACTTGGATCAGTAGCTGTAGCATTTGCTCTATCATTCGGATTAGGAGGTAGAGAAGCAGCAGGAAAACAAATGGAAAAGTTTTTCAATAAATTTGACAAGTAGTAATATCTAAATATAAGTGGTGTATACTCTATGACTCCACTGAATTTGCCTGAACGCTTGATATTAGAGGCGTTCAGGTAAATTCAATTTTTAAATTCTCAAAATCTTACCCCAAAAGATGAATAATTTAAACTCGTATAAATCACTTGACAAGAAGGATCGTATAGATTTCTATATAGCTCTTGTTGTCATAATATCTATGTTGAGTTTTATAGTTTATTTTTCTTTTAGCGGTATTTTTTCGGGTAGTGATGAGCCAATATTGGATACAATATCTAATGATGTTCAGCTCAGTGATACTCTGGTAATAGAAGGCCAAAAATATGTTCCGTTTATACTTGAGAAACATTCAAATAAGAAAATTGAAAGGCCAGAGTCGATAGAGAATATCTACCCCGCAATAGTAGTAGATTCCACTGCATATATAAATGATAGGGTAAAAACAACTAAGAGCATAGAGTCAGAAACTATTGGTAATGAGAATGTATCAGATAAAACCTCTAAAGTGATACCTAGCGTTAATACCATAGATGAAGGTGTTGATGAGAGTGTTTCAGATGTTGAGAATGGTAAAGAAAATATATTAGAGATCGATACTACCATAGCACTTCAAAACAATCGAGAGGCAGACGAAGAGCCTACAGTCGAGAAAGTAGCAATAGACAAATCATGCATCATAGCAGTGGGTATTTATAAAAATAAGACGAATGCTAATAAGATGATGCTAAGATTAGAAGATGCAGGTTACAACCCATTTATTACTGCTCGTAGAAATAGACATCAAGTCCAAGTTTATCACGAATGCAACAATATAACTCTTAACAGAGCTCTTAATGATATAAGAAAAAGCTATGCTTCCGATGCTGTGATTTTTATCAAGAAATAACTAGGAAATTACCATTCTATAAGCTGTGATTTTATTGTTATCCATATTTTTATTATTACCATTTTGGTATCTCTTACACTTTGATTTTAGTAAAAGATATTAGTTTCTTCGCGAAGACTTAATGATTCTAGGAGCACTCAACCTCCATTCTTTGTAAAGCAATACGATTTGCTTGATAGCTTCAATCCTAGTCGCAGTATTAAAATTATTCATTCAAGTTTTCGAAGTTATCTTTCGAATGCATAGTTATTCTCATAGCGACATTTTTTGAACCTTAGTTTGTGTAACTTTCACTTGTTGAGAAACGGAGTATTTCTATTTATACCATATCTGCTTGAAGCTGTCGCATGGATTTACAATAAATAAAAGGTGACATATTCAAACAGAAATGGTTTTAGACCTTGATACCTTTACGCTAGTCTATTTGGTCTAACAAGATGTTTGTAAAAGGAATTTTCTGTTCGTAATGTTATGTACTAAATTTGGATTGTTTCTCTAAATTTGTAAATCGTGAGAATGAAATTAATAAGGATTTCACTTTTAGCTTTGGCTTTAAGTATTATTACATTTGGGTGTATCGAAAAGAATATACCAATGAAAGCCGTGCAAACCGCCGTTGATAAAACAACCGGTTTAGAAGAGAAGCAATTTCCTTATGAACAGCAGTTCATCAATAAAAACTTTCCTTACCGCACTCCTGACTACAGAGCCTACAAACTTGCTAAAGAGGACGTAGCGAACCGAAATAAAGCAGGAGCAAGATCCGATGGAAAGTGGAAAGTGGAAGGTCCAGGTAATATAGGAGCAAGAGTAAATACACTCGCTATCAACCCTAATAATAGTGATGAAATTATAGCAGGGTTTGCATCTGGTGGTGTATTTCGTACGATAGATAATGGAGCTAATTGGGATCCTATCTTTGATGATCAGTCAGACCTCAATATAGGAGACATTACTTATGACTCTAATAACCCCTCGACGATATATGTAGGTACAGGAGATCCTAATATCTCTGGATTCCCAAAGATAGGCTCCGGGATATTTAAAAGTGTGGATGGTGGTGATTCATGGACTTACATAGGCCTAGAGGAGTCAAGTATTATATCTCGCATTCACGTAGCACCTACTAATTCGGACGTCTTATATGTATCTACCATGGGGCTACCTTTTATAAAGACTACAGATCGTGGTTTGTATAAGAGTGAAGACGGAGGAGATACATGGCAGCAAAAGCTTATGATCAATGACTCCACAGGAGTGATCGATATGGTTGTCAATCCTGATGATCATAATATCTTGTACGCTGCAGGGTGGAATAGAAATAGAAGTGATAGTGTATCACGCATTGTAGGGCCAGATGCTCGGATACATAAGTCTGTAGATGGTGGTGACACTTGGACTATGCTAGAAGGTGGATTACCGATCACTGACGAGATGGGTCGAATTGGCCTTGCTATGTCTGGACAAAACTATGATAATATATACGCTTCATATGTCAATACTGGAGGAAATGATAGCTGTTATAATGGAGGTTCACAATTATTAGGAATCTGGAAGACGAGTGATGCAGGAGAGAATTGGACTGAGATAAATACATTACCTGAAACGGGATTACCTTGTAATACATTAGGAGGTTTTGCTTGGTATTTTGGTCAAGTAAGAGTGAATCCAATGGATGATAATGATATATTCATTTTGGGAGTCGATATGTGGCGGACTAGAAACGGAGGTTTTAGTTGGGAACGGGCTGTACCATCATGGGCTACTTATGCTGTACATGCTGATAAACACGACCTTATATTTGATGGAGATCGACTGATATTGGCGACTGATGGTGGCGCATATGAGTCGACAGATGATGGTGAAGAATGGATAGATATCGAAAATATTGCAACGACACAGTTTTATAGAGTAGGTTATAATCCTCATAGACCAGAATGGTATTATGGAGGTGCCCAAGATAATGGAACCACAGGTGGTAATGCTGAGATAATCAACGAATGGCCAAGATTATATGGAGGTGATGGCTTTACTATAGATTTTGATCCATCGGATTCTTTGATTTATTACGCGGCCACTCAAAATGGAAATTTGGTAGTGACTTTCGACGGTGGAGAGATCTTCGATAGTGGGGGATTTGGTTTTGATAATAGTGAAAGTACCAATTGGGATACGCCATACTTTGTGAGTAAACATGATCCCAAAGTACTTTATGCTGGAAGACAAAGTGTTTATAGAGGATTCAATGATGGATTCTTTGTCGAATGGACTAAGATAAGTGATATATTAACTGATACCACAGAAAACGATGCGTTCATCACCAGAAACATCAGTACTGTTCATCAGTCGCCACTCATAGAAGAATACTTTTACGCAGGTACAACAGATGGGCTCTTATGGTCTTCTATCAATGGTGGACAGACATGGGAAAATATATCTGAAGGAGTGCCTTATCGGTACGTTTCAGATATCGTGGCATCTCCTAATATTCCCAATACAGCTTATGTAAGTGTAACAGGATATAAGTCGAATGATTTCGTTGCCCATATTCATCGTACCGACGACAATGGGCAGACATGGATTCCCATTAGTGGAAATCTACCTCAAATAGCTATTAATGATATTCTTGTACATCCTGATTATGACGACAATGTAATTTTCGTAGCTACTGATGGTGGAATATATTTTACAGAAAATGCTGGTGATACATGGGATAGGTTAGGTGATAATATGCCAGTCATCGAAGTGTATGATATGGCTTACAACCCGATTAAAAATGAAGTCGTAGCAGGCACATTTGCAAGAGGAATACAGACATTTGACCTTACTCAGATCAATCTAGATAACAATCCTTCGTCTGTTGATGATATACCCAGTTATGCGATATCACTATATCCTAGTGTGGCTGTAAACCAAATTACTGTCAGATGGTCAGATTATAGTTTTCAAAATTATAGACTTACATCATTGAATGGAAGAGTAGTAGAGATGGGAAAGGTGGTAGGAAGTAGTCAGATGATAGATGTAAGTCATTTACGACAAGGTTCTTACGTAGTTACTTTGGAAAGTAAGGATGGGATTGTTTCTAAGCAGTTTGTTAAAATGTAGTCAATAGATATTTGTTGTCTTTATGAACAAAATATATTGACTGCCAGTAAATTACGTATAGCGATTTAATTTAATATTTGTGTAATTTCATGTATCTTCACCGCATGGATTGGAATAGTCTCATACGCGGATTTGAAGATTACCTTATGCTGGAAAGATCGCTCTCTCCACATAGCATAGATGCTTATGTGCGTGATATCAAAAAAGTGCAAGACTTTGTAGAGTTGAAGCAATTGGACCTGTCACCGTTACAAATCCAGTATCAAAATCTCGAAGATTTTGTGGTTTACCTATTTGAACTCGGAGTACAAGCAAAGTCACAAGCTAGAATCATATCTGGAGTACGAGCATTTTACAAATTTTTGTTGATAGAAGATCTATTACAACATGATCCATCAGAACTACTCGAAGGACCACGATTAGGAAAATACTTGCCAGATACATTGAGCTATGAAGAGATAGATCTTATTATACATAGTATAGACCATAGTACAGATCATGGTCAACGAAATCGAGCTATACTTGAGACATTGTATTCATGTGGATTGCGTGTAAGTGAGTTGACAGGATTGAGATTGTCTCACTATTTTCCAGAAGAAGGATTCGTAAGAGTAATAGGTAAGAATAATAAAGAACGTCTTATTCCTATCGGAAAGTCAGCTATAAAGTACATCAGCTACTATTTCCCTATTCGTAATAAAGTTACTCCAAAGCCAGGAGAAGAAGATTTTATGTTTCTCAATAGGAGAGGATCGCATCTCTCAAGGATAATGATATTCAACATAGTAAAGGATGCAGTTAAAGCTGCGGGAATAGATAAAGTAGTAAGTCCCCACACCTTCCGTCATTCGTTTGCTAGTCATATGGTAGACGCCGGAGCAGACCTGAGAAGTGTACAAGAGATGCTAGGTCATGAGTCTATTACTACCACTGAAATATATACACACATAGATACTCAGTACTTAAGAGATGCGATTATGACGTATCATCCTAGTAATAGAAAGTAAATAATTATGAGCTTCCAGTTCATAACTTCAAATTGTATTCTAATTATAATAAAAAAAGTCCTTTGAGTAATCAAAGGGCTTTTTTTATTTGATTATGAACCACAGATATGTATGTTGTGATTCGTAATTATTTCGCTTTGGCCTTAGCCTTAGGTTTCTTTTTTCCTCGTTGTGCTAATACATTCTTAGCCATTTCATCCCCTAAGTCTGCAGCGTCTTTAAGATCTTTGATGAATCCATTTTTACCCATCTTTTGCTTAGCTAAACCTCGAGTTCTCAATATCTCAGCAGTACTGACTGTTGGATGTTCTGGTAATTCGAGTGCAGCATCCAAGCTTTTAAGAATATCTTCAGTTTCGTCCATTTCTTGGAGCACAACAGCATAATTGAAGTATGCTTGCTTTTTCCAAATCTTATTAGGATTATCGTCTTTAAAAGCTCTTTTGGTAAATAGCTTTAGGTCGAAAGCTGCCTTATCCCATTGCTTTAGCTGCATATGGCACAGAGATTTCTGTCTTCGTGCTTTCCAGTAGATCGGTTGAAGAGCCACGGTGTTCTTAAGTGTTACATTGTAGTTTTTGATAGCTTCTTCCCAATCTTCTTTTAAGAAGTGAATCTTTGCCTTACCGTAATATGCTGTCGGTATAGTAGAATCAATATCTATACACTTGTTATAATCTCTAAGTGCATTGTGATAATCTTTCAGATAGAAATTAACCTTAGCTCTTCGCTCATATGCCATAGCATGACGATCGTATTTCTCGATCGCTTTATCTAGTGCTTCAATCGCTTCCTTTTCTTTTCCGATCTGCTTTACTAGGTCTCGCCCTTTAAGAAAAGATTGCACTGCAGCTTTGTCAGATTTAGGTTCCATCATCTCGTAATAGAGGATTTTTCCTTCATCTAATAGCCATGCTCTTACAGACCCAGATATAGCAAATTGCGAACAGTAGTCAATTAAGCTTGTAGTATTTCTAAAATGCTTATCCGAACTTGTTCCTACAAATCTCGGAATATCAAGAAGAAGTTTTTCTTTGTTGAATATCTCTTCTGAAGCAAATATCATTTCATTTCGATGATAGTTTTCAGCACGATACTCAAACATTTTGAACACCTTATCATAACTCTTCTGAGTTGCAAATTCTAATCTTCCTTGAATTATAGTTTTAAAAAACATCTTCTATCTAGCTTACAGGTAATGCACAATTGGTTTGGGGTATTCTTAACGTACAGAAAAAACTATTCCAAACTCTAAGTATAAGAACACCAAAATGTGTCAAAAGATTTTTAAATCTTAAAACTAGTTGATGAAAATGACTTATGGTAATGGAACAGGCTTGTCTGTTGCGAATAGTAAAGAACGTTAAAAAAGACTGAAAATCAAAGAGATATCTCGATCAGTAATCGGATTAGTAACTTCAAATTGTTGATAAAGCATCAATATTTTGTTCGAATAAAGTTGATTTACCTATTTGGAATTATCGTATAAGATAATTTTATATTCTTATCTATTTGAAGTTTAGGTTACAATGAATTATTCTAAATGATATACTTGGGTTTTTGAGTTTATATCTTTGAATCAAATATTGTTGAAAAAAATATCAAAAAACATCAAATTTATATTGAAGACAAATAGTTGTAGTTAAGGTTTTCAAAATGTGGAACAGATATCGCTTTTAAGATTGTTATACTTACAAGGATGTATATTCACTAAAGTAAAAATACAATGCTTGGTAGTCAGGTATTTATTCCGAAGAAGACGTTACATCATTAAAAATATCAAGTGAGATATACTCTACTCGCCGAACTATTCGAAATATAAAACTATGGTTAGATCAATATTGAACACTCTTCTATTCATGTGCCTCTCTTTGACGGTTTTTACTCAAGATTATACTGAGCGTAAAGACATCTCGAAAAAAGAAGTAAAGAAACTAAGAGAAGCTATAAGTGCAAGTAGATCTAATGATTCGGAAAAGGCTATCAAGGTTTATGATAAACTATTAAAGAAATATCCAGATTTTATTGAGATATATCTAAGAATGGGATCTATTCATTATCAAAAGAAGGACTACATTAATGCCAAGGATAATTTCCTTACAGCGATTGCCAAAGCTCCAGAATATGATCCAGAAATGTATTTTAGTGCTGCCCTCACACTTCACGCTTTAGAAGAATATGATGCTGCAGGTTTTCACTTCGAAGGTTATCTCGAAAGGGGAGCGGCCAACAAAAGAAAAGAAGCCAAGGCAACTCGAATGATGCAAAACAGCAAATTTGCACATGAAGCATTAAAAAATCCGGTAACGACTCAGTTTGATAAACTACCAGAAAGTATCAATACCTCAGCTCGAGAATATGGAGCTACAGAATCGATAGATGGAGAGTCAATATTGTTTGTAAGAAGATATACTAGCTCTGATGAACTAATGGTGGCTACTAAAGAGGGCGAGGATTATTTAGTTACCCCTGGATTTGCAGAGTTTGATGAGTTTGCAGAGATTGGTACTTTTAGTTTTTCAGCTAATGGAAAATTCCTAGTTTTTACGAGTTGTAATAATCGTGATGGATTTGGAGGTTGTGACCTTTACTATTCGCGAATCAAAAATGGAAAATGGATCTCACCAAGGAATATGGGTCCAACAATCAATACCCCAGCATGGGAATCTCAACCTAGCCTCTCTGCAGATGGAAGTGCATTATATTTTTCTAGTAATCGCAAAAATGGTTTAGGAGGAAAAGATATCTGGGTAAGTATAAGAGGAGGAGATCGCAATGGATGGACAATACCTCTTAATCTTGGTTCTAATATAAATACAAAAGACAATGAAGAGTCCCCATTCATCCACGCAGATGGATATACACTTTATTTTAGGTCTAACGGTTTACCTGGAATGGGTGATTTTGACAATTATTTCTCAGCTAGAAAAGGTGACCATCTATCTTGGGCTAAAGCATCTAATATGGGCTACCCAATCAATACAATAGGACACGATGGCGGGTTGACTGTATCATTGGATGGCGAAAGAGGCTATACTTCTTCGGATAGAGAATTTCTTGAAAATAGAAAAGAAAATACAAATCTTGAAGTTTTCACTTTCCCAATTCCTGAGTATGCTAAACCTATAAGAACCACTTATCTCAAAGTAAATGTAGTAGATGCTGTAACGCAGAAACCTATTTCAGCTAACAATGTGGAATTAGCAGATGGAGAAAGTGGAAAGATGTTATCTAGAAACGTTGCTGAAGATGGAGTCTTCATCACAAGTCTACCTACGGGAAATTCTTATGGACTAAGTGTAGAGATGGAAGGCTATATTTTCCAATCAAGATATTTTGATCTCTCAGGATCTAATTCGGCTGTAGATCCTTTCGTAATCACGATTAAGATGGTACCTATACCAAAGGCCGAGTCGCCAGATGTAATATATGATACACCCGTAGTGCTCAATAATATATTTTTCGAAACTGGATCGGCAAACCTTAAGGACGTTTCAATGGTAGAGATTAATAGACTAGCAGAAACGCTGAAATCACAACCCACACTGAAGATTCGGATACTTGGACACACCGATAATGTAGGAGATGAAATCGCCAATAAGAAGTTGTCAGAAGATAGAGCCAAAGCAGTCTATGATGCTCTAGCTACTAATGGTATAGTCTTATCAAGACTGAGCTTTATCGGAATAGGGGAGGCGGAACCTATTGATACAAATGATACAGCCGAAGGGAGACAGCGAAACCGAAGGACTGAATTTATGCTAATTCGATAAGAAGGTAAATTCTATTAATGTGTGAAGTGATCAGTAAGCTTTCCAAAATTGCTGAGCACGAGCTATTACGAAAGAAGGAGCTAGGCCTGTTGCATGCTAGTATGAAAAATTATTTCTGCTCACCAATCTCTCCCTCAGGTCGAGCTTGCCGATCAGAAATCAGAAACGTATCAATAACTGCAAAAGCAAGTTGGCGATGTGATCTGTAAGAACTAAAGGATTACTATGCAATACTCAACTATCTATATTATAACCATGAAGAGTAAGTGAAATAGGGGTTTGGTGGAAGGTTATTACAGACGGAATGATACAGTAATTGGGTATGTCTATCATGATTAATGATTAACAAGGAAGTTAGCTTCTTCTAAAAGTACAAACTCAATCTACTATCCTTACTTTTGCGCTATTAATAATAACACGATGGGTAGAAGACACAAACGGAAAAAGGTAGTAGAAGACGTAGTAATGACAGGGATTGCTGATAAAGGCAAAGCGGTTGGTAGAGCACCTTCAGGTGAAGTACTATTCGTAGATGGAGCGGTACCAGGTGATGTCGTGGATGTCCTTGTACTGCGTAAGAAGAAATCTTTTGGACAAGGGATTGTTCAAGAATTTAAATCTTATTCGGAAGATAGAGTAAAACCAATCTGCCAACACTTTGATGATTGTGGTGGTTGCAAGTGGCAGCACCTGAGTTATGAAGCGCAGATCAGACATAAGCATACAACCGTAGTAGATGCTATGCGTAAGATTGCTAAGATTCCTACAGATGATATATCACTGATCAAAGGCTGTGAAGAGACGGAGTATTACCGTAATAAAGTCGAATATAGTTTCTCTAATAAAAGATGGATTACCGAAGCAGAAGCAGCTTCCGAAGAGGAGGTAGTGCAACACCCTGCATTTGGATTCCATAGAGCTGGTGCCTGGGATAAGATTATAGATATACACACTTGTCACTTACAAGATACGGTTTCAGATCAGATGCGTAATGCAATCCGTGACTATACCATGGAGCGCGAAATCACATACTATGATCCACGTGAGCATAAAGGTATGATGCGTAATATGATCGTAAGAAACACAACTCTGGGTCACTGGATGGTGATTGTTAGTTTTGGAGAGCCGCAGATGGAAATAGTAGAAGGAGTAATGGCATTCCTCAAAGAATCGTTTCCGCAGATTACATCACTTCATTATGTAATTAATCAAAAGCTGAATGATACGATCCTAGATCAAGACATCATCTGCTACGATGGAGATCCTTTTATAATAGAACAGCTAGGAGATTGTAAATACAAAATTGGTCCTAAGTCATTTTTTCAGACTAATAGTAAGCAAGCAAAGGTGTTATATGATGTTGTCAAAGATTATGCGCAGCTTGAGCCTGAGATGAATGTATACGATCTTTATACTGGATTAGGAAGTATAGCTCTATATCTTGCAAATGAATGTAAGCAAGTCGTAGGAATCGAAGAGGTGGAGCCAGCGATTGTAGATGCAAGGACAAATGCCGATCTTAATGGAATCGAAAATTCTGTTTTCTATGCTGGTGATGTAAAAGATGTACTGACCGAAGCATTTAGAGATATTCATGGAAGTCCAGATGTAGTTATCACAGATCCACCTAGAGCGGGAATGCATGCTGATGTGATTAAAACCTTACTTTCTCTGGCAGCGCCAAGGATCGTATATGTTAGTTGTAATCCTGGGACCCAAGCAAGAGATATCGCATTGCTTTCGGAAAAATATGAAATGATAAAGATGCAACCTGTAGATATGTTTCCACATACGCATCATATAGAAAATGTGGCTTTATTAGAACTAAAGAAGGCTTAGAAGAGTAATAGAAATATGTCAGAATTAGAAAAATTCCTTCGATTAGAAGAACAACTAAAGCCCTACATCAAAATGATGTCTCAGGCTGCGGAAACTGTAATCGTGCAAGAAGTATCTAAGTATCCAATATTCGTTGTGCATCAGCAAGAGGTGAATATCGGTATACCATTATTAGATAAAGAAGCGAATAAGACACCATGGTCCATTAATGCCTCTACGCTAGAAGAGTTCGTCTCTAAGCAGATTGTATTTGAAGAGAAGGTTGATGAATTTCGTGAAAACTATAAAAGCCAACAGGATTATTTGTGCATTTTCGCATTGAGTGAATTAGGTGCACAGTTCATATATATTCCTAAGAACGTGTAATCGAGGCTTTAGTCTAGTACTAATTATCATTATTCATTTCTTGGTAGAAATAAGATTATGGACTAACGGAATTTTGAGATTTAGTTAAGCGGATTGCTAAAAAAGAGGCTAAAGCCTCGACTACGATTAGACCAACTCAAAGAGTGTAATCTCAGGACGCACATTAAATCGGACTTGCCATAGATGCCCCAGAGCACGATTGATATACATATGTCTCCCATCTCCGAGGTCGACGGCTCCAGCTGAGTAATTCTTATTTTTTACCGGAAGCAAAGGCGGATTGAGGAATGGAGATTTGCATTGTCCTCCATGGGTATGTCCAGAAAGTATCCATCCTTGGTACCCATCCCAAATGTCTAGATCAGCAACATCAGGATTATGGTTTAGCAGAAGATTAGCTGAGGTATTATCTACTTTGCTCATAATATTACTAGGTTGAAATTTTGTGCCCCAGTAATCATCTAGGCCGACTATATTAAGTCCCTCGAAGGATTGCTGATCATTACGTAGTACTGTAATGCCGCTATCTGTTAGTATTTGAGAGATATCATCGGCTACATGATCTTGACTCCAAGCGTGACCGTAGTCATGGTTGCCTAATATTCCAGCAGTTCCAAGTTTTCCTCTGACAGTATACTGCATCACTTCTTTTAGCTGAGTTAGTTGCTTACTATTTTTCCAACTTACATAATCACCAGTATAGACTACGAAGTCAGGTTGAAGTTGAGCTACTTTTTGGAAAGAATCAATCAAATATTGGTAATCAAATCTGTCTCCTACATGAATATCACTGATTTGCATCACAGTTTTACCTAAGAGTTCTTTGGGTAGATTATTAATCTTCATTTTTTGGTGTACGATCTCAAGCCAAAAGGGCTCTATCTGCCAAGAATAAAGGCCTGTGAGTACAGCGGCTCCGGTTATAGCGGTTAGGCTTTTTGCAAATGTTCTACGATTCATGATATAGTAACGGTTATTGGAGATAGTTATGTTTTATAAAATGGTTATTTTGGAATACATTGCTTACAAGAGTAATCGTGTATTGATCTAACTAATTTTGCTTCTGGTGTTTATATGTGTAAAATTGTGAATAGAAATAATTTAGTGCATTCTATTAAATCTAAATAAGTGACTTTAGCTTTCTTGTAGAAACTCTACAAGTTGGCTATTTATAATATTGAAAGATGGATTATAATTTACTTCGATTTCATGTTTTGTTGAGTATGTTTTTTTCGATGCAAGTCGCACATTCTCAAGAGAAATTCAATAAAATATACCTCTACGAGCAAGAACTTATCCGTAACGAAGTCTTACATGAAACAGAAGAGGCATTCTATGCCATAGGATACGCTGATGACAACTCTAATGTTACGGTAGGAATCCATATTTCAAAACATGATAAGGTTAGTGGAGAATTATTAAATACTACATATTTCGCTATAGATAGCACTTGGAGTTTTTTGGAACATTCGAATGATGTTTACCAGAAAGGTAATTCTTTGATTTTTGGGTTGAAAGGAGATCAACTGTATACTCTTGAATACAATTTATTATCCGCAGAGATTAATATATTGGATGCTGTTCCTTTCCTTGAGGAATGGACTGGAGTCTACCAATACGATTTGTTAATCTTCAATGACACCACCTTGTATGTAATAAAGTATTTTCTAGAGGGAGATAGCACTAACCTTGGCTTTTTTTTCACATATCCTGATGGTACACATGAATTCAAACCATTAGCTAAAACGGATAGTCTAGCGACTCTTGGTTTGATGATGAAAAGAGATAACGGCAACTATATGCTTTTTAGCCATTTGCGAGGCGAAAACGTATTTTGGGATAGATCCCTTGCTTTCTTTGAACTCGATCAAGATCTTAATGTATTAAATAGTTATTACACGATCAATACTGATGGGTATATCACTCCTAGAAGCATATTGCCAATCAATAATCAAGAAGTACTCGTATTATCTTATTTTTATGATTGGGATTACATCAGAGATAGATATGCTTATAGTCATCAGATATTGAGATATCATATAGATAACCGAGAGATAGTTTGGTCTCATAATTATGGTTTTCCTGCGTCTACTAATATAGACGGCGGTAAAATTGTAGCCTCTCACGAAGCGGATCATTATTTATATTGTACTACTGCAGTGAGATCTGATGCCACGGTTGATTCATTTAATACCATAGGACGAGTCGTTAAGATAGATGATGAGGGTAGTCAGGTTTGGCAAAAAAATTATTCCTTTTATTCAAATCATGGAGCTTATCACAATTTATTCGATATCATTGCTACAACAGATAATAATTATCTAGTAGGTGGAACAGCAAGAGGAAATCGCCCATACGGCTGGTTGCTAAAAATAAACGAATCAGGAGAGCTGTTAGGCGATAGCTTAGTCAATGTAACTTGGACTGAAGATGAATGGAATAAAGACATACAGATCTACCCTAATCCTACTATCGATCATATCTACATCAATCAAAATAAACTTGACCAGGTTACTTATCAGTTACATGATATCAATGGAAAATTCGTCAAAGAAATCAATATCAATGCACGAGATCAAGGAGTGATTTGGGATGTGTCTGATTTGATTAGTGGAAGCTATTTTATAAGGATGTTGAAAAATGGAGAAACGATAGGTTCTACTATTATAATTAAGCATGATTAGAGGATGATCAATAACATAGGTTGTTGTGCGATTAAGGTTGCGCAACAATAGTCGTTCTAATATTCGTAACTAAAGCAGGGATATCTATATAATCTGGGTTTAAATAAATTTCTAGTACAGTATTTGCATTAAACATATTATAAAATATCTATATATGAAAGGAATCATACTCGCTGGAGGACTCGGTACTAGATTATATCCGCTCACATTAGCATGTAGTAAGCAGATGATGCCAGTCTATGATAAGCCAATGATCTACTATCCATTGAGTACGCTTATGGGTGCTGGTATTAGTGAAATCGCTATCATATCTACACCTCAGGATCTACCTAATTTCGAAAAACTGTTAGGCAATGGAAGTGACATAGGCTGTAAGTTTACATACATCCCTCAATATGAACCCAATGGTCTAGCTCAAGCATTTGTGCTAGGAGAAGACTTTATTGATGGAGATGATGTCGCCTTGGTCCTAGGAGATAATATTTTTCACGGTAGTGGTATGATGGACCTTATGCAATCATTCAATAAGCCGCAGGGTGGAGTGGTATTCGCGTATCAAGTATCTGATCCAGAAAGATACGGAGTCGTAGAGTTTGATGATGATAATAATGCGCTATCGATAGAAGAGAAACCAGAAAACCCAAAGTCTAATTTTGCGGTACCGGGCTTATATTTCTATGATAATAGTGTTGTAGAAGTGGCTAAAAATCTCAAACCTAGTCCAAGGGGAGAATATGAAATTACGGATGTCAACAAACATTATCTTGAGACTGGGAAACTCAAAGTGGCGGTATTAAGTAGAGGTGTAGCTTGGTTAGACACAGGTACTCATGACTCTCTGATACAAGCTGGGCAGTATATCCAAGTCATAGAGCATAGACAAGGTCTCAAAGTAGGATGTATCGAGGAAGTGGCTTTTAGAATGGGATTTATCGATGAGGATCAACTTAAGGTATTAGGTCATAAGTATATCAAAAGTGGATATGGCGAGTATTTGTTGGCTTTGTTAGATGAGTAACTGCAACTTTAATAATAATATCAGTGAATTTACTAAGAATATGATTGACCATAAAAAGATCAATTACTTTAGTTTGATTATTGTGTTGAGCATATTATTCTCATGTTCAAGATCATTAGAATTAGTTAATAGTTCTAATGTTACAAATACTATAAAGCCAAAGCCTCAAAAGATTTGGTCTTGGACAAAAGAAAGTAAGCCATTCTACGTAGATCAAAATATCGATGCAGTAGATACTATTGTTTATTCATACGATTCGCTCTATAGACTTGAGTTTATCTATCAGATTGTCGACCTTCAGGGTAAAGATTACTGGTCTAATGATTCTTTAAGATTTGTATATCAAGATGCTCAGGATAGTGTAGATCACCAAATAGAATATTCTACATACAAAAATGGGGACCTAAGAAGTGATACAACATTCTTTATTAGAGATAGTATGGGTCGTGTTATTCATGAGAGCTCTAAGTTTATTCATGACGATTTCTATAACAGTTACACTAGTTATATCTATAACATTAAAGGTGACCCAATAAGTAAAACGGTAACCAATGAAGTCGGCGCGATAAAGAAAAAAACCTTGTGGACTTATCTGAGTTCTGATCGACGGACAATTGAACAATCTATTATCTATAAATCTGGAGGTTTGGAATCATTTCGTACAGTGGACACTATAGATATAAGCATAGATAGCCTGATTACAAAGATCTCTGACTATTCGACAAACTACCATGGAAATAAGTATTTGAATAGTGAAAGATGTGCTAACTGTATAGAGGTATTCAAAGAAAATGAGTGTGGTAAAATAGATGAAAAGACCAGAATAGTTAGACCAAACGACACTATATTCCATGAGTTAATACTGTTTGATGCTTATTGTTCTCCAGTGAAATGGACGACAAGGACAAAGAAAGGGATTCATGTTTCAACTAGTACTATAACTAGGGATAAGTATGGCTATCCGATTATGATGATTGATTCTACTGATGGAGTATATACAGGTACTACATGGAGAGACTATTTATTTTGGGGAAGCTAATATCTTAGAGTCATATAACGGGCATTATTTTGTATGACATTCATAACAAATACAGTACTTTCGCGGTTTCTCAAGTATAACAATATATATCAAGTACTTAAGTGAGCAATCCAAAGCAAAATAACGACATAGAAGAAGGCAATTCAGTATTAGATTCTATTAAGCTTAGTAGAATTTTAATACCCGCTTTAATCGGTATTGGAATCGTCATATATATGATGTACAGCCAATTGGATATGGAAGAGTTCAATAAGATTAACTGGAATGGTCATTTGCTATTTTGGCTTTTTATGGCCGTCATGATGTATGTCTTACGTCACCTTTTTTATGCGGCGAGACTTAGGTTGATGTCTGATAAGGTGTTTGGTTGGAAAAAATCCATTCAGTTGATATTTATTTGGGAATTCGCTTCTGCAGTTTCACCTACTAGTGTTGGTGGATCTGGTGTTGCATTGTTTTTACTAGCTCAAGAAAAGCTATCCGCAGGAAAAACAGTTTCCGTGGTATTGTATTCTATGGTCTTGGATACGATATTTTTTATAGTAGGATTACCATTGCTATATCTGATATTAGGGGCTAATATTATTAGACCTGGTATGTCGTCTATTACTGACCTAGATGGTTTTGGTTATACCTTTCTTACGGTTCTTGGGATTATGACTGCATATGGTTTAGTATTTTTCTATGGTCTATTTGTCAATCCAAAAAGTATTCAAAAGATTTTATTATTCTTTTCGAAGAGAAAACTGCTTAGCAGGTTTAAAAATAGTCTACTACAAACGGCTGAAGATGTAGTAATGACTTCTGAAGAATTGGCTCAAAAGCCTATGTCTTACCATATCAAGGCAATGGTGCATACGACAGGGGCATGGGTAACAAGGTTTGTTGCAATAAGTTGTATCATAATAGCTTTCGTCCCAGAGACAGGCTTAGACATCATGAATCAACTTACTTTATTAGGAAGGGGAGCTTCTATGCATGTGGTTACTGCATTTACACCTACTCCAGGAGGATCAGGAGTAGCGGAATATCTATTTGGTGGATTTTACTCAGATTATATATCAGAAGGTATATCATCATTAGCTGCCTTAATTTGGAGGTTGATAACGTACTATCCTTACTTGATTGCTGGTGTGATTATCGTGCCTATATGGTTTAGCGATATCTTAAGAAGAAAACGAAGCGGAGAATTATAACATTTATATATAATAGGCTGTGGATAATCTCAAAAAAGATTAATTTTGCACTCAATATAAAGCACAACTACAACAATAATCATATGTCATCAACTACTAAATCAACAGGAAAATACTGGCTTTACTTCGCAGTGTCATTATTACTTACGATTGGGTTTTTAATTATTCTTCCAGAGTGGTTTTGGGTTATGCTACCATTCTTATTGACATACTTCGTCCAGGCTATGGATTGGATGTAGAAGTTGCTTCTAAAAGACATTAACCTTTACTTCATAAATATTGAATAGATCAGTCACCAAGTTATGGTGATCTGCTAAAATTTAAATTGACTGATCAATCCTTTGATCGGATTTTGGTGATTGATATTAAGAGTACCGTATCGGTACCAAATACACACTATTAAGGTTGCAATTCTTCTAGCTCTTCTTGTACCATCGGCTATCCCATTCATCTTATCATAAGGTCTATTATTCTATTTAGACCTAAATTACTGGTGATCTTCCATATTCCAGATTAACTCTTCATTGTCGAGTAGGTCGATACAGGTAATATATTCAAAGTCAATTATATTTTGTTGATTTAGATTGAGGCAAATAACGGAGAACAAGCGAATATTTTCATTCGCTTACTTACAAAGCCAAATAATAAAAATCTATCTGGCCTTAGTCACGACGAGGATTTTAATAAAGAGATATAATTAACGGGGTCGTACTTTATGCGGCATTAAGTGGTCTAATCTGTATTGTTCAACCGCAAAGAAAAAGAAGAGCGCAAAGAAAGGGGAGTACATTCTGGGTCTCTTGACCTCGCAAGGATGGATATTTTATAAACAAGGATAGAGATAAAAAAAGCCCAGTCAATCGACTGAGCTTTTACTTTTATATTATTTCTTAAACTATATCATTTGGTGATGGAGACTCTACAGTCGGTGTTTCTGGTATTATAGGTGGTTTACCTGATACTAGAGGCTTATTCTTATCATCATAAGGAGAATCACCAATCAATCTTGCCACGTCAGACTTCGTCAGGACTTCTTTGTCTAGAAGTGCTGCAGCAAGTAAGTGTAGCTCTTTGTCTCTCTCTTTGAGTAAAGCCTGAGCTCTATCGTATTGCTCATCTATCATTTTACGACATTCTTGATCAATCAATCTAGCAGTATCATCTGAGTATGGTTTACTGAACTGGTCTTGTTGCATACCATAGAAAGATACATTACCCACCTTTTCATTCATACCATATACGGCTACCATAGAGTAAGCCATTTTGGTTACTTGGTCGAGATCCGATTGTGCTCCTGTAGATATCTTATTGAAGATATTCTTTTCGGCAGCTCTACCACCCATAGTCATACACATACGATCCAGTAATGCTTCTGTACGAGTGATGTACTCTTCTTTTGGAAGATATTGTGCATAGCCAAGTGTACCCATTCCTCTTGGAACGATTGTAACTTTTACTAGTGGGCTAGCATGCTCTAGATACCATCCACAGATTGCATGTCCAGCTTCGTGGTATGCTATGATCTCTTTTTCGTGGGGAGCTATAAGTTTATTCTTCTTTTCTAATCCACCTATCACTCTGTCTAGCGCGTAGTTAAAGTCATTCATATCTACTTCCGTCTTTCCTCTACGAGCAGCAATAAGTGCCGCTTCGTTGCAGACATTAGCGATCTCTGCTCCTGCAAAACCTGGTGTCATTTCTGCTAGCTCATAAGCTGACATAGTTTCTCTAGTCTTGATCGTCTTTAAGTGAACTTTGAAGATAGCCTCTCTACCTTGTAGATCAGGTCTATCTATTCCGATCTGTCTATCAAATCTACCTGGACGCATCAATGCGCTATCCAAGATATCTGGTCGGTTAGTCGCTGCCATAAGGATTACACCTTTATCAGTACTAAATCCATCCATTTCTACTAGTAATTGATTAAGTGTGTTTTCACGCTCATCATTACCACCTTGCACGGCGCCTTTACCTCTTGCTCTACCAATAGCATCGATCTCATCTATAAAGATGATACAAGGTGCTTTTTCTCTAGCTTGCTTAAATAAATCTCTTACTCTAGAGGCTCCGACTCCTACAAACATCTCCACAAAATCAGATCCAGATATAGAAAAGAAAGGTACTGCTGCTTCTCCTGCTACGGCTTTTGCAAGTAGGGTTTTTCCTGTTCCTGGAGGGCCGACAAGAAGAACACCTTTTGGTATTTTACCACCTAAGGCAGTGTATTTTTTTGGATTCTTAAGGAAGTCAACTACTTCCATGACTTCTTCCTTAGCCTCATTGAGACCTGCTACATCAGCAAATGTGACGTTTACTTTAGAGTCTTTATTGTCAAACAAAGTAGCTTTGGATTTACCAATATTGAATATCTGACCACCTCCTGGGCCACCACCGCCACTCACTCTTTTCATTATAAATAGCCATATTGCGACTAGAATAAATAAAGGAAGTAACCAACTTAAAATTGAACCTATATAGTCAGGCTTTGATTCAAGCTCGTAACTGACTCTGTGGCCTTTGGCATTGAGATCACGCATACTTTCCTCAAAGAATCCAATATCACCAACTTGAAATTGATACTGAGGTTGATTAGCTGAAAATTTGCTTTCTTTCTGATCTGGAAATTTTTCACTTATAGCCTCAGGCGTAAGATATACATTTGCATTACGCTCATTAATAACAACTACTTTGTCGACCATCTTATCCATGACCATCTGCTCAAACTTAAGCATGTTGATCTTCTCAGTACTATTGTTCATCATCACAGACATATTAATACCTAATATGACTAGTATGATGATACCATAGATCCAATATGAATTGAAGTTCACCTTATTGGGTGTCTTCTTTGGATCTTTATTTTCATTATCACTCATTGTTTTCTTTTTAATTTTAGGCCTTAAGTCATATAGAGCTGACAAGTAACCTTTATACCATGCTCTTTTACAAGACATTTCTTCATATATAACGCTATTTCAAGCGTATCGTTTTGTCCGTTAACAACTATAAGTTGGCATATTCAGTTATTTCGGCATCACTCCAGAGGTCTTCTAGCTTATAAAACTCGCGAGTCTCTGGATAAAATATATGGACTACGGTATTAAAATAATCCACTAATACCCATTTTGAATTAGTCATACCTTCTCTGTGGGCAGGTATGACGCCAAGTTCGTCTTTGACACGCTTTATGATATTCCCAGCAAGCGCACTTACTTGAGTGGTAGAATCACCTTCACATATGATAAAGAAGTCAGCTGGAGCTTCGTCGAGATTACGTAGATCTAGAGATACTATATTTTTACCCTTTATATCCTGCATCGCATCTATGATTAGAGGATTGAGTTCTTCTGTATGTTGCTGAATTTTTTCAGCTATTTTGGATCGTTTCAAATATCTTATTTTTGTTGACCAGTATAACGTATTTCAAAATATCAAAGTTAACAATTGTTTCGATGCAACGCTCCATAATTATAGGCCGCCCCACCATTACTTTCGATACCATCGATTCGACGAATGATTACGCTACTTCATTAGTATCAAATAGCAATCCAAACGAAGGAACTGTCATATGGGCGCACTATCAGAGCAAGGGTCGCGGACAGATTGGCAGTAACTGGAGCGCCGAAGCTGGCCAGAGTCTATTAATGTCAGTAATACTACAACCTCGGTTCTTGATGGCTTATCAGCAGTTTACACTCAATATATTGGCTTCACTTGCGGTCCGATCAGCATTAAACAGTTTTGGAATACAAGCACAGATCAAATGGCCAAATGATATATATGTAGGCAAACGCAAGATTTGTGGTATCCTCATCCAAAATATTCTTCAAGGCAAGAGCATCAAAAACACCGTTATAGGAATTGGTCTCAATGTTAATCAAAATGACTTTGATCAATCACTACCTAATCCAACCTCTATGAAAATGATGTCAGAGAAGACATATAATGTTGCAAATGTTAAATCCTCGGTTTGCGAGCATCTACAAGATTATTACCTGCGATTGAAGGAAGATGGTTTTGAAGTACTGAAGAAAGAGTATCTGGACTTGTTATATCTTAAGGATCAAGAAAGTCATTATGAGGTAGAAAAAAATAAAATAAAAGGAAAGATTATAGGAATCAGCGATTTAGGAAAATTACAAATGGAAGTCGAAGGAGAAGTGAGAGAGTTTAATTTTAGAGAACTTAGATATTTACATAAATAAGACTAATAATAATGAAATACGCGTATACTATATTATATGTTCCGAGCGTCTTAGAGTCATTAGAATTCTATGAAAAAACATTTGGATTTGAAAGAAAATTTTTAACTGAAGAGAAGGATTATGGCGAACTACGAAGTGGTGAGACTGTTATAGCATTTGCTTCCAAACAACTAGCCAATAGTAATTTGAGTAATGGTTTTATGGTAGCGAAGCAAAATGAAAAACCCTTTCCAATAGAGATGGGTTTTACGACAGATGATGTAGAAGGTACTATCAAAAAAGCGATTGATAATGGAGCTAAATTAGAAGAAGCAATCAAATCCAAGCCTTGGGGACAAAAAGTGGCGTATATCAGAGATAACAATGGATTCTTATTAGAGATTTGCACTCCGATGGGATAGCTACAGGCAATCTATTCAGTTTTTGGATTATTTAAATTTTTAATAGCTCTTCACGTATCAAGTGGGGTAGAGTTTATTGCTTGTTATTAGGACTAAAAGTGAAAAAGGGCTATCCGATAATTCCATTATCAAATAACCCTCAATTATTTTTAAATATTTAGGAATCTATAATCCCCATGAAATACCTATAGTTACAGCAGATAGGCCATATCCCAATTCTAAGAAGGGTACGATTTTCTCTGAAACATGATATCTTGCTCCTAATACGCCAGACCAAGCAAGAGAATTTAAACCACAGTCACCAGCACAATCGCCTGTAACAGAACCTATAGTATATCCTAAGTGTAACCCTGCATACGGATCTAACTTGTCTGGTCCAAAATCAAAATGATAAGTACCTCTTGCTCCGAAAGTCATAAATCTATAACCCCAGTCAAATTCAGACCCTAAACCTGAGTCGATATTAGTTTGAGCATAGCTAAAGAAAGCACCAATCATAATGTTATCTTTAAAAGGACGATTGTAAGATATGCCAATTGGAGGTATTACACTTGATCCTGAATAACTTGATAGAAATCCAACACCAAGATTTAAGAAACTACCATTGTTAGATCGAGATGAGTTGCTTACTTGAGATCTTTTATAGGCATCCATCTTAGAGCTGCTGCTACTTGTTTGGCCACTTGATTTTTGATAGCTGATGCTTTCGTTTTTAGTACTGCTACTACTTGCCAAATTTCTGTTTTTGGTATTTTTTGACTGAGTGTTTTTAGTAGAAGATTTTGATGAAGTACCATCAAACTTATGCCAAGTATTTTGACTATTTGTTTTAGTATTATACGTGATTATTTTAGTACTAGATACTATTTCAAGGTATAAGTTTTCTATGTCGGTGGACTTGTATTTGAAGCCATTTACTTTTGTATAAGTACGATCAGAGTCGTATCCGTCAATGTCCGTTGTAAGCTCGCCTTTATTGATTTCAATTTCCATTTTTGTGCCTGTTGGCCTATATTCCCAAGTTCCAGCAATGTAGTCATTCTGAGCTATTAAAGATAGACTCATTGTCATTGCTATCAGCGTAAGTATTAAATTCGATTTCATAACAATTAGTTTTATTAGTTTATGATATTAGTGTTTCAAAAAGTTCTCCTAGATTAAAAGGATCTTCAAGTAATTCGTTAAAAGGTAAGTCTTCATTCATATACATTTCCACATCTTCATCGATGATTCCATCCTCGTTTTCGTCAATGATATCTTCTGATAATGGAGTAGTATTATGATGATTGGTTTCTATATTATTTTCTTTATAAGTATCAGATATTCTTACATCTTGTTGAAAATCTATGATACCGTCTCTGTTTTCATCTATTGCCATTGATGTTGGTATAGTTGCCTCATTTCCAAAATCAATGATGCCATCATTGTTTTGGTCTATGGACGTATCGACATCATTTGTGTCATTAGGGTTTATTGATTCTTGATCGATAATTCCATCACCATCTTGATCTGTGGATTGATATTCGTCATTTGATACCGAGTAGGCGTGTTGTGCTTCAAAATCAATGATGCCATCGTTATCTTGATCTAGAGCACCGTACTCATCTCTAGTAACTGAATTATACTCTCCTTCCTGGTCAATGATTCCGTCATTATTTTGGTCCTTAGAGTCGTATTCTTCGTTTTGCGATGTATAATGTTCGGTTGCGTTTTGATCAATTATACCATCGTTATTCTCATCTATCATTGAAGCTGATTCCGTTTCGATAGATTGAGTCTCCATATTAGATTTGTTTACTTCAACCGCACTGGAATTCATAGAAGTAAACTCATTGAAATCTACGTCAGTTACGACCTCTTCAGAGGATTGGAGTTCAGTATTGCTATCTGTAATATCTTCTGATTCATTAAGCTCAGAATCTTCAATATCATTTAACTCACTGTCATCAGAATAATCATAGCTTTCGCTTGATGTGTTTTCATTTTGAGTCTCTTCTACATATACTGTAGATTGATTTTCTGTGATAGTCGTGGTGTTATGAGATGAATTATCTGCGTTTAATTGTTCGGTTTTTATATGAGTTGATTCAGCTACTTTTGTAGAAGTAGACTCCTCATAACTTTGATAAACTGTTTCATTCTGAATGGATGAATTGTCATTTTGTATTTCGGTATTCGAATTACTTTCATATACTTTTGATGAATTATAAGATTCATTTTGAATTGCGTAGTAATCAGGTGTCACTTGGCTCAATTCTCCTTCATAAAGAGTTGTGTATGTCTTACCTTGCCATTCGAATATACCCGAGGATCCAAATTTTTCTCTTGCTCCAGCAAAAACTTCTTCGAATGTGGAAGAATTTTCACTAGTAGTGTAAGAGTCGAGTTTTACCTCTGCGATTTCTTCTATTGCAGATTCTGATTTGTCTTCAGTAATTTGATCTATTGATCCATCTTGTCCAGTAGTGTTTGCATCTGAGTGCAATACTTCAATGTCAGTCGACGATACAGTAGGTTGATCTATTTCATTGAAAGCAACCTCAGATTGACTAGCGATATCTTCTTGAGTTGAATCAATGTACTCGATTTGATCAGTAAGTTGATTTTCAGTAGTTCCTGCTTCTTTGTTAGTGCATGACTGAACAACTGTACTTGCAATAATACCGCCAGCAAGAAGTTGTATGTAGTTTTCCTTGTCGGTTTTGAATTGTGCAAAGAGATCTTTGCTTTTAGTCTTACGGTTTTTCATTTTCTAATATTTAAGGGTAAAAGTTTACATCACATTTGTGATTATTGCAGGACTGTTTCTCCTTCCAATACGTGTAACTTTGATTTATTAGTTTGCTTCTACATTTGGGACATACAAGCAGGGTTTCATAATTCAATTTTAAAAGATCAATTTTTTCTAATTTTTGTATCTGATGATTGTCAAATAGTCCTGTAATTATGTTTACTAGACCTAAGCCTAATAGTAAAGCGTATTTCAAATTGTCGGATATGAATTCACCAAAAAATATCAAAATTATAATTGCTATTACCAGCAGAATTATCTTTATGTAGATAGTGCCTGATGGACTTTTTAGAATATCGTTCTTAGCCTTTTGGTAACTCGAAAAATGAGTTAATATTTTTTGATATTCTGTTTTATAGAATATTTGATTTTGATCGTAAACTGCATTTTTAGTTATTGGTAACATTTTATATAGTGCGTGTTTTATATTTTATTCAAATGGTGAAAAATTCAAGTCTTCTAGCTCTTTTACTTTTGTTTCAGAATAACATTTTAGACTTTGGGCCTTTTTTAATGATTTGTATATTTTTTCAAGCGAAATGTTTCTGTTGTTGGGTTCTACATTAGTACACGTTCTAATAATTTTCTTAATTACTTTAGGAGTGATATCTAATTCACTTTTTACTTTATTACACACGAATATTCTTTGATTAGTAGCGGATGGTAAATCATTTTTGGAAGTAATGGTAAACGGCCTTTCATTGTTAAATAATTCGTGAAGTATCATGCCCAAAGAGTATATATCACTTTTGATTGTTGCTTTTCCACTGGTTATATGTTCTGGTGATTTGTAAAAATCTGTCGCAATTTTAACTCCCTTAGTATTGTTAATAGGTGGATTGTAAATGTTAATCAATAGTGGAGTTAATTTTTTTGTCTCATTTCTGATAAGTACGTTAAATGGATTTAGATCACCTAAAGTAACTTGGATGCCGTGTAAACACTTAATACTCTTTACTAGCTGTTTAGCAATGTATATTTTGTCTAAATAGTTTAATTTGTTATTGTGGATATAGTAGCTTAGTGTATTGTCAAAATTTGATTGTATTACACAAGCAATTTGCTTTTCTTTTTGGCTTTTGTATTTTATAATTGTATTTTCGGATACAATTGATTTGGTCTTTATTTGTTGAACTATTTTTTGTTCTTTCTGAAGTAATTTCCCTTTATCATCGATAGAGGTCTTTATGATTACATTTTTGGATGTATTAAGATCAATGGCCTTATAGACTATGTAATTTCCTATGAGCAGTCTCGAATTTTTCGAGTCGCTTAATTCATATCTCGCCATGTCTCTTTTGTCAAGCATTAATTTTATTTTGTTCTTTAGTAAAGCGCCTGTTTTGCTAATGTAAATCTATGTTAGAGTTCAGTTGAATTAAGATCAAACCTATAATTGAAATGATCTAATCTATATTCGTTATCGTTTATTAATTATTAGTAATTATATTTTGGTAAGTTTTTCTAATAGTAATTCCTTTTTTCGTACTGATACTGCAATGTTTTCTCCGGTAGTCAATACTATCACGCCTTCTTTGTTGTAGTTGTCAGCGTAGTCTAGGTTGACCACGTAGGATTGATGACATCTGACAAAATTGTCTGGCAATGATTTCTCGTATTCTTTGATATTCTTTGATGTTATAAAATGTCGTCCATCTGCCAAATAGAAGTTTGTATATCCTGAATCAGATTTGCAATATAGAAGGTCAGAAAATCTTACTATTTGATATTTGTCTTGGAACCTAAGTACTATTTTATCTGATTTACTGACAAGTGATGTTTTACTAATAGCTAATCTTTCTTTTATTAAATTATCTTGAGTAAGATCAATCTTTGAGATCGCTTCTTCTAACTCGTCAGAGGATATAGGCTTTAGTAAGTAATCTATTGCACCTGCTTTCAACGCTTGCAATGCATATTCATGGTACGCGGTTATGAATATGACATTTAATCCTTCCAGTTCTATTTTGTCAAGAAAATCAAACCCAGTTCCGTCTGGAAGATTTATATCAAGGAGTATTAAGTCGGGTTTCGTAGCGTTAGTTACTATTAGCGCCTCCGCAACACTTTCGCATTCACCAATAACCTCTATATTACTGTGATCCAGTAACATGCTTTTGAGCCCTTTTCGAACGAAAGGTTCGTCATCTATTATTATTGTCTTAATCATGTTTTCTGTTTGTTGGGATGTTGATTTGGACTCTGGTTCCATTGCGATCTTCTCTTTTGGATATCGTTAAAGTACCATTCGATTTCAGTTCTTTATTTAGGCTTGCAATCCGCTCTTTTGTTATAGTTAGAGAGAGAGATTTTTTGGTTGGATTGATATTCTTAACTTCTGGAGTATAACCTTTTCCATTATCGAGTATTTCACATTTCAACAGTCTATTATCATAGCTCAATTTGATAGTGATAAGTCCTTTTTCTTTTATGTCTCTTATTCCGTGCTCTATGGCATTCTCTACGAATGGTTGGATAATCATTGACGGTATATAAATGTCAGATGGATTTAGAGTATCATCCATTATTAACTGATAATCAAACTTGTCATAGAATCTGAATTGTTGTAAAGCAACATATTCATTAAGTGTCTTGATTTCACTATCTAAAGTGATGAATTTATTGCTTGTGCTTTCTAGGATGTTATGAATTAGATTAGAGAATTTGTCTAAGTATTTTGATGCTAATTCTTTTTGATCCATAAGTATTTGAGCATGAATAGCTGTTATGGCATTAAAGATGAAATGTGGATTCATCTGTATGCTTAGCAGTTGTTGTTCTAATTGAACTGAGTTAGCTTCTTGTTGAGATTTCGAGAATTCAGCTTGAAAATAGAAGGCACCAAAAATGGAAATTAAAATTACTCCTCCTATAAGTAGAATAATAAGTGATTTCGTTAATGTATGTAGTCTTAACTTTGATTTTTGAGTGATTGCTAGTTTGTCTTGCTGTATCTTATAACTTAGATTAAGTTCGGCGATTTTTTGATCTGTTTCTTTGGCCGCAAATTTCTGCTGTTCATTGAGATACTTACAAAGTGCTATGTGGGCATACCTCAAATCACCCTTCGCTAGAAAGCAAGAATAGTAACTATATAGAATTTCTTTTATTTGGTTTTGTTCCAACCCTGTAGAATCAATGAATACGAGATTGTCAATATCTTCTTTTTGGTCAACACTCGTACTGGATTCCACTATTTCATAGTGGCTTAATTTCTTAATAATCTCATGTTGTTGAATGGGAAAGTATTTCAAGAGTATTAAATAACCAGCATTGTTCATTTGTTCATACTCTTCATGATTGTTTAACTTTTTTGCAGTCAGACCAAGTTGTCGATATATGTTAGTTAGAAGTACTGCTTCTCCTTTAGAAAGGTTAGTATGAGATGCGGAATATTGAATTAAAATATTTTTGTATTTAGTAAAATTAATGTGTATGCTGTCATTATGACCTAAATTTTGAAGGCAGTTATCTATATCTTCTAGATTCCTAAAACTTAGATTTGCTTGCACATATTCTGTGCAGTCCATTTGTGTATTGCCATTCTTAGCGAAGAACAGTATGGATAAAAGTATTATATATTTTAGGATTGTATAATTCAATTTAAGTTTACTTTAAATGGAATTTGTAATAAGATTCTTGATAGGTTTGAATTTTTTATTTGATCTATTTGAATAGAAGAGTTTTTTCCTATCTCTTCTGAAAGGGAAATAAGTCTTTGGTGAACAGTTTTAACTGATTTCGATTTTAATATATCTGCCTTGTTGAATTGTACAGGATTGCTTTCGGAAATATTACTTATTTCACAATCAAGAATACCATCTTTTTCATACAGTTGAATTTCAATATTCTGAGTGTAAGAGTTGGGAGAAACTTCATTTAATTTAATAATTTGATCTACAAATGGTTGAAGCATCATAGGCGGAATATATATGTCGGATTGATCCATATCTCGATCAATTTTGAGTTTAAAGTCAAAGGTGTTCTGCTTTTCTATTTGTTTGAGTTGTAAGTACTTAGTTAAAGTGGACATTTCACTTTCTAAGGAGGTATATTTTTCTCTAGAGTTTTCTAAAATCTGACGTATTAATTTTGAGAATTTGCTTAAGTAATCCGCAGCTAATTTGTTATCTCCTTTGTTTATTATTCTTTTTATTGTACTTATAGAATTGATCACAAATTCAGGACTCAATTGAGCCTTTAGGAGCTTCTGTTTTGTTTGAATGATACTTAACTCTAAGCTTAGTTTTCTTTTTTTGATCTTGAATATCTTGTAAGTGAATAATGCTAAGAAGGATACTATGGTAAGTGTCAATAGAAGTAACTTTAAGGCGAGTAGGTTTTCTTTATTTTGAGATTTTTGCTCTTCTTTTATAACTAGAGCTTCTTTTTCAAGTGTTACTCTTATTTCATTGATATCTGTTATCTGATTGTTAGAAATAAATGAATTAGATGCTTCTTCTTTTTTTACAAATAAAGATTCCACCGAATTAGTCTGATCAAGTAAAGTGTTATTGGATATCCTTAAATCATAGTATAGATCCTTTAGTTCGTGTTGTATAGGATGTGTTATATAGTATTCACAAGTGTCTAAGTACTGTTTAGTTTTAAGAATGTTTCCCATTTTATTGTGGGCAAGGGCTACATGATAGAAAGATTGAAATATTTCATTATGCTTTCTAGGATGTTTTCGAGCGACCTGAAGAGAATGTTCAAAGTAATTAAACTGTAAGTCAATGCTGTCTAGATAGCCATAACACAAAGCAGTGTTGAGGTATAATTCATATCTTAATATTTTACGTGATTCAGCTAATTTTATGGCAGTTTTCAAGTAGGTTAAAGCTTCCTCATGTTTACCGCGGACAGTTAAAAGTGCTCCTATATTACCTGAGCAAGTCATGATTCCCATCGTATCGTTTATTGCAGCATATAATTCTTTAGCTTCTTTTGATGCGACATAGGCACTATCTATCTCGTGTTCGTAGTAGTGGATCGTAGCTTTTATTAGTCTTATTCTGGCTTTAGATTTGGAGGGTACCTCACCTAATTCACCATTTAACTTGTTCCATAGGACTTTTGCGTGCGCATATTTACCTATGTATATATATGACTGAGTTAGTCTTTCTAAGAGAAATATTTTTTGGTCTGGAAATTTTTTATCCTCGTAGATTTCTTGATTAAGTAATATAATCATCTCCTCATGATGTCTATTCTGAAATAGGGAGTCTACCAATTCAAGTAACTCTGTTTCATTTTCTTGGGCGTTTACCCGAACGCTCAAAAGTACAATTACACCTATCGTAACTAGAAGAGATATGTTTTTAAATGCTTGCAATTACTTGATCTTTTAAAACCTATTTGGTTTGTATATTATGAAAGTTTCATATATCAGTCCAACAACTGTTAATCGCCAACTAGACGACAAAAAAACGCAAATGCCTTATTTGCAATTGTGTTCATAGTTATGTCAGATAGACCTTGGTTATTTCTATGCCCTTCAGAGGGCAATTTGTTATTCAAAAATATCCCACCATTATGTTTCATTTGGATCTAAAGTATATATGACATACCGTAAGTCATATTCGGCGGTGTTGAGTACAGATGTGTTTAGTTGCTATTAGCTTGTTATAAGCTCTTAGGATTCGTTATTTGACGCTTTAATAATTAAGAAATGGTTATTTTAGATAAGAGTGGTTTGGATCTTGTAGGTATAGATATATGTATTGCATCCTTTTATGTGGAAGGGTTGGGTAGCATAGATACATGATCGTATGTAAGTACTTTGAGTTGAGTACATTCGGATGATTCTTAAACTTTGTTGGGGCATTAGAGATTATATTGTTTCTAATGATTGATTGGAACTAAATACTTGAAATGAAAGCAACTATTCTTACAATTGGTGATGAAATACTGATCGGACAAATTATCGATACCAATGCGGTTTGGATGTCTCAGAAGCTTACAGCAATGGGTATTTCAGTCGTTGAGCGACTAACTGTATCTGACGAACATGGAGCGATAGTAGATGGTATCAGCCATTGTCTTAAAGTATCCGATATAGTACTGATGACAGGAGGATTAGGCCCTACTAAGGACGATATTACTAAAGTAGCCATTGCACATTACCTTAAGGTGGGTATGCAATATCACGAGGAGGTATTTGATAGAATCAAAGAGATTTTTGCCCCTAGAAACATACCCTTGACAGAGGCACACAAAGATCAGTGCTACCTTCCAGAGAATGTTGAGATTTTGACAAATTCTATGGGTACAGCTCCTGGTATGCTTTGGCACCATGAAGGAAAGCAAATTGTATCTATGCCAGGTGTTCCTTATGAGATGAAGGCTATTATGTCGGAAGAGTTACTTCCAAGGTTAGATCTTAGATTAGACAAAAAGGTAATCCTACATAAGACCATAATGACCGCGGGAATGGGTGAGTCTAGTATTGCGGATAGGCTAGACGATATTATAGAACGTTTTGATGATGAATTATCAATAGCTTATTTGCCAGGATTATCTCAAGTTCGACTGCGCATAACTGCCAAAGGTGATGATGAGACACTACTGCAATCCAAATTGGATCAATCGGTATTGGACGTTAGCGAGCGGATAAGCGATGTGATTTATGGGTATAATGAAATTTCTCTTCAGCAGGCATTGCAACAGTTGTGTATTGAAAAAGGGATTACTATTGGAACCGCAGAAAGCTGCACGGGTGGGCATCTATCCCATTTGATTACTTCTGTATCTGGCTCGTCAGCTTATTATCAGGGATCTGCCATTACATATAGTAATGCACTTAAGCGAAAAATGCTAGGAGTGAAAGAGGAGACACTCAAGGCTCATGGAGCGGTAAGCGAGCAGGTGGTAGAAGAGATGGTAAAAGGAGCTTTAGAGGTATTAGAAGTAGATGTTGCGGTGGCGCTTTCTGGAGTAGCTGGACCGAGTGGTGGTACAGTCGACAAACCTGTAGGTACAGTTTGTATAGCTGTCGGTTCGCATGGTGTGACTTATACACGAACTATACTAGCTTCCAAAGACCGGACTAAAAACATTGCTTATGCTAGTAATCAAGCATTGAATATGCTCAGAAAATACGTTTTGCAGGCTAAAATAAGTTAACTTTGCACTCGATTTTGGAGGGATACGAGAGTATTTCAATTTTAATAACTACAAACTGGGAAAAATGGCTAAAGTAGAGTTAATCATGCCTAAAATGGGCGAAAGTATCATGGAAGCGACGATCCTTAACTGGACTAAGAGTGTAGGTGATACGATTGATCTAGATGAGACTGTACTCGAGATAGCAACTGATAAAGTAGATTCTGAAATTCCTTCCCCAGTGGCAGGTGTTTTATCTGAGATACTATTCGAAGTAGATGCAGTTGTACCTATTGGGACTGTGATAGCCATCATAGCAACAGAAGGCGAAAGCGCATCATCACCTAGTCCAGCGGTAGTAGAGGCTCCAGCCGCAGCATCTGCTGCACCAATAGTAAAGGTAGTGCAAGCAAAAGCAGCTCCAGTGGCTTCAGTTGCAGCAACTTCTTCATCGAGTCATGGAGACTCAGTAGATAGTAAGAGATTTTACTCCCCTTTAGTAAAAAATATAGCTTCGTCTGAAGGAATTCCGCTTTCTGAATTGGAATCTGTATCGGGTACAGGTTCAAAAGGCAGATTGACCAAGAAAGATATACTGGCATATGTTGCGAATAGAAGCGGTGCACCAGTAATCCAAGCGACTTCGCAAGTAGTAACACAAAATAATTTAGCGGCACCAAAAGCAAAATCTGCTCCATCAAGCAGTGTTAGTACTTCTGGTAATGTAGAGATTATCGAGATGGATCGTATGCGTAAGTTGATAGCTGACCATATGGTAATGAGTAAGCACACTTCTCCTCACGTGACATCATTTGTGGAGGCAGATGTAACTAACCTAGTAAATTGGAGAAACTCTGTCAAAGGAGACTTCATAAAAACACATGGAGAGAAAATTACATTTACGCCTATATTCGTAGAAGCAGTAGTGAAAGCCATAAAAGATTATCCGGGTGTAAATGCATCCGTAGATGGTACGAGTATTATTCTGAAAAAAGATATTAACATAGGTATGGCGGCAGCTCTACCTAGTGGAAACCTAATCGTACCTGTTATTAAGAACGCAGATAGCCTCAATATGGTTGGTCTTACTAAGAAAGTAAATGATCTAGCCAATAGAGCCCGATCAAATAAACTATCCCCTTCTGACATTCAGGGAGGAACTTTTACCCTTACTAATGTAGGTACATTTGGAAATGTAATGGGGACACCTATTATCAATCAACCTCAAGTAGCTATATTAGCAGTCGGAGCCATCCGCAAAAAACCAGCAGTATTAGAAACAGAATATGGAGATGTCATTGCCATCAGGCAGATGATGTTTTTGTCATTATCGTACGACCATAGAGTAGTAGATGGCATGCTTGGAGGATCTTTCCTCAGAAGAATAGCCGACTATCTGGAACAGTTCGATGTAGATCAAAAAATATAATGAAACATATACTTCTTTGTGTAAGCTGGGTAGTTTGTATTGCTACATTCTCAATTGTCTTTTCATCTTGTGGATTGAGAGGTGCATTCTTAGGCGGCAATGATAATAATAATGTCAATTCATCAGCTAGAGGATTAGACGGACAAGCAGAGAAATATTTTAAGGCAGGAAAATATCGAGAAGCACTTGAGCTCTATAAACAAATCGAGAGTACAAAGGAAAATTTATTTTATAAGGGTATCGCTGCCTACCATGTAGGTGAAATAGACCTTTCACTTAGGAGTCTGATAGACTCATATGGAGGTGGAAATCGTGATGAGAGATTATATGCCTATATGGCAGATAATTACTTGACTCAGGGTAATTATGAAGAGGCTACTAATTTTTATAAAAATTATTTGCAATATCTTGACAGAGATTCTCCAAAGAGAAATGAGACTATACACAAAATAAAAAGATGTGGTTTTGCAAAGGATTACAAATATGTGGATCAACAAGCTTTTGTTGAAAATCTAGGTGGATCAGTTAATACGATTTATGATGAATTATCTGCATTACAAAGTCCTGCCAATCCTAATAAGTACTATTTCTCTTCTAATAGAAACGGAAGTACAGGAGGGCTAAGATCGGAGGACGGATCGAAAGATGATGTTTATGGATCTTACTCATCTGATATGTATGCTATCGAAACTTCAGGAGGTAACTGGAACTCTGTATCAAGTATAGATCCGGTACTCAACACGCCTAGGCATGACATTATACAAGATTTTAGTAAGGGCGGAGAGATTCTTTATTACCTAAAGACAAATGATTTTAAAAAGGGATCTATTCTAACTGATACATTTAGAAATAGTAGAGAAGAAGTAATCTTTCCAAGTGTAATGCAATGTCCTATTGTCGGTGACCTCGGAGATAGGGATATAAGAGTCTTTGATGATAATACATATATATTCTCGAGTATGAGAAAAGGTGGTTATGGTGGATATGATCTTTACATTTTGACAAAAAATGATAGTGTTTGGGCGGATCCTATTAATTTGGGACCAGAGATCAATAGCTCATTTGATGAGCTTACTCCTTACTTGACAAAAAATGGAAGTAAACTTTATTTTAGTTCTAATAGGATTAATAGTATGGGCGGTTTTGATATCTACACAAGTGATTTTGGATTGGAGACAGGTAACTGGTCCCAGCCAGAGAATCTTGGCTTACCTATCAATTCACCGAGAGACGATGTATACTTTAGGTTAGCAGCAGATGGACTTTCTGGAATCATGTCGTCTGATAGAATGGAATCAATGGGAGGCCATGATTTATTTATGGTATATTTTAAAAATCAGATTCAAGATCAAATGAATTTGAGTTATACTATTCCATTTCTCAAAGTAAGAGAGCGTAGGATATTGGAAGAGACTATAAAAGCTGAGGAAATGGCTGCGGCACAAGAAGCGTTAATGGATTCGACAGGAGTAATAGTTGAGCCTGTAATAGATCAAGTAGAAGAGGTACAAGCAGAAGCAAGAAAAGATTATTCTGGCGTGCCCAAAAGAGAAGTTGTTATTGCTCCTCTATTATATGGAGCCTCAGAGAATATCACTAATCCACAGAACCTTACTCAGCTTAATAAGGTAATAGAAACACTAAAGATTTTTCCTGAGACGACTATAGAAATAACAGGACACGCAGTGAAAGAAGGGCTCCCAGAATTTGATCTTTATTTTTCAATTAAGAGAGCTGAAAAAGCAGCAGACTATCTTAAGAAAAATGGAATTTCGGCTAATCGAATATTTCTAAGAGGTGTAGGAACAGAATATGGTGTTGTAGCACCAACTAGTGTTATATTATCTAATAAATATAACAGAAGATTGGATTTAAGAATAGTAGCACCTTCCGAAGTACCTCTAAGAGTAATCTATGATAACCCATCTATTCCTGACCAATCCAAAAATATTGCTGTGTCTAGATTAATTGGATTCCAATCAGGACTCAAGTATAAGATATCCCTAACCGCTACTAAGCAGATGTATAAGGATCCTATTATCCGGAAGGAATCTGATATTATGATAGACAAAGAGATAGGAAGTGATAATTATCAGTACACTTTAGGAATATATCAGACCTATACGCAAGCTCGTTCAGCGAAGTCTCGATTGACTAGAAAAAAGCAATTTTCTAATGTTACAATTGAAGCATATATCAATGGTAGAATTATAGAAAGGAGTGATGTTGCAAAGTACCAATCGCAATATGTTGATATAGCTAATTTTATCAGATATGAAATGCCTAAATAATATTTTTGCTTATTATCTATATCAAGATAACCAATAACAAAAAGGTAACGTTATTATACTTCAAAAAGGAAGCGTTAGACTTTCTTAATTCTCAAATAAGAAATAATCTATGAAATCGTTAATCATAATTTTAGGGATAGTTATTAGTGTATCAGCAATTGGACAAGAGGTTGAAGGTATTCAATTTATAAAAGAGAATTTATCTATGGCACAAAGCAAAGCTGCTGCTGCTGAAAAGATAATATTCGTGGATGCTTACACAACATGGTGTGGTCCTTGTAAGATGATGGATCGTACTACATTCAAAGATGTGGAAGTAACAAAGTATTACAATGAAAATTTTGTAAACCTCAAGATGGATATGGAGAAAGGAAACGGTCCTTCATTTGCACAAATGCATTCTATTCGAGGCTATCCATCTCTTCTATTTTTAAATGCAGGAGGAGAATTAGTACACCGTTCTTTAGGTTTTCAAGACGGTAAAAAATTCTTAGAATTAGGAAAATCGGCATCTGATCCAAACCAACAAGTGATTACATTACAGAAGCGATTTGAAAGAGGAGAAAAGGATCAAGATTTTTTACTTAACTATGCGGACGCACTTACCATGGCGGGTATGGACGGATACGAGGAGGCAACTCAAGCTTATATAGACCAAGAGAAAGATTGGAATTCGCCTAAGAATATTAGAGCATTATTTGATTATTCGAAGGCTTCTATAGACTCAAAGCTTTTTGAATATATGTTGGCTAATAAAAGTCTATTTGAATCCGAGATAGGTGTTCAAAAAGTAGAAGATAAAATTTCATTTGCAGCAAGCTCAGATGTAAGAGTTAAGCAGGTTAATCCTACTGATCAAGAGGCATTAACTATTCACTTCACTAAGTATTATGGTGAAGATAACGCTGCCGAAAGAGCGACAGGGTATTACCTCAATAATCTAATGTATTCTCCTGGAGAAGTCAACGAGCAAAAGTATCTGGCCGACGTTCAATTGTTTATGGCAACTAATCCTACTTTAAGCTCTCAAAGTTTAAATGCACATGCTTGGAGGATCTATGAACTTTCAGACGATAAGTTAATATTATCTCAGGCAGAGTCATGGATTAATAAATCAATCAAACTCGAAAAGAACTCTTACAATCTCGATACCAAGGCCTCTATTCTATACAAGTTGGGAAAGAAAATTGATGCGATGCAAGCAGCGGAAGAGTCACTAATATTGGCAGGAGAAGAGGGTAGTGATCCTACTGCCACTCAAGAGATGCTAAAGAAAATTATAGCGATGTAAATATTATAAGAATAAGAGAATCATGAGAGGCCATTGAATTTAATTCAATGGCCTTTTTATTTTATAAGTTCAGATTAATAACGTTCTAATGTAGCATATATCTTTTGCCTGGTAATGGTCTTACTATTCCTTTAAACTCTAACTGAATTAATATTGAAGATAGTTCAGATGCTGGGATCTGCATCAGATGCTGAAGAGTATCTATAGGTAGTTCTTTATGCGCTCTTATGTAATCCAATATGGATTGTTCTCTATCTGATAACTCTACGAATAACTGAGCTTGGATAGGTTGATTACTGATTTCATCCCACCTCATAATATACGCGATATCTTCGGCAGATTCAATCATATGCGCTTTGTGTGTTTTGATTAATTTATTGGGTCCTGCTGACATCTTATCGTTGATCCTACCTGGAACAGCAAACACATCTTTGTTATATGCATCAGCGAATGTAGCAGTAATGATAGATCCACCTTTTGCTGCAGATTCAATTATAATTACGGCATCGCTAAGAGCTGCGATGATACGATTTCGCATAGGAAAATTTTCTCTGTCTGGTTTGCTGCTCTGCCCAAATTCTGTAAGTAATCCACCATGATCGATCATCTTTCGAGATAGTTTTCTATTGCTTGCAGGATAAATCATATCTAGGCCATGACCGAGTACTCCAATAGTTTCTTGGCCTGTTTCTACGGACTTACGATGTGAGGTAGTATCGATACCATAAGCAAGACCACTAATGATGTTAACGCCATAAGACTTTAGTCCTTCCACGATTTTTTCGCACTGGATGATTCCGTATTCACTAGGCTTACGAGTTCCAACGATTCCTATAGTTCTTTGAGGATTGAGATTAGCGGATCCTTGATAATAAAGCATGACTGGACTCTGATCAAAATATTTGAGTCTGCGAGGGTAATTGTCATTGAGATAGTATAAGGCCGTTACGTGATTCTTATCTATAAATTTCACCTCTAGCTCTGCCTTGGATAAAGCATCGTCTCTATCGCTTAATATTTGTTGAGCTGTGATTTTAGCAATTTGAGGGATGGCGATAAGGTCATCTTCATTAGCAGACCAGAGTGCTTCCGCAGATCCAAGGTGGGCTATAATTGACTTAGCAGATACAGGACCTACATTGTTGATCTTAGTGATCGCAATTTGATATAGTATTGACATTCTAATTTCAATTTTATAATTCTATATGTTAGTATTAAATGTTGTTCTTGATATAAATATATTTAGGTTAGCTTCTTTATTTCGTAATGAACATATTAGTTCTTTACACCTGCGGATTGATAAAATTTATTTGCGTTCACTGTATCACCCATCATCTTATAAGTATCACCAATTGCTCTATTAACAGTAGCATTGGTTTTTGTAATTTCATACGCTTTACTGAGGTAATGCATGGCCCATTTATTATTGTGTTTTTTGATAAATAGTTCGTTGTATCCAAGATCGTAATAAAAATTAATAATCTCATTGTCTGACATTCGTCCTCCTCTTAAGTATTCTATGTACTCTATGATGAATGGAATATCAGGCCTATTAGTTCCTACATCTTTGAATGTTGCCAATAACTTTGGAAGGTCGTTATCTATCTTATGTAATTCACTTGCCATTCCTGCACGCATGAGCTGCGCGTTTTTGTATTTGGGTATCAGAGAGGCTGCTTTATTAGAGTATTGCATACCTTCTAATAACATTGCTTTTTTCTTATCTCTATTACTTTCAGCTCTTGCTTCATTATAAAGAGCAGTAGACATAAACGAGTTTGCTCTTGCACTATTAGTTGATACTTTTACAGCGGACTGATTAAGTGTCATAGCAGATTCCCACGCAGGGATGCGAGTGATAGTTTTGTAGCTATAACCCAAAATTATAATGCCTAATATAGCAAATGACAAATATTTTCCGACTGGTGATTTCCAATTGTTCAACTTATCCCTAAGTAGATAGACAATGATGAGACACGACCCAACGGTCGATATAAATATAAATCGCTCATTCATAAATGTACCCACATTGATAATGACATTGGATACGATACTAAGTGCAGCTAGATAAAATATTATTGAAAAACTGATAATCGATTTACTTCTCAATTTCCAAAACAGAATAGCAACTAATCCTAAGTGAGCAACTAATCCTAAGATCGCTCTAAAGTCTCCCCAGTTTAAAATCGGAATAGCATAAGGGTAGTAATCGTGTGATAACTCTACTGGAGCAATACTAAGACCAATGTACTTTAGTAATGTGTAAGATATCGTTGCTAGTTTTTGGCCTCCTGTCATTCCATAAAATGGATTGTTCATCACATCTGTAATCACCATACTGAAATCAGGTACTCCTGCTACATTGAATCTTAGCATAAGATATGCTATAGTAGTTGCTAATAGTATTCCCATTACTTTGAGATAGTCGCTTAACTTCGAAGTGGTAAAGAAGAACATGGCAGCCGGAATGATAGCAAGAAAAGTAATTGTATTTTCTTTAGACAATAAGCCGAGAAAAAACATCAACATAGCAACTATCAATTGCCAAGTCTTCTTACTGTTTACATAATGTAGAACGGAGATAACTGTTAACCCAGAAAAAAGCATCGCCATGATCTCATCCCTTCCTTTGATGTTGGCAACGGCCTCAGTATGTACAGGGTGAAGTGTATAGATTAGTGCCGTTAGGAATGCTAAGCCCAAGAATGTATTTCGATTTTTATCCCTATTGAGTAAGAGTAAGTAAAGCATCCAAAAAATGATCATACATGTGAGGCCGTATAGTATAATATTGTTGATGTGACCTACTCTGGGTGACATACCAAAAGCTTCAATTTCTAAAGCAAAAGTGACTAATGACAATGGTCTATAACGACTCCCTTGGACAAGGTTTTTCTGTTCACCAAAGTAACCTGTCATACTTTCAGTAGTCATGATATCCCAAACTCCGGCAGCGCCTTTAGACGTAAATTGGTTGTCTTTGATCACTATGGCATCATCTAGAACATAACCAAAATCTACACCTTGGAAATATAATAATCCACATAGTACAAACAAAATGCTGGCCCTCATCCCGTTGTCTTTCCAGAAGGAGTAATCTTGGGGAACATATGGAACTATAGGTTCTACAACTGATTTTACCTTTGGAGCCTTTACAACCGCTGCGTTCTTGTTTTTCTTTTTGGCCACTTCTTTTGAGATACTTGAATTCCAAAGTTAATAAATAGAAAGAAAAAGAAATGAAATATTCCAATCCAAGGACTTTCATATATTAGTAAAAGAATGGTTTATCTTCACAATCTTATCAAAAGTCACGAGTGAATATGAAAACAATAAAAGGCCCTGCAATATTTTTAGCTCAATTTATGGGCGATGAAGCACCTTACAATTCCCTAGAAAGTATCTGCCAATGGGCCTCAGACTTAGGATATAAAGGTATCCAGATTCCTACATGGGAATCTAGACTGATAGATCTAGAGAAAGCTTCTACGAGCAAGACTTACTGTGACGAACTAAAAGGCAGGATAGCTAGCTATGGCCTTGAGATTACAGAGTTGTCCACTCATTTGCAAGGACAATTAATTGCCGTTAACCCTACTTACGATAGTATGTTTGATGCCTTTGCTCCGGACGAAGTTAAAGGCAACCCATCGGCAAGACAAGCTTGGGCAGTAAATCAGCTTATGATGGCCGGTAAAGCAAGTGAGCACCTTGGATTAAATGCACATGCTACGTTCTCTGGAGCGTTGATATGGCAGACGGTGTACCCTTGGCCACAGCGGCCAGAGGGTTTGGTTGATATGGCATTTACCGAATTGGGTAAGAGATGGACTCCTATACTCGATCATTTTGATAGCTGCGGTGTAGATGTTTGTTATGAATTACATCCTGGCGAAGACTTACATGATGGTATAACTTATGAAATGTTTCTGGAGAAGGTTAATGGTCATGAAAGAGCATGTCTAACATATGATCCAAGCCACTTCTTGTTACAGCAGTTGGATTATTTGCAGTTTATTGATTTCTATCACGAACGTATTAGAGCGTTTCATGTCAAAGATGCAGAGTTTAATCCTACAGGGAAATCCGGAGTATATGGTGGATATCAAGGTTGGAATAATAGAGCTGGAAGATTCCGTTCGTTAGGAGATGGTCAAGTGGACTTCAAAAGTATATTTACCAAGCTATCTGAGTATTCTTATGATGGATGGGCTGTGATGGAATGGGAATGCTGTGTCAAATCTCCAGAACAAGGAGCTCGAGAAGGAGCGCCATTTATCAAAGAACATATTATCGAAGTTACTGGTAAGGCATTTGATGATTTTGCAGGAACTGAGGTGGACGAGAGTTATTTGAAAGGATTATTGGGAATATAAATATTGATTTAGGAAATTTGTACTTATGAAAGGAAGTAAACAATTGCTATTTCTCGTTTTTCTTTTTCAATCACTTGGCGTTGTTTCTCAAGATACTACGGCTATAGAATTATTGCCAGTAGAAATTAATGATCGTAAAGTATACTCTCCTGATAAAATTCAATTAAGTAGAAGTAATTTTCTGAGTTCGCCCGCATCGTTTGATGATCCGAGTAGATTATTGATGAAGTATCCAGGGTTCACTGTGAGTAATGATCAGAATAATGCGATTATCTATGAGGGAATGCCTAGTCATTATAGTACATGGAGTATGTATGGAGCTCAGATAGCAAGTCCAAACCATCTGAGTAATGCAGGGACAGCAAATGATAAATCTAGCCGGACTGCAGGAGGAGTCAATATGATAAGCGGCCAAGTAATTGGAACATTAGATTACCAAACTGGAATAAATGGGCCGGCACACGGGATTGGTGGTGTTGCTGATCTTTCATTACGAGCACCTTATAAAAACAGTATTACTGCCAATCTTAGTTTAATAGGGCTCGAGGCCGGAATCGATAGAGTCTTCGACAAAGGCCAATCTACTTTGATAGGAAATTATAGATACTCCACTGTTGGTTTGTTAGGGCAGCTTGGTGTTGATCTGGGCGATGAAATAATTACTTATCAAGATGCGGTCGTTGAGTATAGGAGAAATTGGAAAGATCTAGAAATTAGATTTACAGGCGTATATGGAAAATCAGGTAACGATCATGCAGCTTCGGTAATGCAAGGGGATCCAGATGCCAAGTTTAAAAGTATTCAAAATATTGAATTCGACGCCACTAATAAATTGCTATCTGTTACAGCTAAGAACAATGAGTATGTAATGACCTTTGCTTACAGTAGTAGAAATAACGAGAGAGTCAATAATTTTGTGTTTGATAATAGGGATGAATTAGTGTTATCTAATAGTAATGAAAATATTATTTCATTATATGCGAATAGAAAGTGGGTTCATAATAATTTTCATATTAATACTGGAGTAAATGTCAACAGATTCGATCATCAAATAGTAGATCTCAATTCTAGAAATTATAATTCTCTTACAGATGAGTATGATAGAAAGATTTTTTTTAAAGACAGTAATTTTGAACTTAGACCAAAGGTAGTTGTAGATTGGAATGTCAGTGAAAACCAAAAATTCAAGTTTGGATCTTCAGCGTATTTTAGCTCACTTAATGAAGATGAAGCTAAGAGAAATTTCACTTACCTATTGCCATTTATCGCTTATCAGGGAAAGTTGAAGTGGTTAAATACTTCAGTTTCAATCCAAAACGACAGGCAGTCCGTATCGCCAGAAATATTAGGAATGCAAGGCATCGATTATATTGGTGCTTTTGATAATCGAAATTTAAAGAGTATTAATTCTTGGGCTCTAAAAGTAAATTTAAATACTTCTGGCCACGGAGTATTGGCTTTCAGTAATTTTATTTTCGATACTCCAGAAAGTATTGCCATTGGTCAATTTACAGGGAATGAGAATTTTGGAATCGATGAAATAGGGAAGTTACCTATTGGTAGATATTGGGCTTCTAATGATGTGACTACATTTGGACTAAAGGCGTATACGAAATTTGATATCGTCGGCTATGGAGTCAATGCCAACTTCACTATCATGAATAGCCAGATGGATGCTAAGTCAGGAGGTCAAGTTCCTCTTGATTTTGACAAGTCATTTAATCTAGGTTTGGGAAAGATATTTAGGTTTAGAGATGAAAAATCGTTGCGAATTACTAGTTCGTTTCACTTTCGTAATGGTTTCCAACGACTGCGTATTGACATGGATGAATCCAGGGCAAGGTTGCAGACTGTTTATTCAGGTTTAGATTATGGTCGATTAAAGACTTATCAAAGACTAGATCTACGTATCAGCTACATTAAAAAGGGTAAGTGGAAAAACGTAATATCTCTAGATATACAAAATGTAATGAATAGACAAAATGATGCATTCTACTATTTCGATCCATTACTAGACGAGGTACAATTACAAAAGCAATTAGGTTTAATTCCGATCCTAAGTTGGAGAGTTGTGATCTAGTGTTTGATGGATTCCATATATTTACTTGTTGTGCTTAATTGGGTACATACAAGGCATATATCTAACATATAAACCACTATTGAGAAATCTCAAATAAACCTATGACTACGCCAAAAAAAGGCTATCCATATTCTGAACTTGACGACCGAAGATTTGAAGAACTTCACTATTCAATTGGAAAGTTAAGGATTGAAAAGGGTGACTGGAAAGGACGGTTTGACGAAATCAATCTTCTACAAGGAGTTGGGGAACGTGGACGAGATTGTAGTTTGCATCTGGATGGCAAATCGCTTGGGCTAATTCAGTGTAAGCATAGTATTGATAGTGGCAAGAGAATTTCTAGACCCGAGTGCGCAAGAGAGATTATCAAATTTGTGCTTCATTACTTGTTGGACAAGCGGCTGATTCATAACCCTAAGAAATTTACATACTGGTTTGCTGTCTCTTTCGGCTTCAATGAAAAAGCGAAAGATTTACTGGATGATTTCAACAAGCAGATACTAAAACAGGCAGAACTTAAAAAATGGACAGAAACTGTAATAAATGCCAATGAAGGACTTAAGCATATTAATTACAATGACATTGAATCTGACCTTAAAGCAGTGCTCACATCAATTACCATAAAGAAAATAGTTCCACAAGACCTAGATCTGCTGCTAAATACAGACGGTTTCCAATCTATAAAGAAAACTTTTTTCGAGGTTAGAATGGTCATTGAATCGGAAACAGTTGAAAAGCTAGCCGAAGAGCTGAAAAAGCAAGGAGAATACCAAACCACTACTAATATTCCGATTGATGTTATCCTTCAAAAATTTAATCATACCTCCCACTTCCTTACGGATTATAATAGCTCTTTTGAAGGGATAGATGATTCGCACATAGAAAGAACGGAAACGAATGATTTACTTCAATGGATCAAATCACCATTAGGTAAAGATGAGCAACCTGTGGCTTTACTGGTTGGCGGTGCAGGTAGTGGAAAAACGGTTATTCTGAAAGATTTATTTCTGAAATTAGTAGAAACTAATGTAGCTGCAATTGCTTTAAAAGCTGATAGGCTTTATGCTGAAAGCATCACGGATTTACAATATAAAATTCATCTTGAAGACTCATTTGAAAAAGTAATTCGAACTGTAAGCGAAATCAGCGAACGAGTAGTTGTGCTTATTGACCAGATAGATGCGCTTTCCCAGTCTTTATCCGCCAAACGAGAATATCTCGATACCTACAACCTCCTCGTTAGAAAGCTTATTGCCATTGATCGAGTAAGGGTGGTTATCTCTGTAAGAGCATACGATCTCAATTATGATAATGAACTTAAATTCTACAAAAATCAAAAAAGCTTCAAAGTTGGTTTATTAGATGAAGCTCAAGTTATAAAGGTGTTAATCAAACTTGGAATAAGAGGGAATGAAGTACCTGGAGAATTACTCAATCTTCTGAAAATGCCACATCATCTAAATGTGTTTTGTAAGATTTACGATTCCCAAACCAACCTTCGGTCAATAACGACACTGCATGATCTGTATGAAAGTCTTTGGGATCAGCAAATAGCGAAGGTGCCGCCTCCATCACCAGCTAGTACTGATAAATGCGCAAATCTAGTTTTTGTCATTGCGGAACAGATGCACGAAGAACAGCGAATTAGCACATCTTCAAAGTCATTTTTGGGATATTTTACGGACGAGTTCGCCTATTTGAAAAGTAGTGGAATTGTAACAGAAACGGATAAGGAAGTTCAATTTTTCCATCAAACATTTTTTGACTTTGCTTTTGCGAAACAATTTGTTCAGAACGGAAATCCAGTAACAAGCTATATAATTGAAAACCACCAAGGTCTTTTCATTCGATCAAGTTTGAAAATGATTATAGGTTTTCTGCGCGAGCAAGATCATCCTACGTACATAAAATCTCTAGAAACTATACTACTTTCCTCGAAGTATCGCTTCCATATCAAGCTGATGTTATTGAACTTGCTTGGTTTTGAAGAAGCCCCAAGAGCAAATGAAAAGCAGCTTGTGAAATTCCACATTCTACAGAGTAAAGAACTGAAACTACCTTTTTTAGATTCGGTCACAGGCATTAGTTGGTTTATGTATCTTATTGAAGAGGGAGAACTTAATAAGCTGATTACTCAAAAGGTTGGCTGGTTCAATAAGATTGCTGAACGCGATTGGGGAAGAGCGAATAAGGTTGCGGACAAAATAAAATCCCTTTTATACTATAAAAGTAACTCTGAAAAGTGGGATGCACAAATTAACTTGCTATGGCAGATCTTAATCAAACAACTACCTAAAAACAGGCAAGTCGTTTGCGGTTTTCTTTTGAATTGTCCTGAATTTGAAGGGAAATCAAAATTCATTTTCCAGGTGCTCTACTATGTTAAAGAATGGGATGTACCATTAGCTTTTCAACTTTTCGAAAAACATGAAGTCGGAGCAGAGTCTAATCGATTTGGATATTACAAGATCCTCGAAGATGCGTTAAACTTCGATGTTGATTGGGTAATACAGAAGTATAAAGCCCATTGTCTTAATAAAATTAAAGCCATCAAGAACAATAGCGATAAGCCTCATTTTGACCATCAAGACATAAAGCTATTGAAAAAGATGTTTGCGGTTGATAATATTAAAGCCTTCGACTTCGCATTGGGTATTGTCAAGCGAATTTCTGCGAAAACTAGTGGCAAGAATAAATCTAAACTGTACATGGACTTGGGATTTTGGCTTTTCGATTATGACCGACGAGGCCATTCCCAAGGACACGAGGCAATTTATCATTTACTCGTAAATAATGTACAAGAGCATGCAGAACAAACCACTCTATTGTTTGACCAGTTTTATGTAGATTATCAAAACAGTAATTCCATTACCATCTTAAGGTTGTTGTTCTTCGGGTTATATGCAAATCCATCTCACTATACAAATGAGATATTTAAACTAATGGATCTTTTTTATCAAAAAGATGGCTTAGAGGGAAACGACAAGATTCAATACCAATTCAGGCAGCTCTTAATGGCAGTTTATTCACACTTTAACCAAGTCCAAAAAGAAACTATTGACAAAATAGTCCTTTCAATTGAGTCGAAGTACGAGGTCAGAATATACAATGATGAGAATGACAACAAACGACATAATTTAATGAGATACGGTTATCGCCAATTTCTCTATTTAAGTGCCATTCCACTAACCGAAGTTATGGCAAGGCCACAGCTAAGAAAACGCTTTCAAGAACTACGCAGAAAATTTAAGACGGCTAAGGATCAAGAGCCAAATAAAGTTAGAACATCTTGGGTTGGCCCGCCAATGGAAAACTCAGCTTACGATAAAATGACATTTGTTCAATGGGAACAATCATTTGAAAAGTATGATGCTGAGTATAAATCCGTATTCGGATCGTTCAAAGGCTCAATTGTGGAGCACTCACGCACATTTCAAGCAGAAGTAAAGAACAGGGCACTACATTTCTTTCCTTTCATCGAAAAATTGATTGACGAGAACAATGTACCATACCAATATATAGTCGCTGGTCTTACAGGCTTAAAAGAAGTTAAATACGACCCAGTTGAAGTGCAACGTATTTACAAAAAAGCCCTTTCCATTCCATTTGATCGTGAATACACTCTTTACTTCGTTTGGATTTCCTTGTACTTTGTAGAGGCCAAAATTCTGGATAAGGATGTATTGGAATATCTGATCGAAATTTCTATAAATCATTTAGATCCAGAAGGTAACACCATTCGCAATGATGTATTGACTGATGGCATAAATAACGTACGCGGATCAGCAGCAGGAATTATCAGCAAGGTCTATTTTAATCCTGTCTTTGAACAACTCATATTTGATGCACTTAACCAAATAGCCAAAGATCCGAATCTAAGTGTTCGTGTTGCAATAATGCCAGATCTTGCAATGCTAATGCACCTTAATGAGGAAAAAACACTAGAAGTCTTTCTAAAACTAGTAAATTCTGACGAACCAGAAATATTTAAGTATTCCATCCGGTCGGTTCGATATTTACTCAACAACAACTTCGACAAGCTCAACGACTACTTCCAACGAGCAATTAAAACGAAATTCGCAAATGGTCCAATTGCCGAAATTTTGGGTGAAGCGTGGTTGAAAGAAAAAGAAGGAAGCTATCAGCTACTAAACTCAATTTTGAGAATCAGTGATGAAGCAAAGGCGAAACTCGTAGATTTAGCAGTCAAAAACCTTGGGGATAAAAAAGAAAGTGTTCGTGCAAAATGCCGTCAAATATTTCTAAGATTCCTTAACTCAAACGATGAAAAAGTAATACAAGAATATTCATTTGCATTCTTAGATCTCACCTCTGAAATGTTCCTTGAAGTTTATCCGTTGCTTAAAAAGTACGCTAGATCAAATGTGGCCAGAAAAGGGCCGCACCACTATTTCGAATATCTACTTAAATGTGCTAAAAAGCATCCAGTTGAATGTCTCGAACTTCTACAATATGTGACCACCTACGACAAACCCGATATTTCCCAGGCAGGTTACTATAATGAAGAACCTGTTAAAGTACTTATAGGGATTTACAATTCGCTATCCAGTTTAGAAGCAAAGAACCCCAAGCATTTAAATAAAACCATAGCTTTGTTTGATAAAATGCTCAAAACAAATAAATTTAGTGGTGCAACAAACAAAGTGATCGATCAGGTTGAAATGTAAGGATTCCAACAAACTCTTTTGTATATTAAAAGATAAAAAGATAACTAAGCGCAACACAAGAGTTCGTACCTCACTCCTCCAAATACTCGTAATACGTTAGTACTCCAACAAATCACCAATAGCTTGACTCACTTTTTCAGTAGATGGAATCATAGTTTTTTCCAACACTTCATTTAAGGGTATAGCTGGCATGTTAGCAGATCCCACCACTCTTACTGGAGCGTCTAATGCTTCAAAACATTCAGCTTGTACTCTTGCTGCGATGCTCTGACCAAATCCATTTTCTGATGGTTCTTCAGTGACTACTAATATGCGATGGTAATCTCTGGCTTGTGTATAGATAAGCTCTGTATCTAATGGATATAGTGTACGTAGATCTAATACTGCGACACGACCTTCATAATCTTTGGCCGCATTGAGCGCCCAGTGTACACCCATACCATAAGCAACTACTAGTATCGCTGAGCCATTTTCTTTTTGGTCCTCATCGGCTTCTAGTACCATGTTACCTACTCCAAATGGTAAGACATAATCTTTGGCAGGTTCTATCGACCTAGCAGCGTCTGTACCTTTTACTTTAGACCAGTAAAGACCTTTATGCTCTAGCATTACTACAGGATTAGGGTCGTGATATGCGGCTTTCATCAGGCCTTTCATATCTGCTCCATTACTAGGGTAGGCGATCTTGATTCCTCTGATATTAGTTAGGATAGATTCTATACTACTACTATGGTATGGTCCACCACTACCGTAAGCACCTATAGGTACTCTGAGTATCATAGAGACTGGCCATTTACCATTAGATAGATAACATGATCTACTCACTTCTGTAAATAGCTGATTTAGCCCTGGCCATATATAATCTGCAAATTGGACTTCTACAATAGGTTTTAGCCCAGCTGCAGACATTCCGACAGTGCTTCCTACGATAAATGCCTCTTGTATAGGTGTATTGAATACTCTTTCATCACCAAATTTCTGTGCCAATGTCGCCGCTTCACGGAATACACCTCCGAGTCTAGCTCCGACATCTTGTCCATATAGAAGACATTCTTTATGATCTTCCATCAACTCTTGAACTGCTAATAATGCGCAATCGACCATCACCTTCTCTTCTCCATCAGCTGGTGATCTCTCTCCCGTTTCTTCAGTAATAGGTGTTGGGGCAAAATCATTAGTGTATAGATCTTCTGGTCGAGGATCTTCAGCTAACTTTGCTTTTTCGTATTCTGATTCTACTTGCTTTTTGACGGCAGCTTCAATACTCTTTATTTTTTTCTCGGATAATCCTGATTTAGCAAGTTGCTTTCGCAGCACAGGATATGGATCTCTAGTGGCATGCTCTTCCAGATCGTCGCGATACCATTCCATACGTACACCAGATGTGTGGTGATTAAGAAGAGGTACAGTGGCATGTATTAAGAATGGTCTTCTTTCCTTACGCACTAGATCGATTACTTCAGTCAAAGTATTATAGCACTTTGAGAAGTCACTACCATTGATAGACCTTACTTCTATGCCCGGAAATCCTTTGGCGTATTCAGCCGCATTCATAGCTCTAGTCTCTGCTGCATTAGCTGATATATCCCAACCATTATCCTGTACTAGATAGATAATAGGTAGCTGCTTAAGCGCAGCCATCTGCATAGCTTCTGATATTTCGCCTTCTGTCATGGATGCATCACCGATCGAACATACGGATATGCCTTTCTTGGCTTTGCCTTTATGGATTTTAGTAATCTCTTTATACTGCAGTCCCATTGCTACTCCAGTTGCTGGGATGGCTTGCATACCAGTCGCAGAAGATTGGTGCGGTATTTTTGGCTTATCATCATCTTTAAGGCTAGGATGACAGTAATAGGATCTACCTCCACTAAATGGATCTTCTCGCTTAGCAAGCAGCTGTAGCATAAGATCATAGGGCGTCATACCTATAGACAGCAGCATAGCATCATCTCTATAATATGGAGCAACAAAATCTTGCGGAAGCAGCTGCAATCCAGCTGCGATCTGAATCGCCTCATGGCCTCTAGACGTAGCATGGACATATTTACTTACATGTTTGAAGTTGTCTTCGTAGAGTTCGGCCATAGTTTTGGCAGTACACATGAGCTCAAATGCTCTTTTTAGGACTTTTTTATCTACGGAGTTCTTCTTCTGCATATAATATAAATGTGGCTTTTGATCAATTGGTCACGTAAGTTAATCAAATGCACATATTAAGCCAAGGCGATATCAAGATTATAATGAGTATTAATTCTGAGTATCATGAAGCTACCTTTTTAGGCAAACGATAAACTATTTAGGCCTAAGAAATTATAATCACAGCTCAGAATCCTTATTTTACAACATCAAAAGACTTTTAGTTATAAAAGTCAATGATAAATCTCATCTTAGATTGATTAAAGACTTTTAGATATAAAAGTCAAGGATAGATTTTCATCTTAGATTGATTAAAGACTTTTAGATGTAAAAGTCAATGATAAATCTCATTTTAGGATGATAAAGACTTTTAGATATAAAAGTCAAGGATAGATTCTCATCTTAGATTGATTAATGACTTTTAAAATTATAAAAGTCAATGATAGATCTCATCTTAAATTGATTAAAGACTTTTAGATATAAAAGTCAAGGATAAAGTCTCTTTTACATACATACGTATAATCATACAATCTATAATAATGAAAATAGTATCAACGATCCAAGTAGTGTTACTTATAACTTTTGTCAATGTGACTCTATTCGCAGGAGGAGGCATGTGGCTCCCACAATTGATCAAATCACTCAATGAGGGTGAAATGCAAAGTATGGGTATGAAGCTAACTGCAGAAGATATCTATAGTGTTAACGAAGGATCACTCAAAGATGCGATTGTGCACTTTGGTGGTTTTTGTACGGGAGAATTGATCTCTGGCTCTGGACTTATACTGACTAATCACCATTGCGGATATAGTAATATACAGTCTCACTCTACATTAGAAGATAATTATCTTAAAGATGGTTTTTGGGCCAAGTCAAACGCTGAAGAAAAAGCTAATCCAGGTCTATTTGTGCGATTTATCGATCGAATAGAAGATGTAACCAACGATGCTATGATAGGGGTTACTGACGATATGGATGCTAAGTCTCGCCAATCCACTATTGATACTAATCTAGAGCTAATCAAGGCGAAGTATGATATGGGAGAATTCCAAGAGTTGATATTAAGACCATTTTATAATGGAAATCAATATTTCGCTTTTGTGACTACCGTATATAATGATGTGAGACTAGTCGGTGCGCCTCCAGAATCTATAGGCAAGTTTGGTTCGGATACTGATAACTGGGTGTGGCCACGTCATACTGGAGATTTTTCATTATTCAGAGTATATGCAAGTCCAGATAATAAGCCGGCTAACTATTCAGAAGAAAATATACCTTATACACCAAAGCACTTCTTACCAGTATCATTGGACGGAGTAGAAGAAGGTGATTTTACTATGGTATTTGGTTTTCCAGGTCGTACTAATCAGTACTTACCATCACCTGCGGTAGAAGAGATCGTGGAGAAGCTGAATCCTGCAAAGATTAGTATTAGAGAAAATGCATTAGCGATCATAGATAAATACATGAGAGCAGATGAAGAGATCCGTTTGAAGTACTCATCAAAATTTGCTAGAACAGCGAATTACTGGAAGAAGTGGATTGGTGAAAGTCAAGGATTAGAAAAGTCAAAAGCTGTAGAAAAAAAGAAAAAATTAGAGGCGGATTTCCAAAGTAGGACAGCCGCAAAGTACAAGGGTATTCTACCAGAATTTGAAAAAATGTATGCGGCTAATATTGACCTTGCTTATACAAGAGATTACTATAGTGAAGTGACAAGTCGTAACATAGAGTTACTTCGTACTGTTGGCGTAACAGATAGATTGGTAAAAGCATTTGAGTCAGGTGGCGAAGAAGGCTACGACGCTTTCAAAAAGAGATTGATGCCTTTTCTAGATGGATTTTACAAAGACTATATTTCCAAAATTGATCATGATGTATTCGCGGAGTTAGTTGCTATGTACGGTAAGAATGTAGATGAAGGATACCAACCACTCACTATCAGAAACGCGATGAGGTCGAACACGATTGGTGAATTAGCAGATAAGATTTATACTAATTCTGTTTTTGTCAATAAGGATAAGATAATGGCAATCTTAAGTATGCCTGCTGCAAGAGCGGTAGAGGGTATCAAAAATGATCCTGCGCATAAACTCTATAAAGAATGGTCTACACTTTACAATGATAGAGTAGCAGCACCATATAATGCGAACAAGACGAAAATCGACTCGCTACAGCGTATCTATATGAAAGCTCAAATGGAAACATTTACCAAGAAGAGATTTTTTCCAGATGCCAATAGTACTATGCGAGTATCGTATGGAACTGTAGAAGGTTACGAGCCGAGAGACGCACTGATGTATAAGCCATTTACATATCTAGATGGTATTGTAGAAAAGTATGTTCCTGGAGATTATGAGTTTGATGTAAATAAGAAATTACTAGATCTGCATGCCGCTAAAGATTATGGTCAGTATACAGATAAGACAGGTAAAGTTCCTGTTTGTTTTCTCGGATCTAATCATACTACTGGAGGTAATTCTGGTAGTCCAGCCATTGATGGATATGGTAATTTGATTGGACTCAATTTTGATAGAGTTTGGGAAGGTACCATGAGTGATATTAATTATGATGTAGACATCTGTCGTAACATTATGGTAGATGCTCGATACATCCTATTCGTAATAGATAAGTACGCAGGAGCCACTAGACTTATCGATGAGATGAAACTAGTAAGGCCAAAGGGATAGTTTTCCTTTTTAGATATTTTAGATTAGTCGAAGAGTAATGGTTGAGCAAAGAGTTCAAAAAGTATTATGGATATTCATGACCATTGTTGGTCTGGGTACTTCTCTTTGCGCTCAGTGTGATACCGATTATAATCAATCGCAATCACCTAAGATAGCCAACTATGATATAGAAGTTCATTTGGATCATGAAGCTAAATCTGCTTCGTGTGTCCAAAAGTTAAGATGGAAAAATACTTCTCCAGATACGCTGAAGGAATTGAGATTCTATATGTATATGAATGCTTTCAAAGATCTCAATTCTACGTATCTCAAGAATACGAGAAACATGTTTGGCCAAGATCTCAATACTCGTACTGCGAAAGAATGGGGTCGCATAGAAGTTACGGAAGCTATAGATGCTAATGGAAACGATCTTGCCCAAAATCAAAATTACATTCAACCCAATGATGGAAATGTATTAGATGAAACTGTGCTCTCCATTCCATTAGAAATTCCATTGTTACCTGGAGAAGAAATTCGATTGGATATGAAATTTGAAGTAAAGCTTCCACGAACTATCGTCAGGTCAGGTTATGGTCCTAGAGATTTCTTCTTGTTTGTACATTGGTTTCCTCAAGTATGTGTCTACGAAAAAGATAAAGATATGAACTGGGGATGGAATAGTCATCAGTTTATGCCAGGGACCGAATTTTTTGCTGACTTTGGAGATTATGATGTGACTATAAACGCTTCTGATCACTTAGTGATTGGCGGCTCAGGATGTAGAGTTTCGAATAGTAGTGTTCCTAGTAAGACAGGAAGGCAAATAGTGAATTTCAAAGCGCATGATCTAATAGACTTCGGATGGGTGGCTTATCCAGAATATGAAACCTATACCTCGACATTTGGAGATACAGACATCGAGATATTAATGGTGCCTGAGCATTGCCAGTTTGCAGATAGGTATCTCAAAGCGGTTGAGCAAGGATTAGAATATTTAGAGAAGCATGTCGGCCCATATCCTTACCCCAAAATAACAGTAGTTGATCCACCTACGCATACCCTCAATAGTGGATTTATGGAATATCCAATGATGATTACTTGTGCTACGGCATATGGAATTCCTAGGAGTGTACGCAGTGTCGAGTCTCTAGTGATTCATGAGTTTACACATATGTATTTCATGGGTACATTGGCTTCTAATGAAAAAGAAGAAGCTTGGTTGGATGAAGGCTTTGTTACTTACTTTGAAGATAGAATACTAGACCATTATCATGGAGAACAAGGATCACTCTTCGATGTGTTAGGTGCTAGATCTGGTAATGCGCAACAGTCGCGTAATGAGTATGTAAGTATGAGTAATCCAAACCTTGGAACGATTGCGAGGCCAGGTTGGGAGTTCGACGGTGGATTCAAATCTTTAATATATGCTAAGACTGCGACAGCACTCAAGACCATGGAGCGGATTATAGGTCGTGATATCATGGATGATATCGTCCAGACTTATTTTGAAGCGCATAAGTTTACTCACCCCAAGGAAGCAGATCTGAGAAAGATTGTTACCGAAGTATTAGCCAAACATGGAAGTGATTTTGATGCTGAAAATTACTTGGATCAAGTCCTACATACTACGGGATCTGTTGATTTCAAAATGGTCGATATTGATAATTCTGTAGGAACCATAAAAGCAGTTCGTGAAGGTGATTTTGAAATAGAAACTGAAGTGCTAGTAAACTTTGCAGATGGAAGTTCTAAAACTATAAAGTGGGGTAGTACTGATAAAGAAATAGAATATACTTTCAAATCAACTGATATAGTATCTGCCCATATAGATCCTGAGCAAAAAATATATCTCGATCTCGATCTCAATAATAATAGTTTAACGCTAGATCCCAATAAGAAACCAATCTTTAAATATGCGGCCAAGATCGGACATTGGTTTCAGGCCGTAAGTCAATGGACAAGTTTTATGATGTAATATGTGGAGTAGTATAATTGACATATCATCGAAAGCTACAAAGCAATGGAGATCTATTTTGCTCATTTATATTGCGCAATTGATCATAGGTATCATAGTAGCTATGAGCGCCTATCAACAATTTGATTCTGCGATCGGTAGTTCTTTAGAATTAGATAGGCTAGCCAAAGGATTCGATAGATCTATTTTTTCGGATATGGTAAATGAATTCCCAATTATTATTGGAAAGATTAAAGGTCGGTTCTTATTAGGAGTAGCATTCTTTTTGTTACTAAGTGTCTTTCTTCATTCAGGTCTTTTGGGTAACATTCGTAATAGACAATATTCTATTACTTCATTCTTTACAAATGCAAAGAAGTACTTTGTCAAGTTTCTGGGCGTAGTATTTATTTCATTGATAAAGTTGGTAGTAACACTAGCTATAATTTGGGTGCCATTCTTCAAGTTGTTGGGTAACCCATTGGAGACGTTTCATTCTGAAAAAACTTTGATTCTTACAATTGTTGGATTGATAATATTGAGTGTCTTACTTATTATAGTTGTCTGGTTGTGGAGTGTAATCAGCAGGTATCAGATTGCAGATGGATCTGGATGGGTAATATCTATGAAGAATGGATGGCGGATTTTGAAGTCTAACTTTTTGAAGTATTATATGCTTGGAATCATTCTGATACTTTTGCATGCTTTCCTTACTTGGGTATATACTTTGGCTGTTGATGATTGGGGCGCAGAGACTTGGTTTTGTATTTTGGGCTTAGTTTTAATCCAACAATTGTTTTCTATCGTTCGTGTTTGGATAAGGGCTGTAGGGTATGCAGCAGTTGATGATAAATAATTGGATAGCACTTCTTAGGGTAATTATAAGTTTGTAGGGATTTAGGATTAGTTGATGATAAAATCTGTTTATCAATTATTGACTTTGTGATGTTTTTTTGAATAAATATAACATCGCCGCAGCGTTTCGGATTTTGGTAAGGTATATAGGTTGTTACACGTTACCGTTAGATTGTATCAATAAATAAGAAATCTATAACCCTAGTAGTTATGAATCATATATATAAGTCACTATTATTCTTAATGATCACTGCAGTATTTTTCTCATGCCGAAAGGATGAGATAAAGTATGAAGAAGATATTGTGATCATACAAACAACAGAAAATGGAGAGGTAGAATTGCAAGGCCATATTACAGATACGGATAAAAAATCTGTTTCTGGAGTAGACGTGACAGTTGGTGATCAGACGGTAATCACGGATGATTACGGATTTTTCAGAATTGAAAATGCGGATGTTGTCAATGGAAATGTAGTTCTCGCAATCGAAAAAGAAAATTTTATACCTCAATATAAAAAAATACCGGTTGTACAAGGGATGAAGGATGCGATCGTGAGAGCAAGCCTTTTATCAGATCAAAATACAAATCATACATTTCAATCGGACGAATTAACTACTATAACAGGTAACGGAGGCCACAGTGTTACTTTTTTGCCCAATAGTATAATGAAAGAAGATGGATCTGATTACAACGGGACAGTTATCTTTTCTTCATATTATATCGATCCTACAAGGTCTGATCTTGTTGATATTATGCCAGGCGACCTTTCTGCTATCAATTTGTTAGGACAAGAAGTACAATTGGTATCATTTGGAATGTTATACGGTGAGCTAGTTTCACCAGCGGGTAAGTCACTCCAAATTAAAGAAGGTAGTACCGCCACGATAGAGCTTACAATTCAAGATGCGCAATTGTCCAAAGCACCAAGTCAGATCCCACTATGGTCTTTCGATGAGTTTACAGCTACTTGGCTAGAAGAGGGTGTAGCGGTAACGCAAGGAAATAAATATGTAGCCAAAGTTTCTCATTTTTCTTTTTGGAATTGTGATGCTCCTTTTCCAGTAGTCGAAGTAACAGGATATGCATATGATCAAGATGGATTGCCGATATCAAATGCAACGATATTTGTAACAGTACCAGAATTGGGAGTTACCCGCTCATGTACTACAGATAGAACGGGTTGCTTTTTTGGTAAATTTCCGAAGGATACGGATATGATTATCGGAGTCTTTAATGATTGTGGAGAGGAATCATATCTACCATTTGGGCCTTTTTCTGAATCGACGAATGTAGGTCAATTAGTTTTCGATGTTTCGGAATTTGGATTTAGCATTGAAGGTGTATTATTAAATTGTAGTTTACAACGAGTGTACCCAGGTTTTGTAGAAATAAAAGATAATATTGGTCAGACAATTCTGATTCCAACTATAGAAGATGGCTCTTTTTATTCTTCGTTTTTCAATTGTGAAAATTCTTCAATTACATTCAAAGGAATAGATCCATTTGATCTTACTGCTAGCGTAGAAGAAAGTTATAGTTTGATAGAAGGTCTCAATACGTTGGGTAATATTGATGTATGTGGACAGCAGACAGGTGAGTACATGAATTTGATAATTAATGGAAGTGTTCAATTGTTTTCTGATCCCTCGGTTAACCGAGTAGGAGAAAAGTTAGTGTTAAACGGAAGTAATTCTGAATATATATTAAATATAGAATTAGAAGAAAATGAAACAGCTTCTCCCATAAAATTAATAACCGTCTTTTTGCAAGATGGGACACCAGTCTTATCATGGGGTGAAGAAGTGAATGATTTTATTACTTTCTCTTCTATTGCTGAAGGAGGCGTAGGAGAAGAGGTGAGTGGTTCGATTGCAGGTGAATATCAAGGTATTCAATTTGAATGTGTATATAAATTGACTGTTGCTTATGAGTTAACACCAATATCTGGGATGGTATGGGAAGATATTAATCAGAACGGTGTGAGAGACGCAGGCGAACCTCCAATGCCTGGTATCTTGATACACTTTGATTTGGATTGGCAGACCACATCTACTACAGTTACGATTAGTAGATTAACTGATCAATTTGGTATGTACAATTTTTATGGTTCACATTTAAGTGTCAATAATTTTAATATCGAAGTTCCAACTGGTTATTTTTTAACAGAACAAAATGTTGGATTGGATCAGTCAGTAGATAGCGATTTTAATCAATCTTCTGGAATCGCTGAAACTGTTGTATCAGGTCCTGGTATGGCTGTAGAAAATATAGATGCTGGTATTCATCTAAGTGGGGCGACTTATTGCAATATGACTAATATAAGTGATCCATGTACAACAGGCGATGGAGACTTGTGTAAAGAGATAGTTGCTATCTCTGCCGGAGCAAATTTCAGTGATATTATAATAGAACAAAATGGATCAGTAGTCCAGCAAACAGGACCGGTCATGAGTCCTTATACTTTATGTGGATTGAGTTTTGGTACATACACTATCACAGCAGTATTAGATAATGGTGTAGAATGTATCAATACCACAAGCACTAACGGTGACCTTCCAGTAGAGACATTGTTCTATGTTACGTATACTGACTGTGATCCTTTATCTGCGGAGGTGACAGCGATACCTAATCAAAGTAGTTTGTTGAATATTGATTATGAATGGAGTAATGGCATTAATGATGAAACTGTTTCCATGACAGAGGGACAAACTTTATCGGTGACCTCTACAAATTCTTTCAACTGTTCTCAGACTTATGATTATACGTTAGAAAAATATAATCTTGCGGTCGGTGGATTAGCATGGCTTGATAATGAGAGTGGCGATGAAGCAGTACAAGATGTAAGTGATATAGAAAGATATGATAGACTGTTCTTTAAATTGTATAACTCGAATGATGAGATAGTCGATAGTTATAGGACAGGTAATTCAGGAGTTTACCAATTTTATCTTGAGGTACCTCCTGGAGATTACTATATCGAAGTAAGTGATTTTAATACTTCTTATGGTATCGTTACGCCTAATGTAGGTACTGATATAACCATTGATTCTGATTTCGACCCGATCACAAAACGGACTGACATATTTACGGTTACGGGTGATTGCCAACAAATCGATAATCTTGATTTAGGAATTGAGAAACTTTAGAGCATAAACAATTACTTGAAAACAACTATTGACATATCAACAATCAAATCCTGCAAAGCAGGTAAGCAGTTGGCTCAGAAGCAGATCTTTGAGGTATATAGTAAGCACGTCTATGCCACTGCTATGAGATATGTAGCGGATTGCCCAACTGCTAAGGATGTAGTCCAAGATACTTTCATTAGAGTATTTAAGTACATACATTCCTTTGATGGAGAGGTGGTTAATTTTAAAGGGTGGATATCTCGTATTTGTATCAATGAATCTCTAAAAACAATAAAGAAGAATCGACGATTTTATAGCATAGAACCAGGTAAAGAGATGGGATCGTACACCCATCAGAAAGAACTGGAAATGCAGGCAGATTATATATACAGAGAAATAGTGAAGTTACCGCCGCGATATAGAACAGTTTTCAACTTGTACGAGATAGAAGGTTACTCCCATAAAGAGATAGCAGAAACTATGGGAATAAAAGAAGGATCATCAAGGTCTTGTTTAACTCGTGCCAAACAGATGTTGAAAGAGAAGCTTTCGGCTTATAGTATTAATAAAAGTGTAGGACAATAATTACAAAAGAGGATTAATTAAGTCCTATTGAAAAAACAATAAAAATGGATCTCAATAATCTAAAAGATCATATAAAGGATATAGAACTTGACTTCGATCAAAATGAAGTCTGGGATAATATTAAAAAAGAGCAAAGTAAAGTAAAGCGAAGGTTGCTGTTTTGGTTGTTTTCTGTTTTAGGGGTTCTTGTGTTAGTTTTTGGTTTGTTTTATTTAGACGGAACAGACAATGCTAATCTAAGTCAAGGGGTTACTAACTCTGCGGAGTCTACTCTATTAGTTGATAGTGACTCTAATTCCATCTCTAAGGTAATTACTGATAAGATCTTACCCGATGATGGAAATGGACACGAAGACAAGACGATCGCTACAGTAATTAATGAAACGAATCAAAACCAGGAAGAAACAGTAATAAATTCAATTATCACTTCGAATACAAATACCGAAAACACAAAAGCCTCAAATCAAATTGTAACGACGCATACTAATCGAAGCACTAATGTAAATCACTTACAAAGTGATGATATTATCAATAACATAGATGAATCACCTTTCAATACAAATTCATTATCTACAGTGAGTCATAGAACTCTGGTAGTCATTAATAATAACAGTATTAATAATAAGACTTCTAACAATGTACAGAATACATCTATAGAGTCTAAAAATTTAGAAAGTGATTTAAAGGGATCAATCAGAAACCCAAATATAGCTTTTGAAGATATTGCTCCATCTCAGTATAGAGGTAAGATTTTTGTTTCAAAATTAAATCCCAATATCATTTCGACACCAATTGTATATGAATACACTCTTGAAAAAAATATAAAACAAGTACTCGCATATACTTATGATCATATCGAACCTTTTAGAAAATCAAACAGTAGCGCTATAAACTTAGAGGCGATAGTGGAATATGGAATGTTAAATAGAGATTTGTCGATAGTTGCTAATGTGAAGTCTTCTTTGGTTCTAGATCAAAGGAAAAAGACAGAAACTTCTATGGATCATTTGATCACAGGTGTTAAATTATCTTTACCGATTGGTGGAGTGCTTTACATTTCTAGTGGATTGGAATATCATAGATTAGGCGAAAAATTAGAATTTAACGAAAGTTCGATCAGACCCCTTAATCAGGATGACCTTCCTATTGGTGCAGTGTCTGCTAAAGGTTTTGTAATTTCTAAAACGAGTAATGCTTATTATAATCAGATGGACCTTATCAATATTCCCTTAGGAATAGGTGCAAAATGGTCACAACATAAATTTAGCGAATTTGTTTCTGCTGAGATGTCGGTCAATCTCAAAACAACTGGAAGACAACTATACCTTAATGAATTTCAAGAATTAACTGATAATGCGAAGAACGTTAGAATGAAATTCAATAATTCCTATGTACTTAAAGCTGGCCTTGCATATAACATATCACCAAAGGTAGCGTGGTCTTTCTATGCTTCTTACAGATATATGCCTAATGTATCTACAATTGACTCCGAATTTGACCAATCTTATCAATCTTATATGTTAGGTACCGGAATTGGTTATAAGTTTTAGAGGGTATCAATTCTAAATGTTATAATTTCGCAGATCATTATTTGATTTAGCTAAAGTTAATAGGATTGAGAATGGAGGAAGGGCTTACACCACTAACAGTAGTAGGTATGATGTCAGGCAGTTCACTGGACGGCATGGATATATGTATTTGTAAGTTTATCCCAATGGCTGATAGTACGATTTCTCACGAAATTATTGTTGCCGATACTATAGGTTATGAACCGGAATGGATTGACCATCTTAGTAATGCGATGCATTTTAGTCTGTCCGATTACTTTTCGTTTCAGGCTGACTTCTCTTATTATATAGCTATGATGGCTAAGGACTTCATTAGCGAATTCAATCTCGATGTAGACCTTATAGCTTCTCACGGACATACTTTAGATCATCGTCCAGAAGAGGGAATCAGTGTGCAGATAGGTGATCCTGGAGTAATTGCTGCACTTACAGGCATTGATACAGTTGCAGATTTCAGAATCCAAGATATTACTCTCGGAGGTCAAGGCGCTCCGATCATACCTATAGCTGAGAAGTTGCTTTGGTCCGATATCAAAGCATTTATCAATTTGGGCGGGATTGCTAATATCAGTATACATACAGAAGAGGAGATCATCGCTTGGGATACAATACCCTGTAACCAAGTGCTCAACGATCAAGCAATGATCCTAGGGTCGGAGTACGACGAAAATGGAGAATGGGCAAAGCAAGGACAATATAATGAAGGTCTGGCGGCGGCATGGGATGCAATGGATTACTTATCACAAGATATTCCTAAGTCACTAGATAACAATTGGATCAAAGAAGAATACTTACCTATTATCTCTGATCTCAGAGTAGATCCTAAAGATGCTTTACATACATCATGTCATCACATTGCAACTCAGATCAAAAAGGATATCCAAAAATACGCTGCTGATCTGCCAAAGAAGATAATGATCACTGGAGGAGGTACTCACAATGAATATCTAATATCCTGTATTGAAAAAGAACTATCTACATTAGGTACCCAGATCTTTATACCAGAAAAAACTGTTATCGATTACAAAGAGGCAGCTATGACAGCTTTAATGGGATACTTATATGCAATGAATATACCTAGCACAATACCAAGTGTCACAGGAGCTGATCGACCAACGATTGCTGGCAAATACTGTAAAGGATGATTGATAAGAATTCTAAAATACTCATAACAGGAGCCACCGGATTAATAGGTTCGCACATCACTCGCCGCTTATTGAAACAAGGATATAGTAATATATGTGCCACTAAAAGACCTTCTTCCAAGATGGATTTACTTCCAGGTATTGCGGACAAAATCAATTGGTTAGAAGCAGATATTACGGACGTCGTATCTCTAGAGTCTTGTTTTAAAGGAGTCGATGTAGTAATACACACAGCGGCAGTAGTTAGTTACGATCCGAAGAAAAGCGATCTGATGAACGATATCAATGTTGGAGGTACAGCTAATATGGTTAACCTTGCTCTAGATTTTGGTGTAAAGAGATTTGTACATATAAGTTCTGTAGCGGCATTGGGCAAACCTCCGAAAACCAAAGTTAGGAATGAAGAAACAGAATGGGATCATAGTGTACAGGCTACAGATTACGCCATCAGTAAATATAAGTCAGAAAAAGAAGCATGGAGAGGATATGCAGAAGGCCTAAGTATGGTAATGCTAAATCCGTCATTTGTTATTGGGGCTTCTAATTGGACAGAATCATCTTCACGCATATGGAGCCAAATGGCCAAAGGAATACCATATTATCCAATGGGTAGTAATGGTTATGTAGATGTTCGAGATGTATCTGCCGCCGCTCTTATTGCTATGAATTCAGATCATAATGGTGAACGATTTGTATTATCCGCAGAGACGATACCATATCAGACCGCCTTTGAATGGATAGCAAATGCCATCGGAGCCAAAGTACCATCTAGAGCACTCACTCCTATTATAAGAAATATTGCTTGGAGGCTGGCTTGGCTAAAGTCAAAGCTCACTGGCACTTCACAATTACTTACATCCGCATCGGCTGAGAGCACTGCTCTAGATACACATTACGATAGCACTAAATCTAGAAAAATATTAGGTATTATTTATAGGCCATTAAAACAGTCTATAACAGACGTAGGCCAGATTTTTCTTAAATCTCAAAAAGAAGGAAAAGCCTATGGTGTTATGGATATTGATTAATCATCTATATGTCCTATCTATTTCTAAGTAATAAAGTGTGAATCAAGAGATTTCGCCTTTGCGCTCTTAGCGTCTTAGCGGTTCTATTTGAGTCCAATCTTATAACCTAATCAATTCATACTCACTGACCACGACCATTTCTTTTTCTAGTTTTTGCAAAAGAGCCTATGGCGTTATAGATGTTAATTAATCATCTATATGCACTATCTATTTCCTAATAATAAGTTTTAAATCAAGTGATTTCTGCCTTTGCGCTCTTAGCGTCTTAGCGGTTCTAATTAAGTCCAATCTTATAACCTAATCAACTCATACTCGCTTAACTCGACCATTGCTTTTTCCATATCTTTTGCATATCCCAATAAAAAGCCGCCTCCACCAGCACCGCATAACTTAATAGACATATCGTCTCTATCCAAAGTAGTTTGCCACAGATTCCGATATTCTTCTAAGATTGCAAAATCCAGATATTCATATTGCCAGCAACTAATGTTAGAGATTTCAGTACTAAGCTGATCTTGATTATCACTAAGCTGTGCAGATATCGCAGCAGCACACATCTCCTTATATTTATCAATAGCTGCTAAGTAAGATTCATCTTTAGATCTATTGATATACTGTTTGACTAGAGGTGTTGTCTTCCTTGCCATCTTAGTATCTATCAAAAAGTAATGACTGAGATCAACAGAATCTTCCAAGATATTGATCCCTTTTCCATCGATATGAACGCATTTATTTAGATATATGACTAGTGGATCTATACCAGAACTTACACCGTGAAAGCAAGATTCTATAGCTATAAGGTCTTCTTTTAATCTAGATATATTAGAAGCTTTCTTTTCATCAGGAACAAAAACCTCATAAATACCAGCAGTAATCGCTCCACTACTACCTAAGCCGTACCCTGTTGGTATTGTACTTTCTAGATGTATCCCATCATTGATGGCTTGTGAAAATAGCTCGAGATCAATTTTGTTGTTTTCATTGATCTTGAGATAATCATATATCAACTGAAGACCGCCTTTATTGTATTCGCTACGCTTGTCAATTCTCCACCGTGCCGTATAGTGGGCTAGTGGTGATGCCAATATTTCACCACCCTGTATCACTGCATACTCACCTAGTAGTATGAGTTTAGATGAATAGGGTTTATTTGATATAGTATTCAGTAGTTTCATTTGAGTAGATAAGAATACGTCTTTTTGATCTTCTCAGGTGACATACCTAAGTGATACATAGAAAATGCTAGAAGGTTACTAAAGTTGACTCTGAGATAAGAGTTCTTTTCATATTTTCTGGCGGATACGATTACATTGTGAGGTACTACGCGATATCTAAGTCCTTCTCTAATAGCTTTATGGAATAGCCGAAAATCTTCCATTATAGTATAAGAGACTTCGAATTTTCCAAGTCTTTCAAAAGTAGACCTTAGCATGAATATGGACTGATCTCCACCGCCAGCAAATAGCCCTTTGCACTTGGTAAACCGAGAATTGATCTTCAGTAATATACTATCTGAATCAAATTGATAGCTAAATATCCCAAAATCATAATTATTGGATAGTGTAGTCCTGATATCTGATTCAAAACTTTTGGGCGGTCTTGTATCCGCATGTACAAAATATAATATCTCTCCTTTCGCTATACTAGCCCCTTTATTCATTTGAGCAGCTCGGCTGCACTGGTTACATACAACTCTTTGGACTCCAAGATTGTTACAAAGAGACTTAGTATTATCGTCAGTATTACACGCATCTGCTACTATTATTTCAGTCTTGATGCCTTTATGTTCACTTAGATAGGGTAGGAGTAACGCTAGGTTCTCTTCCTCATTTAATGTCGGTATTATTATACTTACGAGCTTTTCAGACATATGTTTTCAACAATCAATTGTAATTTACAATCGTATGATTCTCTTTTTAGCAATTGCTTGAAACACTAATCTAAATAAATACATTCATCTATGAAGTTTTTGACTCAGACTATTTTACTACTCATCACTATTCAAGGGATAATAGCACAAACTGACTATAATAAAGTATCTCAAAATCTCATGAAAGCTGTGATAGATAGTACATCTACTCAGGAGTATCAGGATGTGATTGCGAATGCTTCTATATCAGATCTTAAGAATGGCCTAGATACGGACACAAAGAAACTTGCCTTCTGGATCAACATATATAATGCATACATACAAATCATTCTGAGGCCTAATCCTGAGATGTACGAAGACAAGCGAGGATTTTTCAAAATCAAACAAATACCTATTGCTGGGATGCAACTTGCATTTGCGGATATCGAGCATGGTATTATTAGAGGTAGTCAACATGAGTACTTTCTAGGCTATATTAAAAAGTTATTTCCACCTCAATTTGAGAAAGATCTAAGAGTTTCAAAACGAGATTTTAGGATACATTTCGCACTTAATTGTGGCGCAAAAGATTGTCCACCAGTAGCTATTTATACTGCTGAAAATCTAAATTATGAGCTTGATTATATGAGTAAACGGTACCTCGTCTCATATTCAGACGTATATATAGATAAGAAAGAAATACAAACAGCTCAACTTTTTGCATGGTTTAGAGGTGATTTTGGAGGCTCTAAAGGTATTAGAGAAATACTTATTAATTATGAGGTTATTCCGAAGAATCCAAAATATAGATTAATGCAGAAAAAATATAATTGGGAATTGGCCCTTAATAATTTTGTGCAGATTCCTAAGGATTAGACATTCAATATAATAATTTTTAATATGTGTATTCCACAATGTTTATCGTCGCAGCTTATTTCAATTAAGATCAACAATATGGTTTTAGGTTGTTTTTTTAATTCAAACCACTATATAGTTGGGTTTTTACGAAATTTTTAAATGAAAAGTATGGAAATTAACACATTTTAAAAAAAAGTAATGTGTTAATAGTACGTATTATAAAAACGTTTAATATATTTGCGGTAAGTATATGTGCATACTTCACGTACATATATCCAAACCAACCTGATTAAGATTTATAGAATCTAGACTGATCACACAGTACTATTTAGTATTTGTGTGCTCAATGCTATTCGAATTTTACGAATAGTTTAGTCTGGTATTGTTGAAAACACAAAATTCTTATTATGAAAATCTTATCGTATTTCAGTGCATCGAAAAGAAGTACAACATTTATTCAAGGGTTACTACTTATCCTATTAAGTATACTGATATCCTTCAATATTCAAGCAAATCCTTTGCTACCCGATTCTGGGAATGATGATACACATCATTATGATCCTGAGAATTGTGAAGATTCAAATTTTGAGGTTTTTAACTTAGACGAAGACGATGATGTCGCCTTTACTATTGCAGTCACCGAAGTCTGGTGTAGGCCCATGGGTACTACAGATCCTTCAGATGATACACACGCGTTTACTATAACGATAACTGGTGCCACGAGCGCCGTTACTATAACAAGTGATGTATCTGGAGCAGAAATATATAATGGAGGTAACGGTAATGGAGACCCTCTCAATATATTCAATGAAGAAACTGCTGATCAAGGATCATCATATATGATTACAGTGGATGATGGGGCAGGTTGTACAGCGACAGCGATGATCGATGCAACTATTACTCCATGTTCTCCTGATTGTGATTTTGAGAGTTCACCAGCGAAAGAAGCAAACGTCGAAGCAATAGCCGGAACGTGTAAAGCAAATTCTTGTTACGATGTAACTGTTACATTAAGTGTCAGCTTACCTGCTCAACAATGTCTCTGGATAAAAAGAAAATGGGAGCCAGGTTCTGGTGGAGGAACAATGTTCCCAACCGAATTAGTAGCTAAAAATCTAACTGCTTCTGATTTTCCATTAGTATATGAAATATGTGATCAAGAAGCTTCTACTATGTGGACGGAGCTTCATCCTTGTTCTACAGCAACTCCATTGAGTACTTATGATTTAAACAATGATGGAGTAATTGATCCTAACATGCCTGATCTTTCGATCGGTGGTGGTGATTTTTGGAATGATTGTTTGGATGATGATTTTATTCCAAAACAAGTTTGTTGTAATTTAACAGTAACTGCAAGTGGAACAGATCCTACTGAATGTGGAGCTGGAATGGCAGATGGAACGATCACGGCTACACAGATGTCTGGAGCTGCTCCATTTACATACAGTATCGGTACAGATATGAATTCAACAGGTATGTTTACAGGCGTTGCTGCAGGTACATATACAGTACAAGTGACAGATGATGCAGGATGTACAGCTGAGATGACAGTAATACTGGCAGCACCTTCAGCGCCTTCATGTACTGTTACAGCACCTATGGATGTATCTTGCCCAGGCGGAGCAGACGGATCATTTATGATTGTAGGTAGTGGTGGAAGTGGATCATTTGAATTTAGTACAGATGGTACATCTTTTAGTCCTAGTTCTTCTTTTACAGGATTGACTGCTGGATCATATACAGTTACAGTAAGAAATGTGGGTTCTACAACATGTACAGGTATATGTAGTGTAACTATAAGTGAGCCACCAGCAATCACATGTTCTGTAACATCTACAGACGAAACATGTCCAGGCGGAGGTGATGGAACAATAAATATAATTGCTTCAGGTGGAGGCGGTGCTTTAGAATATACAATTGATGGTGGAGCTACTTGGACAGGTAACCCTAACTTTACAGGGGTAGCTACGGGTTCTTATACGCCAGAAGTTAGACCTACGGGTACTACTGGTTGTTCAGAGACTTGTATGATGGTGACAATAGCTTCTCCAGCAGCGATTACATGTAGTGCTGTAGGTTCAGATCCAACTTGTGCTGGAGATAGTAACGGTTCTATTACCGTAACTGGCTCAGGAGGTAGTGGATCATTAACATATAGTACCGGTGGTGCTTTTCAGCCGGGCGGTACTTTTAACAGTGTTTCTGCAGGTACGTATAGTATAACAGTTCAAGATGGTAACATGTGTACATGTACTACATCTGTAACTATAACTGATCCAGCAGGTGTAAATATTTCGGCAGCCACAAAAACAGATATATCTGATTGTGGATTGTCAGACGGAATGATTTCAATAACGGCATCAGGTGGATCTGGTGCATTAATGTACAGTGTTGACGGTGGAGCAAGTTTTGCCAGTTCAGGAACGTTTACTGGTCTTTCCGCAGGAACTTACATGGTGGAAGTTCAAGATGCTAATGGTTGTACTGAAAGTGGAGCAACGCTCACAATATCAGAACCAGTACCTCCAACTTGTAGTATTGCATCATTTGTTGATGTAGACTGTTTTGGTGGAAGTAATGGATCAGTAACCGTAAACGGTGTTGGATCAGGAACTTTAGAATATAGTCTTAATAGTGGAGCATACCAATCAAGTGGAACATTCTCAGGATTGTCTGCTGGAAATAATATGATCACAACTCGTATAGTAGGTACAACCAATTGTACAGTTACTTGCTCACAAAATATATCAGAACCAGCTCCAATAAGTTGTAATACCACTTCATCGAATATCTCTTGTAATGGAGGTTCAGATGGTAGTATATCGGTTACAGCTTCTGGTGGATCTGGAAGTCTTGAATATTCATTTGATGGCGGTACTTCATGGTCAGGTTTAAGTACTGAAAGTGGTTTATCTGCGGGTAGTTATGCAGTAGAAGTTAGAGATGCTCTAAATCCTACTTGTATACAAACATGCGGAAGTATTACTATTACCGATCCTCCAGCTGTTACGTCTAGTGCTGTTGGAACAGATCCTTTATGTAATGGAGAGAATAACGGTACTATAACGATAACTGGAGGTGGAGGAACTCCTCCCTTTATGTATAATATTGGAGGTCCTAACCAATCAGGAGGTACTTTTTCTGGACAAGCTTCAGGTACTTATACCGTTCAAGTAACGGACGCATCAGGATGTACAAGTACAACTACAGTTACTTTAACAGATCCTACAGCTTTGATTTGTGATGCTACTCCGACAGATGTATCTGATTGTACTTTATCTGATGGTATGATAACTATTGCCGCTTCAGGTGGTACAGGTAGTTATACTTATTCTAAAACAGGTGCAACTTATGGGGCAGCTAATACTTTAACTAATTATTCAGCGGGAACTTATACAGTATATGTGCAAGATGCAAATGGATGTACATCCTCTTGCACGGCTATTATTAATGAGCCAGTACCCCCTTCATGTTCTATCACTGGCCCTACTAATGTGACTTGTTTTGGAGGTAGTAATGGAGCTTTAACTGTTACACCTTCAGGTGGAAGCGGTTCTTTCGAATACAGTATAGATAGTGGTTCCACTTGGCAAACAGGTGCAACCTTTACGGGTTTAACAGCAGGTGTTAAAACTGTAATGATTAGAAATGTAGGTACAACTTTATGTACAAGTTCATGTGCTGTAGAGATCACTCAACCTAATCAAATGATCTGTAACGTAAGTTCTGCAGATGTATCATGTAATGGAGGTGCCGATGGTACTATCTCTGTTAGTGCATCAGGCGGATCTGGAGCATTTGATTATACAATTAATGGCGGTGGTACATGGGGATCTTCGGGATCCTTTACTGCGTTAACAGCAATGACATATGATGTTCAGATTAGAGATGCTAATGATCCTACCTGTATAGTTTCATGTTCAATGGTAACTATCGTAGAACCAGTAGCATTGACGTCTAGTGTAGTTGGAAACGATCCATTATGTAATGGAGAAAGCACAGGAGATATAACAATAACGGCAGCAGGAGGAACTGCACCGTTTGAATATAACATAGGAGGCCCTAATCAATCTAGTAATTCATTTACTGGCCAATCAGCAGGTGCTTATACAATACAAGTTACAGATGCCTCAGGTTGTACATCTACAAGCACAGTAACTCTAACGGATCCTGCAGTATTAAGCTGTACGACGACTCCAACGGATGTAACAGATTGTGGACTTACTGATGGAACAATAGCGATATCTGCTTCTGGAGGAACAGCTCCTTTAGAGTATAGTAAAGATGGTGTAGCTTATGGTTCTACAAGTACTTTAACAGGATATGTAGCAGGTACATATACAGTATATGTAAGAGATGCTAATGCTTGTATTACAACTTGCGAAGCTACTATTACAGAGCCTACTCCACCTTCATGTTCTATTACTTCATTTTCACACATATCTTGTAATGCAGGTACAAATGGTGAAATTACAGTTGCTGGAACAGGAGGAAGTGGTACATATGAATATAGTGTAGACAACGGAGCATTTGGATCAAGTAATACATTTACTGGATTAGCTGCAGGTGCACATACTATAACAATCAGAAATGATGGAAATCCAGGATGTACAAGTGATTGTTCATTCACATTAACAGAACCTACAGTAATAACTTGTTCAAGCACAAGATCTAACGTTTCATGTAATGCAGGAACAGATGGAGAAATAATTATTGCTGCATCAGGTGGATCTAATACTTATGGGTACAGTGTTGATGGTGGTTCTACATGGGCTACCTCAAGAGTATTTTCTGGCTTAGCGGCAGGATCATACGATGTACAAGTTAGAGATATGGTTGATAATGCATGTATCGCGATGTGTGGTACA